>NZ_BMRN01000001.1:0-426081 GCF_014648655.1 Streptomyces atratus
CTGTCCGTCGCAGGGAAGGCCGGCAAGGTCATCGACCCGATGACCTACATCGCCAAGGGCGCAGGCGCCGGCCTCTCCAAGATCGGCGACATCACCAAGGGCCTCAAGGGGATCGGCAACATCGAGATCCCCAAACTTCCTGACGGTTCGGTGCAGTTGCCTGATGGGCGCCTCCTGGAGCCCAACGGCAACCTGGTCGCTCCGAACGGCGTGGTCGAAACGACTCCGATCCCGCACGACACGGTCCCTCATGCGTCGGGCCTGCCCTCGTCCTGGCAGATTCAGCAGCCGGTGGCGCCGGGAGTTCACGCGGGAAGCGGCTTCCCCGGCATGGCGCCGCACACGGGGAGCGGCTTCGACCACGTACCGGGCGGAGCGCCCGGCCACATACCGAACGGATCGTTCGGTCCTGCACCGGCCGCCTTCGACCCGGCAAGCCAGGTTCCCGGCGGAGCACCCAACCACGTACCGAACGGATCGTTCGGTCCCGCCCCGGCAGCCTTCGACCCGGCAAGCCACGCACCCGGCCATGTCCCGACAGGTGCGGGGCACGACATCCCAGGTCACACGGCTCCGGGGCACGATCTGCCGCCCACGGGACCCCACGGTCCCGGCCATGACGTGCCCGGCAGCAACCCGCACACGACGGACGCCCCGCACACTCCGGGCCACGACGGACCGGGCGCGCACGGGCACGACGGTTCGCACAGCGGCGGGCACGCGGACGATGTGGCCGCGCACGGCGACGACGCGGCGCACGCCGGCGACCACGGCGGGCATGTGGACCCGCACGGCGCCGCAGGTGACGCCCTCCACGGCGCCGACGACGCGACGACGGCCGGCCACCACGGTGCGGACGGGCCCGGCGTGGGCACTGCGGCGGACGACTTCACGTACACGCCCCACGTGTCGGAAGCCGATTTCGACGCACTCTCCACCGCCGAGAAGCACCGGGTCGCCGCCGCCGAACTGACCGACGGCACCGTGCCGTTCGCGGACGACTTCGACGCGATCCAGTACGGCCGGGACTACTGGAACGACTACGTGGACAACCTGGACCCGTCCGCACAGCAGGCGCTCCGGGACTACACGGGCGACTCGTTCCCCTCGTACAAGGACATGAACGGCTACCTGCGGAACGACCCCTACTACGGTCCCAGGCCCGAGGTGCTGCACGACATCAGCGAGATGGACCGGGTGATGTCGACCCGCCCCGTGCCCGAGGACGTCATGGTGGTGCGCGGCACGGGCATCGGACACCTCGACCTCGACTCGCCTCTCGAAATGCTGGGTGGCACGTACGGTGACGAGGGCTATCTGTCCACATCGCTCGGCAACCACCCGGTACCCAGCTTCGCGGGCAAGGACGCCATCCTCCACCTGCGCGTCCCGAAGGGGACGCCCGCGCTGTGGCTGGAGAAGGTCAGCCATTACGGCGTGACCGAGCGTGAGATCCTTCTCGGGCGTGGCTCGGAGTACCGGGTGACCCGAGTCTTCGTGGACGAGGCCGGACAGGCCCAGGTGTACGGCGAAGTCCTGCCGAAGTGACAGAGGAGGAGTGCATGACCAGCGAGAACCGACCGAATCCGCGCTTCGAGGAAGACATGCAGCTCAAGCGGGTAGCCGGGCCGCCCCGCTACAACCGTGTCGCGCAGGGGCCCGTGCAGTACGTACGGGTCGCCGACAGCGACGGCGTGTTGATCGGCTACGTATGGGCCAATGACGAGGGTGACGCCGCCGGCTGGGTGACGCCGCCGGGGCTGGGGGCCGCCGCGATCAACGCCGGAGCCGCATGGCTCAGGAAACTGCGGGACGCGAAGTCGCGCGGGATCGCTCCCACTGCCCTGCTCGCCGAGCTGGTCCGGGACACGAGTGACATTTTGGGCAGCGGTGTCGTACCCGGCTCGCTGGCCGAGGCCCCGTCGCTCGCCGAACTCAAGGAACTGGCAAGCGGGGGCTGAGGTCGCGCACCGACGCCCACGGCACGAGCGGATCATGACGTACGAACCCGACGCACCGCGTTACCGCAGCGAGACCGACAAGCCGGTCCACCACCTCACCGTCGCCAACGCCCGCGGCGAGGCGATGGGCTACCTATGGGCCAACGACGAGGACGACGCCGCCGGTTGGTGCCTGCGGCCCGCCGGTGACCGGGCCGGGTTCGACCAAGGGCTCAAGTGGTCCGCAAAGCTCGACGAGGCCAAGGCGCGCGGGCTCGTCCCCACAGCCGCGCTCGCCGCGCTGGTCCGCGGCTCGGACCCGAGGTGCGTCAGCCACATCGTCCCGGGCTCCCTGACCGCGGCCCCGTCCCTGGCGGCGCTCACGGAGCTGGCCCACATCGTGACCGCGGCCGACGACCGGCGGCTGCTGGCCCAGCTCGACCGTGAGAACGCCGACGCATGGCGCCAGTTGAGGGAAGGGCTCGCCGCGCTGACGGACGAGGACCGTGACGTCCAGTGGTCCAAGGGCGGGGAACAGCCGGACGGCACCCGGCAGATGAGCTATCCGCTGCACAGCAGGCGGCTCGAACGCGTGGTCCGGGCGTTGCCCGCTGTCGGCGCCGTGACACCCGCGTACCTCTGGCAGGACAATCCGCCGCCCACCGTGCCGCTCGACGGCCGGATGAGCCCGGCCGACGCCGTGCGCGCGGCCACGGCCGTGGTGCGCGGGGAGCGGTTCTCGGACGGGACGATTGCCCGGGCGGCGAAAGACGGACTCATCGACGCCGTGGCCGAGTCGCTGTGTTCGTGGTATGCGACCGAGGTCGCCGGCGCCCATGACGATCCCTGACGAATGCCGAATCGGCGTCGGCTGTTCTCGCTCGCTCCACAACTTGTGCACCCCACAACCTGGGCTGTACTGCCTCCTCGCCCATGCCTTATGTTGCAGGAGTTAATTGGGGGGATTCCCGTACGGTGCAGGTCGGCTGATGCGGAATATGCCGCTCCTTCGGAGTGAGCAGGAGTGAGCGGGAGTAACCCGACCCCGGCCACCGGCCCTCGGACCGACGGCCGGTGATGCAGCGACCATGACCGACGCAACGTACGACTGAGGCAACGGACGACGAGACGAATGGCACGGGATTACGACAGCCAGCTTCTGGAGTCGGTGGCGGTACGCCGGCGCAGGATGCGGGACGCGCTGCTGTTCGGCGCGCAGCGGGCGCGGCGCACGGCGGACGAGCGGCTCGGGAAGGTCTTCGCGGGGATCGCCATCGCGGCCGTGCTGTGCGCGGGATGTGTCGGGTGGTCGTTTATCCAGAACATGCTGGAGAAGCAGAAGGCCGAGCAGCAGAAGCAGCAGCGTCAGGAACAGCAGTACCAGCAGCCGATGAAATCGGCACAACCGGAGAAAAGCGGGGAATCAGCGAAAAATCCCCAGTAACTCGGTAACTCCGGCAAATTCAGAAAGAGTTCCCCGTAAAGGGGACGGAGAAGGCGCTAGTAGCATGGGCACGCCAAGCTGCCCGACTCCTCAAACGTCGCGATGATAGGTTCCCGTAAAGTGGTGAGCACAGCAACGACTTCCCGAGCGCAGCTCAGCCGGGTGACCCTGGTCGGTGAGCGACGCCGGGCGGATATCGTCCTGCCGTCCGATACGCCGATCGGGCAGCTGCTGCCGGACATTCTGCAGTTGCTGGACGACCGGGCCGCTGCGCGCCCGATGACACGGCAGTTGATCACGTCGGACGGCTCCGCGCTGCCGCACGACAGCACACTGTCCTCGGCCGGGATCGTGGACGGCGCCGTGCTCCGGCTCGTCCGGGCCCACTCCGCGCCCCCCGCCCCGGTCGTGCACGATGTCACCGATCTGGTGGCCGACGACCTCGATCTGCAGGCCTGGCGCTGGCGTCCCGCCGCGCGCCGGACCAGTGCGGGTGTGGCGTCCGTGGCCTTCGCGGTGATCGCCGCGCTGCTCGCCCGCCGCGAGTTCGCCCTCGAAGCCCTGACCGGCGCCCTCGTGGCCGTCACGCTCGTGCTGCTGGCTGCCGGTGCGCTCATCGCCAGGATCGGGCAGGGCAACCGGGGTCTGGCGACCGCGCTTCTGCTGGCCTCAGGCAGCCTCGGCATCGCCGGCGCGTGGACCGCCGCGGATGCGTACGACTGGTCGGGGACTTCGCGGCTCGCCGGCGTCGCGGGCGCGCTCGTCCTGATGCTGGTGCTTCTCGGCTACTTCTCGCCGCTCGGCCGCGGCGGGCTCATCGGTGCCGTGGCGACCACCGCAATCGTTGTGGTGTGGGAGGCCGTTGCCGCCGTGCAGGACGACCTGGCCCGGCTCGGCGCCGTCATGGCCGTCTTCTCCGTGGTGCTGCTCGGGCTGCTTCCCCGGCTCGCGCTGGCGGCATCGGGGCTCACCGCACTCGACGACCGCCGCTCCGGCGGCGTCTCGGTCAGCCGCCACCAGGTGGGCAACGCGCTCGCGGCCACCCACCGCGGCCTGGCCCTCGCGACGGTGGTCACCGCGGTCTCCGCGGCGGCCGGCGGCTGGCTGCTCACCCTGGCCGACAAGCCGTCCGTGTGGACCGTGGCACTCCCCTCGCTCGTGGCCCTCGTGCTGCTCTCCCGGGCACGGGCCTTCCCGTTGGTCGCCGAGGTCGTGGCGCTCTTCGCCGCCGCCGCGATCCTGCTCGTACGCCTCGTCGTGCTGTGGATGCAGCACGCCGGGGGTGCCGGGCCGCTCGCCCTGCTGTGCGTGGCGGCGGTGCTGCCGCTGCTCGTCCTGGCGGTGCAGCCGCCCGAGCATGTGCAGGTACGGCTGCGACGCATGGCCGATCTGGTCGAATCCATCGGCGTGGTGGGGCTCTTCCCGCTCGCCGTCGGTGTGTTCGGCGTGTACGGACAGCTGCTCAACAAGTTCTGAGTCGACGCGCAGGTGCTCCGGGCGGGGCAGCAGGGCGAAAAAGAAGGGCAGACATGCCGAACGAAGACAACTGGCAGGGCGATGTGCTGCGCGCCATGAGGGGTGGTGCCGCCCAGGAGAGCGCGCAGGGCCCTGGCGGGCAGGGGTACGGTGCCTCCGCGCAGGGGCAGGGCGGTCAGCCGTACACCGCCCCCGCGTCGAACCCCGGCCTCCCCGCGCAGAGCGCCCCCGCGCACGGGACGCCCCAGCAGCAGGCCGGCTACCGGGAACCGCAGCAGGCAGCCCAGTACGCCGCCTACCAGGAACAGCAGCAGCCCCAGCACCCCGGCCACCAGGAACAGCAGCCGATGGCGGCTCACCCCGTCGGGCAGCCGCAGCAGGCCCAGGCCCAGGCCACGTACACCCCCGGCACCCGCCCCCACCACACCCCCGACTCCCGGCCCGTGGTGGACAGGGGGCTGGCCGCCGTCGGGCGCAAGGCGCGGCGTGGCGAGCCGTTCGCCGCGCGGGCCGCGCGCGCCCTGCGGGTGAGCGTGTCCTCGTCGGCCGCACGCGAGGTCGCCAGGACCACCGCCACCGCCGAGATGCTCCAGCAGCCCGTGACGACCGGCCGTCAGATCGCCGTCACCTCCATCCGGGGCGGCGCCGGCAAGTCGACCGTCGCCGCGCTGCTCGGGACCACGTACGCGCACTACCGGCAGGACCCGGTTCTCTTCGTCGAGGCCGACCCGGCGCTCGGCTCGCTGCCGCTGCGTCTCGGCGCCGAGACGCTGCGCTGGACCACCGGCGACCTGGCGGGCATCATCGAGCCGCAGATGTCGCTGCTGGACATCACCGGCTATCTCGTCCAGCTCCCGGGCAACGCCTGGCTGCTGCCCGGCAGTCAGGGCCAGATCGGCGCGATGCTGGACAGCAGGGCGTACGAGCGGGTCATGGTCTCGCTGCGCCGCTACTTCGGCGTCACCGTCGTCGACTGCGAGACGCTGCCGGCCGAGGTCGCCCGGGTCGCGCTGTCCGCCGCGCAGGCCCGCGTGCTGGCGGCACCCGCCACGCTGGAGGGCATCACCAGTACGTACGCGGTGCTGCAGTGGATGCAGTCGCTGCCCCGGCATGTGATCGCCGGCACGGTCGTCGTGCTGAGCGAGCTGGTGCCGCACCCCGGACTCGATCTCGACGAGGCCGCCGAGAAGCTCAAGTCCACCGGCGCGGGTGTCCAGGTCCTGCCGTACGACCGGCACCTGGCAGCCGGCGGCGCGATCCGTACCGAACTCCTGGCGCACGCGACCAGAGAGGCCGCCACCCGTCTCGCCGCGGATGTGTTCCGGCTCTCCCAGCAGCACCACTGACCACCGATCAGCAGCACCACTGATCCCCGATGCCGAGCCCGACCCCGAGTGACGGACGACGATGAGTACCCGACTGATCCACCGCCCGGCCAGGACCACCCGGCCGCCGGCCGCCTCCGAGGCGCGCACCATCGAGGCCCCGCCGAACCTGCCCGAGGGAAAGTCGGGCAACATCGCGATGTCGCTGTTGCCCGTCGCCGGTGTGATGTCGTCAGTCGTGATGATGACGGTCGTACGCAACAGTCAGTTCGCCGGGCTCGGCGCGATCATCCTCGTCGTCACCGTCATCGGCTCCGTCGCGCTCGTCTTCTCGCAGCGTGGCAAGGCCCAGCGCACCCGCCGCACCCAACGCGAGGCCTACCTCGCCTATCTGGAGGACCTGCGCGAGGAGCTCTCCGACGAGGAGCGCAAGCGGGCCGAGCGGGCCGACATCCTCAATCCGCCCCCGCACGCCCTGTACGACATAGTGCGTGACCCGGCCCGGGTGTGGGAGCGCCGCCGTCCGGACGGCGACTTCCTGCGGGTGCGCGTCGGCACCGGTGAGATGCCGGTACGCGATCTGAAGGTCGCCCAGCAGGGCTCGTCGGTCCTCTCACCGCCCGATCTCTTCATGCTCAACGAGGCGTCGGCGCTGATGGACCGCTTCCGTACCGGCACCGAACTGCCGCTCACCGTCCCGCTCGACCGGGTCGGCAACATCAGCGTCATCGGCCCCCGCGAGGACTGTCTGCGCGTCGCACGCGCCCTGCTCGTTCAAACCGCGGCCACGCACGCCCCCGACGACGTGGCGATGGCACTCGCCGTGCCCGGCGACCGGCTGGCCGAGTGGGAGTGGGCCAAGTGGATGCCGCATCTGCTCGACCCCGAGCAGTTCGACGGTCCCGTCGCCGCGCGCCGGATCGCCCCCTCCGCGCCCCAGCTCGCCCGCCAGATCGGCCCGGAGCTGCGCCGTCGCGCCTCGTACGCGGCCGAGGTGCGGCGCGGTCTGTCCGGCAAGGACGCGCTGTCCATGACGTCCCGGCTGCTCGTCGTCACCGACGGGCACGGCGAGGACGCCGTCGACCTGCCGCGCCCCGACGACGCGGTCGGCCTGCGCGAGATGAGCGTCAGCGTGCTGCACCTGCTCGAACACCGGGTCCAGGAGCCGGGACACGTCAGCGTCCGGATCACCGTCGACGGCGACCGGGTGGTCATCGAGGACCTGCGTGAGCAGGAGCCGATCAGTGCCCACGGCACCGTGGACGAGGTCAGCATCCCGTTCGCCGAGGGTCTGGCCCGGATGCTGGCGCCGATGCGGCTGTCCGCCGAGTCGCTCGTCGACGCCCCGCTGTCCGGGCCCGTCGACTTCGCCGACCTGCTCGGCATCGACGACGTGGCGCAGCTCGATCTGTCGCACCTGTGGGCGCCGCGCGGCGAACGTGCCTTCCTGCGCGTGCCGATCGGCATCAGCGACTCCCGTCAACCGGTGCTCCTCGACCTGAAGGAGTCCTCCGAGCTGGGCATGGGCCCGCACGGGCTGTGTGTCGGTGCCACCGGTTCCGGGAAGTCGGAGCTGCTGCGCACCCTCGTTCTCGCCCTGGTGGCCACGCACCCGCCGGAGGACCTCGCCCTGGTCCTCGTCGACTACAAGGGCGGTGCGACCTTCGCTCCGTTCGCGGACCTGCCGCATGTGGCCGGTGTCATCACCAACCTGGAGAACCAGGCGGGCCTCGTCGAGCGCGTCCACGCCTCGCTCGCCGGTGAGGTCAAGCGCCGCCAGCAGGTCCTCAAGGACGCGGGCAATGTCGCCGACATCGGTGACTACGCGGCGCTGCGCGCCGACCGGCGGCCCGATCTGGACCCGCTGCCGCATCTGTTCGTCGTCATCGACGAGTTCGGCGAACTCCTCACCGCCAAACCGGACTTCATCGACCTGTTCCTGTCCATCGGCCGCATCGGCCGCTCCATCGGTGTGCATCTGCTGCTGTCCAGCCAGCGCATCGAGGGCGGCAAGCTCAAGGGCCTGGACACCTATCTCTCGTACCGGCTCGGTCTGCGTACCTTCTCCGCCGACGAGTCCCGTACGGTCCTGGACACCACGGACGCCTTCCATCTGCCGCCGCTGCCCGGGTTCGGCTATCTGAAGGTCGACACCAGCCACTACGAGCGGTTCAAGGCGAGCTATGTCTCGGGCGCGTACCAGGGCCCGGTGCAGCGTACGCAGGAGGAGGACACCGGTCCTCTCGCCCTTGAGTACGAGGCTTTCAACACCCTGGCCGAGCCGGAGAGTCCGGGCGAGGAGCCGAAGGCGCGACGGCGTGAGACCGGGCCGACCGAGATGGGCGTCATCGTCGATCAGCTGCGCAGTGCGGCCGGCCCGGTGCGCCGCATCTGGCTGCCGCCGCTGCCCGACGCCATCGCCCTGGACAAGGTCGCGGGCCCGCTGGACGTCGGCCCGCGCGGGATGCAACTGGCCAAGCGGAGGGGTCCGCTCCAGGTGCCGCTCGGTCTGCTGGACGACCCGACCAAGCAGTGGCAGGGCCAGTGGTATCTGGACCTGACGGTGGCGGGCGGCCACGCCGCGATCATCGGCGGTCCGCAGTCCGGCAAGACCACCCTCCTGCGCACGCTCGCTCTCGCGCTGTCGCTGACGCACACCCCGCAGGAGGTCGGCGTCTACGGCCTCGACCTGGTCGGCGGCGGCCTCCAGGCCGTGTCGGGCCTGCCGCACGTCGGCGGGGTGGCCGGCCGTGCGGACCGGGAGCGCGCGGGACGCACCGTCGAGGAAGTACGGGGCATGCTCGCGATCCGTGAGGAGCTGTTCCGTGAACACCACATCGACTCCGTGGAGCAGTTGCGTTCCCTGCACGCGGCGGGCCGGCTGCCCCAGCTGGCCTCGGCCGAGATCGTGCTCGTCATCGACGGCTTCGGCGCGCTGCGCGACGACTTCGACGAGCTGGACGACGCCGTCGTCGACATCCTCAAGCGCGGTGGCGGCTACGGCATACATGTCGTCGCGGGCATGCTCCGCTGGAACGACGTACGCATCGCCACCCAGTCGAACTTCGGCACCCGTGTCGAGCTGCGTCTGAACGACCCCAGCGAGTCCAGCATCGACCGCAAACTCGCCCAGACCCTGTCGCCGGACGAGCCGGGCCGCATCCTCACCGACGGCAAGCTCTTCGCACAGGTCGCGCTGCCGCGTACGGACGGGCTGGCCGACACCTCGGACCTCGGCGCCGTCCTGGAGCACACGGCCCGCACGGTCCGCGCCACCTGGAGCGGCGAGGTCGCCCAGCCGGTACGGATCCTGCCGCACGTCCTGGAGCCTCATCTGCTGCCGGGCCCGGTCGCCGAGCCCCAGCGGGTGCCGATCGGCCTGGACCAGACGGCGCTCGCGCCCGCCATGCTCGACCTGTTCCACCACGACCAGCATCTGCTGATCATGGGCGACAGCGAGTGCGGCAAGACGAACCTGCTGAAGACCATCGCCGGAGGACTCATCGAGCGCTACGGCGAGGAGGAGCTGGTCTTCGCCGTCATGGACCCGCGGCGCGGCCTGCGCGGCGCGATCCCCGAGGAGTTCCGCGGCGGCTACGCGTACAACCCCAAGATGTGCGCGGGCCTCGCCGCCGGAATCGCCACCGAGCTGGAGAAGCGGCTGCCCGACGACCGGGCGGACACCGAGGACCTGGAGCCCGGCAGCTGGGGCAGCGGTCCGCGGATCGTGATCCTCGTCGACGACTACGACGTGCTGACCACCGCGGGCCAGGCGCCGCTCGACCCGTTCCTGCCGTACATCCCGTCCGCGGTCGACATCGGGCTCCACTTCGTCCTGACGCGCCGGGTCGCGGGCGCGTCGCGCGGCATGTACGACCCGCTGGTGCTGGGGCTGCGCGAGTCGGGTGCCTCGGCGCTCCTCATGGCGGGCGACCGCAGCGAGGGCCAGCTGTTCCCCGGTGTGTACGCCGCGCAGCAGCCGGCGGGCCGCGGTGTGTTCATCCAGCGGGGCCGGCCCAACCGCCTGATCCAGACCGTGTACACCGCCGAGTGACGCACCGGGGAGCCGTCCCGTACCCGCGGGGCACGCCCCGCAGCACATCCGCACCCCGGACGAAGAAGGAACGGCCGACCACATGACCAAGGACGTCATCGCCCTCACCCAGCGCATGCCCGACCCGCTGACCGTGCTCGCGGGTCTGCTCGCGGGCGGCCCCGACAAGTTGGTGGGGACGACGGGCGAGGATGCCGTCGTGCAGCTCTGCGACGAGCAGGGCCGGCCGCTCGTCTCCGTCGAGGCACCGCTGCTGGTGCAGGTCGCGGGCGAGGCCGAGCGGCTGCTCGGGGCCACCGCGCCCCCGGTTCCGTTCTGGTGGACGGAGGCCCGCGCCACCACCGGCGTCGAGGAGGCCGAGCTGCTCGCGGGCACCTTCGCGGCCCGGCTCGCCACGCTGGCCGGGGGCTCCGCCTGGCCGCCGGAGGCCGCGCGTTCCCTCGCCGTGGTGAAGACCGAGGGCGTGAGCCTTGCGCCCACACCCGCGGCCGCGCAGCCCGCCGTCGACGCCCTCACCGACAAGGTCGCCGTCGTCATCCAGGACCGACCGGTGATCGCCATGACGGCCTGGCTCTCGGACGCGTTCCGGGCCGCCGCCAATGCCGAGCTGGGGCTCCAGATCGTCACCTCGCCGGGGGCCACGCTCTCCCCCGCCGTACGCAACAGCCTGAGCGGCTGGCCGTCCCGCTGGGTGGTGCAGGACGAGAAGGACGGCTACTACGACGGCCTGTCCGGTGCCGTACTGCGCTGGCAGAACGGCCTGTTCGCACCGGTCGAGGCGGCCCACCCGGTCCCCGGGGACCCGCGCACGCCGGTGGCCGCCTCCTACCAGGAGGTCGCGAACACCGGCGAGCGTCAGCTGGCCGTCTCGTTCCGCACGGTCCACCCCGCGGACGACCGGCTGGTGCTCGGCGGTGCCCTGGAGTCGGTGTGGCGCGAGCTGACCGGCGAGGCTCCGGCCGGCTGGGGCACCGCGGAGCCCGCCAACCTCCCCTGGTCGCTGCGCCGGCTGACCGATGTCGCCTTCGAGAGGGCGCCGGAGCCGACCTGGATCGTGGTGGTCGGCAGCCCGGACCGGCCGGGTCTGGCGACGGTCCGCATCAGCCGTACGAAGGCGGGCGTGGAGGAGGACGTCACGCTGGCGTTCGGCTACGGGCCCGACGAGGAGCCTCCGCTGGACGCCCTGCCCCGGGCCGCGGAGGTGCTCGCCACCCGCCATCACCTGCAGTCGATGCTCGTCCAACTCCGCAAGGCACGACGCGATTTGGCCGTTCCACCGCGCTTCGAGGGGCCCGGTGTCCCGCTGGCCTTCGTGCTCGGCGCGGAGGAGGTCCGCGAGATGCCCGGCGACCGCGCCCGGCGCACCCCGCTGTCCGAGCCACCGGTCCAACTCGGCCCGAGGTCCCGTCCGGCGCTGTACTACCCGCTCCCCGGCGACCCGTCGGATCTGTCGGGGTGGCAGGACTTCGAGCGACTGATACGGCATCTGAAGGGCGCCTGAGCGAGACGTGTGCCAACCCCTGGGTCAGGAAGTGCGGCCCGGGGGCCCGCAGGCGTGTCCGGGCCCTGGTGAGGAACGGCCCCGGATCGGCCTGAAATCGACGAGCTTCGCAGGCGTCTGCGCCGTCGGCTCAGCGATCAACCCAAGAGATCACCGACTGCTCGGAGATATTCACTCGCTCCATGACGATCAGGCAATTTCGGTCACACATGGCTTCCCCCCTCGTCCACAGGCGGTTGACTATGGGTCACACATGGTGATGCCGCCGTCCTTGGCCAACGGCGCCTGCCACCGCAGACCCACGAGCCCGGCCCCGATGCCCCGACCCCCGGCGGAGGAGAGTGAGCAGGGATGACCGGCTCATCTCGTACGGTGACCCTCTGGCCAGGGTCGGGCGGGAGCGGGCGGCCCGCACCCCGATGCGCACTGGCGCCGACGCGCGAATTCGATCAGATCCCCGTTCGTATCGTTCATCCGCATCGTCTCGACGAGGGGCACCAATGAGCCAGATTGCGCTGCCGGAGTTTCATATGCCGTTCCAGAGCGCGGGATGCAATCCCGGTATGGAGGAGACCGGGAAGGCCGCTTGGGAATGGGCCGAATCCAATGGTCTCGCACTCTCCCCGATGGCCCGGAAGAAGATGATCCGGACCAGGCCCGAACTCTGGATATCCCTCATATTCCCCACTGCTTCGCAGCACCATCTCGATCTCTTCTGCCAGTGGCTCTTCTGGGCCTTCCTCGTCGACGACGAGTTCGACGACGGTCCCGCCGGGCGTGATCCCCGCATGTGCGAGGCGGCGATCGACCGACTCGTGGCCGTACTCGACGACGAACAGCCGCGCGGCGCCATGGAGCACGCACTCGTGGACCTGCGGGCCCGGACGTACCACGACCGCTCGCCGCGCTGGATCCGGCAGTTCCGGCGGGACACGGTCTCCTGGCTGTGGACCTACTACGCCGAGGCGGTGGAACGGGCCGCCGGGCAGGTGCCGACCAGGAACGAATTTGTGAAGCACCGCCGGGATTCGGTGGCCATGCAGCCCTTCCTCGATCTGCATGAGATCACCGCCGGCATCGACCTTCCGGAATCGGCCCGGAGCCTTCCCGCGTATATCGCCCTGCGCAACGCCGTAACCGATCACTCGGGACTCTGCAACGACATCTGCTCCTTCGAGAAGGAGGCACTGCTCGGTTACGAGCACAATGCGGTACGACTCATTCAGCGCGACAGCGGATTCACGCTCCAGGAGGCCGTCGACGAGGCCGCAGGGCAGCTCGCCGAGATAGCGGAACGGGTGCAGCGCGCCGAGAAGGAACTGATCGACGAAATAGAGGCGGCCGGAATCCACGGCCGCACCCGGGCCGCGCTGGAGCGGTGCGTGCAGGACTACCGAGGGCTGGTCCGGGGCGACTTCGACTACCACGCCCGCGCGGAACGCTACACCCGTCCCGATCTGGTGGAGATCGACGAACGGGAGTCGCTGTCACGGTACTTCGCCACCTGACCGGACGGCAGAACATGGCGCGACCGGAGGCGGGAGGCAGGTCTCCGGAGACCCGGCGGCGGGTCTCCGGCCTCCGCGCCGCCTCCGGTCGTCGGCGGCAGGATCTCCGGAGCGTTCGCCTCTAGCCCACGTAGCCTTCCGTGGGCGCCGGTTCACCATCGGCGCCTCTCAGCGGCAACGCCCTGAGGGCCAGTGCCCACCCCAGCCGCGCCTCGCCCGACTCCGCGGAACGTCCGGTGAGTTCGGCGATCCGGCCGATCCGGTTGAGGACCGTGTTGCGGTGGCAGTAGAGGAGCTCGGCGGCACGCGCCGCCGAGCAGCCGCTGTCGAGCCAGACCCGCAGCGTGCTGAGCAGCGCGTCGCGTTCGGCCGCCGTGTCCAGGACGGCGCCCAGTTGCGTGGTGACGATGCGCTCGGCGATCTCGGGCCGGCCCACGAGGAGAACCTCGGCCAGCCGGTCGTCGAACGCCGCGGCCTCGCCGCTGCCGGCGGGCAGCGTACGCAGGGCCTGCTCGGCCAGCCGCAGGGCCCGGCCCGCCTGGGCGAGCCGGTCGAACTCCGGTGATACGCCCGCGGTGGCACCGGTGCGGTGGCGCAGCAGGTCGAGCAGTACGCCGGACTCCCCCGCGGCCAGCCGCACGATTCCCGCGTACCGGCCCGATCTCGGCCGCCAGAAGGACCAGATGCCGTGGTCGTCGAGGACGGGCGCCGGGTTGGGCGGCGCGGCCGGGTCCTGGGCGGCGACGACGATGACGTACCGGTCGTGGACCGGCACTCCGAGCGCGGCGGAGGCCGCCGCGGCGACCGCCGGGTCGTCCCCGCGCCCGTCGAGCAGGGCCTCGAAGAGGGCGACGCGGCGGGTGTCCTGGCGGCCCTGCATCTCCAGCTGGGTCAGCCGGTACGACTCGGCCATCACGAGCGAGTAGCGGTCGATGGTCTCCCACACGGCGCCCGCCATGTCGAGCTCGGTGTCCCGGTCGCCCGCGACCACGCCCACGGGATCCCGTCCCTGCCCGGTCCCACCGGCCCGTCCGGCCCGTGTCGCCCGCAGGTGCTCCGCCATCATCTGCCACATCACCCGGCCCCCGCGCCGGTAGGCCTGCAGCACGGTGTCCAGCGGTACGTTCTGCTCGGCGCGCCGTCGTCCCGTCTCGCGCGCCGCGTACTCGAAGTCTCCCCCGCTGGGGGGCAGTCCGCCGAAGTCCTCCAGTGCCCGCAGCAGATTGTCGCGGCAGATTTCCCACAGATCGTCCCGGCTGACGGGTGCGCCGGAGGCGTACGTGCCGCTGTGCGCGTGGATGTCGGCGACGACCCGTCGGGTCAGTTCGTCGATCTGCGGCACCAGAGCGACGGCCAGGGCGCGGCGCAGCTCCCCGTCGGCGCCGCCGCTGCCGTGGTCGTCGCTGCGAGGGGTCCGGGCTCCGGGACTGTCCGCCATGCCGGAAGGTTAGCCCCGCCCGCCCGATAGGCGGATGCCTTGTCGCATACATCTCCGAGGGGCCGCTGCCCAGGTGGACGATGCGCATGGTGGGCACCTGCACATTGTGTGGAGACGGGCCGACGGCTGATTCTGAGCAGCAGCAGCCGTGTAAACGCCATGTTTCCTGGAGCGTGTCATGTTTCTCAGCGTCGCCACTGTCCTCCGCGAGTCGGCCCGCAAGTATCCCGACCGCGTCGCCGTGGTCGATTCGGACACCCGGCTCACCTACCGGGAGCTGTGGGCGCGAGCACTGCGCTGCGCGGGCGCGCTGCGGGCGTCAGGGGTGCGTCCGGGAGACCGGGTGGCAGTGCTGCTGCCCAATTCGGCGGACTTCCTGTACGCGTACTACGGGGCGCTCGCCGCCGGGGCGACCGTCGTACCGGTGCATGGGCTGCTGGTGGCCGACGAGGTGGCGTACGTACTGCGGCACAGCGGTTCCGTTGCGCTGATCAGTGGTGGTCCGCTGTGGCCGGTGGCCGAGGACGGGGCGCGCGCCGCGGGGGTGCGGGCCGTGCGCGGCGTGCCGACGGATGGTGACCCGCTGCCCGCGCCGGAGCCCGCGGCGCCGGACGACACCGCGGTGATCCTCTACACGAGCGGCACGACCGGGCGGCCGAAGGGTGCGCTTCTCACTCATCTCAACATCGTGATGAACGCGTCCGTGATCGCCCACGACCTGGTGGGGCTGGACATCGACGACGTGGTCCTGGGCTGTCTGCCGCTGTTCCACAGCTACGGGCAGACCTGTGCGATGAACGCGACGCTACGGGCAGGGGCCACGCTCGTCCTCATGCCGCGCTTCAGCGGCGCGGGCGCACTCGAACTGCTGGCCGCCGAGGGCGTCAGCGTCTTCATGGGCGTACCGACGATGTATCACGCACTCGTCGAGGCGGCGGCGAAGGACGGCACGACGCACCGTCTCACTCTGCGCGCGGCCGTCTCGGGCGGCGCCGCGCTCCCCGTCGCCGTACTCGAACGCTTCGAGGAGACCTTCGCGACGCAGGTCCTGGAGGGTTACGGGCTGACCGAGACCTCCCCCGTCGCCACCTTCAACCAGCCGGAGCTCGGCCGGCGACCCGGCACGGTCGGCCACCCGGTCTGGGGCGTGGAGATCGGTGTCGCGGACGCGGCGGTCGAGGACGCCGTGCTGCTGCTGCCGGACGGCGAGGTCGGCGAGGTCGTGGTGCGCGGCCACAACATCTTCGCGGGGTATCTCGACGATCCGGAGGCGACAGCCGCCGCCCTGGTCGACGGCTGGTTCCGCACCGGAGATCTCGGGGTGCGGGACGAGGACGGCTTCCTCAGCATCGTCGACCGGAAGAAGGACCTGGTCATCCGGGGCGGCTTCAACATCTATCCGCGTGAGGTCGAAGAGGTGCTCGTGCGCCATCCGGCGATCTCCGAGGTCGCGGTGATCGGCGTGCCGGACGAGGCGCGCGGGGAGGAGGTCTGCGCGGTCGTCGTGCTGCGTGCGGATGCGGGTGCGGTGACGGAGGAGGACGTGATCGCCTGGTCCCGGGACCGGCTCGGGCGGCACAAGTATCCGCGGATCGTGCGATTCACCGAGACGCTGCCGCTCGGCCCGACCGGCAAGGTCCTCAAGCGGGCGCTGACGGCCGCCTCTTCCTGATCCATCCGGCCGACGCCGCCCCGACCGACGACGACCGGAGCCACGTCCGAGGGCCTCGTCCGGGTCGACGCGGCCCCGGACCGGGTACGTATCGAGTCACCGGTGCCAGTGGAGGTGCCGCACCCCGACGGCTCCCGAACCCACCATCCGTCCGGCTCGTCGACCGTCGCACTCTCCGCAACCGCACCGTCCGCGACCGCGGCGCCGCAGAAGGGCTGAACCCACCGCATGACTGCCGTACCCCCTCCCACATCCGAGACGTCACCGCAGGTCAGCACGGTCCACGGGGCGGTGCGCGGCACGCTGGAGCAGGGCGTCGCCGTGTTCCGCGGTATCCCGTACGCGGCCGCGCCGGTCGGCACCCGCCGCTTCCGGGCGCCGGAGCCGCCCGAGCCCTGGGAGGGCGTACGGGAAGCGGTGGCGTTCGGGCCGACCGCGCCCAAGCGGCCGTACTCCCCGCCGCTGGACCGGCTGCTGCCCGATCCCGACGTGCCGGGCGACAACTGCCTCAACCTCAACGTGTGGACACCGTCCCCGGCCCGTACCGGGCTGCCCGTCCTCGTCTGGATCCACGGCGGTTCGCTGCTGCACGGCTCGTCGGCCGTGCCGGTGTACGACGGGGCTGCGTTCGCCCGTGACGGTGTCGTTCTCGTGTCGGTCAACTACCGCCTCGGCATCGAGGGGTTCGGGGTGTTCCCGGACGCCCCCGCCAACCGGGGGCTGCTCGATCAGCTCGCGGCGCTGGCCTGGGTGCGGGACAACATCTCGGCGTTCGGCGGCGATCCGGACCTGGTCACGGTGTGCGGTGAGTCGGCGGGGGCCATCAGCATCGCCGCTCTGCTGGCCGCCCCGCGCGCCAAGGGCCTGTTCCGGCGTGCGGTGCTGCAGAGCGGTGCGCCGACCGCGCTGCGCCTGGACGCCGCCGCCCGACGCACCACGGAGCTGATCGCGAAGCGGCTGGGGGTCGCGGCGACGGCCGGGGCGCTGGCAGCGGTGGACCCGGCGCAGCTCCTGGCTGCGCAGACCGAGGTGACGTCCGGCGGCTCCCCGCTGACCGGCGGGAATTCCTTCCAGATCGTCGTGGACGGCGATCTGCTGCCCCGCGATCCGTTCGAAGCGCTGCTGGACGGCGCCGCCAACGACGTCGATCTGCTGATGGGCACGAACAGCGAGGAGTACCGGCTCTGGTTCGTGCCGAGCGGTCTGACGGAGCGGCTGTCCGGGATCAAGCTGCGGCTGGCCCTGCTGAAGTTCAAGGTGCCTGGCGCCACGGCACGTACGTACCGCGCGAACCGGCCCGGTGCCACTCCGGGTGAGCTGCTCGGGGCGCTGGCCACCGATCTGCTGCTGCGCGTCCCGCTGAACCGGGTGGCCGATGCACGCGCCGGTGCCTCGGGGAGCACCCATCTCTACGAGTTCGGCTGGCCGTCCCCCGTGCTGCGGCTCGGCGCCTGTCACGCGCTGGAGATCGCCTTCGTCTTCGACACACTGGACCGGCCCGACGCGGTGGCTCTGGCCGGTGAGGACGCCCCGCAGGAGCTGGCCGACGCGATGCACGCTGCGTGGGTGCGGTTCGCCGCCTCCGGTGATCCCGGCTGGCCCGCCTGGGACACGTCCCGCCCGGTGATGGGCTTCGGCCCCGGAGCGCCCGCCGTGGTGAGCGCCCCGCGCGACGAGGAGCTGCGCGGCTGGGCACCGTACCGGAGGAACACCTGACACCGGTCGGTCCGCCGCCGACAGCGGCGCGGGCGGCGGCCCCCGGCCCGCGGGCCGGGGGTCCTCCCGGCATCAGCCCTTGTTCTGCGCCGCCCAGAACTCGTCGAACGTGAGCAGCCCGTCGCCATTGGCGTCGTGCGAGTTGATGACGGCCTGGGCCACCGGCTCGGTGACGTAGGGGTCGCCGAGCTGAGCCATCACGCTCTTGTACTCGGCAGCCGATATCAGCCCGTCGCCGTTGAGATCGAACCGCTGGAATGCCTTGCGTGCCGACTCGATGTCCGCCACAGTTTCGCCCCTTCGTAATGCCTGACCAGTGTCTGACTGACGGGGGTCAGATTAACGGGCCCGACGGATGGCGGTCGCGGCGGCCGGTAGTCGATCATGGATGGGGTGTCCGCCGTCCGGCGGGCCGCGTTCGGGACCGGGGAGCGGGAGCCGATGGACGACACACTGGAAAAGATCCTGGCGGCTGCGGCGCGCGGACGGTTTCCCCCGCCGGACGGGTCCACGACGGTGGTGGGGCAGCCGGGCGCCCGGGATGCGGGAGTGCTGGCGTTCACCGCGCACTCGGTGGTGTTCACCGACGAGGACCCGCGGTGGGTGCGGGCGGTGCTGGCCGCCACCCCCGGTGACGCGCTCGCCGCGACGATGAATCCGTACTTCCTGAGCGCGCTGCTGGCCCGCAGCGGCCGGCACATGAACACCATCGATCTGCTGACGGTCGCGGACGCGCTGCCGGGCGAGCCGGAGATCGCGCTGCGGGAGATCGAGGACCCGGAGCATCCTCGGGTGGCGCGGGCGATGAAGTACCGCGACGAGGTGAGGGTCTGGTCCGCCGACGGCGGTGTGGTGATCCTCGGCCGGGGAGTCGCGGGGCGCTGGGAGACCGCGGTCGAGGTGGCCGAGGAGGCACGCGGACGGCGGCTGGGGGAACGGCTGGCGCGGGCGGCCCGGCATCTGGTGCCGGACGCGGTGGTGTGGGCGCAGCAGTCGCCGGGGAACGCCCGCAGTGTGCGGACGTTCCAGGCGGCGGGCTACCGGCCGGTGGGCTCGGAGGCCCTGCTGGTCGCGGGGTGAGTGTTCGGCGGATCAGTCGCGCCCCGGTTCGTGGCTGACGCCGGGCCGTCAGCGGAAGACGCCGGTGTGGCCGAGTGAGTAGCGGCCCGGCTGCGGGTAGACGGCGAGTCCGTGCGGGCCGCCGCCCACCCGGATCCGGGCGAGCTGTTTGCCGCTGGCGGTGTCGATCGCGTACACCTCGGAGTTGTAACGCCCGCTCAGCCAGAGGACCTTGCCGTCCGCCGAGACTCCGCCCATGTCGGGGCTGCCGCCGTTCGGCAGGCGCCATTTCTTGGCCAGTTTGCGCTGGGCGAAGTCGAAGACGGAGATGGAGCCCTCGCCCCGGTTGGAGATGTACATCTCCTTGGAGTCGCGGCTGACGTAGAGGCCGTGGGCACCCTTGCCGGTGAGCAGCAGCTTCGGGGTGGTGAACTTCTTCCCGTCCAGCACCCACACCCCGTTGGCCATCATGTCGGCGATGTAGAACGTGCCGCCGTCGGGTGACAGCTTCACGTCCTGCGGCATCGCGCCTTTGAACGGCAGCTTCTGCCGGCCGACGACCTTCATCCGCGCCGTGTCGACCTTGAGGAGTTCGCCGGAGAACTCGCAGGAGACGATGAAGTACCGGCCGTCCATGGAGAAGTCGGCGTGGTTGACGCCCGCGCAGCTGACCGGGACGGTCTTGGCCGTCTTCATGGTGTGGGCGTCACGGAAGACCAGTTGGCGGTCCATCGAGGCCATCACCACGGCGTACTTGCCGTCCGGTGTGAAGTAGAGGTTGTACGGGTCGGAGACGGGCACCGTGCGGGTCACCTTCCCGGTGGCCGCATCGATGGCCGTGAGGCTGTCACCGATGTCGTTGTTGACCCAGAGGGTCTTCAGGTCCCAGGACGGGACGACGTGCTGCGGCTGGCGGCCGACCTTGATGGTCCTGATGACCTTGTACGTCGCGGGATCGATCACCGACACCGTGTCGGAGTTGGTGTTGGGGACGTAGACCCGGGACGGGAAGTCCTTGACGACCGGGGAGAGCTTCCCCGGCCGGTCGGCCGCGTAGACGTCCTTGACGTCGAGCACCGGTGGCATGCCGGGCAGCGCTGGCTTCGCTCTGACGGACGGTGCGGCGGCCTCGGCGTTCCCCTTCTCGGCGGAAGTGCCGCAGCCGGTGAGTACCGCCAGCAGGACGCCCCCGAGCAGGGCTGCGGTGAGCTTGGTGGAGGGAGACATCAGGTCAGCAGCTCCGTGGTCGTCACCGCGCGCAGTCGGCGGCGGTCGATTTCGGTGAGGAGGAGAGGCAGGGCGGCGACCGTGTCCGCATAGCCGAAATGCAGGCTCACCACCGATCCGTTGCGGATCTCCCCGGCCACCTTGCGCGTGACGGCCGCGGCGCCGGGAGAGGTGAAGTCGAGGGAGTCCACGTCGTACGAGAGGACGTGCGGGTAGCCCGCCCTGGCGGCGAGCCGCTGGACGAGCGGGGTGGCGTACCGGGTGCGGGAGGGCCTGAACCAGGTGCCGATGGAGCCGGTGAGCCGGCGCAGCCGCTGGGCGCAGCCGGTGATCTCCGCGTACGCCTCGGCCTCGCCCATCGAGGAGATGTCGATGTGGCGCTGGGTGTGGTTGCCGAGGTCGTGGCCGCCGTCGAGGATGCGGCGGGCCATCTCGGGGTGTTCGTCGAGCCAGCTGCCGACGGCGAGGACGGTGATCCGGGCGTGGGCCCGTTCGGCCTCGGCGAGTACGGTCCGGGCGATGGCGGGGTCACCCTGGCCGTGGAAGGTGAGGGCGACGCGGGCGCGGTCGCGGGGGCCGTGGTCGATCTGGACCGGCTGCCCGGGGAAGCGGTGCGGGGCGGGCGCGGGGTGCGGGGCCGCGGGCCGGGTGGTCTCGGCGACGGGGTTCTTCGGGCTCACTGCGGTCGGGACGGCCCTGGCCGACGTACCGGTGGCGTCGCCGCGGTCCGCGCATCCGGCGGTGAGGGCACCGGTGATGGCGGCCCCTGCTCCCGCGCGCAGAGCGCTGCGGCGGCGCACCGGTGTGTCGGAGGCGTTCATGTGGAGAACAGTAGGGGCAAAATGCACAAAGAATGCCGATATATGAGCATCCGGGTGACGCGAATGAATCACCCGCTGAATCTCATAAATATTCATGGTTTTCCAGGCAAGTGACCCATCACACCTGCGATTCACCTGAAGAATGTCCCATTATGTATGTAAATACCCCGTTTGCACCTTTGGCGGTGAGGTCACCCGTCTGCCATAGTCGGTGACACGACCGCATCGACCCGAGCTCGGTCGTCACAAGCGGCCGTGAACACACCCCCCATCTCACGGCCCCCACACAGCAGCCCCCGAAGCGCCGCACCACGGCAGACCGGGGGCTTCTGTGCATCCGGGCACGAGCCCGCCGGAGGTCAGCGGTCGGAGATCCGCATCTCGAACCAGGTGGTCTTGCCGCGCGGCAGCAGATCCACGCCCCACCGGTCGGAGAGCTTGTCGACGAGGAAGAGCCCCCGGCCGCTGGTGTCCATCTCCTGGACGGGCATCAGACACGGCAGCCCACGCGAGGGGTCGCGCACCTCGATCCGGATCCAGCCGCGACGGCGCAGCATCCGTAACCCGAAAACCCGGGCACCGGTGTGCCGTACCGCATTGCCGACGAGCTCCGAGACGAGCAGCACGGCGTATTCGGCGGTATTCGGGGAGAGCGCCCACTGACGCAGCACCACACACGAGGTGAGTCTTCGGGCGGTGGCCGCGGACTCCGGGCGGGACGGCAGCCGGACTTCACCCTCCGCCGGGTTTCCGAACAACTCCAGCGCCTTGAACGCCTGTTCGTCGTCGACTGCCGTCATCCAGCGTGCCGCTGTCGCGCCGCTGCGCGGTCGCGGCTGTTCCACATCCTCCAGGCCCGCCATGCAGACCATCATGGCCGCAAGGCGAGCGCTCCGAGGCCGTTCCAAGGGAATCCGCACCCCGGAATGCATCATTCCGGAGAGGTCGGTAGGCATATGCCACTGGCAGAATATAGCCCGGTGCACCCCGTCTGACCTGCACAGATAGTGCCTCCGA
Organism: Streptomyces atratus; assembly: GCF_014648655.1. Classification (GTDB taxonomy): domain Bacteria; phylum Actinomycetota; class Actinomycetes; order Streptomycetales; family Streptomycetaceae; genus Streptomyces; species Streptomyces atratus. The sequence continues at coordinate 22,199 of NZ_BMRN01000001.1, forward strand.
GTGAGGTTGCCAGCCCTTTCGGCCAGCCGGGCCCCAAGGTTCTCTCAAGGCCCGGCCAATCCGCCCGCACGGATGAACCCACGTCATCCTGTGCCCAACTGGCGTTCGGTCAGAGGAACTTGGCCTTGCCCGGACCCTCTTCCACAAAGCTGCGCATACCGCGCTCCCGGTCCTCGGTGGCGAACAGACCGGCGAACCAGTTCCGCTCGATCGTGAGCCCGGTGTCGATGTCCGTCTCCAGGCCGGCGTCGACGGACTCCTTGGCGGCGCGCAGCGCGAGGGCGGGCCCCTTCGCCAGCTTGGCGGCCCAGGCCTGCGCCTGCTCGTACACCTCGGCGGCGGGCACCACGCGGTCCACCAGACCGATCGTCAGGGCCTCCTCGGCCTTCACATGGCGGCCGGTGAAGATCAGGTCCTTGGCCCGGGAGGGGCCGATCAGCCGGGCGAGGCGCTGGGTGCCGCCCGCTCCGGGGATCAGTCCGAGCAGGATCTCGGGCTGGCCCAGCCTGGCGTTGTCGGCGGCGATCCGGAAGTCGGCACAGAGCGCCAGCTCGCAGCCGCCGCCCAGCGCGTAGCCGGTGACTGCGGCGACGACGGGCTTGGGGATCCGGGCCACCGCCGTGAAGGAGTCCTGCAGCGCCTTGGACCGTACGACCATCGCCGTGTGGTCCATCGCCTGCATCTCCTTGATGTCCGCGCCCGCCGCGAACACCTTCTCGCCGCCGTAGAGGACCACGGCACGCACATCGTCGCGCCGGGTCGCCTCTTCGGCGAGTTCACGCAGCCGGTCCTGGGTGGCGACATCCAGGGCGTTCATGGGCGGACGGTCCAGCAGGATCGTGCCGACGCCGTCACTTACTTCGAGGGTTGCGGTCATGAGAAGGAGGTTAACCGGGGCTAACGCGAGCGGGCCCGGTGCTGTTGGTCACAGCACCGGGCCCGCTCGCTTTCCGTACGACGCGAGCTACTTGGTCCACTCCGACCAGGACATGTTCCAGCCGTTGAGGCCGTTGTCCGGCTGGATCGTCCTGTCCTGCGAGTTCTTCACGACCACTACGTCGCCGATGAGCGAGTTGTCGAAGAACCAGGCCGCCGAGGTCTTCTTGCTCCACGCGCCGCGCACGTCCTGCAGACCGACACAGCCGTGGCTGGTGTTGGCAGAGCCGAAGACACCGGAGCCGCCCCAGTAGTTGCCGTGGATGAAGGTCCCCGAGGTGGACAGGCGCATCGCGTGCGGCACGTCCTTGATGTCGTACTCGCCGCCGAAGCCCACCGTGTCACCGTTCATCCGGGTCACCTTGAGCTTCTCACTGATGACCATCTGACCGTTGTACGTGGTGGTCGCGGGGGCGCCCGCCGAGATCGGGATGTCCTTGATCTGCTTGCCGTCGCGGACGACCTTCATCCGGTGCGTGCTCGCGTCGACGGTGCTGACCTGGCTGCGGCCGATGGTGAAGGAGATCGTCTTGGCCTGCTTGCCGTAGACGCCCGGTCGCCCCTCGACGCCGTCGAGGTTGAGCTTCACGGTCACCTTGGTTCCCGCGGCCCAGTAATCCTCGGGACGGAAGTCGAGGCGGTCGTTGCCGAACCAGTGGCCCTCGATCGGTACGGAAGGCTCGGCCGTCACCTTGATGGCGTTCTCGACCGCTGCCGGGTCGGTGATGCCACGGGTGAAGTGGATCGAGACGGGCATGCCGACGCCGACCGTGGAACCGTCCTCCGGGGTGTACTGCCCGATGAAGGTGTTCTGCGGGACCAGCGTCGTGAAGCTGGTGTCCTTCGCCGACTCACGGCCCTTCGCGTCCTTGGCGACCGCGTGGACCTTGTACTTGGTCGCCGCGGCCAGATGCTGGTCCGGTGTCCAGCTCGTGCCGTCCGCCGCGATCTTCCCCTCGACCTCGGTGCCCTTGGGGTCGGCGACCTTCACCGTGGTCAGCTTCCCCTGCTCGGCGGAGATCTTCAGTGCCCCGCTGGTGGCGACGGAGTCCGCCCCGTCCTTCGGCGCAACTGTCACCACGGCCTGCGAGGCGGTGGTGTCGTCGGCCTTCGACCCGCCCTTGCCGTCGTTGCCCGCGCTGCCGGCGTCGTCTCCCCCGCCGCACGCCGTCACCAGCAACAGGAGCGCACCCAGTACCAGAGCCAGCAGTCCGGTGGCCCCTCGCCCGCGCCGCCCGCCGTTCGCCCCGGCCGATGTCCCCGATATCGGCTGCCCGTTCAATGTGCTCGTCTCCCCTCACACGGTCTGGCCCCGCCAAGACCCTGGGAGCCCGCAGGCCCCCGCCCCCGCGCGCTGCACATGCGCGCTCAGCGAAAGATAATCACACTGATCACGGGAAGATGACCCCGCGGATGTCACCGTTCAGTCCCAACTTGACCCGGGGCTTCATCGGGTGACACGGGGTACGGGTGCGGCGGGGCCGGCCGGCCTGTCCTTGTCCTGATCCGCCGGGCAGGCCCTGGGGGATCCGATGGGGCCTCGGCGCAGGGCCGGGCCGGCCTTCCACCGGGTCCGGTTCAGACTCCAGCCTCCGAGCCCGTTGTCCGATGCCACCTGCTTGTTACGGGGGGCCGGTCGGGGGAAACGTGAGTGCGGGCCCCCGCGTGGGCAGAACAGAGGGGAGGACCACACTCGGGGAGCCGCGGCCGGGACGCCGCGCGCTCCCTTTCGGTGCCGGTCCCCACGAGCCGCGGGAGGCGAGCAGGTGTCGAGCGCAGCCGAGCAGGAGGCAGTGCAGGAGACGGAGACGACGGCCGTGCCGGAGAGTGCGCGGGAGGCCGTGCCGAGGCGGCCGCCCGCCGTGTGGCCCGGCGCCCCGATGCCGCTCGGGGCCCGCTTCCGGGTGGGCCCCGACGGGGTGGCGGGCACCAATTTCGCGCTCTGGGCGGGCGGCGCGGAGGCCGTCGAGCTCTGCCTCTTCGACAAGGACGGGAGCGAGACACGCCTGGTGCTGACCGAGCTGACCCATGAGATCTGGCACGGCTTCGTGCCTGGCGTACGGCCGGGTCAGCGGTACGGCTACCGGGTGCACGGCCGCTGGGACCCCTGGACCGGTGCCCGCTGGAACGCGGCGAAGCTGCTCCTCGATCCGTACGCACGGGCCGTGGACGGCTCGTTCACCCTCCCGGCCGAGGTGTACGGCCATGTGAGGGACTGGCCGCACCAACAGGTCGCCGACACCGTGCGCGATGAACGGGACTCCGCTCCGTACGTACCGAAGGGTGTCGTGGTCCAGGACGACGACGACTGGGCGCAGGACCGCCGGCCCAAGACCCCGTGGGCGGACTCCGTCATCTACGAGCTGCATGTACGTGGCTTCACCAAGCTGCACCCCGAAATCCCCGAGGAGCTGAGGGGCACGTACGCCGGTCTCGCCCACCCGGCGGCCATCGGCCATCTGCAGCGGCTCGGGGTCACAGCGGTGGAACTGCTGCCGGTGCATCAGTTCGCCCACGAGGACCATCTGCTCCGGCGCGGCCTGCACAACTACTGGGGCTACAACTCCATCGGCTACTTCGCCCCGCACGCCGGCTACTCGGCGAGCGGGACTGCGGGCCAGCAGGTCGGCGAGTTCAAACGGATGGTGCGGGCCCTGCACGACGCCGGGATCGAGGTGATCCTCGATGTGGTCTACAACCACACGGCGGAGGCGAGCGAGCTGGGTCCCATGCTGTCGCTGCGCGGCATCGACAACCGGGGTTACTACCGCCTCCAGTCCGACGCCCGCAGATACGCGGACTACACCGGCTGCGGCAACACCCTGCATGTGGTCCAGCCGCACGTCCTGCGGCTGATCACGGACTCGCTGCGCTACTGGGTCACGGAAATGGGCGTCGACGGCTTCCGCTTCGATCTGGCAGCCGCGCTGGCCCGCTCGATGCACGACGTCGACATGCTCTCCCCCTTCCTCGCGGTGATCGGCCAGGACCCGGTGCTGCGCCGGGTGAAGCTGATCGCCGAGCCGTGGGACGTCGGCAACGGCGGCTACCAGGTGGGCTCCTTCCCCCCGCTGTGGACCGAGTGGAACGACCGCTACCGGGACGCCGTACGGGACTTCTGGCGCGGCGCCCTGCCCGACGTACGGGATCTCGGCTACCGGCTGACCGGATCCAGCGATCTGTACGCATGGGGCGGCCGGCGCCCGTACGCCTCGGTCAACTTCGTCACCGCGCACGACGGCTTCACCATGCGCGATCTGGTCAGCTACGAGCAGAAGCACAACGAGGCCAACGGCGAAGGCAACCGGGACGGCACCTCGGACAACCGGGCCTGGAACTGCGGCGCCGAGGGCGAGAGCGACGACCCATCGGTCAACGCGCTGCGCCGTCGTCAGCTGCGCAATCTGCTTACCACACTGCTGCTGTCGACGGGTGTGCCGATGCTGGTCGCAGGCGACGAGATGGGCCGGACGCAGGGCGGCAACAACAACGCGTACTGCCAGGACAACGAGGTCAGCTGGCTGGACTGGTCACTGCTCGGCCGGCCCGAGTGGCGGGCGCTGACCGAGCTGACGTCCCGGGTCCTCACCCTGCGCCACAGGCACCCGGTGCTGCGCCGCCGCGCCTTCTTCTCCGGGCGGGCGCAGGCGGCGGACGGACTGCGGGACCTGGCGTGGTTCACCCGGCAGGGGGCGGAGATGACGGAGGAGGACTGGTACGCACCGGCGGCGACGGTCGGGCTCTATCTCTCCGGACGCGACATCCCCGGCCGGGACGCGCGCGGCGAACAGGTCACGGACGACAGCTTTCTGGCGATCCTGCACGCGGACCACCGGCCGAGCGACTTCCGGCTTCCCGGGCCGCCGTGGGCGCAGAGTTACGAACTGGTCCTGGACACCTCGCGGGAGGACCAGGCCGCGGCACCCGGCACCGTCCACCGGGGCGGCGTGCTGCTGACCGTACCGGCCAGGTCGGTGCTGCTGCTGCGAGTCGGGGAGTGAGGGTCAGCCGAGGATGCCCCGGTCGTAGCCGACCGCGACGGCGGCGGCCCGGTCCTTGGCACCCAGCTTGGCGAAGATATGCGTGAGGTGGGTCTTCACCGTGGCCTCGCTGATGAACAACTCGGCGGCTATCTCACGGTTCGAGGTGCCCTTCGCGACGAGTTCGAGCACCTCGCGCTCACGGCCCGACAGCGACTCGTTGCCCTGCGCCGCCGGCGTGCGCACCCGTGAGATCAGGCGGGAGGCGACGGCGGGCGAAAGCACGGTGCGGCCGTCGGCGGCGGCGCGGACGGCGTTGAACAGCTCGTCGCGGGGCGCGTCCTTGAGCAGATAGCCGGTCGCGCCGGCCTCGATCGCGGGGAGCGTGTCGGAGTCGGTGTCGTACGTGGTCAGGACGAGCACCTTGGACCGGTCACCGCGCCGGGTCAGTTCGGCGATGGCGGCCACTCCACCGCCGCCCGGCATCCGCAGGTCCATCAGGACGACATCGGGGCCGAGCCGGGCCACGAGATCGACGCCCTCCACCCCGTTCGACGCCTCCCCGAGGACCCGGAAGCCGGGGGCCGAATCGAACATGCCGCGCAGACCGTCCCGTACGACGGGGTGGTCGTCGACGACGACGAGCGTGATGACGCGTGCGGAATCCTCAGCCATGACAGGCCAACCGTACTGGTCATCGACTGTCCTGAACCAGTGGCACCCGAGCGCAGACCGCAGTGCCGCGGCCCGGCTCCGTCTCCACCTCCACGGTGCCCGCGATACGCTCGGCGCGGGCCCGCATGCCGCCGAGCCCGAAACCGCCCGCGCCGCTGTACGGCGGCAGGGCGGCCGGGTCGAAGCCGCAGCCGTCGTCCCGTACGTCCAGGGTGAGTTCGTCGCCCATGAAGGACAGGGTGATGCCGACCCGTGAGGCCCCGGCATGGCGTCCGGCGTTGGCGAGGGCTTCCTCGGCGATACGGAGCAGGGTGGCGGCTATCTCGTCGTGAACCGGCTCGACGGTACCGGTGACGGTGAACTCGGCCCGGACCCCATGACGTTCCCCCCAGCCGGTGACCGTCTTCTTCAGCGCGCCGGGAAGGTCGTCGTGCTCCAGTGCGGCAGGGACCAGGTCGTGTACCGAGCGGCGCGCCTCGCCCAGGCTGTGCCGGGCGAGGGCGGCGGCACGGTCGAGGTGCTGCCGGGCCAGCGCGGGGTCGGTGTCGGCGATCGAGGTCACCACCTGGAGCTGGGCGATGATGCCGGTCAGGCCCTGCGCGAGAGTGTCGTGGATCTCGGCGGCCAGTCGGCGCCGCTCGTCGGCGACGCCCGCTTCGCGGGCCTGGACGAGAAGTTGGGCGTGCAGGCCCGCGTTCTCCGCCATGGCCTGTTCGAGGCGTGCGTTGGCGGACTCCAGTTCCGCGATGGTGTCGACCTGGGCACGGGTCTGCTCGGCCTCCCGGTCGCCGATCTGGGCGAAGACCATGGTGAGGGTGGCGTGCAGGGCGAAGAGGACGCCGAAGGCGATCCAGTTCATGAGGTCGGTCGGCGGGAGGCCGCTGCCGGACTGCGCGCCCGCCATGATGACGGCGGTGACCAGCAGCCCGGCGCGGATGGCCCGTTGCGGAAGCAGCCGGCCGACGTCGAAGTAGCCGAGAACCGCGAACATGGAGAAGAACGGGTTGCACGAGGTCAGTACGGCGGCGAGCAACGTCCGGGCGACGAAGTAGAACTGCGCCGCCCGCGACTGCGCGGGAACACTCCGACGGACCCGCCCCCACCAGAACTGGAGGACGAGCGCCACCGGAACCAGCGCCGCGACGGCGTACACGTCCGAGCGGGACATGGCAGAGGCGGACACGGCGGAGACCGCGGTGCTCAGGCCGAGCAGACCGTACGGCCCGTACCGGAAGAACCGTTCCCACCACTGCGCGGCCGTCGTCGCTCCGGTCGCGCCCGCCTCTGCCATGTCCCCCGCGTTCATGGAGGGATTCTCCCCCGGAACGGTCACTCCCAACGGAACAGCCGGGTCGCCAGCCCGGTCACCACGGCCGCCCACAGCGCCATGACGCCCAGCTGTACCCAGCCGGGCCAGCCGCCGGACGCCGCCCGGTCCAGTGCCTGGGAGGCCGCGCCGAACGGGGTGACCTCTACGATGCGCCGGAGGGTTTCGGGCATGGTCTGCACCGGGATCCAGACCCCGGCGGTGAACATCATCACGAGGTTGGCGACCGTGCCGATGGCGGAGGATGCCTTGGTGGTGCGGGAGAGCGCGCACAGCAGCGCGCCGAGGCCGAGGACGCTCGCGGTCGCCAGGAGCAGCGCCAGGACGTAGCCGAAGGGCTGTCCGGGCAGCCTCACGCCGAAGACGGCGCGGCCGACGGTCATCACCAGCGCGGCAGAGCCGAGGGCCGCGGCGCCGTGCAGGGCGATCTGCGCGGTGAGCAGGGCGGACGGCGGCACCGGAGTGGTCGACATCCGGCGCAGGATCCCGCGCTCGCGGTAGCCGGTGAGGATGGGCGGCATGGCCCCGATCCCGGCCATGATCATGGCGAGCAGCACCGACACCGGTACGTACAGATCGATGACGCGGCGGCCACCGAGCGCGTCATCGGGGTCCCGGAAGGACGGGATCAGGCCGAGGATCGTCAGCAGCGCGGACGGGAAGACGAGGATCCAGAACAGGCCGCCGGGCTCGCGGAGGAAGAGCCGTGTCTCGGCCCTGAGCACCGCTGCCCATGGGGTGGGGGTGGCCGTCGTCCTGGCCGGGGTCGCTGTGGTCATCTCAGGCCGCCTGTTCTGCTTCTGTGAGGTCGAGGAACGCGTCGTCCAGCGTTGCCTCGGTGACGCGGAGCTGGTGTGCGGTGATGCGGTGGCGGGCCAGCAGCGAGATCACCGCGTTGACCGTCTCGTCGGTGCCGTTGATGACGATCCGGCCGCCGTTCTGTTCGACGGAGACCGCCCCGGGCAGCTGGTCCAGCTCGGTTTCGTCGAGCGGCTGTGACGGCGTGAAGGAGATGACCGTGGCGCTGCCGGCCCTGCTGACCAGCCCGGACGGGGTGTCGAGGGCGACAACCTTTCCCTTGTCGATCACGGCGACACGGTCGCAGAGCCGGCTGGCCTCTTCCATGAAGTGGGTGACCAGAAGGACCGTCACGCCGCTGTCGCGTACGTCCTCGATCAGCTTCCAGGTGTCCCGGCGGGCCCGCGGGTCCAGACCCGTGGTCAGCTCGTCGAGGATCACGACCTTCGGGTTGCCGACCAGGGCGAGCGCGATGGACAGCCGCTGCTTCTGACCGCCGGACAGTTTGGCGAACCTGGTGCCGTACTTGGTGTGCAGACCGAGTCGTTCGGCCAGCGCACGCCAGTCGGCGGGGTCCGGGTAGAAGGCGCTGTACAGCTCCAGCGCCTCGGCCACGGTGATCTTGGGCTGGAGTTCGCTCTCCTGGAGTTGTGCGCCGAGCAGCCGAGTGACCCGGTCATGGTCGGCGACCGGGTCGAGGCCGGCGACGCGGACCGTACCGGCGTCGGGAACCCGCAGCCCCTCGACGCACTCGACGGTGGTGGTCTTGCCCGCACCGTTGGGTCCGAGGATCCCGAAGATCTCCCCCTCGTCGACGGCGAAGCTCACTCCGTCCACCGCGGGGCGCCCGGCGTAGGCCTTGTGCACCCCGTTCACTTCGATGATTGCCATGCCTACGAGAATCGCGTCGCGGGGACCGGCGCACCATCGTCCATCGCGCTCGAGGCGGCATCAGCCGATCGGTTGATACGGGGTACGACCAGCGGTCCGCAGGGCCGGTTACGAGGCTCCGTCACCGCCGGACGGCCGAAAACCACATGAGCGATGTCAGAGGTGAACCGTAGGCTCGCCTGTGATGCCCGAAGAACATGCAGAGCCCAAGGACCGGTCCACCGTGCGCTCCCTGCTGCGGTTGTGGCCCTATGTGAAGCCGGTACGCAAGCGCCTGTTCGGCGCAGCTCTGATCGCGATAGTCGCTTCCTGTATCGGCCTGGTGATCCCTCTCGTACTGAAGTGGATCGTCGACGGCCCCGTGGCCGGCCGCGACCCGGGCGGCGTCTGGCTCGGCGCGCTGTATCTGCTGTTGCTGGGCCTCGCCGAGGCCGCGCTCTTCGGGGTGCGACGGTGGATGGTGGCCCGGCCGCTGGCAGGGGTCGAGGCGGCGATGCGGGCCGACCTGTACCGGCATCTGCAGCGGCTGCCGGTGGCGTTCCACGACCGCTGGCCGTCGGGGCAGTTGCTCTCGCGCGGGACCACGGACCTGATGCTGGTGCGCATGTTCCTGGCTTTTCCGCTGACCTTCCTGCTGGTCAACGGAACGACGATCCTGATCGGTTTCATCATTCTGCTGATGCAGCAGTGGACGCTGGGACTGGTGCTGCTCGCCCCGGTGGTCCCGATGGTGATTCTCTGCTCGGTCTTCGAGACGAAGTACTCGCTCGTGGCGCGCAAGGCGCAGGATCAGGTCGGCGATCTGACGACGGTCGTCGAGGAGAGCGTGCTCGGCATCCGCATCATCAAGGGCTTCGGCCGGCACCGCAGCCAGGCCCTCGCGTTCCGTGCCCTCTCGCAGCGGCTTCGAAGCACGGAGCTGGGCAAGGCCCGCCTCCTCGCGGGCATCTGGGCCGCCATCACCACGATCCCCGAGCTTGCCATCGGGGCTGCGCTGGTCCTCGGCACGGTCCAGGTCGCGGACGACGGGCTCTCGGCGGGCACACTGGTCGCCTTCCTCTCCACGGCGCTCGCGCTGCGGTGGCCGATCGAGTCGATCGGCTTCCTGCTGGCGATGAGCCAGGAGTCGGCGACGGCGACCGAACGGTTCTTCGAAGTGATGGATGTGGCCGAGGAGGAGGACGACACGGCCGCCGCCGACGGCCGCGCGCCGAAGGACGCGGCCCGTCAGGGCGAAATGGTGTTCGAGGGGGTGGAGTTCCGCTACCCCGACGCCGAGGCCGGCTCCGTACCCGTACTGTCCCGGATCGATCTGCGTATCCGTCCGGGCGAGACGATGGCCCTGGTCGGGGCCACGGGTTCCGGAAAGACGACGCTCACCGCGCTCGTGCCGCGGCTGCACGAGGCGACCGCGGGGCGGATCACGCTGGACGGCAGGGACATCGCCGCCATGCCCCGGAAGGAGCTGCGCGAGCTGGTGTCCATGGCGTTCGAGGAGCCGACGCTCTTCTCGGCGAGCGTCGGGGAGAACGTGCTGATGGGCGCCGAAGGCGCCGGGGAGGAAGATCTGCGGCGGGCGCTCGCGGTCGCGCAGGCCGACTTCGTGTACGACCTGCCCGAGGGCATCGGAACCCAGGTCGGTGAGCAGGGGCTCAGTCTCTCCGGCGGACAGCGGCAACGGCTCGCGCTGGCCCGCGCCGTGGTCGGCCGGCCACGTTTCCTGGTGCTCGACGATCCGCTCTCCGCCCTGGATGTGCACACGGAGGCACTGGTGGAGGCCGCCCTGCGGCAGGTGCTCGAGGAGACGACGGCGATCGTCGTCGCGCACCGTCCGTCCACCGTGATGCTGGCGGACCGGGTGGCGCTGCTGTCGGAGGGCCGGATCACCGCTGTCGGAACCCATCAGGAACTGCTGCGCGACAGCGCGGAGTACGCCTGGTTGATGTCCGGCGCCACAAGCGCACAGGAAGGTGCCTTTGCCGAGGACGCCTTTCCCGACCCGTCCGACGAGGACCGCCTTGTGCCGGACGTCCCTGCCGAGAAGGGCCGCACCCGATGACCAGTACGACGACCGGGCCCGCCGACCGGCGCGATGCGCGGAAGAAGCCCGAGCGCCCGTCCCCCTCCGACGGCGCCGGGGATCAGTTCGACCGGGACGATCTGCCCACGCCCCGTGGTGCGACCCGCACCCTGCTGATGTCGCTGCTCCGGCCGCACCGGGGCCGGGTGGCGGTGTCCGCGCTGTTGCTGCTGATCCAGCAGGCGGCGGTGCAGGCGGGCCCGCTGCTCGTCGCCTACGCCATCGACAGCGGCGTGCCCGCCTTCCGGGACAAGGACTACGGGCCGCTGATCGCGGTGGCCGTGGGTTACGCGCTGTGCTCGGCGGCCGCGGGGGGCATGCAGTACGCGTTCATCCGGGCCTCCGCCCGGATCAACCAGGACGTGCTGCTCGATCTGCGCGGGCGGATTTTTCGCCATGCACAGGCGCTGAGCGTGGACTTCCATGAGCGCTACACCTCGGGCCGGCTGATCTCCCGCTCCACCACGGATGTGGAGTCGCTGCGGGAACTGCTCAGCGAGGGGCTGCAGGAGCTGATCGGCATCGTCCTGTCCTTCGTCTCCATCTCGCTGGTGCTCCTCTGGCTGGACTTCGGTCTCGGCGCGCTCGCGGTGCTCTCCTTCGCACCCCTGTATCTGCTGGTACGGCTCTACCAGCAGCGGGCCGGAGTGCTCTACGCGGCGCGGTCGACGGCGATCGCCGCGGTCATCGTGAAGTTCGCCGAGTCGATGAACGGCATCCGTCCCGTCCAGGCCTTCCGCCGCGAGCGCATCAACGACCGGCACTTCGAGGACCTCAACAACGCACACCGGTGGTCGAACGGCGGCGCGTTGCTGGAGATGGCACGCTATGTGGTCGGCTCCCGGCTGATCGCCAACACCGCGGTCGCCGGGATCGTGCTGTGGGGTGCGTACCGCGTGGCGTCGGGCACCCTGGCGCTCGGTGTGCTGGCCGCGGCCGTGCTCTATCTGCGCCGGCTGTACGACCCGATCGACCGGCTCGGCATGTTCCTCAACTCCTACCAGTCGGCCTCGGCTTCGCTGGAGAAGATCGCGGGCCTGCTCGCCCAGACCCCTTCCGTCCCCGAGACGTCGAATCCGCGGGAGCTGCCCGCCCTCACGGGTGAGCACCCGGGCCGCGAGGTCGTCTTCGACTCGGTGCGGTTCGCCTACCGGACGGGCGGCGAGGTGCTGCCCCGCTTCGACCTGACGGTCCCGGCCGGCCAGACCGTGGCCGTGGTCGGTTCGACGGGCGCGGGCAAGTCGACGCTCGCCAAGCTGCTGGCCCGCTTCTACGACCCGACCGACGGCCGGGTGCTGCTGGACGGGACCGATCTGCGGGATCTGGCCGTGCCCGAGCTGCGACGCGGTGTGGTGATGGTGACCCAGGAGGCGTTCCTGTTCTCCGGGACCGTCGCCGAGAACATCGCGATCGGCAGCCCTGACGCGACCCGTGAGGAGATCGAGCAGGCCGCCAAGGCGATCGGCGCACACGATTTCATCGCCGGACTGCCCGAGGGATACGACACGGACGTACGCAAGAGGGGCGGCCGGATCTCGGCCGGTCAGCGCCAGTTGGTCGCGTTCGCACGGGCCCTGCTGGCGAACCCGGCCGTGCTGATCCTCGACGAGGCGACGAGCTCCCTGGACATCCCCGGCGAGCGAGCGGTGCAGCGGGCCATGGACACGGTGCTGCACGGCCGCACCGCGGTCGTGATCGCGCACCGTCTGTCGACCGTGGAGATCGCGGACCGGGTCCTGGTGATGGAGCACGGGCGCATCGTGGAGGACGGCGCCCCGTCGGAACTCATCGGCGGCACGGGCCGCTTCGCCGGGCTTCACCGGGCGTGGCGGGAGAGCCTGGCCTGACGGGGGCGAGTGGGCCGCGCTTCAACTCCCGCACCAGCCGCTTCCACTGCCCCGGACTCAGCCGATCCGAGTAACTGCCCACCGGCCGTCACGACGCCGAGCGACCTGTATCCGAGCCGTCCGATGCGGGCTGCTCGGTAACCGCGTCGAGGTCCCGGAGGTCTCCGACGGGCACAGGTTTGATCGGCAGGTGGGCGGAGAAGCGTCCGCCGAGCCCAATCGTCTGCTCGCGTGCCGATGCGAGGATCGCGCCGACACTGTTCTCGCAGTAGCGTCCCTGGCAGGGGCCCATGCCCGTCCGGCAGGAGAGCTTGACGGCGTTGACGTTGCTGACGAACGGTGACGATTCGAGGAAGTCGTCGAGTTCGCCGCGTGTGACCAGTTCACATCGGCAGACGGTGGTTTCTCGCGTCGCCAGGTCTCCGAGCGCGCCACGGACCGGTTCGAATATGCTTTGCACAACAGCGGAGAATCGTGTCGATGCGTGGATGCCCCGTTCTGCTTCGGCAAAGGCCGCGGCCGGCACGGCGCGTCCGAGGCTCGCGGCGATCCCGAGACCCGCGAGCGTCCCCTCGGCGCGGGACTGGTCGGCGCCGGCGACGCCCGTGGGCTCGCCTGCGACGAACACCCCGGGGACGGATGTCTGCAGTCGTTCGTCGTGTGCAACCACCCAGCCACCCCGCGGCGAATCAAACACAAGTTCGCATCCAATCTGGCGGGCGAGCTCCGTCGACGCGGAGAAGCCGTACCCGAGCACGAGATGCGATGCAGCGACCTCGCGGGGTGCGCCTGTCACCTTCCACCGCCGGTCGACCCTGGCAAGCTCGATCCGGGACACGTGTTCCGTACCTCGGGCGGCCGTCACGATGGTGCGGGACGAGACGCGAACGCGCTTGCGTACCAGCCGCGCCAGGATCGCGCCCGTCTCTGTGAGCATCCGCAGATGACCGGGTACGGCGCCGAGGGCGCGGAGCATGTCCACCGGCGTCGGGATGCTCTGGGCGAACGCGACCTCGCGCACCGGAACGCCGTCGCGGATGAGCAGGTCGGCCACGAGCAGCAGCAGCGGATGCGCCCCGGCCAGCACGACGTCGCCGACGGGTGCGATCTTCTGCGCCTTGACGAGGGTCTGGACACCGCCGGCGGTCATGACGCCGGGCAGCGTCCAGCCTGGGAAGGCGACGGGAAGGTCGTAGGCGCCGGTGGCGATCAGCAGCCGACGCGCGCCGATCATGCGAGTGCCGTGTTCCGGGTGGTTGATCGCCACGCACAGACCATCCGGCTCCGCGTCGTCGTGCAGCACACCGATCGCCGACCAGCCGAACTCCGTCGTCAGCCGCGGGTCCGCCTCGAAACGCCGGATGAGCTCTGTGGCCCAGCCGTAGCCGGCGGTGGGGTGCAGGACGCTTCCGGCGAAGGTCTCGGGCGGCTGACGGAAGATCTGTCCGCCCGCTCGCTGCTGCTCGTCGATGACGACGACTGTCAGGCCGTGATCGGCGGCGGTGAGAGCCGCCGACATGCCCGCCGGACCCGCGCCTATGATCGCGAGATCAAACATCACAGCCTCCCTGGCGTCTTGATGACCATGCCCTCGCGCGCCGGGATGAGGCAGGTGCGAGTCAGCAGCCGACCGTCGACCGTGGCGGCGCACTCGAAGCATGTCCCCATGTTGCACAGCGGCGCCCGCGGAGCTCCGGAGCGGTCTCGTTCGAACGCGGCCCCTGCGGCGAGCATCGCCGCAGCCACCGTCTCGCCCGTACAGGCGCGAACCGGCTCGCCGTCCACGGAGATTGTCACGGCGTCACCGCGCTCTGGCGCGGTGTGACGCCAGGATCCGTCTGTGGTCATGAGACGCTCCCTTCCGCGAAGCGGGCCGGGTCGTAGGGTGCGAGGTCGATATCGGGCGAGCGCCCGGCGATGAGGTCGGTCAGCACCCGCGCGAAGCTCGGCCCGAGTGTGAAGGCCGACCCGCCGGTGGCGACGAACACCCCCGGCGCGCCCCTGACCGCGCCGACGAGCGGCAGTTGGTCGGGTGCCACCGTGGTCGCGCCGACCCAGCTGCGCACGGCGGGGACCCTCTCCAGCGCGGGAACGGTGTTCACGGCCGCGCGCGCGTTGCCGGCGATCGACTGCGGGATCAACTGGTGCTTGCGGTCGAATGCCGGGACGCCGTTCGCGTCCCTCATCAGTCGTGCCGGCCACCCGCCGCCGATGAGGACCGTGTTGTCGAGCGACTGTTTGAGCGACAGGCGCGCTCCTGCGTGCTGGACGAGGTGGGGGATGAACTTGGGGATCTTCGAGGTGACGGTCATCGTGAGGGCGAGGGGGACGGTGGGGAGCTCGGCGCCGAAGACCCTGCCGAGCTCGGTCGTCCAGACGCCGGCGGCGAGCACGACTGCTTCGGTCCGGACGGTGCGGGCCCGTTCGCCTCCCGCGCGGTCTGTCTCCCGGAGGGTGACTTCCCATCCGGTCGGCACGCGATGCGCGCCGACCAGACGGGAGCGTGCGCGTACGGTCGCGCCGGCCGCGATGGCTGCGCGTCCGACAGCGGGAGCAGCGATGCGGGCGTCCGCCTTTCCTTCCAGTGCGCTGAGGTTGGCTGCGACGATGTCCCGTGAGAGGTACGGTGCGACGTCGTCGAGCTCGGCGCGATCGAGCGTGCGCACGTCGAGGCCCCAGGAGCGTTCCAGCTCCGCCTTGAACTCGAGCATCCCGACCTGGCCGGAGTTCTCGGCGACCATGAGCCCGCCCGTCTGGCGCACGCCGAGCGGCTCTCCGATCTCGTCCTCCATGCGCGCCCACATCCCGGCAGCGTCGAGGTGCAGCGGCATCGCCTCCGCCGCGACGCGCGCGGCCTCCTCGCCCGCCTCGACCATCCGGTATTCGAGCTGGAAGTGCAGGCTCCCCGCGTTCTGGCCCGAGGCGTGCTGGTTCACCTGGTCCTTGTCGACCAGGAGCACGTGCGCCCCGTCGCGGGCGGCCATCCACGCCGTGAGGCAGCCGAGCAGGCCGCCGCCGACGACTACGACGTCGTACCGCTCAGTCATTGGCGAGGGGGACCGTCTCGATGCCGAGCTCGTGCAGGGTCGCCTCGACACGGGCGACCTCGTCCGGCGTGAGCTCAAGGAGCGGCGCCCGCACGAATCCCGCGGGGATGCCGCGCAGCCGCAGTGCGGTCTTGATGATCGCCTGCTGGTTGCCGAACTGCACGCCGTAGTCGGGACGGAACCACGCGTCCATGTACACGCGGTCCTTCTTGCCCAGTTGGACCGCGCGCTCTCGGTCCCCGGCATCGACGGCGTTCCAGAAGTCGGCCTGGTCGCGGCCGAGGATGCCGCCCGTTCCCATCAGGCCGTCGCCGTGGCCGAGCATCGCAAGGTCGGCGCCGAGCGCGTTGGTGGGCAGACCGAAGTACCGCACCTCGCCCTCCAGCGCATACATCCCGGCGAGGAAGCTCGCGAAGTCTCCCGTCGAGTTCTTGACAGCGACGACATTCTCGATCTGCGCGAGTTCGGCCAGCAGTTCCACGTCCATGTCCACGACGCAGCCGCGCGGCCAGTTGTACACGGTCATCGGGATGTCGGTGGCGTCGCTCACCGCCCGGTAGAACGCGACGATCTCCTTCCCGTTGGGCACGATGTAGGGGGGCGGGGTGAGGAGGATGCCGTCGAGGCCCGCCGCTTGTGCCGCGCGGGCGTGGGTGATCGCCTCTTGCGGGGTAAAAGCGTTGCAGGCGCCGAGGACCGGGAAGGCGCCGCTCCGGTGTTCGGCGCCCGCCGCGAACAGCTCCGCGCGCTCCTTCGCGGACAGGGAGAACCACTCCCCGCTGGTGCCGGCCAGGATCGTGCCCTGGATGCCCTCGTTGACGAGCCAAGCCATCTGCTGGTGCAACGCGTCGATGTCGAGCACGCCCTCGCGGGTGAACGGCGTGGTGATGGCGGGGATGTAGCCGCGCCAGTTGACGGTGTTGCGATCCATGTCTGCTCCAATCGCCGGTCATCCGGCGGTGTTCTTCCTGGGGTGTGTTTCTCAGACCGCGGCCGGCACGGGCTCGGGTCGCTTCAGTTCGACACCGTCCGCGCCCTCGAAGCGGCGGCCCCAACCGGTTGCGGCCGCCACGACCATGACGACGGTGAGGACGAGCGGGTAGAGCATCGCGACGAAGATCTCCGTCGTGGCCAAGGCAGGAACGCCCTTGATCCCGGTCGTGAGCTGCGCGCCGATGAACAGATAGGCGCTGAGGACGGGGACGATGGAGGCGATCCCCATCGCGAAGCAGTCCATGACGACCGCTCGGCGGTAGGGGTGCAGGCCGACGCGGTCGCCGATCTCACTGGCGACCGGGCCGAACGTGAGCATCGCAGCCGAGTTCACGCCGCCGAACAGCAGCGTGGTGAACGAGATCCCGATGCCGATCGCGAACTCCGCACCGCGCGGGGTGCTGGACAGGCGGCTGTTGGTGAGGGCGCTCACGAGCCAGTCGAGGATGCCCGCCTCGGTGAGTACGCCCATGATGCCGAACACGGTCACCACCAGAGCGATCACGCCGAGCATGTCGCCGATGCCGGAGACCAGGAATCCGGTCGGCGCCCCGTCGGTGACGCCGATGATGCCCTCAGGGGTCAGCAGGCCCGAGGCGAGGCCGGTGACGATCCCTGATACCAGCCCGACCGTGACCGCCTTGAAGATGTCGCGGGTGAGCAGCGCCACGGTGAGCATGAGCGCGACGGGGATGAGCATCACGAGGGCGAGCGGGTCTGCGGCCTGCTCCAGCAGCTCCTGCGAGTGGGCGTGGTCGCTCGACCGGCCCGACGACCCCAGCAGAAAGAATCCGGCGGCCGCGAAGCCTGCCGCGGTGAAGGCGAAGCGAGCGCGGTTGCGGACGACTCCGGCGATATCGGCGGTGCCGGCCTTGCGACGGAACGTCTGCGTTGAGGAGGAGATAACCGTCGTGTCGGAGATCGGGGCGACATTGTCTCCGAAGATCGCCCCGGAGATGATCGCGGCGGCGAGGAACGCCGGCTCGGCGCCGAGGAGTACGCCGGCCGGATAGAAGATCGGGAACGCCGTGAACATCGTCCCGATGGACGACGCCGTAGCCATCGAGATGATGCACACCGCGACGAACGCGAACAGTGTGAAGGTGCCTCCGTCGACGCCGAGGAGCTCGGCGAGCCACACGAACCCGCCGGAGACGTTGGTCTCCTTGATCAGGGCGGACATCAGCCCCACGCAGAACAGGATCAACACGATCGTGACCGCGGTGGACGATCCGATCCCCTTCGTCACTGCGGACCAGTACGACGCATACGACTTGGCGAGCAGCGCGCCGACGAGCAGCGCGACAACACCTCCCGCGGCGAGCGCAGTCATGTCGAACGTCTTGAACACGACGAAGAAGAGCACGCAGAACGCGAGGAACACGACGACCGGCAGGAACGCCAGTGCCCTTCCTCCGCGGAAGGCCAGATGCTTGTCGGCGCTCATGGCGGTGAACCTCTCCACAACATTGGGGACAGCACAGCAGGCGTGTACTTATTTACGTGTGTACACAAAAGTGCACGAAGCTTCGACTGTCAACCGTTGACTCCCAGGGAAAACGTGCTAACGGCCCCAGGAATCGCACGCCCCATGTACACGAGTGTGCACAATGCTGCGCACGGCTCAGCTAGGCTGAACGCCGTGATGGGAGACCAACTACGCACGCTGCGGACGGAGGCGGGGCTCAGCCTGCGCGACCTCGCGGCGCAGACCGGCCTGTCGGCGACCCTGCTCAGCCAGGTGGAGCGAGGCGCCCGCGAGCCGAGCCTCAAGACCCTCCGCGCCTTGAGCACGGTCTTCGGCCCATCGACCGCCTCGCTGTTCCATGAGCAAGCCCCGCTCACAGCTCACCACAGCCGCCCCGGCGAACGCTCCCGCCTGCTCATGCCGAAGGGCCTCGTGCAGTACGAACGCCTGACCCCGAGCAACGGCCAGCTCGAGGTTCTGCTCGGCACGCTCGAACCGGGCCAGGCATCCAGCGACGAGCAGTGGGGCCATGTCGCGGTCGAGTGCGCCTATGTCATCACCGGCACCGTCACGGTGCACGTTGCCGACCAGCGTTTCGAGGTGCAGGCGGGTGAGGCGGTGACCTTCGACGCCACACGGCCTCACCGCTACACGAACAGCGGAAGAGAGACGGCGACCTACCTGACGTCGGTGACACCACCCACGCCATAGCGGACACCGCAAGGGCCCCGGGGCCCCGACGCCCGCCGAAACGGCATCCGCGCACACCGTCCGCAGGACTGATGGCCAACGATCACGAGGAACCCACAAGGGTGCGACAGGGAGGGCGTGGGGCCTCGATTCCGGCGTGTACGTCCCGGGCCCGCCCCTCGGACGGGTCACGAAAGTCCCGCCTGCGCCACTCGGCGCGCGCGATCGGGCCGGAGCTGGTCTGCTGATTCCGGGGGCCGTCCACCCGTACTCCGGAGAGATCCAGATGAGCGTCTACCGAGCCGCGCAGGTCACCGCCGCCGGCGGTCCGTTCGAGATCGTCGAGCGCGAGGTGCCGCAGCCGGGCCCCTGTCACGTACGGGTGGCCGTGGATGCCTGCGGGGTCTGCCACAGCGACTCCCTCTTCGTGGACGACGCGGTTCCGGGCGTACGGTTCCCGCTGGTCCCCGGGCATGAGATCGCTGGGCGGATCGAGGAGCTCGGTGAGGGAACGCAGAACGCCTGGCGGGTGGGCGACCGCGTGGCGGTGGGCTGGTTCGGCGGCAGCTGTGGCCACTGCACACCCTGCAGGCAGGGCGACTTCGTCGTGTGCCGGAACCTGAAGGTCCCCGGATGGGCGTACGACGGGGGCTACGCCGAGACGGTGATCGCACCGTCGGACGCCCTGGCCCGGATCCCCGACGCACTGGCGGCGACCGATGCGGCGCCCATGGCCTGCGCGGGAGTGACCACGTACAACGGGCTGCGGCGCAGCTCCGCCCGGCCGGGTGACCTGGTCGCCGTGCTGGGCATCGGCGGGCTCGGCCACCTGGGGGTGCAGTACGCGGCCGCGATGGGCTACGAGACCGTGGCCATCGCCCGCGGAGCCGCCAAGGCCGACTTCGCCGAGGAACTCGGCGCGCACCACTACATCGACAGCACCGGGGACACCTCCGTCGCGGACGCGCTGCAGGCCCTCGGCGGCGCCAGGGTCGTCCTGGCCACCGCCGCCAACTCCGGGGCCATCACGGCGACCGTGGAAGGGCTCGCCCCCCGCGGTGAGCTGGTGGTCATCGGCGCGGACCCCGAGCCGCTGGGAATCAGCCCGACTCAGCTGCTCATGAGCGGCAAGGTCGTCCGGGGCCACCCGTCAGGCACCGCGCAGGACGTACAGGACACCATGGCGTTCAGCGCCCTGCACGGAATCCGCCCGATGATCGAGACCGTGCCGCTGGACGGGGCCACCGAGGCGTACCGGAAAATGATGTCCGGTGCCGCCCGCTTCCGGATGGTACTCACCACCCGCTGACGCACCCGGCTCCGCACGGGGGTGGCGGCACTTCACCGCGGCCGTCGCTTCTCCTCGGTACGGGCACCGCTGCCCGCTCCGTCGGCCGGTACGGAGCCCGTGCCCCGGAGCAGGGCGACGGAGAGAACGGCGGCACCGGCCATCGCGACGGCGGCACCGGCCGCGGCCATGTTCATGCTGTGGGTGAAGGCCCGGAACGCAGTGGAGAGCACCGTTTCCCGCAGCTGGTACGGAAGCTGCCGGGCCACCGCGACCGCGCCTGACAGGGTCTCCCGCGCGGCGTCGGGCACAGCGGGCACCGTACCGCTCATGCCCCCGCCGTACACGGCTGCGCCGACCGAACCGAGCAGCGCCATCCCCAGGGCGCCACCGAGTTCCTGACCCGATTCGAGGACCGCGGCAGCGGAGCCCGCGCGCTCGGGCGGTGCGGCGCCGAGGGCGAGTTCATTGGCGAGCGTCATCGCGGAGACCAGCCCGCCCGCGTAGACGGCGGACCCGGCGAGTGTCATCCACAGCGGCGATTGGGTCCCGATCCGGGTGAGCGAGAGGAAGCCCGCGGCGGAGACGAGGAACCCGCCGCCCATCACGTATCCGCGGTCGAACCGCCGGGCGAGCGCACCGCCCGCCGGGGCACAGACCACGACGCCGAGTGAGGGCACGAGGCTCCACATCGCCGCCTCGAAGGGGCTCTTGCCGAGGACGGACTGCACGTACTGGGAGAAGAACGCCGCGAATCCGACCGTTGCCGCCATGGCCAGCAGGTTGACGAGGACCGATCCTCCGAAGGCGCGGCGGCGCAGGAGTGCGAGGTCGACCATCGGGTGGACGAGGCGGGCCTGCCGACGGAGGAAGACGAAACCCAGGGCGAGTCCTGCGGTGATGCCGAGAGCCGGCAGGGGCTGGTATCCGTGCTTGGCGACCTCCTTGATGCCGTGGATCAGTGGCAGCAGCGCGGCGAGCGAGAGCACCGCGCTCAGGATGTCGAACCGGCCCTCGGCGGGGGTCCTGGACTCCGGCAGCAGCAGCGGTGCGAGGACGAGCAGCAGTGCCATCGCGGGCAGGTTGACGAGGAAGACGGCGCCCCACCAGAAGTGTTCGAGGAGGGCGCCGCTGACGACCGGGCCGACGGAGATGCCGGTGGCCATCACGGTCGTCCACAGGGCGACCGCCCTGGCCCGCTGCCGCGGGTCGTGGAAGAGGTTGCGGACGAGGGCGAGGGTGGACGGCATCAGGCAGGCGCCGCCCACGCCGAGGAGCGCCCGGGCGGCGATAAGTGCCCCTGGGGACTGGGCGTAGGCGGCGGCGACCGAGGCCGCGGCGAAGAGGACCGTGCCGGTGATCAGTACGGTCCGGCGGCCGATGCGGTCGCCGAGTGCGCCCGTGGTGATGAGCAGTCCGGCGAGGACGAAACCGTAGATGTCCAGGATCCACAGCTGCTGGGTGGAGCCGGGTTCGAGGTCCGCGCCGATGGCCGGCAGGGCGTAGAAGAGGATGGAGACATCCATCGAGACGAAGAGCAGCGGCAGCATCAGCACGCCGAGCGCGGTCCATTCACGGCGTCCGGCACGCGGGGCGGCGGGCTCCGGTGCGCCGGTGCCGGAGGCGGGTACGGGTGGTACCGGAAGGTGCGGTCCTGAAGTCATGCCGGGAGCACAGCAGTTGCTCCGCGTACACCGCAAACACTGCCGTAGTGCACCTCCCGGCCGGCCCCATGTGCCCTGCGGAATTCCCTGCGTTGACCGGGCGTACGCCGTTCCGGGTGCACTAGTACAGTGCAGGCGTGCCGACCGAACCGCCCTACCTCAGGATCGCCGGTGAAATCCGTCGCCGGATCGTCTCCGGTGAGCTCGCCCCGGGCGACCGGGTGCCCGCCACGCGTGCGATCGTCCTGGAGTGGGGTGTCGCCATGGCGACCGCCACCAAGGCACTGTCGGTGCTGCGCGGCGAAGGTCTCGTACGGGCGGTGCCGGGTGTCGGCACGGTCGTCGTCGAGCGTCGCGCTCCGGGGCTCGCCGGCCCGGGGAGCGGCCCCACCCTGAGCCGTGGGCGCATTGTGCGTGCCGCCATCGAACTGGCCGACGCCGAGGGGCTGCCCGCGGTGTCCATGCGCCGGGTCGCGACCACACTGTCCACCTCCACCATGGCGCTGTACCGCCATGTGCCGGGCAAGGCCGAGCTGGTGCGGCTGATGTCGGACGAGGTCTTCGGTGAACGCCCGCTGGGCACCGTGCCCCGCGACTGGCGGTCCGGGCTGGAAGTCGCCGCACGGTGGCTCCGGTCGGTGTACGGGCGCCATCCGTGGATGGCTCAGGCCACGGCTTCCTTCACCCGGCCGACGGCGTCCCCGCACGCGATGCGGTACACGGAGTGGGTGCTGCACGCCCTGAGGGGCACCGGGCTCTCGCCGCACACGATGCTGCACATCCATCTCACGCTGTTCGCCCATGTCCAGGGACTGGCCATGGGCGCCGACTCGGAGGCACAGGCGCGGCAGGACACCGGGCTGTCCGACGTGGAGTGGAGGGTAAGAAATGAGCCACAGTTCAATGCCATCTCGGCCAGTGGTGACTACCCGTTCCTCAACTCGCTGTTCGAACACGATGAATTCGAGCTCGACCTGGACTCACTCTTCGAATTCGGGCTTCAAAGGACGCTGGACGGCATCGCGATGATGATCGGCGAAACGTCCGCTTAACGAACACGACCTTTCCGGCAACGGACGACTTCCGGCCAACTTGTTGACGCGGTCCTGACAGGACCGTCTTCCGGCTGACACTCTTCACCCCGTTCCGCGCACTTCTCGTACTTCCCGTCGGCTCACCCTGCCGCCGGTACCCCCCTCGCAGAAGGAGTCCGCGTGAGATCCACGCCCAGCCGTCGTGCCACCGCGACCGGCGCTCTGATAGCCGCAGCAGCCCTCCTCGCCGTCGGAGTCCAGACCGGTACGGCCACTGCCACTCCCGGCAGCGCCACAGCGGCAGCGACCGCCGGCGCCAACCGCGGCGCACTGGCCAAGCAGCTCACCCCGTCCCAGCGCGCCGAGCTCATCCGCGAGGCCGACGCGAGCAAGGCAGCCACGGCCAAGGAGCTCGGTCTCGGCTCTCAGGAGAAGCTCGTCGTCCGGGATGTCATCCAGGACAACGACGGCACCACGCACACCCGTTACGAGCGCACCTTCGCCGGGCTTCCGGTGCTCGGCGGCGACCTGGTCGTCCAGGAGACCAAGGCCGGCGCGACCGAGAGCGTCACCAAGGCGTCCAAGGTCAGCAGCGGTCAGCTGAAGGCCGTGGACACGACGGCCGATGTCGCGCCCGCCGTGGCCCAGAAGCAGGCGCTCGGACTCGCCAAGGCCGACGGCTCCAAGAAGACCGCGGCCGACCGGGCACCCCGCAAGGTGGTCTGGATGGCGCAGGGCAAGCCGCAGCTCGCCTACGAGACCGTCGTCGGCGGACTCCAGGAGGACGGTACCCCGAACGAGCTGCACGTCATCACGGACGCGTCCACCGGCGCGAAGCTGTACGAGTGGCAGGGTGTCGAGAACGGCACCGGCAACACCCAGTACAACGGCCAGGTCACCCTCGGCACCGCCCCGTCGTACACGCTGACCGACACGGGCCGCGGCAACCACAAGACCTACAACCTGAACCACGGGTCGTCCGGCACCGGGACGCTGTTCACCAACTCCACGGACGTGTGGGGCAACGGCAACCCGTCGAACGCCGAGACGGCCGCCGCGGACGCCCACTACGGCGCGGCCGAGACCTGGGACTACTACAAGAACGTGCACGGCCGCACCGGTATCCGCGGTGACGGTGTCGGCGCGTACTCCCGCGTCCACTACGGCAACGCCTACGTCAACGCCTTCTGGCAGGACAGCTGCTTCTGCATGACGTACGGCGACGGCGAGGGCAACCTCAAGCCGCTGACCTCGCTCGACGTGGCCGCGCACGAGATGTCGCACGGTGTCACCGCCGCCACCGCCAAGCTGGTCTACAGCGGCGAGTCCGGTGGCCTCAACGAGGCGACCAGCGACATCTTCGCCGCGGGCGTGGAGTTCTACTCCAACACCGCCGAGGACCCGGGCGACTACCTCGTCGGCGAGAAGATCGACATCAACGGCGACGGCACCCCGCTGCGCTACATGGACAAGCCGAGCAAGGACGGCGCGTCCAAGGACGCGTGGTACTCGGGCATCGGCAACATCGACGTCCACTACTCCTCGGGCCCGGCGAACCACTTCTTCTACCTGCTCTCCGAGGGCAGCGGCGCCAAGGTCATCAACGGGGTCTCCTACGACTCCCCGACCTCCGACGGCCTGCCGGTGACCGGCATCGGCCGTGCCAAGGCCGAGCAGATCTGGTTCAAGGCGCTCGCCACCAAGTTCACCTCCACCACCAACTACGCGGCGGCCCGCACCGGTACCCTCGCCGTGGCCGGTGAGCTGTACGGCACGACCAGTGCCGAGTACAAGGCGGTCGGCGATGCCTGGGCGGCCATCAACGTCGGCACCCGTGACGGCGGCAACCCGGACCCGGGCGGCAAGGTCTTCGAGAACAAGGCCACGGTCAACATCCCGGACGGCGGCGCGGCCGTCACCAGCTCGGTCAACGTC
Source organism: Streptomyces atratus (assembly GCF_014648655.1). Taxonomy (GTDB): domain Bacteria; phylum Actinomycetota; class Actinomycetes; order Streptomycetales; family Streptomycetaceae; genus Streptomyces; species Streptomyces atratus. The sequence goes on from NZ_BMRN01000001.1 coordinate 46,852, forward strand.
ACCGGCGTCACGGGCAACGCGCCCAGCACCCTCAAGGTCGGCGTGGACATCACCCACACCTGGCGCGGTGACCTGGTCATCGATCTCGTCGCCCCGGACGGCACGGCCTACCGGCTGAAGAACTCCTCGATCTCCGACTCCGCGGACAACGTCCAGACGACCTACACGGTCAACGCCTCGTCCGAGGTGGCCAACGGCACCTGGAAGCTGAAGGTCCAGGACGTCTACTCGGGTGACACCGGCAAGATCAACAGCTTCAAGCTGACCTTCTGAACCCGGAGCCGGGTCCGACCCGGCACAGCCGCCCGGGAGGAGCGCACGCTCCTCCCGGGCGGTTTCCTGTTCGCGGCAGACACAGGTCGGCCGGGGTTGTCCGCGTGGGTCAGGGTCTCCCGGGCGACGAACAGGTTGTCGGACCCGGCGGGGGACGGCGATGCCCATCCGGTTGCGCAGGGCGTTGAAGCCGGTGTTGGGTTCGGACAACGAACGGGCCCGGCACCGCACAGGTGCCGGGCCCACAGGACGGTGCGTCAGCGCATCAGCAGACCCGCGCCGTCACCCATCGACTCCATGGGCAGTGCCACCAGGCCGAGTTCCGCGCTGGTCGCCAGCAGCGGATGGGCGGGAAGCACCCGGACCGTGTAGCCGTACGGCCCGGTGCGATCGAGGGCCAGCGGACCGTCGTACAGCCAGCGGCCCTCCAGGTCCTGGCCCCCGGCGGGCTTCAGCGGGAAGACCTGGGCGTCCGAGATCCCGTCGGCGGCGTCCACCCGGCCCGCCACCGCCTGCACCTCCACATCGGCCGGCTCCAGCACCCCGAGGGCGATCCGCACCCGCAGCACCAGCGTCGACCCCAGCTCGGCCGAGCCGCCCGCCGCATTGGGCGCCACGGCCTCCACGTGGTCGACGGCCACGCGCGGCCAGGCGGCGCGGACCCTGGCCTTCCAGTCGGCGAGCTGCCGGGCCGTGCCGGGATCCAGCGCACGCTGGGCGATCGCGGCGGGCGCGTACAGCCGCTCCACATACTCGGACACCATGCGATCTGCCAGAACCTTGGGCCCGAGGGTGCCCAGCGTGCGGCGGACCATCTCGATCCAGCGCTCGGGGAGCCCTTCGCCGCCCCGGTCGTAGAAGCGCGGCGCGACCCGGTCCTCGATCAACTCGTAGAGGGCGCCCGCCTCCAGATCATCACGGCGGTCCTCGTCCATGGCCAGACCGTCGGCCGTCGGGATCGCCCATCCGAAGTCCGGCTCGAACCACTCGTCCCACCAGCCGTCGAGGACCGAGAGATTGAGGCAGCCGTTGAGCGCGGCCTTCATGCCGCTCGTACCACAGGCCTCCAGGGGGCGCAGCGGGTTGTTGAGCCATACGTCGCAGCCCGGGTAGAGCTTCCGCGCCATGGCCATCCCGTAATCCGGCAGGAACACGATGCGATGACGCACCCGGGGATCGTCGGAGAACCGCACCAGCTCCCGCACCAGCCGCTTTCCGCCGTCGTCGGCGGGGTGGGCCTTGCCGGCGACGACGATCTGGATCGGGCGGGTCGGGTGGAGCAGCAGTTCCCTCAGCCGGTCGCGGTCGCGCAGCATCAGCGTCAACCGCTTGTACGAGGGCACTCGCCGGGCGAAGCCGATCGTCAGCACGTCCGGGTCCAGCACGCTGTCGATCCAGCCGAGTTCGGCCGCTTCCGCGCCCCGGATGCGCCATGAGGCGTAGAGCCGCTCGCGCACCTCGGTGACCAGTTGTCCGCGCAGGGCCCGCCGCAGGTCCCAGAGTTCCCGGTCCGGAACGTCGGCGGCGGAGTCCCAGCGTCCGGGCGTGCCGCCGTATCCCTTGCGCAGCCGGAGGATCTCGGGCGCGACCCAGGTGGGTGCATGGACCCCGTTGGTCACCGAGGTGATCGGCACCTCCGCGGCGTCGAAGCCCGGCCACAGCCCGGCGAACATCTCGCGGCTGACCGACCCGTGGAGGGTGGAGACCCCGTTGGCCCGCTGGGCGAGCCGCAGCCCCATAACCGCCATGTTGAAGACCTCGGGCTCGCCGCCGGGGTGGGTCTCCACGCCCAGTTGCAGGATGCGTTCGACACCCACTCCCGGGAGTTCGCCGTCGTCCCCGAAGTGCCGGGCGACGAGTTCGCGGTCGAACCGGTCGATCCCGGCGGGCACGGGCGTGTGGGTGGTGAAGACTGTGCCGGCCCGCACGGACTCCACCGCGGAGTCGAAGTCCAGCCCGGTGCCGGAGAGTTCACGGATGCGTTCGAGTCCGAGGAAGCCGGCGTGTCCCTCGTTGGTGTGGAACACCTCGGGCGCCGGATGCCCCGTGAGGCGGCAGTACGTCCGCACGGCCCGTACGCCGCCGATGCCGAGGAGCATCTCCTGCAGCAGCCGGTGCTCGCTGCCGCCGCCGTACAGCCGGTCGGTCACCTCGCGTTCGCCCGGCGCGTTCTCCTCCACGTCGGAGTCGAGCATCAGCAGCGGTACGCGTCCCACCTGGGCCTGCCAGATGTGGGCGTGCAGCGAACGGCCACCGGGAAGGGCGAGGACCACCCGGCTCGGGGTCCCGTCGGCTTCGCGGATCAGGGTCAGCGGCAACTCGTTCGGATCGAGTACGGGATAGTGCTCCTGCTGCCAGCCGTCGCGGGACAGGCTCTGGCGGAAGTAGCCGTGCCGGTAGAGCAGGCCGACCGCGATGAGTGGGACGCCCAGGTCGCTGGAGGCCTTGAGATGGTCGCCGGCGAGGATGCCGAGCCCGCCGGAGTACTGGGGCAGTGCGGCGGTCACACCGAACTCGGGCGAGAAGTAGGCAACGGCGGCCGGCAGCTCCGCTCCCTGGGCCAGCTGCTCCTGGTACCACCTGGGACCGTCCAGGTAGTCCCGGAGGTCTGCGGACACCTCGGCCAGCCGGCGCAGGAACTGCTCGTCCAGTGCCAGCTCGGCGAGTCGCCCCGCGGACACGGCACCGAGCAGCCGCACGGGGTCGCATTCTGCCGTCCGCCGGATCTCCGGGTCGACGGCCTGAAAGAGCTCACAGGTCTCGGTGTGCCAGGACCAGCGCAGATTGCGGGCGAGGTCACTGAGTGGTTGAAGGGGATCGGGGAGGACGGGACGCACGGTGAACCGACGAATGGCCTTCACGTATTCCACCTTTACAGGGGACCTGCGAATCCGAGGGGACGCACCACGGTGTGCGCCTCTCCGTCACCCTTGACGTTGACGGTGGGCCGTGCACCGCGGCCACGGCGCGCGACCGGCTCACAGCGCGTGCCGCCGGCCGGGTCGCCCGCCGGCGATTCCGCCCCGTGGCGATCTCCGCCCCGCCCGCCCCACCTCATCCGCATCCCGGGCCCCGGACGGCCGGTCCAGGCACATCCACCACATGGGTAATGGCCGATTCCATCACCTCGTTCGGTCTTGTGGCACTTCGCGCCAAGGAGAAAGCTGCCCAGTGGCGTCCGGAGGGGCGTCGGCGAGCCCCGGGCATGCGGGGCGGCGCTCGGCGCATTCAGGTCGTCACAGATACGCCCGAGTAGTTGACACACCACCGGATCGGTCCCCCGAGAAGCATGGGAAGGCTTCTCCGGTACACAGCCCGAGCCCATCCCGGGACCACGCGAATGCCGCCCGAATGCAGCGCGAATGCGAGGCACCTGCGGGACAGGTTTTCATCCGGTTTACATCCGCGCAACACATCCGCGCCCCAGCAGTTCGAGTGCCATTCGAGTGAATGCGGACAGGAGCGGCCATGCCCACACCCCGTCAGCCGTCAACGGAGCAGCTAGAAAGGACGGACCCCATCGGTCGCGGTGCGCGTATTTCGCCCTCCGCGGCCGCATCGTGCCCCGTTCAGCCCGAGCTCCAGTCCCCAGGTGATTCCATGATCGGTCGCATTCCCGTGCTCGACGTCCGTCCCCTCGTCGACTGCGGCAGAAGGCCCGCCAAGGCCGTTGCGGGAGAGACCTTCCAGGTCACCGCGACCGTCTTCCGCGAGGGCCATGACGCCGTCGCAGCCAATGCGGTCCTGCTGGATCCGAGCGGGCGTCCCGGTCCCTGGACGCCGATGCGCGAGCTCGCCCCTGGCACCGACCGCTGGGGCGCCGATGTCACCCCGGTCTCCGAGGGCCGCTGGACGTATACGGTCGAGGCCTGGAGCGACCCGGTCACCACCTGGCGACAGCACGCCCTGATCAAGATCCCGGCGGGGATCGACACCGCGCTCGTCCTGGCGGAGGGCGCCGAGCTGTACGAACGGGCCGCCGCGGGCGTACCCAAGCGGGACGGGCGCGAGGCGGTGCTGGACGCGGCCGACGCCCTGCGCGACGGGTCCCGCCCGGCCGCCGCCCGGCTCGCCGCGGCGCTGGTCCCCGAGGCGCAGGCCGCGCTCGCCCGTCACCCGCTGCGCGAACTGGTCACCGCGTCCCGCCCGCTTCCTCTGCTGGTCGAGCGCCGGCGGGCCCTGTTCGGCTCCTGGTACGAGCTGTTCCCCCGCTCGGAGGGCGCCAGGGTCGAACCGGCCGAACCGGCCAGGGCGAAGAAGGGCAGGGCGGGGAAGCCGGGAAAGGCTGCAAAACAGCCGGCGAGGATCATCAGCGGCACCTTCCGTACGGCTGCCGAGCGGCTTCCCGCGGTCGCCGCCATGGGTTTCGACGTCGTCTATCTCCCGCCCGTCCACCCCATCGGAACCACCCACCGCAAGGGCCCCAACAACTCGCTGTCCCCCGCTCCCCACGACGTGGGCGTGCCCTGGGCGATCGGCTCGGCCGAGGGCGGTCACGACGCGGTCCATCCCGAGCTGGGCACCCTCGACGACTTCGATCATTTCGTCGAGACCGCCCGCACCCTGCGCATGGAGATCGCGCTGGATTTCGCGCTCCAGTGTTCTCCCGACCATCCTTGGGTCGAGAAACACCCCGAGTGGTTCCACCATCGCGCCGACGGCACCATCGCCTACGCCGAGAATCCGCCGAAGAAATACCAGGACATCTATCCGATCGCCTTCGACAAGGATCTGCGCGGCCTGGTCAGGGAGACGTTGCGCATTCTGCGCTTCTGGATGGATCACGGGGTACGGATCTTCCGCGTCGACAATCCGCACACCAAGCCGGTGATCTTCTGGGAGAAGGTGATCGCCGATATCAACCGGACCGACCCGGATGTGATCTTCCTGGCCGAGGCATTCACCCGGCCCGCAATGATGAAGACGCTCGCCGTCATCGGCTTCCAGCAGTCGTACACGTATTTCACCTGGCGCAACACCCGGCAGGAAATCACCGAATACGTCACGGAGCTGTCGGGCGAATCCGCCTCCTGCATGCGGCCCAACTTCTTCGTGAACACCCCGGACATCCTGCCGGGTTACCTCCAGGAGGGGGGCCGGCCGGCCTTCGAGGCGCGGGCCGTTCTCGCCGCGACGCTCTCCCCGACCTGGGGCGTGTACGCGGGGTACGAGCTGTGCGAGAACACCCCGATCCGGCCCGGCAGCGAGGAGTACATCGACTCGGAGAAGTACGAAATCCGGCCCAGGGACTGGGAGTCGGCCGAGCGCGAGGGCCGTTCGCTGGCTCCGCTCATCACCTCGCTCAACCGCATCAGGCGCCGCCATCCGGCGTTGCAGCAGCTGCGCGATGTGCACTTCCACTCCGCGGACAACGACGCGTTGATCGCGTACAGCAAGCGTTCGGGTTCGAACATCGTTCTGGTGGTCGTCAACCTCGACCCGCACCACACCCAGGAGGCCACGGTCTCGTTGGACATGCCGCAACTCGGCCTCGACTGGCACGAGAGCGTGCCGGTGCGCGACGAGCTCACCGGCGACACCTATCACTGGGGCAGGACCTTCTATGTGCGTCTGGAGCCGGGCGTCACGCCCGCGCACATCGTCGTCCTGCGACCGTCCCCGCCGACCGGAGGGTCACCCACACCATGATCGTCAATGAGCCCGTCCACGACCTGTTCGAGGACACCCCGGCCAAGGACCGCGATCCCGACTGGTTCAAGCGCGCCGTTTTCTACGAGGTCCTCGTCCGGTCCTTCCAGGACTCCAACGGCGACGGCATCGGCGACCTCAAGGGCATCACCGCCAAGCTGGACTATCTGCAGTGGCTGGGCGTCGACTGCCTCTGGCTGCCGCCGTTCTTCAAGTCGCCGCTGCGCGACGGCGGCTACGACGTGTCCGACTACACCGCCGTGCTGCCGGAGTTCGGCGATCTGGCCGACTTCGTGGAGTTCGTCGACGCCGCGCACCAGCGCGGGATGCGCGTGATCATCGACTTCGTCATGAACCACACGAGCGATCAGCACGACTGGTTCCAGCAGTCCCGCACCGACCCGGAAGGGCCGTACGGCGACTACTACGTCTGGGCCGACGACGACAAGCAGTTCCCGGATGCCCGGATCATCTTCGTCGACACGGAGACGTCCAACTGGACCTTCGACCCGGTGCGCAAGCAGTACTACTGGCACCGGTTCTTCTCCCACCAGCCCGATCTCAACTACGAGAACCCGGCGGTGCAGGAGGAGATCATCTCCGCGCTGCGCTTCTGGCTGGACCTCGGCATCGACGGATTCCGTGTGGACGCCGTGCCGTATCTCTACCAGCGGGAGGGCACCAACTGCGAGAACCTCCCGGAGACGCACGACTTCCTCAAGCGGGTACGCAAGGAGATCGACGCGAACTACCCGGACACCGTGCTGCTCGCCGAGGCCAATCAGTGGCCGGAGGATGTCGTCGACTACTTCGGCGAGTTCCAGGCCGGCGGCGACGAGTGCCACATGGCGTTCCACTTCCCTGTGATGCCACGGATCTTCATGGCCGTCCGGCGCGAGAGCCGCTACCCGGTCTCCGAAATCCTGGCGAAGACACCGGCGATCCCGAAGAACTGTCAGTGGGGAATCTTCCTGCGCAACCACGACGAGCTCACCCTCGAAATGGTCACGGACGAAGAACGCGACTACATGTACGCGGAGTACGCCAAGGATCCACGGATGCGGGCCAACATCGGTATCCGCCGGCGGCTGGCACCCCTGCTGGACAACGACCGCAACCAGATCGAGCTGTTCACGGCGCTGCTGCTGTCCCTGCCCGGCTCCCCGATCCTCTACTACGGGGACGAGATCGGGATGGGCGACAACATCTGGCTGGGCGACCGGGATGCCGTACGCACTCCGATGCAGTGGACTCCCGACCGGAACGCCGGGTTCTCCTCCAGTGATCCCGGCCGGCTCTACCTCCCCACGATCATGGATCCGGTCTACGGCTACCAAGTCACCAATGTCGAGGCGGCGATGGCCTCCCCGTCGTCGCTGCTGCACTGGACGCGGCGGATGATCGAGATCCGTAAGCAGAACCACGCCTTCGGTCTCGGCTCGTTCAACGAACTGCCGTCGTCGAACCCCGCCGTGCTCGCCTTCACCCGGGAGCACGGTGACGATCTCGTGCTGTGCGTGCACAACTTCTCGCGGTTCGCGCAGCCGACGGAGCTGGACCTGCGGTCGTTCACCGGGCGTCATCCGGTGGAGCTGATCGGTGGGGTGCGCTTCCCCGCCATCGGTCAGTGGCCCTACCTGCTGACTCTCGCGGGACACGGGTTCTACTGGTTCCGGCTGCGCAAGGACGCGCCGCCGAGCTGACCCGGCGTCACTTCGCACCACCAACCGCGGGGCGGTTTCCGCCGCCCCGCACGGGGCACCCTCACCCGCATCGGACACTTCCGACCCCTTCAGGGTCCTATCTGGCGTTTCGATCCCTTCGAGTCGAGTCCGTACGGACCATCCTGACCCGACACGTCCCGCACAGCCGGACAGCTATTGCCGCAATCCGGGACACTCTTCGCATCCTGTGGTGTGCCCGGGGAAAGGACGCGATGCCATGTCGGAGGCTGCATCCACTCGGGTCGCCCTGGCTGACAGCACAACCCTGCTCCCGTCTCTCGCCCCCCTGCTGCACGAATGGCTGCCCCGGCAGCGGTGGTTCGCGGGCAAGGGCCGGCCGATCACCGCGTTCTCGCTGGTGTCGGCGACCGAGATGCTGCCGGTGGACACCTGTTCCGTCGGCGCCCGCACCGGGACCGGGCTGCTCCATCTGCTGGTCCGGGTCCACCAGCCCTCCATGCCCGCGCAGTCGCCGGACGACTGCTACCAACTGCTGCTCGGCGTAAGGTCCGCACTGCCGCCACGGCTGGCGCCCGCACTCATCGGCCATGTGGCCAAAGGACCGCTCGCCGGCCGCACCGTCTACGAGGGGCTGCACGACCCGCGCCTGGCCGAACTCCTGCTGGAACGGTTCCGTACCCCCGGCACCCTCGGCGCCCTGCGCTTCGACCGGGGCGGCACCCCCATCGCCGCGGGGCTGGCGCCGCGCGTGCTCGACACCGAGCAGTCCAACACCTCGCTCGTCTACGGCAATGCCTACATCCTCAAGATCTTCCGCCGGATCTTCCCGGGCACCAACCCCGATCTGGAGCTGCCGCTCGCGCTCGCGCGCGAGGGCTGCGGACGGGTGCCCGCCCCCGTCGCCTGGTTCGAAGCCACCGCCCCGGGGCCACTCACCCTCGGCGTCCTCCAGCCGTTCCTGCGCGGTGCGGAGGACGGCTGGCAGCTCGCCCTGCGGGCCCTCGCCTCGGGCCACGACTTCACCGTCGAGGCCCACGCGCTCGGCAGGGCCACCGCCGAGGTGCACACCGCGCTCGCCACTGCCCTGCCGACGCCCGCCCTGCGCCGCTCCCAGACCGAGCATCTCGCCGCCGCGATGGTGCAGCGGCTGGAAGCCGCCGCGCAGGCGGTACCGGCGCTCATGCCGTACGTCCCCGGGCTGCGTACCGCCTTCGACGCGGTGGCCGCGCTCGGTCACCGGGGTCACAACTGGGTGACACAGCGGGTCCACGGCGATCTCCATCTCGGCCAGACGCTGCGCGCGGCCGACGGTTTCTGGTCACTGATCGACTTCGAGGGCGAACCGGCCAGACCACTGCCCGAGCGCCGACGTCCGCAGCCACCGGTACGCGACATCGCCGGCATGCTCCGCTCCTTCGACTACGCGGCCCGCTCGCACCGCCCGTGGAACGCCGAGTGGGCGGCACACTGCCGGACCGCCTACTGCGAGGGGTACGCCAAGGCCTCGGGCGTCGACCCGCGCAGCGAACCGGAGCTCCTGCGCGCCCACGAGACCGACAAGGCGGTGTACGAGGTGCTGTACGAGGCACGGCACCGGCCCGACTGGCTTCCGGTTCCGATGGCCGCGATCCAGCGGCTGGCCGCCGTCGCCCGCTGACGGCCCCGGTGCCGTCGCCCGTCGGCGGACCCGCCGTCGTCGCTCCCGCACCACCGCCCGTCCCCGTCCCCCGCTGCTCCGCCCCGTCCGGCCCTGTTCCGCCCCGACAACACCCTGAAAGCACAGGTCAGAGCAGATGTGCAACGAACTCCGCCGCTACGCGGCTCCGCCCCAAGGACCCATTCCTCCCCGGGCTGAAGCCCGGGGCATCCTGGGAGAAATCCTGTGACCGCCCGCAAGCCGTCCCGCAAAGCGCCCGCCCCCACCGAGGTCCCCCAAGTCCCGCTGCTGACACCGGACGGGACGCTGCCCCCCGCGGCCCCGGCCGAGGTGGACACGCCGCCCTCCTCGGAACCGGCCGTCCCGGACGCTTCGGCCAAGCGGAAGAAACCTGCGGGCAAGCGAGCCGCCGGAACCGGTGACGGCGGCCCGTCGCCGCGTCCTCGCCGGGGCGCCGGCAGTCAGGGAGTACGCCAGGCGCGCCCCCTCGACGACGACGACCGGGCCCGGCTGCTCCACGGTGAGCACCATGCCCCGCACGACCTGCTCGGCGCCCACATGGTCCGCGGCGGTGTGACCTTCCGGGTGCTGCGCCCGTACGCGCGGTCCGTGACCGTGCTCGCCAAGGGGTTGCGGGCGCAGCTGCACGACGACGGCGACGGCCTCTTCTCCGGGCTGCTGCCGATGCCCTCACTCCCCGAGTACCAGCTCCTGGTCGCCTACGAGGACAACGAGATCGAGGTGCAGGATCCGTACCGTTTCCTGCCCGCGCTCGGCGATCTCGATCTGCATCTGATCGGCGAGGGACGCCACGAGGAGCTGTGGACCGCCCTCGGCGCTCAGCCCATGCAGCACCAGGGGGTCGCGGGGACCCGGTTCACCGTCTGGGCTCCCGACGCCCGCGGTGTGCGGGTCGTCGGGGACTTCAACTACTGGGACGGCAGCGGCTTCCCGATGCGTTCGCTCGGCTCCAGCGGGGTGTGGGAGCTGTTCCTGCCCGCGATCGGGGAGGGCGTGCTCTACAAGTTCGACATCTGCCGTCCGGACGGTTCGCACACCACACGCGCCGACCCGATGGCCCGCCGTACCGAAGTACCGCCCTCCACTGCCTCGATCGTGACGGCATCGCACCATGAGTGGCAGGACCAGGAGTGGATGGCGCACCGCGGGGACCTACCGGTGCACGAGGCGCCGTTCTCCGTGTACGAGGTGCATCTTCCGTCCTGGCGGCCGGGACTCACCTACCGTCAGCTGGCCTCACAACTCCCTGCGTACGTAAGGGATCTGGGGTTCACTCATGTGGAGATGATGCCGGTCTCCGAGCATCCCTTCGGCGGTTCCTGGGGCTATCAGGTCACCGGTTTCTACGCCCCGACGTCGCGCATGGGCACACCGGACGACTTCCGTTTCCTCGTCGACGCGCTGCACCGGGCCGGTATCGGCGTCATCGTCGACTGGGTGCCCGCGCACTTCCCGCGTGACGACTGGGCGCTCGCGGAGTTCGACGGCCGCCCGCTGTACGAGCACTCGGACCCGTCACGGGCGGCACATCCGGACTGGGGCACGCTGGAGTTCGACTACGGGCGCAAGGAGGTACGCAACTTCCTTGTCGCCAACGCCACTTACTGGTGCGAGGAGTTCCACATCGATGGGCTGCGGGTCGATGCCGTCGCCTCGATGCTCTATCTCGACTACTCGCGCGAGGACGGGGAATGGTCCCCGAACGAGCGCGGCGGCCGGGAGAACCTGGACGCCGTCGCCTTCCTCCAGGAGATGAACGCAACCGTCTACCGGCGCAATCCGGGCGTCGTCACCATCGCCGAGGAGTCCACCGCCTGGAACGGCGTCACCCGCGCCACCCACCACGTCGGCCCCGACGGCTTCGGCGGGCTCGGCTTCGGACTGAAGTGGAACATGGGCTGGATGCACGACTCCTTGCAGTACGTGTCGAAGGAGCCGGTGCACCGCAAGTACCACCACAACGAGATGACCTTCTCGATGGTGTACGCGTACAGCGAGAACTACGTCCTGCCGATCTCGCACGACGAGGTGGTGCACGGAAAGCAGGCGCTGGTCAGCAAGATGCCCGGCGACTGGTGGCAGCGGCGCGCCAACCACCGGGCGTACCTCGGCTTCATGTGGGCCCATCCCGGCAAGCAACTCCTCTTCATGGGGCAGGAGTTCGCCCAGGGCGCGGAGTGGTCGGAGGGGCACGGTCCGGACTGGTGGCTGCTCGACCCTTCGTACGAGGCGGAGAGCGACCACCGGGGCGTACGGGACCTGGTGCGTGAGCTGAACGCGGTGTACGCGGCGACACCGGCGCTGTGGCAACGGGACACCGTCCCCGAGGGTTTCGCCTGGGTCGACGGCACAGCCGCCGAGGACAATGTCTTCGCCTTCCTGCGTTTCGACGCGGACGGTGCGCCGCTGCTCGCGGCGTCGAACTTCTCGCCGGTGGTCCGCCACGAGTACCGGCTGGGCGTGCCGCCGTCCGTGTCCGCCTGGGCGGAGGTGCTCAACACGGACGCGGCACGGTACGGCGGCGGTGACGTCCTCAACCCGGATCCGCTGAAGCCGGAGTCCGTCGCCGCCCACGGTCACCGCACGAGCGTCCAGCTCACTCTGCCGCCGCTGGCGACGGTGTGGCTGAAGCCGGTGTGATGATCCCGAGCCGCTGGGTGGCCCGGGTCAGCGCCACATAGAGATCGTTGGCGGTCATCAGCGCGGGCGCGACGACGAGAACCGTGTCGAACTCCAGGCCCTTGGCCTGGCGCGGGTCGAGCAGGACGACGGGCCGGCGCAGATCCAGCGGCCCGTCGTCGAGCCCTGTGAGTTCCGCGTGGAGCTCGCGCGGGGCGATGACGGCGAGCCTGCCCTCCGCCGGGGCCTCGGCCTCGGCGAGCCCGGCCACGTCGGCGAGCGGCAAGGTGCGCTCCCAGGGCCGTGCACCGGTGGAGCGGATGGAGCGCGGGGGTTCGAAGGCGGGATCGGTGGCCCGGCGCCGCTCGGCCGCGTACTCCATGATCTCGGCGGGCGTACGGTAGTTGACCCCGAGCCGGGCCAACTGCCAGCGGCCTTGGACGTACGGCGCGAGGATCTCCTGCCACGAGTCGCAGCCTGCCAGGTCGCCGGTCTGGGCCGGGTCGCCGACCAGGGTCATCGAACGGGTCGGGCTGCGGCGCATCAGCAGCCGCCAGGCCATGGCCGACAGCTCCTGCGCCTCGTCGACGATGATGTGCCCGAACGCCCAGGTCCGGTCGGCGGCGGCGCGCTCGGCGGCGCTGCGGTGGTCGGCCTCCTCCTGACGCTCGGCGAACCGTTCGGCGTCGATGATGTCGTGCGCCGCGAGGACCTCGGAGGCATCCTCGTCGATGTCCTCCTTGTCCTCGAACTCGTAGGTTCGGGAGGCGTACGAGACGTCGAGGACGCCCTGCGCGTAGGCGATCCGGCGGGCCCGCTCGGCCTCGGCGGCGGCCCGGGCGGCGGAGTCGTCCGCACCGAGGAGCTCGGCGGCCTCGTCGAGGAGGGGCACGTCGGCAGGTGTCCAGGCAGCCTTCCTCGCGCGCCGGAGGAGCTCGGCGTCATCCTCGGCCAGATGCGTGGGCTCCTCCAGATAGCCGGCGAGGAACTCCTGCGGGGTGAGCGGGGGCCACAGGGAGGTGATGGCTGCGTGCACCTCCGCGCTGGCGGCGATGCCCTTGCCGAGCTGGGCGATGTCGTCGGGGCCGAGGAAATTCGGGCCGCCGTAGGGGTCGGCGCCGATGCGGTCGGCGAGCTGCGTGGTGAGATCGTCGATGATCCGGAAGGCGAAGGTGGGCAGGGCGAGATTGTGCGGAAGCCCGGTCTCACGGGCCTTGTGCCGCGCTTCGACTGCCATGCCCCAGTCGAGGATCAGCTCCCCGTCGTCGTGCGCGATGACGATCGGGTCGCCCTTCTCGGGCACCTGCTGCCGGTCCCGTACGGCCTCGGCCAGTACGGCGGCCATGTCCGCCCGGCCCTTGACGGCGGCGGCCGCGGGACTGTCGGTGCCGGTGGCGTGCACGCCGGGGAACAGTTCGCCGACCGTCGACAGCAGCACGCCGGTCTCACCGAGCGAGGGCAGCACTTCGCCGATGTAGCCGAGGAAGGCCGGGTTGGGCCCGACGATCAGCACGGCCCGCTTGGCGAGCTGCTCCCGGTGCGCGTACAGCAGATACGCGGCCCGGTGCAGCGCGACCGCGGTCTTCCCGGTGCCCGGCCCTCCCTCGACGACGAGCACCCCTCGCTGCGGGGCGCGGATGATGTGGTCCTGCTCGGCCTGGATGGTCGAGACGATGTCGCCCAGCCGGCCCGTGCGGGCGCTGTTCAGCGCGGCGAGCAGCACCTCGTCGGCGTCGTGCGACTCGTATCCGGTACGGGTGGTGTCGGCGAGATCCATGATCTCGTCGTGCAACCCGGTGACCGTGCGCCCCCGCGTGGTGATGTGCCTCCTGCGGCGCAGCCCCATCGGTTCATACCCGGTCGCGAGATAGAACGGCCGCGCGACGGGAGCCCGCCAGTCGATCAGCAACGGGGTCCGCTCGGCGTCGTCCCGCCGGATTCCGGTGCGCCCGATGTGGTACGTGACTCCGTCGTGCCTGTCGATCCGCCCGAAACAGAGTCCCGTGTCGGTGGCATTCAGCGCGGCGAGCGTGGCGGAGTGCTCGGCGACGCCGACATCGCGCTCCACTCGCGCCTGTCGACCGGTGCTGAGCTGCGCGATCGTTGCGCGCATGGCGGCTTCGGCCGCTACCCGGAGCTGGTCGAGCCGCTCGTGGGCGAGGGAGACGAATTGCTGTTCTTTCCGTATTTCCTCGGCAGACAATTCAGCACCTGACGCGATAGAGTAAACTTATTGAATTCTTCCGATTTCTGCGCGGTTCGCGCACACGGAACTATTCAATATAGGCGGAGAAATACCCCGGCCGTCAATTCGGACCGGGGTTTTTGTTTGCGTCCAGGAGACGCTCGGCAGAGGGTCGGCGCGCCCGTCGCATCGAGCACGGCGCGCAGCCGTACGAGGATGCCCCGCCACTCGCCGGCGCCGCCGGAGTCGACCCGGAGGGCCGCGAGCTCGGAGTCGGGCACGAGGATGCGATTGTCGGCCGCCGTCCCGGCCACGATGGTCCGCAGGTACGGGGCGATGGCGGCGGCGGGGATGTTCTCCGCCCGGGCCAGGGCGAAGGCGTGGACCGGCCCCGCCATGCTGCCGTGGAAGAAGTCCGGCATCGCCATGTCGTACGCGGCGGCAAGTGCGTGATCCGGGCCGTGGAGCGGGGCGCCCGCGCCGAGCGCCTTGAGCACGGCCTCGTACCTGTCGTACGCGGACTGCGACCCGGCGTAGAAGATCAGTGCCTGAGGCCCGCCGGTCACCTCGACCGGCACCATGATGGCGCCCGCCAGATAGTCGAGCGCCTGGGCGTCGGCCCAGGCCGCGGAGGTATGGGCGCGGTCCGGGGTGTCCGAGGTGAGGTCCACGAGGACGCGTCCGTCAGCGGAGCCGTAGGGCCTCTTCGGCAGATCCGGCCCGGACCGCTCCCCGGGCGACGAGCTCTTCGCCCTTGCCCGGGAGCGGTTCCGGACGGTGGTGCATGGGCCGCCTTCGGACCCGAACCGGCATGCAGCATTATGTGGGCGTGATCACCATTCATCTGAAATACGAGATTGACGCCGACAAGCTCGAGGACTTCGAGGAATACGGCCGCCGCTGGGTCGGGCTCGTCAACCGTTTCGGCGGGACGCACCACGGCTACTTCCTGCCGAGTGAGGGCGACAGCGACATCGCCTACGCCCTCTTCTCCTTTCCCAGTCTCGCCGCGTACGAGCAGTACCGCACGGACAGCATGTCCGACCCGGAGTGCCAAGATGCCTTCGAACTGGCTCGTAACACCCGCTGCATCAAGCGGTACGAGCGCCGCTTCCTGCGACCGCTCGATGTCATGTCCCAGGCCAGCGGCCGGGCTTGAACGACTGCCCGAACGCCAGGACATGGCCATGAAATTCTTCGACCGGGTTGCGGAATCGGCCGTTCCTCAACCACCGTCAGCATGAGCCGAGAGGACGCGGCTCTACGACCTGGAAGCATGCGGACGGGCGCTGCCGCGCCGTGGCGTGGTGTGAGAAGGACCGTACGGGTTCGGTGAGTTGTGAAGCTGACCCGGGCCCGTGCGGTCTGTTCCCATCCTGCGGAATGACTGGAGCCAGTCCCTGCCGGTTGCTGAATTCTGACCGACTGCGCAAAGTGCCATGACGGGCGATGGCTATGTCCCAGGGCTTCGGCAAAGTTCGATCCCGACCCGTTTGTTCTCATCTGCTCTACTGCGGACTCGGGTTCCGGCTGTTCATGCCTGGGGCGTCCATTCGTCCGCGAGGAGGCCGAGGATGGCCTCGTCGGCGTATGCGCCGTACACCCAGGCGGAGTGCCGCAGCGTTCCCTCTCGCGTGAACCCCACCCTGGCTGCCGCTGCGATCATCGGGGCGTTGTCCGTGAGGGTCTCAATCTGCAGGCGCTGCAGTCCACGTACGGCGAATCCGTATTCACACAGCGCCTGCAGGACATCGACGCCGAGCCCGCGGCCGCGGAATGCGGGTCGCAGGGAGATCCCGATGTGAGCCGTCCTGCTGTGCGTGTCGATGCCCCACAGCAGGGCCTCGCCGACCAGCTCCTGCGACTCCAGCTCCACTACGGAGAAGCAGGCTGCCGCGTCCGACGGCTCAGCCACTGCGTAGGGCGACTGCCCCGAGCCTGGCGGGATGGGCCGCCACGGGCGGGAGTCGGCGCGTGACCGTGTAGCCACATCGTCGTACAGCTCGGACTGGAGAACTGGGACGTCGCTCGCGTGCCGGGCACGCAGTCCGATCTTTTCGCCATGTATCACAGAGCATTGCTACACGAGGGAAAGCAGCCGATCAACTGCGTTGTCCCGGCGGTTCCACGCGGGTGGCGGTCATACGAACCCAAGGAGGGCGAGCGGACGTTCCGGGTCGCGGGCGTTGTGCCGCAGGGCGGTGGCGATGTCGGGTGCGCCGGACAGTCGCAGGGCCGAAGAGCGCCCGTCTACAGCCTGCTGCCCCTGCGCAGCGAGGACAGAACCAGTCGCCCGTAAGGCGTCGCGAGCGCAGTTGCCGTTGCGGCGACGGAGAGCCCGAGAGCGACGAGCAGGTGCAAGAGCGACTCGTCGCCGATCACCTGGAGTATGCCGAGCGCGGTGCCGAGCGGCAGGCCCAGGACCGTGAGGATCCCCAAGGCGCCGCTGATCTGCTGGCTCTCCTGAGTCTGCACCAGCCGACTGTAGTCAGCGGCCTCGGCCAAGATTTCGCCGAAGCGATCTGGTAGTCGGTGCTGCTGCTGGAAGGCGAGCAGCAGTTCATTGGCCGGACCGTGGGCTGTCAGGTGCTGACGCCAGTAGGTACTGCGGAAGACCGCGATGTTCCGCTCCAGCGTTGCGACTCTTCGCGCCAGTTGCGTGGTGTCGAAAACGTCCGAAAGTTCGTCAGTCAACTCATCGATGTGGTCGCGCTGGAGTGACCCGAGCAGCAGGGCGTCGAGGTAGACGGTGCGCGAGTGCAGGGCGCCGAACGCGTAGAAGTCGCCGTCCCCCGCATCGGCACGGTGGCCGAGGAATGCGGCACCCTGCCGGAGCACCAGGGCGCTCCAGTCCGCCGAGATACGCACGGCGCCGCCGAGCTCTGCCGCGGCGGTCTCCGGGGCAAGCGGAAAGTCGGCCGGGTTCGAACGTGACGCCAGCTGCCAAAGCCAGCGGTCGGCAGTGGCCGGCAGTGGTCCTTCGTGGCCTGCGCGCAGCGCTGGAGTGTGCTCGGCCTCGGGGGTCAGAAAGGCAATGGTGTAGGGGCGAGCTATGGCGAATGTTCCTGTACCGCTGGTGACTTCGGCCACACCTGCGAGAAGTTCGCCGAAATCGAGCGGGCCTGTGAGCGTCACGGCGTCGCCGTCGGTGATCACTCGTCCCGCTATCGCGCGCACCACAGGCAACAACGGTCTGTACACCGTGAAGTGGAGGACTGCGAGAGCATGTTCAGGATTACGGGCGGTGGCCGTGCGGAGAAGCTCCATACCAATGAGGTGCAGGCCGTTATGAACGACCGACGCCGACCGGTACCAGCGTCGGGGCCGACCGGGCGCGCCGTAAAGGACTCTCGCGGAGGCCGGAGCGAAATAGGTTGCCCGCGTCGCGGTATCGGTGCGACGGCTGCCCAGCTCGAAGGGGAACGGCCCCTCGGCCCAGTCGGGAGTCCGCAGCAGACGCACCGGGACGACAACTGTCAGCTCCTGGCGCGCACCGGTGATGGTTTCGAGTGAGGGTGGCACGGCGGTCATCCGTAGTACTCGGACGGATCAGGCTGGTCGAGGCGGATGACGAACTCGGCCCGGTCGGGGCTTGCCGAGACATGGAAGCGGACACGCTCACCGGTGCGGATGGTGCGGAAGCCTTCAGTCACGATCTGCCGGTAGTCGAATCCGTAATACCGCTGGTCCTCGTCGTCTCGAACGATGTACGAACCAAGCGTGCCGTTCACTCCCCCGCCACTCGAACGCCTGTCGACAATCGTGCCGTGACGCGGCTCGCCACTCATGCCACTGTCTCCTCGGTGTCGGTGATTTCCTCCATGCAGCGGAAGCCAACCGCGTTGCTTCCCCCGCGTTTCCGGTAGAGACCCTTACTACTTGCCTGCACAGCACGCATCGGGTTGTCATAGCTGCCGCCGCAAATGACGGCCTCACCCGGATCACCGAGGCTGGTCGACGTCCATTCCCAGCAGTTGCCCACCATGTCCCCGATGCCGAACGGAGAGCGGTTTCCGGGCCGTTCGTCCGATGGCGTCACCCAGGCCCGCCGGACTGCGTCGCCTGCGAAGTCCTCGTACCACGCCTGGTAGGTGACGACAGGGCGCCCGACCCATGAGTCCGCACAGTTGATGAGTCCGTCCCGGGGCTCGTCGCCCCAGGGAAACAGGCGGCCGTTCGTACCACGCGCAGCGGCTTCCCACTCCAGGGAGGTAGGCAGCCTCTTGCCCTCGAACCCGGCGAAGGCGTACGCGCTCCACCAGTTGACGCAGACGGCCGGGTACGAGTCGTAGCGCGTGTCGGCGTAGTAGTCGGATTCGCGCAACCTGTCGGTCCACGGATGGTGCGTAACGTTGGCCGGCTGGTCGGGATGGTCCCAGCTCGAGGTGCCATCGTCGTTGAGCGCTTGGAGGAAGCGCCGGTAGCGCTGCACCGTCACAGCGTGTCGGTCGAATCGTACGGATCGCGGGACTCGGCGGAGCAGTAGTCGTTCAGCCGGGCCGACCAGATACGTTCCTGCGGGCAGTACGCAGTCGTCGGTCGCGGGAGTGCTGGGAAGGCCGGCGAGGAAGGCGCGAACCTGCTCGGTGAGAAAGGCGCCGCCCGGCACGTCCACTGCAACGTCCTGGTTTCCGGCCTCGGCCAGATATCGCGCCGCAAGCAGTTCCTGGTACGCAGTGTGCACAAAGGCAACCTGATCGGGCCCTGCCGGGCGCAGCAAGGGTGAGAGCACACAGGCGTCGAGCTCAAGGCGCCCGTCGGTGAACGCGCCTGTCCCCAGCGCCCGGTGCAGGTCGAGGAGGGAGAACACCGTCTGGTCGGTGAGAAAGGCGTGCCCGAAGCAGTCGGGCAGACGTTGCTCGATGCCGGCCTGTCCGCGATCGGCCAGGGTCCGGGTGATGTGCGTTCCGAGGATGTCGGCGAGGGAACGCCCCGGAGACAGCCCTAGCGACGCGGTGAGCCTCTTCTCCAACGGTGTTGCGTCAGGTTCGGCGAGGCGTACGAGGTGAAAGTGCGGGACCCTGGCCGGGTCGACTCCATTGGCGTACATCTGCTCGACGAGCTGTTCGGAACGTCCTGCGCCGCTGTCCAGCAGCTGGCGGACCTGCGGCGAGTCGGCAAGGAAGGACACGCGCGAGCTCATGACCACGGCGGACTCCGCCGAGAGCACGGCTGCCAGATCCACGAACAGGCGCAGGAATCCGGCGGGGCTCGCCTCATCGACGCCCTCGTCGACGGCGTCGAGCACGCAGAGTGCAGTGCCTGAGCGGATCAAATAGAGAAAGAGGTCGTAGGCGCGGGAGCGGTCCGAAGCCATGGACGGTGCCAGGAGTCGCGCGGCGTACTCCGAGAAGGGTTCGTCCTTGGGCTTGAGTCCGAGGTCGAAGTAGAAGCGGAAACGGCGGGTGTCGGGGTTGACGGCCAGAGAGCGTAGAAGCGTGCTCTTACCACTCCCGGGGCGACCGGTGACCAGTACGTTCGCGCTGCCCCGGCCCAGGCGGGTGAGCAGCTCCGCAGCGTCCGCGGATTCCGTTTTCCGGAGCTCCCCGGTGTGCGGGTCGTTGGACAGCACGGCGGCGGTGATCGCCACGCGGGGCTCTGCGGGTGCGGCTATGGAGGAGACGGCGCCGAGATGTGTTTCGAGGTTGACGAGAGTGTCGACGAAGCCGTCGTAGCGGACGATCCGGAAGTCCAGTCCAAGCATCTGGTGGAGCGCCCCGGATGCCGCACTGTCGTTGTCGTCCTCCAGGACAACAAACCTGGTGAGCTTGGGCAGTCGGGTGCGCAACAACTCACCATCGCTGGAGGCGAGGACCGTGCTCAGATCGTCGGCGTCCCGGGAGAGCATGAGCTCCACGTACTCGAGCCGCATGCCCGATTCACGGCAGAACAGCTGGTAGACAGTGTCGGGGCTGAGAACGAAGCGTTTGGCCTGCCGATAGCCGAGGGTGACGTACAGACCTGCGAGGAACTCACAGCGGCGGGCCACCTCGGGAGCCAGGTCCGGCTCTCCGCCGAGGAGCGCGGGGCTCCCCGTGTTCGTGAACCAGACCAGCACATCGACGAGGCGGCGCACGGCCAGCAGCCCGTCCTCGTCGCTGATGTCGTAGCCGTCGTGCGTGGAACGATTACGAAGACGGCGGATGTCGTCCAGAGCGTCCATCACGGTGCTGCTTCGGATGTGTGGACGGCAGCGCTTGACGAGGTCGTTCAGCGCCTTGGTCGAAGGATCACCTTCGATGTTGTGGTGGCGCCATAACTCCTTGAGCAGCTTCTCGGTCAGTTTGCCGACAAGCGCGACGGCGTTCTCGGGGTAGCCATCGTCGAGAGAACGCAGAGGGCGCTCGAGGTCGAGCCCGAGACGGTCCGCGATCCTTGCGTGATCGTCCAGTTCACCCCGGAGACGACGCAGCCGCTCATCGACCACGGTACTCACTCGCCCTCACCTCGTTGATTCGGCAGCTTCCCGAGGACAAAGGCGAACCGGTCGGGAAACACAAGGACGGGCTCGGGGTGGGCGGCACGCATCTCCTCGATCCCCTTCTCGATCTCTTGGTCGCTGAAGGTGGAGAGCAAGGACATGTAGCGAGCACGCACCATGCCGAAGTACCTGTCCCGGTCGATGCGCAACTCGTGCTCGACGTGGGTGAGACCTGCCTCCATCCCAGCCGCTGTCAGGTGCTCCACGATGCCCAATGGGTCGGGTTGCAGCTCCTCGAAGCGCCTGAGAGCAGCGTCGAACAACGGGTACTGGATCGTGGCCGGGAGCATGACCACGAGAAGGCGTCCACCGGGCGCCAGCCGCCCCGTCAGGCCGCGCAACGTCCGGGCCGGATCCGGGAGGTGGTGCACCGATTCCTTCAGCCACATCGCATCGAGCCGGCCAGAGGGCAGGTCGACATTCCCCTCGGCAATGTCTTCGGCCGAGGCGAGAACCGGTGCCAGACCGGGTGGGGGCGGCATCCCGATCTGACGAAGCATCGCCTCTGAGGGATCGGCGCAGAGAACGGGGCGGCTCGGTCGGACGGACTTCGCCACTTCGCGCGCGAACAGCCCTGTACCGCAACCGATGTCGGCGATACGGTCGTTGCCATTGAGCCTCAGTGTTTCGGCGATGCGGGCCGACATCCAAGGGATGTAGTCCGGCCCGTACACCCAGTGCTCGTCGTACTCGGCGGCCAGCTCTTCATAATGCCCTTGTACATCACGCCGCTCCACGATCCCCCTCGCGCGTCACAGGTCTTGATGTGCTGGACAACGACAGGCTATCGCGCCGTACTGGACCGGCAATACCGTGTAATGCGCCGCTGTTCCATCGCCGGTTCGGCGACGTCCGGCAGCGCAGCAAGCAGGACAGTGATCCTCGTCAGGAGTTCATCCACGTTCGCCAGGACCTGGTGATCAACTCACGGTACGTGTGGTGGGAGGGGTTGCGCCCCGAGTGCGAGAGAGCCCACCCCTGCGGGGCATCCCAGCCCTCCGCCGCGGGGGAGGACTCTCCGCAGACGACGCACAGCATGGCGTACGTCTGAGGCTCGGCATCCGGCTCCTGGTTCGGCGCGAGGGTCCACTGGACGTGCCTCACGATGGCCCGGGGCCCACTCATGCTCCGCGCCTGGATTCGGCGTTGAGGGCAGCGAGGCGAACGGTCAGCTCCTGACGCGGGGAGAGCACCTCGATGCCGTCCGGTTCGACTTCCCACGACAGTCCGCCGCTGATCGGGCGCAGCTGGATGAGCCCGCCGATAGTGCCCATCACGACACCGAAGCGATCGGTCTTCGTGTCCTTGACTACCGCCCCGATCCGGGGGCCGGTCTGCTGGTTGTTCGCCATGACGAAAACGATACGTAGACCCTGAGTAACCAGCCAGATACGAAGTGATGCACTTTGACTCACGACTCGTCAGAAGTGCATCGGTGCAGTGCAGTTATCCAAAAACGCCTAGATGAGCGCCTACCGTGCGCATGTCGGCGGTGAGGGTCCGACGCTTCTTCGTGATCTCTTCGAAGGTGATCGCGGCAGCCGTCTGGTGGCGGAACCATTCGGGTGCGACGTGATCCAGACGGGAGAGTTCCTCCATGGCGGCCGAGGTGTCACCCGTGCGGACGCGGGCCCGAGCCAGATCGAGGTAGTACCGGTTGCCATCGTTCGTGCTCGGCTTCCCCAGCCGCTTCCACGCCTGCGGCTGGAGCTCCTCCTCCTCGCCGGACTTCCGGACGACAGTCCGGGCATCGCCCGTGACCATGGCGTCCTCCAGCTCTTTCATGGCAGCGGTGACGGGCCCGAACTGAGACCAGTGGCGCAGAAGGTTGCGGTGCGACACACCCACGGCCTTCGCAGCCGTACCGGCCGCCCTTCGGAGTGCCTTGGCCTCCTCCGGACGGTTGTTCCGCGCCGCCGCGGCAGCGGCCTCCATCGCGAGACCACCCCAGGTCGCGTACGCATCCACCGTGGCCCCCTTGATCTTCGGCTCAACGATGTCCATCGTCGCGACGGCAATGTCCTCAGCCTCGTCGAACCGTTCGGTTCGAATGAGCACGAAGCACATGCCGCCCACTCCTGACGCCGCAGTCAGCTCGCTACCGGCCAGCCGGGCATCGCTGATGGCTTCTTTAATGGCCCCGTGGGCAAGGTCGTACTGCCTGATCTGCGTCAAGTACCGCCCAGCCAGTTGCAGGGCTTCGGAGCGAGCGCGTAGGGCGTCCAGGCGCTCGCTTCCGTGGTCGTAGTAGGCCACTGCGTCGTTCGCTGCGTGGATGAGAGCCGGAAGGTCGGCGGCAATGCTCTGATAGCTGTCCTCGTAGTAGAGGAGCGCGCTGTCGTGGGTCATGCGGCGCAGGCGACGGATGTCGGGCGCATCGCCGGTCGGCGCGTCAGGCGCGGCCAGGCCGACGGCCGGGGTCAGGGCGATTCGGAGTTCGCGGAGATTCAAGGTGTTGGGGTTGTCGTGAGGCACGGGCTTCGGAGCTCCCGCCGCCATCAGGTTGGAGGTCTTCACTCCAAGCGCGCGGGCGAGAGCGTGAAGTGTCTCCATTCGCACACCGTCGTCGCCCTGCTCAATCTTCCTGACGGGGCCGACTGACAGTCCCGCTCGGTGCGCGAGCTGCTCTTGGCTGAGTCCGGCAGCGCGACGGTATTTCCTGAGGCTGTCAGCGAGTTCGTCCGACATACGGCACCACCCTTCCCGCTTCAGCGTACGCCGATTGAGAGACAGGAAAGGGCCCTCGCCAAAGGCAGTGTCGCCCTCCGTCTCGGAACCCGAGTTCCGGGCTTCGAGGGTCGGGGTTCGAGCTGCGGGACCGACTGGTTCACTCTTTCGCGGGTATGAGGAGGGGGCCGGTCCCGACGCTTGAGCTTCGGGATCCGGGCGTCGGAATCCGGGCTCCGGGATTCGAGCGTCTTTGGTTAACCGGTAGGTGAAAGAAGGAGGTTGGGCAAACCTCCCCGCCCTCCCCGACCCGTCACGGCCAGCAAGTACGACTAATCCTGACCAGCTTGCGGCGCGTGATCGCGGCTGCTTACGGTGCCCCCAACGAAACGACCCCGACACGGTGTTAGAGCACCGGGCCGGGGTCTCACCCCAAGATCGTTAGGACCCGATCTCGTGGCTACCGAGAACCTTAGCCCTGCCCTGCGTACGCCCGCATCCTCGCGCCCGTACCCGAAGGCCAACCGCGGCTACGGCAAGCGATCCGCACCGGACCAACGCCCCGCGTGCGCCGATGACTTCATGTTGCTGCCCGAGCGTGAGCGCTACATCGCCGGGTACGTCGACCATCTGCCCGACGGTGCGGCCATGGACATCAAGTCGCTGGCCAAGAGCATCCCCCTGTACGGACAGATGGCCGTCGGTAGCGCTCTCAGGGCACTGGGAGTGGCCGGTCACCTGCGGCACGCCCAATGTCGGGTCGAAGATCGCGGCCAGGTCCGCTGGGTCACCCGTACGTTCTGGTCCCGCACCGCCCGCGACAACGAATGGTGGGGTGCATTCATGGACGCCGAGAACAACCGGGCCGCCCAAGAAGCAACCGCTCCTCGGACGCCGCTCCGGGTCCCCACGCAAGCGCCCGCTCCCCAAGTCGGGTCAGAGCCGCAGGCCCCGGCCCCCGTGACACCGGCCGAGCCCGCAGCACAGCCCACCACGCCCGGCCCCGTGCCCGTCGTACCGCAGCAGCGAACCCCCGAACCGGCCCCGGCACAACCCTCACCCGCGTTCCTCGCCCTGGCCCAACTAGGCCGAATCGAACCGCGCCTGCCCCTCTCC
Source organism: Streptomyces atratus (assembly GCF_014648655.1). Classification (GTDB taxonomy): domain Bacteria; phylum Actinomycetota; class Actinomycetes; order Streptomycetales; family Streptomycetaceae; genus Streptomyces; species Streptomyces atratus. The sequence goes on from NZ_BMRN01000001.1 coordinate 71,205, forward strand.
GCCGCCGACTGCACCGCCCTGGAGTCGCTGGCCGCCCAGTGGTTCACCCGGGGCGTGGACACCGACTACCTCACCCACGCCCTCACCTCCGGCCTCCCCGCCCAGGTCGGTTCCCCCATCGGCTTCGTACGCCGCCGCCTCACCGACAAGATCCCACCCCACCTGCCCACTACCCCGACACCCACCATGCCCCGCACCCCCACCCGGCGCCTGATGGCCGAATGCACCGAATGCGGCACACCCGGCCACCCCGAAGCACTCCCCGACGGCCTCTGCCGCCGCTGCCGCACACCCGACCCGGGCACCACAAGCAAGCAGGCCATGGGAGCCGACACCGAAGAGGACGTCCACGGCCTCGTCGCCGAACTCCGGGGCATGCTCAAACGCCCCTGACACGCGCCTGAGCTCGGGCATCGGCCGTCGGCCTACGATGTCCAGCACCGCGGAGAACTCTTGATCAAGGATCACGACAATGACACTTCTACGCGCGAGCAGCAGCGGCGACACCGAATCAGTGCGGAAGCTCGTTCAGACCCAGTCCGACGTGGACGTGCGTGCCCGGGGAACGGGGAGAACGCCCCTTCTTGAGGCGGTCATAAGCGGTCACCTCGATACGGTCGCTGTCCTCTTGGCAGCGTCTGCCGATATCGAGGCACGTGACACTGCCGTCGGATTCACGCCGTTGGGCTGGGCCGCAGCACAAGGGAACACGCACCTTGTGCGGGTGCTCCTTGCGCACGGTGTCGATGTTGACAGCGCCAATGGCGACTTCGATCGCACTCCGCTCATGCTCGCGTCCCAACAGGGCCACGCGGACGCCGTGCGAATCCTGCTTGAGCACAACGCGCGTGTCGCCGTCACGGACAACTCCGGCCAGAATGCGCTCTCCCTATACCGTGAATCGAACGGCAACGACGGGGCACCGCACGTTCATCGGCAACTCATCGAAGCCGGCGCTGTTCTCCCGCCACCCGTTCCTGAGCCTCCCGCTCTCCCCTGGCCTTCTGTCGCCCACGCCCAAGTGGCCTACGACGACCCTGTCGCAGTCGTACGTGGCTTCATCCTCCGGATGGCGAAGTGGGAACAGGACGCGCTCGCCGATCGAGCCCGGGACCTCAACGCACTGTGTGCGGAGCGAGACGTACTCGCATCGGCCTATCTGAGCGTCCGCCCGCGCACCTACCGCCCGCACAGCATCGGGACACCGACAGAAGTGGATGAACGCGAAACACTCCACTCCGTTCACTATCCCAAGCCCAACCGATGCGAACTCCTCGTTCGTGATCCACTCGGCCACCCGTTTCGTTCCGAACGGCTCTACACCGCAGTCAAGAAGCACGGCGAATGGCGCCTCGACACGCTGAAGACCCGCACGCTGGGCACCGCCAACTGGAGCCGAGCGCTGCTCTGATCCCGGGTTGAGGTCCGCAGTTCCCGACAGGGCCCGAGTGGAATGCGACGAATGCGGCACACCCGGCCGCCCCGAAGCACTCCCCGACGGCCTCTGCCGCCCCTGCCCTACACCCGCCCCGGACCCCGCAAGCAAGCAGGCCACCGGAACCGACACCGAGCGAGACGTCCGCAGCCTCGTTGCCCAACTCCGGGGCAGCTCATCGCCGCGGCGTACATGCGGGAGAATCCGAGCGCGACCCGTCAGCGACACAGGCGGACGTTGAACCGGACGGCCCAGCGCGTCAGGTAATCGCGCCCGGCGAGGTCGGATGCTTTTCGAGCGCAGGCCGTTGCGCGTTGCTTGTCCCGGTTCGGACGTACGCCCCGCCTCACACCGTCTCGAACACGTCCTCCAGCTCCTGGAGCAGCCTGCGCTTGGGACGGGCGCCCACCATCGACTTCACCGGTTCGCCGGAGCGGAACACCATCAGGGTCGGCATCGACAGCACCGCGTACCGGCTCGCGATCCCCGGGTTGCGGTCGACGTCGATCTGGACGATCTTGATGCGCCCGGCCTCCTCGGCGGCGACGGCGCTGAGCACGGGGGCGAGCTGGCGGCACGGGCCGCACCAGTCGGCGGTGAACTCGACCAGTACGGGGAGATCGGCCGCCAGCACCTCCCCGTCGAAGGTGGTGTCGGTGACCTCGGCCACGCCCTCTGCCACATGAATCATCTGTCATCCTCCCAGTTCACAACGTGGTTCCGGACCGCCGGGAAGCTCTGCCGCGGCCTCCAGTTCGGCCTTCGCGAGCTGTGCGCCCACCTGGGCGCGTACCGCCTGGAGCTGCTCGATGAGCGAGTCGAGCTCGCCGAGCTTGCGCCGGTAGACGGCGAGCGAGGCGGGGCAGGCGTCACCGGCCGGGTGGCCGGCGCGCAGGCACTCGACGAACGGCCGGGTCTCCTCCAGTTCGAAGCCGAAGTCCTGGAGGGTCCTGATCTGCTGGACGAGACGCAGATCGTCCTCGTCGTACGCGCGATAGCCGTTGCCGGCCCGTCGCGCGGGCAGCAGTCCGCGTGACTCGTAGTACCGCAGAGTCCGTGTGGTCGTTCCGGCCCGTTCGGCCAGCTCCCCGATGCGCATGTCCTTGACGGTAGACCTTTACGCGGACGTCAAGGCAAGGAGAACGCGGCAGGGCCGTCGCGGATGCTTCCGCGACGGCCCTGCCTCTGTTACCGGGTCCCGGGCGCCTACGCCTTCGCCGTGGCGAGCTCCTGGCCACCGTCCCGCGGCTCGGGAACGGTGTTCGTGCCGTCGCCGTGGTCGGCGTCCTGGTTGAGCATCTGCTCGTTCCACGGGAGCGCACCGGACAGGACCTGGTCCACCCGCTCCTTGTCGATCTCCTTGGTCCAGGTGCCGACCAGGACGGTGGCCACCGCGTTGCCCGCGAAGTTCGTCATGGCGCGGGCCTCGCTCATGAAGCGGTCGATGCCGACGATCAGTCCGACGCCGTCGACCAGTCCGGGGCGGTGCGACTGGAGGCCGCCCGCGAGGGTGGCGAGGCCCGCGCCGGTGACTCCGGCCGCGCCCTTCGAGGCAACGATCATGAAGAGCAGGAGCGAGATCTGCTCACTCGCGTTCAGCGGGTCGCCCATCGCGTTGGCGATGAAGAGCGAGGACATCGTGAGGTAGATCGCGGTGCCGTCGAGGTTGAAGGAGTAGCCGGTCGGCACGGTGATACCGACGACGGGCCGGCTGACCCCCAGGTGCTCCATCTTCGCGATGAGTCGCGGCAGGGCGGACTCCGACGAGGAGGTGGAGAGGATCAGCAGGAACTCGCGGCCCAGATACTTCAGCAGAGAGATCAGGTTGACCCCCGCGACCAGCCGCAGGATCGTGCCGAGCACCACGAAGACGAAGATCGCGCAGGTGACGTAGAAGCCGACCATGATGATCGCGAGGGACTTCAGGGCGTCTATGCCGGTCTCGCCGACCACCGCCGCCATCGCGCCGAACGCGCCGACCGGAGCCGCCCACATGATCATGGCGAGGATGCGGAAGACGAGGCGCTGGATGTGGCCGATGCCACGCAGGACCGGTTCGCCCGCCGAGCCCATGGCCTGGAGTGCGAATCCCGCGAGCAGGGCGACGAGCAGGGTCTGCAGCACCTCGCCCTCGGTGAAGGCGGAGACCATGGTCGTCGGGATGATGCCGAGCAGGAAGTCCACCGTGGACTCGCTGGCGCCCGCCGCCTGCTTCTCACCGGCGGCGCGAACCGCTTCGGTGAGGTGGAGGCCCTGGCCGGGCTCCAGGATGTTGCCGACAAGCAGACCGATGGCGAGTGCCACGGTCGACATCACCAGGAAGTAGCCGAGGGCGAGACCGCCGACCGCGCCGACCTTGGCGGCCTTGCGGACCGAGCCGACGCCCAGCACGATCGTGCAGAAGATGATGGGCGAGATCATCATCTTGATGAGGTTGACGAAGCCGGTACCGATCGGCTTGAGCTCGACGGCGAAGTCCGGGGCCACGAAGCCCACGAGGATGCCGAGACCCACAGCCGCGATCACGGCGAGATACAGATAATGCGTACGGTCCCGCTTGGCAGCTGCCACTTCCACGGGGCTTCTCCTCGGCTCGTCCTGGTCGCTCCCCCGTCCCTGGGGGGCTTGGTGACTATCCCGCCCCCCTGTGACGGTGGTCACCGTTACGTGCATTTCGTTCATATGTTTTCGGCCAGGCACACTGTGGTCATGCGTCTCCCCCGCCCTCGCAGCCTGGCCGGCCAGCTCTTCGCCATGCAGGTCGTGCTGGTGGCGGCCGTGGTGGCGGGGTGCGCGTTCATCGCCTACGTCTCCGGCAGCGCACAGGCGAAGGAGACCGCGACCCGGCAGGTCAGGACGGCGGCGCTGGCGATCGCCGACTCGCCGTCCGTACGGGCGGCGATCCGTACCCCGGACCCGTCCGCCGTGCTCCAGCCGTACGCGGAGAAGGTCCGCAAGGACACCGGGATCGCCTTCGTCACGATCATGAGCCCGGACCGGATCCGCTGGACGCACCCCGACGCGGGCCAGATCGGGGAGCCCTTCCTCGGCCACACCGCGCAGGCGCTGCGCGGCGAGACGTTCTCGGAGACGTACACGGGCACGCTCGGACCCTCAATCCGGGTCGTCACCCCGATCCGGGACGGCGGCAGGATCACCGGTCTGGTCAGCGCGGGCATCACGGTCGAGCGGGTCTCCTCCCAGGTGCGGGCGCAGCTCGGGGCGCTGGGGCTGGCGGCGGGCGGGGTGCTGGCCCTCGGCGGCGTCGGCACATATGTGATCAACGCCCGGCTCCGGCGGCACACGCACGGCATGAACGCCGCCGAGCTGAGCCGGATGCACGACTACCACCAGGCCACGCTGCACGCGGTGCGCGAGGGACTGCTGATGCTCGACGGGCGGCGCAGGATCGCGCTGATCAACGACGCGGGCCGGGAGCTCCTCGGGCTGGAACCGGGTGCGGTCGGGAGCAGGGTCGACGACCTCGATCTGCCGGCGCCGCTGACCGGTGCGCTGCTCGCCTCCGAGGAACGGGTCGATGAGCTGCATCTGACGGCGGACCGGGTGATCGTGGTCAACACCCGCCCCGTGGTGGGCGGCGAGCAGCGCGGCACGGTCGTGACGCTGCGCGATCACACGGAACTCCAGGCGCTGTCCGGCGAGTTGGACTCCGAGCGGGGATTCACCCAGGCATTGCGCTCACAGGCGCACGAGGCGGCGAACCGGCTGCACACGGTCGTCTCGCTGATCGAACTGGGCCGGGCCGAGGAGGCGGTGGGTTTCGCGACCGCCGAACTGGAGCTGGCCCAGGCCCTCACCGACCGGGTGGTGGGCGCCGTCGCCGAACCGGTGCTGGCGGCACTGCTGCTCGGCAAGGCGGCGCAGGCGAACGAGCGAGGGGTGGAGCTCGTGCTCGCGGACGACAGCCTGATCGACGACGGCGCCCTGCCCGCGACCCTGCCGCCACGGGACCTGGTGACGATCCTCGGCAATCTGATCGACAACGCGGTGGACGCGGCGTCGGAGGCGGTGACCGGTACGCCCGGTCCGGAGGCCGGGCCCGGCCGGCGAGATGCGGTGCCGGGCCGGTCCGCCCGCGCCCGGGTCACCGTCACCGCGCTCGCCGGGGAGGGCGAGCTGCTGCTGCGGGTCGCCGACACCGGGGCCGGGATCGACCCGGACGACGCCGCCGAGGTGTTCGACCGGGGCTGGTCGACGCACGGCGCGGGCCGGGGGATCGGGCTGGCCCTCGTACAGCAGGCGGTGCATCGCAACGCCGGCACAGTGGCGCTGGACCGCGGCCCGGACGGCGGTGCGGAGTTCACGGTGCGGCTGCCGCTGGCCATCGGCAACCGCACGACGCACACCACGAAGGAGGCCACCGCATGATCCAGGTGCTGGTCGTCGAGGACGATCCCGTCGCCGCGGACGCCCATCAGCTGTACGTGGGCCGCGTCCCCGGATTCACGGTGGCCGCGGTCGCGCACTCGCGTGCGGAGGCGGTGCGGGCGCTGGACCGTACGCCGGTCGATCTGCTGCTCCTGGATCTGTATCTGCCCGACGGGCACGGTCTGCAGCTGCTGCGCTCGCTGCGCGCGGCCGGTCACTCGGCGGATGTCATCGCGGTGACGTCGGCACGTGATCTGACGGTGGTCCGGGAAGGGGTGTCGCTCGGTGTCGTCCAGTACGTGCTGAAGCCGTTCACCTTCGCCACCCTGCGCGACCGGCTCGTCCGCTACGCAGAGTTCCGCGCGGCAGCCGGTGAGGCGAGCGGTCAGGACGAGGTGGACCGGGCGCTCGGCGTACTGCGCGCGCCACAGCCGACCCGGCTGCCGAAGGGGCTGAGCGGCCCGACGCTGGAGGCCGTCACCCGCGTCCTGCGAGCCGCCCCGGACGGAGTGACGTCGGGCGCGACCGGGGTGGAGCTGGGCATCTCGCGGATCACCGCGCGCCGCTATCTGGAACATCTGGTGACCGTGGGGCGCGCGGTCCGCAGCCCGCAGTACGGTCAGATCGGGCGCCCGGAGCTGCACTACCGGTGGGTGGCCCAGGGCCGCTGACCCCGTACGGCACTCGGACGTTCCTACGAGCCGTGTTATCGGTGGAACACACCGTAGTCAGAGGGCGTGTCGACTCCTACGGTGGGGCCGTGCACCCCTCCCCGCCCTTCAACGCCCCCGCCGCGCGTCGACTCCGCGAGGCCCTGGGGATGCTTCCAGGCCATGTCGCCTACGGTCTCGGAGCCCAGTACGGGCTCCGTATCAGCGCCGAGACGGTGGCCGCCTGGGAGCGCGGGCTCGCTGTCCCGAGCGAGTACGAACTCACGGCGCTGGCCGGGGTGTTGTGGTGCTCGCCGGGCGAACTGCTGACCGCCGCGCGCACCCTGCGGGAGCACCGGGTGGCCCGGGAGCTGGCCGTCGACGAGCTGGCGCGTCTGCTGGGGCTGACCGCCTCCGCGTATCTGCGGATGGAGGAGGCGGGGCGCTGGCGCGGCAACGAACGCCAGTCCGCGGTGCTCAGCGAGGTACTGGGGCTGACGGCCGCCGGGGTCGTGACGGTGTCGGGCCGGGACGAGGAGCTGGCGGAGCTGTTGCGCAGTGCGGTGACGACGCGCTGGCAGGCCCATGTCCGGCCGGTGGCGAAGCTGGTGCCGCTGGAGCGCGGGTTCCTGCAGGACGTACTGGAACAGCTGCACGCCGACTACCAGGCACTGATGGTGTCGACGCTGAGCTGGAGCAGCACGGGTACGGAGCGGGCCGGGTCGACGGGCGATGCGGGGCGGGGGTTCCTGGCGAGGATCACGGAACGGTTCTGGCAGACGGCGGGGGTGCAGGGGACGAGCGTCTGAGCCACCGGGGCTCCGGTGGCCGTGCCGTTCTCAGCCGCCGGCCACGTCCGAGGCCACCGGGTCGAAGGAGAACAGGCTTCCCCGGTCCACCCCGTCGCAGCCCATCTGCACCATCTCGGTGTCGGGCTTGCTGCTGCCCGCCTCGGCGCCGACGCACAGGTGGGTGTGGGCGGGGCGGATCCGGTAGCCCTTGACGGGATGGCCCTGCGGCTCGATCCAGAACGCCTCCGCGTCGCCGCGCTTGCCGCACTCCTGGTCCTGCATCAAGGCTCCGGCCTCCCGCATCCCGTCCCAGATACCCGTGCAGCCGGGGCCGAAGTCCGGGTGGTCGGTCACAATCCGCCAGACGTCGTCGCCCAGCGGTCTGAGGGAGAAGGCCGGGATCGTCTCCTCGTCGCACGGCACCTGATAGATCCGGCCGCTGTCGCTTCCCCGCTTCTCGGAGAGGCAGAGCCCGGAGTGGACGGACCGGATCTGCACCGTCCGCCCCGCCACGGGTCCGGCGACAGGGGTGGGTCCCGGCTGCTCGTCGCGTACGAGGAGGGCGACGGTCACCGCGGCGGCGGCAAGCACCAGGAGGGAGACGGCGGCCACCAGAAAGGTCCGGGACCGACGACGGGCAGGGGGCGGGCCGGCGGGCGGCTCGGGCGACTCCCCGGCCGGCGCCCCCGGGACCTCCCCGGCCTCCTCCTCCGTGCCGCCCTCGTCCTCGACCGCCCGAGCTGTCGCGGCCCGCTGCCCGTGCACGGCGAGTTCCTTGCGTACGCCGAGCCAGTCCTCGATCTCCGTGGGCCCGCAGCCGCAGGCCCGCACGAAAGCGGCGAGGAGCTCTTCGCGCGGGACCGACGTACGCCCGAGCATGTTGGCGATCGTGGAGCGCGGCAGGACGTCCCCGACCGCGTCGGCCCGCAGCGTCAGCTCGCGGAACGTCAGACCGGACGCGTCCTTGAGCACCCGTAACAGGGCGATGAACTCGGCCGCACTCCGCGCCTCCCGAGGATCCGGAGCCCTGCCCTCGACCACCATGTGCTGTGTCCCTCCCTGGGATCCGCGCCCGGACAGAGTTGGGACATGTCCGGGACAGGGCTAAGCCTTGTTGATCCGGGCCGCCGACTCAAGAGTGGATTCCGGCACCACGGCCCGTCCGGCCCTGACCTTCCGGAACGGCCCCGACGGCCAGGGGGAACGGCAAGCGGCCCTGACCGTCCACGGGGGGACAGTCAGGGCCGCCGGCCACTGCTTGTGACGCTGCCGCGCGCCCGGGTCAGAAGACCGACTCGGCCTCGTCCATCCGGTCCGCCGGCACCGTCTTGAGCTGGGTGATGGCGTCGGCGAGCGGAACCATCTTGATGTCGTTGCCACGCAGAGCCGTCATCCGGCCGAATTCGCCCCGGTGCGCGGCCTCCACCGCGTGCCAGCCGAAGCGGGTGGCGAGCACCCGGTCGTACGCGGTCGGCGTGCCGCCGCGCTGCACGTGGCCGAGAATGACCGGCCGGGCCTCCTTGCCGAGCCGGGTCTCCAGCTCGATGGCCAGCCGGTTGCCGATGCCCTGGAAACGCTCGTGGCCGTACTGGTCGATCTCGCCCTTGGCGTACGGCATGGAGCCCTCGGCCGGGTGCGCGCCCTCGGCGACGCAGATGACCGCGAATTTCTTGCCCCGCGCGAAGCGTTCTTCGACCATCTTGACCAGGTCCTCGACCTGGAAGCGACGCTCGGGAAGGCAGATGCCGTGCGCGCCGCCCGCCATTCCGGACTCCAGCGCGATCCAGCCGGCGTGGCGGCCCATCACCTCGACGACCATCACCCGCTGATGCGATTCGGCGGTGGTCTTGAGGCGGTCTATGGCCTCGGTGGCGACGCCCACCGCGGTGTCGAAGCCGAAGGTGCGGTCGGTGGCGGAGATGTCGTTGTCGATGGTCTTCGGGACGCCGACGACGGGCATTCCGGCGTCCGACAGCATCCGCGCGGCGGTGAGAGTGCCTTCGCCGCCGATCGGGATGAGGGCGTCCATGCCGTAACGGCGGCTCAGCTCGGCGCAGTTCTCGGCGGCCTCGCGCAGCCGGTCGCGCTCCAGCCGGGCCGAGCCGAGAATGGTGCCGCCATGGGCGAGGATGCCGCTGACCGCATTGAGATCGAGGGGGCGGAAGTGGCCGTCGAGGAGTCCCTTGAACCCGTCCTCGAAGCCGATGACTTCATCACCGTGCCCCACCACGGCACGGTGGACGACCGACCGGATCACTGCGTTCAGGCCTGGGCAATCGCCGCCTGCGGTGAGAACTCCGATGCGCATCGTGCTGTATCTCCTGCTCGCTAGTGCCGTGCATTTCGGGGGCGACTACAGAAACCCCCGTACCGTGAGCCACAACGATTGTCCCACGTCAGGTCTGGACCTCGCGCTCTCGGCCGCTCCGGGGATTCCCGCCCGGGTGTTCCGCCGGATGCAGCGGTGAATCGGGCGGCGGTCCGCCCGGGCGGGCGGGGGTCCTACGGCCCTTCGCGGAGGGTCTTTCGCCCGGCGGGCGGCGCCTTGACCCCCGCAGGTATCGTCAACATGGCAATACCATCCCAAACCGAAAAAATGGACGGGAGAGCACGCGTGACGCGCAGCGTGTACGTGACCGGGATCGACCGGGGAGACGGCCGCCAGGTCGTCGATCTGGGAGTCATGGAGCTCCTGACGCGTCAGGTGGACCGGGTCGGGGTGTTCCGGCCGCTCGTCCATGACGGACCCGACCGGCTGTTCGAGCTGCTGCGGGCCCGCTACCGGCTTCCCCAGGATCCCGCGTCGGTCTACGGGCTGGACTATCACGAGGCGTCCGCGCTCCAGGCGGAGCAGGGTACGGACGAACTCGTCTCCCGGCTGGTGGAACGCTTCCATCAGGTGGCCCAGAAGTACGAGGTGGTGCTGGTCCTCGGCACCGACTTCGCCGCCACCCAGCTCCCCGACGAGCTGGCGCTCAATGCCCGGCTCGCCAATGAGTTCGGCGCCTCGGTCATCGCGGTGGTCGGCGGGAAGGGCCAGCCGGCGGAGTCCGTACGGGCCGAGACCCACAATGCCTACCGGGCGTACGCCGGCCTGGGCTGCGATGTCCTCGCGATGATCGTGAACCGGGTGGCGGCCGAGGACCGCGATGTCATCGCGGAACGGCTGGCGGCCCGGCTGCCCGTCCCCTGTTCCGTTCTGCCGGACGATGCGGCGCTCTCCGCGCCGACCGTCGCCCAGATCACCTCGGCCCTCGGCGGCACGGTGCTGCTCGGCGACGACTCCGGGCTGGCCAGGGACGCGCTGGACTTCGTCTTCGGCGGTGCGATGCTGCCGAACATGCTGAAGGCGCTGACGCCGGGTTGTCTGGTGGTCACGCCCGGGGACCGGGCGGATCTGGTGGTCGGCTCGCTGGCCGCGCACAGCGCCGGGACCCCGCCCATCGCGGGTGTGCTGCTGACCCTGAACGAACGCCCCGGCGAGGAGATACTCAGGCTGGCCGCGAGACTCGCACCGGGTACCCCGGTCGTCTCCGTGGCCGGCGGCTCCTTCCCCACCGCCGGGGAACTCTTCGCGCTGGAGGGCAAGTTGAACGCGGCGACGCCCCGCAAGGCGGAGACCGCACTGGGCCTCTTCGAGCGCCATGTGGACACCGGCGCCCTGCTGGAGGGGATCTCGGTGGCCCGCAGCGGCCGCGTCACCCCGATGATGTTCGAGCACGAGCTGCTGGAGCAGGCCCGCGCCGACCGGCGGCGAGTCGTCCTGCCGGAAGGCACCGAGGAACGGGTGCTGCGCGCCGCGGACGTCCTGCTGCGCCGCGATGTCTGCGACCTCACGCTCCTCGGCGACGTCGACGTCATCCGTAAGAAGGCCGCCGACCTCGGCATCGATCTCGCCGGTACGCAGCTCATCGACCCACAGAGCTCACAGCTGCGCCAGGCGTTCGCCGAGCGGTACGCACAGGTGCGCGCGCACCGCGGGGTCACGGTGGAGCTGGCGTACGACGTCGTGGCGGACGTCAACTACTTCGGCACGCTGATGGTCCAGGAGGGGCTCGCGGACGGCATGGTCTCCGGGGCCGTGCACTCCACCGCGGCGACGATCCGCCCCGCGTTCGAGATCATCAAGACAAAGCCGGACGCCTCGATCGTCTCCTCCGTCTTCTTCATGTGCCTCGCCGACAAGGTCCTGGTGTACGGCGACTGCGCGGTCAACCCGGACCCGGACGCGGAGCAGCTCGCGGACATCGCGGTGCAGTCGGCCGCGACCGCCGCCCGCTTCGGCGTGGAGCCGCGGATCGCGATGCTGTCGTACTCGACGGGCACCTCGGGTTCGGGCGCCGATGTCGACAAGGTGCGCGAGGCGACGGACCGGGTGCGCGAGAGCCGGCCGGATCTCAGGATCGAGGGTCCGATCCAGTACGACGCCGCGGTGGAGCCGAGCGTCGCCGCGACGAAGCTGCCCGGCTCCGATGTGGCGGGTCAGGCGACGGTGCTGATCTTCCCGGACCTGAACACCGGCAACAACACCTACAAGGCCGTGCAGCGCTCGGCGGGCGCCGTGGCTGTCGGACCGGTGCTCCAGGGGCTGCGGAAGCCCGTCAACGATCTGTCCCGGGGCGCTCTCGTCCAGGACATCGTCAATACCGTGGCCATCACGGCGATCCAGGCACAGGGCGAGGAGCGAACCGCATGACCACCCCGATCGCAGAAGGCTCTTCCACCGTGGCCGCCAATCGCGTACTCGTTCTCAACTCCGGCTCCTCGTCGGTGAAGTACCAGCTCCTGGACATGAGCGACCGTTCCCGGCTGGCGGTCGGACTGGTCGAGCGGATCGGCGAGGAGACCTCCCGGCTGGTGCACACCCCGCTGGCCGGCAGTGACGCCGAGTCGCGTGAGCGCATCGGCCCGATCGCCGACCACGAGGCCGCGCTGAAGGCGGCGGCCGAGGAACTGGCGGCCGACGGCCTCGGCCTGGACTCCCCCGCGCTGGCGGCGATCGGCCACCGGGTGGTGCACGGCGGGCTGCGGTTCACCGAGCCCGTGGTGATCGACGACGAGGTGCTGAAGGAGATCGAGCGCCTGGTCCCGGTGGCCCCGCTGCACAATCCGGCGAACATCGTCGGCATCCGTACCGCCCAGGCCCTGCGTCCGGACCTTCCGCAGGTGGCCGTCTTCGACACGGCGTTCCACACGACGATGCCGGAGTACGCGGCGCGGTACGCGATCGACGTGGAGACCGCCGACGCGCACCGCATCCGGCGCTACGGCTTCCACGGCACCTCGCACGCGTACGTCTCCCGCAAGGCCGCCGAGCTGCTGGGACGCACCCCCGAGGAGGTCAATGTCATCGTGCTGCACCTGGGCAACGGCGCCTCGGCGTCGGCGGTGGCGGGCGGCCGGTGCGTGGAGACCTCGATGGGGCTGACCCCGCTGGAGGGGCTGGTGATGGGCACGCGTTCCGGCGACATCGATCCGGCCGTCACCTTCCACCTGAAGCGGGTGGCGGGGATGTCGACGGACGAGATCGACGTACTGCTCAACAAGAAGAGCGGTCTGGTCGGGCTCTGCGGCGACAACGACATGCGGGAGATCCGGCGCCGGATCGACGAGGGCGACGAGCGTGCGGCGCTCGCGTTCGACATCTATGTGCACCGGCTGAAGAAGTACATCGGCGCCTATTCGGCGGTCCTCGGGCGGGTGGATGCCGTGGTGTTCACGGCGGGGGTCGGGGAGAACTCGGCGCCCGTGCGGGAGGCTGCGATCGCCGGTCTCGAGGAGTTCGGCCTGGCGGTGGACGCGGATCTGAACGCCGCACGGTCCGGCGCACCGCGGCTGATCTCGCCGGACCACGCACGGGTCGCGGTCGCCGTGGTACCGACGGACGAGGAACTGGAGATCGCCGTCCAGACCTTCGCACTCATCGGACAGGCCCACAACTGAGCACCCCCGCGCCCCTTTGTACCTTCCACCAGACGGAATATTCCGCATCGAAACAAACGGATAGGATCCGCCTCATGCGCCGTTCCAAAATCGTCTGCACACTCGGTCCCGCCGTCGACTCCCATGAGCAGCTCGTCGCTCTGATCGAGGCCGGCATGAGCGTGGCCCGCTTCAACTTCAGTCACGGCAGCCACGAGGAGCACCAGGGTCGTTACGACCGGGTCCGCAAGGCCGCCGCCGAGACCGGCCGCGCGGTCGGCGTGCTCGCCGACCTCCAGGGCCCGAAGATCCGCCTGGCGAAGTTCGCCGAGGGCCCCGTCGAGCTGGTCCGCGGGGACGAGTTCACCATCACCTCGGAGGACGTCCCCGGTGACAAGTCGATCTGCGGCACGACCTACAAGGGCCTGCCCGGCGACGTCGCCAAGGGCGACCCGATCCTGATCAACGACGGCAACGTCGAGCTGAAGGTCGTTGCGGTCGAGGGCCCCCGGGTCAAGACCATCGTCATCGAGGGCGGTGTCATCTCCGACCACAAGGGCATCAACCTGCCCGGCGCGGCGGTCAACGTCCCGGCCCTGTCCGAGAAGGACGTCGAGGACCTGCGGTTCGCCCTGCGGATGGGCTGCGACCTGGTGGCGCTTTCCTTCGTACGGGACGCCAATGACGTCAAGGACGTCCACAAGGTGATGGACGAGGAGGGCCGCCGGGTCCCCGTCATCGCCAAGGTCGAAAAGCCGCAGGCCGTCGAGCACATGGAGGGCGTCGTCATGGCGTTCGACGGTGTGATGGTCGCCCGTGGCGACCTGGCCGTCGAGTACCCCCTGGAGAAGGTTCCGATGGTGCAGAAGCGCCTGGTGGAGCTCTGCCGGCGGAACGCCAAGCCGGTGATCGTGGCGACCCAGATGATGGAGTCGATGATCACCAACTCGCGGCCGACCCGCGCCGAGGCGTCCGATGTCGCCAACGCGATCCTGGACGGCGCGGACGCGGTCATGCTGTCGGCCGAGTCCAGCGTGGGCGCGTACCCGATCGAGACGGTCAAGACGATGTCGAAGATCGTCGTCGCCGCCGAGGAGGAGCTGCTCTCCAAGGGCCTGCAGCCGCTGGTGCCGGGCAAGAAGCCCCGCACCCAGGGCGGTTCGGTGGCCCGTGCCGCCTGCGAGATCGCGGACTTCCTGAACGGCAAGGCACTGGTCGCCTTCACCAAGTCCGGTGACACGGCCCGCCGCCTCTCCCGCTACCGCGCGGCGCAGCCCATCCTGGCCTTCACCACGGACGAGTCCACCCGCAACCAGCTCGCCCTGAGCTGGGGCGTCGAGGCCCACGTCGTACCGCACGTGGACAACACGGACGCGATGGTCGACCTGGTCGACGCGGAGCTGCTGAAGCTGGACCGCTACAACGCGGGCGACACGATGGTCATCACGGCCGGCTCGCCTCCCGGTATCCCGGGCACGACGAACATGGTGCGGGTGCACCATGTGGGGGGCGGGGCGCGCGACTGACGCGTTCGTGGCCTTCACCCGGACATGACAGTGCTCCGTCCTCTCGCGGAGGACGGAGCACTGTCATGTGTCAGGGCAGTCGTTCGGCCAACTCCCGCCACACCTCGTACTCACCGCGGCGCGGATGGTCCACGAACAGCGACTGGACCAGCCTGGCCGGGGCGAGCAGCCGCCGGGTCGTGCGCAGCTCAAGGATCTGCTCACGCTCCAGATCTCTCCAGCCCGGGACGAGCTCGGCGGCAGCCTCCGAGGTCATGGGCATCGCCTTCGGCCGCCCGAATCCCCGAAGCGGACCAACGCCGCACGTGCGCGCCCGGGTCCAGCCGGTCGGGGTCATCGAACGGACCACTCACCCGAAGCTCACCCCACCGACGCGACCGCCTCTCCACCGATCGGCTCGGCCCTCCGCCGGCTGTCCGGAACGAATCGTCGGGCACGAAGAAGTGGCCACTGTGGCCACCTTCCACGAGCGCGAAGAACGCACCACGGAGAAGTGAGGACATGACTGTGGCCCGCACCCCTGAACAACGGGGTGCGGGCCACAGTCGTTGTGCGGCTCCCGAACAGGTCGGTGTCGGCTAGTTGTTGCCGCCGGTGAAGTAGTTGTGCAGTCCGGGCACCGTGAGCGAGCCGCCGAACTGGCCGGCCTGGGTCACCTTGACCTTGGTGAAGAAGGCGAAGGGTACGTTCAGCGGCGGCGGTGTCTGCGGGCTGAACGTGACCGGGATGAGGCCGAAGAGATTGCCCTTCAGCTCCTCCGTGTACATCGTCACCGTGCCGTCGCGGATGGTGGACGTGGAGCCCTTGCGCGCCTGGACATGGCCCGTGGTGCCGGCGGGGCCGACCGTCAGCTGGTGGAGGTCCTTGATGTCGATGGAGCTCGCGGTGAACTTCAGCACCTTCTTGATGGTGCCGTCCTGCGTCTTCACCTCGACGATGCCCTTGTAGTCGAGCCCATTGAGGGTGAGCAGCGAACTGTCCAGGATCCACGGGTCGGTGGGGAGCAGCGGGACGCCCGTTTCGAGGTCGGCCGCGGCCAGTGCCTCGGGGTCGGCGGTCGGACACGGGAAGCGCTCCTTGGCGCCGTCCGGGATGTCCTCGTCCTTCTTGACGTCGAGCCCCTTGGCGCTGTCGTCGAGCTCCTCGACCGACTTGCCGGCCTTGTCGGCGGCGTCGCGGATGGCGGCGGCGGTCTTGTCGGCCGTCTCCTTCACGGCGTCCGCGGCCTTCTCCGCAGGCTTCTCCGCGGGCTCGGTCGTGGCGCTCTGCGACGGCTTGGGGGACGCGGTGGTGGCGCTCGGGGACGGGCTCGCCGTCTCCTTGTCCGGTCCGTCGAAGAGGTCCTTCAGCGCGTCGCCGACGCCCAGCGGGTCGAGCGGATTCGTCGACTTCGTGGGGGTGGGCGAGGCGCTCGGCGCAGCGGCGGCGGGTGCGTCGGCGGCCTTCGTCTCCGGCTTCGCCGCGTCGCTCGCCGACGGAGTCGCCGAGGGCTTCGGCGTCGACGTGTCGCCCTTGTCACCGGAATCGGTGGCGGACGGGGACGGGGACTTGGTCTCCGATGCGGACGGGGACGGCGACTCGCTCGGCTCGTCGGAGCGGGTCACGCAGGGACCGGGCGCGAAGGGAATGTCCGAGCTGTCGTCGGCCAGCGCGAGCTTGGGCGTGAGCCCCATGCCCACGAAGACGGCCGTCGGCATCGCGGCGAGTGCGAAGGCCTTGCCCGCGGGTATGTGCAGCTTCGTCAGCAACGACTTCCTGGGGGCCGCGTGGCGCGGTCCGCTCCTCGTCCGGAGGTCCTCCCCGGTCGAGTTCAGCTGCGTCTCGTCACCCCGCACGATGCCTCCCGCCGTCGGCCTCGACTGTCGTGTCGTGCTGCTCCGGCTGCTGCTGGGGCACCGTTGCCGTGCTGTGGAACTCGGGTTCGAGCTCCTGCGTACCAGGACCCGCGTCCTTGTACATCTGGCCCTGAGTACTGGCATCCACGGCGTCGGGCTTCGGCTCGCCCGGAGCCCAGGAGATGGAGAGGGCTCCACCGAGCAGGGAGAACAGGAATCCGATCAGGAATCCGCCGATGTTGGCGACCGGTATGGAGATCAGTGCCAGCAGGATCGCGGCGACTCCGGCGAACACTCTCACGATGTGGTGGAACCACATGGTGAGGCCCAGCGTGATCAGCAGGACCCCGATGATCAGCGATCCCGCACCGGCGGTCGTGGACATCGCCAGCGTGATGTTGCCGAGGTGCATATTGGCGTACGGGAAGTACGCGATGGGTAGACCACCCACCATGGTGAACAGGCCCGCCCAGAACGGCCGGTTACCCCGCCAGGTGCGGAATCCCCGCCGGAAGACGCGGAGGTAGTGCTCGTTCTGCCCTGTGGACTCGGGGCTCATGGAAAACAGCTCCCTGGAACCGGTACTGCGGTGAGAAGAGAACGGGGTGGGTGGCCGGAGACGCCGAAGGGCGCTCCGGCCACCCGGGCGAGTGCTAGTAGCACTCCTTGCCGGGGCCGCTGTACAGCCGCAGGCTCAGGTTGCTGAGCTTGAAGGTGCCGGCGGTGGTCGCCCACGCCTCCTGCTTCACGTCCTTCAGCACGGCCGTATCGGCGCGCTGCGCGAAGCCATTCGGGTTCGCCTGGGTTTTCGGCTGGATGCCGATCGACTCGGGGTTGTTCGGGTCCTTGAGGGAACCCGCAGCAACACCGATGTCGATCTTCTCGAAGTACGCATCGGCGTCGAGCTCGGCGATATCCAGGTACAGGTTGGTCGCCTTGACCGGCTTCTTCGGGTTCGTACCCGCCTTCAGCTGCAGCGTGACATTGCCGAGACCGAACGGAAGGTTCGGAGTGACCACCGACTGGCACATGTTGGTGATCGTGGCATCACTGAAGCCGGACACGGCCACGGCGTGCGCCGCGTCATTGCCCTTGAGGTCCTTGCCGGTGGCGATGCTGCCGTACTGGACGAAGTTATGGCCGACGAGCCTGTCTGCGTGAACCTTGAAGCTCTGGCCGGACACGCTGAACGACGCCGCGAGGGCGCCCTGCGCGAGACCGACACCCACTGCGGCGGTCGCGACGACGCTCGGCACCATGACCAGAGCGAAACGCTTCCATCTGGTGCCGCCACGAACCTGGGAACTCATAAATTTTCCTCCTTCTCGGACGTACATCTCCGGTACGGGCGAGGGCCCGTGCTGGGATGGGAGAAGTGCTACGTCCTCGGAAAGGAGAGCGCCCGCGTACGGAGGCAGGAACCGCGTCCGAATCACCGGCGATCACCCCCGAGCGACAACCACTGGCCACGCATTCGCGCAACCTGTTCGGACAGGCCCTGCCGGACGGCAGGAACCCCCCTGTCCGGAGTCGGCGCCACTGCCGCCGACCCACTCGGTGGGGACCCAACAGGGCCGCCGCGCCGACTGGCAGTCGGGCTGGCGTTATTGGACCGAGCCCGGCCGATCGTGGTGCATTCCCGCCCGTGGCACAAGGGGGTTCGTTACTCGCTAGTAACGGCCCGATAACCGATGTGTGGCCGGGTGGTACCACCCGGCCACACAGGGTGGCGCCGAACGGAAGGACGAAAGGGAAAATCGGGGTCTTTATACGGACAGATCCCGGGGAGTGATTTACTGCGAGTAACAGGCCATACCTTTATCAAGATTTGGTAAAGCGGGGCCGCCTCTTATCGCCCGATCGCGAAAACGGCCGTGGCACCCCGGGGGCGCCACGGCCGCGTTGTCACATCAGAACAAGACCCGCGCCAGCGCCGTACGCGCGGCGCCGACCCGCGGATCGTCGGGGCCGATCACCTCGAACAGCTCCAACAGCCGCACCCGCGCCGTGTCCCGGTCGTCGCCGAAAGTACGGCGCACCGTCTCGACGAGCCGCCCGAAGGCGTCCTCCACATGCCCGCCGACCAGATCCAGATCGGCGGCCGCGAGCTGCGCCGTGACGTCGGCCGGGTTCTCCGCCGCGTCCTTGCGGACCTGCTGCGGGTCCATGTCCTTGACCCGGGCGAGCAGTTCGGCCTGGGCGAGACCGAGCTTGGCCTCCGTGTTGGCCGGGTCCTCGGACAGGACGTTCTTGTACGCCCGGACGGCACCGGCGAAGTCGCTGGCATCCAGGGCCTGTACGGCCGCTTCCAGCAGGGCGTCGTACGGACCGGCGGGTTCCTCGACAGGAGCCTCGCCGGCCCCCTCGGCGGACGCCGCGTCCTGGTCGACCACGATCCCGGTGAGCCCGAACCGCTCCTCACCGACCTGGATCAACTGGTCGAGCGTCTGCCGGATCTGGGCTTCGGGGGCCGCGCCCTGGAAGAGCGGGAGGGCCTGCCCGGCGACGACGGCGAAGACCGCCGGGATGCCCTGGATGCCGAACTGCTGCATCAGCATCTGATTGGCGTCGACATCGACCTTGGCCAGCACGAAGCGGCCGTTGTACTCATGGGCCAGGCGCTCCAGGAGCGGCCCCAGCTGCTTGCACGGCTCGCACCACTCGGCCCAGAAGTCGATGACGACCGGGACCTCGGCGGAGCGCTGGAGGACATCGCTCTCGAAGCCCGCCTCATCGACATCGATCACCAGGGCGGACGGCGGCACGGCACCGCCACCACCCTGCCGGGCGGCCTCGGCACGGGCCTGCTCCGCCTTCACCTTGGCCTCGCCGGCCGCCTTCACCGCGGCGAGGTCGACGACGCCGCTCATGGACATGTTCCTAGGCTGCATACGTACATCCTCCCCCCTTGGCACGCCGATACGGAAAGCGAGACGGAAACCGCACCCGTCCGCGATCCCCGCCGGTGTGCGGGGGGCACGGACAGACACGGTCCGAGGGCCCCTGAAAGACCCGTTTCGGCGCCGGGTCCCCACCCGGTGCCTGTGGCTGTCGTTCGGTCGTGGCGCGTCACGACGGCATGACCATCGTCTTTACGCTACGACCCGTAGCGTAACTTCCCGGTATCCCTCACGCACACGTACGTTCGGTGATCTGTCTCACGGCGAACGGGACCGGTCGGTTCTACTTACTGACCGGTATGGTCGCGGCATGCTGAGCCACAGCCGCCCCAAACCCCTTCGAACGGGACGTCCACGCAGCGCCGCGGCCGATGAAGCGATCCTGGAGGCGACCAGAGCCTCTCTGGTCGACCTCGGCTGGTCGAAGCTGACGATGAGCGACGTGGCGACGCGGGCCGGGGTCGCCAAGACGACCCTGTACCGGCGGTGGGCGGGCAAGAACGAGCTGGTCGTGGACGCCGTCGCGGTCCTCTTCGACGAGCTGGAGCTGCCCGATCTGGGCAGCCTGTCGGCCGATGTGCAGGCGGTGGTGCTGCAGTTCGCCGCGCTGCTGAAGCGGCCGGAGACCCAGACGGCACTGATGGCGGTGGTCGCGGAGTCGACCCGCGACGAGGCGCTGCGAGCCCGGATCCGCGACTCGATCGTGGACCGGCAGAAGCGGCTGGTACTTCAGGGGCGCCAACGGGCCCAGGAGCGCGGGGAGTTGCCCGTCGAGCAGGACGAGGCCGTGGCGGCGACGACCGACGATCTGATCTTCGACGTGATCGCCGGCGCGGTCGTGCACCGGGCCCTGGTGAGCGCCGAACCCGTCGACGAGGACTGGGCCCGGCGCTTCACCGTGCTGCTGCTCGCGGGGCTGGGGTCGGCGGCCTCCGCGTAACGGGGGGGCTGTTGCCGCCGAGCGCAGCTGCCGAGCACGACCACCGACCGCCCGTCAGAAGCCGGGCGGCTCCGTGTAGGTGCCCCATTCGTCGCGCAGAACTCCGCAGATCTCGCCGAGCGTCGCCTCGGCCCGTACCGCGTCGAGCATCGGCCCGATCATGTTGGAGCCGTCGCGGGCGGCGGCCAGCATCGCCTCCAGCGCCGACTTGACCCGTGCGTCGTCGCGGGCGTCCTTGCGGCTGCCGAGCACCCGGACCTGCTCGCGCTCGACCTCGTGGCTGACTCGCAGGATCTCCAGGTCGCCGGTGACCGAGCCGTGGTGGACGTTGACGCCGACGACGCGCTTGTCGCCCTTCTCCAGCGACTGCTGGTACTGGAAGGCGGACTCGGCGATCTCGCCGGTGAACCAGCCGTCCTCGATACCGCGCAGGATGCCGGAGGTGATGGGCCCGATGGGGTGCTGCCCGTCCGGGTGGGCCCGGGCGCCGCGTTCCTTGATCTGGTCGAAGATCTTCTCGGCGTCGGCCTCGATCCGGTCGGTGAGCTGCTCGACGTACCAGGAACCGCCCAGCGGGTCGGCCACATTGGCCACGCCGGTCTCCTCCATCAGCACCTGCTGGGTGCGCAGCGCGATCTCGGCGGCCTGCGCGGAGGGGAGCGCGAGGGTCTCGTCGAGGGCGTTGGTGTGCAGCGAGTTGGTGCCGCCGAGGACCGCGGAGAGCGCCTCGACCGCCGTCCGTACGACGTTGTTGTACGGCTGCTGGGCGGTGAGCGAGACACCGGCGGTCTGGGTGTGGAAGCGGAGCCACTGCGCCTTGTCGGTCTTCGCCCCGTACGTCTCCTTCATCCAGCGGGCCCAGATGCGGCGGGCCGCGCGGAACTTGGCGATCTCCTCGAAGAAGTCGAGGTGCGCGTCGAAGAAGAAGGAGAGGCCGGGCGCGAAGGTGTCGACGTCCAGCCCGCGGGAGAGGCCGAGCTCCACGTAGCCGAAGCCGTCGGCGAGGGTGTACGCGAGCTCCTGCGCGGCCGTCGCCCCGGCCTCGCGGATGTGGTAGCCGGAGACGGAGAGCGGCTTGTAGGCGGGGATGTCGCGGGCGCAGTGCTCCATCAGGTCGCCGATGAGGCGCAGATGGGGCTCGGGCTGGAAGAGCCACTCCTTCTGCGCGATGTACTCCTTGAAGATGTCGGTCTGGAGCGTGCCGTTGAGCACGCCCGGGTCGACCCCCTGGCGCTCGGCGGCGACCAGGTACATGCAGAAGACCGGGACGGCGGGGCCGCTGATCGTCATGGACGTCGTGACGTCGCCGAGCGGGATGTCCTTGAAGAGGATCTCCATGTCGGCGGCGGAGTCGATGGCCACGCCGCAGTGCCCGACCTCGCCGAGCGAGCGGGGATCGTCGGAGTCGCGGCCCATCAGGGTCGGCATGTCGAAGGCGACGCTGAGCCCGCCGCCGCCCGCGGCGAGGATCATCTTGTAGCGCTCGTTGGTCTGCTCGGCGTTGCCGAAGCCGGCGAACTGGCGGATGGTCCAGGTCCGGCCGCGGTAGCCGGTCGGGTAGAGCCCCCGGGTGAAGGGGTACTCGCCGGGCCAGCCGATCCGCTCGAATCCCTCGTACGTGTCCCCGGGGCGGGGGCCGTACGCGGGTTCCACGGGATCCCCGGAGAGTGTGGTGAAGTCCGCGTCACGCTTGCGGGCCTTGTCGTAACGGGCCTGCCAGCGGCGGCGGCCTTCCTCGATCGCGTCAGCGTCCATACCATCGAATTTACTAGGACGTCCTAGTAAATGTCGATGGCAAACCGCCCGGTGCTTCGCACGGGGCGGTTCGGAAGGAAGGCGCGGGGCAGGACGTCCGCCCGGCGGCCTCAGGCCTTGACGGTCACCGGAGAGCCATCGGCGACCAGCGGCTCGACCTCGCGGACGACCTTGCGCTCGACGAAGAACGCGGCCGTCGGGATCGTGCCGGAGATCAGCACCCAGAGCAGCTTGCCCACCGGCCACTTCGCCTTGGAGCCCAGGTCGAAGGCGAAGATCAGGTAGATGATGTAGAGCACGCCATGGATCTGGGAGACGACGAGCGTCAGATCCTTGCCCATCTCGAAGCCGTACTTGAAGACCATGCAGGTGCAGAGCACCAGCAACATGACTGCGGTGACGTAGGCCATCACCCGGTACCGGGTCAGCACACTGCGTTTCATGGCATCGAGCGTAACCGGACGCCGGGGGCGATCTTGCAGCGGGCCGGGCCCTCGAAATGTCGTCCTATGCCTCTTCGAAATCCTTGGCCGCGATCCGCAACGGCCGCAGCATGGCGAAGATCTCCGCGCACTCCTCGGCGTCGTACACCCCCAGCCCGAACTCCATGTCGACCAGGTCCTTGGTCGCGGCCTCGACGACCTCCCGGCCCTTGTCGGTGATGGAGGCGAGGGTTCCGCGGCCGTCGTTCGGGTTCGGGCGCTTGGCGACCAGGCCGGAGCGCACCAGCCGGTCCACCGTGTTCGTGACGGAGGTGGGGTGGACCATGAGCCGCTCACCGATCTTGGACATCGGCAGCTCACCGGCCTTGGAGAAGGTGAGCAGCACCAGCGCCTCGTACCGCGCGAAGGTCAGGCCGTACGGCTTGACGACCGCGTCGACCTCGGCGAGCAGGATCTGCTGCGCGCGCATGATCGAGGTGATCGCCCCCATCGAGGGCACCGGGCCCCAGCGCTGCTGCCAGAGTTCGTCGGCGCGGGCGATGGGATCGAAGGGAAGACTGAGCGGCTTCGGCACGGCACCGACCTTACCCACTGGTCATATGCTGGTCAGCCCTGTCTCGAACTTCGGTCCGAGGACCGCGCGCGGTCTCTGTCGCCCTGACCTCGCGGACCAGCAGGAGCGTGCACACCGTACCGATGGCCCCGGACCCCGCGACCACCAGATGCACGGGGACGAATTCGGCGGCCAGCCCGGCCAGCGCCATGCCGATGCCCTGGACCGTCATCAGCCCGGCGGTGAGCAGGGTCATGGCCCGGCCCCGCAGCTCCTCCGGTACGGCATCGACGAACCACTGGTCGAGGCCGATGATGTACGCCGCCCCCACCCCGGCCAGCGCAAGCGCCACCAGGGCCGGGACCATGCCGGGGCGGATCCCGTACAGCAGGAACGGCAGCAGCCCGGCGGCGGCGACCGGCAGCACGATCCGGGAGCGGATGTGCGGGGCCAGCACAGCGCCCACGTACAACTCGGCGGCGATGTGCCCGACCGGCATCGCGCACATCAGCAGCCCGAGGGCGGCCGGGCCGAGACCCATCTCGTCCGCGTACGGGGCGGCGAGCGCCTCCGGTACGACGACGAACAGGGCGGGTACCCAGAACAGCAGCATCAGCGCGCGGATTCTGCGGTCGGCGAGGACGATGCGGGCCCCGGCCAGTGATTCCTTGAGCAGCGCGCCACCTCGGTCACCGCCGGTCCTGGCGGGCCGGTTGCGGGTGCCGAAGCGGAGCAGGGCCGCCGAGCAGAGGAACGTCCCGACGGTGATGGTGATCGCTCCGCGCGCGGACAGCGCGGCAAGCAGCACACCGCCGACACCGAAGCCGGTCAGCAGCGCGCTCTGCGAGACGATCCGCAGCAGCGAGCGGCCCAGTACGTAGAGGTCGCCCTCGCCGAGGATGTCGGTGAGCGCGGCCATCCGCGTCCCGGTGAAGACGGGCGACACGGAGGCGACGAGACAGCGCAGCGCGAGGAGGCCGCCGACCGGGGTGCCGGGCAGCACCATGACGGCGACGCAGCCCGCACAGATCAGATCGCAGGTGACGAGGACCCGGCGGGCCGGGTAGCGGTCGGCGACCCCGGAGAAGAGCGTGCCGCCGACGAGGTACGGCAGGAGGCCGAGCGCGAAGGTGAGGGCGCTGAGCAGGGGTGAGCCGGTGAGGTCGTAGACGAGGACGGTGAGGGCGAGCTCGCTGACGACTACGCCGAGGAGGGAGAGCAGATGCGCGGCAAAGACGGCCCGGAACTCCCGGACGGCGAAGACGGCGCGGTAGCCGCGGGACGTGCCCGGGGCGGGGCCGTCCGGAGTTGCGTCGGCAGCGGGAGCCGCGGCCCGGAGCGCGGGCGACGGGTTCGGGTCGATGGCGTCGGCGCGCTCCGTGGGCGGAGCCGAGGCCGGCGCCGGTCCGGCCGGACCGGCGTGCGCGGCGCGGGGCGCGGCTGACGGGTCGTGGGGCGAAGGAGCCGCCTCGTCGCGGGGGCCGCCCGCCGGGGTGGGGCTGAAGCTCGGCATGGCCGCAGCTTGGAGGACCGGACCCGCCGCTCCGTAGACTTTCGGCTCACGCCGAATCTTCGCGGGGGCCGCCGATGCCGTTCCATCTGCATTTCGATGAGAGCGATCTGCTCCGCTGCCGGTTCGCCCTCTCCCCGCTCTGGGAGACGCAGGCCGCGGTGCGCACCCTTCTGCGCCCCGGGCAGCACGGCTACCACCAGCCCTGGCTGAGGCGCATCCGGAGCGCCGCCGCGGGCCTCGATCTCGCACCGCTCCGGTTGCTGATGCCGGAGAGCGGGCACAACCCGGACTTTCTCAGCCCGCCGCCGGTCGGGCCCTATACCTCGTTCGAGGAGGAGATCGCCGGTGTGCGCGCCATCGATCCGCTGCTCATCCGTGAGGACCTGGCGCTGGCCCTCACCGACCAGCCGGGGGCGCTGGACTCCCCCGCCGGGCGGGCGATGCTCGCCGATCCCGCGCGGACACTGCGGGAGCTGGCCGCACTGATGGAGCAGGCCTGGCAGGTGCTGGTCGAGCCGGACTGGCCGAGGCTGCGCGCGCTGCTGGAGGCGGATATCGCGTACCACTCGCGCCGGCTCGCCGAGGTCGGCTTCGCCCGGCTGCTGGGCGAGCTGAGCCCCCAGCTGAGCTGGACGGACTCGACGCTCTCGCTGGTCGGGATGAGGGGGCGGCACTCCCGGGTGCTCGGCGGGCAGGGCCTCGTCCTGATGCCGAGCGTCTTCGCCTGGCCGGATGTGGTGAGCGGGTACGAGCCGCCCTGGCAGCCCGCGGTGATCTATCCGGCGCGCGGAATCGGCAGCCTGTGGACGCAGCCCGCGGACCGTACGCCACAGGCGCTCGCGCGGCTGCTCGGGCGAACGCGGGCCGATGTCCTGTGCGCGCTCGACGAACCGGCCGGGACGAGCGCCCTCGCGCACCGGCTGGGCCTCGCGCCCTCCTCCGTGTCGGAGCATCTGTCGGTGCTGCGCGCGGCGGGGCTGCTCACTTCGCGCCGGTACGGACATCAGGTGCTGTACGAGCGGACGCCGCTCGGGATCGCCCTGGCCGTGCCGGAGCACCGCGCGCCGGAGTGAGACGAGCCCCCGGCCGGGTGGGGCCGGGGGCTCGTCGGGTCACGGGAACGGACGGGGCGTCAGTCCGCGAGGTACCGCTCGACCGTCTCGACCTTGGAGGTCAGGCCATCGGTGACACCGGGGCGGATGTCGGCCTTCAGTACGAGGGAGACGCGTCCGGCGCGGGCCTCGACGGCGGCGACGGCCCGCTTGACGACGTCCATGACCTCGTCCCACTCACCCTCGATGGAGGTGAACATGGCGTCCGTGCGGTTGGGCAGCCCGGACTCGCGGACGACCCGGACGGCGTCGGCGACGTACTCGCCGACGTCCTCACCGACGCCCAGCGGGCTGACCGAGAACGCGACGATCATGCGCTGACCACGCCTTCCCGGCGGGCGCGGGCGGCGATGACGTCGTCGGCCTCGTAGCGCTTGAGCACCTTGTCGCCGTACAGCCCGCCGAACGGCAGCAGCGCGAGCAGGAAGAAGAACGCGACGCGCTTCAGCGGCCACTTGGTCTTGGACCAGACGTCGAGCAGCAGGACGGCGTAGATCACGAAGAGCACACCGTGGATGATGCCGAGCGGCATCATCAGGAAGTCGATGTCGGAGACCCGGCTGAGAATCGAGCCAAAGATGATCAGCGCAGGGAAGGAGAGCGCCTCGGGAATCGAGATGAGGCGCAGCCGGTGCAGGGCGGTAGCGGTCTTGATGTCCACGAGGGCACCTTCGGTGGGAGGATCGTGACAGCTTGTGAATACAGGCACAAGCGGAACCCATTGTGGCATCGGCACGGGCGGCGCTCAGTACCGGGGCCGTATGTGTCCGGTCACGTGCCGCCGCCGGGCCCCGGCCCGTTCCGTCGTCGCCCCGTGCGGGATACGTCCCGATTCCGTCCGGGTCCCGTACCGGATGCGTATCAGGGGCGGTTCAGGGTGCCGCTTCCTCCCCAGGGCCCTGTCCCGGCCGGGGCCGGGCCGATACCGTCGGTCCGTGGCAATGTTCCGACTCCAAGGCAGCAGAACGCTCGCCGTCGACCTGGCCGGCGACGCCGTCAAGGCGAAGAACGGCTCGATGGTCGCGTACGACGGCCGGATGACGTTCAAGAAGATGACCGGCGGCGGCGACGGCCTGCGCGGCATGGTGACCCGCCGGCTGACCGGCGAGCAGATGACCGTGATGGAGGTGACCGGGCAGGGCACCTGTTACTTCGCCGACCGCGCGAGCGAGATCAGCCTCGTCTCGCTGCACGGCGACAAGCTCCATGTCGAGGCGAGCAACCTGCTCTGCACCGACGCCGGGCTGCGCACCGGAACCACCTTCACCGGCCTGCGCGGCGGGGCGACGGGCAACGGCCTGTTCACCACCACCGTCGAGGGCACCGGGCAGGTGGCGATCATGTCGGACGGTTCGGCAGTGGCGCTGCGGGTCTCGGCCCAGTACCCGCTGTTCGTCGACCCCGGCGCCTACATCGCGCATCAGGGCAATCTGCAACAGCACTTCCAGTCCGGGGTGAACTTCCGGACGCTGATGGGCGAGGGCTCGGGCGAGTCCTTCCAGATCCGGTTCGAGGGCGAGGGACTCGTCTACGTGCAGCCGAGCGAGCGGAACACCATCGGGGGCGATGTCTGATGCCGTTCCGTGAGATCAACTCGAAGATGGTCGAGGCGACGGTCCTCCCCGGCCAGAAGATGTACAGCCAGCGCGGCGCGATGCTCGCGTACCGCGGCGAGGTGTCGTTCACGCCGAACATCCAGGGCGGCCAGGGGGGCGTGATGTCGATGATCGGCCGCCGGGTGGCGGGCGAGGCGACCCCGCTGATGACGGTGGAGGGCAGCGGAACGGTGATGTTCGGCCACGGCGGTCATCACATCCAGGTGATCAACCTGTCCGGCGACACCCTGTACGTGGAGGCCGACCGGCTGCTCGCCTTCGACGGGACGCTGGAGCAGGGCACGATGTTCATGGGTTCGCAGGGCGGAGTGATGGGCATGGTGCGCGGCCAGGTGACCGGGCAGGGTCTGTTCACCACCACCCTCAAGGGTCATGGCGCGGTCGCGGTGATGGCCCACGGCGGGGTGATCGAGCTGCCGATCACGCCGGGCCGCGAGGTGCATGTGGACCCGCAGGCGTATGTCGCCCACCACGGCGACGTACGCAACAAGCTCTCCACCGCGCTCGGCTGGCGCGACATGGTGGGTCGCGGCTCCGGCGAGGCGTTCCAGCTGGAGCTGAGCGGCAGTGGCGCGGTGTACGTCCAGGCCTCGGAGGAGAAGCTGTGAGCGCGCCCGTGGTCTTCGACCCGATGACGCTGCCGTCGGACGACAACGT
This sequence comes from Streptomyces atratus, assembly GCF_014648655.1. Taxonomy (GTDB): domain Bacteria; phylum Actinomycetota; class Actinomycetes; order Streptomycetales; family Streptomycetaceae; genus Streptomyces; species Streptomyces atratus. The sequence continues at coordinate 99,242 of NZ_BMRN01000001.1, forward strand.
CAACTCGTACACCTTCTGCGTGGAACTCAAGGGGAGCCAGTGGTTCCTGCAGAAGGGCAAGATGATCGCCTATTACGGGCGGATCGAGTTCAACGGCATCGGCCACGGCCGCTTCGAGCGGCTGATCCGTACGAGCTTCCACTCGCCGCTGCACGCGAGCGACTGGGTGGTGGCCGAAGGCAGCGGCAAGATGCTCCTCGCCGACCGTGCCTTCGACGTGAACTCGTACGACCTGGAGGACGGGAATCTGACGATCCGGTCCGGCAACCTCCTCGCGTACCAGCCGACCCTGGCACTCAAGCAGTCCATCGTGCCGGGCTTTCTCACGCTGATCGGTACGGGGAAGTTCGTGGCCGCGTCCAACGGTCCGGTGGTCTTCATGGAGCCGCCGCTGCGGGTCGATCCGCAGGCGCTGGTGGGCTGGGCGGACTGCCCCTCGCCGTGCCACCACTACGACCACGGCTATATGACGGGCGTGATGGGCGGGCTCAGGTCGCTGACCGGGATCGGCGGGACGTCGGGCGAGGAGCACCAGTTCGAGTTCGTCGGGGCGGGTACGGTGCTGCTCCAGTCGACCGAGATCCTGATGCCCGAGCAGCCGACGGGGGCGACGCCGGCGCAGGCCGGGGTGCCGAGTGGCGCGGGTCAACCTGGCTCCGCACCCCGTCTGCCCGGTCAGCTCGGGGACCTCCAACGCCGCTTCGGTTTGTGAACGGTAGTCTGCGGAGTGTGACGTCGAACGCCTGCACCCCGCACCCGGGGCCGTCTCAGGGCGTCACACTCCCCCACCTTCGTCCAGCTTTCAACTTCTTAGGTAGAATCCATACATGGAGACCGAGACGGCCACTCGCTGGCTGAACGACGCGGAGCAGTGCGCCTGGCGCACCCACCTGGACGTCAGCAGGCTGCTGATGCACCAGCTGGAGAAGGACCTCCAGCCGTTCGGCCTGACCAACAACGACTACGAGATCCTGGTCAACCTCTCGGAGTCGGACGACCAGCGCATGCGAATGAGCGACCTCGCCACCGCGACGTTGCAGTCCAAGAGCAGGCTCTCGCACCAGATCACCCGCATGGAGAGCGCGGGACTGGTCCGCAGGGAGAACTGCGAGTCGGACCGGCGCGGACTGTACGCGGTCCTCACCGATGAGGGTGCGGAGACGATGCGGAAGGTGGCGCCCCACCACGTGGCGTCGGTGCGCAAGCACTTCATGGACCTGTTGACGCCGGAGGCACTGGCGGACCTGCACGCGGCACTGGCACCGGTCGCGGATCATCTGCGGGGGCGCCGCGGCAAGGTGTGACCTGCGCGGCGGGGGCGGTGTTCAACCGGCGCTCGGCAGCCACAGCTCGAACCGTGCGCCGCCCTCCGGCGCACCGTCCACCGTCAGCCGGCCGCCGTGCCGGGCCGCGACGTCACGGGCGATGGCCAGGCCGAGACCGGCGCCGCCCTCGTCCCGTGTACGGGCGTCGTCGAGGCGTACGAAACGTTCGAAGATCCGCTCGCGCTGGTCCGGCGGCACCCCCGTACCGTCATCGGTGACGGCGACGACCACGCCGCCCCGCTCCGCACGCAGCGAGACCGCCACCGCGCGCTCCGCATGACGCTCGGCGTTGTCCAGCAGATTGCCGATCACCCGCGCCAACTGCCCACGCGAGCCGGCCACTTCGAACACACCGGAGTCCGGCACGGACACCGCCACCGGAATCCGGTCGCCGGTGCGCTGCGAGACCTCCTCATGGACCAGCGCGCCCAGGTCCAGCGTCGTACGCCCCGGCCGCTCCCCCGCGTCCAGCCGGGCCAGCAGCAGCAGATCGGCTGCCAGCGCCTGCAACCGTACGGTGTCGGCGACAGCGCCCGGCACGTCCAGCAGCTCCGGATGCGCGGCACCCACCTCCAGCTGGGTGCGCAGGGAGGCGATCGGGCTGCGCAGTTCGTGCGAGGCGTCCGCCACGAAGCGCCGCTGCCGGTCCACCGATGCCTCGAGGGCCGTCAGGGTCTCGTTGGTGGTACGGGCCAGCCGGGCGATCTCGTCGCGCGAACCGGGCTCCGGCACCCGTCGGCTCAGATCCTCGGACGCGGTGATCGCGGCCATCTCGCGCCGGATTCCCTCGACCGGACGCAGCGCCCGCCGGGTCACCAGCCAGGTGACCCCGGCGACGACGAGCAGCAGCACCGGCAGCCCGATCAGCATCGCCCCGCGCACAGTGCCCACGGCCTCCTGCTCGGCGGCCAGCGGGGCGCCCGCGTGGACGGTCAGGGTCACCCCGGCCGATGTGGTCGCCCGGACCGACGCGAAGCGGTAGTCGGCCGTGTCCCCGTCGACAGTGGCGGTGCCGTTGCTGAAGTCCGGGTCACCGGAGTCGACTTCACCGCGGCCCGGGATGCCGTGACCGCCGTTGTCGTCGTCGCGCCCGTTGTCATCGCGTCCGTCGTCGTCGCTTCCGTCGTCGCCGGAACCGGTGGAGCTTTCCGCGGCCGGTGACGGGGCCGGCCCGACCTGGTCCGTACCGGTGCCGGAGATCGCCTCCAGGTCCTTGGAGACGGCCACCACGCGCCCGTCCTCGTCGGTCACCTGGACCGGATGGTCCTCCTCCTCGCGCATCTCCAGCCGGTCGTACGGCACATCGAGGGCCAGCTGCCCGGCCACCTCACGGGCCGCCACCTCGGCCTGCAGCCCCGCCTGGTCGGTGAGGTTGGCGCGCAGGACGAGAAGTACGGCGAGCCCGGCGCCGACCAGTGCGACCGCGACCACGACCGTGGCACCGAGTGCGGCCCTGGCCCGTACCGATCTCACAACGCCTCCAGCCGGTATCCGGCGCCGCGCACCGTACGGATGGCGGCCGCGCCGAGCTTGCGCCGCAGCGCACTGACGTACACCTCGACGATGTTCGGGTCGCCGTCGTAGGCGAAGTCCCAGACGTGTTCCAGGATGTCCGCCTTGCTCACCACCTGCCCGGACCGCAACACAAGTTGTTCGAGCACCGCGAACTCCTTGGTGGTGAGGGTGATTTCGGCCGAGCCGAGGTGCACCCGGCGAGCGGCGGTGTCCATGCGCAGGGAGCCGACGGTGACCACCGGCGAGCCGGAACCGCCGCCCCGGCGCCGCAGCAGCGCCCGGATCCTGGCCACCAGCACGACGTACGAGAAGGGCTTGGTCAGGTAGTCGTCGGCCCCGGTGTCGAGGCCCTCCGCCTCGTCGTACTCCCCGTCCTTCGCCGTCAGCATCAGGATCGGCATCTCATGGCCCGCGGCGCGCAGGGCGGCACAGACCCGGTAGCCGTTCATCCCGGGCAGCATGATGTCGAGGACGACGAGGTCGTACGCCCCCTCGGCCGCCCGGTGCAGCCCTTCGAGACCGTCGTGCACGACATCCACGGCGAAGCCCTCGGCGGCGAGTCCCCCGGCCAGGGACATCGCCAGCCGCTTCTCGTCCTCCACGATCAACAGGCGCATACACACAGGGTCGCAAACGGAACCTGAAGACGGCTTCAGGTGGCTTCAGGCTGCGTTCAGCATCACCCGGGCAATGTGGACCTTGTCGAAACCGGCCACCCGAACAGGGAGGAACCTTATGAAGCGCAAGATCGCCATCGCCGCCGTCACCGCGGCCGTGCTCGTCGGCGGCACAGCCGCCACGGCCGTCGCCTTCTCGGACGACGACAGCCACGACCGCGGCACCAGGAGCAGCGCGGCGGGCGGCAGCCCCGCCCGCGTCGACGTCGGGGACGCGACCGCGGCCGCCGTCGGGGCCGTTCCGGGCACGGTCACCGAGGCCGAGCTGGACGACGAGGACGGCGGGCCGGTCTGGGAGCTCGATGTGTACGGCTCCGACAAGGTCTGGCACGACGTGACCGTGGACGCGGGCAACGGCAAGGTGCTCGGCAAGCACGTCTCCGACGACAACGACGGCGATCGCGACCGGCATGCACCCAGGTCGGCCCCCGTCTCGCTGGACGCGGCGGTCGACGCCGCGCTCAAGGCGACGCCCGGGACCGTGACGTCGATCGAACTGGACGACAGCGACGGCCGGAGCGGCGGGGCGCTGCACTGGGAGGTCGACGTCCGGGGCAAGGACGGCAAGCAGCACGAGCTGAACGTCGACGCGAAGACGGCCAAGGTCACAGTGGATCGGTCGGACGACGGCGACGACGACGACCGCCACGGGGACGACGGAGCTGACGACTGACGGCGCCTGCTCGGCGGACCGTCAGGGCGCGTAGACGGAGATGACCGTCCCGTCACCGAAGCTCAGGAACACCGCGTCGCCCCGACCGACGAACGAGATCGACGCCGGGTCGAGCGGGTCTCCTGGCTCGCCGGGCCACTCGGTGGGCAGGCGCGAGCCCGTGTCGTCCGCCTCCCCTGTGGAAGCCATGGCGAAGGCGTTGATCCCGTACCCGCCCACGACAACGGCATTGTCACCGGCCACGGCCAACCGGCCCGCGACATCCAGCCCCACGCCACCGTCGTACGTCGCCCAGTACTGCTTCCCGTCGGCCAGGCCGAACGCGTACACCCGCGTCCGGCTGCTCACCACGACCTTGCCGTCACGTGACACGGCGGGCCGGTAGGCAATGTCCACGCCGGCGGCGATCGACCGTCGGTTCTGCGGGGCCGTCACATCGACGACCGTCAGGCCGTTCGAGCCCGAGCAGAGGAGTTCCTTGCCCTTCAGGACGGGTGTACGGCAGGTGATACCACCGGCCCCGATGTCTCCCAGCCGGGTGCCGTCGCCGCTCTTCAGAATGGTGACGCCGTCGCCGACCGCGACGAGCCGGCCCTCGGCGAGGAGCAGTTCGGCTTCGGGGGCCGAGTCGTCCCACGGCTTGTCCCACTTGCGGGAGTGCTTGCCGGTGAGTTGGTGGGCAAGGATCCGGCCCGTGTCCGTGCCGGTGGCCCTGGTGGCGTAGTACAGAACTCCGCCCGACTGGACGGAGTCGGCCACCCGGGTGCCGCCGGGCAGCGGCTCCCGCCACTTCTCCGCACCGTCGCCCAGACCGAGTGCCACCAGGGCACCGTCCTCGAAGGCGTACACGGTGGTACCGAGGACCGCGGCCACCGATGCGGGGCCGGCGGCCGCCTTTCCCTGCGGTGTCTGCCACTTGCGCCTGCCGTTCGCGGCGTCCAGCACGGTGATGCGCTGCGGGCCGCCGCAGACCAAGGACGCACCCGCGAGTACGCACTCCACCGGACCGTCCGCGATCTCGGCCTTCCAGGCCTTCCAGCCCTCCGGTTTCTTGGAGACGTCCGCGGCGGCGGCACCGAAATCCCCGGTGCGGCCGGCGTCGGCGTCGGGCACGACTGCGGGTCCTGCCTCGGTCCGCACGGAGTCCGCGGCCGAGGCGGTCGGTCGCGCGCCACCGCCCGCGTTGTCATCGCCCCCGCCGTCGCCGTTGAAAAGCCCCGGCAGCAGCATCGCCCCCAGGACCACGCACACCGCCGTGGCCGCTGCCGCCAGCCCGATCCACAGTCCCTTGTTGCCCCTGCTGTCGTCGGGCACGTACACGGGCACGACGGGCGTCGGGGCGAGGGCGGCCGGACCGCCACGATCCGGGGTGTGGAACGGGACCGGCGGTGCGGCGGCCGACGGTACCTCCGCCTCCGCGACGGCGCGCGCCCCGGTCGCATGTGCGGCGAGCAGCCCGCGTATCGGTTCCGTCCAGGGAAACGGCCCGTCGGCCGCACCGCCCGCCCGTTCTCCCGGCAGCAGCAGCTCCACCAGCTGTTGAGGAGTCGGCCGGGCCTCGGCGTCGCTGCTCAGGCACTTCTCGATCACGGCGCGCAACTGCGTCGGTACGCCGGAGAGTTCAGCCTCGCCCTGGGCGATCCGGAAGATCACGGCCGCCATGTCCGAGTCGTCGAACGGCCCCCGCCCGGTCGCCGCGAAGGCGAGCACCGCGCCGAGACAGAACACATCGGACGCCGGTACGAGGGAGCGCGAGCCGTTGACGTGCTCGGGCGAGATGTAGCCGGGGCTGCCCACGACCACACCGGTCCGGGTCAGCTGGGTGGCGTCGAAGGCCTGGGCGATCCCGAAGTCGATCACCTTCGGACCGTCGGCGCCGAGCAGCACGTTGCCGGGCTTGAGGTCGCGGTGGAGTACGCGTACGGCGTGCATGTCGGCGAGCGCGCGGGCGAGGTCGGCGCCCATCTCCCGTACGACCTGCTCGGGCATCGGCCCGCCGCGGGTCACCGCCTCGGCGAGCGAGGGGCCGGGGACATACTCGGTCGCCAGCCAGGGCAGCCGGCCGCTCGCGTCGCCGTCGACGAGGGCCGCGGTGTACGGACTGCGTACGGCGCCCGCCGCGTCGATCTCCCTGCGGAACCGGATCCGGAAGCCGTCGTCGAGGTCGAGATCCGGGCGCACGGTCTTCAGCGCGACCAGCCCGGCGAGCGGGTCCGGCCCACCGGCGGGCCGGGCCAGATACACCTCGCCCATGCCGCCCGCGCCCAGCAGTCCGAGGAGCTGGTACGGGCCGATCAGCCGGGCCCGGCCGGGTGGAAGCGGCTCGATCACTGCGCGGTCACCTCAAGCGGTTCGTCGGTTCATTCGGGCAGCGGTAGGGAGACCGTGGTGCCGTCGTCGTACACGACATGCACGACGCCGCCGACCGGCAGCACCTGCGGGTCAAGCAGTTCCTGCTCCAGATCGACGCCGTTGGTGACGGAGTCGTACGTCGGTGTCCTGGTCGGGCCCGGAGCGCCCGGAATCCGGGTCCTGGTGAGTGAGCCCAGGGTGCCGTCGGGGCGGATCGGGACCGTGTACAGCGTCGTGCTGTCCGCCCACACCACCGTGTCCGCGACGATCAGGGGGTCGGAGACCGGGTTACTCGTGCCCTGCGCCACCTTCCCGCCGAGCGGGAAACGGCCGAGTGCCCGGCCGCCGTCGCGACCTACGACGACGATCTCGTCGGGCACGCTCTCGACATACTCGTCGCCCCGACGAATCGTGATCACCCGGTCGTCGAGCGCGGTCAGCGTCGCCCCGGCGACGAGCGAGGAATCCACCGGCACCCGCCCCTGCGCCCGGAGGGTCCCCGCCGCGAACCGCAGAACGACCATGTCATCGCCGAAGCCGGAAGGATCGTCATTGGTGACGTAAGTCGTGCAGAAGGCGAAAGAGCCCCGCACCCGGAGCGATCCACAGCCCGAGTTCGTCCCGTCACCGGCTCCCTGCACGGCCTCGCCACCTGCCGCGCCCAGCAGCGTGCCGTCCTTCGGCCGGAATACCTTGGGTGCGTCCTCGCCAACGGCGTACACCACCTTGCCGTCGGTGGCGACCGGCCAGAAGTTGCCCTTCTGGGCGTTGGAGATGTCCTGCGGGGCCAGCGACTGCTGCCACTTGCGGGCGCCGGTCTTCAGGTCGTACGCGGCAAGCGCTGCGTCCTCGGGCGTCGATGTGGTCGCGGCGAAGACCAGGCCGTCGACGACGACCGGCGCGCTGTCCAGGTTGTGCGCGCCGCCCGACCGGGTTTCCCAACGGACTGTGCCGGTCTTCGCGTCCAGCGACTGCAGGCGCCCGCCCGCGGCAAGCAACACGGTGTCGTCGTACACAGTGGGCCGGGTGGCATCGGCCGGCATGAAGAACTGGCCGCGAGGCCCCCAGCCCGCCCTGTTCGAAGTCTGTCCGGTGTCGAGCGTCCACATCTGGTGCCCGTCAGCCGCCGACACCGCCTCGTACGTACCGTCGACCAGTCGGCAGACCACCACGTCACGGCCCGCGGAACAGCCGATCGGGGACTTGGAGAACTTGCCCTGCCAGGACTTCTTCCACCCCGTCGGCCGGACATCGCGGCCGTACGGAACCGTGCCCGAGCCGTCCGGGCCGCCGTTCTCGTCCACACCGGCCACGATCCTGGGGGCAGCGGGTGAACCGCCCCCGGGGGATGCCTCGTTGGGGGTGGTGCGGTTGTTGCGCCACGCCAGGATGCCCCCGGTGGCCGCACCCAGCACGATCAGCGCAGCAAGGGCCGCGCCCAGGGCGCGGCGGGAGCGGCGCGGCGGCTGCGCGAGGCCGGGGCCCTGGGTGGGTGCGATGTGCAGGCCAGGGGTGAAGTCGGTTCCCTGGGTGGGCAGTTGGTGGGGTGCGGCATGGCTTCCGGCGGCCGCTTCGGTCGGTGTGTACCCGGGCAGAAGCGGGCCGCCCAGCGCCATGACCCGGGCCAGTTCGCGCTCGTACTCGGCGATGTGCTGCTCCACCGGCTCCGGCCACCGTGCGGCCGCGCCGGGGGTGAGCCGCTGTGCGAGTTCCGCAGCGGTGGGGCGGGAGGCAGGGTCGGCGACCAGGCAGTCCGCCAGGACGGCACGGAGCGCCTCGGGCACATCGCCGACATCGGCCTCGACGTACTTGACCCGGTAGAGCACGGCGGCGACCGGGCCGTCCCCGAAGGGATCGCGTCCGGTGGCCGCGTAACAGAGCACGGAGGCGAGGCAGAACACATCGGAGGCAGGGACGACGCGTCCGCTGCCCGCCACATGCTCCGGGGACATGAAGGCGGGGCTGCCGACCATGCGGCTGGTGGTGGTGAGCGGGGTCGCGCCGGCATCCCGGGCGATGCCGAAGTCGATGAGCCGCGGACCGTCCGACGCGAGCATCACGTTGCCGGGCTTCACATCGCGGTGGACGATTCCTGCCGCGTGGACGGCCGCCAGGGCGCGGGCCAGTCCGGCGCCGAGCATCCGCACCTCGGCCTCGTCCATCGCGCCCGCCCTGCGGACGGCGGCGGACAGAGTCGGGCCGGCCACGTATCCGGTGGCGAGCCAGGGCACTTCGGCGTCGGCGTCCCCGTCGAGCAGCGGGGCGAGATGGGGGCCGACGACGGACCGGGCGACGGTGATCTCCCGGCGGAAGCGGCTGCGGAAGCCGGGGTCCTGGGCCACGTCGCGGCGGACCGTCTTGACTGCGACCGGTTCGCCGCCTCCGTCCCGGCTACCGAGGAAGACCTCTCCCATGCCGCCCGCGCCGAGCCTGGCCCGTATCCCGTAGGGACCGATCCGTCTGGGCGAGTCCTCCCGCAGCGGACCCAGCATGCGCCACTCCCCCCGTCGGTACGCATGAAACGCCGGACACCCAGTTCACGTATCCGGCCGTAATCCTGCCACGGACACGTCACCGGCCGCAGCGCCGGTCAGCACGGAAAGCGCGCCCCCGGACCACAACTGACGCATCTTCAGCCGTCAGGGGCGAGGATGCGTGGCGCGACGGTTCCGCACTGGCGACGCACAGACGTCTCCGGACGGTCCCGGGAGCGGCCCGCACGCCACTCCCGGACCCGTCCGGACGGGATCAGACCCCGGTGAGTCCTGCCACGAGCTCGTCCGCCGCCGCGTAGGGGTCGAGGCTCCCCGCCACGATGCGTTCGGCGAGCGCGCCGATGTGGCGGTCGCCGTGCAGATCGCCGATGCGCTCACGCAGCCGCGTGACGGCGATCGTCTCGACCTCGTGGGCCGCGCGGGCCATGCGCCGCTCGGCGAGCACTCCGTGCTCCTCCATCCACGCCCGGTGCTTCTCCAGCGCCTCGACGACCTCGTCGATGCCCTCGCCCCGGGCGGCGACCGTCTTCACGATCGGCGGCCGCCAGTCGCCGGGACCGCGGGACTCGCCGAGGCCCAGCATGTGGTTGAGCTCGCGCGCGGTGGCATCCGCGCCGTCCCGGTCGGCCTTGTTGACGACGTATACATCGCCGATCTCCAGGATTCCGGCCTTCGCCGCCTGGATGCCGTCGCCCATGCCGGGCGCCAGCAGGACGACGGAGGTGTCGGCCTGGGAGGCGATCTCCACCTCCGACTGGCCGACGCCGACCGTCTCCACCAGGATCACTTCGCAGCCCGCAGCATCCAGCACCCGGATCGCCTGCGGTGCCGACCAGGCGAGACCGCCCAGATGTCCGCGGGTGGCCATGGAGCGGATGTAGACGCCCGGGTCGGAGGCGTGCTCCGACATCCGGACCCGGTCACCGAGGAGCGCCCCGCCGGAGAACGGGGAGGACGGGTCGACGGCCAGGACGCCGACCCGCTTGCCTGCCCGCCGGTACGCCGAGACCAGTGCCGACGTCGATGTCGATTTGCCGACACCGGGTGAGCCGGTCAGACCGACGACGTACGCGTTGCCCGTCAGCGGCGCCAGGGCCGCCATCACCTCGCGCAGCTGCGGCGACGCACCCTCCACCAGGGAGATGAGCCGGGCCACGGCCCGCGGCCGGCCCGCACGGGCCTGCTCGACCAGGGTGGGGACGTCCACCATCACCGCTCCGTTCACTCGCTGAGTGCTCTACGTGTACTACGTACTGCTTGCCCGGGCCGTTCCTACTTGGGGACGCGGATGATCAGCGCGTCGCCCTGGCCACCGCCGCCGCACAGCGCCGCCGCACCGGTGCCGCCGCCGCGCCGCTTCAGCTCCAGCGCCAGGTGCAGCACCACACGGGCGCCGGACATGCCGATCGGGTGACCCAGCGCGATGGCGCCGCCGTTGACGTTCACCTTTTCCGGGGTGACGCCGAGGTCCTTCATCGACTGGACGGCGACCGCGGCGAACGCCTCGTTGATCTCGATCAGGTCGAGGTCCGCGACCTCCAGGCCGTCCTTCTTCAGGGCGTGCTTGATGGCGTTGGACGGCTGCGACTGGAGCGAGTTGTCCGGGCCCGCCACATTGCCGTGGGCGCCGATCTCGGCGATCCAGTCCAGGCCCAGCTCCTCGGCCTTGGTCTTGCTCATGACGACGACCGCTGCGGCGCCGTCGGAGATCTGCGAGGAGGTGCCCGCGGTGATCGTGCCGTCCTTGGTGAAGGCCGGGCGCAGCTTGCCGAGGGACTCCGCGGTCGTCTCCGCGCGGATGCCCTCGTCCTTGGAGAAGAGGACCGGGTCGCCCTTGCGCTGCGGGATCTCGACCGGGGTGATCTCGGCCTCGAAGATGCCGTTCTTCTGGGCGGCGGCGGCGCGCTGGTGGGAGAGGGCGCCGATCTCGTCCTGGTCGGCGCGGTTCAGGCCAAGGCGGGTGTTGTGCTTCTCGGTGGATTCACCCATCGGGATGTTCTCGTAGGCGTCGGTCAGACCGTCGTACGCCATCGAGTCGAGCATCTCGATCGCGCCGTACTTGTAGCCCTCGCGGGACTTCGGGAGCAGGTGCGGGGCGTTCGTCATGGACTCCTGGCCACCGGCGACGACGACGTCGAACTCACCGGCGCGGATCAGCTGGTCGGCGAGCGCGATCGCGTCGAGCCCGGACAGACACACCTTGTTGACCGTGAGCGCGGGGACGTTCATCGGGATGCCCGCCTTGACCGCGGCCTGGCGGGCCGGCATCTGGCCCGCACCGGCCTGCAGGACCTGGCCCATGATCACGTACTCGACCTGGTCGCCGCCGATGCCGGCCCGGTCCAGCGCGGCCTTGATGGCGATGCCGCCGAGATCGGCCCCGGAGAAGCTCTTCAGCGAGCCGAGAAGCCGGCCCATGGGCGTACGCGCGCCCGCGACGATCACTGAGGTGGTACCGGTCGTTCCTGACATGAGGCGCAGCCCCTTGGGATTAGGAGTGAACGAGGGTTTACATGAATGTACTGAGCGGTACCGCGCCCGTCATCCGGCAGCGGGTGTGATCGCGCGCACGTTGCGTAACCATCGGTGTCGCGCTGCACTGGTTGCATGCTGACGCGAATCGACCACATCGGGATCGCCTGTTTCGACCTGGACAAGACCGTCGAGTTCTACCGCTCGACCTACGGTTTCGAGGTGTTCCACTCCGAGATCAACGAGGAGCAGGGCGTCCGTGAGGCCATGCTCAAGATCAACGATACGTCCGACGGCGGTGCTTCCTACCTCCAGTTGCTGGAGCCGACCCGGGAGGACTCGGCCGTGGGCAAGTGGCTGGCAAAGAACGGGGAGGGTGTCCACCACATCGCCTTCGGCACCGCGGACGTCGACGCCGACGCGGCGGACATCCGGGGGAAGGGGGTCAGGGTGCTGTACGACGAGCCCAGGACCGGTTCGATGGGGTCCCGGATCACCTTCCTGCACCCCAAGGACTGCCACGGTGTCCTCACCGAACTGGTCACGTCCGCAGCGGAGCACTGACCTCCGGATACCTGGCCCGGTAGAGTGGGCCGTTCCGGGCCGGGGCCGGGTCGGGGCCGCGCCGCGTCCCCAGCCGTGATCTGTCACCATTCCCCGGGGGACCGTTCGCCGGCGAACGGTACTCGTTGGAGAGTTGCGACCAGGGGACGGATGGGACCGCGCAGTGCGGGGCTACGAACGCCAGGAGAGCCACCGAGCTGAAGACGACCATCTCTCGCGGTTCGAAGCCGAGATGGACCGGCTGAAGACCGACCGGGAGAAGGCCGTTCAGCACGCCGAGGACCTCGGTTACCAGGTCGAGGTATTGCGCGCCAAGCTGCACGAGGCTCGGCGCAATCTCGCGACCCGTCCCGCATACGACAGCGCGGACATCGGCTACCAGGCCGAGCAGCTGCTCCGTAATGCCCAGATCCAGGCCGAGCAGCTGCGGACCGACGCGGAGCGGGAGCTCCGTGACGCCCGTGCGCAGACGCAGCGGATCCTGCAGGAGCATGCCGAGCACCAGGCGCGGCTCCAGGCCGAGCTGCACAACGAGGCCGTGCAGCGGCGCCAGCAGCTCGACCAGGAGCTGGCCGAGCGCCGTCAGACCGTCGAGTCCCATGTCAACGAGAACGTCGCCTGGGCCGAGCAGCTCAGGGCCAGGACCGAGTCCCAGGCGCGTCGGCTGCTGGAGGAATCAAGGGCCGAGGCCGAGCAGTCCCTGGCGGCCGCGCGCGCCGAGGCGGGCCGGCTGGCGAACGAGACCCGGCAGCGGCTCGGCTCCGAGGCGGAGTCTGCCCGTGCCGACGCCGAGGCGATCCTGCTGCGCGCCCGCAAGGACGCCGAGCGGCTGCTGAACGCCGCCTCCAGCCAGGCGCAGGAGGCCACCAGCCACGCCGAGCAGCTGCGTACGTCGACGACGGCCGAGACCGAGCAGACCCGGCAGCAGACCACCGAGCTGAACCGGGCCGCCGAGCAGCGCATGCAGGAGGCCGAGACCCAGCTGCGCGAGGCCCGTCTGGCGGCCGAGAAGGTCACCAGCGAGGCGAAGGAGGCCGCCGTCAAGCGGCTGGCCGCCGCCGAGTCGCAGAACGAGCAGCGCACCCGTACGGCCAGGTCGGAGATCGCCCGGCTGGTCGGCGAGGCCACCAAGGACGCCGAGTCGCTCAAGGCGGAGGCCGAGCAGGCGCTCGCCGATGCCCGCGCCGAGGCGGACCGGCTGAAGTCCGAGGCGGCCGAGAAGGCCCGCACGGCGGCCGCCGAGGACGCCGCTGCCCAGCTCGCCAAGGCCGCCAGGGCCGCCGAGGAGGTGCTGACCAAGGCATCCGAGGACGCGAAGTCCACCACCAGGGCGGCGAGCGAGGAGGCCGACCGGATCCGCCGCGAGGCGGAGACCGAGGCGGACCGGCTGCGCGGCGAGGCCGCCGAGCAGGCCGATCAGCTCAAGGGCGCGGCCAAGGACGACACCAAGGAGTACCGGGCCAAGACGGTCGAGCTGCAGGAGGAGGCGCGCAGGCTGCGCGGCGAGGCCGAGCAGCTGCGCTCCGAGGCGGTCGCCGAGGGCGAGCGGATCCGTGGCGAGGCCCGCCGCGAGGCCGTCCAGCAGATCGAGGAAGGCGCGAAGACCGCCGAGGAGCTGCTGTCCAAGGCGAAGGCGGACGCGGAGGAGCTGCGCACCACCGCGGGCACGGAGAGCGAGCGGGTCCGTACCGAAGCAACCGAGCGCGCCACCGCGCTGCGCAAGCAGGCCGAGGAGGCCCTGGAGCGCGCCCGCGCCGAGGCCGAGCAACTGCGTACCGAGTCCGAGGAGCAGGCCCGGTCCGTCACCACCGTGGCCGAGCAGGCGGCGGCGGAACTGCGCGAGGAGACCGAGCGTGCGGTCGCGGCCCGGCAGGCGAAGGCGGCCGACGAGCTGACCCGGCTGCACACCGAGGCCGAGACCAGGGTCACCACCGCCGAGCAGGCGCTTAACGACGCGCGCTCCGAGGCGGAGCGCATCCGGCGAGAGACGAACGAGGAGTCCGAGCGGCTGCGCGCGGAGGCCGCCGAGCGGTTGCGGGCGCTGCAGGAGCAGGCGGAGACCGAGGCGGAGCGGCTGCGCGACGAGGCCGCGGCGGATGCGTCGCGCTCGCGTGCGGAGGGCGAGTCCGCAGCCGTACGGCTGCGCAGCGAGGCGGCCGCCGAGGCGGAGCGGCTCAAGTCCGAGGCGCAGGAGAGCGCCGACCGGGTGCGTTCCGAGGCCGCAGCCGCCGCGGAGCGGGTGGGCACGGAGGCCGCCGAGGCGCTGGCCGCCGCGCAGGAGGAGGCGAACCGGCGCCGGCGGGAGGCCGAGGAGACCCTCGACGCGGCGCGCACCGAGGCGAACCAGGAGCGCGAGCGGGCCCGCGAGCAGAGCGAGGAGCTTCTCGCGTCCGCCCGCAAGCGGGTCGAGCAGGCGCAGGCCGAGGCGCAGCGTCTGGTCGAGGAGGCGGACAGCCGGGCGACCGAGCTGGTCTCCGCGGCAGAGCAGACAGCCCAGCAGGTACGGGATTCGGTCAACGGGCTGCAGGAGCAGGCCGAGGCGGAGATCGCCGGACTGCGCTCCGCCGCCGAGCATGTCGCGGAGCGGACGAAGTCCGAGGCGCAGGAGGAGGCGGACCGGGTCCGCTCCGATGCGCACGCGGAACGGGAGCGGGCCGGCGAGGACGCGGCCCGCATCCGCCGGGAGGCGCAGGAGGAGTCCGAGGCCGCGAAGGCGATGGCCGAGCGGACCGTCTCCGATGCGATCGCCGAGTCGGAACGGCTGCGCGCGGACACCGCGGAGTACAGCCAGCGGATGCGTACCGAGGCCTCCGACGCGCTGGCCTCGGCCGAGCAGGACGCGGCTCGCAGCCGGGCCGAGGCCCGCGAGGACGCCAACCGGATGCGTTCGGATGCCGCGACCCAGGCCGACCGGCTGGTGGGCGAGGCGACCAGCGAGGCCGAGCGGATCCGTACGGAGTCGACGCAACAGGCCACCCAGCTCGCCGAGGAGGCGACACAGCAGGCGACCCGGCTGGTCGACGAGGCGACGCAGCAGGCGACCCGGCTGGTCGACGAGGCGACGCAGCAGGCGACCCGGGTGGCGGACGAGGCCACGGACGGGGCCGAGCGGCTGCGTGCGGAGGCGGCGGCCACCGTCGCCTCGGCACAGGAGCACGCGGCCCGCACCCGCGAGGAGTCGGAGCAGGTACGCGCCGACGCGGAGGCGGCGGCCGAGCAGATGCGTGCCGAGGCCCGTCAGGAGGCCGACCGGCTGCTCGACGAGGCGCGGGAGGCCGCGGCGAAGCGCCGTGCCGATGCCGCCGAGCAGGCGGACCAGCTCGTCAACAAGGCTCAGGAGGAGGCGCTGCGCGCCGCCACCGAGGCCGAGGAGCAGGCCGACACGATGGTCGGCGTGGCCCGCAAGGAGGCCGTGCGGATCACCTCGGAGGCGACCGTCGAGGGCAACTCCCTGGTGGAGCGCGCCCGTACGGACGCGGACGAGCTGCTGGTCGGAGCGCGCCGGGACGCCACGGCCATCCGGGAGCGTGCCGAGGAGCTCAGGACCCGGATCGAGAGCGAGATCGAGGAGCTGCACGACCGGGCCCGGCGGGAGACCTCCGAGCAGATGAAGACGGCGGGCGAGCGCGTCGACAACCTGATGAAGGCGGCGACCGAGCAGCGCGACGATGCGGCGGCCAAGGCCAAGGAGCTGCTGGCGGACGCCAATTCGGAGGCGAGCAAGGTCCGGATCGCGGCTGTGAAGCGGGCCGAGGCGCTGCTGAAGGAGGCCGAGCAGAAGAAGGCCACGCTGGTCCGTGAGGCCGAGAAGCTGCGGGCCGACGCCGAGGTCGAGGCGAAGCGTACGGTGGACGAGGGCAAGCGCGAACTCGATCTGCTGGTGCGTCGGCGCGAGGACATCAACACCGAAATCTCCCGTGTCCAGGACGTGCTGGAGGCATTGGAGTCGTTCGAGACGCCGACGGTCGGCGGCAAGGGCTCGGGTGGCGGCTCCGCCGTTGGCGTCAAAGCCGGTGCCTCAGCAGGCACTCGATCGAGTGGCAAGTCGTCCGCGGGGTAGTCGCCCTGTCATCTCCCGTGCTTCGTCAAGGACGTTCAACCCTCCGAGTGGCAAGAGTTGCGGCGGTCCGCCACTCAAAAGGGGTGTCATTCTCCAGATCAAACGGGCATCCGCTCGATGACACGCCGCTCGGGCCCCTAGGATTCCCTCTAACACCTCACCGGTCTCATTCGACAGGAACCTCATGAGCGACCCTTCCTCCCCCTTCGGCTTCGAGCTCGTGCGACGTGGATACGACCGCGGTCAGGTGGATGACCGCATTACCAAGCTCGTCGCCGACCGTGATAGTGCTCTGACCCGCATCACGTCTCTGGAAAAGCGCATCGAGGAACTCCACCTCGAAACGCAGAACGCCCAGGCCCAGGTGAACGACGCGGAGCCGTCGTACGCCGGTCTCGGCGCGCGCGTGGAGAAGATTCTCCGCCTGGCCGAGGAGGAGGCGAAGGACCTGCGCGAGGAGGCCCGTCGCGCCGCCGAGCAGCACCGTGAGCTCGCCGAGTCGGCCGCCCAGCAGGTGCGCAACGACGCCGAGTCGTTCGCCGCCGAGCGCAAGGCGAAGGCCGAGGACGAGGGCGTTCGTATCGTCGAGAAGGCCAAGGGTGAGGCCACCTCGCTGCGCACCGAGGCCCAGAAGGACGCGGCGCAGAAGCGCGAGGAGGCGGACGCCCTCTTCGAGGAGACCCGCGCCAAGGCCGCCCAGGCCGCCGCGGACTTCGAGACCAACCTCGCCAAGCGCCGCGACCAGTCGGAGCGCGACCTCGCGTCCCGTCAGGCCAAGGCCGAGAAGCGCCTCGCCGAGATCGAGCACCGCGCCGAGCAGCTCCGCCTGGAGGCCGAGAAGCTCCGTACGGACGCCGAGCGCCGGGCCCGTCAGACGGTGGAGACCGCGCAGCGCCAGTCCGAGGACATCGTGGCCGACGCGAACGCGAAGGCCGACCGGATCCGCAGCGAGTCGGAGCGCGAGCTGGCGGCGCTCACCAACCGCCGCGACTCGATCAACGCTCAGCTGACCAACGTCCGCGAGATGCTGGCGACGCTGACCGGTGCCGCGGTGGCCGCCGCCGGCTCCCCCGCCGACGACGAGCCGGTCACCCGCGGCGTCCCGGCTCAGCAGACCCGCTGACCCCGCAGTACCGCAGTCGTACCTCTTGCGCGCCCGGTTCCGCCCTTGTGGTGGCGCCGGGCGCGCGGCCGTTCTAGCGTGAACGCATGATCGAGCTTGATGGTCTCACCAAGCGCTTCGGCAGCAAGGTTGCCGTCGACCGGCTTTCGTGCCGCGTCAGTCCTGGAATGGTGACGGGCTTTCTGGGCCCCAACGGTGCGGGCAAGTCCACGACGATGCGGATGATGCTCGATCTCGACAACCCGACCAGCGGTTCGGTGCGCATCGACGGCAAGCACTACCGCGACCTGGAAGAACCCCTCAAGTACATCGGGGCGCTGCTCGACGCGAAGTCGATGCACGGCGGGCGCAGCGCGTACAACAATCTGCTCTGTCTCGCGCAGAGCAATCGCATCCCGGAGAGCCGGGTCGCCCAGGTGCTGGACACCGTCGGTCTGAGCGCGGTGGCGAGGAAGAAGTCGAAGGGCTTCTCCCTCGGTATGGGCCAGCGGCTCGGCATCGCGGCGGCGCTGCTCGGCGACCCGCAGGTGCTGCTCTTCGACGAGCCCGTCAACGGCCTCGACCCCGAGGGAATTCACTGGATCCGCAATCTGATGAAGGCGCTCGCCGCGGAAGGCCGGACGATCTTCGTCTCCTCGCATCTGATGAGCGAAATGGCCCTCACCGCGGACCATTTGATCGTGATCGGCCAGGGCCGGCTGCTCGCCGACACCTCGATGGCCGACTTCATCCACCAGAACTCCCGCAGTTATGTGCGTCTGCGCTCTCCGCAGCAGGAGCGGCTGCGCGATGTACTGCACGAGGAAGGCCTGATCGTGGTCGAGACGGGCAGCGGCACGCTGGAGATCGACGGCGCCACCACCGAGGCGCTGGGAGAGCTCGCCGCCCGGCATCAGATCGTGCTGCACGAACTGAGCTCCCAGCGGGCCTCCCTGGAGGAGGCCTTCATGCAGATGACGGCGGACTCCGTGGAGTACCACGCACACTCGGAGCTCGGTGCGGCACCGCCGCCCGTGGGCCCGCACTGGGGCGACGAGTGGAACCGGCGGACCGCCGCCGGCACGGCCGGGAACGGCATGCCGGGCGTACCCGGCACTTCCGGCACCGTCAAGGGGGCGTGACGACGATGGCATCGGTACCCGCGGTCCTGACCTCCGAGTGGACCAAGATCCGTACGGTTTCGTCGACCGTCTGGACCCTGATCTCCGCGTTCGTCGTCACCGTCGCGATGAGCGCGGCGCTCTGTGCCCTGATGAACGCCCAGTTCGACGACCTCCCCGCGGTCGAGAGGGCCACCTTCGACCCGACCCTCATCAGCTTTTCCGGCATGGTCCTCGGCCAGCTGGCCATGGTCGTCTTCGGTGTGCTGGTGGTCGGTACGGAGTACAGCTCGGGCATGATCCGCACCTCGCTGGCGGCCGTGCCCCAGCGCGGTTCGTTCCTCTTCAGCAAGGTCGCGGTGGCCGGTGTGCTGGCGCTGGTGGTCGGCATCGCCACCAGCTTCGTCTCGTTCTTCCTCGGGCAGTCCCTCCTCGGCGACCATCACACGGACATCGGTGCGGACAATGTCCTGCGCGCCGTCGTCGGCGGCGGCATCTACATGGGCCTGATCGGGATCTTCTCCATGGGTGTGGCGACGATGCTGCGCAGCTCCATGCTGTCGCTCGGCATCCTGATGCCGTTCTTCTTCCTGGTCTCCCAGATCCTGTCGGCGGTCCCGGGCGCGAAGAAGGTCGCCCGCTACTTCCCCGACCAGGCCGGATCCAAGATCATGCAGGTTGTTCCGGATGCCATGAACAGCAACCCTGCTCCGTACGGGCCATGGGGCGGGCTCGGCATTCTGATCGCATGGGTGGCTGCCGCGCTGGCAGGCGGCTATCTCGTACTGAAGAAACGGGACGCATGACCGGTGCGCGGGATCCGTGGCCGATGGGCGGGCGCAAGACCCGATCGGCCCGGAAGCGCTCCGTCCGCTCTGCCGGGAAGGCGATGCGCTCTCGTAACGACTTGGCCGGAACCGTCAAGGGCTGGATATCCTCCTAACTCTTACGGGGGGCGTGCGGCCGGACGGCCTGGGCCCCGACGACAGACGAAGTCGATGGGGCTGGAGCATGATCGAGGCAGTCGGCCTGACCAAGCGCTACGGCGCGAAGACGGCCGTGTACAACCTTTCCTTCCAGGTGCGGCCGGGGGCCGTCACCGGATTCCTCGGTCCCAATGGGTCGGGCAAGTCCACCACCATGCGCATGATGCTGGGCCTGGACCGACCGACTTCCGGCCATGTCACGATCGGCGGCCACCCCTTCCGCAGCCTGCCGAACGCTCCGCGACAGGTGGGTGCGCTGCTGGACGCGAAGGCAGTGCACGGCGGGCGCAGCGCCCGTAACCACCTCCTCTCGCTCGCCCAGCTCGCCGGCATCCCGGCCGCCCGGGTCGACGAGGTGCTCGGTGTCGTCGGTCTTCACGACGTCGCGCGGAAGCGGTCCAAGGGCTTCTCGCTCGGTATGGGCCAGCGGCTCGGCATCGCGGCGGCGCTGCTCGGCGACCCGCAGGTGCTGCTCTTCGACGAGCCCGTCAACGGCCTCGACCCCGAGGGCATCCTCTGGGTCCGCAATCTGATGAAGATGCTGGCGTCGGAGGGCCGTACGGTCTTCGTGTCCAGCCATCTGATGAGCGAAATGGCCCTCACCGCCGACCATCTGATCGTGATCGGCCGCGGGCAGTTGCTCTCCGACATGAGCGTCAAGGACTTCATCTCCGCCAATTCGGCCGACTTCGCCCGGGTGCGGATCGCGGACGGTGCGCAGGAGCAGCGGGAGAAGCTGACCGCCTCGCTCACCGAGGCGGGCGGCCAGGTCATGTCGGAGCCGGACGGGGCCCTGCGGATCACCGGTCTGCGGCTGCCGCGGATCAGCGATCTGGCACACGAGTCGGACGTCCGGCTGTGGGAGCTCTCGCCGCACCAGGCCTCGCTCGAGGAGGCGTACATGCGGATGACGCAGGGCGCCGTGGACTACCGCTCGACGGTGGACCAGAAAGCCGGGCTGCAGCAGCCGGTGCACGGCGGGTACGGACAGCAGCCCGGTTACGGGGCGCCGCAGCCGCCGGTCCCGGAGATGCCGCAGCAGGGCTGGTACGCCCCGCCGCCGCCCGGACAGAACCCGTACGCGGGAGCTCCGGCGTCGCCCGTCGCCGCTGCCCCTGCGGCCCAGGCGGCGCCCGCCGCAGCCCCCGCAGACCTGACCAAGCGCGAGACCAGCGAGGACGCCCGATGACCACACCGCCGACCCCGCAGGCGCCGTACCAGCAGCAGGCCCCGGTCCCGCAGCAGAACTGGCAGGACGCACCGGCCGGGCTCTATGCCTCACCGATCCCGGTGCGCCGCGCCACCCTCGGCGACGCGCTCGCCTCCGAGTGGACCAAGATCCGTTCGGTGCGCTCCACCATGTGGACGCTCGGCGTCATGATCGTGTTGCTCCTCGGCCTCGGGCTGCTCGCCGCGATCGCGGTCAGTACCGCCGACGCCAACGTCGGCGAGACCCCGGTGCTCAGCTTCGGCTTCTTCGGGGTGCTGCTCGGTTCGATCTGTGTGATCACGCTCGGCGTGATGACCATCGCCTCCGAGTACGGCACCGGCATGATCCGTACGACGCTGACGGCCTGCCCCGACCGTGCGCGGGTGCTGACCGCGAAGGCGATCGTCTTCTTCCTGCTCACCTTCGTCATCACGACCGTGATGACCGCGCTGGTCGGGGCGTTGCAGACGGCCATCCTCGACGGCGAGGCACCCACCGGTGACGCCTGGTTGCGCGCCACTGTCGGCGTCGGCCTCTACATCGCGATGCTGGGCCTGCTCTCGCTCGCGATCGGCGCTCTCATCCGGCACTCCGCGGGAGCGATCACGATCATGATCGGGGTGGTGCTGCTGCCGCTCGTGCTGGCCATGTTCATGTTCGCGGAGTCGCTCAGCGACCTGAGGCAGGCGTTCTTCGAGTACTCCATCCCCAGCCAGCTCGGCGCGTTCTACGACACCTCGGTCACCGGGTCGGGTCCGTCCGGCTGGGATCCGCTGTGGATCATGCTCGGCGTCACGGCCGTGGCCATGGCCGGTGCCTATGCGTCGCTGGAGAAGCGCGACGTCTGACCGGTCACCGGCCGTCGGCCACCGTTCGCCGGCCGCCGGAGCTCAGTAGCGAGGCGCGTTCCTGGACCGCTGCACCTGCGTGGTGCGGCGGTCCCTCGCGTTCCAGCAGGCCTTGTGCCAGTGCCTGCGGTCGTCGATCCCGCTGTACTCGGACCAGGCCACCAGGTGCGGGACGCCGGACGGGATCTCCTGGTCGCAGCCGGGGCAGCGATACCGCTTGCCGGCCGCGCTCGCGCCGCTCACCGGGCGGACCGACCACTCCTCGCCATGCCACTGTTCGGTGCGTCCGCCGCCGCCGTAGCGGGCCCCCGGCTCCGCTGCGCTGTCGTAGGGACTCTCGCCGCCTCGGGGGCGGTTGCGGCGCGGGGACACGTGACACCTCACGGGGCAGGCTGGGCAGTTCCCGTCAAGCGTAGGGCCATTCGGCCGAGCGAGGTGTCCCACCCCGCACAGGACGGCGTCCCGGGCGGGGTGAGTTACCGGAAAATCGCAACAACCTGCCCCCGGACCGTGCCTTTGGCACGTGTCAGACGTTGTTGCCGGTAGGGGAGAGCCGCGTCGGCCGCAAGGAGGTAATTGGCGATGCGTGTGGGAACGTTCGTACTGGCAGCCCAGTTTCCGGGGCAGGGGCCGGGAGAAGCGCTGCATCGCGCGATCCGGTCCACCGAGGTCGCGGAGGAATCCGGGCTCGACTCGGTCTGGCTGGCAGAACATCATTTCGTGCCGTACGGGGTCTGCCCGTCCGCGGTCACCCTGGCCGCGCTGCTGCTCGGCCGTACCCGGAGAATCCGGGTGGGTACGGCTGTGAGCGTGCTGCCGACCCAGCACCCGGTCGCGCTGGGCGAACAGGCCGCGCTGCTCCATCTCACCAGCGGCGGCAGGTTCACGCTCGGCGTCGGCCGGGGCGGCCCCTGGGTGGATCTGGAGGTGTTCGGAGGGGGCTTGGAGGCGTACGAGAAGGGCTTCCCGGAGTCCCTGGAGCTGCTGCTCGACTGGCTGGGCAAACCCCGCGTGGCGGGGAGCGGGGAACGGTACGGCTTCCGCGAGGTGGCGGTGGTCCCCCGGGCCGACGAGCTGCTCGACGTGGACGGCGGCGGGAGCCCCGGCGGTCCCGAGGTGATCGTCGCGTGCACCTCGCCGAAGACGGTGAGGCTCGCCGCACAGAACGGTCTGCCGATGCTGCTCGGTATGCACTGCGGGGACGAGGAGAAGGCCGAGATGGTCGCCCTGTGGCGCTCCGCCGCCCTCGCCGCGGGCCGCTCGCCCGAGAGCGTCCGGGAGGCCGGACATGTGTCCGCAGGGGTGGCCCAGATCTCCGACCGTGCCGAGGACGCCGTGGAGACGCTCGTGAAGGCGATGCCGGGCTGGCTGCGACAGGGCCTGGACGCCCATGTGACGGTCGATGGCCGGCACCGGGTGATGCGCGACCCGGTCGCCTATACGGAGCTGCTGTGCGGCCTTCATCCGGTGGGCCCGCCCCGGCTCGCGGCCGACCGGCTCGCCGCCACCGCCGAGCGGACGGGCATCACCCGCTTCGCGCTCCTGGTGGAGGGTTCGGGAGATCTGGCGGCCACGGAGGAGAACGTAGCGCGGCTGGGCACTGCAGTACTGCCGCTGCTCACATAAGCAGTCGTAAGAGGTACGGGGGCTGCCGCCCCGGAGCCAGTTGCACCTTCGGCGCCCCGGAACGGCAGCAGAAGCGTTTAGCAGTCCCGTAGTTCGGGCGACTGATTGAGCAACTGGCCCCTCACCGAGGTGAAGCGGGCCAGACGCTCGTCGACCGAGGCGTCCAGCGGGAACACCGCGACGCGGTGGCAGTTCTGGAATGCCAGACGCACCCCGAAGTGCCTCTGCAGAGCGCCACGTATCGCATCACTCGCGAGCGCGCGCAGCAGCTGACCACGTGCCTGCTCGTCCGGCGGGGGCGTCTGGTTGTCGGCGAACTGTCCGCCGTCGACCTTCAGCTGAGCCACCAGAGAGCTGATCATCTCCCATGCGTAGGGCAGGGAGGTCCGGACGCAGTCGACGAAGTCGGCTTCGTCGACCTCGCCTCGCTCGGCCTGTTCCAACAGCGCCGGTGAGACGTCGAGCGACATGGGTTCTCCTCTCGCGACCCCGACGCCGGGCCGGGGCCTTACGGGCAGGGAAGGAGGACGGCGACGCAGCGTGCACAGACGGCGACCTCCTGCTTCCACGGTAAGGGTGCAGTCCTGGCCGCACCAGGAGATTGGGAACACAACCGGCCAATAACGAAGGGGATCAAAGAGGGGCAAGCCCCTGGGGCCCCGGTCCGGGGCCCGGAGGGGCGGCGGAGGGAGAATCGCGTGGAGCACCCGTCGTCGAGTAGCGTTGCCGACCATGCGTCTCGTCATCGCCCGCTGCTCCGTGGACTACGCCGGCCGGCTCACGGCCCACCTGCCCTCCGCTCCCCGTCTGATCCTGGTGAAGGCGGACGGGAGCGTGTCGATCCACGCCGACGACAGGGCGTACAAACCCCTCAACTGGATGTCACCGCCCTGCACCCTCAAGGAGGGCGCCGACGACACCGCGGGCGTCTGGACCGTGGTCAACAAAGCGGGCGAGAAACTGATCATCACGATGGAGGAAATCCTCCATGACTCGTCCCATGAGCTGGGTGTCGACCCGGGCCTCATCAAGGACGGCGTCGAAGCACATCTGCAGGAACTCCTCGCTGACCGGATCGAGACACTCGGCGAGGGCTACACCTTGATCCGCCGTGAGTACTTCACCGCCATCGGACCGGTCGACATCCTGTGCCGGGACGCCGACGGCCAGACCGTGGCCGTGGAGCTGAAGCGGCGCGGCGACATCGACGGCGTGGAGCAGCTGACCCGCTATCTGGAGCTGCTCAACCGCGATCCCCACCTCGCCCCCGTGAAGGGCATCTTCGCGGCGCAGGAGATCAAGCCGCAGGCGCGCGTGCTGGCGACGGACCGCGGGATCGGCTGTGTGGTGCTCGACTACGACGCGCTGCGCGGCATCGAGGACGACAAGCTGCGTCTGTTCTGACATTCCGCGGACGCCGGACGTGCATGGTCCGTCCGGCGTCCGCGGAGTTCTGCTCAGGCCGCGGTCGGACTGCTGTCCGCACTGGCCGGTGCAGAGAACGAAGAAGAAGGCCCGCTCGCCGAGTCGGAGGTGTTCGGCGACATCGGCGGGGTCTCGGTTGCCGGGTCCGTCGGGTCCGGGGAGTCGGTCTCCGTCGGAGTCGGGCTCGGGCTGCCCGGCTTCGTCGGCGGGGACGACTTCGTCGGGCTGGACGACTTGGTCGGCTTGCCCGACGACGGCTTGTCGCTGGACGGGGTGTCCGCCGACGGGGTGTTGCCCGGCCCCGTCGGGTCCGTGGACGGCGTACCGCTCACGCCGGGCGTGGCCTGGCTGCCCGACGGGCCCGGCGTCACCGCGCTGCCGCCGGATGCCGTGTCTCCGGGGGCCGAGCCGTCCGTCGGCCCGTCGGCCGGGATTCCGTCCCCGCTGTCGTCCTGGCCCGCCGACTCCTCGGTCGTGACACCCGGATTGCCCTGGGCATCGCCGTCACCGAACGGCGTCCCCAGCACCACCACCGCGCCCAGCACACCGGCCAGGAGGACGCCCACGCCCGCCGCGAGCGGATTGCGCCGGGCCCCGCCCAGCGCTCCGAAACGGCCGCCCCGCGCGCCCGAGGCGGTTGCGGGGGCGCTCTGCCGGGATATCACCGCGGTGACGTCCTCGTACGGCCGTGACAGCGTCTGCGTCACGGCTGCCGTCGGACCGACAGGCGGCGGCACCGGCTCCTCGTACCGCGGGGCCGGCACGTCGTCGCCCACCGGGACAGGTCCGCCGGGCCGCGGGCCGCCGGAGCGGTCCTCGACCAGGGCGAGCGCGCGTCGTCCGGCCACCGCGCCCGACTTGTCGGCGAGCGCCCCGCGCATGCTGATCGAGGTCTCCAGCTCCGCCCTGGCCCGGTCCGGATTGCCGGTGCAGAGTGCGAGGACGCCCAACTCATGGTGGAAGTACGCCTCTTCGGCGACCTCTCCGGCAATCCTGGCCGCCTCCTGGCCGATCCGCAGGGCCCTCTCCCAGGCGCCCCAGTGCAGTCCCGCCGCGAAGGCCGGGGAGGCGCTGCGGGCCAGCAGCACGGCCACGCTGGTCTGCCCCGCCCCGTCGCCGGGGACGAGCTGTGCCATCGCCGCGACGACCGCGTCGGCCTCGGCGGTCGCCCGGGCGGGGCCGACCGAGGGGTGCCCGGCCCACCAGGCGTAGTGCTGGGCCGCCGTCAGGGCCCGGTCGGTGCTGTCCTCGCCGTATCCGGCGGCCTCCAGCTGGGCGAGGACTCCGGCGGCCAGCCGGTAGCGGGGACCGGCCGGGGAGAGCAGTCCGCAGCCGGCCAGTTCACCGAGCGCGGCGTCGGCGTGGGTGTCCCCCACGAGCGCCGGCAGATGCGCCTGGTGCGGCACCTCGCCGCCGAGCGCGACCGCGAAGCGCAGGGTGTCGCGGGCGGGCCCGCTCAGCCGTGACGCGAGCAGTGCGGCGGGCGCCGCGCCCTCGCCGAGGCTGGGCAGCGGTATGTGGACGCCGTCGACGTCCTCGTCGTGCCCGAAGGGTACGTCGAGGGACCGGCTGTAGAGGCCGCTGTACGCGTCGGGGTCGGTGCGCAGCATGTCGCGCTGGCGCAGCAGGGCGCCCGCCTGGACGAAGCGCAGCGGCAGCCCCTCGGATTCGAACCAGAGGTCTCCCGCCCAGTTCGCCTCCTCCTCGGTGAGCGGACGCTCGACGACCTGCTCCAGCAGGTCGATCGAGGAGCTGCGGCCGAGGCCCCCGAGGAAGACCTCTTCGAGGTGCGAGTCCGGGGTGGGTGCGGCCACATCCGGAGTCGTCGCGAACAGGAAGGCGCACTCCGGAGTGGCGTCGAGCAGCTCCTCCAGGGCGGCCCCGCCGAATTCCAGGTCGTCGAGTACGACGACGGCGCCGATGCTCCGGACCTTTTCGAGGAGACCGGCGCGGTCGGGCCGGTGCAGCCGCGCGTCATGGACGGCCTCGAAGAGCCCGTGGAGCAGGTCGGTGACGGTCCGCTTGTAGCCGCAGAGCCGTACGACTCCGTCCGGTGCGAGGTCCGCGCAGTCGGCGGCGACGGCGTTCAGCAGTGCCGTACGGCCGGATCCGGCCGGTCCGGTGAGCCGCACCGAGCGGCCGCGGGCCAGCAGGCGCGCCAGCCGCTCGCGCTCTTCCGCACGCTCCAGGAGGGGCAGTTGGGGAGCGGGCGGCCCCGGCGGCACGGGCGGTGCGGTGGCGCGTTCGCGGTCGGCGCGCTCGGCCGCGGTGCGCCGGACCGGCGGGTCCGGCTGCTCCCCCGGCGGGCACAGCTCGACCTCGCTGCCGTCGACCGGGTTGACGGTGAGGAGGTAGTCACCCGATATGAGCCGGACGACGCGCGCCTGCTGTGGCGTTTGCTGACCGAAATCCGGAGTCAGTGGATCACGTGACGGCCGTCGCCGGCCGGTTCCCTCGTCGAAGCTGTCGTTGTCCCGGCCGTACTCTTCCGGTCCCCGGTGTGTCGGGTCCATCGCCAAAGCCCCCAGACGCGTCGCGCACGATTGCCCCTCCCGGCCTCGCACGCCCCGCTGTCGCTTCCGGTCCGGTGTCCGCCTGGTGGGTTCGTCAATCGGCGGACGGCCGAACCCTAGACCGTCGCACAGTGTCCGCGCACAGTCGGGGGGCCACGCCGTCCGAAGCGCACTCTCTCGTGCGGATTGCGCACCTTCGGCCGCGCCGCACGATCAGGGCCCGTCCACCGGGCCGGGGCCGGGCAGGCCCTACACGCGCGGCAGGGAGTCTGCGGCGATTCCGCCCTCGATGGCCAGAATGCGGTGCAGCCGGGTCGCCACCAGCAGGCGCTGCATCTGCGGCGGCACGCCACGGAGTACCAGCCGTCGTCCCGCACGACCGGCCCGGCGGTGTGCGCCCATGATGACGCCGAGCCCGGTGGCGTCCCAGGAATCCAGCTCGGTCAGGTCGAGCACCAGGTCGCCGACTCCGTTGTCGAGGGCCGAGTGCAGGACCGTACGGGCGTCCGCCGCGCTTCGGACGTCGAGGCGGCCCCCGACGACCAGCTCGGCGTGGTCGCCCCTGATGTGCATATGTGCTCCCCGGAATTGCTCCGTAGCAAGGTTCGTCTGTCTGTTCTGTCTCTGTCACAACTGACTGCGACAGCGACAGGGAAGTTGCCGTCTGTAAGCGAACCGATACCGAATTCACCCCGTGGAGTGACCAAGGCCCGGCGAGGACCACGCGGATCCACCGATTCCGGGAGACGCCCCCCGGGCCTCCGGGCCTGACCGACGGCAAATCAGGCAAACCGGAGGACCGAAAACGATCAGTACGTGTAGAAGCCCTGCCCGCTCTTGCGGCCGATGTCACCTGCATCCACCATCCGGCGCATCAGCTCCGGCGCGGCGAACTTCTCGTCCTGGGACTCGGTGTAGATGTTGCTCGTGGCGTGCAGGAGGATGTCGACCCCGGTCAGGTCAGCCGTGGCCAGGGGGCCCATGGCGTGGCCGAAGCCCAGCTTGCAGGCGATGTCGATGTCCTCGGCCGTGGCGACGCCCGACTCGTAGAGCTTGGTGGCCTCCACGACGAGCGCCGAGATCAGCCGGGTGGTGACGAAGCCGGCCACGTCACGGTTGACGACGATGCAGGTCTTGCCGACGGACTCGGCGAACTCCCGTGCGGTGGCGAGGGTTTCGTCGCTGGTCTTGTAGCCGCGTACGAGTTCGCAGAGCTGCATCATCGGAACCGGCGAGAAGAAGTGCACACCGACGACGCGCTCGGGACGCTCCGTCACGGCCGCGATCTTGGTGATCGGGATCGCGGAGGTGTTGGAGGCGAGGACGGCGTCATCCCGGACGATCTTGTCGAGCGCCCGGAAGATCTCGTGCTTGACCTCGAGCTTCTCGAAGACGGCCTCGACGACGACATCCGCGTCGGCGACCGCGTCGAGGTCGGTGGTGGTGGTGATGCGGGCCAGCGCGGCATCGGCGTCGGCCGCCCCCAGCTTCCCCTTGGAGACGAACTTGTCGTACGAGGCCTTGATGCCGTCACGGCCACGGGTCAGGGCCTCGTCGGTGACATCACGCAGCACGACGTCCCAGCCCGCCTGGGCGGAGACCTGCGCAATACCGGATCCCATGAGTCCGGCTCCGATGACGGCGAGCTTCCTGGCCACGTCTGCACCCCTTGGTTTCTGTTCGCCTCTGCAGCTGGTCCCTGCACGGCCGGTCCTAACGGTTGTTCATATGCTCTCCGGCGGAGATTAGTACCCGTGAGGGGCCTTGGGGTGGCGAAGAGATGCGCGTCACGCCATACGTCACGCACATCACATTTCCAGCAGGCGCGTCACCCGGTGGAAGAGTCTTCGGGGCGAGTGCCGTAGCCGTAGCCGTCCGCTCGCTTCAGCATCCGAAGATGGCGGTGGTGGACACCCTGGACGAGCCCCGAGGCCGTACGGATATTGAAGCGCCCCGTGGCCCGCACAGCCACGCGCCCCATGTGATGGCCCCGGTACTTGCCTGACGGAAGAGATGCGGCAACCAGATCCCCGGTGGCATATCCATGGTGCTGCTTCTGCCGGGGGGCGGCGAAGCCGCGGAAAGCCGAACTTGTCCGGAGTGGTGCGCGCGTAGACGCCGCGTCCGGTCGCGATCACGACCAAAACAGCATTCGGGTGGCTGACCAGGCTTGTGGATTCAGCGAGTTCGCCCACGCACAAAGCGTCGAGCGTATGTGTCTTGGGCAGACCGGCATGAGTGGCCGCCCGTGGCGGTCAAGCACGGGCACCCGGTCACCGGCTGTAACTCTTCGGACGGTGCCGCCCTCACGGACGGCGTGTACTCCCTCAGCAGCGGACGCGGCTTACGCATTCGCGGCCTCGGGGTGACGCTCCCGGCGCCTGGTGCGGCTGCCAGGAGTCTCCCCTCGCTCATGTCCGATGCCAGCGCCGTCGGACGACCGCCGACGGGGTCCGCGCCCCGTTTCGTCCCTGCTCCCAGGGTTGTCTGCAGGCGCAGATTCCAGAGCCTGCCGCTGAGGAAGCACGACAGGGTGGGTGGGCTCGCTCACATCGAACGTAGTCATCGAGGCACCTCTTTGAACTGATGACTTGAGCTGGTCAACCCGAGCCCGACACCGGCCAGGGCGGCTGAGCTCCGACCGGCAAGGCCGAGGAGCGGTTGACGTCTCACATGACGGACATGCGCCGAGTCGCTACGGACCCCGCACACCAATTCGTCATATCAAACGAGTGATCACGTCCAGGGTTACGCCCGGCACGACAAATAATCACCTACCGCGGGACGACCGTGCTGTGCTGTACCGGGTACTGGCCCCGCTCACCTTCGCGCTGTCGGCCGTGACGGTGGGCACACGCGTCTTCCGTAGCGCCGACGCCTAACTAGGCTGGTCACATGGTCAATCTGACACGTATCTACACCCGTACCGGCGATCAGGGCACCACCGCCCTCGGCGACACGAGCCGGACCGCCAAGACCGATCTGCGGATCTCCGCGTACGCCGACACCAATGAGGCCAATGCCGTCATCGGTACGGCGATCGCGCTCGGACAGCTCTCCGAGGATGTCGTGAAGGTCCTCGTCCGCGTGCAGAACGACCTGTTCGACGTGGGCGCGGATCTGTCGACGCCGGTCGTCGAGGACCCGAAATATCCACCACTGCGGGTCGAGCAGAGTTACGTCGACAAGCTGGAGGCGGACTGCGACCACTTCCTGGAGCAGCTGGAGAAGCTGCGCAGCTTCATCCTTCCGGGCGGTACGCCGGGGGCGGCGCTGCTGCACCAGGCGTGCACGGTGGTCCGGCGTGCGGAGCGGTCCACGTGGGCGGCCCTGGAGGTGCACGGTGAGGTGATGAACGCGCTGACGGCGACGTATCTCAACCGCCTCTCCGACCTGCTGTTCATTCTCGCGAGGACGGCGAACAAGGAGGTCGGCGACGTGCTGTGGGTACCTGGCGGCGAGCGGTAGCGGTTGTTGTCATCAAGCGCCGGACGGGCTTGGAGATCAAGCCCGTCCGGCCTCTCAGCGCCCCGCCCTCTCCCGCTTCGGGAACACCGTGTAGCCCCCCGCGATGACCACGTTGATCCCGATCACGAACAGCATCTTCTGCTGCCACGACTGCAGAGACGTCACATCCCCGGCCCCGCCCACGTACCAGATCGCCGCCTGCAGCAGCGCCAGTGCCGTCACGGCCGCGACCGTCCACCGCGCCGCGACCCGCCACTCGTGTGCCGCGCGCTCCATGCCGTACTTGGGCGGCTTCACCGGCGGCGGCCCGCCCGCGAAGCGGTGGGCGACCCGGGCGTCCACCCAGCGGATCGTGGAGTGGCCGAGCCCCACCGTGAAGCCGATGTAGACCGCGGCGAGCCCGTGCTTCCAGTCGGGCTCGGCCCCGTTCTTCAGGTCGATGGCCGTCACCACCAGCAGCACGACCTCCAGCAGCGGCTCGCACAGCAGCACAGCCGCACCCAGCCGCGGCTTCCTCGCCGGGTACCGCAGTGCGAGCCCCGCAGCCAGCAGCACCCAGAAGCCGACTTCGCAGAGCACGATCAGCGTGACGATCACAGCACTTCTCCTTCCGGTCCCTCCCAGTCTTCGGGCTGCGGCGCCTGGAATCGTCGTCGGCAGTGACGAACCGTGACTGCATACTTCGATGTACTCGCGCCTCGCTCCCGGTGCGGAGGTCCGCAGCGAAACCGCCGTGTTGGATAGGAGGGTGCTCTCCTTCGCCCGCCCGCACCGCCACGACGTGCTCATCGCTGCCATCGGTCTCTGCGGCGGTCTGTTCCTGTGGATGCTCGGGCTGCACATGCAGGGCAACCGGACCTTCGTCACCCCCTGGATCTCCCTGCTGCCGCTCGCCGTCGTCTCGGCGCTCGAACTGGTACGCAGGACCGCCCCGCAGACGGCGCTGGTCATCGGCACGCTCGCCCTGGTCGCGGACCAGTTCACGGTCGGCAATCTGGCCACGGTCATGATGTTCACCGATCTGATGTACGCGGCCGTGCTGTACGGGACACCGGCCGCCGCCCGCCGCATCCCGGTGACCACCTTCCTGATCACGGTCGCGGTCACCATCGGGTTCCTGGCGTGGTTCCGCAATCCCCAGGCGCTTTTCAACGGGGTGGTCACCGGAATGGTCTCGTTCCTGCCCGCCATCACGGGGGTCAGCGTCCGCAACCACCGCGACGCCGCCGAGACCGCCCGCCTGCGCGCCGATCAGACCGCGTTGCTGGCCGAGATGGACCGTACCCAGGCGGTGACCGCCGAGCGCGCCCGGATGGCCCGCGAGCTGCACGACATGGTGGCGAACCATCTCTCCGCGATCGCCATCCACTCCACCGCCGCCCTCTCCATCGACGACCCCGGCACCTCGCGCGACGCGCTGGGGGTGATCCGGGAGAACAGCGTCGACGGTCTCGCCGAGATGCGCCGGCTGATCGGGCTGCTGCGCACCGGTGGCGCCGACCCGGAGCCGAGCGCCTCACCGACGCTCGCCTCGCTGGACGCACTCGTCGAGCAGACCCGTACGAACGCCGCGTCGAGCGGACTGAGCTGCACCTTCAAGGACACCCGCGGCGAGCGGGGCCCGCTGCCCGCGCCGGTCGAGCTGGCCACCTACCGGATCGTCCAGGAGTCCCTGACGAACGCGCTCAAGCATGCCGCACCCGGCCCGGTCATGGTACGGCTCGGGCTGGCCGGGCAACTGCTCACGGTGGAGGTCAGCAGTGCGCTCGACGACCGTCCCGGGCCGCGCGCGCCCGGGTCGGGGGCCGGCCTGGTAGGGATGCGGGAGCGGGTGGCACTGCTGGGCGGAGAGATCGAGGCGGGTCCGGTGAGCGCCGGCGGCGGGACGAAGATCTGGCGGGTACGGGCCGAACTGCCCGTGGAAGAAGGGACCGTGAGGGCATGACGATCCGGGTTGTGGTCGCCGAGGACCAGTCGGCCGTCCGTGCGGGGCTGGTGCTCATTCTGCGCAGCGCGCCGGACATCGAGGTCGTCGGCGAGGCCGGGGACGGCGAGGAGGCGGTGCGCCTGGCCCGCGAACTGCGGCCGGATCTGGTGCTGATGGACGTGTCGATGCCGCGTCTCGACGGGGTGTCGGCGACCGGGCAGGTGGTGGCCGAAAAGCTTGCGGATGTGCTGGTGTTGACGACGTTCGATCTGGACGAGTACGTCTTCGGCGCGCTGCGGGCGGGAGCGGCGGGCTTTCTGCTGAAGAACACCGATGCGCACGATCTGCTCGAAGCAGTACGTACGGTGGCGCGCGGCGAGGGGCTGATCGCCCCGGCCGTGACGCGCCGTCTGATCGCGGAGTTCGCCGGGACCACCCCCGTACGGCCTGCGAACGCACCCGACCCCGCGGTGCTCCATGCACTCACCCGGCGGGAGCGGGAGGTGCTCGGCTGCCTCGGCGCGGGGCTGTCGAATGCCGAGATCGCGGTACGGCTCTCGATGGCCGAGGCGACCGTCAAGACGCACGTCAGCAGGTTGCTGGGCAAGCTGGAGCTGCGCAGCCGGGTCCAGGCGGCAGTACTTGCGCAGGAGTTGGGCATCTGAGGTTTAACTCCGAACTTTGGTCTGGACCTCTTGACGATTGGTCCAGACCTTCCTAATCTCACCGAGCACACTGCGGTGAGTGCGCCATGACAAGGCGTGCTCAGGGCGGCGCAGGGTTTGCAGTCCACGGACCACCCCCGTTTGTCCGGACCTCACCCGAGGAGCACCGTTGACCACTGAAACCCCCCTACGCCGGCCCCGATTCAGACTCGGGACCGGAAGAGCCACCAGATCCAGAGCGGTCGCGGGCCTCACCGCACTGCTTCTCCCGCTCGCCGCGATGGTCGGCCTGGCCTCCCCCGCCGAAGCCGCCACCTCGGCAACCGCCACGTACCTCAAGAAGTCCGACTGGGGCAGCGGCTTCGAGGGCCAGTGGACGGTGAAGAACACCGGCACCACCGCGCTCTCCTCCTGGACCATCGAGTGGGACTTCCCCTCGGGCACCGCGGTGAGCTCCGCCTGGGACGCCACCGTCACCAGCTCCGGAACCCACTGGACCGCCAAGAACGTCGGCTGGAACGGCTCGGTCGCGCCGGGCGCCAGCGTCTCCTTCGGCTTCAACGGCACCGGCTCCGGCGCCCCCACCGGCTGCAAGCTGAACGGCGCCTCCTGCGACGGCGGCAGCGTCCCCGGCGACAACGCCCCCTCGGCGCCGGGCACCCCCACCGCGAGCTCCATCACCGACACCTCGGCCAAGCTGAGCTGGACCGCCGCGACCGACGACAACGGCATCAAGAACTACGACGTCCTGCGCGACGGCGCCGTCGTCGCCACGGTCACCGGTACGACGTACACCAACACCGGTCTCACCGCGGGCACCGACTACTCGTACACCGTGCAGGCCCGTGACACCGCCGACCAGACCGGTCCGGTCAGCGGCGCGGTCAAGGTCCACACCACCGGTGGCGGCGGCAACCCCGACCCCGGCACCGGCGGCAAGGTCAACCTCGGTTACTTCACCGACTGGGGCGTCTACGGCCGGAATTACCACGTCAAGAACCTGGACACCTCGGGTTCGGCCGCGAAGATCACGCACATCAACTACGCGTTCGGCAATGTGACCGGCGGCAAGTGCGCAATCGGTGACGCCTACGCCGACTACGACATGGCGTACACCGCCGACAAGTCCGTCGACGGCGTCGCCGACACCTGGGACCAGCCGCTGCGCGGCAGCTTCAACCAGCTGCGCAAGCTCAAGGCGAAGTACCCGAACATCAAGGTCCTGTGGTCCTTCGGCGGCTGGACCTGGTCCGGCGGCTTCGGTGAGGCCGCGAAGAACCCGGCCGCGTTCGCCCAGTCCTGCTACAACCTGGTCGAGGACCCCCGCTGGGCCGATGTCTTCGACGGCATCGACATCGACTGGGAGTACCCCAACGCCTGCGGTCTGACCTGCGACACCAGCGGCCCGGCCGCTCTGAAGGGCATCACCTCGGCGCTGCGCACGAAGTTCGGCAGCAACAACCTGGTGACGGCCGCCATCACCGCCGACGCCTCCGCCGGTGGCAAGATCGACGCCACCGACTACGCAGGTGCCGCCCAGTCCCTGGACTGGTACAACGTGATGACGTACGACTTCTTCGGCGCCTGGGACGCGAAGGGCCCGACCGCCCCGCACTCCCCGCTCACCTCCTACAGCGGCATCCCGCAGGCCGGCTTCAACTCCGCCGACGCCATCGCCAAGCTGAAGGCCCAGGGCGTACCGGCCTCGAAGCTGTTGCTCGGCATCGGCTTCTACGGCCGCGGCTGGACCGGTGTCACCCAGGACGCGCCCGGCGGCACCGCCACCGGAGCAGCCCCCGGTACGTACGAGGCGGGCATCGAGGACTACAAGGTCCTGAAGACCAGTTGCCCGGCCACCGGCACGATCGCCGGTACGGCGTACGCACACTGCGGCACCAACTGGTGGAGCTACGACACCCCGGCCACCATCGCGTCCAAGATGACCTGGGCGAAGGGCCAGGGCCTGAAAGGCGCGTTCTTCTGGGAGTTCAGCGGTGACACCACCAACGGTGAACTCGTCAGCGCGATCAACAACGGTCTGAAGTAACCCCCACTCAGTACCGCGCACAACCCCGGAAAGCAGCCGGGGAGACAGGTCCGCCCCCTGTCTCCCCGGTTTTTCGTCGGCTTCGGTACGGGCCCGAGGCCACGTCGTACGGCCCTCGGGCTCAGGCCACGTTCACCCTCTGGCCGGGCGGAGCCGCCTCCAGCCAGGCGAGGAACCCGGTCAGCGCGTCCTCGCTCATGGCCAGCTCCAGGCGGGTCCCACGATGGAGACAGCCGAGCACCACGGCGTCGGACAGGAGCGCCAGTTCCTCCTCGCCCTCGGGCAGCCGACGGGCGACCACCTCGATCGCGGAACGCTCCAGGACCCGGCGCGGGCGGGGAGCGTACGAGAAGACCCGGAACCAGTCGATCCGGTCACCGCTGTACCGGGCGACCCCGTACACCCAGCCCTTGCCCGAGAGATCGGGTTCCTCCGGCACATTCCATCGCAGGCTGCAGTCGAAGGTCCCACCGGAGCGCTGAATCAGCCGCCGGCGCAGACCGAAGACGAAGAGACCAACCGCAATCAGTGCGACGACCAGCCCGCCCACCCACAGCGCGAGGAACATCTCCACCGACCTCCTCGCGTCGTCGAGTAACGGATACCGCCAGAACCGCACCTGCATCGCCTCAGCCGCGGCACGGTCTGGAGTGGTCTCCAGCTCGGGCCGCGGCTGAGGGTAAAGCTACGTTGTCGCGGTGTGCTAGCGCACCGCCACCGCACGCAGTCGCACTTCGGCGCGCCGCTCGGAAGCGGCGTCCGTGTCCGACTTCGCACGCTCCAGCGCACGCTCGGCGCGCTGGACATCGATCTCGTCCGCCAGCTCGGCGATCTCCGCGAGCAGCGAGAGCTTGTCGTCCGCGAACGAGATGAAACCGCCGTGCACAGCGGCGACCACGGTCCCGCCATCGCTCGTACGGATCGTCACCGGGCCCGATTCCAGCACACCCAGAAGCGGCTGGTGACCGGGCATGACGCCGATGTCGCCGGACGTGGTGCGCGCGACGACCAGGTTGGCCTCGCCGGACCAGACACTGCGGTCCGCGGCGACCAGCTCGACGTGCAGCTCAGCAGCCAAGGGTGGCTCCTCGGGTCACCACCCGGCCGTTCATGCCGGGTGTTGGGTCAATTCTACGGGGCGTGGTGAGGGGGACGGGACGCACCCGCCCCCCTCGGTGAGCCATGGGCTCAGGAGACGCCGAGCTCCTTGGCGTTGGCCTTGAGGTCCTCGATGCCACCGCACATGAAGAACGCCTGCTCCGGGAAGTGGTCGTACTCACCGTCGGCGATCGCGTTGAACGCGGCGATCGACTCGTCGAGCGGAACGTCCGAACCGTCCACGCCGGTGAACTGCTTGGCGACGTGGGTGTTCTGGGACAGGAAGCGCTCGATGCGACGGGCGCGGAAGACCGTGAGCTTGTCCTCCTCGCCGAGCTCGTCCATACCGAGAATGGCGATGATGTCCTGGAGGTCCTTGTACTTCTGCAGGATTCCCTTGACCCGCATGGCGGTGTCGTAGTGGTCCTGCGCGATGTAACGCGGGTCCAGGATCCGGGACGTGGAGTCCAGCGGGTCCACGGCCGGGTAGATGCCCTTCTCGGAGATCGGACGGGAGAGAACCGTCGTCGCGTCGAGGTGGGCGAAGGTGGTGGCCGGGGCCGGGTCGGTCAGGTCGTCCGCGGGGACGTAGATCGCCTGCATCGAGGTGATCGAGTGACCGCGGGTCGACGTGATGCGCTCCTGCAGCAGACCCATCTCGTCGGCCAGGTTCGGCTGGTAACCCACCGCGGACGGCATACGGCCGAGCAGCGTGGACACCTCGGAGCCGGCCTGGGTGTACCGGAAGATGTTGTCGATGAAGAAGAGCACGTCCTGCTTCTGCACATCGCGGAAGTACTCCGCCATGGTCAGACCGGCCAGCGCCACACGAAGACGCGTGCCCGGCGGCTCGTCCATCTGACCGAAGACAAGCGCCGTCTTGTCGATGACGCCCGAGTCGGCCATTTCCTCGATGAGGTCGTTGCCCTCACGGGTACGCTCACCGACACCCGCGAACACCGACACACCGTCGTGGTTGTTGGCGACGCGGTAGATCATTTCCTGGATCAGAACGGTCTTGCCGACACCGGCACCACCGAACAGACCGATCTTTCCACCCTTGACGTACGGGGTGAGAAGGTCGATGACCTTGACGCCGGTCTCGAACATCTCGGTCTTGGACTCGAGCTGGTCGAAGTTGGGCGCCTTGCGGTGGATCGGCCAGCGCTCGGTGACCTCGGCCTCGGCCTCGGGCTTGTTCAGGATCTCGCCAAGGGTGTTGAACACCTTGCCCTTGGTGATGTCGCCGACCGGGACCGTGATGCCGGTGCCCGTGTCGGTCACCGGGGCCTGGCGGACCAGACCGTCGGTGGGCTGCATCGAGATCGCGCGGATCACGCCGTCGCCGAGGTGCTGTGCGACCTCGAGCGTCAGCTTCTTGAGCTTGCCGTCCTCGGCCGGGTCGGCCACCTCGACGGTCAGCGCGTTGTAGATCTCCGGCATCGCGTCGACGGGGAACTCCACGTCGACGACCGGGCCGATGACCCGGGCGACGCGGCCCGTGGCAACGGCCGTCTCAACTGTGGTCGTCATTACTTGTCACTCCCCGCGGTCGCGTCGGCCAGCGCACTGGCACCACCGACGATCTCGCTGATTTCCTGGGTGATTTCGGCCTGGCGGGCCGCGTTGGCAAGCCGGGAGAGGCTCTTGATGAGCTCACCGGCGTTGTCGGTGGCCGACTTCATCGCGCGGCGGCGGGCAGCGTGCTCGGAAGCAGCGGCCTGCAGCAGCGCGTTGTAGATCCGGCTCTCGACGTACCGCGGAAGCAGGGCGTCGAGGACGTCCTCCGCCGACGGCTCGAAGTCGAAGAGCGGCAGGATCTCGCCCTTGCCGTCCTCCTCCTTCGCGGCGCCGAGGCTGAGCGGCAGCATCCGGTTGTCCACCGGGTTCTGCGTCATCATCGACACGAACTCCGTGAAGACGATGTGCAGCTCGTCCACGCCGCCCTCGACGGTCTCCTTGGTGACCGCTTCGATCAGCGGGGCCGCAGCCCGCTTCGCATCCGCGTACGTCGGGCTGTCGGTGAAGCCCGTCCACGAATCCTCGATCTTGCGCTCGCGGAATCCGTAGTAGGAGACACCCTTGCGGCCGATCACATACGTGACGACCTCCTTGCCCTCACCGCGCAACCGGTCGGTCAGTCGCTCCGCGGCCTTGATGGCGTTGGAGGAGTAACCGCCGGCCAGACCGCGGTCGCTCGTGATGAGCAGGACCGCGGCCCGCCCCGGAGTGTCGGCCTCGGTGGTCAGCGGGTGCTTGGTGGTGGAGCCGGTCGCCACCGCGGTCACCGCACGGGTGAGCTCGGTCGCGTACGGCGTCGACGCCGCCACCTGGCGCTGCGCCTTGACGATGCGCGAAGCGGCGATCATCTCCATCGCCTTGGTGATCTTCTTCGTGGCGGTGACGGAGCGAATGCGGCGCTTGTAAACGCGAAGCTGAGCGCCCATCGATCAGCCCTCGCCCAGAAGCTTGCCGTCCGAGGTCTCGAACTGCTGCTTGAAGGCGGCGACCGCGTCGGCAATCGCCTGCAGCGTGTCGTCGGACATCTTGGCGCCCTCGGCGATGCTGGTCAGGAGGTCCTTGCGCTCACGGCGCAGGTACTCCAGCAGCTCGCTCTCGAAGCGACGGATGTCCTCGACCGGGACGTCGTCCATCTTGCCGTTGGTGCCGGCCCAGATCGAGATGACCTGCTCCTCGACCGGGTACGGCTGGTACTGCGGCTGCTTCAGCAGCTCGACCATGCGCTTACCGCGCTCCAGCGACGCCTTCGAAGCCGCGTCCAGGTCGGAACCGAAGGCGGCGAACGCCTCCAGCTCGCGGTACTGGGCGAGGTCGACACGGAGTCGGCCGGAGACCTGGCGCATGGCCTTGTGCTGGGCGGAGCCACCGACACGGGAGACCGAGATACCGACGTTCAGGGCCGGACGCTGGCCGGCGTTGAACAGGTCGGACTCCAGGAAGCACTGGCCGTCGGTGATGGAGATGACGTTGGTCGGAATGAACGCCGACACGTCGTTCGCCTTGGTCTCGACGATCGGGAGGCCCGTCATCGAACCGGCGCCCATCTCGTCGGAGAGCTTCGCGCAGCGCTCCAGCAGACGCGAGTGCAGGTAGAAGACGTCGCCCGGGTAGGCCTCGCGGCCCGGCGGACGGCGCAGCAGAAGCGACACGGCGCGGTAGGCGTCGGCCTGCTTCGAGAGGTCGTCGAAGATGATCAGGACGTGCTTGCCCTGGTACATCCAGTGCTGACCGATGGCCGAACCGGTGTACGGCGCCAGGTACTTGAAGCCGGCCGGGTCGGACGCCGGGGCGGCGACGATGGTCGTGTACTCGAGCGCGCCGGCCTCTTCCAGGGCACCACGCACGGAGGCGATGGTGGAACCCTTCTGACCGATGGCGACGTAGATGCAGCGCACCTGCTTGTTCACGTCGCCCGAGCGCCAGTTGTCGCGCTGGTTGATGATCGTGTCGACGGCCAGAGCGGTCTTACCCGTCTGACGGTCACCAATGATCAGCTGACGCTGGCCGCGGCCGATCGGCACCATGGCGTCGACGGCCTTGTAGCCGGTCTGCATCGGCTCGTGCACCGACTTACGGACCATGACGCCAGGGGCCTGCAGCTCGAGGGCGCGGCGGCTGTCGGTCGCGATCTCGCCGAGACCGTCGATCGGGTTGCCGAGCGGGTCGACGACGCGGCCGAGGTAACCCTCGCCGACGCCGACGGAGAGCACCTCACCGGTGCGCTGCACCGGCTGGCCCTCTTCGATTCCGCTGAACTCGCCGAGAACGATCGCACCGATCTCGCGCTCCTCGAGGTTGAGGGCGAGACCGAGGGTTCCGTCCTCGAACTTCAGCAGCTCGTTCGCCATGGCCGAGGGAAGACCCTCGACCTTTGCGATGCCGTCGCCGGCAACGCTGACCGTACCGACCTCCTCGCGCGAGGCCGCGTCCGGCTTGTACGACTGGACAAAGTTCTCCAGCGCGTCCCGGATCTCCTCCGGCCGGATCGTGAGCTCCGCCATCTGGGTTCCCTGCTCTCCTTGTTGGGCCCGAAGTTTCTTAAGGGGGTCTGGGGGCCGACCCCCAGGAATCTTCTGCAATTTCTGCACGGCCCAACCGGGCCGCTGGTCTTGCTCTGTTCTGTTGCTGCGCTGCGCTCGTCAGCCGGCCATGCGACGGGTCGCCTCGTCGAGGCGCTCCGCGATGGTGCCGTTGATGACCTCGTCACCGACCCGCACCGAGATCCCGCCGAGGACCGTGGGGTCCACATCGAGATTCAGGTGCATCGGCCGTCCGTAGATCTTCGCCAGTGCGGCACCGAGACGCTGCTTCTGCTGATCGCTCAGCGGCACTGCCGAGGTGACCACGGCGACCATGCGGTCCCGGCGCTCCGCGGCAAGCTTGGAGAGGGACTCGAGTCCCGCTTCCAGGCTACGTCCACGCGGCTGGGTGACAAGCCGCACGACGACGCGCTCGGTGGTGGGCCGTGCCTTGCCGCCGAGCAGGCTGCGCAGCAGCTCGCTCTTGGCGGCGACGGACGCGGACCGGTTGGTGAGCGCGGCGCGCAGCTCCTTGTCGGAGGCGACGATCCGGCCGAACCGGAACAGCTCGTCCTCGACGTCGTCGAGGTCTCCGCTGCGCTGGGCGGCGGTGAGGTCTGCGGTGTTCGCCAGTTCCTCGACCGAGTCGACCAGGTCACGCGACTGCGACCAGCGGGAGCGGACCATGCCGGAGATCAGGTCGACGGTCTCGCCGCCCACCTGACCGCGCAGCAGTCGTCCGGCCAGCTCGGCCTTGGCCTCGCCGGCCTGCGACGGGTCGGTCAGGACCCGCCGCAGCGATACCTCGCGCTGGAGCAGCGCCGTTACGGCGGCCAGCTCCTCGGCGAGCTTCGCCGCGTCGACCGACGTGTTGTCGGTCAGCGCGTCGAGACGCTCACGTGCGGCAGCCAGTGCCTCGCGGCTCGCGCCGTTCATCGGACAGCCTCGGCCTTCGCCTCGAGCTCGTCGAGGAAACGGTCGACGGTGCCGCTCTGCCGGGCGTGGTCCTCGAGGGACTCGCCGACGAGCTTGCCGGCCAGGTCGGTGGCGAGCTTGCCCACGTCCTGACGCAGCGCGGAAGCCGCGGCCTTGCGGTCGGCCTCGATCTGGGCGTGACCGGCAGCGATGATCTCCTCGCGCTGCCGCTGGCCTTCCGCCCGCATCTCCTGCAGGATCACGGCACCCTGCTCCTGCGCCTCCTGGCGCAGACGAGCGGCTTCGTGGCGGGCCTCCGCGAGCTGAGCCTTGTACTGCTCAAGCACGCTCTGGGCCTCGGTCTGGGCCGCATCGGCCTTCTCGATACCGCCTTCGATGGCCTCGCGGCGCTCTTCCAGAACCTTGTTGATGTTCGGGAGGAGCTTCTTGGCGAGGAAGCCGAAGACGATGACAAAGGCGATGAAGCCAATGACGAGCTCAGGGATCGGCGGGAGAAGCGGGTTTTCCGTCTCCGCCGCGAGCTGAACCAGAGGGTTCACGTCAGTGCCTTCCGTCGAATGGGCTGTTCGCGACCGGTCAGGAGGTCGGGTAGACGAACGGCATGACCAGACCGATCAGGGCGAGCGCCTCACAGAAGGCGAAGCCGAGAATCTGGTTGGCGCGGATGAGACCGGCAGCCTCGGGCTGACGGGCGAGCGCCTGGGTGCCGTTACCGAAGATGATGCCGACGCCGACGCCGGGGCCGATCGCGGCGAGGCCGTAACCGATGGAGCCGAGGTTGCCCTTGATTTCGACGCTGGTGGCGGCGAGGGTCTGGAGAGCAGACATGCCGGTTCTTCCTTCTCTTTCTTGGTCCGGTGGGGGTTGGCCACCGGGTGCTTCAGGAGGTGGGGTGCTCAGTGGCCCTTGGCGAGAGCGCCCTGGATGTAGCTGCAGGTCAGCAGGACGAACACATAGGCCTGGAC
The DNA here is from genome assembly GCF_014648655.1 of Streptomyces atratus. GTDB lineage: Bacteria > Actinomycetota > Actinomycetes > Streptomycetales > Streptomycetaceae > Streptomyces > Streptomyces atratus. The sequence continues at coordinate 141,352 of NZ_BMRN01000001.1, forward strand.
AGCTTGGATGAAGAGCTCGAAGGCGGTCATCACGATGACCATCACGAACGAGACACCCGCGTAGGCGATGCCGATGCCGTTGAGCAGGTACCAGCTGGCGATCGTGAAGAGCAGCAGCAGAGTGTGGCCCGCGAACATGTTGGCGAAGAGCCGGACGGCGTGCGTGAACGGCCTGACGAGCAGGTTCGAGAAGAGCTCGATGGTCATCGAGAGCGGCAGGACCGCGCCGAGACTCTTGTCGTAGCCCGTGAAGTTCTTGAAGGCTCCGACGAAACCGTGCCTCTTGAAGGTCAGGCTGACCCACAGGACGTACACGATGGCGGCGAGCGCGGCCGGGTACGCGATGATCGCCGTCACGGGGAACTGGGCGACCGGAATGATGGACCAGAGGTTCATCATCCAGACGAAGAAGAACAGGGAGACCACAAGCGGGACGTACTTCTCGCCCTCGCGCTTGCCGATCGTCTCGTAGACGACACCTCTGCGTACGAAGTCGTAGCCGGCCTCGGCCACCATCTGCAGCTTGCCCGGAACCAGCTTCGGCTTGGCGAAAGCCGCCCAGAAGAAGCCGACGATGATGATCGAGCCGAGCAGCGCCAGCAGCATCGTCTTGTTGAAGTACAAGTTGCTGTCCCCGTTGCCCCAGAGGGGCTCGAACAGGAACGAGTGCAGGCCGGGAGCCGGGAAACCACAACCGGAGAAGATGTGGCAATCGGTCTCGAAGGCGAGCACCTGTGTCGGGTCAGCACTCACCGCGGGCTCCTTCAGCGTGGCGCATAGGTACGGCAACCTCGTTGTGTCGGCGCGGCGCGCAGCCGCGGTTCGGCACTGGACTGGTGTATCGGATGTGTGGGCGGCGGTCAGGCATTGAGCCTCGCGATCGAGCAGGCGTCAGCTCACATGCCCGCGCCCGCAGTGCCGCAGTTGGAACCGGACGATAGCAGGGTCGTGAACCCGCACTTATCCCGCCCCTACCCTTCACGACTTCGACCCCGTGTTCTTGGGCTTTTCACCCTTGTCGGCCTCGGGTTCGACGTAAAGGATCTTGGCCTTCATGTGTGCGCGCGTCTGTGCGGCGATCCACACGAGCGTGGTCGCGACCAACGTGATCGCAAAGGCCTTCGGGTTGAACACCGTGGTGTTCTTGAAGGCCGCGACGAAGATGAACAGCAACAGGAGCTGTGCCGTGTAGAGCATCAGCCCCATCGCCTGGAACAGCTGCGGGAAGGACTTGGCGGTCCGTTGCAGGACCAGGAGTCCGATCCCCATGAAGAGAATCACCACGATCGTCGCGACGACCGCACCCAGGGCTCCCTTGCCGCCGGCCACGCCACCACTGATCGCGGCGGCAACAGCACCGGCGACGGCGGTGGGTACGGCGGTTTGGAGGAGACTCCGGGCGTCGTTGGACGGCATGGCGGCAGCTCCGCTTGCAGGGGGTGGGCAGTGTGTCGTCATGGACGAGCGTAGGCCCGGTCCGAGTCGATGCCTCGGGCCGATGGACCGTGGTACTCAGGTCCTTCAACTCCGTCACCGGGCTTCGTGAACGGTATCACAAACTATTTGATGAGGTCTTTACCAAGAAAGTGTGCTTGCTGTCACACATGAGGGTGAACGTGCGCGTGTGAGCAAGACAACTCAATACGTTGTCCGGTAATGCCCCTTGATGACCGAATCGTCAGTGCGAGGAATCAGCCTTATCTCTGTCCGAAAAACGCGAACGGGGGCCGATGGCAGTCGCCCCGTTGACGCCGGAGACTCCCACGACGACCGGGGCCCGCTCCGGGAGCTCGCGCCCCTCCTGCACCATCTGTGTTTCCAGCGGCCTCTGTTGGGCCTCGTGCGCAGATGAGGGTTCCGCCTCGGGCACCTCGCCCTCGCTGCGGCGACGGCGGTAGCGGGGCGGTACGAAGCGTTCCGCCCAGTACGGCGCCCGCGGGGTGAAGCGGGGCATCAGCAGCAGGACGAGGCCCAGGGCGCTCAGGCCCACGATCACGATCACGATCCATAGGGACGCCGAGTGCACGGAGTAGCCGACCGCGCCGAAGGCGATCAGGGCCGACCAGAAGTACATGATCAGCACGGACCTGCTGTGCGAGTGGCCGATCTCCAACAATCGGTGGTGCAGATGGCCGCGGTCCGCCGCGAACGGCGACTGGCCGTTCCACGTACGCCGCACGATCGCCAGCACCAGGTCGGCGGCCGGGATCGCGATGATCGTCAGCGGCAGCAGCAGCGGGATGAAGACCGGCAGCATCGCCTGGGTGGCCTCGCGCTCGCTGCCCGCGAAGAGCGTCATCGTGTCCGGGTCGACCCGGCCCGTCACGGAGATCGCCCCGGCCGCGAGCACCAGGCCGATCAGCATCGAACCCGAGTCGCCCATGAAGATCCGCGCGGGATGCATGTTGTGCGGCAGGAAGCCCAGGCACATGCCCATCAGGATCGCCGTGAAGAGCGTCGCCGGGGCCGCCGCCTCGATCATGTGCCCGTACCAGAGCCGGTACGTGTACAGGAAGAACGCGGCGGAGGCGATGCACACCATGCCCGCCGCGAGACCGTCCAGACCGTCGACGAAGTTGACCGCGTTGATGGTGATGACGACCAGGGCGACCGTGAGCAGCGTGCCCTGCCACTGGGTGAGCGCGACGGTGCCGACGCCGGGGATCGGCAGCCACAGGATCGTGAGGCCCTGGATGACCATGACCGCGGCGGCGATCATCTGCCCGCCGAGCTTGATCAGGGCGTCGATCTCGAACTTGTCGTCCAGGACACCGATCAGCCAGATCAGCGCGGCGCCGGAGAGCAGCGCGCGCGGCTCGTTGGAGAGCTGGAAGACCCAGTCGAGGTTCTGGAGATGGGCCGCGACGATCAGTCCGGCGCACAGCCCGCCGAACATGGCGATGCCACCGAGCCTCGGTGTCGGTTCTCGGTGGACGTCGCGCGCACGGATCGCGGGCATCGCCCCGACCGCGATGGCGAACTTGCGCACCGGGCCGGTCAGCAGATAGGTAACCGCAGCCGTGACACAGAGCGTCAGCAGGTAATCACGCACGGGCTGCCCCATAGATTTCGCCGGCCATCTCAGCCCACACCTTAACTACGTCGGGCTCATGGTTGAGGACACGGAGGCCGGGCCGATGGTTGCACGGGCCACGTCTACCCCGGATAGGGCGGATATTTCCGGGCCAGTTCCTGAACCTCCGCGCGGATGTCGCCCTCCTCACGTACCGCCGCTCCGAAGAGCACGGCCAGCCGTGCCATGTCGGCGTCGTCCATGCCCTGGGTGGTGACGGCCGCGGTACCGAGTCTGATGCCCCGGGCGTCCCCGTACGGGAGCGCGCAGGTGTCCAGCACCAGGCCCGCCCCCGCCAGCCGGGTGCGGGCAGTGGGCCCGTCGACACCCAGCGGAGCCGGGTCCGCGACGATCAGGTGGGTGTCCGTGCCGCCCGTGGTGACCTCGAAGCCCTCGGCCTCCAGACCTGCGGCCAGCACCCGGGCATGGGCCACCACCCGATGGGCGTACGCCGTGAACGCCGGAGTGGCCGCCTCCCCGAACGCGACGGCCTTCGCGGCGACCGTGTGCATCTGCGCGCCGCCCTGGGTGAACGGGAACACCGCCCGGTCGATCCGCTCAGCCAGCTCCGCACCGCACAGGATCATCCCGCCGCGCGGACCGCGCAGCACCTTGTGCGTGGTCGCGCAGACCACGTCGGCATACGGGACGGGGCTCGGCGCCGCTCCCCCGGCGATCAGCCCCATCGGATGCGCGGCGTCGGCGATGAGATACGCGCCCACCTCGTCGGCGATCTCCCGGAACAGTTCGTAGTCGGGATGGCGGGGGTACGAGATCGAGCCGCTGACGATCGCCTTGGGGCGGTGCGCACGGGCCAGGGTGCGCACCTGCTCGTAGTCGATCAGGCCGCTCTCGGAGTCCACCCCGTAACCGACGAACTCGAACCAGCGGCCGGAGAAGTTGGCGGGCGAGCCGTGGGTGAGATGCCCGCCGTACGGGAGTCCCATCGCGAGCACCGTGTCGCCGGGGCGCAGCAGGGCCGCGTACGCGGCGAGGACGGCGGAGGAGCCGGAGTGCGCCTGGACATTGGCGTGTTCGGCGCCGAAGAGCGAGGTCGCCCGCCGGCAGGCGATGCGTTCGGCGGCGTCGGCCTGCTCACAGCCGCCGTGGTAGCGGGCGCCGGGATAGCCCTCGGCGTACTTGTTGGCGAGCGGTGAGCCGAGGGCGGCGAGGACCGCGGGCGAGGTGAAGTTCTCGGCGGCGATCAGCTGCAGGGTGCTCGACTGCCGGTGCAGCTCCTCCAGCAGCACGGCGGCGATCTCCGGGTCCTCCCGGAGCAGGGCGCCGTAATCCTGCGGCAGGGCGGCCTGGGCGGCGGAGGTGGGTGCGGCAGGAGTGGTGACCGGCATCTGACGGCTCCGGGCCTGGGGAGGGGTGCGCTGACGTCAGCTCCAATGTAGGCCCGTGACGGGCCCCCTGCCTGCTGTGCGGCGACGCCGTACACCCGTTGGGCCCCCTGGTGCCGGGCCCGTGTGTACGGCCGTCAGAGTGGCGCAGGCGTCAGTGCGGGGCGGGTACGCCGGTCAGTGCGGTGACGACCGGGTCGAGGGCCTGGTTGATCTCGTCGCCGATGGACCGGAAGAACGTGATCGGGGCGCCGTACGGGTCGTACACCTCGTCGGCATCGGCGGTGGGGGCCAGCAGCCAGCCGCGCAGCGCGGCCGCGGCACGCACCAGTGCGCGGGCGCGCTCGACCACACCCTCGTCGCGCGGGTCGGGCAGCGTGGCAGGGTCTATGGCCCGGACCAGCCGGGTGAATTCCTTGAGAGTGAAGGTCCGCAGGCCGGCCGAGTGACCCATCGAGATCACTTGTGCCCGGTGGTCGCGGGTGGCGGTGAGCACCAGGTCGGCACGGATCACGTGCTCGTCGAGCAGTTCCCGGCCGACGAAGCCGGTGGTGTCGGCGCCGAAGTCGGCGAGGACGATCTCGGCATTGGCTTCCATGGGGGCGCCTTCGTGGCCCCAGGTGCCCGCACTCTCCACGATCAGTCCGCCTTGACGCGGATCGCCGAGGCGGTCCACCAGGGCGTGCCGGGTCAGCCGCTCGGTGATCGGTGAGCGGCAGACATTGCCGGTGCTGACGTGGAGGATGCGGAAAGTGTCGGCCTGCCCCGCTATGCCACGCCCCTCAGGGGCGGTCAATTGGCCACCTCGAGGTCGGGTACCACCTTGCGGAGTTCCTCGACGGAGAGCGCACCGGCGCGCAGCAGTACGGGGACCTTGCCGGTCACATCGACGATCGACGAGGGCACGATGCCGGGCGTCGGGCCGCCGTCGAGGTAGACGGAGACGGAGTCGCCGAGCATCTCCTGGGCGGCGTCGCAGTCCTCGGGGGCCGGGTGTCCGGTGAGGTTGGCGCTGGAGACGGCCATCGGGCCGACCTCGGTGAGCAGCTCGATGGCGACCGGGTGCAGCGGCATCCGGATCGCGACGGTGCCGCGGGTGTCCCCGAGGTCCCACTGCAGCGACGGCTGGTGCTTGGCGACGAGCGTGAGGGCGCCGGGCCAGAAGGCGTCGACGAGCTCCCAGGCCTGCTCGGAGAAGTCGGTGACCAGTCCGTGCAGGGTGTTCGGGGAGCCGATCAGGACGGGCGTCGGCATGTTACGACCGCGGCCCTTGGCGTCCAGCAGGTCGGCGACGCCCTCGGAACTGAAGGCGTCCGCACCGATCCCGTACACGGTGTCGGTGGGCAGCACGACCAGTTCGCCGCGGCGGACGGCCGACGCGGCCTCACGCAGACCCGTCGTACGGTCGGTCGCGTCGTTGCAGTCGTATCGCCGTGCCATCAGCCGGCCTCCTCAAGCATGTACGGGTATGGCGGGTACGGGTCGTGCGGGTGGTGGCCGCCGGTCACGGCATGGCCTTGCGGGCCGTGGCGAACCGCGGCCGGTTGTTCAGGTCGGGGTGGTCGGCCGCATCGGCCCAGCCGCGTTCCTCCGTGAAGATCCACGGCACCTGGCCGCCCTGGGTGTCGGCGTGCTCGATGACGACGAGGCCGCCGGGGCGCAGCAGGCGGTGTGCGGTGCGTTCGATGCCGCGGATGGTGTCGAGGCCGTCCTCGCCGGAGAAGAGGGCCATCTCCGGGTCGTGGTCACGGGCCTCGGGTGCCACGTACTCCCATTCGGTGAGCGGGATGTACGGAGGGTTGGAGATGACCAGGTCGACCTGACCGTCGAGCTCGGGAAGGGCCGTGAGCGCGTCTTGGTGGTGGACGGTGACCCGTGACCCCTCGGCGTTCTTCCTGGTCCACTTCACGGCGTCGTCGGAGAGCTCGACGGCGTGCACGCGCGAGCGGGGGACCTCCTGCGCCATGGCCAGGGCGATGGCGCCTGATCCGCTGCAGAGGTCGACGATGAGCGGCTCGACGACATCCATCGCGCGGACGGCGTCTATCGCCCAGCCGACGACCGATTCGGTCTCCGGGCGGGGGACGAAGACGCCGGGGCCGACCTGGAGCTCCAGGTAGCGGAAGAAGGCGCGACCGGTGATGTGCTGGAGCGGTTCGCGGGCCTCGCGGCGGGCGATGGCCTCCCAGTACCGCGCGTCGAAATCCGCGTCCGGCACATGGTGAAGCTCGCCCCGCTTGACGCCGTGCACGAACGCGGCGAGCTCCTCCGCGTCGAATCGCGGTGAGGGTACACCGGCGTCGGCCAGCCGCTGGGTGGCCTGGGCCACCTCGGCGAGCAGCAGGTTCATCGCGGTTCTCCGTACGGGGTTACGGGCGGGGCGGGCTTGGGCTTATGCGGCGGCGAGCTTGGCGGCGGAGTCGGCGTCGACACAGGCCTGGATCACGGAATCCAGGTCGCCGTCGAGCACCTGGTCCAAGTTGTACGCCTTGAAGCCGACGCGGTGGTCCGAGATCCGGTTTTCCGGGAAGTTGTATGTACGGATCTTCTCGGAACGGTCGACCGTACGCACCTGGCTGCGTCGTACGTCCGAAGCTTCCTGCTCGGCGGCCTCCTGGGCGGCCGCGAGCAGTCGCGAACGCAGGATACGCATGGCCTGCTCCTTGTTCTGGAGCTGGCTCTTCTCGTTCTGGCAGGAGGCGACGACGCCGGTCGGCAGGTGTGTGATGCGCACTGCCGAGTCCGTGGTGTTGACGGACTGGCCGCCGGGGCCCGAGGAGCGGTAGACGTCGATACGGAGATCGTTGGCGTGGATCTCGACGTCGACCTCCTCGGCCTCGGGTGTGACGAGCACACCGGCGGCCGAGGTGTGGATACGGCCCTGGGACTCGGTGGACGGCACCCGCTGCACGCGATGCACCCCGCCCTCGTACTTCAGCCGGGCCCACACGCCCTGGCCGGGCTCTGTGGCGCCGTTGCCGCCCTTGGTCTTCACAGCGACCTGGACGTCCTTGTAGCCGCCGAGCTCGGACTCGGTGGAGTCGATGATCTCGGTCTTCCAGCCGACGCGCTCGGCATAGCGCAGATACATCCGCAGCAGATCTCCGGCGAACAGTGCGGACTCGTCGCCGCCCGCGCCCGCCTTGATCTCCAGGAGCACGTCCTTGTCGTCGCTGGGGTCGCGCGGGACCAGGAGGAGGCGGAGCTTCTCGGTGAGCTCTTCGCGCTGCTTCTCCAGGTCCTTGACCTCGGCGGCGAAGTCGGGGTCGTCGGCGGCGAGCTCGCGCGCCGTCTCGATGTCCTCCCCGGCCTGCTTCCAGGAGCGGTACGTGCCGACGATCGGGGTCAGCTCGGCGTAGCGCTTGTTGAGCCTGCGCGCGTTGGCCTGGTCGGCGTGGACCGCCGGGTCCGCGAGCTTCTTCTCGAGATCGGCCTGTTCACCGATCAGTTCCTCGACGGCCTCGAACATTTTCGGGCTCCTGGTTTCTTCACTCAAACGTGCCTGCTGGACGGCGTGATGCTGTCCGGGCCCGGGTACGGGGACGGCCCGTACCCCGGGCCGGAAAAAAACGCCGGTCTCGGCGCCCCCGGGAAGAGGGCGCCGAGAACCGGCGCAGTGGCTCGCTACTTGCTGGCGGAGCCGGCAGCCTTGCCGAAGCGGGCCTCGAAGCGGGCCACGCGGCCACCGGTGTCGAGGATCTTCTGCTTGCCCGTGTAGAACGGGTGGCACTCGGAGCAGACGTCGGCGCGGATGGTGCCGCCGTCGATGGTGCTCCGGGTCGTGAACGACGCGCCACAGGTGCAGCTGACCTGCGTCTCGACGTACTCGGGGTGGATGTCGCGCTTCAAGGGTTTCTCCTAGGTTCGGGAGGGCGCCGGGTCGTACGCGCGGATTGCGCGTCCGTGAACCGGGGCCGACGTACCAGTCTGCCAGGACCGGCCGTATCTCCCAAAACCGGGGGCGGGCCGCAACTATTCCCGGCCCGCCCTGTCACTGGACGATGCTGCCCGCGACGCCCTTGTCGCCCGCCGACTTCTCCGTGGCGGAGGCGGGGATGGCCTTGTCGTGCTTGAGCGCCGCCCACACCTGCTGGGCGGATTCCTCCAGCGGTACGACGCGGTTCGGGTCGGCCGGGTCGTACTGCACGGGCAGGGTGACCATGTGGACGTTCTTCGAGGCGAGCCCCTTGAGGCCGTTCGCGAAGCCGGTGAGCTGCTCGACCGAACCCAGGTCGGAGTCGGTGGTGATGGCCTTGGTCGCCGTGTTCGCGAGGTCGAAGAGAGTCTTCGGATTCGAGAACACCCCGACGCTCTTGACCTGCTCCATCAGCGCCTTGATGAACGCCTGCTGGAGCTGGATGCGGCCGAGGTCGCTGCCGTCGCCGACGCTCTTGCGCGTGCGGACGAGGCCCAGCGACTGCTCGCCGTCGAGCGTGTGGGTGCCGGGTTCCAGATTCAGATGGCTCTTGGGGTCGTTGATCGCCTTGGTGGTGGTGATCTCCACGCCGCCCAGCTCGTCGATGAGCTTCTTGAAGCCGGTGAAGTCGACTTCGAGGTAGTGGTCCATACGGATGCCGGACATGGACTCGACGGTCTTGACCGCACAGGACGGTCCGCCGACCTCGTACGCCGTGTTGAACATCGCGCGCTGCTCGCCCGCGACGGGCTGCCCCGTGGTGTCGCTGGTGCAGTCGGGGCGGGTGATGAGGGTGTCGCGCGGGATGGAGACGACGGAGGCGCTCTTGTGGCCCTTGTTGATGTGCACGACCATCGCGGTGTCGGAACGGGCCGTGCCCTCGTCGGCGCCGTATTTCGAGTTCGCGCCGGAGCGGGAGTCCGAGCCGAGTACGAGGATGTCCTCGGAGCCGTTGTCGATGTTGTCGGGGCGGTTCTTTCCGAGCGCCGCGTTGATGTCGACGGCCTTGAGATTGCCGTTGAGCTTGAAGTAGGCGTATCCGAGCCCGCCGCCGCCGACGACCACGGCACCGGCCAGGGTCCAGGCGGCGATCACCGTCGCCCTGCGGCGACGGGAAGGCCTCTTCCGGCGTTTGCCGGTGGGGCGTATTCGGCCGCCGCTCCCGCTCTGCTCGGTCATCCGTCTCCTTCTGTCGTCAGCTTCTCCCGGCCAGGGCCTGTCCGGCCCGGATCCGCCGGGCAGGCCCGGTCCCCGCAGCGGTGTTCGGGCACTGGTTTTATCAGCATTTGGCGACTTGTTGCCGCTTCGTACGACGTCGCGGCACGAAGAAGGGTTGCACAGCGACCTGTCACGCCCACGTGAGGACAAAAGGGACGCGCGACCTTGATGAACAGCTGGTGATCCCGCGCTCACCTGCGGTTTCTTGCCAGGTACAGGCATCGTGGTGACTCCTGCCGTCGTGGCGATTGTGTGGCGAAGGTCTCGGATCGGTCGAAAGGTTCGAATCGACTTCGTCACATTCGCGGGCCCTACGACGCAGGGCCGCCCCCGCCACTGGAGTGGCGAGGGCGGCCCTTCGATTCAGCCGATCCGGGTACGACGTCAGTCGTTGCCGTTGCCCGGAGCCGGCGTCGTCTTCTGGATCTGGAGCAGGAACTCCGCGTTGGACTGGGTCTTCTTCATCCGGTCCAGGAGGAGCTCGATCGCCTGCTGCTGGTCGAGCGCGTGCAGCACCCGGCGCAGCTTCCAGACAATGGCCAACTCGTCACTGCCGAGCAGGATTTCTTCCTTACGGGTGCTGGACGCGTCGACGTCCACCGCCGGGAAGATGCGCTTGTCCGAGAGCTTCCGGTCGAGCTTGAGCTCCATGTTGCCGGTGCCCTTGAACTCCTCGAAGATCACCTCGTCCATGCGCGAGCCGGTCTCGACGAGCGCGGTGGCCAGGATGGTCAGCGAACCGCCGTCCTCGATGTTGCGCGCGGCACCGAAGAAGCGCTTCGGCGGGTACAGCGCGGTCGAGTCGACACCACCGGACAGAATGCGGCCGGATGCCGGGGCCGCGAGGTTGTACGCACGGCCGAGACGGGTGATCGAGTCCAGCAGGACGACCACGTCGTGCCCCAGCTCGACGAGACGCTTGGCGCGCTCGATGGCCAGCTCGGCGACGGTGGTGTGGTCCTCGGCGGGACGGTCGAAGGTCGAGGAGATGACCTCGCCCTTCACCGACCGCTGCATGTCGGTGACCTCTTCCGGACGCTCGTCGACCAGGACGACCATCAGGTGGCACTCGGGGCTGTTGACCGTGATCGCGTTGGCGATCGCCTGCAGGATCATGGTCTTGCCGGTCTTCGGCGGGGCCACGATCAGGCCTCGCTGGCCCTTGCCGATCGGTGCGACCAGGTCGATGATCCGCGTCGTCAGGACGTTGGAGTCGGTCTCCAGGCGGAGCCTGTCCTGCGGGTAGAGCGGGGTCAGCTTCTGGAACTCCGGGCGTCCGCGGCCGGTTTCGGGCGCCATGCCGTTGACCGAGTCGAGGCGGACCAGCGCGTTGAACTTCTCGCGACGCTCACCGTCCTTGGGCTGGCGCACCGCACCGGTGACGTGGTCACCCTTGCGCAGGCCGTTCTTGCGGACCTGGGCGAGCGAGACGTACACGTCGTTCGGGCCCGGCAGGTAGCCGGAGGTCCGGATGAACGCGTAGTTGTCGAGGATGTCCAGGATGCCCGCGACGGGGATCAGGACGTCGTCGTCGGAGACGGGAACCTCGCTGGCGAAGTCCTCGCGACCACGGCGGCCACGGCGGTCGCGGTAGCGGCCGCGCCGACCGCGACGACCGCCTGCCTCGTCGTCGTAACCGTCGTCCTGCGGGCCGCCGCCCTGCTGCTGGCCCTGGCGCTGCTGGCGCTGGCCGCCCTGCTGGCCCTGGCCGCCGCCCTGCTCGTCGCCCTTGCCGCGGCGGTCGCGCTGACGGTCGCGGCGCTCCCCGCGCTCGCCCCGCTCCTGACGGTCGCCCCGCTGGCCGCGGTCCTGGCGGTCGCCCCGGCGACCCTCGGCCGTGTCGACGGCGACTTCGGCCTTGGCGTCGGTGCGGTCGTCGCTCTTCGGCTCGGCCTGCGTCTGAGCCTTGGCCTCGGCGGCCGGCTTGCTCTCCGCCTTGGTCTCCGGGCTGCCCGCCTGGGCGGTGGCACGGCGCCGACGGCGCTCACCCGTGGGCTGGTCGTCGCTGGCCGGCTGGCCGGGGATGTCGATCTGCTGCTGCGCGGCGGCCTTCTCGGCGGGCGCGGCGGCCACGGAGTCGTCCCCGGTGCGCGCCTTGGAGGTGGCACGGCGCTTCGGCTTGGTCTCGGCATCCGCGGCGGGCGCGGCGGCCTTGGGCGCGGCGGAGCTACCGGCCTGCGCCTCCTTGATGACCTCGATCAGCTGGCCCTTGCGCATCCGCGCAGTGCCCTTGATGCCGAGGCCGGACGCGACCTGCTGCAGCTCGGCCAGGACCATGCCGTCAAGGCCGGTGCCGGAGCGGCGGCGCCGTGCGGTGGTGCCAGTGGCAGCACCTTCGGCGGGCGCAGCGCTGTCGACGTTCTTGTCGGCAGTCACGCCCATCAGATCGGTGGTGTCGCTCACGAAGGGTCCTTCCCTGGAGCGGACGTCGGCCTTCTGGCTCGGCGACCGGTTGTGCTGTCCGACTGCGGTCTGTGATCTTGCGGATCGCGGACCGTGCCGGGGCGGTGGTCCGCCGGGTACGGCGGAGAGATGAAGGTGTGCAAGGGTCCGGCGCGAGCATCCCCCTGCTCGGCCCACTCCTGGACAAGCGAGGGGTGTCGTGCCGGTTCCGGAGCGTGCACGAAACTGCTCAGGCAGGCTGCTCAGGCAGTTGGGGAGGCTCCCGGAAGAATTGGTGGTCCCGGAAAGGGACACGAAGCAACGCGCCACATAGACGTCGGTTGCAGACTTGAGGTTAACACTACCGGCTCCAACAAACATTCCCCCTCTCACTCACCGGCAATCACTTCTCGGCTACGGGGCGAGCGGCAGCACACTCGCACCCGGGGCGTCGAGAGTGAGCCGATTGGCCGCCCATCCCTCGCCCGCCAGCTGTGCGACCTTGTCGGCCGCACCGTCCTCGGCCAGTGCGAGCACCGTCGGCCCGGCACCGGAGATGACTGCGGGGACGCCGTCGGCGCGCAGTCGGTTCACGAGTTCCACGCTCTGCGGCATCGCCGGGGCGCGGTACTCCTGGTGCAGCCGGTCCTCGGTGGCGGTGAGCAGCAGTTCGGGGTGTCTGGTCAGGGCCTCGACGAGGAGCGCGGAACGGCCTGCGTTGAAGGCGGCGTCCACGTGCGGGACCGTGCGCGGCAGCAGTCCGCGGGCAGTCTCGGTCAGGACCGGCTTGCTCGGGACGAAAACCACCGGAACGATGGAATCTGCGGGATCCATCCTGATGGCGCGGGCGGAGCCGCCGTCCATCCAGGCAAGTGTGAACCCGCCGAGCAGGCAGGCCGCGACATTGTCGGGGTGGCCCTCGATCTCGGTGGCGAGCTCCAGCAGCGCGGCGTCGTCGAGCCGGGCGTCACCGCCGGTCGTCACGGCGCGGGCGGCGACGATGCCGGCACAGATGGCGGCGGAGGAGGAGCCGAGGCCGCGCCCGTGCGGGATGCGGTTGGCACAGACGATCTCCAGGCCGCGGGGCTGTCCTCCGAGCAGGTCGAAGGCCGTACGCAAGGAGCGCACGAGGAGGTGGCTCTCGTCGCGGGGCAGCGTGTCCGCGCCCTCACCCGCGATGTCGATGTGCAGTCCGGAGTCGGCCACGCGGACGACGACGTCGTCGTACAGCCCCAGCGACAGGCCGAAGGCGTCGAAACCCGGGCCCAGGTTGGCGCTGGTCGCAGGGACGCGCACCCGGACGGCGGCGGCTCGGAAGGCGGGACCGGCCATCGCTTAGACGACTCTCCTTGTGAGACAGCGGGGGTGGTGAAGCGTTTTCTCGATGCTGGCGGGAGGTCGTGGCGGCGGGGAGTGGGATTCCGGGGAACCCGACGGCCACAACGGCCCTTGCACCGCGGCAGATGCGGCGGGGCGGGTTGCGTACAGCTTATCGAAGGATGGTTCTGTGGCGACATAGGGCGCACAGGAGGCGCACGATGCGTGTCGCCCGCCTCCTATGCGCTCTCCGCCCCGAGAAGGGGCGGTTGAGCTGGGTTCCTACCGATAGGCGAAGGGGGCTCCTGCCGACGGTGCGCCGGGCTCTCACCGACAGCCGAGCCCGGCTCCTGCCGACCGGCCCCAGGGCTTACGCGAGGCCCAGCTTCTCGGCAGCGGTGGCCGCGTCGACCGGGACCGTGACCGGCTGCGGAGCGCCCGCGACAGCCCAGTCGGGGTCCTTGAGCCCGTTGCCGGTGACCGTGCAGACGATCTTCTGACCCGGGTCGACCTTGCCCTCTTCGGCGGCCTTCAGCAGGCCGGCGACGGACGCGGCCGACGCGGGCTCGACGAAGACGCCCTCCTGGGAGGCCAACAGCCGGTAGGCAGCCAGAATCTGGCGGTCCGTCACCTCGTCGATGAAACCGCCCGATTCGTCCCGGGCGTCCAGCGCGTACTGCCAGGAGGCCGGGTTACCGATCCGGATCGCGGTGGCGATGGTCGACGGGTCCTTGACGATCTCGCCGCGGACGATGGGCGCGGAGCCGGAGGCCTGGAAGCCCCACATGCGCGGGGTGTGCGTGGACATGCTGTCGCCCGCGTACTCCTTGTAACCCTTCCAGTACGCGGTGATGTTGCCCGCGTTGCCGACCGGGAGGACATGGATGTCCGGGGCGTCGCCGAGCGCGTCGACGATCTCGAACGCAGCGGTCTTCTGGCCCTCGATACGGACCGGGTTGACCGAATTGACCAGCGCCACCGGGTAGTTGTCCGAGAGCGAGCGGGCCAGCGTCAGGCAGTCGTCGAAATTGCCGTCGACCTGGAGGATCTTGGCGCCGTGCACAAGCGCCTGCCCCATCTTGCCGAGCGCGATCTTGCCCTGCGGTACGAGGACGGCGCAGACCATGCCGGCCCGCACCGCGTACGCGGCGGCGGAGGCGGAGGTGTTGCCGGTGGAGGCACAGATGACGGCCTGTGCGCCCTCCTCCTTGGCCCGGGTGATCGCCATCGTCATACCGCGGTCCTTGAACGACCCGGTGGGGTTGGCGCCCTCGACCTTGAGGTGCACCTCGCAGCCCGTGCGCTCGGAGAGGACCTGAGCGGGGACGAGCGGCGTACCGCCCTCACGAAGCGTGACGACCGGCGTCGTGCTCGTGACCGGAAGGCGGTCCCGGTACTCCTCGATGATGCCGCGCCACTGGTGGGTGCCCTTGCTGGTCATGGGTCCTTACTCCCCTTCAACACGCATGATGCTGGCGACACCGCGCACGGTGTCGAGCTTGCGCAGCGCTTCGACGGTCGCCGAGAGGGCGGCGTCGGGCGCGCGGTGGGTGACGACGACGAGGGAGGCCTCGCCGCTTCCGCCCGCCCGTCGCCCGCCGCCACCCTGCTCGATGGCGGCTTCGTCGCCACTGCCTGAATTTCGGCTTTGCTGGCGGACAGTATCGATCGATACGCCCTGTTCGGCGAAGACCGTCGCGACCTGGGCGAGTACGCCAGGTTTGTCGGCCACGTCGAGGCTGATGTGGTACCGCGTGACGACCTCGCCCATGGGGCTGACCGGCAGACGCGTGTACGCGGACTCACCGGGACCGGTGGCCTCGCCGAGCTTGTTGCGGCAGACCGCGACCAGGTCACCGAGGACCGCGGAGGCGGTCGGCGAGCCACCGGCGCCGGGGCCGTAGAACATCAGCTGCCCGGCGGCCTCCGCCTCGACGAAGACCGCGTTGTACGCCTCGCGGACGGAGGCCAGCGGGTGGCTGAGCGGGATCATCGCGGGGTGCACGCGAGCGGTGACGGACTGTCCGTCGGCGGCACGCTCGCAGATGGCGAGGAGCTTGACGGTGCAGCCCATGCGGCGGGCCGAGGCGATGTCGGCGGCGGTGACCTCGGTGATGCCCTCACGGTGCACCTCGCCGATCCTCACCCGGGTGTGGAAGGCGATTCCGGCCAGGATCGCGGCCTTGGCGGCGGCGTCGAAGCCCTCGACGTCGGCGGTCGGGTCGGCCTCGGCGTACCCGAGAGCGGTGGCCTCGTCGAGTGCCTCGGAATAACCGGCGCCGCTGGTGTCCATCCGGTCGAGGATGAAGTTGGTGGTGCCGTTCACGATGCCGAGGACCCGGTTGACCTTGTCACCGGCGAGGGATTCGCGCAGCGGCCGTACGAGCGGGATGGCGCCGGCCACGGCGGCCTCGTAGTAGAGGTCCCGGCCGTACTGCTCGGCGGCGGCGTGCAGAGCGGCGCCGTCCTCGGCAAGCAGCGCCTTGTTGGCGGAGACGACGCTCGCGCCGTGCTCGAAGGCGGTGGTGATGAGGGTACGGGCGGGCTCGATGCCACCGATGACCTCGATGACCACGTCGATGTCGCCCCGTTTGACCAGGGCTGTCGCATCGGTGGTGATCAGTGCGGGGTCGATCCCCTCCCGCACCTTGGAGGGCCGGCGCACGGCGACACCGGCGAGCTCGACCGGCGCGCCGATGCGCGCGGCGAGGTCGGCGGCGTGCGTCGTCATGATGCGCGCCACCTCTGAGCCGACCACTCCACAGCCCAGCAGCGCCACCTTCAGCGGACGCGTACGCATCATCCGACCTCGTTTCGTTTACATCTGATGTGTGGACCAGTCTCACTCACCGGACGGGAGTTTCTGTCACTCGTCCGGATCCTGAGACATCTATTTCATCAGCCGACATCGAGACGCAGGAGATCTTCCTCCGTCTCGCGCCGGACGATCACTCGCGCCTCCCCGTCGCGCACGGCGACGACGGGCGGGCGCAGGGCATGGTTGTAGTTGCTCGCCATGGAGCGGCAGTACGCACCGGTGGCGGGCACGGCGATCAGATCGCCCGGGGCCAGGTCGGACGGCAGGAACGCGTCCTTGACCACGATGTCGCCGCTCTCGCAGTGCTTGCCGACGACACGCACGAGCATCGGCTCGGCATCGGAGGTGCGCGAGACGAGCGCGACACTGTACTCGGCGTCGTACAGCGCGGTGCGGATGTTGTCCGACATACCGCCGTCGACGCTGACGTACGTACGCAGCCCCTCCAGGGGCTTGATGGTGCCGACCTCGTACAGCGTGAACGCGGTGGGGCCGACGATGGCGCGCCCCGGCTCGACGGAGATCCGCGGGGTGGCGAGCCCGGCCGCCTCACACTCACGGGTGACGATGTCGCCGAGCGCCTTGGCGATCTCGTGCGGCTCGCGCGGGTCGTCCTCGGAGGTGTAGGCGATACCCAGCCCGCCGCCCAGGTCGATCTCGGGCAGCTCGATGCCGTGCTCGTCGCGCACCTCGGCGAGCAGCTGCACCACGCGCCGGGCGGAGACCTCGAAGCCGGCCATGTCGAAGATCTGCGAGCCGATGTGCGAGTGGATGCCGATGAGTTCGAGCCCGTCGAGGGTGAGCGCCCGGCGCACCGCCTCGGCGGCCTGTCCCCCGGCCAGCGCGATCCCGAACTTCTGGTCCTCGTGTGCGGTGGCGATGAACTCGTGGGTGTGCGCCTCGACGCCGACGGTCACCCGGATCTGTACGCGCTGCCGCTTGCCGAGCCCCTGCGCGATGTGCGCGACCCGCGCGATCTCCTGGAAGGAGTCGAGCACGATCCGCCCGACGCCGGCGGTGACCGCCCTCTCGATCTCCGCGACGGTCTTGTTGTTGCCGTGGAAGGCGATGCGCTCGGCGGGCATCCCGGCATCCAGTGCGCAGGTCAGCTCTCCCCCGGAGCAGACGTCGAGGTTGAGCCCCTCTTCCTTGAGCCAGCGCACGATCGCCCGCGACAGGAACGCCTTCCCGGCGTAGAACACATCGGCGTCGCGCCCGAAGGCGTCGGCCCAGGCCCGGCAGCGGGCCCGGAAGTCGCTCTCGTCGAGGAAATAGGCGGGGGTGCCGAACTCCTCGGCCAGTCGCGTCACTTCGATCCCGCCGACGGTGACCGCACCGTCCTCGTTGCGGGCTACGGTACGGGCCCAGACCTTCTCGTCAAGGACGTTGAGATCGGCGGGCGGGGCCGTGTAGTGCCCCTCCGTCATGACATCGGCGTGACGGGGCCCGGCGGGGTGTGCGGATCGGCTCATCGTGTTGCTCTGTTCTCTCGGGTCTCTCAGAGGACTTCGGGTGCGCTGATGCCGAGCAGGGACAGGCCGCCCGCCAGCACCGTCCCGGCGGCCTCGGCAAGGGCGAGCCGGGAGCGGTGGGCGACCGAGGGTTTCTCGTCACCGACGGGGAGCGGGGCGGCGCCGTCGTGGAAATCGAAGAAGGCATGTGCGACCGCTTCCAGCTGCCGGGCGAGCCGGTCGGGCTCCCGGTGGCGGGCGGCGGCGGCGAGCACACCGGGATGGTCGGCGAGGAGTGCACCGAGCACGGGCGCGTCCACACGCTCCTCGTAGGCGCCGCAGAACCCGAGCTGCTGAGCGTTCCGGCTCAGGGCCCTGGTCCGGGCGTACGCGTACCGCACCCGGAACAACGGATTGCTTTCCTGCTGCACGAGGAGCTCATCGCTCCCTGTGCACCGGGCCCGGTCGTGCGGGGCCGCCCGCAGCAGTGCCCAGCGCGCGGCGTCACTCCCGAGCCGTGCGAAGAGATCGCGGTCCGCGGCGGGCACGGGCACCACATGCAGTGCCTCCCCGTCGGCCGTCCGCGCCCCGACTTCCGCCCCCTGGGACCGGAGCAGCCGCTCGACGGTCCCGGTGACGACACGGGCGCGCAGTTCCTCGACGGGTACGAAAGAGGCCGTGATGCCGACGAGGGCGTCCCCGTGCCCGTACTCGGTACCGCCCGCCCCAATGGCGCCGACAAGGGCGGCCAGGCCGTCGTCACCGTCCAGGGTGAAGTTCAGGAACCCGGGCCCGGTGACCTCGACACCACCGATCCCCGGAGTCCCCTGCACCCGCTCCCGAAGAATCTCGGCCACTTCCCTGGCCGGCAGCGCGGCGGGTCCGGCCAGCTGGAGGGCGACGGCAGTGGCGTAGTCCCCACGACCGCCCGGCCGTGTCCGCTCCACCCGCACGCGCGCGGGCACGGGCGCGCGCAAGACGTCCTCGTCGACCGCGCGGCGCACGGCGTGCAGCACGGTCCTGGAGAGATCGGCGGGGGTCACAGGACAAGCGTATGGGAGGAAGGGGGGCGCCCCGCGACCCGGTTTCGCCATGCGGTCACCCCGCGGCGCTCTCCGCTCTCCCGGCGCCATGTCTGCCGTCGGCCGACGGCGGGTCCCCCCTGTCCGTCAACTGCCGTACGAGCCGCACCAGCTCGCTCGGCTCGAAGGGCTTCGCCAGGAACGCATCGACGCCTGCGGCGACCCCGCTGTCCACCTCGTACGGCGTACACGCACTGATGACCGCCACGGGCAGATGTCTGGTCCGCGGATCGGAGCGCAATCTGGTGGCGGTCTGCAAACCGTCCAGCCGGGGCATCGCGACATCGAGCGTGATCACATCGGGACAGACTCGATGCACCAGATCCAGACACTCGACACCGTCGGCCGCGGTCACGACCTCGAAGCCCTCAAGCTCAAGATTGACCCTGATCAAATGCCGGATGACCTTGTTGTCGTCGACAACAAGCACGCGGCCACAAGCCCCTGACACACTCCGAGAGTAGGCGGGGCGTAGGGGCTGCGTCCGGGTTTTGCCTATTTCCGACCCCGGACGAGTGGCACAGGGGGTGGCCGGATGCACCCGGGACCACCCCTACGGCCCCTCTGGGCGGCCCGTACCGTCGCCTCCGACAGCACGGAAATACCTGTTCACGGACACCCTGTGGAAGCTGGTAGTGTTTCTCCCGTCGCCGCGTAACGCAGCGATACGCCCCCGTAGCTCAGGGGATAGAGCATCGGCCTCCGGAGCCGTGTGCGCAGGTTCGAATCCTGCCGGGGGCACTTCGATTGAAGTGCCTGAAGACCCCGTCATCAGCGGAAACGCTGAGGCCGGGGTCTTCGCGTATGCGCAGGCATGTGCAGCGCCGAGCGGCCCTGGGGCGGGGTCTGTGGACTGTTCGTGGACAGGATCTCGGAGTGTCTGCCCAGGTCGAAGCAGCTGCCTCGGGCGCGGGCACAGCCCGGCGTGCCAGTCCCGTTCCAGATCCGCTGCGTCGAATACGCTGCGAAGACGTTCAACCTGACGTCCTTGATATTGCGTACACACAACGGACTACCGCGCGGCGGCGGCTCTTCACATCGACCCGGATGGCGCAGCTGCCGAATGCAGGAAGGGGTGTGGCATGAGGTCCCCAGGCGTGCAGCTGCGGGAGATCACCGACGACAACCGGGATGCCGTTCGCGCCCTCCGCGTCCGACGTCGCCAGAAGCAGTTCGTCGCCTCCGTGTCCAAGTCGCTCAAGGAGGCGACGAAGAAACCGGAGACCAATCCCTGGTACCGCGCCCTGTACCGCGACGACGAGCCAGTCGGCTTCGTGATGCTGTCGTGGAAACCGCCGGCTGGTCCATACAAGGGGCGGCACTTCATCTGGCGCCTCCTCGTCGACAAGCGGTACCAGGGGCGAGGGATCGGCCGAGAGGCGCTCACGCAGATCGCCGCCCTGGTTCGCACGGACGGCGCCACCGAGCTGCTGACCAGCTACGAGCCCGGCGACGGCGAACCGTGGCCCTTCTATCGGAAGTTCGGGTTCGAGCCCACCGGGGAGATCGACGACGGCGAAATCGTTCTGCGGCTCACCTTTCCCACTCGGTGAGCTCATGCGGAAAGCGATCGCCCCTGAGGGCTGTCCGGAGCCGTGTGCACAGGTTCGAATCCTGCCGGGGCACTTCGCATGAAGTGCCCGAAGACCCGCCACCAGCGAAAACGCTGAGGACGGGGTCTTCGCGCATGTGCAGGCGGATGCGGCCCGGAGCAGCCGTATGCCGGGGTCCGCGGACAAGCAGTGGACGGGACCTTGGAGCATCGCCGCGGGTGAGCCAAGGGATGGGCCAACAGCCCTGAACCACCGGCCCACGGACCAGTCGTTCCGGGAGCTTCTGTGCCCTGACACCGAACCGGGGGATCCGCCGTGCCCCGGGAGCTCCGCCGCCACTTCCCCATTGCCCATGACCTCGAAGCGCAGCAGCACCACGGACACGGCCCACAACTCCCTTGCGGCGCCCTGCCATGTCCATATCTCGGCAATACCACCCAGATTCCTGAATGCCGCAGAGCCATGCTCCCGCCCTCCGGTTGAATGACCGTGTGGCACGGAACACGGGATTCGACAAGAACGACCTGCGCGCGCTGGCCGGTCCGCGCTCCTTCGAGCGAGGCCAGGGATACGTGGATGCGGTGACCGCCATGGAAGTGGGCGACGGCTGGATCACTGCCACGGTTCATGGGACGGACGCGTACGCGGTGGAGTTGTCCCTCGGCGGACCCGGCAGGCTGGGTGGGGAGTGCGACTGCCCGTACGGCATGGAAGGCAACTTCTGCAAGCACCTGGTCGCACTCGGCCTGACCGCTCTTGCCGAGGCGGCTGCGCTGCCGCGGCAGCGCAGCCGAGCCCGGAGTCGTGCGCAGAAACTGGACGTGTGGCTGGCCGGACTGTCCAGGGACGAACTCCTCGCCCTTGTCCGGGAACAGATCGCCGAGGACCGGCAGGTACGCCGCCGCCTGGAACTGCGGGCGGCGAGCGCCCGCGGAGACCTGGCCGAGGTCCGTACCCGGATCCGTGAGCTCCTCGACATCACTCCCTTCGCGCGGTACGGATACGTGGAGTACGCCGATGCCCGCGCGTACGGCGAACAAGCCGCGCAGGCGGTGTCCGCGATCACCGCCCTGACTTCCACCGGGCGGGCCGAGGACGCGATCCATCTGTCGCGGGAGGCGATGCGGCAGCTGAGCGAGGTGCAGGACGGCATCGACGACTCCGACGGGCAGCTGAGCGAGGTCGGGGCCGCTCTCGCCGAAGCCCATCTCGACGCATGCCGTACGGCTCGTCCGGACCCGGACGAGACCGGGCGGTGGCTGGTCCGGCACGTGCTCAGTGACCTGGACGACCTGACCGGCATCGACCCGCTCGACTACGCGGATGTCCTCGGAGAGCAAGGCATGGTCACCGTACGGCAGCTGGCTGTCGAGGCATGGCGCGGCAACCGCACCGGGTGGGCGGAGAAGTACCTGCTGGAGCGGCTGGCCAAGGCGGGCAACGACGTGGACACAGTGGTCGCCGTTCACGCGGCGGACCTCGCACACGACGGCAGCACCCACCTGGTCGTCGCCCGCGAGCTGGACACCGCGGGCCGTCCCGACGAGTCCCTCCGGTGGGCGGAGCGCGGCATCGAGGAAGCGTCCGGCCCCGGCACTCCCGATATCGCCCTGGTGGACTACCTCTGCGACCGTTACACCCGCGCGGATCGACTCTCCGACGCCGTCGCCCTGCGCCGCGACACCCTCGCCGCCCGCCGTTCCCTGGCCACGTACCAGCAATTGCGCACGGCGGCGCAGGCAGCCGGCTGCTGGCAGGCGGAACGTGAGCGAGCTCTGGCACTCCTGCGCGCCGACGCACAGCAGCGGCAGCCGTCCTGGTACGGCGGGCCGGCCCTGATCGACGCCCTGCTCGACGACGAGGACATCGCTGCCGCCTGGCAGGCCGCGGCCGAGACCGGCGCCCACGACCGGCAGTGGCTCGCCCTCGCCGACCAGGCACGCGCCTCTCGTCCCTCCGACGCGCTCCGCGTCTACCTGCGCCTGGCCGAACCTCTCACGAAGCAGACCGGCAACACGGTCTACGAGCAACTGACGAGCATGCTGTTGAACATCCGCGACTGCCACCGCCGCCTGGGCACCGAGGACGAGTTCCAGTCGTACGTCGCTGCCCTGCGAGCCACCCAGAGGCGCAAGCGGAATCTCATGCGCCTCCTCGACCGGCACGGCATGTGATCGCGCAGAGCGAGGGCCCGGGAGGCCGCACGAATGCCTGTGGGCACGGAGGACGGCGTACCGCAGTCCGATGCGGTGGTACGCCGATACCCTCACGGGACTTGTGAGTGGAGTACCGGACCGACGGACGAGTGGCCGGCGGCCGGCCCGCGCCGTGCGGCCTACGGATCCATGTCCTCCGGGCCGCCGGAACCGATCTGCTCCGCTCGCAGTGCCAGGTCCTGCAGGACGTCGGCGGAGGTCACGTCCGTCTGCCCGGAGTCGTGCACCTGGGCCAGCATCGCAAAGGCCAGGGTGAAGGCGCCGACCAGTTGCTCCACCGCGCCGCCGACCTCCCGGCCGACCAGCACCGCGACCTCTTCGATCGAGGCGTCCTCGGGGATCGTGATCCGGGGCATCGTCTCGTTCAGGAGCGCGGTCACCACGCTCGAATCGGTTTCCACATCGTCGCGGTCCACGTTCTCTTCGAGGAGCCGGCGGATCTCGCCCGCCTCCGTGAGGATTCCCACCACACGCTTCACCACTTCGCTCTGCTCCATCCAGTGAGCATAGGCGCGGAGCCGTGCGGCCGGTGATCAGTCGGCCTTTCACGCGTTCGCGCCACCATCGGTCCGGGTGCGGACCGGGGAACCGTACGCAGCCGCTGGAGGCCTCGGCCGTATACGGTGACCGGCCACCAGTCTTCGGACAAAGGGCCCTCATGGACGCGGCGTTGACCGCGTTAGTCGCTGTGATCGGCGCAGCGTTCTACCTGCTGCCGTCGCTGATCGCCTTCAACCGGAGCAGCGGGGACCGGTGGTTGGTCCTGGTCGTCAATGTTGTCTTCGGCGCCACTCTCGTGGGCCGGGTTCTGGCCCTCTGTCCGGCTCTGCGCAAGCCCAGGGTGTCCGCCGCGGCGTGATGTCCGTGCTCGCGAGCCGGATGGCGGGCCCAGGCGGCTCAGTCGGCCGGTGCGGTCGGGGGTGTCCGGGGCGGACATCTCGGGGCCCGCTCCGGCCCGGATTCGTACGCGACCTATCGTGACGCCATGCATACGACATCCACAGTTCGACGCATCGGTAAGGCGCTGGTCGTGACCGTGATTTCCGCCGCCCTGTCCCATCTCTTACTGTCCGACGGCCTGTCGCTGTCCCAGTGGCAGCAGGCGGCGACGAATGTGGGCGGTGATCTCGGGGGGTCCGGGGACACCGCGTTCTCGGCGGCGGTCGTCAACACGATGCTGGCCATGCCCGCCGTGCTGTGGGTGGGCATGCGTCTGCTGCGGGAGCGTCGCGTGTATCTGATCGTGGCTGTCGGCACCGTCGGCTGGTTCTTCACCGTCGGCCATTTCATCGATCAGCTCAGCGACCGGCCGAGCACGGTGATGCCGCTCGGGCCCCTGGCGCTGTTCATCGCCGTCACCGCCCTGTCCTCTGTCGTCCTCCGGCCGCGGAGCGAGTGAATTCGGGCGCCGTCACTCGTCCTGCGCTGCCTGGGCGAGTTCCCGGCGCTTGCGCGTGCGTATCCTCCTGTAGCGCCGGACCGATCCGCCCGGGGCCGACTCGTCGCGACCAGGCCGACGGTCGTACGCGAGGTATCCCAGCCGTTCGGACAGGAAACGCACCTGGGGCGGTGCCTTCCTCCACGCTCAGCTCGGCCCGTTGGGGACAGCGCGACAGGATCCGCTGCTCGACGGTCCTGTTGAGAACGTGCCCATCCCGCACGGCGACTGGGGTAGCACGGTCCGACGCCG
The DNA here is from genome assembly GCF_014648655.1 of Streptomyces atratus. Classification (GTDB taxonomy): domain Bacteria; phylum Actinomycetota; class Actinomycetes; order Streptomycetales; family Streptomycetaceae; genus Streptomyces; species Streptomyces atratus. The sequence continues at coordinate 165,414 of NZ_BMRN01000001.1, forward strand.
ACCGGCCTTCGGTCCCCCATGGTCAAAGCAGGTCTTGGTGTCTCTTGTCGAGCGAACCACCGACGCGTTCAGAGACGTCCGCACAGCCCTCGGTGATAGCGGACGTGATCCTCATTGATGACGTGGTCGGCGTGACGCTTGAGCTGGTACTCAACAGCGCCATCCGAATTGCGTCGCACCGCCCATGTCTCGTCGATGTATATGGCAAGTCGGTCGAACTCGACGTGGTGGTTGGGGCAGAGGCTAAGGAGATTGGAGAGTTCATCGGGCCCGCCGTGCGGGTCGCCGATCCCCCTGATGTGCGCCGCCTCGCTGTAGTAGCTGAACTGAGTTGCCACCCGTTTACCGCACACCTGGCACTCGTGCGTGTACATCGTCTTGAGCGTCTCGACGATCTCCCGGTTGCGCTCAGGCCGCGATGAGGTCACATCCCGGCGTGCCACCGGGCCACCTCGTTCACCGTCGGGGTTGTGCCCGCTGGCGCTCGCGTAGCCGGCGAGGCCCACACGCCCGAGCAACGCATCTCGGTCGACGTCCTCGAAGTACTTGGAACACAACAAGCCGACAGCCTCGGCCCGGGCCAGTGATTTCCTCAGGATCCTTGCCGCATCCCGCGTGAGGCCGGCACGAGCACCCGCCGCTCCCAGGGCCGCCGATGTCGGTTTGAACTCCTCGCTGCCCACTCCCTCGACGTCCCACAACCCGCTGCTGCGCAGATGCCAGAAAGGGTACTCGGGAGTGATCCGTGAGTCCGGCAGACCGAAATCCTTCAAAAGGGGGCCCATCTCGTTCTTGAAGGTCTCCCAGTCCACAACTCGGTCTCTCCCCTCGGCCAGACGGCCGACGGCCCACAACAGCGTGAGGGGCTTGTGGCGAGACGGGCGCTGTTTCTGAGAGTGCGTGTTCAAGGTTGCGAGAGCCCGGAACAGGTCATCACGTCGCAGCTTCTTGGGCGCCGGGGTCAGCTCCTCTGCGACGGGCGCAGCAGCCTCCCCCTGCCCCGGGCTCTCCAAGTTCTCAAGCACGTCCAGGAAGCGGAGTCGGTCCTCAGCGCGGACGAGAGTCAGACTGCGCAGCGAGGGGCCGAGCCCCAGCCCTCTGAGGACGGGCTCCGCCGGCACGTTGAACTCGGCCACATCCCCCAACGCCATGATGTGTTCCCACGTCCTCTGGGAATCATCCGCGCCCCAGATCGCCTGGGCCAAGGGACGGTTGCGAAACAAGCCAAGAATCCTGGCCCTGGCAACGAACTGCTTATCGGCGTAGAACAGCAGCTCATCGCCGATCCTGCAGTCGCGCAGTGCGGTTACCTTGGCGGACTTGGCGCGCATGTCGGGCGTCGCCCCCCAGAGCCGCGCCAAGCCATCCGGGAAGATGCGCCTGAGTTCTTCGGCATCAGCGCCGAGAGCACTCTCGTACGTCGATTCCGAAAGGTCGACGCCGACGCGAACGGAGTGGTTGAAGTGCTGGGGCCCCCGCACTCGCGCGGTGCCCCGCGGCTGCAGCACCCATTGGATCTCACGCGCCTCGCCCGTGGACCTGCCACCGTCCGGATTGCCTGCCTGCTCATCCCCTGCGCCCGGCAGCGGGCCACAGTCCCCTGTTTTCATGATTGTCAGATTAGCCACTTGGACTGACAGCCGACCTTCACCCGGTGTGGACCCGTCGATCTTCCGTGTGCAGCCAGAGCCGACCGACACGGCTCTCAGCGCTGACAGATCTCTATTTCCTTCCGCTCCGATGGTGCCTCGTCCGTCACACCCAGCCGTTACGATCGAGGAGTCAGCCGATTGAGCGAAACGGCCGACATGCGAAAAATCAGGATGAAAGCAAGGCGGGGACGGCGTATGCGGGAAGGCCGCTGGGAAACGGTCACGGATTCCGAGTTCCCGCATGAGCGTCGTGGCCTTGAAGCCATCCGCACGGAGCTTCCTGACAACGATCCGTGGCGCGCCTGGTCGAACTTCACGTTCACGGCGAACACCGGTCACGTCCGGGAAGTGGACCTGCTGGTGATCGCTCCCGGCGGCGTCTTCCTGATCGAGCTGAAGGACTGGCACGGCTCTCTGGACTCCCGCAACGGAACCTGGTTGCAGACCCAGCCCAGGGGGCGGCAGATCGCGCACGGCAACCCGCTGCACCTGGCGAACAAGAAGGCCAAGGAGCTGGCCTCGCTGCTGGAGCCGGAGCTGAACGGTGAGCGGGTGTGGGTCTCGGAGGCGGTCTGCTTCACCGACTCCTCACTGAAGGTCCGGCTCCCCGCTCATGACCAGCACGGTGTCCATACCGTCCCGCGACTCATCAAGATGCTGAAGGAGCCCCCGCACTTCGAGCAGCGGCGGATCGATGCCCCGCGCTCGCGGAGGATCGCTGCGGCTCTGGGCCGGGTCGGCATCGCGCGCAGTGACGCGGAGTACAAGGTCGGCCCGTACCTGTTGCACCGGAAGTCGTTCGACTCCGGCCCCACGTGGGCGGACTACCTGGCCCGGCACAGCGATCTGCCGGAGGCTGCCCGGATCCGCGTCTATCTGCGTGAGCGCGGCTCGGACGCCGGACTGCGGGCCTCGGTGGAGCATGCGGCTCGACGCGAGGCCGCGGTGTTGCGGCGCTTCCGGCACCCGGGTGTGGTGCAGCTCAAGCAGTACGACCCGTCCGGGCATTCGGCCGGCCCTGCGTTGATCTTCGACTACGACCCGAGGACGCTGCGGCTGGATGAGTATCTGGCGCAGTACGGAGAGAAGCTGGACATCCTCAGCCGGATGGCGCTGGTGCGTCAGCTGGCCGAGACGGTGCGTTCGGCGCACAGCAGGCGTATCTATCACCGCAGCCTGGCCGCGCGTGCGATCCATCTGATGCCGCGTGCCCGGGGCGGCGCGGCCGGGGCGGACAGCGAGGACGCCGGCTGGCTCAGCCCGTATCTGCAGATCTCCGACTGGCAGGTCGCCGTCCAACGCGGTTCCGAGCACGGTGGCCAGAGCGCCGGGGACCGGCTGGCACCGACGACGTTCTCGCGGGCCGGCGCACACATCGCCGAGGGTGCGGACCCGTATCTCGCTCCCGAGCTGACCGCGCTCAAGGCCGATCCGGTCGCTCTGGATGTGTACGGCCTCGGCGTACTCACCTACCTGCTGGCCACCGGTAAGGCACCCGCGGCCAGCCAGGCCGAACTACTGGCCCGCTTCGAGGCGGGCGAGGGGCTGCGGCCGAGCGCGGTGGTCGACGGTCTTTCGGAGTACATCGACGAGCTGGTGCAGGCGGCCACCGCGTACAGCGTCTCCGACCGGCTGTCCTCGGTGGACGACTTCCTGGAAATGCTGGAGGTCGTCGAGGAGGAACTGACCGAGCCCGCTCCCGCCGAGCCCGCACCGGCGCCTGTCCCCGAGAAGAACCCGTTGGACGCGGTCGCGGGCGACGTGCTGGCGGGCCGCTGGGAGGTGAAGCGCCGGCTGGGTACGGGCTCGACGAGCCGCGCGTTCCTGGTACGGGATCTTTCGGCCGGGCCGGAGGTCCGCCTCTCGAAGTCACTCGCGGTGCTGAAGGTGGCGCTCTCCGGCAGCAGGAATAACGTGCTGGTACGTGAGGCCGAGGTGATGAGTCGGCTGCGCCCCGATTCGCGCATCATCCGGCTGATCGAGCCGGAGCCGCAGCGCATAGCGGAGCGCACGGTCCTCGTCATGGAGTACGTGGGCGACGAGCGCGCAGCCGAGGTCGAGCCCGCAGCACCCGGCACGACGAAGAATCGGCGGCGCGAGGAAACCGTCGCCCGACAGCTGCGCGAGTTCGGCCGCCTGTCGGTGGACCAGCTGGAGGCGTACGGGGATTACCTGTTCGGCGCGGTGGACTTCCTTGAGGGGGAGGGCGTCTGGCACCGCGACATCAAGCCGGACAACATCGCGATCCGGATCCGCCCGAACCGCACCCGCGAGCTGGTGCTGATCGACTTCTCCCTCGCCGGGTATCCGGTACAGGAGACCGGCGCGGGTACGGACGGCTACCTGGACCCCTTCATCGGCACGCTCACGGACCGCTCGGTGTACGACGCGCATGCCGAACGGTACGCCGTGGCGGCCACGCTCCACGAGATGGCTTCGCGCGAGCTGCCGGTGTGGGGCGACGGCCGGGTGTCCGCGCGCCAGACCGACCCGGAGCTGGAGCCGTACCCGAAGATCGCGGTGGATGCTTTCGATCCGGCGGTGAAGGACGGTCTGCTGGCCTTCTTCCGCAAGGCCCTGCACCGGGACGCGTCCCAGCGCTTCCGCGATCTCAAGCCGATGCGCGATGCCTGGAAGAAGATCTTCCTGGCGATGGACGAGGCCAAGCCCTCGTCACGGCGCTCACGTCACGCGGTTGCCGCCGAAGTGGAAGCGGCGGCCCCGGCGCCGGGTGCCGCGATCGCGGACGCCGAGGCGGAGACCGCCGAGCAGCAGCGCGACCGGCAGGCCGCCCAGGCGGACCGTTCGACTCCGGTGTCGGCTTCGGGTCTGAGCCCGGCGGCCGAGTCGTTCGTCTACGGGCTGCGCGTCAATACGGTCGGCGAGCTGCTCGACTACAGCCAGCGCCAGCTCGTGAACGCTCCCGGCCTCGGTGCGAAGACACGCAAGGAAGTCCTGGGCCGGATCAAGGAATGGCGCCAGCGGCTCGCCGAGCGCCCGGCCGCTCCCCTCACTCCCGAGGGCCGCAAGGAGGCGAAGGCCGAACTCTCGGCCGCCGAAGCAGCGGTCGCGGGTGCCATGTCCGAGGCCGGCGGCGGAGGTTCGCTGCCGGAACGTGCCCTGCGCAGCGTCAGCCTGGACACCCTGGCGACCGTCTTCGTACCGGAGCTGAAGAAGGACGGGTCGAACCGCAACGAGTGCGAGATGGTCCGGCTGCTGCTGCGCCTGCCCAATGAGCACGGCGAGCTGCCCACCGAGGTCGGTGTCTGGCCGAAGCAGAAGGATGTCGCGGACGCGCTCGGCCTGTCGGCGGGCCGTATCCCGCAGATGCTGAAGACCCAGCGCACCCGCTGGAAGAAACATCCGACGGTACGGGCGCTGCGCGCCGAGATCCTGGAACTGCTGTATTCCATGGGCCGGCTCGCGTCGGCCGCGGAGATCGCGGACGCCCTCGCTGTGCGCCGCGGCACCCAGCTCCAGGAGCGCGAGCAGCGCCGGGCACTGGCCCTGGCCGCGGTCCGCGCGGTGGTGGAGGTCGAGCAACTCGTCCCGCAGGAGGGCGAGTTCCGGCACGCTCCGAACCGGGACGCGGCCGACGAGGGCATGGGTGCGGGGCTGCTGGCTCTGGAGGTCGGCGAGGAAGACGCACCTCAGACTCCGTCGGCACCGGGTCTGCTGGACTACGCACAGCGGCTGGGACGGGTCGCGGACCGGCTGGCGAAACTGGACACACTGCCGACCGCGGCGACGGTTCTCGCCGAGCTGAGCGCGATCTCCGCGCCGAGCGGGGTCGTGGAGTGGGACGAGCGCCGCCTGGCGGAGGTCGCGGCAGCGGCAGCGCGGAACGCGGCGGCGACACCCCGGCTGGAGATATATCCACGGAATCTTCCGCTGGTACGGGCGCTGCGGCTGACCCAGGCCGGGCTGGTCCGCATGATTCCCGGCGTGGCGGAGGCCGACCAGCCGGGGCTGACCGGCGCCGATGTGCACGAGCGGGTACGGGCACGTTTCCCGGAGCTGTTGAACGAGCGCGGCGGACACGCGCTGCCGACCGGCGGCCGGCTGACAAAGGCGTTGCAGGAGGCCGGATTCGACCTGGTGCTGTCCACCCGCGAGCACCCCCGCACGCTGCGATACCTGCCGCGGAAGACAAACCTTGCGTCGAGCTTCCTCTCCTCGGACGGAAAGCGGCAGGCGACCGGCACGATCGCCGCACGCCGCTATTCCGACGATCCGCAGCTCGCGGGCGCGGTCGCGGCGGAGGAACGTCTGCTGTCCTCGGCCCGGCGGGACGGATTCCGGGTCCTGACGGTACGGACGGGTCTGGCACACCATGCGGTACGGGAGTTGGCGGGCGACCGGTTCGACGCCGGGGTGGTCTCGGTGACCGAGCTGTTCCTGGGCGCCCTCCACGAATTGGTCGACGCCCGTCCGAAGCCGACCTGGGAGACGATCCTGCGGGCGGATGTGGCCCCGCCGGGTTCGAAGGGCGCGATGAAGTTCGCCGAGTACGCGCGCACGGCATGGGGCGCGGTGGAACCCCGGGTGGGCGAGCTGCTGTCGGCCCCGGGGCCCAAGGCGCCGGTGCTGCTCACGGACGCGGGGGTGCTTGCCCGTTACGACGCGATGGGCATCCTGGAACGGCTGGCCGAGCGGGCGAGGAACGGCGGGCGAGGCCTGTGGCTGCTGTGCCCGCAGAGCGACCCGGCACGCCCGCCGCGGTTGGGCGCGACGGCTGTGCCGTATCAGGCGGGGCTGGGTGAATGGGTGGCCCTGCCGGACTCGTGGGCGTCGAACGCCCACCGGGCCGACGAGCTGAAATTGCAGGGCAGGCGAATCGCTCTGCCGACGACTACGGCTACGCCGACTGCGACAAGGGGAGAAGACCAGAAGTGATCGACCGCACGGCGTTGAAGACGGACCTGATCAAGCAGGTCAAGGCGGTCGAGGTGGACCTCGGCAAGCAGGTCGCGGAGGGCGAGAAGGTCCTCAAGCCGCTGCGCACGGAGTACGCGAAGACGTGCAAGGCAGTTGCCTCGCCGGACGAGGCCCCGAAGTGGGGAGCCTGGCTGGAGGGTCGGCTGGCGGAGCTTTCGGCGGACCAGGCGGATGCCGTGGAGGCGGCGGAGGCGGTCGCGGGCCGGCTGCGGGCGGAGTACGACGAGGCACGGGGCCTGGGCCGTACAGCGGCGACGTGGAACGCGTGGCTGGACGAGCGCGTCACGCAGGTCGCGGTGGCGTGGGTGCTGGGCACGGTGTTCGTCCGCTTCTGCGAGGACAACCGCCTGATCCCGGACCCGTACCTGACGGGCCCGGAGCAGGAGCGCCGCGACCTCGCGGAGGCACGGTACGCCCAGTACGTGGAGGAGACCGAGGACCCCACGTACCGGGGCTGGCTGCTGCGCGCCTTCGACGAGCTGGGCGCCGGCCAGGCGGGCAAGCTGTTGTTCCGCCAGGACCGCAATCCGCTGTACCAGATCCCGCTGTCGCACGACGGGGCGCGGGCACTGGTGGAGTTCTGGCGGGAGCGTCGGGAAGCCCAGGAGTGCGAGGGGAGCGAGGACGGAGCGCTGCTCCTGGTCCACGACTTCACAGACCCGCTGAACGAGGACGGTACGGAGGGGTGGGACACCCGCTTCCTGGGTGACCTGTACCAGGACCTGTCGGAGGCGGCGCGGAAGACGTACGCGCTGCTCCAGACCCCGGAGTTCGTGGAGGAGTTCATCCTCGACCGGACGATGGACCCGGTGGTCCGGGAAATGGGCGGCCGGTTCAACGAGCTGAAAATGATCGACCCGACGTGCGGCTCAGGCCACTTCGTGCTGGGCGCGTTCCGGCGGCTGGTGCGGCTGTCGGCGGAACGCCAGCCGGGACGCGATCGGCATGAGCGCGTACGGGACGCGCTGAACTCGGTGCACGGCGTGGACATCAACCCGTTCGCGGTGGCCATCGCGCGGTTCCGGTTGCTGCTTGCGGCCATGGCTGCGGCGAATGTGCGGACGCTGGCTGATGCGGGGCGGTATGACTGGCCGATCCACTTGGCGGTGGGCGACTCGCTGATTCAGGACCGACAGCAGGAGCTGGAGCTGATCAGCCTGGAGTCGGGGAAGCGGCTGGTTGATTTCGCTTACGCGACGGAGGACCTGGATGACTATCCGGGAATTCTGGACCGGGGGCGGTATGACGTGGTGGTGGGGAACCCGCCTTACATCACTGTCAAGGATAAGAAGCTGAATGCACTGTATCGAGATCTGTACGCATCCTGCGGGGGAACATACGCCTTGTCCGTTCCATTCGCTGAGAGGTTTTTTCAGCTGGCAAGGATAGGAGGGATCGACGGCCGCGGGTACGGCATGGTTGGCCAGATCACCGCAAGCTCTTTCATGAAGCGAGAGTTCGGCATTAAGCTGGTTGAAGAATACTTCGCACATAAGGCCGAGTTGACAGAAGTAATCGATACATCAGGAGCCTATATTCCAGGGCATGGGACGCCAACGGTCATCCTTGTGGGACGGCGTAGGTCAGGCAGCGGGCGCGTGTCAACAATTCGTACGGTACGAAGCGTTCAAGGTGAGCCCTGGACTCCAGAAAATGCAAAAGATGGTCTCGTATGGAGGGCCATTGTTGACCAGATCGACGAACCTGATTCGGCTAGTCGGTGGGTATCCACAGGAGACCTGGACAGGCAGCGCTACTTCGGTCATCACCCTTGGATTCTTTCTGACGGCGGGCTGGAGGTAGTTGAGAAGCTCGCAGACTCCAACTCGCTCCGCTTGCGAAGCGCAATCAATCCCCCCATCGGACGAGCTGTTCGGGTTGGAGCGGATGCAGCATATCTTCGCCCTCTGCGAATGGTTAACAGAACGCCAGCTGCTAGCAAAGGCCTGCGCCCTTTCATGACCGGCGAGGTCGTGCGGGATTGGCAAGCAGAGCCGGAAGAAGCAATCTGGTTTCCCTATGCCCCAGCCCTTGCAGTGGATGATCTAGCATACGAGCTGTGGCCAATGCGTCGACTGCTGGAAGCCCGCGGCACCTTCCAGGGAGACATGTCGGCAGCCGGTCTGCATTGGTGGGACTACATGCAGTACACGGCATCGGCGTACAAGACGCCACTCTCACTCACTTTCGCTTTCGTGGCTACGCACAATCACTTCGCCCTAGACCGTGGCGGGAAGGTCTTCAACCGCTCTGCACCTGTAATCAAACTGCGCGAAGGAGCAAGCGAGGAGGAACACCTTCAATTGGTGGCACTACTCAACAGTTCGACTGCGTGTTTCTGGCTTAAGCAGGCAAGCCACAACATGGGCAGCACTGTAGACGCAAAGGGTGCCCGGCAAAGCACCCTCCCTTTTGAAGATTTCTTCCAGTTCAACGGCACCCCCATGGGGGATTTCCCTCTTCCAGCTGCCTATCCCACCACTCTGGCACCGAAACTTGATGCTCTGGCTCAGGAGTTCGCCGCTACAAGCCCATCAACCGCAACCACCGTTGAAGCACAGGCCCCCACAGCCAACGTCCTCCGGGAAGCCAGCATCAAATGGCTCTCCATCCGCGCCAAGATGATCGCCCTCCAAGAGGAGCTGGACTGGCAGATCTATTCCCTCTACAAGCTGCACTCCGAAGACCTACGCGCCCCCGAATCCGAGGTCCCTGAAATTGCCCTCGGCGAGCGAGCGTTCGAGATTGTGCTTGCTCGACGAGTAGAGAAGGGCGAGGCATCCGGCGAGTGGTTTAAGCGGCACGGTTCCACGCCCATCACCGAGATGCCCGACCACTGGTCCGACGCCTACAAGGCCGTCGTCCAGAAGCGCATCGATGTCATCGAGTCGTCCCGAGCCATCGGCATGGTGGAGCGGCCTGAATACAAGCGACGCTGGGCCACCGAGGGTTGGGACGTGTTCCAGGAGCGGGCCCTCAAGTCGTGGTTGCTCGACCGCATAGAAAACCGCGATCTCTGGTTCCAGGATGGGCAGCCGACCCTCCTCACTCGCACCCAGCTCACCAGCGCCCTCGCTCTCGACGAGGACTTCGTGTCCGTCGCCGAGCTGTACGCGCCCCGCAAGGAGTTGGCGACCGTCGTCGCCGAACTCCTCGCGGACGAGCATGTGCCGTTCCTCCCCGCCCTCCGCTACAAGCCTTCCGGCTTGAAGAAGCGCGCCGACTGGGAGCACGTCTGGGAGCTTCAGCGCGAGGAGGACGCAGCCCCGGACGAGCCGGCCAAGCGGAAGATCCGGGACGCCATCCCCGTACCGCCGAAGTACACCTCGGCCGACTTCCTCAAGCCGTCCTACTGGCGGGCTCGCGGCAAGCTGGACGTTCCGAAGGAGCGGTTCATCTCCTACGCGACGGGCGCATTCTCGGGCGTCCCCGACCTGTTCGGCTGGGCAGGCTGGGATCACCGGGAGCAGGCGCAGGCGCTGACCACGTACTTCACCAACGATGACGGGCTGTCCTCCGAGGAAATGGTTCCGCTCCTCGCGGGCCTGCTCGAACTTCAGCCCTGGCTCAGCCAGTGGCACAACGAGTTCGACCCGCTGTACAGCGGTACGCCCGCTGCCTTCTTCGCCGGTTACCGTTCCGCCCAGCAGGGCGAGCACGGACTGACGGACGAAGACCTGCGCGCCTGGCGCCCCGCCCCGGCCGCCCGTCGCGGTCGGCGCCCGGCAGGCGGCTGAGGGATCGCGTCCGCGTATACGGCGTACAGGTCAGACCGACATGACCTGTACGTCGTACTTCGGGATCCAGCGGTTCCGGGTGACCAGCACCATCCCTTCGGCCTGCGCCTGCGCGATCAATATCCGGTCGAAGGGATCGGTGTGCACCATCGGCAGTCGGCCTGCCCGTACCCCGTGTGCGGCCGTGATGGGCAGGCCCCTGAATTGGAGATCACGTACCTGCTCGGCCAGGTCTCCAGGCCCTTCGAACCTGCCGAGGAACTGCTTGACGGTGATCTCCCACGGTGAGACCGCGCTGACGTACACAGCAGGTTCGGTGTCCAGTAGTTCCTTGAACGATGGGGACAGTCGCGGCGAGTCGTCGAGCCACCACATGACCACGCGCGTATCGAGCAGAAGTCGCATCAACGCATCCCAAGCGCGTCAGCCACCGAGGCGGGCGCATCGTCGAAGTTGGCGGGGATGTGGACACGCCCTCGGAGCGAGCCTCGGCCGGGCCGCTGCACCTTCGGCCGTGCGGGCAGCATCCTCGCCACCGGCTCGCCCGCCCTGCTGATCACGACCACATCGCCGCCGACCATCTGCATCAGGGTTCCCGGAAATCGCGGCCTGGCGTGGTGGGCGTAGTGCTGACGGAACCTCTTCCATAGCACCTTCACGATGAGATCACCGGACTGACCACGGGTTGAACCCGACTCTCGGCAAACTCTGTTGTCCGCACGGTCAGCGGCTCCGCAGCATCCAGACGCAAGGCCGGACCACCGTTGTCCAGGACGATGATGACTGCCAGCCCTCCCGATGCGTACCGCTCGCTCCGGACCGCACGGACCGTGCGCCAGGCGCCCCAGGCGCGTACGCACTGACCGGGCCGGACGGTTACCGCCGCGATCTCTACCTCTGCGGGCGCGGGATCGATACCGGGTGCCAGCAACTCCGCCCATACGGTCTTCCCGATCCCGGCCCGGCGTTCGTCCACGCCCCAGCGATGGGCCAGGGCCTCGACGAGCAGGAGTCCGCGCCCGCCTTTGTCCAGCTCACCCGGCCGCTGCACCTCCGGCCGGCCAGCCCCGGCGTCGCTCACCTCCAGGCGCAACAGTTCGCCCCTCCCCCGGCACTCGATGCGTACGCCCACCAGCCGGTCCCCGGGCACGGGTGCCTGTAGCGCATTGGTCACCAGCTCCGAGAACACCAACTCGCCGTCTTCTGCGGCTGCTCGACCAGCGCGCCACTCCCCGAGCTTGGCTCGCAGCGCTGCTCGCGCCCTGGGCACGCTACTGCGGCAGCGAGTCAGCCGGAAGCTGACTTCGCGGAAGTCGGAATGCTCTGCCATGACGCTCCTTGAAGGTCGGCGTGTTGAAGCAAGTGGCTGACCAGAACGTGCTGTTGGTCGGCTCGCCACTCACAGCGTGCCCGTACACTTCGTACTCGCGCAACGTTGAATGGATTCCCATCGCTCAATTCACTCGTTCGTGCATCCGGGGCGCGATAGCCCTCTGCGACTGGTAAGGAGTGACGTATGCCATCCGTGAAACCATCCACCGTCCTGGGCCGCCAACTCGGCGACGAACTACGCCGCTTCCGCGAGAAAGCAGGTCTCTCCACCGCCGAGGCAGCCGAGGTTCTCGACTGCACCAAGGGCAAGATCAGTCGCATCGAGAACGGTCATGTCCCTGTCCGCACACCGGATCTGGTCGCCCTGATACATGCGTATGACGTGTCGGACCCGGAGGCTCGCGACCGCCTTGCGTCGCTTGCCCGCACAGCCAACCGTCGCCGCCGTGAAGGCTGGTGGCACCAGTACGGTTCGGTACTCGCTGACACGTATCGCGACTACAACGAGATGGAGACGATCTGCGACAGCATCAAGACGTTCCAGGTGCAGCTAATCCCCGGACTCCTCCAGACGCCGGAGTACGGAAGGGCCGTAACCGTCGCATCCCGCGCTTGGCAAACCGCAGAGGAGATCGACCGGTTCGTACAGGTGCGACTGGCCCGGCAGGAACGTCTGGCTGGCGATGATCCTTTGGAACTCTGGGCCGTGCTTGCGGAGGGAGTGCTCCACCAGCAGGTCGGAGGACAGACCGTTATGCACGACCAATTGGAGCACGTGGCCAACCTCGCTGAGCAACCCAACATCACTGTTCAGGTACTGCCGTTCTCCCGTGGAGCGCACCCAGGTATGTTCGGTCCGTACCTGCTGCTGAGCTTTCCGCGGGTGTCAGCGCTCGATCTCGTACTGACGGAGACTCCAACCGGCAACATCTGGATGGAACGGGAGTCCGAGGTCGCTCAATACCGCGATCTCTTCGACGACGCTCGTACCTCTGCGTTGCCGCCAACGGAATCACTCAGCCTGATCCGACGCATCGCCAAGGAGCACAGACCATGACCCAGGACCGCCTCACCCTGCCCGACCTTGCGGGAACTGCCTGGCGCGTCAGCAGCTTCAGCGGAGGGCAGGGGGAGTGCGTCGAGGTAGGCCACAACATCCCCCACCTCGTCCCCGTCCGCGACAGCAAGCGCCCCACCGGCCCTGTGATCGCCTTCAGTCCCGACGCCTGGCACACGTTCATCAGCGATCTGGGCTGAATCAACCGCACTGAGGGGCAGGCGCCCCTGGTCCCCCCTGGACAGGGCCGCCCCACGACGCACCCGCGGCCCCGCCCCGGTCCCCCGTGCCACCCAGTAGCACACCGCGCCACAACCCGCGTACCGTGGCCCCATGAGCGCTCAGCCAGAGATCACCCAGCGCGATCTCCGTAACCGGTCCAAAGAGATCATGGACGCCGTCCAGGGCGGGCAGTCGTTCACCGTGACCCGGGACGGGCACCAGATCGGTGAGCTGATTCCGTTGCGGCGACGCCGGAGGTTCGTCCCGCGCGAGGAGTTCGCCGGCATGTCCCGTACCGCTCCGGATATCTCGCTGGACGCCTTCCGTGCCGATCAGGACCGTACGGCCGAGCAGGGAACGGACGACCCCTATGCCCGCTGAGCCCGGCATGACGCCGTCGCCCGTCGCGTTCCGGCAGGGGCTGCTCGACACCAACATCATGATCCTTCGCAGGTGGATCGACCCTGCCGAGCTGCCCGCCGAGATGGCGATCAGCTCCATCACCCTGGCCGAGCTCTCCGCCGGGCCGCACGAGGTCCGGCGGAACGAGGAGCAGTCCGACTACGACGAGCACGCCGAGCGGGCCAGGAGGCTCGATGTGCTCCAGCGGGCGGAGAACGAATTCGATCCCATCCCGTTCGGTGTGGAAGCCGCCCGTATCTACGGCAGGGTCTGCGCCGCCGTGATCGGCATGGGCCGCAAGCCGAGGCGTCGCATCGCGGATCTGATGATCGCGGCTGTCGCCGTCGCCGAGGAGCTTCCCCTGTTCACCACCAACCCGGACGACTTCAAGGGGCTGGACGGTCTCCTCACCGTGGTACCGGTCACGCGACCCAAGATTCTCCACGATCGGTGACGCGACAGCGATAGCGCCCAGCCGGGCGGGAGGCTCGCGAAAGCCGCCTCTGACCAGTCCCTCGTACCATGCATGTCCGAGGGAAAGACGGAATGGAACGGAAGCAGTAGACCTCATGGCCCCCAACGCGTCCCAAGCCCCTCTCCTCCGCGACGTCATCGACATCAAGACGTCGATCTCCACCTCCGACTTTGTTCTGAAGCTCGCCGAGGCGGTCAGCGAGGAGGGCACGGCCCTCGCACTGCGGGACTACGTCGTGACCGAGCGGCTGCTGGAGAACTTCGACGAGGCGCTCGGCCTGATCAAGGCGGCGCTCGACGGGCACACCTCGAAGGCCGCGTATCTGCACGGTTCGTTCGGTTCCGGTAAGTCGCACTTCATGGCTGTGCTGCACGCCCTCCTGCGTGGGGACCCGTCGGCGCGGGCCCGCGCCGACTTCGATTCCGTGCTCGGCAAGCACGAGTGGCTGGATGGTGAGCGCAAGAAGTTCCTGCTGGTGCCGTACCACATGCTCGGGGCGAAGTCCCTGGAGCAGCGGGTGCTCGGCGGGTACGTCAGTCATGTCAAGGCGCTGCACTCGGACGCGCCGACGCCGCAGGTGTACCGGACCGACTCCCTCTTCGAGGACATCCGCTCGCACCGGCAGCGGATGGGCGACGAGAAGTTCATCGAAGGACTCGCGGGTGCGGACACGGGCACCGCTTCCCCGGATTACGAGGACGGTGACGACGACTGGGGCGAGCCGTTCGCCTGGACGTCGGAGCTGCTTTCCAAGGCGCTCGCCGCCGAGGAGCTGGACGGCGGCGAGGTCAATCTGGACCTGGTCAATCCGAGTACGCCGGCCGAGCTGCGGGCCAAGCTGGTGCATGACGCGAGTGCCACCTGGTTCCCCGGGTTTGCCCGCAACGCAGCCGAGGACGAACACGGTTTCATCTCGCTGGACGCCGGTCTCGCGGTGATCGCCGAACATGCGAAGTCGCTCGGCTACCACGGGCTGATCCTCTTCATGGACGAGCTGATCCTGTGGCTCGCCAACCGTGTCCACGACCAGAAGTTCGTCTCCCGTGAAGCGGACAAGATCACGAACTTCGTGGAGGGCGCCGACTCACGGCGGGCCGTCCCGATCGTGTCGTTCATCGCGCGCCAGCGCGACCTGCGCGAGCTGGTCGGTGAGGAGATCTCCGGCGCCGCCGAGGCCGCCATCCAGGACAGCCTCCGGCTCGCCTCCGGCCGCTTCGACACGATCACCCTGGAGGACCGCAACCTTCCCCAGATCGCCCACGCCCGGCTCCTCAAGCCGAAGGACGCCGAAGCCGCCGCCAAGCTGGATGCCGCCTTCGCCAAGGTCAAGCGGGTCGGGCCACAGGTGTGGGACGTACTGCTGGGGTCGGACGAGGGGACGACCGGGGCGGACGAGGAGTCGTTCCGGCTGACGTATCCGTTCACGCCCGCGTTCATGGACACTCTGGTCCACATCTCCTCCGCGCTCCAGCGTTCCCGTACCGGTCTGAAGCTCATGGGCCAGCTGCTGGCCGACCATCGGGACGACGCGACGCTGGAGAATCTGATCCCGCTCGGCGATCTGTACCCGGTGATCGCGGACGGTGGCGACAAGCCGTTCGTGGACAGTCTGAAGGTGGAGTTCCAGGCCGCGGACAAGCTGTACCGCGCCAAGCTGCGGCCGCACCTCCTGGCCACGTACGAGATCACCGAGGAGGACATCGAGCGCTACCGGCACCGGCGCGAATCGGTCACCGATCCGCAGCTCGCCAACCGGTGCAAGGGCTTCATCGGTGACGACCGGCTCATGTGCACCCTGCTGCTGTCCGCCCTTGCGCCGAGTGTGCCCGCCCTGCGGGACCTCACGATCCGGCGGCTCGGCGCGCTCAACCACGGTTCGGTGCTGTCGCCGATTCCCGGCGCCGAGGTCGGCGTCATCAAGGCGAAGGTCGACGAGTGGGCGTCGCGCTTCGCCGAGATCAAGGCGACCGGCACCGGTACCAACGCCGGTGTACGGCTCGAACTGGCCGGGGTGGACGTCGACTCCGTGATCGCCAACGCCGAAGTCAACAACAGCCGGCCCAACCGCCGTGCCCTCGCCAAACGGCTGCTCGCCGAGGAGCTGGGGCTGTCGCTCCAGGAGCGGCTGGTCGCGGACGAGCTGCCGCTCGTCTGGCGCGGGTCGAACCGGACGGTGGAAGTCGTCTTCGGCAATGTCGCCGACCCCGACGAGCTGCCCGACCACGAGTTCTCCCCCAGCCAGGACGGGCTGTGGCGCCTGGTCATCGACCTGCCCTACGACGAGGGCGAGTACGGGCCGATCGAGGACGCCAACCGCATGCGTGAACTGCGCGCGCTGCCCGGTGTCCACCCCCGTACCGTCGCCTGGATTCCGACGCATCTGTCGGCCGCCCGGTTCAAGGACTTCCAGCGGCTGGTCGTCATCGACTACACGCTGGCCGACCAGCGGCGCTTCGACACGATGTACGCGCGGCATCTCAACGCCGACAACCGGGCCCGTGCCAAGGTGCTGCTCGAAGGGCAGCGCGAGGCGCTCAAGAAGACGGTGAAGGCCGCGTTCAAGCAGGCGTACGGCTGCGCGGAGAAGAAGCCGACCGATGTCGACGTGTCGTTCGAGGACCACTTCGAGCCGCTGCCGAACGTTGCCGAGCTGCGGGTGTCCGTCGGGATGACCGTGCACGCGGCGGTCCGGCACATCGCGGACAAGCTGCTGACGCACCAGTTCCCCGCCCATCCCGACCTGGACCCGCAGAACACCGGTACCGCCGTCCGGCCGGCCGATGCCCGTACCGTCTTCGGACACATCAGGGCAGCCGCGGAAGCCGGTGACCGGCAGGCAGAGATCCCGGCCAAGGACCGTGCGGTGATGCAGCGTGTCGCGGCTCCGCTCGGACTCGGCCGGCAGAAGGAGGCGTACTTCCGGCTGTCGGGCCGCTGGGTGGACCACTTCGGGCTCCAGGCACGCAACGAGGGCGGGCCGGGTGACCTCAGCGTCGTCCAGCTCACCGAGTGGCTGGACCGGCCCGAGCCGATGGGGCTCGACCCCTTCCTCGCCAACCTGGTCATCGCGTCCTACGCGGAGATGGACGACCGGGTGTGGGTGCAGGGCGGGGCGCTGCTGGACCCGGCGCCCGAGCCGTCGGCCGTCAAGCCTCAGTACGCGCTGCGCTCGCAGCCGCTGCCGGACGAGGAGGTCTGGGAAGAGGCGGGGAAGCGGTTCTGGGACATCTTCGGCGAACGGCCGCCGACGCTGCGCCGCGGCAGGATGGTCGGCCAGTTCGCGCGGCAGATCAGCCGCCAGGCCCATGCCTACCAGCCGCGCGCAGCCGATCTCGTGCAGGAACTGGAGAGGCGCTCCGTCGTACTCGGTCTCGACGGGGCGGACGAAACGGGCAGGCTCGCGATCGCCCGGCGCTCGCGCGATCTGCTCGATGAACTGGTCGGACTGGACAGCGGCGCGGCAAGCGGTTCGGCCGGTGCCAAGCAGATCATCACCGCCTTCGCGTCGTTCGACCTCGGCGAGGTGTCGGCCGGGCGGTACGGCGCTTCGATCAAGCAGGCCGAAATTGTCACCACCGCGCTGGTCGGAGCGGCATGGGACATGTTCAAGCTCGCCCCGAAGTACGGTGCCCAGGGCCGGGCGGTGCTGGAGGAGCTGCGTGGAGCCGCGCAGGCCGATCAGCGCACCACCAAGCTGGAGGACGCGCTCCAGAACGCGCGGGTCTCGATCGTGGCCGTGATCGACCGGAGCGACACGGAGAGCGTTCCGCCGGTGGCGCCCACACCTGCCACCGCGCCCACGTACAACAACCCGGCCGGCACGCCCAACGACGTCGATCTGAACACCGAGACCAGCCGGCCCCCCGTGCCGACCACTCATCCGGCCACGGGCCGCGCCCCGAGGCGTTCGGGCGGTGGCCGGACGACAGCTGCGCGGGCGATCGCCGAACTCCAGGCCGAACTGGCCGGACTGTCGGCGGCGGAGCCCGACGCGACGATCGAAATCAGCTGGCGAGTCGTGGAATGAGGCGCGTGAAGTGAGTACGGCGACGAGCGCGAACGCGTCCACGGAGACTGCCACGAGCGCGGTGCGGCTCAACAGGGCCACCGTGAAGCAGTATCTGGCGTCGCAGTCCGGCCTTCGGGCCGGCAAGCGCCGGGTGGTGCTGCTGAGAGCCGCACCGGTGTGGGACGGACCTGCCGAACTGAGCTGGGGCGAGCCCTGGCAGGCGGTCGTCAAGGCCGCGCCGTCGCCCCTGGCCGTGCACGAACTGGTCCTGGCCCACCAGGACCGGTCGGCCACAGGTCCCGAGGTGCTGGTGGTGCTGACCGATCAGGAAGAGGCGGAACTCGGCCCCGATCTTCTGGCCAAGGCGCACAAGCAGCGCGTGAACGCCGTCAACACCTGGGACGTCGTCCGCGAGGCGTTCGGGGCGGTCGACACCGACAGCAGGCTCTTCAAGGAGAACTGGGCCGCCGAGTCGCTGCTCGATGCCACACCGCCCGGCGGGTGGCCGCAGCTGGCCGGCGGCATACTGACCCGGCGTAAATCGCTCACCGCCCTCGCCCTGCGAAGGCTGGGTATCGGACGGTACGATCCCGACCGCGATCAGCACGTGTCCTTCCCGGAGTTCGCCACCGGACCGGGCGCGGGCACCGACCCCGGTTCCGGGGGCCTCGTCGCGGGCACTGCCGCGAACGGTGACGGACTCGACGTACACACACTGCTGCGGTGGTCCCTGACACCCGGCGGTCCGGAGCGTCTGCTGTCGCTGCGGACAGCCGAGCGGAACGGGCTGACGCGTTTCCTCGGTGAGGAGGACCAGACCGGACGTGCCGGACAAGCGCTGCTCGCGCTCGTCGGCGCGGAGCACGGGCCCGACGCCGTGGCGTTCGGTCTCGTCTGCGCCGCTCTGTGGGGACACGCCGATGCGACGGCGGACGCGGAGGACTACCGGGCCAGGGGGCGGGCCGAGCGTTGGTTCGGGGAAGAGCCGCCCGCGCGGGGTGAGGCGCTGGATGCCCTCGCGGCCGCCTTCGGCCGGAGCTGCGAGAGCTTCGTCTCCGGGCTCCTGCTGACCGGACGGACCGGTCAGGACGAGGTGGCGGCGGCCGCGCGCCGGCAGAGCGGCGCCGCTCTCGACCGGGCTGCTTCCCTCGTTCGGCAGTTCGGTGCGGAACGGGCGGCCCGGACAAGTCCCGTACTGCTGGAGGGCCTTGAGGCACGGTTCAGCGAGGTGGGCAGAGCGCTGTCGTCGGGGGACGCCGGGGTGACAGCGCAGGCAGTGGGCGCACTCGACGAACACCGGCAGGCCGTGGACCCCGATGCCCGGACGCGTATCGAGCGGGCGAAGATGGCCCAGCGACTGACTCAGTGGCTCGCAAGTGGGCCGGTGGCGGAGTGCGAAACCGTCGCGTCCGGCGTCGGGCGTCATGTCGCGGAGACCGGCTGGGTGGATCTGGCGCTGGAGCACATCGAGGCGGGGGGCGACCCCGATGCCACCCTGAGGTCTGCCTACGACACGCTGTGCACCTCAGTGCGGGCCGAGCGGCGCGAGATCGACCGGCACTTCGCCAAGGCACTCGCCACCTGGACGGCGAACGGCACCGATCCCGGTTCGATGCTCACGGTCGAGACCTTCCTGCCCACCGTTGTCGCGCCCGTCGTGAAGGCCAAAGGGCGGCGCGTTCTGCTGCTCGTCCTGGACGGGATGAGTGCGGCGATCGCCGCTGAGCTGGGCGAGGAGCTGCGTGAGCACTGGGTCGAGTACGACCCGGTACCGAAGGCCAAGGACTCCCCGCAGCGCCGCGGTATGGCTGCGGCGCTGCCCACCGTCACATCGGTCTCACGGACCTCACTCTTCGCCGCCCGGCTGATGACGGGCACACAGGCGGATGAGAAGCGGCTCTTCCCGAACCACCGATTCTGGGGCGGCGAGAGTGTGGCGGTGTTCCACAAGGATGATCTGAGGGGCGAGAGCAGCGGTGACCCGGTCGGTCCGGAGCTGCACGACGCACTGGTCGGGGACCGTACCCATGTCGCGGTGGTGCTCAACACGATCGACGACCGTCTCGCCAAGGAGCAGAAGCTCGGGGACGGCGCCTGGCGGCTCGGCGAGATAGGGCGGTTGCGGCAACTGCTCCGGCTCGCCGCCGGGCAGGGGCGTGCGGTGATCCTGGTCAGCGATCACGGCCACGTCATCGACAGGCACGGTGTGAAGATCGATGCGTCGGGTGTGCGGTCGGCCAGGCACCGGAGCGTCGAGGGCGCCCTTCAGGAATCGGAGATCGTGCTCTCGGGACCGCGTGTCGTCGCACCGGAGTCCGGTGACGAGATCGTGGCCCTGTGGGACGCCGACTCGCGATACACCGCTCAGAGGGCCGGCTACCACGGCGGAGCGGCTCCGGCCGAGTTCACCATTCCGGTGCTGGCCTTTCTGCCCTTCGGTGCCGAGCCGCCGCACGGCTGGCGGGAGCTGGGCAGTCAGCAGCCACCGTGGTGGTCGCTCACGCCCCGACCGGCAGAGCCGTCGCACTCCGCTGCGGCCGACATCGCCGCGCCGAAGAAGCCGTCCAAGCGTGCGAAGGCCGACGCCGTATTCGCCCGGAGTCATGAATCGCTCTTCGATGTGGTGCTGGCACCCGTCGCCGAGGAGCCCCGGGCGGACAGTGCGATGGTCTCCGTCGAACTGAGGTTGCCGGACGACGCCCTGGTCACGGCTCTGTTCGCGTCCGAACTTTTCGAGACGCAAGTGAAGGTGCTGGGCCGCAAACCGAATCTGGCACAGGTGGAGAAGGCCGTCCGCGCGCTGCTGGATGCGGGAGGCACTCTTCCGGTGACCGCGCTCGCCCAGCGTGCGGGTGTACGCGCCAGTGGGGCGGACGGCTTCGGAGCCGTACTGCGGCAACTGCTGAACTACGACAGCGCACAGGTACTGGAGAACCTGCCTGATGGCCGGACGCTTCGGCTCGACAAGGAACTGCTGCGAGAACAGTTCGGGTTGGGGTAGGAACCTCGGGCCGGGCTGTCGTACGGCAGCCCGGCCCGGTGGACGGCCTCAGGTGATCTGACGGAGCAGTCCGACGAATTCACGGAGCTCATCGGAGAGTTTCACAGTCAGCGGCTCCGCGTCGAAGTGCGCGATGCTGTTGCGGATTTCACGCACACGGTCGAGCTGACGCACGAACTGTCCCCGGTCGACTCCCGGCCAGCCGAGTGCCTTCCAGTTCTCGTCCGAGAGAGAGCGGAGCGTCGGGTTCTGCTGATCGCCGTCCAGCAGCTTCACGTAGCCGTTGAACATCAGGTCGCTGATCAGTCCCGTCTTCTTTGCTGCCGAGGGCCCCTGCACGGCGCGGATGGCGTCCGCGTCGAGCTTCGCCCCGAGACACTTCCGGAGCCGGGACTCGATCTCCCCCACGACGAAAAAGGGCCAAGCCGTCGTGCCGAACCGGTCAGTGATGTCGGCCGCCGTCACGATTCCGCAGAACGTGCCGTTGTTGGCCCGGACCAGCAGATAGTCGTCGTCGCTGACTCGGGGCAACAGCGTGAAGAAGTCGTGGCGCACATCGACGACCGGAGCGTCCTCGACCATGGCCTCCGCCAGGACGGCGGCGGACGTGGTCTCGTACACCTTCGCCACCGAGCTCCAGGTGACGACACCGTGCAATGTCGACCCGCCTTCAATCACAGGAATCTGGGAGTACTTCTTCGTCCGCATGAGGTACGTGACCTCCGTCAGCGCCGTATCCGGTGTCACGGAGAACAGGCCACCCACCGCGGAGGGGATGTCCCCGATACGCAGGGGCCTCGCCGGCAGCCCGCCAGAAGGTAGCTCCTCGGCGTCGTCGGCCGTCTCGTCATCGGCGTCCTCGGCCGACTCCTGAGGGGCCGCTTGCTGCCACGGCACCATGTGGATGTCGGCGCGGTTGTTGCAGTTGGCGAAGTACGGCAGCGTGGCGAGGCCGACGTCCTTGAGCGCCTGCTCGACACGCGGCACGGTCAGATCGTTGCGCAGGCGCGTACCGAACATGGCCATGAGTTCCAGGACGGGAATCTGCTTGCCCTTGAGGGCGAGGAGCTGTTCCTCGGTGGGATTCTGCAGCACCATCGCACTCACACCCATTCCGTCGCGTCACGGAAGACGGTGCGCTTACCCATGGCAGCCCTGACCAGATCGCGGAGCTGCTTCGCCCGGTTCTCGTAGAAACGGACGAAGTCCCCCTCCTTCAGGGCATCCACGTCGACGAGGTGGGTGGCCACGACATCCTCGAACCATTCGGGGCGCATACCCGATTCGAGCGAGAGCGTCTTGAGATAAGCACCGGGCGGACCGGACATGCTCTTGCTGGCCCGGAGCGACAGCGGGGTTTTGTTGACGATCGACGTGGCATACCGGGCCCAGGTGGGCTCGTTCCTGGCGATCCACGCCTTGGGGAAGATCAGCCGTACGTCGACCGCGTGCTCCACCAATTGCGCCGGAGCGAGAGGGCTGTCGGTGAAATACCAGTCCACCGCCCCTTGCTTGATGAGCAGAGCGTAGATCCCCTTGTAGGCGGCGCTGTTGCGAGTCGTCAGGGTGTCCAGTCGGTCATCGAGAAAGGCCGCCTCGCTGACCGTGTCGGGGGCCGCCTGGTCCTCACCGCGAATCCAGTCGATCAGCTGCTCGACATCCCTGGTGAAACGCGTTTCCAGCGAACCGCCGTACATCTCGCCGAGCACGCCGCACCAGTACCACTGACTGATGCGCTCGTCGGCGCCCGGGGTGTCCGTCTCCGTGCCGATGAGTGCGCGCACGGCTGCCAGCGGCACCAACTGCGTCTGGTAGGGCAGATCGCCGGTCCGGACGATTGACTGGCGCTCCAGGAAGCCACCGACCCAGGTGAAGGCGGCCGCCACCCGGGGCGCCAGCCTCCTGAAGTCCGCGAGTGGCAGATTGAGGAGGTCCCGGCGCTTGCAGGAGACCGATGTACCCGCTCCGGCCTGCTTGGCCTCCCAGGTGCGGACCAGGGAAACCGCCTGCAGGAAATCGCTGCTGCTCAGGCCGTTCTCCGCCCCGGCCTCAGGTCGGCCGAAAACCGGATAGGCGGACGTCAGTTCTTTCTTGATCTGCTTCCACTCGTCCGGTAGCCGGTAATAGTCCCCGTGCGCTGCGACATGCTCCTGGTTGCCCGCGTAGGTGGCTGTCAGCAGCTCGAAGACGTTCAGCGGCACGCCACCGCTGTTCACTCGCTCGAATACGGCGCACACAGCGTCCGTTGTCGTCGTCGACGCGAGCTTGATCATCGGGACGTCGAACGACAGCATGTTGTGCAGAACCTGGTCCTGGAACTGGCTCCACAGTGGCCAGTTACTGGCGTCTTGCACGAACTCCTGCTGCCAGGCGCTCACTCGATGCGTGTCAAAGACAAAGTGGAGCGGAAAATATCCGGCGGCACACTCAAGTTCGATTGTGCTCAGATCCAGGATGATCTTGCGGGCGAAATCCCGCTTCAGCTTGCGGTCTTCGGGCACGGAGACAATCGCGTCGTCACGGTCGGCCGGCGATCCGACGGCTTTGGCGATGTCGACGTAGTACCAGCACTTCAGGTCGCCTCCCCGGGAATCGACCGTTTCGACCGGGCGGTCCTGATGCAGTGCCTGGAAGAGCGAGGTCATCCGCTGCTGTCCGTCCAGCAGCAGAAGATCGGGCGTCCGCGCCTCGCCGGACTCCGCCCCCTTCAACGCCCGGGCCTTGAACTGGGACTTGCCACCGGTATGCAGCGACATGACCACACCGAGCGGATACTTCAGCGTCACCGTCGCGATGAGCGCCCTGATCCGCTCGTCGTCCCACTTCCACTGCCGCTGGAAGTCCGGCAATTGGAGGGCGCCGGATGCAACGTCCTTGAGTACGTCCTTCAGATTCGGATTGTCGAGCGCCACGCCGCTTCTTCCCCCACCCTGAACAGAACTGTGCACTGAGAATCTGACCGACGGGTCGCCCAAGTGTCAATCAGCGCAAGCGCTGCACAGTCCTCAACAGCAGAATCCGGCCGCGACCCGAAGCTCTCTGTTGGTGGGAGACTGGCCGGGTGAGTATCGACAGACCCGTACGAACCAGTCCCGTGAGCGCCGCCCGGCGCCGGGATGTGATCGACGCCCTTCGGCGCGGCGCCGTTCCCGAGAGCGGCCTCGATCTGCTCGCCACCGGACTGGACCGATTCGAGCCGGCGCTCGACGCCGAGCTCGACGCCGTGGCCTCGGGTGCCTCCGTGTTCAAGGCGGTACGGGGCGAGTACGGGTCCGGCAAGACCTTCTTCACCAGATGGCTCGGCGAGCGCGCCAAGCGGCGCAACTTCGCCGTAGCCGAGATTCAGGTCTCGGAGACCGAGACACCACTGCACAAACTGGAGACGGTCTACCGCCGCCTCACCGAGCGGCTGACCACCTCCGGCTTCCCACCGAGTGCACTGCGCCCTGTCGTGGACGCATGGTTCTACGCACTTGAGGAAGACTCACTCTCCGCAGGCGCCGCGGAGGAGGACCTGGCGGACGCCGTGGACCAGCTGATGGCGGCCCGCCTCACCGACGTATCCCGGCACGCCCCATCCTTCGCGACGGCCCTTCGCGGCTACCGGACCGCTCTCACCTCGGGCGACGAAGTGACCGCCGCGGCAGTGATGGCATGGCTGGGCGGCCAGCCACATGTGGCTGCGTCGGCCCGCAGAGCTGCCGGAGTCCGCGGCGACCTCGACCATTTCGGTGCCTTCGGGTTCCTTCAGGGGCTGCTGACGGTGCTGCGCGACTCCGGGCACAAGGGGTTGTTCGTCGTTCTCGACGAGGTGGAGACTCTTCAGCGGGTCCGTTCCGACGCACGTGACAAGGCACTGAACGCGCTGCGCCAGCTCATCGACGAGGTGCACTCCGGGCGCTTCCCCGGCCTGTATCTGCTGATAACCGGCACTCCGGCGTTCTACGAAGGCCAGCAGGGGGTCCAGCGACTCGCGCCCCTGGC
Organism: Streptomyces atratus; assembly: GCF_014648655.1. Lineage (GTDB taxonomy): Bacteria > Actinomycetota > Actinomycetes > Streptomycetales > Streptomycetaceae > Streptomyces > Streptomyces atratus. The sequence continues at coordinate 190,223 of NZ_BMRN01000001.1, forward strand.
GCAGCGGCTCGCCACCGATTTCACCACCGACCCACGTTTCGACAATCCCCGCGCCGTGCAAGTCCGGCTGCCCGGTTTCACCCAGGACTCATTGGTGGGTCTGGGGATCACCATCCGCGACCTGTACGCGGACGGTGTCCGTGATTCCGAGCGTGTCAGGACTGTTGTGGACGACGCGTACATTGCCGACCTGGCCGTGGCCGTCGGCGGGGCGCTCGGTGGCAGGGTGGGTGTCGCACCCCGGCTGTTCCTGAAGAAGCTCGTCGGCGACGTTCTGGACCGCGTTGACCAATTCGACGACTTCGATCCGCGTCAACACTATGCCTTGACGGTCAAGGTGGCGGAGATGAGCGAGGTCGAACGCAACGCGGCGGCCGCCGGCCCGGACGAGATCGAACTGGATCTTCCATGACCGCGGCCCCGGATCCACTGGATCTGCTGCACCCGGGAATCGTCCACCACATCGTGAACACCTTGGGGTGGCCGGGCCTGCGCCCGCTTCAGGAGGAGGCGATCACACCGCTCGTCGACGGTTCGGACGCATTGCTGCTGGCCCCCACCGCCGGGGGGAAGACCGAGGCGGCGAGCTTCCCGTTGCTCTCACGCATGGCCCGGGAGAGCTGGACCGGCACCTCGGTCCTCTACGTCTGTCCTCTCAAGGCGCTGTTGAACAATCTGCTGCCCCGGCTGGAGACGTACACGTCGTGGCTCGGGCGCACAGCGGCGCTCTGGCACGGCGACGTACCGCAGACACGCCGCAAACGCATCCTGCGGGAACGCCCGGACGTTCTGCTGACCACTCCGGAGTCTCTGGAGGCCATGCTGGTCAGCACGAATGTCGACCACAAGGCGTTCTTCTCGGGGATACGCAGCATCGTTGTGGACGAGGTGCACGCCTTCGCCGGGGACGACCGGGGATGGCACCTGCTCACCGTGCTGGAACGGCTGGAGCGCGTGGCCGGACATCCGGTCCAACGGGTGGGGCTCTCGGCGACCGTGGGGAACCCGGAGCAACTGCTCACCTGGTTGCGGGGGGCCCGGGGCGGCTCGAAGGAGGGCAACCCGCGAGTGATCGCTCCGCATCTGCGTACCGAGGCGTCGTCGGCACCGCAATCGCCTCCGCCGGGGAACGTCCAGCTCGACTACGTCGGTTCGCTGTCCAACGCAGCCACCGTGATCGCGGCCCTGCACAGAGGCGAGAAGCGTCTGGTGTTCTGTGAGTCGCGCAAGCAGGTCGAAGAGCTCGGTGAGGCACTGCGCGCGAAGGGTGTGACCACGTTCCTGTCCCATGCGTCGCTGTCCGCGGACGAGCGTCGACGCGCAGAGGAAGCCTTCGCGGACGCACGCGACTGCGTGATCGTCTCCACGAGCACCCTGGAACTCGGCATCGATGTGGGTGATCTCGACCGGGTCATCCAGATCGACGCCCCCGGGACCGTGGCTTCCTTCCTCCAGCGTCTCGGGCGCACCGGACGGCGCCCGGGATCGACGCGCAACTGCCTGTTCCTGACGCTCGACGAGGCCGGTCTGTTGTCGGCTGCCGCCCTTCTGCTGCTCTGGTCGCGCGGCTGGGTCGAGCCGGTCATCGCGCCGCCGGAACCCCGGCACATCGTCGCTCAGCAGGTGCTCGCACTCTGCCTTCAGGAGCACCGCGTCGGAGACCGGCTGTGGCAGGACTGGTGGGGCGGGCTCGGGCCGTTCGGCCCGTCCGCCGAACCGCTCGTACGTCACCTGATCGCGGAGGGCTACCTCAACCGTGACGGCGGAATGCTGTTCATCGGCCCCGAGGCCGAACGACGCTTCGGCTACCGGCACTTCATGGATCTGACGGCCGTGTTCACCGCGGCGCCCGAGTTCACTGTCCTGTCCGGCCGCAACGAAATCGGCACGACGGACCCTGCGCTGCTCACTGAAGAAATCGCCGGACCGCGGCGGCTGCTGCTCGCCGGGCGCAGTTGGCAGGTGACCTACATCGACTGGTCGCGGCGCCGCTGCTTCGTCGAGCCGGTGGACGGGGGCGGGAAGGCCCGATGGGGCGGGGTGGGTCTCTCCCGCACCGGGTCCCACGCGCTGACCCGAGCGGCGCGAGAGGTGCTGCTTGGTCAGACGCCTCCGGTCGACTTCACCCGACGCGCGGACAGCGCCCTCGACCAGGTACGCGAGAAAGGGGCTGAGCTGGTGCACCCGGATGCCTCGGTTCTCCTGCGAGGCGGGCGCGACACAAATGTGCGCTGGTGGACGTGGGCCGGGTACAAGGCCAACGCGACTCTGGCAGCCTCGCTCGGTTCCGTCGCCGATCCTTTGCAGCGTCCCACGGACACGTACATCCGGCTCCGTGAAGACATCACGCTTCAAGAATGGAAGCAGGCCAAGTCTGATGCAGCGGGGCGTCTGTGCCTTCCCTCGGTGGACCCCCGCGCTCTGCATGGTCTGAAGTTCAGCGCGGCTCTGCCGGCGCGACTGGCCGAGGCGACGCTTGCCGCCCGCCTTGCCGACCTCGGTGGCGCGGCGGAAGCGCTTCGTGAACCCATCAGGTTCACTTTCGAAGGCCCGCAACAGCGCGGGTGACATGCGGTGCAAGCCAGGCATGGGCACAGCCGGTCGGACAGGCCGGTGCGTCGGCCAGCCTGGGTACCGGCCCAAAGAAATTCACGGAAGCTCAGAGGAACGGTGCCGGGCGCGGACCCGGATGCCCAGGCGGACGGCTCTCCGGTGATGACGCCCCCGGGTGTGCCGCTCCCTCGTGGTCGATTCCACAGAGCACCCCTGTCGGGGTGCACGCCAGTCGCGGCATCGGTCACTTCATCCGGCGCCGACGCCGGTTCGGCGCGGCCCGTGTCGACCCGTCCAGTGGCGGACGGGTCGACAGCGCCCGGACCGCACCGGGGACCGGAGGATGTGACGAGACATCCCCTCGGCCGACATATTTACGTCGATTCATCATGAACTACACCATGACCTAAGCCACTTGGTCGATTCTTGGTGAATGCATACCCCCTGCATGAGGTGTTCCTCGCCAGAGTGGCGCATTACATGTGCACATCATCCGGCACATGCTCCACACGCGAAGAACCACATCGCAGGGGGTTACATGAGAAACAGCCGCGCGAGAAGTCGCGCCGCGCTGAGCATGGCGGCGACACTGCCGCTGCTCGCCGGTGCGCTCGCCCTCGGGATACCGAACGCCAGCGCGGACTCCGCGCCGAGCGGGCGGGACGCGCTGCAGGGCACCAAGCCTGTCTGGGCGACCGCCAAGGCCGATCAGGGGGCCACGTCCGACAGCGACAAGGTCAGCATCCGGGTCCATCTGGCCGGACGGGACGCGAAGGGGCTGGCCGCCTACGCCGCCGCCGTGTCCGACCCGCAGTCCGCTTCGTACGGGAAGTACCTGAGCGCCGAACAGGCGCAGGCCCGGTTCGGGGCCACTCAGCAGCAGATCGACCAGGTCGGCCAATGGCTGAAGGCGAACGGACTGACCGTCACCGGCGCCAACCGGCACTATGTCTCGGCCACCGGTGATGTGGCCGCCGCCGAGAAGACGTTCGGCACCCAGCTGCGCAACTACCGCAAGGGCAGCCGGACCTACCGCGCCCCGGCCTCCACCGCCTCCATGCCCGCCGGGCTGAGCGATGCCGTTCTCGCCGTCTCCGGCCTGGACAACGCGCCGCACAAGTCGAGCCACGACGAGACGCTGCCGCCGCCGGACGCGGTGTTCCGCAACTCCGGCCCCTTCTCCTCGTACTACGGCTCGAAGACCGCGTCGACGCTGCCGAGCGCCTACGGGTCCAAGGTGCCGTACGCGGTCAAGGGCTACACCGGAAAGCAGCTGCGCGCCGCGTACGGTGCGGGCGACTGGACCGGCAAGGGCGTCACCGTCGCGATCACCGACGCGTACGCCTCGCCGACCATCGCGAAGGACGCCGCCGAGTATGCCAAGCGCAACGGCGACGCCCCGTACCGTCGCGGGCAGCTCAGCCAGGTGCTGCCGGCCGACTACACGAAGACCGAGGAGTGCGGGGCCTCCGGCTGGTACGGCGAGGAGACCCTCGACGTCGAGGCCGTGCACGCGGTCGCGCCCGCCGCCGACATCGTGTACGTGGCCGGCGCCTCCTGCTACGACGCCGATCTGCTGGACTCGCTGAACAAGGTCGTCGACCACCGGCTCGCGGACATCGTCTCCAACTCATGGGGCGACATCGAGGCCAATGAGACCCCGGACGTCGCGGCCGCGTACGACCAGGTCTTCAAGATGGGCGCGATCGAGGGCATCGGCTTCTACTTCTCGTCCGGCGACGACGGCGACAACGTCGCGTCCACGGGGACGAAGCAGATCGACGTGCCGTCCAACTCCGCCTGGGTGACCTCGGTCGGCGGCACCGCTCTGGCCGTCGGCAAGAACGACACGTACCAGTGGGAGACCGGCTGGGGCACACTGAAGGCCAACCTCGCCGACGACGGCAAGACCTGGACCGGCTTCCCGGGCACGTACACCTCGGGCGCGGGCGGCGGCACCAGCTCGTCCGTGAAGCAGCCTTTCTACCAGCGCGGAGTCGTCCCGGACTCGCTCGCGCAGGCGAACGGGAAGAAGCGGATGCGCACGGCCCCGGACATCGCGGCCGTCGCCGACCCGAACACCGGCTTCCTGGTCGGTCAGACCCAGACGCTGCCCGACGGATCGCTCGGCTACGACGAGTACCGCATCGGTGGTACGTCACTGGCCGCGCCGGTCATCGCCGGTGTCCAGGCGCTCGCGCAGCAGGCCCGGCACGGTCTGCCGATCGGTTTCGCCAACCCGGCGATCTACGCCCGGTACGGATCGAAGGCGTACCACGACGTCACGGACCACCCGCTGGGCCCGAACCGCGACCTCGCGGTGGCCCGGGTCGACTTCGCCAACGGTTTCGACGCGGCGGACGGCGTACTGACGTCGGTGCGCAGCCTGGGCAAGGACGCCTCACTCAAGGCGGTCAAGGGGTACGACGACGTGACGGGTGTCGGGACCCCGGCGGCCGGCTACGTGAACTCGTACCGCCGGCACTGACGTAGCGGTCGGTATACGTCGACGGCCGTCCCGGGGCCCCGCTCCGGTGCGGCCGTCGGTCGTGCGTGGGCCCGGGCTCGTGCCGCGCACCCGTACCCCGGGCCGAGGCGCGCTTGTCCCATGCGTGTCTCAGGCCGAGGCGCGCTTGCGAGGGGCCGCCTTCTTCGTTGTCGACTTCGGGTCCGACTTCGCGGTGGTCTTCTTCGCCGTCGCCTTGGCGGACGACTTCGCCGTCGACCGTGCGGCGGTCTTCTTGGCGGGTGCCCTGCTCGGCGTCGACTTCTTCGCAGCCGTCTTCTTGGTTGACGCCGTGGCCTTCTTCTTCGCTCCGGTTCCGCCCGACTTCTTGCGGCCGGTGAGCGAGGTGACCTTGGCGGCGGGCGCCTTCGCCGATTCCCCGGCGGTCTCCGGCTCCTCGCCGCGGGCCTCCTTCGCGGCCCGGACGCTGTTCTCCAGCGCTGCGATCAGGTCGACGACCGTGCCGCCGCCCGAGGCGTCCGCCTCCGCCGGCTCCAGGGTCCGGCCGTCCGCCTTCGCCGCGATGAGTTCCTCGACCGCCTTGCGGTAGTCGTCGTGGAGCGAGTCCATGTCGACCTCGCCGAGGGTGGCCATCAGCGCGTCGGCCAGATCGAGTTCGGCATCGCGGACCGTGACCTCGGTCTCCGGGGCGACGCCCTCGGGGCTGCGGATCTCGTCCGGCCAGAGCAGGCCGTGCATGGCGATCACATCGTCGACCACCCGCAGCATGCCGAGCCGTTCGCGGCCTCGCAGCGCGTATTTCGCCACGGCGACCTTCTGGCTCCGCTTCAGCGCCTCACGCAGCAGGGTGTACGGCTTGGCCGCCGGGACCCCGTTGGCGGAGAGGTAGTACGCCGCGTCCATCTGGAGCGGGTCGATCGAAGCGGCCGGCACGAAGGCGACGATCTCGATCGTCTTGGCGGTGGGCAGCGGGAGGGAGCTGAGGTCCTCGTCGGTGATCGGGATCATCGATCCGTCGGCATCCTCGTACGCCTTGCCGATGTCGGCGGTGGTGACCTCCTGCTCGTCGATCTCGCAGACCTTCCGGTATCGGATCCGGCCGCCGTCGGCGAGGTGGATCTGGCGGAAGGAGACCGAATGGTTCTCGGTGGCGTTGATCAGCTTGATCGGGATGCTGACCAACCCGAAGGAGATGGCGCCGTTCCAGATGGACCGCACTGTTCACCCCTTGTGTCCGTATAGATACCTATAGATCAGGGAAACATGTGATTCTTATCGTATGACGCCGATCACGGAGGTGGAGGGGCGGCGGCTGGCGCTCAGCAATCTCGACAAGGTGCTGTATCCGGCCACCGGAACCACCAAGGGCGAGGTGCTCCACTACTACGCGGCCACCGCGGCGGGGGCCCTGCTCGCGCATCTGCGCAACCGGCCCGTGTCCTTCCTGCGCTATCCCGACGGGCCGGACGGGCAGCGCTTCTTCACCAAGAATCCGCCGCCGGGTACGCCGTCCTGGGTACGGACCACCGCCGTTCCGCACCATGAGGACAAACAGGCCAGACAGGTGGTCGTGCAGGATCTGGCCTCACTGATGTGGGCGGCCAATCTGGTGGTGGAATTCCACACGCCGCAGTGGCAGGCCGACGCGCCCGGGATCGCCGACCGGATGGTGTTCGACCTGGACCCCGGTGCGCCCGCGACCGTGGTGGAGTGCTGCGCGGTGGCACTGTGGCTGCGTGAGCGGCTGGCGGCGGACGGGTTGCTCGCGTACGGGAAGACCTCGGGGTCGAAGGGGCTGCATCTGCTCGTACCGCTGGAGCCCACCCCCGCCGATCGGGTGTCGGCGTACGCGAAAGGGCTGGCCGTCGAGGCGGAGCAGGAGCTTGCGGAGCTGGTCGTGCGCCGGATGACGCGGGCGTTGCGGCCGGGAAAGGTGTTCGTCGACTTCAGCCAGAACGCGGCGGCGAAGACGACCGCCACGCCCTATACGCTGCGCGCCCGGCCCGAACCGACCGTCTCGGCGCCCGTCACCTGGGCGGAGATCGACGAGTGCCGGGCGCCGGGGAAGCTGGTCTTTCTGGCCGGTGACATGGGGGCGCGACTGAAGCGGTACGGGGATCTGCTGGGTCCGCTCATCGATCCGGACCGGGCAGGGCGGTTGCCGAGTGCACGGTAGGGGCGGGGGTCGGGGCCGGGTCGGGATGGCCGCCGTCCTGTCCTCGATCATCGCCGGACGGACTGCTGTCATCGGTCGATCGACGTGTCCGGAATTCGCCCCCGGAGCGCATAGCGCATGGCGGAGGATCTTGTCATGTCCGTCAGGAAAAGACCGCATGTGGAGGGCGGAGCGTCCGAGCCGTGGTGCAGACTCCTCGCAGACACTGCTTCGTGGAATTGCGTGGGGAGGCGATGGCGTGTTCGCAGGGATCGACGAGGTCGACTGGGGCTCGATGGAGCATGCCTACGGGCCTGCCGATGATGTGCCGGAGATGCTGCGGGGTCTCGCGTCCGCCGATCCGGCGGAGCGCGAGGCGGCGCTGGACGGCATGTACGGGGCCGTTCACCACCAGGGTGATGTGTACGCATGCACGCTGGCCTGCATTCCGTTTCTCTTCGAGCTGGTCGTGGATCCGGGCATTCAGGACCGGGGCAGCATCGTCGAGCTGCTCACCAGCATCGGCGGCATCGATCTGGACGGGGACGACGAGGACGAGATCGACGAGGACGAGATCGAGGGCGCGGCGAACTACGCGATGGCGGCGACCGCCGTCACCGCGGGCGCCGGGGTGTTCTTCGAGCTGATGGCCGACGAGGACCCGGGCGCGCGGCTCTCCGCGCCCCTGGCGCTCGCCACGCTCCACAGCCACCCCGTACAGGTCCTCGCGCTGCTGCGGGAGCGGTTGCCGGTGGAGCCGGCCGAGGAGGTTCGGCTCGCCCTGGTCGAGGCCGCGGGGCGGATCGCTCTGCGGCACCGTGCGCTGGCCGGGCAGGCGGCCGACTGGCTGACCCGGCTGGCCGGTGCGGGTTTCCCGCCGGGGTTGCGGCTCGCCGCGCTGGCCCAACTGGCGCGGTGCGCGCCGGATGCGCTGCCGGGCGATGTCGTACGAGTGGTGACGGGTCTGCTGCGGCAGCTGCGCTCGGTGCCCGTACGTCGGGCGGGGGCGGCTTCCGCGGTCGATGCGCAGGCCGGTCCGGCCGAGGCGGTCGCGGCCGTCGACGCGCACTCGGAGGCGGCCGGAACCGGGGAGCCGCCCGTCGAGGAGCGGGCCGCGCCCCTGACCCTGGTGGGGCAGTTGCGGGCACTGCCCGACGAGGAGACTTCGGGGCGCACCGCCCCCTGGACGGCGGACCTGCTGCGGACGCTGCATGTCGGACTCGACGACCGGGTCGCCGAGCGGACGGCGCTGCTGACGGATCAGCTGCGCAGCCCCGACCACCAGCAGCGGATCGATGCGCTCCGGATGAGCAGCGGGCTGGTCCGGGCCTGGCGCGGCTCGTACGAGGAGCTGGTCCGGCTGGTGGGTGAGCAGCTCGCCACCCCCGAGCCGCGGCTGGCCGAGACCGCCGCGCACGTGCTGGAGGAGCTCTTCGGGCTCGCCGCGCCCGCCGCCGATGCGCTGGCGGCTCGGGTGGCGGCGGACCCCGGCGCCTGGGTTCAGGACTGGCCGAGCGGTCCTCCGGGGCTCGGCAGCGCGGTGAAGGCGCTGGCCAGGCTGGGTGATACCCGTGCCGTGCCCGCGCTGGCCGCCGCGCTGGAGCGGCCCGAGGTGCCGCACGATGTGGGATTCGCCATCGGCTGTCTGGGGACGGCAGCGGCCCCGCTGACCGCTCTGCTGCGCCGCAGGCTCGGCGAGGTCCGTCTCCACGAGGGGGCGTACGACCAAGCGAGCCCGCTGCTCACGGGGCTGACCGCGCTACGGGCTGACGAGGCGATGCCGGAGGTGCTGCGGGTGTTGCGCGGCGCGCCGGAGTACCGGGGCGAGTGGCTGCGTACGGCGGCGCTGCGGGCGCTCGGTTCGTTCGGGCCCGCGGCGCACAGTGCCGTACCGGAGCTGCGTGTTCTGCTGCGCCGCCCCGGGAACACCTCGGCAACGGAGGTCGCGGAGGCCCTGTGGGCGGTCGACGGGGACGCCGACGCCGTGCTGCCGGTGCTGATCGAGGGCCTCCAGGCCGAGCGGGCCCACGAGCGGCGCTCCGCTGTGAACGCGCTGGGCAGGCTCGGGACGCAGGCGGCGGTGACGGCACCCCGGCTGCGCGCACTGCTCGGGCACGAGGAGCTCTGGCTGCGGGTGGATGCGGCGATCGCGCTGGGGGACGTGTCCGGGCGGGCCGAGGAGTCCGTGCCGGTGCTCCTGGCGGCCTGGGAAAAGAACCGTCATGTCCGGGTCCGGGTGGCGGAATGTCTGGCGCGGACGGGTGCCGCTGGTGCAGGGTCGGACGTGGCACGTGTGCTGCGCGCCGAACTCGCCTCCGTACGCCGTCACAACGCGATGGACGGTGGATACGGCAGCCACGACACATACGAGGACGAAAAGCTGCTGGCGCTCTGCCGGCAGGCGCTTCTGGGTGATACGGGGAAGGGACTCACAACGTGATCATTTTCGGTACGCGGGGTTATCTGTACCAACTGGCCATCCTGACGATGGTCTGTGGCTGGTGCGGCAATCCGGCCGCGCACACGCTGCGCAAGCGGGTCACGAAGTTCACGCTGTTCTTCGTGCCGCTGTTCCCGTTCTCGACGAAGTTCGCGACGCAGTGCACGTTCTGCGGCGGGGAGCAGCAGATCCCGAAGGAGCAGGCCGAACAGCTGCTGGCGCAGCATGCCGCCTCGCAGGACGGCAATCCGTTCGGGCAGGCGCAGGGACAGGGGCAGGGGCAGGGACAGGGACAGCCGGGATACGCGCCCGGTGGGCAGGGACAGAACCCCTACCAGCGCTGAATCAGCATCCCGACCAGCACCCAACCGGTACCAAATAGACAAAATACAAAAATTACTTCCTTCCGAATAAGGTCTATGAGGCACAGACCGCGGGAAGGGAGGGTGCCATGCGTCCGCATCGCCGGGTGCAGCGCCGCACGGCGGCGGCCTTCGGGGCCGTCGTCGGCGCAGTGCTGCTGGCCGGCTGCGGCACCGGCGGCGGGCTGCGGAGCGCCGGAGCGACCGCGACCGCCATCGGGCCCGCCCGGCTCTGGCCCGAGCTGCCGCCGGCCTCCGCCGCCCCGTACGACTACGGCGAGGGCGAGACCGCGCGCATCCCGGGGATCGAGGTGCCGGACGGCGATGTGCACCGTCTGGATCCGGTGGCGGTGGTGCAGGCGGGCCTGAAGGCCCGGCCCAACCGGTCCAGCGGCACGGCCGACCTCCCCGCCGACACGGTCCGCCACATCGTCGCGTGCCGTACCGAGCCCGCTTCCTGTCCCGTGCTGCAGCCCTACTTCCGTGATCTGACGGGCGACGGCAAGGACGAGATGGTGCTCGGCGTCCGGTTGCCCGGCCGCCAGCTCTCCGTACGGGTCTATATGCCGGAGGCGGGCGGGCTGACCCGGATCCTGTCCACCGCGGACGCCGTGATCAGCGTCGAGCTGGCCGGGCGGGATCTGATCATGCGGGTGCCGTCGGCCATCACCGGGTACGAGTACCGCACCGCCTGGTCCTGGGACGGCAGGCAGCGCGCGATGCTGCCCACCCGGGACGAGATCCTGCGGATGCCCGCGTCCCGGGCCCCGCAGCCGCACCCCACGACCACCGGTCCGACAACCGGATCCACCACCGCCGGACCCACCGCCACACCGTCCGTCGGCGTTTCCGCGGAGCGCCGATGAGGCGGCACGGAACGAAGCGGCGCGGGCTGCGCGCGCCTGCCTGGACCGCGACGCTCACCTGGAAGTCGGCCGTCTTCATCACCGTGATGTGCTGCGCCCTCGCCGCGCTGCTGAGCGTGCTGGTCCACAGCGAGGTGACCCGTCAGACCGTCGGCCAGGCCCGCGAGAAGGCGCTGTCCCGGCTGGAGGACGTCACCGTCGCGTACGAGACGGGCGAGGCGCTCCCGCCGGGTTCCGGCATCGATCCGCCGGGGCTGCCCGCCTCCCTGCGCGCACTGGCCGCGGGCGGCGACCGCGGCACGCTCGTCGCCCATCACAACGGGCGTCCGGTCATGTGGGCGGCGGCTCCGGCCGGCGGCCGTGCGCTGGCCACGGAGGTGGACTACAGCCAGAGCGCCCGCACGATCAGCGATCTCGACGGAGCGATCGTCGGCTCCTCCCTGCTGGCCACCGGCGCCACCCTGCTCGTCGGCGCGTTCGCCGTCACCCGGGTCACCCGGCGGCTGCACCAGACGGCCCGGGTGGCCCGCCGGATCAGTGCGGGCGACCTCGACGCCCGCGTCGGCGATCCGCGCACGGCGGACCCTTCGCGCCCGCAGGACGAGGTGGCGATCGTCGCCGGTGCGCTGGACACGATGGCGTCCACGCTCCAGCGCAAGCTGCTGACCGAGCAGCGGTTCACGGCCGATGTGGCGCACGAGCTCCGCACCCCGCTGACCGGCCTCTCGGCCGCCGCCGAACTGCTGCCGCCGGGGCGGCCGTCCGAACTGGTACGGGACCGGGTCCGGACGATGAGGGGGCTGACGGAGGATCTGCTGGAGATCTCCCGGCTGGACGCCCGCACGGAGCAGGTCGACCTCGATGTCCACGAGCTGGCGCCGCTCGTCGAACGCGTGGTGCGCGCATCCGGCACGGAGACCGAGATCCTTTCCGAAAGAACCGCCGCAGGGCGACCGCGGGAGCACGTACAGGTCGAGACCGACAAGCGGCGCCTGGAACGGGTGCTGGGCAATCTGATCACCAATGCGCACAAGCACGGCCGCCCTCCGGTGGTACTGACGGTCGACGGACCGGTGGTGACCGTACGCGATCACGGGCCGGGATTTCCGGACTATCTGCTGGCCGACGGCCCGCAGCGGTTCCGTACCGAGGGCGGCGGCAAGGGACACGGTCTCGGGCTGACCATCGCCGTCGGGCAGGCGGAGGTGATCGGCGCCGCCCTCACCTTCTCCAACGCCCAGGACGGCGGGGCGGTGGCCCGGCTGACGCTCCCCGAGTACGTACGGCTGGACGCCGAGGTGCCGGAAAGCCGGTGCGCGCCGGAATGCGGACCGCATCACAAGGAGTGAGGGGGCGTCAGCCGGACACCCGCCCGACGCCTGCCGCCGGGCATACTCTCATGAACACGTCTATGGACATACCCGCTATGACATAAGGGAAATAGACACCACCTCTTGCTACGTTGCGTGGCATGACCGCAACGACGGCGGACGCACCCCCGCCCGAACTACGTCTGCCCAAGCGGCGCGGAGTCGAGCTGCTGCTCCTCGTCGGGGCCGTCCTCATCTCCGTCTACGGCTACGCCGCCGTCGGCCTGGCCAGGAACGACGCGGTCCCGCCCGATGTGGCCGGTTACGGCGCGGGCCTGGGGCTGCTCGCCCTCCTCGCCCATCTCGCGGTCCGTTTCCGTGCCCCGTACGCCGATCCGCTGCTGCTGCCCATCGCCGTACTGCTCAACGGGCTCGGCCTGGTGCTGATCTACCGGCTCGACCTGGAGACCCCGAAGGACCAGGCGGCCCCCACCCAGCTGATCTGGTCCACGCTCGGCGTGGCGCTCTTCATCGGGGTGGTCGTCTTCCTGCGCGACCACCGGGTGCTCCAGCGGTACGCCTATCTCTCGGTAGCCACCGCCCTGGTCCTGATGATCGTGCCGATCTTCTTCCCTGCGGTGAACGGTGCCAAGATCTGGATCCGGGTCGGCGGATTCTCCTTCCAGCCCGGCGAGTTCGCCAAGATCCTGCTCGCCGTGTTCTTCGCCGCGTATCTCGCCGCGAACCGCAACGCCCTCGCCCACACCGGCCGCAGGATCTGGAAGCTCCAGCTCCCCACCGGCCGGGTGCTCGGCCCGATCGTGGCGATCTGGCTGCTCAGCGTCGGTGTGCTGGTCCTGGAACGCGATCTGGGCACCTCGCTGCTCTTCTTCGGCCTCTTTGTGATCATGCTGTACGTGGCGACCGGCCGGACCGGCTGGATCGCGGTGGGTCTGCTGCTCGCCGCCGTCGGCGCGTTCGTCGTCGGCTCCTTCGAACCCCATGTGCACAGCCGGGTCCAGGACTGGCTCGACCCGTTCGCGTCCATCGACGCCGGCCGGGGCCCCGGCCAGCTGGCACAGTCGCTGTTCGCGTTCGCCGCGGGCGGGATGCTCGGCACCGGGCTCGGGCTCGGCCACTCCATCCTCATCGGCTTCGCCGCCAAGTCCGACTTCATCCTGGCGACCGCGGGCGAGGAACTCGGCCTGACCGGACTGACCGCGGTCTTCCTGCTGTACGCACTGCTCGTCGCTCGCGGCTACCGGGCCGGCCTCGCTCTGCGCGACCCGTTCGGGCGGCTGCTGTCGATCGGTCTCGCCTCGATCCTGGCACTCCAGGTGTTCGTGATCGCGGGCGGGGTGATGGGACTGATCCCGCTGACGGGCATGGCGATGCCGTTCCTCGCCCAGGGCGGTTCGTCCGTCGTCACCAACTGGATCATCGTGGCGCTGCTGATCCGGGTCAGCGACCAGGCCCGCAGACCCCGTCCCGACCATGTGGAGACCGGAGTCATCGCACCGATGGCGGAGGAGGAACCGTGACCCCGTCCCCGCGAGCCGTGATCCCGTACCCACCGCGAGCCCCGGAGGCCAGGCCGTGATCCGCTATATCCGCCGGGCCGCCGCGCTCTGTCTGCTGCTGCTCGTGGCGCTGCTGCTGAACGCCGCCCGCATCCAGGTCCTCGATGCCGACAGCCTGGACCACAATCCCGCCAACCGCCGCCTCACGATCGCCCGTTACAGCCAGCCGCGCGGCAACATCCTGGTCGGCGGCAAGTCCGTCACCGGCACCAAGGACACCGGCGAGCAGCTCAAGTACGAGCGCACGTACACGAACGGCCCGCTGTACGCACCGGTGACCGGCTACGCCTCGCAGACGTACGGCACGACCCTGATCGAGAACGCCGAGGACGGCATCCTCTCCGGCACCGACTCGATGCTCGCCCCGTTCCCTCTGTGGAACGAGATCACCCGCAGTCAGCAGCCCGGCGGCAATGTCGTCACGACCATCAAGGACTCGATGCAGCGCGCCGCCTACGACGGGCTCGGCGGGCGGCGGGGCGCGGTCGCCGCCGTCGAGCCGTCGACCGGCAGGATCCTGGCGCTGGTCTCGACCCCTTCGTACGATCCCGGGCTGCTGTCCGGCACCGGTTCGTCGGTCACCGACGCCTGGCAGCAGCTGAACGCGGCGAAGAGCCAGCCGATGCTCAACCGGGCGATCCGGCAGACCTATCCGCCGGGCTCCACCTTCAAGATCGTGACGGCGGCGGCCGCCCTCGACGCGGACGTCGTCACCGACCCCGACAACGAGACCGACACCCCGTCCCCCTATGTTCTGCCGGGTACGTCGACCACGCTCCCCAATGAGGCGGAAGGCTGCGAGAACACCTCGCTCGCCGAGGCGATCCGGGTCTCCTGCAACACCGTGATGGCGGAGCTGGGGGTGCGGGTCGGGCTGAAGGGCATGGTCGACGCGGTACGGAAGTTCGGCTTCAACGACACCGGGCTGAAGATCCCGTCGGGGGTGGCGAAGAGCAACTTCGACACCGAGATGTCCGACGACCAGCTGGCGCTCTCGTCGATCGGGCAGTTCGACACGACGGCGACACCGCTCCAGATGGCGATGGTGGCTTCGGCCGTGGCGAACGGCGGCGACCTCAAGTACCCGTATCTGGTGGACCGTACGACCACGAGAAGCGGCTCGACCGTCCACCGGAACGGCTCGCACACCTACCACCAGGCAATGAGCCCTCGGACGGCCGTGCAGTTGCGGCGGATGATGGTCGATGTCGTGGAGCAGGGCACGGGGTCCAACGCCGCGATCGACGGGGTGAAGGTCGGCGGCAAGACCGGCACCGCACAGCACGGCATCGACAACTCGGGCAGGCCCTACGCCTGGTTCATCTCCTGGGCGCAGGCGCCGGACTCGGCACAGCCGGCCGTCGCGGTCGCCGTGGTCGTCGAGGACGCGGCCGCGAACCGGGCCGACATCAGCGGCGGCGGCAGCGCGGCCCCGATCGCCCGTTCCGTCATGCAGGCGGCTCTGGGAAAATGACCGCGTGACGGATGCGGGCGGGGTGGGCCGGGCGCTGGAGCGGATCGGGCGGGAGGATCCGCGCCTGTGCGCGTTCATCGAGGTGTGGCCCGAGAGGGCGCTCGCCGACGAGGATCGGGCACGGCGGCTTCCGCTGTCCGGTATGCCGTTCGCGGTCAAGGGGCCGGCCGGTATCCGCTCGTACGCGGCCCGGCGACTGGTCGCGGCCGGTGGCGTCCCGGTCGGCGCGACCTCGGTGCCCGGCCCCGGCACACCCTGGCAGACCTGGGGGCTGGGCGCACACGGCCGTACGGTCAACCCGTGGCACCCCGAGCGCACACCCGGCGGCTCCTCGGCGGGCTCGGCGGTGGCGGTCGCGGCGGATCTGGTGGAGCTGGCGACCGGCAGCGACGGGGCGGGGTCGGTACGGATTCCGGCGGCGTGGTGCGGGGTGTTCGGCCTGAAGACGACGAACGGCCTGCTGCCCTCCCCCGACCGGTCCGGGCTCGCTTCCGCCGGGGTGCTGACGCGTTCGGCGGCCCGGGCCCGGACCTATCTGAGCTGTGTCCTGGACAGCTGCGGACCGGCGACGGCGGACCTTCCGATCCCCGCTGTCTTCAGCCCCGATCTGGGGTACGCGGAGGTCGACCCGGAAGTCGGGTCGGTCGTCCGGCGAGCAGTGGGGCGCCTCGTGGCGGGCGGGGTGGTGCGGCTCGTGGACCGTACGTGCGAGCTGCTCGACCCGCGAGAGGCGTGGCAGGCGGTCCGGAGCGGGGAGCCGTCCCCGGCCGCCACGGAGATCCGCCGCGAGAACGACCTCCGGCTCGACGCCCTGTTCTCCCGCACCCCTCTGCTGCTCACCCCGACCACCCCCAACCGCCCGCACGGCCACGACGGTCCGGGCGATCTCTACTCGACCGCGCTGACCTGGGCGTTCAATCTCAGCGGGCATCCCGCCGCGAGTGTGCCCGCCGGGTTCACGGCGGACGGCTGCCCGGTCGGGCTGCAGTTGGCCGCAGAGCGCGGGGCGGACGTCCCACTGCTCGGGATGGCCCTTGCGGTGGAGAACGTGCTGATTACCGTGCGGTCATGACCCACATCGCCCGACAGATCGGCCATGAGCCGGCCCAGGTGAACAAGGCCCGCCTCGGATTCTCCCCGGACTCCCCCGAGCTGAAGGACTTCGTCGAGGCCCTCGACCCGGTGAACGCGGTCGCCGACCAGGCCGCCGGCTTCCTCTGGCGGCTGCAGAGCGAATCCGGCGACGCCACCGACGCAGAGGGAACCACCGCTCGCCGAACGCATCGCCCAGGGCCAGTCCTTCAAGGCTTCGGCGGGCGGCTGCGGAGCCTGTGGTGGGGGGCGGAGTCGTCATACGACCGGCGTGCGGCGTACATCCATTATGGCCCTGGAAAGTGCCCCGTTCCATCGTGCTGTCGAACGATCTCGAGCCGCTTTTCGCGCCCTACCGTGACTGCATGACCGTTCTTCACGTACGCGACCACGGCGGCCCCGACGACGGTGACCGGCCGGTCCTTCTTCTGCTCCACGCGGCCTCGCGTTCCCTCGCCGACTGGGACGCCGTCGCCCCGCACCTCACCGCCGGCCACCGGGTGCTCGCCGTGGACCTGCCCGGGCACGGCCGCAGCGCCGCCACGTCGTGGTCGTTCGGCGCGGTGCTGAGCGACCTGGACGAGACCCTCGGCGCCCTGGGGGTCTCGGGCGCCGTGGTCCCCGTCGGGCATTCGCTGGGCGGGATGGTCGCCGCGCTGTACGCCGCCGAGCGGCCGGACCTGGTGTCGGGGGCGGTGAACCTGGACGGCTTCTGGTGGGGCACGCCCGCGCAGTACCCGGGGCTGGACGCGGGCGAGGTGACGCGGCGGCTGGCCGAGATCGGGGACTTGGCCCGGGCGTCGGCGGGGCAGCAGATGCCTGCGCAGTACGTGGAGCAGCAGGCCACGTACAGCATGGGGCTGGGCATCCCCTACGAGCGGGCCGAGGCGTCGTTCCGTGCGAGTGTGCGGGAACTCGACGACGGCCGTTGGCAGTTGCTCCCGGAGCGGGAGTGCGCGCTGGAGATGCTGGATGCTCTGGACGGCCTCGATCTGTTCGCGCTGTTCCGCCGTGTCCCCTGCCCGTTGCTGCTGGTCCGGGCCCTGCACCGGGTGCCGCCGACGCCCGGCCTGGAGTGGCTGGACGAGCTGTTGGAGGCGTACGGGCAGGGCCTGGCCCGGGATCTGGCGGAGCTGGCGGCAAAGCGGGCGGGCGTCACGGCCCAGGGCATCGGGGCGACGCACGCGATGCTGCTGGAGGTTCCGGAACAGGTGGCCGAGCTGGTGCGGGGATTCGTCGCCCGGCTGTGAGTCCCCCGGGTCCCTGCCGGACGGCCGCTCTGCCCTCAGTCCTCGGACGGGCCGGTCCCGCCCTGCGCTATCGCCTCTTCGACCTCCGCGACCCTGGCCTGTTCCTCCGCCGCGAAACGGTCCCGGTCCAGTTGTTCGGCCAGTTCCTCGTCCTGGGCCATCAGCAGGTCCAGACTGGAGTCGCCGAGCTCGAAGACGCCCATGTCGACGTAGGCCTTCTGGAGCCGTTCGCCCCACAGGCCGATGTCCTTGACGCACGGCACTATCCGGCTGAACAGCAGCTTGCGGAAGAGCTGCAGAAACGGTGACTGCTCGGAGAGTTCCTCGGCCTCCTGCTTGCCGATGCCGAAGTTCTCCAGCACCTCGACGCCCCTGAGCCGGTCGCGCATCAGATAGCAGCCCTCGATGACGAACTCCTCGCGTTCGCGCAGTTCGGCGTCGCTCAGCTGCTTGTAGTAGTCGCGAAGCGCCATCCGCCCGAAGGCGACGTGCCGGGCCTCGTCCTGCATGACGTACGCGAGGATCTGCTTGGGCAGCGGCTTGTTCGTCGTGTCGCGGATCATGCCGAACGCGGCCAGGGCGAGGCCCTCTATGAGGACCTGCATGCCGAGGTAGGGCATGTCCCAGCGGGAGTCGCGCAGGGTGTCGCCGAGCAGGCCCTGGAGGTTGTCGTTGATCGGGTAGAGCATCCCGACCTTCTCGTGCAGGAACCGGCTGTATATCTCCGCGTGCCGGGCCTCGTCCATGGTCTGGGTCGCGGAGTAGAACTTCGCATCCAGGTCGGGGACCGACTCCACGATCCTGGCGGCGCAGACCATGGCGCCCTGCTCACCGTGGAGGAACTGGCTGAACTGCCAGGCGGTGTAGTGCTTGCGCAGCTCGCCCCGGTCCTTTTCGGTCATCTTCGCCCAGTGCGGCGTGTCGTACAGGGTGAGGACGTCGTCCGGGGTGCCGAGCGGGTCGGCGGGGTCGACCTCCAGGGACCAGTCGATGCGCTTGTTGCCGTCCCACTGCTTGTCCTTGCCCTTCTGGTAGAGGGCGAGCAGGCGTTCGCGGCCGTCGTCGTAGTCCCAGCTGAAGCGGGCGGCGCCGGAGGCGGGCACCTGCCACAGCGGTGTGTCGGGGGCGGTGGTGTAGAGGTCGTGTGTCGACACGGACGGCTCCTTCTCGCCTTGCATGCTCCGATAAGTTCCGTGGTGGTTGCGTCAGTTGGCAGGTTCACACGTTGGTAGACGCCGGGTCAACAAGTCGCGCGCAAGGGATTGACGGCCTTGCTGACGGAGAGTCTCATAAGAAATGACCGCCGGTAACCCATGTGTGAGGTGCCTCCAGCCATGACGACAGTGACCGAACGCGACGTGCAGTTGCTTCGCGATGCACTCGGCCCGCTCCGGGACCGCGAGCAGATCGCCGAGCGGCTGCTCGAATCCTCGGCCAAGCACTCCTTCGATCCGGACAAGGAACTCGACTGGGACTCGGCGATCGAGGACGGCAAGTGGTTCTGGCCGCCCGAGCTCGTCTCGCTCTACGACACCCCGCTGTGGCGGAGGATGTCCGAGGAGCAGCGGTCGGACCTGGCCAGGCACGAGGCGGCGTCGCTGGCCTCACTGGGCATCTGGTTCGAGATCATCCTCATGCAGCTGCTGGTCCGGCACATCTACGACAAGCCGGTGACCAGCAACCACGTCCGCTACGCGCTCACCGAGATAGCCGACGAGTGCCGGCACTCGATGATGTTCGGCCGCATGATCAAGTGGAGCGGGTCGCCCGACTACCCCGTACCGCGCGTCTATCACAACCTCGCACGCGTACTGAAGACCGTTTCCACCACGCCCGGTTCGTTCGCCGCGACCCTGCTGGGCGAGGAGATCCTCGACTGGATGCAGCGGCTGACGTTCCCCGACGAGCGCGTCCAGACGCTGGTGCGCGGTGTGACCCGCATCCATGTCGTCGAGGAGGCACGGCACGTCCGGTACGCCCGCGAGGAGCTGCGCCGCCAGATGGTGACCGCCCCGCGCTGGGAGCGCGAGTTCACCCGGGTGAGCTGCGGCGAGGCGGCCCGTGTCTTCTCCGTCTGCTTCATCAACCCGCTGGTGTACGAGAACGTCGGCCTGGACCGCCGCGAGGCCGTCGCCCAGGTGAAGGCGAGCGGCCACCGGGCGGAGATCATGCAGAGCGGCGCGAAACGGCTGACGGACTTCCTGGACGACATCGGGGTGCTGGGCGGGGTGGGACGCAGGCTGTGGAAGAGCTCCGGCCTGCTCGCCTGAGCCGACGCCCCGTTGCCCGTCCGGGCGGAGCGCTTAGGCTTCATGGCATGACCACTGCCGCGCCGCCGACCCGTGCGTACCGAAGGCTCAGCGTCGAGGAGCGCCGCACCCAGCTCCTCGGTGCGGCGCTCACCCTGTTCGCACACCGGGCCCCCGACGAGGTCTCGCTCGACGAGGTGGCGACGGTCGCCGGGGTCTCCCGCCCACTCGTGTACCGATACTTCCCGGGCGGACGGCAGCAGTTGTACGAGGCGGCGCTGAGGTCGGCCGCCGAGAAACTGATCCTGTGCTTCAGCGAGCCGCCGGTGGGGCCGCCCACCGAGCGGGTGCTGCGGGTGCTCGACCGTTATCTCGCCTTCGTGGACGAGCACGACGCCGGTTTCAGCGCACTGCTGCGCGGCGGGAGCGTCGTCGAGACCTCCCGTACGACCGCGATCGTCGACGAGGTGCGGCGGGCGGCGGCCGAGCAGATCCTGCTGCACCTGGGCCGGGGCGGCGCGGATGCGGGGGCCGAGCCCGGATCCCGGCTGCGGATGATGGTGCGCACCTGGATCGCGGCCGTCGAAGCGGCGTCCCTGATATGGCTGGACGAGGGGAAGCAGCCCGCCGCGGCCGATCTGCGCGACTGGCTGGTCGACCAGCTGATCGCACTGCTGGCCGCGACGGCGGCCACGGACCCGGGGACCGCGTCGGCGGTGGCGGAGCTGCTGCCTCTGGAGAACGCCGCAGGTCCGGCCGGGCGGCTGGCGGAACGGCTGATCCCGGTGGTCGGCGGGGCGGCCCATCTGCTGCCCGAGGGCTGATCGGTCAGACTGGGGCGGTGAGAAGCGAGAACACCCCCTTCACCGGCGGCCCCCTGGACGGGCGGGTCCTGCCCGTGCTCGTCGGCCCGACCGGCCATCCGCCCAAGTGGTACGAGGTCCCGGTGCCGGCCGCCGACGGCGGGCCCGCCACCGTGTACGCGTACCGCCGGGTGCCCGCCGGTCACTCCAAGCGGCTGGGGATTCCGCGGGGCTGGGTGTACGAGTACGCCCCCGAGGGACGTGCGCGGCACAGCCCCAAGTGGCCCTGGTCGAAGCCGGACTGAGGGCGCGGCACCCGGCGGGGCGCAGGCATCGGTCCAAGACCGACCGGCACATGGGGGGTGGGAGAAGGAGCGGGGCTGGGTGCGTGCAGCTGCAAGGCGGAGGAGGGAGGCAACGCGGAGCGTTGTCGACTGACGACAACGCCGCAGATGTGCGTGCCCAGCCCCGCGACGCCGCCCCCCATGTGCTGGTCGGTCTAAGATCGACGCTCTGGTGCCGGGCACTGTCAGCAAGGGGGTGCGCCATGGAGGCGCTGCGTCAGGACGATCCACGCCGCATCGGTCCGTACACCGTGCTGGCCCGGTGCCGCGAGACCGCGAGCGCCGTGCAGTACCTCGCGCACGACACGGCCGCGGACAGACCCGTGGTGGTCACCGCCGCCCGCCCCGAACTCGCCGCGCTGCCCGCCTTCCGGCGCCGCTTCCAGGCGGAGGCCCGCACCGCGGACCGGCTGGCCGGCGGCTGGGTCCAGCCGCAGCTCGACACCCCGGCCGATGACGCGGACGACGACCTTCCGTGGACGGCCGGCCCCTACGTACCGGCGCTGACCCTCTCCGAGGCGATCGAGCTCGTGGGTCCGCTTCCCGAGCGTGCCGTGCGGATACTGGGCGCGGGCATCGCCGAGACCCTCTCCCGTGTGCACGCCACCGGAGCCGTGCTCCAGGGCCTGGCTCCCGGGACGGTGCTGCTGGCCGAGGACGGCCCTCGACTCACCGCGTTCGGCCCGCTGGGCGCTGCGGTCGCTGCCGAGGCCCGGCCCGGCGGGCAGTTGTCCGTACGGCTCGGCTATCTCACCCCGGAACAAGTTGAGGGAGAGGAGCCCGGACCGGCCTCGGATCTCTTCGTGCTGGGCCTGCTGCTGGCGTACGCGGGGACCGGCACGACCCCGCTCGCCGAGGGCCCGGCCGCCGAGGGCGCCGAACGGATCGCCCGCACGGACCCCGAACTCGGCGCGGTCCCGGAGGAGTTGCGTGGCCTGATCGCCCGCTGCCTCGCGAAGGACCCGGCCGACCGGCCGAGTGCGGGAACGGTGGCGGCGGAGCTGGCCCTGGAGGGGGCGGCGGGCCTGGCCAAGGGCGACTGGCTGCCGGAGCGGTTGACAGCTGCGGTGACGGAACAGGAGGTGAGGGTCCAGGAGTTGGTCTCGGCCGGTCGTTCGGTGGATGCGCCGGCCGACGGGCCCGCCGACGGACCTGCGGACGCCGCACCATCGGGCGCACCGGCCGACGTGCCCGGCCGTGAACTCGCCCCCGCCCGGGACACCCGTACCACTCAACTGGGGGACATCGGGCGTCACGTCCCGAGGACCGACCGGCCCACGACCCAGCTGTCCGTACCGCTCGAACTCACCGCGCCCCCTGCCGCACCCGCCGCCGGGCTTCCTGCCGTGCTCCCGCCCGTCGCTGCGCCGCCGCCCCGCCCGCTGCCGGTCCCCGCGGCCCCCGCCCCCGCCCCGGCCGCCCCCGCCTCGCCCGCCGTCGGTCGGCGCAGCCTCTTCATCGGGCTCGCTGCCGGGGCCGCCGGGCTGGTGGTCGGCGGGGGTGGGGTGCTCGCCCTCGGGTCCGGTGACGGGGGGACGACGGACGATCCCAAGCCCGCGCCGAGCCGCAGCGGTCCCACCGTCGCGGGGCTGCCGCCTCAGCCGCGTTGGGTGTACACGCACCCGGCGGCCGAACCTCCGCCGCTCACCGCCGCCCTCTGGAACGGCCGGCTGCTGGTGCTGACCAGCGAGAACGGGGCGACCGGCGTCGATCTGCGTACCGGGCGCCGGGTCTGGGAGAACACGGACGCCGCCAAGGGACAGGCCGCACTGCCGGCCGGGCAGGATCTCTGTTTCGTCGCCGGTCCGTCCGAGTTCCTGTGGCTGTCGCCGAAGGACGGCAAGGTCGCGCACCGGGCGGGATACGCGGACGGGTTCACCGGGGCGCCGAACCTCGCGGTGTCGGGGGTCGTCGGCACTTTCGGACCGGTGGTCTGGTTCACCGGCTCCAACAAGGTCACGGTCAAGGCCCCGGCTCCGAAGAAGGGCAAGAAGCGGGGCAAGGACACTCAGGTCGTCAAGTCGTACCTCTTCGCCTACGACGTCCTGCAGCGCAAGGAGTTGTGGCGGACCACCGTGCCCACCGGGCGCGGACCGGCCGCCCCTGTCTACCGGCTGATCGCTGTCGGGCAGGACGACTTCGTCGTACGTCAGAGCACGGGCACGCTGACACCCGGCGATGTGAAGGCCGCCAAGGGGAAAGCCGTCTTCCGGGGCTTCGACCAGAAGACCGGAAAGCTGCTGTGGAGCAGGTCGTTCGGCACGATCGCGCCGGACGGGGCGGCCATGGGCGACGACCGGGGCCTGCTGTACGCGGCGGTGGGTGACGATCTCCAGGCCTTCGAGATCCCCGCAGGCAAGCCGAAGTGGACGCTGAACGGCACCACCGGGACCCCGTACGGGACCCCCGTCGCCACCGGAACGCTTCTGCACACCACCAACCGCAACCAGGAAGTGGGCGCCATCGAGCGGGAGACGGGGCGGCTGCGCTGGCGGCGCTCGACGGAGGCGGCACCCGGCACCGCCGCCCCCGCGGTGACGCTCAGCACGACCGGCAGGACGCTGTTGGCCGCGGACGGGGCCCAGGTCACCGCGTTCGCGGCACAGGACGGGCGACGCCTGTGGAAGTTCCAGGACATCGGGTCGCAGGACCCGAAGGGGCCCACAGTCACCGCTCCGTACCGGGTGCTGGCGGCCGGAAAAACCGCCGTCGTCCAGCGCGACCGGATCTTCTACGCCTTCCCGGTCGCCTGAGCGAAGGTCCAGGGGGGCCGCACCCGCCCACCGCCTTACGGGCGAACACGTCTGCCGCCACACCGCACGGTTCTTGCATCTGGTGACACCGAGTGACCGTATTTGATGCGCTCGCTCATGGGGAAGTCCCATGACTCGCCCCGTCACCGGAGGTGATGTCGTGTCAGGCGGAGTCCTGCGTGCGGTCTGCACTGCGACCCTGACCACGCTAGTCGTAACCTCACCGGCAGCCGCCGCACCCGGGGACCCGGGCCCCGCCGCGGGCCCCGCCGCGAGGTCGCCCGCCGCCCCTGCGGCCACGAACAAGAGTGTCGCCCAGCTGCTGACCGAGCTGCAGAAGCTGTACCGGCAGGCCGAGGAGGCCACCGAGACGTACAACGGGACCGCGGCGGAGCTGAAGAAGCGCAAGGCGCAGGCCAAGAAGCTCCATACCTCCCTCGTCGCCGCCCGGACCGCGCTGTCCGACAGTCACGACGAGGCGGGGCAGCTGGCCCGTGAGCAGTACCAGGGGCAGTCCGACATCTCCTCGTACATGCAGCTCCTGCTGGCCCGTGATCCCGAGCACTTCCTGGACCAGGAGCATGTGGTCCGGCGTGCGGCGGCCGGGCGGGCGGCCACTGTGAAGCGGCTCACCGGTGCCGAGAAGCGCGCCGACGACCTGGCGGCCGAGTCCCGCAAGGTGCTGAACCGGCAGCAGGCTCTGGCCACGAAGCAGAAGAAGCAGCGGGACGCGGTGCAGTCGCGGCTCAAGGCCGTCGAGTCGAAACTGGCCGCGCTCTCCGATGCGCAGCTCGCCGAGCTGTCCCGGCTGGAACAGCAGGGCACGGCGAAGGCTCAGGGCGCCCTGGCCGCCTCGGGCGCCCTGTCCTCGACCAGGTCGCCGTCCCGGGCGGGCGACGAGGCGGTGAAGTACGCGATCGGGCAGGTGGGCAAGCCGTATGTGTGGGGCGCGGAGGGGCCGGACTCGTTCGACTGTTCGGGGCTCACCTCGCAGGCCTGGGCGAAGGCGGGCCGGGTCATTCCGCGGACCTCGCAGGAGCAGTGGCGGCAGCTGCCGAAGGTGCCGCTCGACGCGCTGCGCCCGGGCGACCTGGTGATCTACTTCCCGAAGGCCACCCATGTGGCGTTGTACATCGGCGACGGCCAGGTGGTGCAGGCGCCCCGGCCGGGTTCGCAGGTGAAGGTCTCGCCGGTGGCGTCGAATCCGCTGCTGGGTGCCGTACGGCCGGATCCGCAGAGCGCGCCGCTGTCCGCGTACAAGCCGCTGCGGCTCCCGCAGGGTGCGTCCTCGGGCTCGGACACGGGGTACAGCTCGTCGTCGGCGCCCGAGCAGTAGCCGGCCGGGGCCGTGACGCCGCACATGACAGCCGGGCCGAGTCCCGTCGGATTTCCGACGGGACTCGGCCCGGCTGCTGCGGTCAGGCGGCCGATGCGGCCCCGGACACCTCGGCGAGGTACGCGTTCGTCTTCTCCGGGTCGAAGAAGAAGTTCTCGAAGTCCGCCGGGTTGTTGAAACCGTTGGCGAAGCGGTTGGCGACCGGCTGGAGCTGGCCGGCTGCGCCGATCAGGTTCAGCACGTGCTCCGGCGGAACGCCGAGCATCGCGTTGGTCCACTTCACGACGTGCTGCGTGTTCTCCCAGTGCCGGTCGAACGTGGCCTGCATCCACTCGGCGTCGAACTCGCGGTCGCCGTGCTCGAGAATCGAGTTCAGGTAGGAGTTCGCGCACTTGGAGGCCGTGTTGGAGCCCTGGCCGGTGACCGGGTCGTTGGCGACGACCACATCCCCCACGCCGAGTACCAGACCGCCGCCGGGCAGCCGGCCGATCGGCTTGCGGACGGTCGGGGCGTAGCGTCCCGCCAGGGTGCCGTTGGCGTCGGTCAGTTCGACCTTGGTGGCGCGGGCGTACTCCCACGGCAGGAACCGCTCCATGAGTTCCAGCGTCTTCGCGAGGTGCTCGGAGGGGTCCTTGATGCCCTGGAAGACGTCCAGCGGGCCGCCCGGGATGCCCTCCCAGAACAGGATGTCGGCGCGGCCGGACGTGGTCAGGGTCGGCATCACGAAGAGCTCGCCGACACCGGGGACCAGGTTGCAGCGAACCGCGTCGAACTCGGGGTGCTCGGGGCGCGGGCCCATGCCGTGGACGTACGCGACGGCCAGGGCGCGCTGCGGGGCGTCGAACGGCGAACGGGACGCGTCCCGGCCGAACATGGAGACCAGCTC
The DNA here is from genome assembly GCF_014648655.1 of Streptomyces atratus. Classification (GTDB taxonomy): domain Bacteria; phylum Actinomycetota; class Actinomycetes; order Streptomycetales; family Streptomycetaceae; genus Streptomyces; species Streptomyces atratus. The sequence goes on from NZ_BMRN01000001.1 coordinate 216,143, forward strand.
GCCCTTGCCCGCGGAGACCATCACCAGGTCGTAGGTGCGGGAGAAGTAGTCCAGGTCGGAGACGGCGGCGCCGTGGATGACGAGCTGTCCGCCGCGCTGGGCGAAGGTCTCCATCCAGCCGGCCATCTTCACGCGCTGGTCGATGGACTGGGCGAAGCCGTCCAGCTTTCCGACCCAGTCGATGGCGCGGGAGGAGTCGGGCGCGGCGACAGAGACGCCGAGGCCCTCGATGCGCGGGGCCTGGGACTCCCAGAAGTTGAGCTGGTAGTCACGCTCGTACTGGAGCGCCGTGTCGAACATGCACTGCGTCGACATGACCCGGCCGGAGCGGACCTCGTCGGCAGTGCGGTTGGACATCAGGGTGACTTCGTACCCTCGGGACTGCAGTCCGAGGGCGAGCTGGAGACCGGACTGACCGGCTCCGACTATGAGTATCTTCCGCATCGCGGTTCTCCGTTACGTGTTGCCTGCGAGCTATGCCGGGGTGGCGTCGAGGGCGTGGCCGACGAGGGCCAGCAGCGACTCGACGACGGTGATCCTGTTGCGCGCGTCCATGATCACAACAGGCACGTGCGGCGGCACCGTCAGGGCCTCCCTGACGTCCTCCGCCTCGAACCCCGGCGTTCCTTCGAAGTGGTTGACGGCGACGATGTACGGCAGGCCGCAGCTCTCGAAGTAGTCGAGTGCGGGGAAGCAGTCGGCGAGCCGCCGGGTGTCGGCGAGCACGACCGCACCGATCGCGCCGCGCACCAGGTCGTCCCACATGAACCAGAAGCGCTGCTGGCCCGGTGTGCCGAACACGTACAGCACGAGGTCGTCGTCGAGCGTGAGCCGGCCGAAGTCCATCGCGACGGTCGTGGTGACCTTGTCGGGTGTCGCGGAGAGATCGTCGGTCTCCTCGCTGGCCTGGGTCATCATCGCTTCGGTCTTCAGCGGGGTGATCTCGGAGACCGACCCCACGAAGGTCGTCTTGCCCACGCCGAACCCGCCCGCGACCACGATCTTCGTGGCGATGGGGGCCCTGGTGTGGTCCAACTGCCAGGCCTGCAGCGATTCTTCGGCCTGGTCCTTGGCCCCCGGCCGGCGTGGGGCGAAGAGCGGCGACTCAGAGACGGCGGAGTCCATTGAGCACCCTTTCGAGCAGTGCGCGGTCGGGCTGGCCGGTGCCGTGACCGGTCCCGTACACGCGGATCTTTCCCTGGTCGGCCAAGTCGCTGAGCAGCACCCGGACCACGCCGAGCGGCATCTTCAACAAGGCGGAGATCTCAGCGACCGTGCGCATCCGGCGGCAGATTTCGACGATGGCCTGGAGCTCCGGCATGACACGGGTGGCCAGGTTGCCGTTGGTCAGCTCGCGGCGCTCCTCGGGCGCTTCGAGCGCGGCGACGAACGTCTCGACGAGCAGGACGTGGCCGAAGCGGGTGCGACCGCCGGTGAGCGAGTACGGACGGACCCGTGCGGGCCTTCGGTCGGACCCGCGGACGGGGAGCCTGCGGGCGGGTTCAGCAGCGGGCGTCACTGGGCGCTCTCCATCGATTTGCGCAGTTCACTGCGGAGTTCGGGGGTGAGTACGTGTCCGGCTCGGCCGACGAAGAGCGCCATGTGGTAGGCGATGACGCTCATGTCGCAATCCGGGGTGGCGTGCACACCGAGCAGCGAGCCGTCGCTGATCGACATGACGAAGACGCTGCCCTCGTCCATGGCGACCATGGTCTGCTTGACTCCGCCGCCGTTCATCAGTTTGGCGGCGCCGACGGTGAGGCTGCCGATGCCGGAGACGATGGTGGCCAGGTCGGCGCTGGAGCCCTTGGGGCCGTCCTGCCGACCGGTGTTCTGAGTGGTCAGATGGCCGGGGTCGGAGGAGAGCAGCATCAGTCCGTCGGACGAGACGACGGTGACCGAGTGGACCCCTGGCACCTCCTCCACCAGATTGCTCAGCAACCAGTGAAGGTTCCGGGCCTCGGTACTCAGCCCGAATGTGCTGGGCGCAGTCAACTGCGTGCCTCCTCGACTGTGTCCCCCGTCTCATCGGTTCGGCCGTCGCTACGGCCGGCCGGCTCGCTGTGCTCGGTATGTGCGGTGCGCCCGGCGCGTGCGGGGGTTCCGGGGAACGGCTGGGTCGCGGTGATCTCGGCGATCTCCGCCTCGACGTCCCGGCGGCCGTCCTTCGCGCCCTGGTGGAAGCCGCCGAGCCGACGGCGCAGCGCTTCCTTGTCCAGGCTGCCCTTGCGCTCGGCGCTGGGTGCCGTGGTGGGCTTGACGACCTTGGGGGTGCGCTTGGGCAGCCCCTTGTCCGTGATGCGCTCCTGCTGCGGCTGTGAGTGCTGCTCCGGCTGCCGGGGGCCGGGCAGGGCGTCGGCGACGGGCGCGGGCGCGGGGGCCGGGGCAGGTGCGGGGGCCGGGGCAGGTGCGGGAACGGGGGCGGTGTACGGCTCCGGGGCGGTGTACGGCTCCGGGGACTCGTCGGCTGTGCGCTCGTGGCGGTCGGGGCCGATGACGTACGGGTCGGGCGCCGTGAACTCCGGGGCGTCCGCGAACTCCGGAACCACCGGGAGCCGCACCTGCATCGTGGTCTCGGCCTCTGCTGCGACCGGAGCGGGTGCGGGGGCGTGGCCCGCCGCGTGCCCGGGCACGGGCCCGGGCTCCGGAGCGGCCCCGGACTCGCGGATCGTCTGCTCGGCCGCGGCGATCAGCGGGTCGCCGGCCAGGGCGAGCGTACGCCCCGGCAGTGAGTTGGAGTTGGCCTCGGCGACCGACCCCGGCAGGTTCAGCACGGGAGCGTCCCCGGGAACCTGCACCGGCGGCGGTGTGGCGGCCGGTGGCGCCTTCGGCAGCAGGGCCTGGGGCAGGACGACGACCGCCGTGACCCCACCGGTGCCCTTGTGGTCGCGCAGCTGGACCCGTACACCGTGGCGCGCGGCCAGCAGTGAGGTGACCTGGAGGCCGAGCCCGGCCCCGTCCGCACTCTGCTCCCCCGCCTCGAACAACGTGGGGTCGCCGAGCCGGGTGTTGAGCTCGCCCATCCGTACGGCGGACATCCCAATGCCCTCGTCCTGGACGGAGAGCATCACCTCGCCGGTCTCCAGCAGCCAGCCGGAGAGCTGGACATGGGAGTCCGGCGGTGAGAAGGAGGTCGCGTTCTCCAGGAGTTCGGCGACGAGGTGGCTGAGGTCGTCCGCGGCGAAACCGGCGATCTGGGCGTGCGGCGGCAGGGACTGGATGGTGACCCGCTCGTACCGCTCGATCTCGGAGACGGCCGCACGCAACACGTCGACCAGCGGGATCGGGCCCGCGTGCCCGTGCCCGTGCTCGGCGCCGGCGAGGACCAGCATGTTCTCGCTGTGGCGGCGCATGACCGTGGCCATGTGGTCGAGCTTGAAGAGGGTGGCCAGCCGCTCCGGGTCGTGCTCCCGCTCCTCCAGGCTCTCGATGACACCGAGCTGACGCTCGACGAGGCCGAGGGTGCGCAGCGAGAGGTTGACGAAGGTGTGGTGGACCGTGTTCTTCAGCCGCTCCAGCTGGGCGGTGAGGTCGGAGGCCGTGACCTGGAGTTCGGCGCGCTGGAGGGTGAGGGCCTCGCGTCCGGCGATCAGTTCGGCACGCTCGGTCTGCAGGCTCTCGAAGCGGCCGTTGAACTCGTGGAGCAGTCCGTGCAGCTGGCCGTGCAGGGTGTTGATGGACCGTACGACCTGGGCGAACTCGTCGTTGCGGCCGGTGTAGCGGATCGGTTCGGCAGTGGCGGGTTCCGCGGCAAGGCGGGCGGCACCGATCCGCAGGACGGCGAGCGGCTGGGTGAGGGTGCGGGCCACGGCGGTGGAGACGCCGACGGCGACCAGCAGACAGCCGCCGAGCAGTGCGATCCGCAGTTCGAGTGCGGTGACGTCGTCGTCGCGCAGCTGCTCCAGGCGCTGGACCTGTGCGGTGCCGAGGGCGGACTCGGCGCCCCGCATCCGGTCGATTCGGGCGGAGAGTGCCGCCTCGACCTTCTTGCTGTTCGCCTTCTGGTCGGTGTCCGACAGCTCGGGGCGGTCGGTGAGGGTGTTGAGGTACTTCTCGGCGCTGTTGACCTCGGGCCCGGTGACGGTGGACGACAGCTTGTCGCGGGCGGTGGAGCCTGCGGCCTGGTCGAAGTCGGCGAGCGAGGAGAGCTCGCGGACCCGGGCCTGCTGGGCGGCGGCGCTCAGCTCGTCACGGGTGCGGTCGTCCTTGCTGCCGCCCTCGTCCTGGGCCTGGACGGGCAGCCCGGTGATCGGGTCGATCTGCGGGGTCGTGACCTTGCGGGGTACGGAGAGCGCTGCGATCAGCAGTCCGCGGGTGGCGGAGGCCTGCTCGGTGGCCCGGCCGAGGGCGAGCGGGGCGCGGGTGGACTCGGCGGCGCGCGGCGGGGTCTTCTCGGCGAGCTCGTCGGCGAGGTCGTGGAGCTTGGCGATGACCTCGGAGTACGCCTGATGGGCCTCCAGCGCGGTGCCCTTGCCGCTGAGCGCGTCGCGGCGCAGGGAGGGAATGGTGGAGAGGTCGCGGCGCAGTGCGGCCGGGGCCGCACCCCTGATCTCGTCCACCTGCTGGTCGACGCGGGCGCTCCGGCTGCCAGGTTCGCCCTTGCCTTCCGCCGCGGGCCCGGGCTTCCCGTCACGGCCGGCCGCGATGTAGGCGGTGACCTCGTCACGCTCGTCCGCGAGGGCATGCGCGAGCGCGATGGCCTGCTGGTTCAGCTCGGCAAGGGTGACCAGCCGCTGCGAGTCGTTCAGGTCGGAGGAAGCACTGAGGGCCGCGGGTGCGCCCGCGGCGATGACAGTGATACCGACGACCGCGACACCGGCAACCAGCCGGCTGCGTACTCGCACGGTGCGCCGGGTGCTCTCGCTCTCGGCGGGTGCCGGAGGCGTCACCCCGGAACCACTGTTCTTGCTGCCCTTGCTCCGAGGCCGCTTCTTCTGCACCGGTGCTCGCATTCTTGACTCGTCCGCCCTTGAAGCAGAGGTGACGCACGGTCACATATGAACGAGCGCCCCGTCCCCTGGTACGGCTTCTGACCATTCCAGCGCTTTTGAGAGGGGGGCGCGCATCAGCCACTCCGCCACCTGAACGAGTCAACATCACTCCGGAGTTGACGAACAAGTCTCCCCCGGGGGCGCGTCCGGCACACCTGGGCCGTCGGTTGGAACTTCCGCCCAGGCTTTGGCAGGATGCCCGCCCGCACACCGCACGGAGCCTTTCCTTCCACTCCGGACACCCGCCTGACCTGCCGGTACAGGCCAACCATGGGCAGTGCAGGGCTCGTGAAGGCGTCGTGCAGACTGGCTGTATGCGAATCGAACTCGCCACCGTCGCCGGCAGCGCTGAACGACCGAACGAGGACTGGGCCGCCACCGCGCTGCCCGCTTCCGGCCAGGGCGGGACACTGATCCTGCTCGACGGAGTGACTCCGCCGCAGGGTGACGACGGTTGTGTGCACTCGGTCCCCTGGTTCACCGCACGGCTGGGCGGCTCACTGGTCGAACTGTCCGGTTCGCGACGGGATCTGACTCTCCAGGAGATCCTGGCCGAGTCCATTCGGCACACCGCCGATACACATCGCTCCTCATGTGACCTTTCTCACGCGAGGACGCCGCAGGCCACGGTCGTCATGGCACGCTGGGACGAACGCGAGATCGAGTACCTGGTGCTGTCCGATTCCGCACTGCTGTTCGAGGCGCCCGACGGAACCGTGCACCCCCTCCTCGACGACCGGCTGGACCGCCTGCCGCCGGGCTCTCTGGCCGACGAAGCAGTCACCGACGCGCAGGTACGCAACAAGGAGGGCGGCTTCTTCACCGCCGCCGCCGACCCTTCCGTGGCAGCCCGCGCGGTCATCGGGCGCACCCCGCTCGGCCAGGTACGGGCGCTGGCCGCGCTGACCGACGGGGCGGCCCGCTGGACCGAGATGTTCCGTGCCGGCGACTGGGCGGACTGCCTCGGGGTGCTCCACAAGGAAGGCCCGCAGGGACTGATCGACCGCGTCAGGGCGCTGGAGGACGCGGACTCGGAGCGCACGTATCTGCGCCGCAGCAAGACCCACGACGACGCGACGGCGGTCTACGCGGTGCTGTGACGGCACACCGGGGAGGGCGGGCCGGGGTGTCAGCCCTCGGCCCGGGCGTTCAAGTGGTGCAGCAGCCGGGCCAGTTCGGCCACCTCGGCCCGGTCCCAGTCGGCGAGCTTGCGCACATAGCGGTCGCGTCGGGCGTCGCGGACGCTGCGGTAGCGGGCCAAGCCCTCGGCGGTGAGGTGGACGAGGGAGGCCCGGCCGTCGGCCGGATCGGGCTCGCGCGCCACCAGCCCGAGGGCCTCCAGGGCACGCAGTTGACGGCTCATGGTCGCCTTGCCGACCCCGAAGTAGGCCGCGAGATCGGTGGCCCGCTGCTGCCCGGCCGACTCCAACCGTACGAGAAGTCCGTACGCGGCGGCCTCCAGTTCGGGGTGGACCTCGCGCGCCATTTCCCCGGAGTTGGCCCGCGCCCGGCGCAGAAAGACGGCCAACTCCCGCTCCAGGGCAAGGAATGCGTGGTCCACACCACTTTCTCCGCTCGCGCCGGGTTCACTACCGCTTTCGCTCCCGTGCACGTCAACACCCCTCATGAGCTTTCCTGCCGCTGAAAGTTTCTTTCGCCGCTGGTCATCGCCGCAGCTTGGTCAGTATTTCGCAGGCGTAGACCAACGGCAGCACCCAGGCCCCCTTCCGCAGCGCGGGTCTACGTGCGTAGCTTCATGCGTGGCATGTTCACACCATGACATGCCCGCAGGGGTTCGCCCGGCGTCCCCCTGGGATCAGCACGTCCCCCCACCAAGGCCTCGGAGGCACTCACATGCCGGTGCTCAGATCCAGATCCGGAACATCCCGCCGCTCGCGCTTCGCCGCGGCCGGCACCCTGCTCGCAGCCCTCTCCCTCCTCCTCACCCTGCCCGGCGCGGCGAGTGCCGCGGGCACCCACGACACCGCCGCCGCGGCCAAGAAGCCCGCGCGCGGCACGGCCACGATGGGCATGGGCGTCGTCGCCCACGACGGCCAGGGCGGACTGCCGCGCGACACCCGCGCCGTCCAGACCGAAGGCGTGGACGTCAGCAGCCACCAGGGCAACGTCGACTGGGCGACTCTCTGGAACAGCGGCGTGAAGTGGGCCTACACCAAGGCCACGGAGGGCACGTACTACACGAACCCGTACTTCGCCCAGCAGTACAACGGCTCGTACAACATCGGCATGATCCGGGGCGCGTACCACTTCGCCACCCCGGACACCACGAGCGGCGCCGTCCAGGCCAACTACTTCGTGGACCACGGGGGCGGCTGGTCGAAGGACGGCAAGACCCTGCCCGGCGTGCTCGACATCGAGTGGAACCCGTACGGCGCGCAGTGCTACGGCAAGACCCAGGCAGGCATGGTGTCCTGGATCCGTGACTTCGTGAACACCTACAAGGCGCGCACCGGACGCGACGCGGTCATCTACACCGCGACCAGCTGGTGGCAGACCTGCACCGGGAACAATGCGAGCTTCGGCGCCACCAACCCGCTGTGGGTGGCCCGCTACAACACCACGGTCGGCGAACTCCCGGCCGGCTGGAGCTACTACACGATCTGGCAGTACACCTCGTCCGGCCCCTACGTCGGCGACCACAACCACTTCAACGGCGCCCTCGACCGCGTACAGGCCCTCGCCAACGGCTGAGCCGGCCTGCCGCGCCCGCCCGGTCCGACGCTTCGCACAGCAGAGCCCCGGCGACCCACCCAGTCGCCGGGGCTCTTCCCTGTTCACACACCCTGATCAGGCATTTCACCCTCCGAGCCGACAATGAAGGCTCTCTATACACCTGGCGTATACGCCGTGTGTATAGTCCTTCCCTGCCGCACGCCGTGCGCCTTGTTCAGCTACGGAGGAGTGACCCGCCTTGTCCATGAAGACGAAGTCGATCGGTACGGGGTTGGCCGCCGCTCTTGTGACGGCGCTCACCCTGACGCTGAGCGGCTGCTCCATGCAGACCACCGCGCCGGCCTCCGCGCGCGGCGACGCGGGCTCCGACGCCAAGGGCTCCTTCGGCCCGGTGGACTGCCGCAAGGCGAAGTGCATAGCCCTGACCTTCGACGCGGGACCGGGCGAGGACACCCCGCATCTGCTGGACATCCTCAAGGAGAAGAAGGTGCACGCGACCTTCTTCCTGCTGGGCAAGAACCACGTCAAGAAGCACCCAGACACCCTGCGCAGGCTCGCCGCCGAGGGGCACGAGGTGGCCAACCACACCTGGACCCACGAGATCCTGACGGACAAGAAGCCCGCCGAGATACGTGACGAGCTGGAGAAGACGCAGGACGCGATAGCGGAGATCACCGGCAAGAAGCCGCGCCTGATGCGCCCGCCGCAGGGCCGTACCGACGACACCGTCTCGGACATCAGCAAGGACCTGGGGCTCTCCCAGATCCTGTGGAGCGCGACCGCCAAGGACTACTCCACGACCGATTCGGCGCTGATCAAGAAGCGCATCCTGGACCAGGCGAGCCGGGACGGCATCATCCTGCTGCACGACATCTACAAGGGGACGGTGCCCGCCGTGCCGGGCATCATCGACGCGCTGAAGAAGCAGGGCTACACCTTCGTCACCGTCCCGCAGCTGATGGCACCCGCGGAGCCGGTCCCGGGGACCATCTACCGCCCCTGAGCCGTACGTCCCGAAAAGCGAGGCCCCCAGACGCACGCGGAACGGCCCGCCCACCCGTTGCCGGGAAGGCGGGCCGTCCGTACCGGTCGCGCACGTGGTGCCACGCCCGTCACGCCGTGGCGCCTACGCCGCGGCCGGGATCCTCTCCTCGGGCCTGGCCGCGGAGGCCGGGGCGAGGGCGATCTCCAGCACCTGGCGGACGTCCGTCACCGGGTGGACCTCCAGGGTGTCCAGGACCTCGGCCGGGACATCGTCCAGATCGGCCTCGTTCCGCTTCGGGATCACCACGGTGGTGATCCCGGCCCGGTGCGCGGCCAGCAGCTTCTGCTTCAGGCCGCCGATCGGCAGCACCCGTCCGGTGAGCGAGACCTCACCGGTCATCGCCACATCCGTACGGACCAGCCGTCCGGAGAGCAGCGAGGCCAGTGCAGTCGTCATGGTGATGCCGGCGCTCGGGCCGTCCTTCGGGACCGCGCCCGCCGGGAAGTGGATGTGCACGCCGCGGTCCTTCAGATCCGCGACCGGCAGCTCCAGCTCCGCGCCGTGCGACCGCAGGAAGCTCAGCGCGATCTGCGCGGACTCCTTCATGACGTCGCCGAGCTGACCGGTGAGGGTCAGTCCGGACGCCCCGGTCTCCGGGTCGGCCAGCGACGCCTCCACGAACAGCACGTCACCACCGGCACCGGTCACCGCGAGTCCGGTGGCCACACCCGGCACCGCGGTGCGGCGCTCGGCCGGGTCCTGGGCGGACTCGGGGACGTGGTGCGGCCGGCCGATCAGACCGCGCAGATCCGCTTCGGTGACCGTGAACGGGAGTTCCCGGTCGCCCAGTTCGTGCTGGGCCGCGACCTTGCGGAGCAGCCGGGCGACGGCCCGCTCCAGATTTCGTACGCCCGCTTCACGGGTGTACTCGCCGGCCAGCTTGCGCAGCGCGGACTCGTCGAGCGTCACCTCGTCCTTCTCCAGGCCGGCCCGCTCCAGCTGGCGCGGGAGCAGGTGGCCGCGGGCGATGACGACCTTCTCGTCCTCGGTGTAGCCATCGAGCCTGACCAGCTCCATACGGTCGAGCAGGGCCTCCGGGATGGCTTCGAGCACATTGGCCGTCGCCAGGAAGACGACATCGCTGAGGTCGAGTTCGACCTCCAGGTAGTGGTCGCGGAAGGTGTGGTTCTGCGCCGGGTCGAGAACTTCGAGGAGGGCGGCGGCCGGGTCGCCCCGGAAGTCGGAGCCGACCTTGTCGATCTCGTCGAGCAGGACGACCGGGTTCATCGAACCGGCCTCCTTGATGGCCCGGACGATACGTCCCGGCAGGGCACCGACGTAGGTACGCCGGTGGCCGCGGATCTCCGCCTCGTCCCGCACACCGCCGAGCGCGACGCGGACGAACTTGCGGCCCATGGCGTGCGCGACGGATTCACCGAGCGAGGTCTTGCCCACGCCCGGCGGACCCACCAGCGCCAGCACGGCACCGCCGCGCCGCCCGCCGACGACGCCGAGACCACGCTCGGAACGCCGCTTGCGTACCGCCAGGTACTCGGTGATCCGCTCCTTCACGTCCTGCAGGCCCGCGTGCTCGGCATCGAGGATCTCCTGGGCGCCGCGGATGTCGTAGGCGTCCTCGGTCCGCTCGGTCCACGGCAGTTCGAGGACGGTGTCGAGCCAGGTCCTGATCCAGGAGCCCTCGGGGCTCTGGTCGGACGAGCGCTCCAGCTTGTCGACCTCCTTGAGGGCGGCCTCACGGACGTGCTCGGGAAGATCGGCGGCCTCGACGCGGGCCCGGTAGTCGTCGGACTCGTCTGCGCCGGAACCAGGACCACCGTTGAGCTCGGAGAGCTCCTTCCGTACGGCTTCGAGCTGGCGCCGCAGCAGGAACTCGCGCTGCTGCTTGTCGACGCCCTCCTGGACGTCCTTGGCGATGGACTCGGCGACGTCCTGCTCGGCAAGGTGTTCACCGAGCCACTGGATGGCGAGCTTCAGCCGGGCTACCGCGTCCACGGTCTCCAGGAGCTGCACCTTCTGGGCAGTGGTGAGGAAGGGTGAGTAACCGGAATTGTCGGCGAGCGCGGAGATGTCCTCGATCTGCTGGACCCGGTCCACGACCTGCCAGGCGCCGCGCTTCTTCAGCCAGCTGGTGGCGAGCGCCTTGTACTCCTTGACCAGCTCGGCGGCGGCTCCGGGGAGCGGATCGGGGACGACCGCGTCGATCTGTGTCCCTTCCACCCAGAGCGCGGCACCCGGTCCGCTGGTCCCGGCCCCGATCCGTACCCGGCCACGGCCGCGGATGAGCGCGCCCGGATCCCCGTCCGAAAGCCGTCCGACCTGTTCGATGGTGCCGATGACACCGGTGCCGGTGTACGTCCCGTCGATCCGCGGCACAAGAAGCACCTCGGGCTTGCCGCCGCCCTCGCGGGCTGCGGCCTGTGCGGCTTCCACGGCGGCGCGCACATCGGTGTCGGACAGGTCCAGAGGCACCACCATCCCGGGCAGCACCACCTCGTCGTCGAGCGGCAGCACGGGCAGGGCGAGCGGAGTGACCGCATGGGACTCGGTAGCCATGATCTCCCCTTCGGCAGTCAAGTTGAGTTATGCAGACTCAATGCTCCTGAGCCGCCCATTGTTCCCCGGCGCATGTTCGCTGTGAGCGATCGACTGAATGCGCTCGCTCCGCAGCGCCCGGCCCGATCCGCCCTTTACGTAGCGGAGAACTCCGCAAGCGTCCGCTTTAATCCGACGGCGTTCCCGGCTTCGATCCGCCGGGGTTCCCGGCCCGAAAAGGCATTTGCCACCGCTCGTACGGTCTTCTCGTGACGGACATCGACGGCTTGCTCGCGCCCCATGACGAGCAGATGCGCGGAGCAGGCGAGAAGGCCCCCACACCCCCGACCATCGCTCCTGTGACCGCACCGGCCCGGCGCAGCAGCAGGGCGCCGGCGGACGGCCCCAGTTGGTGAGGGGCGCCGAGGTCGAACAGATCGCGCAGCAGCATCGCACCGACCCCGCCCAATGGCGTGAACCACATGAGCCACGTGTGAACCGACTCGGGTCCGGTGCTCGATAGAGGGAGTGTGAGCCTGTTGCGCCCCTCGGGGGAGGACCGAAATGACGACGACGCGCTGCTGCGTGCCGTCGCGCAGGGGGATACGGCGGCCCTGGCGACGCTCTACGACCGGCACGCCGGCTGGCTGCTCGCCCGGCTGAGCAGACGGTGCGCGGATACCGAGACCGTGCGGGAAGTCCTTCAGGACACCTTCGTGACGGCCTGGCGCTCCGCCGGATCGCACCGCGGGGGGCAGATCGGCGGCTGGCTCTGGGTGATCGCCTCGCGCCGACTGGTGGACGCGCAGCGGGTCCACGCCCGCGCCGGTCTCGCCGCACAGGCCGAGGCCGAGCGGGCCGGGAGCAAGGAGTGGGCAGCCGCCGCGCCGTCCGCCGAGGATCGGGTGCTGGCCGGCCTGGAGTACGGGGATGTGGGCGCCGCACTCGACCGGATCTCGCCGGAGCTGCGCGAGGTCCTGCGCGCGACGGTCATCGACGGGCTGACGACCCGTGAGACGGCCCGGCTCCTGGACATACCGGAAGGAACGGTCAAGACACGGGCGATGCGGGCCAGACGCGAGCTGCGCGCCGCGCTGGAACTGCTGGCACCGCAAGCCGGTCCGCTGGGAGGCACGGCATGAGGGGAGGCGACGGCATGACCCACTGGCATGTGGGTGGAGAGCTGGCCGAGCGGTACGCAGCCGGTTCGGTGGCGGAGACGGACGCCTGGTCCCTGGAGAAGCACGTGGAGACGTGCGGGGGGTGCGCGGCACGGGTCTCGGCGGCGGTACGGGCACGGCAGGAGGCGGTGGTGCTGCTGGACGGGGTGCGGGCGGGGGTGCTGGCCGCGGTGGCGGCGGGAGAGGCACCGGAGAGCGGGCCCGTCCGGAGCAACCAGGTCCGCTTCCTCGCGTCCGCAACCGGGGCCGTCCTGAACGGTCGCGTCCGCCTTCCCGGGTCCGCCACCCGCGCCGGGCGTCTGCTGTGGGCCGCCGGACCCGCGCTGCGCGGTGCGTGGCTGCTGGCGCTGGTGCTGGTGGCCGTGGGGGCCCTCGCTCTCGCGTACGGGGCCGGGCTCGGCGCGGCCACGCGGCCGCTGCTCCTCGTCATCGCGCCGGTGCTGCCGCTCGCCGGAGTCGTCGTCTCCTACGGACGGCACACGGACCCGCTGCACGAGATCACCGCCGCCACCCCGTCCGGCGGGCTGCGGCTGCTGCTGACCAGAACCGCCGCGGTGCTCGGCGTGAGCATCCCGGCACTCACCCTCGCCGGGGCCGCGCTTCCCGCGTCCGCCGCGGGGCCGGGCCCGGCGGCATGGCTGCTGCCGGGGCTGGCGATGACGCTGGCGGCGCTCGCCCTCGGTTCGTACGTCGGCTGCCGTACCGGCGCCTCGTCCGTCGCCGTGGCCTGGGCTGCCGCCGTGCTCCTCCCCGCCTTCGCCACCTCCCCCCTGGAGATCGGCAAGCCGGCGGCCGAGGCCGCGAAGTACTTCGCAGGGCCCGCCGCACAGGGCGGCTGGGCGGCCGGGGCGCTGGTGTGCGCCGCGCTGCTCGCCGCACGCCGTAGATCCTTCGACCATCTGGAGACGTTGTGAGCGTGAACGCATGAGCAGCACCACAGCCATGAGCACGGTCACGGTCAGGAAACTGACCGTGCGGCACCGCAGAACGGCCGTGCTCGACGCCGTCGACCTCGACTTCGCACCCGGTGTGCACGGGCTGCTCGGGCCTAACGGGGCGGGCAAGACCTCGCTGATCCGGGTGCTCGCGACGGTCGCCGCACCGTCCGGCGGCCAGGTGGAGCTGTTCGGCAGCGAGGTCGGCGCGAAGTCCGGCCACCGCAGCCGGGCGGCGGTCCGGCGCAGGCTCGGCTATCTGCCGCAGGAGTTCGGGTACTACCCGGGCTTCACCGTCCGCGAGTTCGTCGCCTATGTGGCCTGGCTCAAGGAGATGGACGCGGCGGCGGTGCCCGCGGCCGTGGAGCTTGCGGTGGCCCGGGTGGGTCTGGCGGACCGGATCGACGCCCGGGTGAAGACCCTGTCGGGCGGGATGGTGCGGCGCGTCGGCATCGCCCAGGCGATCGTCAACGATCCGGACCTGCTGCTGCTCGACGAGCCGACCGCCGGTCTCGACCCGGAGCAGCGGGTCGAGTTCCGGGCGCTGATACGCGAGCTGGGCAGCACGTCCACCGTGATCGTCTCGACCCATCTGGTCGAGGATGTCGCCGCGGCCTGCACCGATGTGACGCTGATCGAGGCGGGCCGGATCGCGTACCGGGGTACGACACAGGAGCTGACGGCCCTCGGCGGCGAGGACACCGGAGCGGACGGGCCGGACGGCAACCCGATCGAGCGCGGCTACACCGCTGCGCTGCGGGCGCACCGGGCGGCGGTGGCACGCCGATGACGAACCCGGCATACACCGCGCTGCGGGCCGAGCTCCGGCGCGGGCTCGCCCCCTGGACCGGGCCGGCCGTGGCCCTCACGCTCCTCGTTACGCTGTGGGGCAAGGCGCCCCAGTGGCAGGGCAGCTGGGGCGAGACCCAGAGCCAGCTGCACTCGGCGGCGGGGCTGCTCGCCTGTCCGCTCGTCGCCGCGGCCGCCTGCTGGCAGGGCGGCCGGGAGCATCGCCGCCGTACCGCGGAACTGCTGCTCTCGGTGCCGCGCAGCCGGCTCGCGCAGGCGACGACGGCCGCGACGCCGATCGCGCTGTGGGCGGCGGCCGGTTATCTGCTCGCGCTGGGCGTGGCGTTCGCGGCGACCGCCCCGTACACCGGGGCCGGCAGCCCGTCGGTCTCCATCGTCGCCACGGACCTCGGTTTCCTGCTGTCCGTCGGCTTCGTGGGGTTCGTCGTCGGCCGGTTGGTGCGGTGGCGGCTGATCGCCCCGGTGCTGGCGGTGTGCGCGTACGTCCTCCTGGGGTTCCCGGGCTATCTGAACTCGGAAGCCCGGTTCCTGAGCCCGGCCCAGGCGGTCGCGCTCGAAGTGTCCGTCCCGGTGTGGTGGTTCGCCCCGGTCCTGGTGGCATGGACGGGCGGCATCGCCGTCAGCGTGCTGCTCGCGTACGCGGCCCGGCGGCGCTACCTCGCGGTCGTGCCGCTGGTCCTGGCGATCGCGGCGGGAACGCTGGTCGTGCACACGGGCGCGGACCTGTTCCGGGACGACCCGGCCATGGCCCGCAGGGTCTGCTCCGAGGCCGGCCCCGGCACCCCGCAGATCTGCGTGAACGCATCCGACGCCCCGGTGCTGCCCCAGATGTCCCAGGCATTGGCGGGAATGTTCTCGCGGCTGGAGGGAGTCCCGGGCGCACCCACCAGATACGTGGACACGCAGTCCGGCCCGAAGGACGGCGAAGCCGGACTCGCATACGTGATGCGCGGCTGGGGCATCACACGGAACCGGCTGACCGATCCCCGCGGGTACGCCTCGGACACCGCCTTGACTCTGGTGAACCGCGACTGTCAGGCCGGCCCGCCCGGGAAGGACCGGAAGAAGGAGGCCGAACGCGTGGCACGCACGACCGACGCGGTCATCAGCTGGCTGACCGGCGAAGATTCGAAACGGTATGCGGATTCGCGCTATCTCGCCCACCTCAAGACCATGCCGGACGCCGACCGCAAGGTCTGGCTCGGCCGCTTCCTGGCCACCCCGCAGCGCTGCACGCCCGCGGAGGTCCCGGTCCTGTGAACCACCGGCCGACCTACACCGCACTCCCCCGCCTCTATATCCGCTCCCGCGCCCTCCCCCTCACCGTCGCCACCCTGACCTGCATCGCCCTCGTCGCCGCCTGGGCGGCCCACTGGCTGCAGGACCAGCCGTACTTCGACCACACCGCCCGTGTCCCGGTCATCGTGCTGGCCCCGCTGCTCGCCTCCGCCACGATCGGCACCAGCCTGCACGCGCACAGCGACGAGCTGGACCGAACCGCCGTACGCCGCTGGTGGCCGCGTCGGCTGCTGCATCTGCTGGTCCTGACCGTGCTGACGGCCGGAGCACTCGCGTCGGCGGTCCCGGGGCACCCGGAGGCGTTCGGCGCACCGGGCATGGTGCGCAATGTGCTCGGCGCGACCGGGGTGGCCACGGCCTCCGCCGCCCTGATCGGTGCCAGGCTGAGCTGGCTGCCGATGACGGTCTACGGCGGCGCCGTCTATCTGGCGGCGCCCCACAACCCGGGCGGCGCAGCGGCGGTGTGGGCCTGGCCGATGCAGCCGGGTCCGCAGAGTGCGGCGTGGGCGGTGGCCCTGACGGCATACGTGATCGGGGCGACCCTCCTCGCGGTGCGCGGCGCACGCCCGGAGAGCGCGTGACTCTCAACGGCGCACGCCCGGAGAGCGCGTGACTCTCGACGGCGCACGCCCGGAGAGCGCGTGACTCTCGACGGCGCACGCCCGGAGAACGTGTGACTCTCGACGGCGCAAGCCCGGAGAGCGCGTAGCCCTGGACGCTGCGCGCCCCCAGAGCGCGTAACTCTCGTCCGTCGCACGCCCCGGGTCGCGCAACGGTGGATGCTCCCCCGGACGGATCGAATGGATCGGGCGGATCCGGCAATCCGCTGGCCTTCGGCCGCGTCGAGCGGCCAGGATGGCGGTGACCGTGTCCGCCATCCACCGGAGACCCGCACCATGCCCGACATCCACGGCCCCGACACACTCGCCCCCGTCACACTCGACCGCCGCGAAGGGCCTTACGGCGAGGTCGTTCTGCGGGAGCGGGGGGACGACTTCGAGATCATCGCCAACGGGTGCTTTCTGATGGACACCTCCGACGGGCGTTCCGAGCGGCTGCTGATCGACGCGGCACTGGCCGCGCTGCCCGCCGACCGGGAGGCACCGGCGGTGCTCATCGGGGGTCTCGGGGTGGGGTTCTCGCTCGTCCGGGCCGCCGCCGAGCCGAGGTGGGGGCGGATCACCGTCGTCGAGCGGGAGCAGGCGATCGTGGACTGGCATCTGGAGGGGCCGCTGGCCGGGATCTCCGGTGCGTCGCTCGCCGATCCGCGGACCGCGATCCTGACGACGGATCTCGTCGCGTACCTGCGTACGACTACGGACCGTTACGACGCCCTGTGCCTGGACATCGACAACGGACCGGACTGGACCGTCACCGAGGACAACACGAGCCTGTACTCCCCTGCCGGTCTGGCGGACTGCCGGGAGCGGCTGACACCGGGTGGCGTTCTCGCGGTGTGGTCCGCACAACCGTCCGCGGAGTTCGAACAGGCTTTGCGGAATGCCGGATTCAGCGGGGTTAGGACGGAAGAGGTCAGTGTTGCCCGAGGTGTTCCCGACGTGGTGCATCTCGCACTTCGGACACGCTGAGAGCCCCCACCGGGTGTCCGTGACCCCGGACGCCCGGGGGCCAAGCGCCACAAGGCCGACACTCCGCCACCTCATCGCGCCAAAGCCGTTACACCCTGCGTAGCCGAGAGCAGTCCGCTGCCTTTACGCTGCTGACCGGTAACGGGGATCACCCACGAAATCCACAAGCGAAGACCGTGCGTCCGGGGGCATGGCCCCCGTGAGAGCGGGCAGGGGCGGGGCGATGGAACAGACACACACCACCCACAACGGTGTCGCGGCAACGCCGGGCGCGCAGCGCCGGGTGCTGGTGGTCGAGGATGACGCCACAATCGCCGATGCCATTTCCGCCCGGCTGCGGGCCGAGGGCTTTCTGGTGCAGACCGCACTCGACGGACCCGCGGCCGTGGACGCGGCCGAGGCATGGCAGCCCGATCTGATGGTGCTCGACATCATGCTCCCCGGCTTCGACGGCCTGGAGGTATGCCGCCGCGTGCAGGCCCAGCGGCCGGTGCCGGTGCTGATGCTGACCGCCAGGGACGACGAGACCGACATGCTGGTCGGCCTCGGGGTCGGCGCCGACGACTACATGACCAAGCCGTTCTCGATGCGCGAGCTGGCGGCCCGGGTGCATGTCCTGCTGCGCCGGGTCGAGCGTGCGGCACTGGCCGCGGTGACGCCGCGCAGCGGCATACTGCGCCTCGGCGAGCTGGAGATCGATCACGCGCAGCGCCGGGTCCGGGTGCGCGCCGATGACGTCCACCTCACGCCGACCGAGTTCGATCTGCTGGTCTGCCTGGCCAACACCCCGCGTGCGGTGCTCTCCCGGGAGCAGTTGCTGGCCGAGGTCTGGGACTGGGCGGACGCCTCCGGCACCCGTACCGTCGACAGTCACATCAAGGCGCTGCGCCGGAAGATCGGTGCGGAGCGGATCCGTACCGTGCACGGTGTCGGTTACGCCCTGGAGACCCCGGCGCCATGACCCGGCCCGGTTCCGGACTGCGCCCTTTCTCGGTCAAGGCCAAGCTGGGCACGCTCGTGGTGGTCTCGGTGTTCATCACCACCGGGCTGCTGATGGTGGCCGTGCGCACCAGGACCGAACTGCGCTTCATCACGGTGTTCTCGGTGATCGCGACCCTGCTGATCACCCAGTTCGTGGCGCACGGCCTGACTGCGCCGCTGGACGAGATGACGACCGTGGCCCGGTCGATATCGCACGGTGACTACACCAGACGGGTGAGCGGCGCCGACCGGCGTGACGAGCTCGGCGATCTGGCCCAGACGATCAACCGCATGGCGGACGATCTGGAGGCCGTGGACCGGCACCGGAAGGAGCTGGTGGCCAATGTGTCGCATGAGCTACGGACACCCATCGCAGCGCTGAGAGCCGTGCTGGAGAACGTCGTGGACGGGGTGTCCTCGGCCGATCCGGAGACGATGCGCACGGCCCTGAAGCAGACCGAGCGGCTCGGCAGGCTGGTGGAGACGCTGCTGGATCTGTCCCGCCTGGACAACGGGGTGGTCACGCTGAAGGCCCGCCGTTTCGAGGTGTGGCCGTATCTGTCGGGGGTACTGAAGGAGGCGAACCTCGCCGCCTCGCACCGCCGGCTGTCCTCCGGCTCCGGGAATCACACCCGCAAGGACGTACATCTGCATCTGGATGTGTCGCCGCCCGAGCTGACCGCGCACGCGGATACGGAACGGCTGCACCAGGTGGTGGCCAATCTGATCGACAACGCTGTCAAGCACAGCCCGCCGCACGGCCGGGTCACCGTACTGGCCCGGCGCGGGCCCGGACCGGAATCCCTGGCACTGGAGGTCCTGGACGAGGGCCCGGGCATTCCGGAGTCCGAGCGGCACCGGGTCTTCGAGCGTTTCAACCGCGGCGAGATGCCGTCCCCGCACGGTCCGGGCAGCGATGGCGGTACGGGCCTGGGCCTGGCGATCGCCCGCTGGGCGGTGGACCTGCACGGCGGACGAATCGGCGTGGCCGAATCCGCTCGCGGCTGCCGCATCCAGGTCACTCTTCCGGGGATTCGGCAACCGCGAGGTTGACATAAGGTTCGAACCGGAAGGGCACGTTCTACGTGTTCCGTTCAAGGGGTACGGTCCAGGGGGCCGTAGCCGCGGTCCCGCGTACCCGAAGTGAAGCGGAACCATGCTTGTTTCCCGCCATTTCCTGCGCCGAAACCCGCCTTCCGATGTGACTTGCACGACGAAGACCGGCCCGGCCTGCATGGAACGGCTGAGGAGGCGTAGCCTTGATTTCCGCTGTCCATCACCTTGTGAAGCGGAAGAGGGCGGTTGCCGCCGTGTCGTCTCAGTCCCCCAGTAACTCGAGCATCTCGACCGACCAAGCCAGCCCGGGTACGAACCCGGCTGCAGCTTTCGGCCCCAATGAGTGGCTCGTCGACGAGATCTACCAGCAGTACCTCCAGGATCCCAGTTCGGTCGATCGCGCCTGGTGGGACTTCTTCGCCGACTACAAGCCGGGTACGTCCGGCACGGCGGACAAGCCCGTTCCCGGCGCCGCAGCCGCGGGGGCTGCGGTGACCCCGGCCCAGGCCGCCACCGCACCGGCCGCCACACCTCAGGCCGCTCCGGCGCAGGCCCCGGCTCCGGCCGCGAAGGCCCCCGCGCCCGCGGCTCCGGCGCCCGTACAGGCCGCTCCCGCCGCCGCTGCCCCGGCAGCCCCGGCGAAGGCCGCGCCGGCTCCGGCCGCGAAGGCAGCCCCCGCTGCCCCGGCCAAGCCCGCCGCGGCTCCGGCCACCGAGGCACCGGCCGGCCCCGAGTACGTGACGCTGCGCGGCCCGTCGGCCGCCGTCGCGAAGAACATGAACGCCTCGCTGGAGCTGCCGACGGCCACGTCCGTCCGCGCCGTTCCGGTGAAGCTGCTCTTCGACAACCGCATCGTCATCAACAACCACCTCAAGCGCGCCCGGGGCGGGAAGATCTCCTTCACGCACCTCATCGGGTACGCGATGGTGCAGGCCCTCAAGGCCATGCCGGCGATGAACCACTCCTTCGCGCTGAAGGACGGCAAGCCGACCCTGGTCAAGCCGGAGCACGTCAACCTCGGTCTGGCCATCGACCTGGTGAAGCCGAACGGCGACCGCCAGCTGGTCGTCGCGGCCATCAAGAAGGCCGAGACGCTCAACTTCTTCGAGTTCTGGCAGGCCTACGAGGACATCGTCCGCCGCGCCCGCAACGGCAAGCTCGGCATGGACGACTTCACCGGAGTCACCGCCTCGCTGACCAACCCCGGCGGCATCGGCACCGTGCACTCGGTGCCCCGTCTGATGCCCGGACAGGGCCTCATCATGGGCGTCGGCGCGATGGACTACCCGGCAGAGTTCCAGGGCACCTCTCAGGACACCCTGAACAAGCTGGGCATCTCCAAGGTCATGACGCTGACCTCGACGTACGACCACCGGGTCATCCAGGGCGCCGCCTCCGGCGAGTTCCTGCGGATCGTCGCCCAGCTCCTCCTCGGCGAGAACGAGTTCTACGACGAGATCTTCAAGGCGCTGCGCATCCCGTACGAGCCGGTCCGCTGGCTCACGGACATCGACGCCTCGCACGACAACGACGTCACCAAGGCCGCGCGGGTCTTCGAGCTGATCCACTCCTACCGGGTCCGCGGTCATGTCATGGCCGACACCGACCCGCTGGAGTACCGCCAGCGCAAGCACCCCGACCTGGACATCACCGAGCACGGCCTCACCCTGTGGGACCTGGAGCGGGACTTCGCGGTCGGCGGTTTCGCCGGCAAGTCGATGATGAAGCTCCGCGACATCCTCGGTGTGCTGCGGGAGTCGTACTGCCGTACCACCGGCATCGAGTTCATGCACATCCAGGACCCGAAGCAGCGCAAGTGGATCCAGGACCGGGTGGAGCGCACGCGCACCCAGCAGCCCGAGCGCGAGGAGCAGCTGCGCATCCTGCGCCGGCTCAACGCCGCCGAGGCGTTCGAGACGTTCCTGCAGACCAAGTACGTCGGCCAGAAGCGGTTCTCGCTGGAGGGCGGCGAGTCCGTCATCCCGCTGCTCGACGCGGTCATCGACTCCGCCGCCGAGGCCCGCCTCGACGAGGTCGTCATCGGCATGGCCCACCGCGGCCGGCTGAACGTGCTGGCGAACATCGTCGGCAAGTCGTACGCGCAGATCTTCCGCGAGTTCGAGGGCAACCTCGACCCCAGGTCGATGCACGGCTCCGGCGACGTGAAGTACCACCTGGGCGCCGAGGGCACCTTCACCGGTCTGGACGGCGAGCAGATCAAGGTCTCGCTGGCCGCCAACCCCTCGCACCTGGAGGCGGTCGACCCGGTCCTGGAGGGCATCGCCCGCGCCAAGCAGGACATCATCAACAAGGGCGGCACGGACTTCACGGTCCTGCCCGTCGCACTCCACGGCGACGCGGCCTTCGCGGGCCAGGGCGTCGTCGCCGAGACGCTCAACATGTCGCAGCTGCGCGGCTACCGCACCGGCGGCACCGTGCACGTGGTGATCAACAACCAGGTCGGCTTCACCGCCGCCCCGGAGTCCTCGCGCTCCTCGATGTACGCCACGGACGTGGCGCGCATGATCGAGGCGCCGATCATCCACGTCAACGGTGACGACCCCGAGGCCGTCGTCCGTGTCGCGCGCCTGGCCTTCGAGTTCCGGCAGGCGTTCAACAAGGACGTCGTGATCGACCTCATCTGCTACCGCCGCCGCGGTCACAACGAGGGCGACAACCCGGAGTTCACCAACCCGCAGATGTACACCCTGATCGACAAGAAGCGCTCGGTGCGCAAGCTCTACACCGAGTCCCTCATCGGTCGCGGCGACATCACGCTGGAAGAGGCCGAGCAGGCGCTGCAGGACTTCCAGGGCCAGCTGGAGAAGGTCTTCGCGGAGGTCCGCGAGGCCACCTCGCTGCCGGCTCCGGCACACACCCCCGAGGTCCAGCCCGAGTTCCCGGTCGCCGTGACCACCGCGGTCTCCCAGGAGGTCGTGAAGGTCATCGCGGAGTCCCAGGTCAACATCCCCGACCGGATCACCGTCCACCCCCGTCTGATGCCGCAGATGCAGCGTCGCGCGGCCTCGGTGGAGAACGGCACGATCGACTGGGGCATGGGCGAGACCCTGGCCATCGGTTCGCTGCTGATGGAGGGCACCCCGGTCCGGCTCGCCGGCCAGGACACCCGCCGCGGCACCTTCGGTCAGCGGCACGCGGTCCTCGTCGACCAGGTGACCGGCGAGGACTACACCCCGCTGCTCTACCTCTCCGACGACCAGGCCCGTTACAACGTCTACGACTCGCTGCTCTCCGAGTACGCGGCGATGGGCTTCGAGTACGGCTACTCGCTGGCCCGTCCGGAGTCGCTGGTCATCTGGGAGGCCCAGTTCGGTGACTTCGTCAACGGCGCGCAGACCGTCGTCGACGAGTTCATCTCCTCGGCCGAGCAGAAGTGGGGCCAGACCTCCGGCGTCACGCTGCTGCTGCCGCACGGCTACGAGGGCCAGGGGCCGGACCACTCGTCCGCCCGCCCGGAGCGTTTCCTCCAGATGTGCGCGCAGGACAACATGACGGTCGCCATGCCGACCCTGCCGTCGAACTACTTCCACCTCCTGCGGTGGCAGGTGCACAACCCGCACCACAAGCCGCTGGTCGTCTTCACCCCGAAGTCGATGCTCCGCCTCAAGGCGGCCGCGTCGAAGGCGGAGGAGTTCACCACCGGCGGCTTCCGCCCGGTGATCGGCGACGACACGGTGAACGCGAACGACGTCCGCAAGGTCGTCTTCTGCGCCGGCAAGGTCTACTACGACCTGGAGGCCGAGCGCGAGAAGCGCGGCGTCACGGACACCGCGATCATCCGTCTGGAGCGCCTGTACCCGCTGCCGGGTGCCGAACTGCAGGCCGAGATCGCCAAGTACCCGAACGCCGAGAAGTACCTCTGGGCCCAGGAGGAGCCGGCCAACCAGGGCTCCTGGCCGTTCATCGCCCTGAACCTGATCGACCACCTGGACCTGGCCGTCGGCGCCGACGTCCCGCACGGTGAGCGCCTGCGCCGCATCTCGCGGCCGCACGGCTCGTCCCCGGCGGTCGGTTCGGCCAAGCGCCACCAGGCCGAGCAGGCGCAGCTGGTCGCCGAGGTCTTCGAGGCCTGACCGGTCGCTGTACGCATGACGAGGGGCCCGGTCCCGCGAGTTGATCGCGAGGCCGGGCCCTTCGGCATGTGCGCTCGGTGGGCTTCGGATCACCTGAACGCTTCAGATCATCTGCGGTTCGAAATCCCAGTACGGACGGTTGCGGGAGCGCGCCGAGACCGTGTGGACGTGCTGCTCGCCCAGGGTCGCCGCCAGGTCGCCCAGCGCCTCCGTCTCGACCTTGTCCGCACGCTGCAGATCCCGAAGACCGCGCAGGTCCGCGGCGTGCGCGATCCGGGCGGAGAGGGTCAGCGGATGGGTCCGGCCGAGGACCTCGACGGCCCGGGTGATGACCGAGTCCGTCAGTGCGGCGGCGGATTCCGGATCGCCCACCAGGTTGCGCAGCGCCGAGGCGTTGATCGAGCAGCCCAGCGTCCAGGGGTGGTTCTCGCCCACGGCCCGCGTCAAGTCGGCGAGCGCCTCCTCCAGGAGGGTGTGCGCGTGGTCCCGCTCGCCCACGTTGCGCAGGATCAGGGCATGGTTGGCCCGGGTCCCCGCCACATACGGGTGTTTCTCGCCGAGCATGTCCACATAGCCGGCGACGACCTTCTCGCTTATGTCCCTGGCCCGGTCGATGTCGGCGTGCTCACGGGCGAAGAAGCTCTGGCTGGCCGCGAACATCATCGTCAGGGGGTCGTCCTCGCCCAGCACACGCTCGGATCGTTCGAGGACCCGGGTAAACAGGGCCGCGGCCTTGGCTCGCTCCCCCGAGCGGTACTGGCACAGCGCGAGATTGTGCTCGGCGCGCAGGGTCTGCGGGTTGTCCGAGCCCATGACCAGCCGGTGCACCCTGGCGCTCTGGTTCTGGAGCGACAGGGCGTCGCCGTACCGGCCGAGCAGGCGCAGGTCCGTGGCGTAGTTGATCTCGGAATAGAGCGTCCAGCTGTGGCGCGGTCGCAGCAGTCGGCGCCGGGCCTCCAGGGTGCGTTGGTTGAGTTCGAGCGCCTCCTCGTACCGGCCCAGCAGACGCATCGAAGTGCCCAGGTTGTTCTGGGCGTTGAGCGTGCGTGAGTCCTGGTCGCCCAGCAGTTCGCGGTAGGCGCCGAGGATCCAGCTGGAGATGTTCAGCGCCTCGTCGTACCGGCCCAGGCCCCGCAGGTCCGCGGCAAGGCCGCTGGCGGCGCGCAGGTGTTCCAGGTCCTGCGGGCCGCGTTCGGCGCGCAGATGGTCGACGGCGGCCCGTTCGATGGCCTCCGTACCGGCGTAGTCGCCGACAGCCCGCAGCAGGTTGGCGTAGTGGTATCGGAGGTCCCAGACCCTGGAGTAGTCCTCGCCAAGGAGTTCCCGCCAGGCCTCCATGGCCCGAGCGCCCAGCTTGATGCCGGCCCGGTACTCCCCGGAGAGGTACATGTAGCGCAGGCAGTTGAGTACCAGGCCCTGCACTCCCGGGTCGGTGCTCCTGAGGACGTCGGCCCATTTCAGGTGCGGCGTGATCTCGGCGTAGGCGGGCCACAGACGGGTGTCGGTGGGCCGGCCGGGGTCCGCGGCCGCAAGGGCTCGGCGGACCACGTTGATGAACTCCTGACGGTCCCGCTCCGGCATGTCCTTGCCGATGATCTGGTGGACCATGCGGTGCATGTAGAGCGATTCACCGGACGACGCCTCGTCGACCACCGATTCGTGGGACTCCAGGCGGACCACGGAGTACTGGCGGAGCTGGCCGATCGCCCTGTTCCACAGCAGCGGGTCGTTCATCAGGCCGGAGAGCTGTTCCGGCAGTTCACCGGGGGGCATTTCCTTCAGCAGCCGCACGGGGATGGAGCCGGGTGCGAAGAAGCTGCACAGGCGCAGCAGGTCGACGGACTCGGGGACGGTGTCCTTGAGCTTGTTCAGCAGTATCGACCAGGCGGTCTGGAAGGCGAGCGGGAAGTCCGCGGAGACCTTGACGACGTCCTGGTCGATGCCGCCTTCGAGGAGCTCGATGTACTCCTGGACCGACATGTCGGAGTCGTTGAGCCAGCCGGCGGTCTGGTCGAGGAGCAGCGGGAGGTCTTCGAGTGCGTCGGCGAGCTGGTCGGCCTCGGCCGGGGTCAGGCGCGGGGCCCGGCGGCGGATGAAGGCGACCGACTCCTCGCGGTCGTAGACCGGGACCTCGACCAGGTTGCTGTTGTGCTCGCTCCACTCCGGGTTGCGGGAGGTGATCAGGACGTGTCCGGGGCCGGTCGGCACCAGGTCCCAGATGTGTTCGGGTTCGTCGGCGCCGTCGAGGACGAGGAGCCAGTGGGAGTGCGGTTCGCCGCGGCGCAGTGCGTCGCGTACCGCGCGCAGCCGCTCGCCGTACTCGGCGCCGGTGGACAGGCCCAGTTCGGGGGCGAGTTCGGCGAGTTTCTGGCGGTAGAGGGCGCGGCGGTCGGCGGGCACCCACCACACGACGTCGTACTCGGAGCCGAAGCGGTAGACGTACTCGGCGGCCAGCTGGGTCTTGCCTACGCCGGACATGCCGTGCAGGGTCACGACGCCGGCTCCGGGTCCGGCGTCCTGGAGGGCCCGGTACGCCTTGCTGAGCAGTTCCTCACGGCCGGTGAACCGGGTGTTGCGGCGTGGCACCCCGCCCCACACCTCGGGGGTGTCGGCCGGATACCGGATCCCCGGCCTGGCATCGACGGGCTCGGGGAGCGGGTCGATGGGCAGGCCCAGGCGTACGAGGAGGCGCCGTTCGGCCTCGTCGGCGCCGACGTTGGTCAGGTCGGCGGCGGCGAGGACCGAGGTGGCGCCGGGCAGCGCGGAGGTGGTGACACAGACGGCGGCGAAGCGGTCGGGGTCGGCGGCGACGACCTCGCGCAGGGCCCTGTTCCACTCCTCGTGGCTGCGCGGTCCGAGCTGGAAGTACCAGTCGCTGAGGATCACCAGGACACGGCCGCGCGACAGTGTCAGATCCCGCAGCGACTCCTCCAGCGGAACCTCCACCGGGGGGTCCCAGCGCTGCTGGACGACCGTCACCCCACGCCGCTCCAGACGGTCTGCGGTCCACGCCGCCCAGGCGCGGTTGAAACCGGCGAAACTGATGGTGACGGTCTGCGCCCCGGTTGCTCCAACTTGCTTACGCGTTCCGGGCATTCAACCATCTCCCTGCCTAGATACGAGCCTTGTCAAGATACACCGGAGCATGGTCGCTCCGATCGATATCACGCGGTCGGTCACTGCCTTCGCGAGCCGTTCCTCTGCTGCCATATCACCTTGGCGGTGGCCACGTACGCCTCCGCGCGCGCGAGATGACCCGTGGGGGGCGGACAATCGTCCAGACGGTGGTAGAGCGTGATCATCTCGTCGACCAGCACGCGGCCTTCGCGGGTCAGTGCCGCCGATCCGGCCAGCACGGGCAGTACGGCCCCGACCTGTTCGCGGCAGCGGGCGTGCTCGGCCCAGGCGAGGTCTCGGTGGGTGACGCGCTGCGCGCCGAGCGCGAACCGCTGCCAGTAGTCGGCCAGCGCGATGTGCGAGTAGGCGCCCTGGAGCAGGCCGTCGAAGGGTCTGGGGTCGGAGCGCCAGGGGGCGAAGTGGCGTGGTGTCGCGTCCTCGTGGTGCAGCGGTACGAGGGAGCCGAGCGCGGCCAGTTTGGTGTGCTGGAGTTCGTGGACGAGGGTCGAGGCGAAGTAGGCGGCAGTGGGGGGTTTGCTGCTGAGGACGGCGCCGAACGCCTCGCGCCTGGTGCCACTGCAGTGCGCCACACCGTCGCCGAGGGGCCCGGAGCCGGGTGGCGGTCCGAGCGGCACCAGGCAGCGCAGCAGGGCGGACGCTTCGGTGAGGCGGTGTTCGCCGCCGATGCGGAGCAGGGGCTCCATTCCGGCCCAGGACTCGGCCCAGGCCTTGCGTTCGTGATCGTCGATGTGGGTTGCGGTGCTCAGTCCGTGGCGCCGGAGTCCGCCGCCCTCGGTGCGGTACGGGTCGACGTCGTCCATGGGTACGGGTCCGGTGCCCGGCAGTACGGCGGGCAGTGCGAGCACGGGCAGCCAGCGCGGGTCGGCGGAGCAGGCCGTGCCGTCCTGTTGCGTATGTACGGTGATCAGCGGTCGGCCGTCGGTCTCGAATACCGTCAATTCCCCTTCGGCGAACACGATGTCGACCGGGCCCGAGGCTGTACGGAGGGCGCCCAGGGTGGGCAGTGACAGAAGTCCGTCGTGTGCGGTGAGCCGGGTCGTGAACGCGACTTTGGCGCGGATCGCGGCCGCGGCGGCGAGAGCGCTCAAGTGGCCCATATCGGCGCTGAGTTCGACGCCGGGGGTACTGCCGGAGAGGCCGCGCAGGCAGCGTTGCGCCCAGGGGCCCGTGAAGGGGTGGAGCAGGACGGTGCGCACGGCCGCCCGGTCGGCACGCTCGGACGATTCCAGCAGTGCCCAGTCCTGGTGCAGCCGGTCGAGTGCCTGAGGGGGGCAGACGGTCGTGGGGGCGGCCTCGGCCGCATCGAGCAGGGCGCGCAAAAGAAGAAGCCGGCGGGTGTCCTGGTCGCGCACGAGGACGCGGAGGGTGTCGGAGTCGCCCTCCGTGCGGCCGAGTTGGCGCAGCATGCGGTCCGGGAGCAGGGGGTTCGGTGGGGGGATCATCGGTGTGCTCCTGCGGTTGCGTCGGACAGCCGGTCCGCGATGTGGCGCACCAGCCGTTCGAGATCGGCGCAGTAGACGGACGGGTTGGTGAAGCCGTTGTCTGCGCGGTAGCGGTGTGCGTAGTGGCCGCCGCCGCAGACGGTCAGCAGCGGGCAGGCGCGGCAGGCGGCGGCAAGCGCGTCGGCGCCTGCCTGGCGGGCGGCGACGCCGGGGTGGCCCAGGGCGTCGTCGAAGGTGTGGCGGAAGACGTCGAGCCCGGTGGCGGCGGCCGTGTCGTAGGCGGACTTGAGGGAGTCCACCTGCTCGATCGAGCCGTCGGTCTCGACCACGATCGCGTTGACGGGGTCGAGACCGAGGGACTCGGTGGCGGCGGGCAGGCCCAGCAGCAGGGCGATGCACTCCTCGAAGAGCCGCACCCGGGTCTCCCGGTGTGCGGCCGGCCACCAGCGGTCGAAGACGGTTATGAGCCAGTCGCCGTACGGGGTCGGGCGGCCCGAGCCCGGCCCCGCGGGGGCCGTTCCCGTACCGGGGAGGCCCGGCGGGGGATTCGTCCAGTTGCCGTGCGGCAGCAGCAGGTCCAGGGCCGGTGGGCACAGGGCGAGCAGCGACTCGTACATCTCTACCGGGTCGGTCCGCGGGTCGACGACGGTGAGGATGCCCGCGTACGCGTCGGGGTGCCGGTCGGCGAGGAGCCGGGCGCCGCGTGAGGCGGCGGGCCAGGAGGGTCGTCCCGCGTGGTCGGTGCGCCGGGTGTTGTGGGAGGCCAGACCGCCGTCGAGGCTGATGCCTATGCGTATGCCGTGCAGGGCGAGGGCGGCGATGCGGGCGTCGGTGAGCAGGGTGGCGTTGGTCTGCACGGTGGTGTGGACGGTGCAGTCCGCGGGCACCAGGTCGCGTACCCGGTCGGCGAGGGCGGCCAGCCGGTCCACGCCCGCGAGGAGGGGTTCGCCACCGTGCAGGACGAGGGCTACGTCGCGCAGTCCGTGGGCCGCGGCGTGTTCGGCGATCCGGTCCGCGGTGCGCTCCAGGACGGCGGGTGCGGCGGCGGCCGGGCGGGCGCGCCAGGTGTGGTCGGGGCCCTCGTAGAGGTAGCAGTAGCGGCAGGCCAGATTGCACCGGCCGTGCACCTTGACGATGAACTGACCGAAGGGGACCGGGAGTCGGCCGGCGGCACCGGTGTCCACGCGCCGGGGTGAACGCGGCGTCGCCTGTCGAGACACTCCGGCACCCCCGTGCTGCATGTCTGCCGGGACGGCCCCCGTCGCCGGCCCGAGGCGAGTATCCCAGGCCTGCCGTGCGGGCAAACCCGTCCCGGGCCAGGATGTCCTGTTCAACCGGGCCCCGGACCGAAATCTTCCGGCTCCGGCCCCGTCCTGAGGAACCGCGGGGCTCCTCGTCTCAGAAGGCGCTGTTGAATCCCCACAGCATTTCCCGCGGCTGCTCGGCCCGGCCGCACAGATCCGCGACCACCTCGCTGAGCACCGGGTGGTCCAGTGTCCGCAGCGCCTCCAGATCGAGTTCCAGCAGATCCGGCAGCGCGTCCGGCCCGCCGGACGACCCACCGCCCGGCCCGCCATTGCCTGTCGACTCGCTCATCACGCCTCCCCGTAACGCGTACTGCCGCATCGGGCACGCGGTCACTCGCTCGCCGTTGAGCGCGTCCCGCCGAGCCCGTGTCCCTGACACACGTACATCCACTCGCGTTGCGATGACACCCGTGCTGTCTCACCCGCACCGGTCACCTCTGTACCGATGCCCCGCACAGTCCGACATACGCCTGTGTGAGCATGCCGTCGGCCGGTGTCGGTCGTACGCCGGTCGTACTTGACGCACATCTCCCGGAAGGCATCACACCGGGGTCGCCGTCCGGACGGACCGCCCGAACGCTCCCGCCCGGCACTCAGCGCTCCAGCTCGGCCAGCCGCTCGGCGGTCGCCTCGCCCGCCGCGCCGCCGCCGTCCGGCAGTTTGCGCCATTCCCGGCGGGCCGCCCGGTACGCCTCGCGTGCGGCCCGGGGACGTCCCGCCCTCTCGTATGTCATACCCCGCCAGTGGTTGGCTGTAGCACCCGACTCGACCGCCTGTCGGACCTGTTGTGGACTGTCCAGCTCCGCTTCTGCCGTGCCGGCCGCATCGGCCGCGCCCCGGAACGCCTCGGCCGCCTCGTCGAGCCGGGCCGGACGGTTCAGCACCCGGGAAGCGTCGAGGTGGGACAGGCCCAGTTCCAGCCAGCAGCGCGCCGCGGTCAGCGGGTCGGTCGCCTCCTGGGCCGCGAGCCCGAAGAGATGCTCGGCCTCCCGCAGATCGACCCGGTCCTCGGTGGCCCGGTGCCGCAGCATCAGCGCCCGCCCCAGCATCAGCAGCCGATCGGCCTGACGCGCGCTGCCCGCCGCCGTCTCCGTACGGCAGTCGCGCAGCACCCGTACCGCGGCGCCGATGTGCGCCCGGCCGTCGGACAGTTGGGCGCGGCGCAGCAGGGTGCCGCCCCATTCGGCGAGCAGATCGGCGTGGCCCTGCGAGTCGCGCGGGACGCCGCGCGCGGCGCGGGCGAACCACTCGGCCGCGTCGACGAGTTCGTCCGGGTTCCCGGTGTGTTCGTAACGGGCGACACGGACTCGGGCGGCCCGGGTCTGGAGCAGGGCGCGCAGCCGCTGTTCCCGTACGGTCGCCAGGGCCTGCTCGATCAGGGTCGCCGCCTCGTCCGGCTCCTCGCCCGAGGCGAGCAGGGCGTCCACCAGGTCCAGCAGGATGCGCACCTCGGTGCCCATGGTGTGCCGGCCGCCGCCCTGCTCGAACGCCGTGCGCAAGGAACGCGCCGCCTGACCGGCGTACACCCGGGACTGTTCGGTGTCGACGGTGGCCCCGGCAAGTCTCAGCAGGGTCCGGCCGTGCGCCAGCGGCAGGGTGGCGGGCCGGTTCTCCTGGTCGGGCCAGACGTCGGCGAACGCCTCCAGCATGCCGTAAGCGGCCTGCAGCAGGGCGGTGTCGCCGTCGAGCCGCCACTGCGCCTCCAGGGCCCGGACCCGCTCCAGCGTCAGCCGGAGCGCCTCGGCGGGATCCAGGCCGGGGGCCGAGCAGGCGGCCGTGTACTCGCGGTCGGCGCGCCGCAGCAGTTCCAGTGCGCCGCGCCGGTCGCCACGCCGCCGCCGGTCGTCGGCCGCGGCGTGCAACACCTTCGCCAGTACGGCCCGTTCGCGTGCCGCCCCGGGGTGCGCGGCGGCCCGTTCGGCGGCGTACTCGGCCTCGCGGAGCAGCTCGGCGTCGCCCTGGACCTCCCACAGCCGCAGAACGCAGCGCGAGTACTCCGCCCACAGTTCGGGGTCGGCGCCCGGCCGCTCCTCGCGCTCCGTGGCCCCCCGCAGCAGCTGCACGGCGTCGATCAGGTACTGCACCATGCTGTCCGATTCGAAGTGCCGCACGAGGACGCGGGCGCTCTCCACCGCCGCGTTCGGCGTCTGGACGGGGCTCCGGTAGCCGTCCCGGTCGGTCTGGATGACGAACTGCTCGGGCAGGGGCATGAAACGCTCCAGTACGCGGACCGCGACCTCGGCGAAGGGATGGGGGACGCGCGACCCGCCGCTTGCGCCGCTCTCCCCGTTCTCGTCACCCTCTTCGATCTCCCCGTCGGGCGCGCTGTTCTCCATGATGTCCGTGGTGTGGGTGGACCACGACGATCCGTCCCTGCCCTCTCCGAGCTGGGCGAAGGCGAGGGCAGGGAAGTTCGGCCCGCCCTTCCCGAATCGCTGCTCGATGTACTGCGAGCAGTGCTTGAGTACGAGCAGCGCCTCGTCCCGGCCCAGCGGGCCGAGAAGCGCTTCCCGGACTCCGGGCGCGAACTCGTACCACTGGCCGCCGTCCTCGCGCCCGTCCTCGGCCCTGCTCCGCGTCAGCAGTCCGCTCAGCAGCACCTCGGCGAGTTCGGACGGGCCGGAGTGGGGCAGCATCGTGCGCTGCACCAGCTGCATCACGGGCAGATACAGCGGGGCCGCCGCGAGGTAGACGGCCAGCTGTCCGGCGACCGGAGAGGCCGCGGAACGGAAGCGACTGACCAGTTGGAGCGAGGACAGCCCGTCGCCGGGGCGCTGCGCGGCCGCCGCGGGCTGGTCGGCCCGCACCCAGCCGACGGCTCCGGAGATCCGCCCCGCGCCGGTGCCGGAGAGCAGCCTCGCCCAGGCCGCCAACGCACCCTCCACCGGCGGGAGTACGGGAATCGCGAGAGCACCCGGGTGCACGGCGGGCCCCGTTCCGGCGTGCTCCGTGACCTTCAGTACGGCGGCGCCGCCGGGCCCGTCACCCCGGGACAGCGAACCGTAGGTGACCGGCAGCCTGGTGCGGTTCCACATCCGCTGCGGCAGGGGCTGGAGCACGGCGGCCGGGGCCTGCCCGGCCAGCTGGTGCAGCAGCCGGTGGGCCCGGCCGCTGTGCCAGAGCGGACCGGCGCAGTCGCTGACGAGGACGGTGACACGACGGCCGGTCGGATCGCTCAGCCGGTCCGCGGAGTTCAGCGGTGCGGCGGTCGGATCGGGGCTGCGGCTCACCGCGGCCGCACCGTCGGGCCCCTGATGCAGATAGCGCACCTGGACATCCCGAAAGGCACCCAACTGGCCGAAGATTTCCTGTAGTTCGCCGAACATCCGGTCCCACACCAGCATCGAGGACGAGGCGTCCATGACGCACTGCAGCAGCGCCTCGCCCCGGGAAGCACCGCGGAACACCGGCATGATCATCCCGCCGGCCCGGGCGCTGAGCTCCGCGGTCGCCGTCTCGTCGAGGGTGCGGCGCAGCGGGGGCGCGGCCGGGCGGTAGCGCTGCAACGGGCGGAGGGCTCGCTGGAGTTCGAGCGGCGCCGGGAGGGCGGGAGCGGCGGGTACGCCGACGGTGAGCGCTCTCGCCCGGCCGCCCCGGGCGGCGCTCCGTCCGCGCCCGGCCGGGCCGTCCGGGCGGGGGCCGCCGGGTGACGCGGTGCGGGGTACGGGGTAGAGGGCGATCCGCCGGTCGGCGTCGCCGAGGTCCCGCTGCTCCGCGGGCTCGTCGTCGTCCGGGGCGGGGTCCGGGGCTTCGTCCCCGGTCACCTGCGGGGCCGGCCGCCCGGCCGGACGGCCCGCCTCGGCGGGGCCGGCGGACAGCAGCGGCGTGGCCGCGTCGTCCTCGTCGTCCGGCGCGTCGGGGTGACGGGTCCAGCGGGCCAGCCAGAGGGCGTCGCAGAGCTGCTCGGCGTCGGGGTCCAGCCCGGCTTCGCGTAACCTGGCGACGAATGCGGGCAGCAGGCCTCCGCCGTGCGGCTCGGAGTCCGGCTGCGGCTCACGACCGGGCTCCGGCACCGGCCCGACAGCTCCGGGAGCTTCGGGAGCTTCGGGCTCAGTGCCCATAGCCTCACCCAGGACATGGGTGTCATAAGGCGCCACGACGTCACCCGGACCACCGTCCGGACCGCGCCCCTCGTCCGGTCCGTGCCGCGCCTTGCCGTCGGCCATCAGCGCATCACCTCGGCCTGTCGAGTCGCTGGATGAGCAGATCGGCGAGGCGGTCGCGGCCGGCCGGGGCGGCGGCATCGGTGAGATAGATCGCGTTCAACAGCTGGTCGGTGGCGAGAAGTTCGCTGCGGGACCGCTCCAGGAAGTGGGCGATGAGGTCGTCCCCGGAGCGTGCCGCCTCGTCGCCGAGGTGGGCGCGTACGAAGGTCGCGAGCCGCTGGTGGTCGGGGCGTCCGAGTTCCAGGTGGATGCAGCGGCGCATCAGGGGCGCCGGGAAGTCCCGCTCGCCGTTGCTGGTGAGCACCACGAACGGGAAGGACCGGCACTGCACCCGGCCGCCCCTCACCTTCACCTTGTTGCCGTCGTCGTCGAGGACCTCCGCCTCGCCGTCGGGCAGCCGGTCGGCGATCCGCTCCAGCTCGGGGATGGCGAACTCGCCCTCCTCCAGCACATTGAGCAGGTCGTTCGGCAGATCGATGTCGCTCTTGTCGAGCTCGTCGATGAGCAGTACACGCGGCCGGTCCGAGGGCAGCAGCGCGGTGCCGAGCGGCCCGAGCCGGATGTAGCTGCCGACGCTCTGTGCCGATTCGGCACCGGGTGCCCCGGCCGCCGCACTGTGCGCGGCGATCTGTACATCCTGGAGCCGGGCGATCGCGTCGTAGTGGTAGAGGCCGTCCTGGAGGGCCGAGCGGCTGACAATCGGCCAGCGCAGGACCCGGCCGAGCCCGAGCTCATGGGCGACGGAGTGGGCCAGCGTGCTCTTTCCGGCGCCGGGGCTGCCGGTGACCAGCAGCGGACGCCGCAGATAGAGCGCGGCATTGATCATTTCGAGCTCTTCGGCGCCCGGCCGGTGGAGTTCGGCGATGTGCCGGTAGCCGCCGAGGCG
Source organism: Streptomyces atratus (assembly GCF_014648655.1). Lineage (GTDB taxonomy): Bacteria > Actinomycetota > Actinomycetes > Streptomycetales > Streptomycetaceae > Streptomyces > Streptomyces atratus. The sequence continues at coordinate 250,250 of NZ_BMRN01000001.1, forward strand.
GCGGTCGGCGGATCCGTCCCCGTCCCGCTCGTCGGGGGCTGGGGCACCGCGGCCCCCGAAGTCCCGCCAGGGCGGCGGGGGCGGCAGCTGCTCGATGCCCTCGTGCGGTTCGCCGGCCCCTCGGTAGATGAGCCACTCGCTGGGTTCACTCATAACGCGTTCCTCGTCGTCACTCGTCCGCCAGGGGCAGCAGTCGAACGTGCATCACGGTAGCGATCCGGCGTACACGCCGTAAGGGTCCGGCCGTTCACGGCGCCTCAAGGAACTGCCCGGAGCCCGGCAGCGGATGATGTGGATCTTCGTAGTACAGGGCGACACCGTTCGACCAGTACGTCTCCGCACGGCCCGCATGCACCCCCTGTCTCAACTCATGGATTTTTTCCGGGAGGTGAGCGGCGATGCGGGCCTCGGCGACCGCGTCGGCGGCGCGCCGGTGAAAGTCCGTGCACACCGCGGTCGGCTCGGCCGCCCGGCGCTGCCACAGGGCCACGCCGAAGCCTCCGTCGAGCACCCGCCCGAGACCGGCCGCGGTCTCCGGGTGGGTCCGTTCGCCGTAGCGGCAGAGCACCGGGACGGTCTCGTACGGCAGTTGGCGCAGCTCCTCCACCACGGGTACGGGTACCCGCCTTCCGTCCTCGCAGTCGACGACGGCCGCCCGCATCGCGGCGGTCCTGGTCCGGTTCCAGCGCGCCTCGCGCTCGTCGATCCCGTCATCGGCCAGGAGCGGACTGTGGTCCAGGCGGCGGATGACCACGGGGCGCAGCACTCCGAGCGGCCTCCCGTCGGGCGGCACCCGCCATCCGTCGACCTCCAGGTCCATGAGGGCCTGATCCACCGCTACCTGGAGCACCGCGGGGTCGTCGGGTTCGTCGCACCGCCGGAACGCCTCAGCCAGCGGGCCCGCGAGCCGGGCCGGGAGGGCCTTTGATGCGGTGCCCCGGCTGTCCTCGGCGACGGGCAGGACGTCCCCGCCGTGCTGGGCGACGCCGATCCGCCAGTCGTAGCGGTCCCGTTCCCAGCCGCGCGGCTCCAGCGCCAGCAGGACGAACGGGGCGCTGCGCGTCCTGGCGGGTTCGAGCGTCGGCGCCGGGGTACGCAGGTGTTCGAGGCCCGGGGCGTGCCGGCCGTTGTGCCGGAGCCCGGCAAGCTCATGACGGAACTTGCGGGAGAGCCGGTCCTCGGCCATCCGCTTCACCCATTCCCACAGGGATGCCTCGGCGAGCTGGGTGGACGGCAGGACGTAAGGGCGTTCGGCGGAGATGGCGCTCATGCAGTAGCGCAGGATCAGTTCCAGTGCGCCGTCGCCGCCGGGGGCGTCGTACAGCGTCCCCAGTCCGTCGCGCCAGCCGCGCGGGGCCGCGTGGTGCTCGGCCGGGTGGGTGTCCGGCAGCCGGTCCAGGAGGTCGAGGAGGCTGCGGGTGCTGAGCGGGGGCGGGAGTTCGGCGAGCCGGCCGAGCAGGTCGACGCGCTGCTGGGGGCTGAGGGCGAGCCCCGCCCCGGCACCCAGTTCGCGCTGGAGATCGGCCCAGGTCCGATCGGTGCCGACCGGGCTGGTGTGCCGGTCGGCGTGGTAGCGGTCGTGGGCGTGGAACACCGCCTGGTACGGGTCGTCGGACTCGGCGGCGACCGCCCCGGGGGGCACGGGCAGCGTACGCAGCCGCTCGACGCCGATCGAGGTCCCGCCGGTCGTGCCGTCGGAGCGCGACTTGAGTACGCCGACGACCTCGCCGCGGGCCAGGTCCACCACGGGTCCGCCGGACAGACCCGGGTACATCCGGTCGCCGTCGAGCCGCATCTGTTCGTCGTCCTCGGCCCAGTCGCCGAAGGTACCCATCACCTGGCACCGCCCGCTGAACCGGGTCAGCTGCCCCGACCCGCCGTCGGTCCAGCCCGTGTAGAGGACCGAGCCGCCGCCGAACATGCCCGCCGGACGCTCGGTGACGTACACGCAGGGGTGCTCGACGGGCCGCAGCAGCCGGATGAGCGCGAGGTCGGGGGCGGGCCAGCCACCCGAAGGCTCCGGAACCCGTACGCCGCCGGGCCCGGCCGTGGCGTGGCGCCTCTCGGGCAGGGCGGCGACCACGGCGCCCTCGACCGCGGTCTCGGCGCTGCCCGGGTCCGGTTTGAAGACCACGTTCACGTGACGCCCCTCCCCCTCCATCGCCACGTGCGCGCACGTGAGGACCCAGCTCGGGGCGATGAAGAAGCCGCTCCCCAGGAAGCCTCTGTCGGATCCGTCAGGGGCATACCCGGGCTCCGGGCGATGGATGCGTACGGTCGCCGCCATCACGAGGCCCGCCAGCGCACGGTACGTACTCTCCGAGCCGCCCCATGCGCCCCTGCCCTGCGGCTGGGTCATGACCGGCTTCCGGCGTCCGGCCCGGGCCCGTCCGGATGCGCCGGTGCGCCGGTGGATGCCCCGGCGTCCGGATTTCCCGCGGATGCGCCCGGGACCGCCGCCGGTGGCGCCGTGGGCGCGGGCGGATGCCCGGGCGGCGAGGAGGGCGGGGGCGGCATGGGCGGGGCGGCCTGCGTGGCCGGGGACGCGGCTGCCTGCGGCGGCGTCTGCCCAGCCACACGCGCCCCCGTCTGCGCCGGGATGGTCGGATCGGCGGGCGGACCGCCACCGCTCCACGTCAGCGTGACCTTGATGCCGCCCTTGGCCTCGCCGTCCGCGAGCAGGCCGACGACCTTGCCCGCCTTCGCGGTGAGCTCGATGCCGAATTCGACGCTGACCTCGTCGGGCCGCACCGCCCGCAACGGCTCGGCGAGCGAACGTGCGACGCTGGTCACGACGGCCTGGAGGCTCTCGACCCGGGCCTGCACCTGCTCGGCGAAGTCCCCATAGCCGATGTCCGTGAACGCCGGCCCCCGGGCGGGCTTCGTCAGCTCCTCCGCCCCTGAGATCCGCGCCCAGACCGGTGTGCCGTCCGGCATCTCGATACGCGTGATACGGGCCCCGCCGTCAGCCATGAAACCCCCCGTTCCCCCAACTACCCGCAGGCTAACGGCAGTACGCCGCCGATGCGAGAGACATGGACCATGACGCCGGGGCGCGGCGGGCCGGTTCTCGACCGGCCCGCGCGGCTGCCGCGGACCGCGCCCGAGGACGTACTCCCGCCCTTCGCGGGGCTGTCACCAGGCATTAGGCTTGCCGCATGTACTTCACCGACCGCGGTATCGAGGAACTGGAGAAGCGGCGAGGCGAGGAAGAGATCACTTTCGAGTGGCTCGCCGAGCAGCTGCGTACGTTCGTCGATCTCAATCCCGATTTCGAGGTGCCGGTCGAGCGCCTCGCCACCTGGCTGGCCCGTCTCGACGACGAGGACGAGGACGAGTAGTCAGGCCGGCCCGACGCATCGGCCCCGTCGGCCCTGAACCGGTCGTAGGCGAGTCCGAGTGCTCCGTGCGACATCAGCAGCATCCCCGCCAGGACCCAGCCACCACTGCGGCGGCTCATCCCCCAGAGGGTGAGCGGCAGCCCGGCCGCCATTTGGGCGCCGCCCAGTACGCGGGCTCCGGGGCCGCGCATCCAGGGGCCGGGGCGGCCGCTCTCGGCCGCGTCGAGTTCGGCCTTCACCGCCTCACGCCGGCCGGTCCGGGCGATCGGTTCCGCTTCGGGCCGGTCGTCGGCCGCCGCGTACAGGCGGTCGCCGGGCGTGTCCGGGTCCGGACCGGGCGGTAGGGCCAGGCCGATACGGCTGAGGACGGCGAGCAGCCCGCGCAGCCGGATGCGGGCATCGGCGTCCGGGTCCGGGCGGGTCAGCCCTTCGAGTGCCTGGACATCCAGTACGGGGTCGAGGCCCAGCCGCTCGGCGAACGTACACATGGCCTCGTCCTCACCGACCGGCGTGCCGTCCGCGAGCCGGACTTGGCCGATCGGGCGTCGGAATCCGGACGCGAGCACATGACCGGCCCGGTCGCCGTCCCACCACAGGGCGAGGACGGGCCAGGCCGAGCCGACCGCGAGCGCCGTGGCCCAGCCGGCTCCACGTCCGTACCCCCGCCATCGTTCTGCCAGGGCTTTCCCTCGGGTACGAGGACGGACCACCCGTCTCCGGCGGGCGCGAGCAGCAGATGGGCCACCGGCCGTACGTTCTCGGGTCCGGCACGGCACAGCAGCAGCGCCCCCTCGGGGGATGTCGCGTTCACGCCCCACGCGGTGGGTCAATTGCCCATATTTGGCACCCTTTGATCGACCAATGACATCGCGACGCCCCTCGACTTCCCTTGACTTCCCCGATCCGCGATATATCGTGTTCTGCAAGAGACGCGATATGTTGCGTCATTCCGCGCTCCCCGGGAGGTCAGATCCATGCCTGTGTCGACATGGGCCATCACCGAGCCCCAGAAGCTGACCTTCGAGGACCCCGTGACGTCGCTCAATGTGCGCATCGTCGGGGGCACCGTCAATGTCGTCGGCACCGAGGAGCCGACCGCCCGGCTGGAGGTCTCCGCGATCGAGGGCCCGCCACTGATCGTGACCCAGGAGGGCGGCGCCCTCACGGTCGCGTACGAGGGCCTGCCGTGGAACGACTTTCTCAAGTGGTTCGACCGCAAGGGCTGGCACCGCAGCGCGGTCGTCTCGCTCGCCGTGCCGGCCGGGTCGGCGGTGGAGGTGGGCGTGGTCGGCGCCGGGGCCGTCGTATCCGGAATCCGTGGACGTACGGACATACGGGGCGTCAGTGGCGACACCACGCTCGTCGGGCTCGCAGGTCCGGTCCGGGCCGAGACGGTCTCCGGCAGCGTGGAGGCCCAGTCGGTCACCGGCGATCTGCGCTTCCAGACGGTCGCGGGCGATCTGACGGTCGTCGAGGGCGCCGGGGCCTCGGTCCGGGCGGACTCGGTCAGCGGCAACATGGTGCTGGACCTGGACCCGACCGGGAAGCCCACGGACATCCGGCTGGCCACGGTCTCCGGCGAGGTCGCCATCCGGCTGCCGCACCCGGCGGACGCGACGGTCGAGGCGAACACCGCGAGCGGCGCCGTCTCCAACGGCTTCGAGGATCTGCGGGTCAGCGGCCAGTGGGGGGCGAAGAAGATCACCGGCACGCTCGGCGCCGGGACCGGGAAGCTGAGGGCGACGACCGTCTCGGGATCGATCGCCCTGCTGCGCCGCCCACCGGTCGAGGTCGATCCGTACGATGCCGAGCCGACCGGAAAGGTGCTCTGACATGCCCCCCGTATTCGCCCACGGCCGCCTCCGCCTCTACCTGCTGAAACTGCTCGACGAGGCCCCTCGCCATGGCTACGAGGTGATCCGGCTCCTGGAGGAGCGCTTCCAGGGGCTGTACGCACCCTCGGCGGGCACGGTCTATCCGCGCCTCGCCAAGCTGGAGGCCGAGGGTCTCGTCACCCATGCCACCGAGGGCGGCCGCAAGGTCTACTCGATCACCGACGCGGGCCGCGCCGAACTGGCCGGCCGCACGGGCGAACTCGCCGATCTGGAACTGGAGATCAGGGACTCCGTCTCCGAACTCGCCTCAGAGATCCGGGACGATGTGCGCGGCGCCGCCGGCAAGCTGCGCAGCGAGATGCGGGCTGCGGCGGACGAGACCAGGCACACCTCCGCCGGCCCCACCGGCCGAAAGAGCGACTGGGAGTCCGCCTTCGGCGACCTCGGCGACTTCGGCGACAAGGAGACATGGCGCGCCGCGAAGGAGGAGCTGCGCAAGGCCAAACAGGAGTGGAAGGAGCAGGCCCGCCGGGCGAAGGACGAGTCCCGCCGCGCCCGCGAGGACGCCCAGCAGGCCCGCCGCCAGGCCAAGGAGGCCCAGGACAGGGCGCGCGAGCAGATGCAGAACGCCGCCCGCCAGGTCCAGGAGCACTTCGCGCGGGGCGACTGGCCCTCGGGCGTACGGGAGGGGCTGGCCGAGATCACCGGTCAGCTGGGCGGCTTCGCCAGGACGGGCAGCTGGCCCCCCTACGTCAAGCCGGAACCGGCCGGAGCCGACGACGACTGGGGCAAGGACACCCCCCGCACCGGCGACCCGGCCCGCGACCTGGACCGGCTGCTCGACCGCTTCCGCGACGACATCCGCGACACGGCCCGGGACAGCGGCGTCACTCAGGAGCAGCTCACAGAGGCCCGCCGCCACCTGTCGACGGCGGCGGCCCGCATCGGGGCACTGCTGAGGAAGGGCGACAACGGGCAGAAGTGACGGGGCGGGAGGGCGGTTAGAGGACCCGGGTTCAGCCCGCCTCCTTGAACCGCCCCGCCTCACCCTCCCCGCCCCCGTACAGCGCGCGGGTCACCGTCGCGTACGTCGCGCCATGTGCGGCGAGCACGTCGGCGGCCACTCCGGGGCAGGCGGTGAGCGCCAGCAGGAGGTGCTCGTCGCCGATGAAGCGGTCCCCGCGCCCCGCCGCGATCCGCAGCGACCGCGTCAGGACGCTTTTCGCCCCACGGGTGAACGGGCGACGCCCCGCACCACGCCGCCGGGCCCGGTCCAGCGCACCCTCCCCATGGGCCTCCTCGACGCGGGCGACGATCTCGGTCACGTCGATGCCGAGACCGGCGAGCGCGTCCGTGTCCGCCCGGGTCAGTCCGCCGTGGCGGCGGGCCGTGGCCAGCTCGGCCTCGACGGCCGCGCGGCGGTCCACGAGACCCAGCGAGGCGACGGCGAAGGCGGCCCGCCCCTCCTGCCGGTCCAGCAGAGCGAGCAGCAGATGCTCCTCGGTGACCGATGCCGCGTCGGTCCGTTCGGCATGGGTCACGGCACCGGTCACGGCCCTCCGGGCGTCCTTGGTGAATCGTTCGAACATCACTGCCTCCCGTACTTCTTGTGCACGGCCTGCCTGCTGACGCCCAGTTCGGCCGCGATCTCCTGCCACGACCAGCCCTGCACGCGGGCGCTCCTGACCTGTACGGCTTCGAGCTGCTCCAGCAGCCGGCGCAGCGCGGCGACCGCCCGCAGCCCCACCCGGGGGTCACGGTCACCGGCGCGCGCGGCGAGATCCGTCGCTTCAGTCATGATGTCAACGTAGGTTGACACACCCCTGCCTGTCAACCGTGATTGACAGGCAGGGGTGTGCGGGCGCGGTGTGCGGCGCGTGATGCGGCAGGCGTGGCGTACGGGGCGCGTGGCGCGGTGTACGGGCCGCTCAGCCGCGCTCCGTCCCGGCCCCGGTCCCGGTCACCGTCACCGTGATGCGCGCCCCCTTGCGGGCCTGGACGCGGACCTCTCCGTCGTGCCGACGGACCTCTGCGCGGCCTTCGACCGAGACCCGCCACCGCCCAGCGGTCGGCGGCAGCGAGATCTCCGTGGTGCCATGACGGCCCGCCGTATAGGTGAGCCGGTAGACGCGTGCACTGTCGTCGTACGTGTCGGAGTGGACGGTTCCGGCGACGGCGGGTGCGTACGGTGTGGCGGTCCGCTCCTTGTTGGCGGCGAAGGCGCCGTTCTCGTCCAGGGCGCAGTAGCCACCGCCGTAGCACCACACCCAGCCCGCCCAGCCCGAGCTGTAGCGGCTCAGGGAGGCCATCGCGTCCCGGTAGAAGCGGCCCATCTGCGGGAGCCTGTTGTTCAGCGGGCCCCATTCGCCGACGACGACCGGGATCTTCTGCTGTTTCGGGTACGCGGTGACGGCGGCCTCGTACGACTCGATCCAGCCGGCCGCCGGGTCGTAGTCGGCGCCGGCCTCCATCGCGGTGTTGTAGAAGTGCGGGGCGTAGACGGTGCGGTGGTCCTTGATCGCGCCCAGTCCGGTGGGCACGCCCTCGCCGACGATGGGGGTCGGTTCGACGAACAGCCAGTTGTCGCGGTCGACCGAACGGACCGCGCGGGCGAGCCGGTTGTACATCGGGGTGATCTGCTGGGCCTCGATGCGGCGGGCGGCCGTCGGCAGGTCCTCGCCCTCGCCGAGCTCCCCCATCGGCTCGTTGATCAGGTCGTAGCCGAGGACGGCGGGGTGGTGCCCGAAGCGGCCGGCGACGACCTGCCACATCCGTGCCTGGGCGCGCTGGAGGTCGGCGTCCTCGTAGAGGTGGGTGAAGGCGCGCTGCACGGCGGGCTCGAAGTACTCCGAGAACCAGTCGTCGGGGTGCGGGGTGAAGGGCAGACCGTCGGTGCGGGTCGCCCAGGCCGGGATGCCTCGGGCGTTGAACGCCGGGCCGAACACGTCCTGGTGGGCGTCGAGCAGCACCTGGATGTCGTACTTCTGCGCCCAGTCCAGGACCCGGTCGATCCGGCGCAGATACTCGGCGCTGTAGTGGCCCCGGCTCGGCTCCAGGTCGTCCCAGAAGAAGAGCAGCCGGGCGAAGTTGAAGCCCTTGGCCCGCAGATCGCGGAAGTGCTTCTCGGTGATGGCGTTCAGCGCCTGGTCACCGCTGTTCGCCTTGTCCGCGACGCTCCATCCGCGCAGGGTGAGCGTGCGGCCCTGGTCGTCGGTGAGGCTGGGTATGCCGGCCCGTTCCGATGGTGCCGGGTGTGCTGGGCGCGCCGGGTGTGCGTCGGCGGCGGGGGCGAGGGCCCCCGCCGCGAGCACGAACGAAGTGACGATCGAGGTGAGTACGCTGCCTGTCCGTATCCGCGTCCGCATTCGCATGGCGCAGATGAGAACAGCTCACCCCGAACACCTCAAGAGCAGGTGAGCACAATCTTTCCGAACTGGTCGCCCGCGGCCAGCCGTTCGAATCCCTCGCGGGCCCGGTCCAGCGGCAGCACCTCGTCGATGACGGGCCGCACGCCGGTCGTCGCGCAGAACGCCAGCAGATCCTCCAGCTCGTCCTTGGAGCCCATGGTCGAGCCGACGACCTTCAGCTCCAGGAAGAAGATCCGGGTCAGCTCGGCGTGCGAGGGCCGGTCGCCGCTGGTCGCACCGGAGATGACGAGCGTGCCGCCGGGGCGCAGCGACTTCACCGAGTGGGACCAGGTGGCGGCGCCGACCGTTTCGATGACCGCGTCGACGCGCTGCGGCAGCCGCGCGCCCGGTTCGTACGCCTCGATCGCACCGAGTTCGACGGCACGCTTGCGCTTGGCCTCGTCGCGGCTGGTGGCGTAGATCCGCAGCCCGGCCGCTCGGCCGAGCACGATCGCGGCGGTGGCGACGCCGCCGCCCGCACCCTGGACGAGGACCGAATCGCCGGGACGCACCCCGGCGTTGGTGAAGAGCATCCGGTACGCGGTGAGCCAGGCGGTCGGCAGACAGGCGGCCTGCTCGAAGGTGAGCTCCTTCGGCTTGGGCAGCACATTCCAGCTGGGGACGGTGACCTGCTCGGCGAAGGTGCCCTGATAGCGCTCGGTGAGAATGGAACGGGGTTCCTTCGGGCCGACGCCGTGCCCGGTCTGCCCGATGACGGAGTGCAGGACGACCTCGTTGCCGTCCTCGTCGATCCCTGCGGCGTCGCAGCCGAGAATCATCGGCAGCTTGTCCTCGGCGAGACCGACGCCGCGCAGGGACCAGAGATCGTGATGGTTGAGGGAAGCGGCCCGGACGCTGACGGTCGTCCAGCCCGGACGCGCCTCGGGGGCGGGGCGTTCGCCCAGCTCAAGGCCGTTGAGGGGGTGGTCGCGGTCGATGCGGGATGCGTAGGCGGCGAACATGGCCTTGACGATAGGCCGGGCGCGGGCCGGGCGTAACCGGCCACGGGTGTGACGCGCACCGCGCGGGGTGGGCGGGCACGCCGCGCATCCCAGCCCCTCCGGCGATTGAGGAGCGGGGGTCCGGGGGCGGAGCCCTCGGTTACGGGAAGGGGCGGGGTGGGGGACAAGCCCGCCGCAGGCGCACCCCGCACCCCGCACCCCGCACCCGGGAACTCGTACCCCGCCCCGCCCCGCCCCACCGGCTCAGCGTCGGGCCACACCCTCCGCCCGCGCGGCGGCCGCCACAGCGGCCGTGACGGCAGGAGCCACCCGCTCGTCGAACGGCGACGGAATCACGTAGTCCGCCGCGAGCTCGTCGCCCACGACATCCGCCAGCGCATTCGCCGCAGCGATCTTCATGCCCTCGGTGATCCGGGAGGCCCGGACCTGCAGGGCACCCGCGAAGATGCCGGGGAAGGCCAGCACGTTGTTGATCTGGTTCGGGTAGTCGGAGCGCCCGGTCGCCACGACGGCCGCGTACTTGTGCGCGATGTCGGGGTGGACCTCGGGGTTCGGATTCGCCATCGCGAAGACGAACGCACCCGGCGCCATCGAGGCGACGGCCGCCTCGGGCACCGTACCGCCGGAAACCCCGATGAAGACGTCCGCGCCGGCCAGCGCGCTCTCCAGCGGACCGGAGATCCCGGCCCGGTTCGTGAGCTCGGCCAGCTCGCGCTTGACGTCCGTCAGATCCTCGCGGTCCCGGCTGACAATGCCCTTGCGGTCGGCCACGGCGACATCACCGAGCCCCGCCTCCAGCAGGAACTTGGCGATGGCCACCCCGGCCGCACCGGCGCCGGAGATGACGCCGCGCAGCTCGCCGAGGCTCCGGCCGGACAGCTTCGCGGCGTTGCGCAGGGCCGCGAGCGTCACCACGGCGGTGCCGTGCTGGTCGTCGTGGAAAACCGGGATGTCGAGCCGCTCCTGCAGCTTGCGCTCGATCTCGAAGCAGCGCGGCGCCGAGATGTCCTCCAGGTTCACGCCACCGAAGGACGGCGCGAGCCGGACGACCGTCTCGACGATCTCGTCCGCGTCGGTGGTCGCGAGCGCGATCGGGACCGCGTCGACGCCGCCGAACTGCTTGAACAGAATCGCCTTGCCCTCCATCACGGGGAGGGACGCCTCGGGACCGATGTCGCCGAGGCCGAGGACCGCGGTGCCGTCCGTCACGACGGCGACGACCTGCGACTTCCAGGTGTAGTCGTGGACCAGCTCGGGATTCTCGGCGATGGCGCTGCACACTTTGGCGACGCCGGGCGTGTACGCGAGGGACAGGTCGTCCTTGTTGCGGACGGGAACGGTGGCCTGCACGGCCATCTTGCCGCCGCGGTGAAGCGCGAAGGCCGGATCGAACGGCTCTTCGGTGTCGCTGTCGGTGGTGCTGTCGCTGCGAGGATTGACGATCTCCGCTGCCATGGTGTTGACCCCTTAAGTCTTCAACGTTTGAGGGTGGCCACTCCTGATTGAGGAGGGGTGGGCGGGCACCGCGTACGCTCCCTGCGCCCGGCGGTTGGCCCGCCCCGGCAGGGGGTGATACATACGCGCGGGCGCGCCGCACACGCGCCCTGAGCCCCGGATGAGGGGTGTAAAGGTCTTTCTTACCGGACGGACCACGTTACGGACGAGTCCATATCGACGCGGTGATGTGACTCATAGTCGAATATCTGGACAAGTCAGCCAACTGGGGAAATGACGTGCACCAGCCGAGACGCGCCGAAAATCCTCCGGCGTCAGGAAGAAAACCTCACAGATGGTCCGGCCTTGATGTACCGGCCCCTTGAGGTTCGGGGATCGCCCGTTACCCGATTTTGACATGACTGGCCCCCTGTTTGGGCAAATTCGAATGGCAAGATGCCGTAATCGCACAGGGCGGCGACATCCGACATCGCATGTCATACCGCCTGGCACCACCACCCTCACCTGCCGGAGGAACCCGATCATGACCGCAAGCACCACACGTCGTACGGCCGCGAAGTCCCGGATTGCAGCGGTCGGCGCCATCGCGGTCGCCGGCACCATGCTGCTGACCGCCTGTGGCGACCAGACGAACTCGGACACCCCGAAGAAGGCGGGCGGCAGCGAGAACAGCGCACCGCTCTTCGCCAAGCTGCCGACGGACATCCAGAAGGCCGGCGTCATCAAGGTCGGCACCGACGCCACATACGCCCCGATGGAGATCAAGCAGGGCGAGAAGATCGTCGGTGTCGACCCGGACATCGCCGCGGCCCTGGGCAAGCAGCTCGGTGTGAGGTTCGAGTTCACCTCCGGCACCTTCGACACCCTGCTCGGTGCACTGCCCACCGGCCGCTACGACGCGGTCATGTCCTCCATGAGCGACACCAAGGCCCGCCAGGAGGGGCTGGACAGCAAGGGCAAGAAGACCGGCACGGGTGTCGACTTCGTCGACTACTTCACCGCCAGCACCGGCATCCTGGTGAAGAAGGGCAACCCGGAAGGCATCACGTCCGTCGACGACCTGTGCGGCAAGAAGCTCGCCGTCCAGCGCGGTACGACGTACGAGACCGCCGCCAAGAACCTGTCGGCCAAGTGCGCGACGGACGGCAGGGCGAAGATCTCCATCGAGGCGTTCTCGACCGACGCCGAGGCCCAGACCCGGGTCAAGTCGGGCGGCGCCGTCGCCGACCTGAACGACTCCCCGGTCGCCGCGTACATCGCCAAGTCCGCGGGCGGCGGCAACGACTTCGAGGCCATCGCCGACAAGGGGGACGCCGGCCCGTTCGGTATCGCGGTCGACAAGAAGAACACGCAGCTGCGTGACGCGCTCCGAGACGCCCTGGACGCGATCATTGCCGACGGCACCTACAAGGCCGCTCTCGACAAGTGGGGCGCCGGTGACGGTGCGGTCACCAAAGCAGTCGTCAACGGCGGCTCCTGACCCGCGCACCACTGAAGGGCAGTCGTTGTGAACAACAAGATCAAGAAGATTCCGTCCGGGGTGATACCCGCGCCGGACGGGATCCCGCCCCAGGCCATCAAGGCCATCCCGGTACGCCACTACGGGCGCTGGATCAGCGCCGTAGTCGTGCTCGCGTTGCTCGTCGGGCTTGTGTACGCCTTCTCGCAGGGCAACGTGCGCTGGGCGACCGTGCCGGACAAGCTGTTCGACGCCAGCATTTTGACCGGCCTCCGGAACACGGTCTACATCAGCGTGGCCTCCATGGCCCTGGGCCTGGTGCTCGGCGTGCTGTTCGCCGTGATGCGCTTGTCCAAGAACCCGGTGACCAGCACGATCGCCTGGCTGTACATCTGGTTCTTCCGGGGCACCCCGGTCTATGTGCAGCTGCTCATCTGGTTCAACCTCGCCCTGATCTTCCCGATCCTCGACATCGGGTTCTACCGGGACGAGATGACCGATGTCATGACTCCGTTCCTGGCCGCCCTGCTGGGCCTCGGCCTCAATGAGGGCGCGTACATGGCGGAGATCGTCCGGTCCGGCATCCAGTCGGTGGACGAGGGCCAGACCGAGGCATCCCACGCGCTGGGCATGACCCAGGCGAAGACCATGCGGCGTGTGGTGCTGCCGCAGTCGATGCGGGTGATCATCCCGCCGACGGGCAACGAATTCATCAACATGCTCAAGACGTCGTCGCTGGTCGTCGCCGTCCAGTACCAGGATCTGCTGCGCAGCGCCCAGGACATCGCGGCCACCTCGTTCGCGGTGATGGAGATGCTGTTCGTCGCCTCGATCTGGTACCTGGCCCTGACGAGTGTGTTCAGCGTCGGCCAGTACTACCTGGAGCGCCGCTACGCCCGAGGGTCGCTGCGGGCCCTGCCGCCCACTCCGCTGCAGCGCCTGCGGGCCAACCTGAACCTGTTCCGTCGTTCGGAGGTGGCCCGATGAACACGCACCCGATGGTGAAGGCCCAGGGCGTCCACAAGTCCTTCGGTGCCGCGCACATCCTCAAGGGCATCGACCTGGAGGTCGCCCCGCGCGAGGTCTTCTGTCTGATCGGCCCGTCCGGTTCCGGCAAGTCGACCTTCCTGCGGTGCATCAACCACCTGGAACAGATCAACGCCGGCCGGCTGTACGTCGACGGCGAGCTGGTGGGCTACCGCCAGAAGGGCGACAAGCTCTACGAGCTCAAGGCCGGCGAAGTCGCTCTGAAGCGCCGGGACATCGGCATGGTCTTCCAGCGCTTCAACCTCTTCCCTCATATGACGGCGATCGAGAACGTCATGGAGGCTCCGGTCCAGGTCAAGGGCGAGGCGAAGGCAGTGGCCAGGGCCCGGGCGGAGCGGCTGCTGGACCGGGTGGGCCTGGCCGGCAAGGCCAAGAACTACCCCTCCCAGCTCTCCGGCGGCCAGCAGCAGCGGGTGGCCATCGCCCGCGCCCTGGCGATGGAGCCGAAGCTGATGCTCTTCGACGAGCCGACGTCGGCGCTCGACCCGGAGCTGGTGGGCGATGTCCTGGACGTCATGCGCGGTCTCGCGGAGGACGGCATGACGATGATCGTCGTGACCCATGAGATGGGCTTCGCCCGTGAGGTCGGCGATGCGCTGGTCTTCATGGACGACGGCGTGGTGGTCGAGTCGGGCCACCCGCGCGACGTACTGACCAACCCGCAGCACGACCGGACGAAGTCGTTCCTGTCGAAGGTGCTCTAGGAGCGCGCGAGGAGGGCGGTACGGACCGGTCCAGGCCCGTACCGCCCTCCTCTTCGTATCCCTGCTCCTGTTCCGTCCGTCTGCTCCCTACTTCTTCGGCAGCAGTTCGGGGCTGAGCATCAGGGTCCGCATCTGGGCGCGGGTGAGTGGCGGGGTCTTGAGGAGCGGGCCCTGTGCCTGCTCGCTCACGAGACCGGTGCTGCTGCGGACGGCCAGCAGCCCGCCGTCCTTCAGGACGAGCCGGCCGACGAGCTCGGGCCCCCACAGGGGTGTGCCCCCGTACTTCATCGGGTCGCTCCAGGTGGTCAGCACCCGACCGTCCGGGAGCTCTTCCCGTACGCAGTCCGCCGGACGATGCTCCCCGTTGGTGGGCTTGCACAGGTCCGCGGCCGGATCGAGTCCGCCGAACTTCTTCACGACGGACTCGGCATCCCTGAGGTCGACGGTGAGATAGCCGACGCCGCCGTCCCTGCGGACGGCGTACTGCCCGTCCAGCGGTCCCACCGGGTCTTCCTTGGCCTGCTCGGGGGTGGCGTTCTTGATGACGACGGCCAGCGAGACCTGTTCGACGCTCCCCACGTCCTTGGGCAGCAACTTGACCAACTGCTCGGCCCTGCCGGTGTTTTCCGCGAGCTCGGCCGGGGCGGCGACCGACGACTCCTTCGGCTTCGTCCCCGAGGCGAGGCCCGGTACCGCGACCACTCCGGCGGCGACCACGGCGAGTGCGGCCGCCGATACGGTGACCCGGCGCCGCAGTCGCACCCGGGCGGCTCCGGCGTACACCGCCTGGGTGGAGATGACCGGCTGTCCCGCGTCCGCGGCGACCCGCCCCAGCAGCTCATGCACGTCGTTCATACGAATTCCTCTGCCATCTCGGCGCGCAGCGCCGCCAACCCCCGAGCCGCATGGCTCTTGACCGTGTTCTCCCGCATCCCGAGCAGTTCGGCCGTGGCCTCGACGCTCAGGTCCTCCCAGTAGCGCAGCACCAGTACGGCTCGCTGCTTGGCCGTGAGCCGGGCGAGGGCCGCCCGCACCGCGAGGCCGGTGTCCGTGTCGGGCGCATGGCCCGCGCGGTCGGGCAGTTCGCCGTACGACTGTTCGCTCCGCCAGAACCGGCGGCGGGCCGCGATGTAGGTGTTGACCAGGGTCTTGCGTGCGTACGCCTCGATGTTGTCGAGCCGCCCGTGCCGCCGTCCGCCGAGCACCACTTTGACCAGCGTCGCCTGGACCAGGTCCTCGGCCTCGTGCCGGTCGCCGCACAGCAGGTACGCGCTGCGGAACAGCGCGGTACGTCTGCCCTCGACGAAGGCGTGCAGCGCGGCATCGTCATCGATCCGCATCGTCGGCGCCCCTCTCCGGGCCCGCGGGTGCGGACCGTCTCACCCTTCCAGTGCGGTGGGACGCACAGCGGGTTGCAGCAGAGGACAGAAAATAGAAGAGGCGGTACGGGCCGCTGCCCGTACCGCCCGATTCTGTGCATGCTGCCGCTACTTCACCGCGAGCACCAGGGTGTCCGACGGCGACGCCCAGACGGCCCGTGCCTCGCCGAACCCCGCCTCGCGCAGGGTGTCGGCGTGCCACCGCACGGACGGCATGTCGCCGTCCGCGTGCTCGCCGTAGATCTTGTACCGCTCCGCGGTCGGTCCGGCGAGGACCGGGTCCTTGGCGGCGAGGGCCCACCAGTCCGCCCAGTCGAGAGCGCCCTCGGCCTTGGCGCGGTCCATGGTTGCGTGGCGGTGGGCGCGTTCGGCCGCGTTGATACGGGGGGTCTCGGTGTCGATCATGTGGTCGGCGTTCATGAACACCCCACCCTCCCTGACGAGTCCGCCGATCCGCCGGTAGAGCGCGGTCAGCGGTTCGGTGTGCAGCCAGTGCAGGGCGGTGGCGGTGAGAACGGCGTCGTACGAGTCGTACGGCAACTGCCCTGCCCAGTCCGGGTCCTTGAGGTCGGCGGTGACGAAGCTGACGCGCTCGTCGCCGTCGAAGTAGCCGCGGGCGATGGCCAGGAGCGCCGGGTCGAGGTCGACGCCCGTGCTGGTGGCCTCGGGGAACCGCTTGAGCAGCCGGTCCGTAATACTTCCCGTACCGCATGCGAGGTCGAGCACTCTCGGCCGGGGCCCCACAATGGCCTCGACCATGTCCAGCATCACCCGGAACCGTTCCTCGCGGTCGGGCATGTACCACTCCTGCTGCCGGTCCCAGCTCGCCTGCCAGGCCGTCCAGTCAGTACCTGTCGTTGTCTCCGCCACGAGGAACCTCCCATGTAATACCCTGGACCCGTAAAAGCCCATTACATCGTTCGCTGCATCGACTTTAGACCGACGCCGTAAGGACTACAAGTGGAACTGGCCTATTACTCGGACTATGCCGTGCGCCTGGTCAACACCGAGGAGCCGGCCCGCAACAAGGACTCCCTCACCTCCGTCGAGGCGGTCCGCGAGCTGTTCGGCGTCAACCAACAGGCGGCCCGGCGGGCGACCGACGCGGATGTGACCCGCTTCCGGTCCGTACGGGCACGGCTGCGCGCGGTCTTCGAAGCGGCCGACGGCGGTGACGAGACACTCGCCGTCGACCTGCTCAACTCGCTGCTGCTGGAGTTCCCGGTCAGCCCGCAGATCTCCGGGCACGATCTCCGCGACGAGGACGGCAAGCCGGACTGGCACATGCACCTGGCCGACCACCCGTCGAACGCGACGGCCGGGTACGCCGCCATCGCGGCGATGGGCCTCGCCTTCCATCTCACCTCGTACGATGTGGGCCGGCTCGGTCTGTGCGAGGCGGCGCCGTGCCGCAACGCCTACCTCGACACCTCGACCAACCGCTCCCGCCGCTACTGCTCGGACCGCTGCGCGACCCGCGCCAACGTGGCCGCCTACCGGGCCCGCAAGCGCCTGGAGACGGAACGGGCCGCCGCCACCGGCCGCAGCGCGGAGACCGCCCAGGTCACCACACCCCACAGCGACCGCTGATCCTTCTTCAGCGGCCGGTAGCGCGCCCGGACCCTGGCCAGCACGAGCTCCTCGGGCACCGTCCCGTAATCCGTGCTGTCACCGCCCGCGAAGGTGTTGTCGGCCAGCACCCACCAGCCACCCCGGCGGCGCTCGGCGGCCCGCTTGACGATCAGCAGATCCTGCTGGAACGGATGGCGCAGAATCACCACGTCCCCGGGGCGCACCGTCGCCCCGTACTGCACGAGCAGCCAGTCCCCGTGATGGAGCGTGGGCACCATCGACGGCCCCGTCACCTCCACCACCTGGAACGGCACACGCGCAGCCGGCCCCCGCCCGGGCTGCTCCTGCGCCGGCTCAGGCAACTCCGGCACCTCCCGCATCTCTCCGGCACCTCCCCGGTCCATCCAGTACACCGTCCCGTACAGCGTTCCGTACATTCGGCCACTGGGCCCATCCTCACCCTGGACTTTTGGCCTAAGCCCATGGGGGCACCCACTGAATCCCGTCTCTCACGGAGTAATGTCCCACCTGAGAAGACGATCACGAGGAAGGACAGCTCAATGCTTTCCCGCCTGTTTGCCCCCAAGGTGAAGGTCAGCGCCCACTGCGACCTGCCCTGCGGCGTGTACGACCCGGCCCAGGCCCGCATCGAGGCGGAGTCCGTCAAGGCCGTCCAGGAGAAGTACCAGGCCAACGAGGACCCGCACTTCCGGGCCCGCGCGGTGGTCATCAAGGAGCAGCGCGCCGAGCTCGCCAAGCACCACGTCTCGGTCCTGTGGAGCGACTACTTCAAGCCCCCGCACTTCGAGAAGTACCCGGAGCTGCACCAGCTGGTCAACGACGCCCTGAAGGCGCTGTCGGCCGCGAAGGCCTCCACGGACCCGGCGACGGGCCAGAAGGCGCTGGACTACATCGCCCAGATCGACAAGATCTTCTGGGAGACCAAAAAGGCTTGATCGGCCCGCCGTTCAGCCCCAGGTTGGACCGCAGGTCAGAGCAGGAATTCGAAAGGCCCGACCGCTTCGAGCGGTCGGGCCTTTCCGCCTTTCGTAGATCGTTTGGGAGCCCGCCACCCTGCCGCCTCATCCACCCTGTCGGCCAACGACTTCTCCCACGCCTCCTGCAGGCCCCGAGCGATGCCGAGTTCCGGCGACGTATGCGAGTACGTCCCCTCAACACCCTGCAGCTTGTGGCCCATCCGCTCCTCGACCGCAACCCGCGGATGCCCCTGCTCGTCCAGCCACACCTTGTGTCCATGACGCAGACCGTGCGGCACCATCTCCGCAATGCCTCCCACGGCCGGCAGCCCGCGGCTTGAGCGCGGCGCCCCTTCCTGGAGGGCTCCTCTTCCTGCCCTTCGACGCTCGGGTGCCAGAACCGGCCGTAGAACTGATCGTCAACCCTGAGCGGCTTGCCTCGCTGGGACGGGAACACGAGGACCTCGTGGGCATTCGCCGCGAGCAGCTCGGACAGCAGCTCACCGAGGAACGGCGGCAGGATCAGCGTGCGGTACGAGCTGTACTTCGGCGGCAGCAGCGTGAACCCCTTCGCCAGCTTCAACTTTTGGCCGGCGCGCAGCAAGGGCACCCCGTCCGGCCGCGCCGAGCACGGCGCCGACTACTACCTCGCCCACATCCTCGACAAAGTCCGCAAGCTCAATGCGGCCGTCGCCGCTCTGAAGAAGGAGAACTGACCCATGCCCGGTCTTACTTTGCCGCCGCAGGTGGACACCGTCCTGTAGTCGAGAAGACCTACGCCCGCGACCTCACCGAGCGGGTGCTGGCCGCGTTCCTCCAGGCGTTCGTCGGATCCCGGGGCGCATCGAGGGCGACCCGTGCTCAGGCCCCGCCGTTCTAGCTAGGCCTGGCTCGCCCTTACCTGTAGCTCCAGGCAATGTAGATCACTTCCTCGTTGTGCTCGCGGCGGCGGGACTGAAGAGCTTCGGCCGCGTATGCCGCTACAGCGTTCCCCGCCCCGTCCATAACCGTGAGCCCCGCCGGGATGTGCTTCCCGCCGTTGGCGATCAGCACCGGCTGACCGTCCCGGTACTCGACCGACAGCGTGGCAATGTCTTCGGGCTTGACCTCGGATGCCGGGATGAGCACGGGTTCGGTTGCTTCGGTCGGCAACTGAACCTTGGCCGGACCCTTTGAGTTGGGCGTGGTCTCGGGCATGTCATCTCCTCACTGGTCGACACATTGCCGACCAGGCCAGAGCGTTTCAGTACGCATAGTAACCGAGCAACAACTCTCGGCGAAACGGACGGTAATCGACATTGTGGCGCAAAGGTGCGATACCCAACTCGGACGCCTACGGCCCACGCCGTGTCCGTCCGGCGGACCGCCGCCGCTCATGAACCACCGCCCCCTGCCCGGCTTCGGTCGGGCAGGGGGCTTTCGTCATGCTGCTTCGTACCGGTGGGCCCGGCCGCCCTGAAGAGGTCAGCGGACGTCGAACGAGTGGGTGTTGTGGTAGTTGACGGTGCTGCAGGCGGTAACTCGGGCATAGATGGGGGCGCCAGTAGAGCCGGGGTTCAAGCACAGGTTGTGGGCCTGGTTCTTGAGCTGATACCGGTTGACCTTGGTGGATGCCTGCATGCTGAAGATCTGCTCGTCCCAGCGGGGGTCACACGGACGCTGCTGAAGGGCTTCGGTGTTGCCTCCGCCCACAGCGGTGACACACATGTCACTGTTGAGATTGCGCAGCAGGAAGGTGCTGCTGGTGACCGGATCGATGGCCCACTTCTGGGCCAGGTCGTCGGTGTCGACCTGGTACTGGACCTCGGCGCCGCCGACCGTCGAGTTACCGGCGACACCGAGGACGAAGCCGGTCTGCCAGTTGCGGACCTTGGTGCCGCTCAACGGCCCGGTCGCGTCGGCGGTGCCCACCGCGAGTGCGGTCGCACTCAGCACTACGGCGATCACGGCGCAGGCAGATCGAATGCGCATGAAGGACTCCTCCACTTTGGTTAGATCGCGCTTCGCATCCGATTGAATACGCAGCGTTACGTAACGTACTGCACCGACTCATGGGTCCATCGCCAACGCACCGCAACGATGGAGTGACTCGACTCCCCCGACCAGGCGGCCAACCGTCACCACCACGCCCCCTGTTCCGGCTACGGCCGGCCGGGCAGGGGCGGTTTCGTGCGTCTGGGGTCAGCCGTCGTCGTCTGTGGCGGGGTGCCGGGGCGATCTCCACCGCCTGATCCGGCTCCCGCGCAGCCGCCGCAGCTGTCGCCTGCCGAGCCATGTACACGCCGCGGTCGCGGCGGGCAGTCTCCGGAACGATGGCGAGGACCTGCGACCACAGGGCGCCGGCCTCCGCGCCGAGACCGAGTCGCCCGTAGCAGGTGGCCCGCTGAACTTCGAGGTACCCGGGGGTCCGGCGGCAGGCGTTACCCCAGGGCAGATCGTCGTCTACGCGGGGAAGCAGTACGTCGGCCCGGTCGATGAGGTGGTCGACGAGGTCGCGGTCACCGGTGAGGCTGGCGCCATGGGCCTGCTGCTGCATGGCCATGATCCTGACTTTCGGAACGAGCTGGTCGGCGTCATCGAGTGCGGCTTCGCAGAGGCCGACAACTGCGTGTCCGTCGCCGAGATCTGTCCTGACCTGGGCCTGGTTGACGAGCGAGTACCCGATGAGGTGCGGGTCACGGGACCGCATCGCGATCTCTTGGGTGACGCCGCGCCAGAAGGCTGCGCCGTCCATGTCTCCGGCGTCCTGGTACAGCCACCCGACGAGCGCCGCGTAGGCCGCACCGACCCGCAGGAGACCGCGGCGGGTCTCGCCCTTCGCGGAGCGGACCAGTTTGTCGATGAGCTGGTACTGCGCGGACACGGTGCCGATCAGGTCGTGTGGGCCGAGGAACATGTCGGCCCGGTAGTGGCCCTCCAGCTGCTGCTGGAAGTAGTCGATCAGGGCGGGGTCAACGTGCTGCGGCGCGACCGATCCCCGAGCGGTGAGATCACCCGCACGAACTGTCGACGCTGCGGCAAAGAGGTGCACGGCATCGACGGCCGCTATTCGTGCCCGCTGTGTGGCTGGGTGAACCATTGGAGCGAGGGCCACACGACCCTGCCCACAGGACGCGACGACAACCACTAGTAGCCACGCACTCAAGACCGCCCCGGCCGGCCGCCCCCCCCCGTCGGCCGGCCGGGGCTCACTCGCGTACGAGGTCGGCGAGCGATATGTGAAGTGCGGCAGCGATACGAACGAGCGCACTGCAAGACGGATCGCTGGTGCCCCGTTCGATGCGCTGGAGTGTGCGCCGGTTGATATTGGTCATCTCCGCGAAAGCCTCCTGCGTGAGGTTGGCCTGTATGCGGAGGTCCCGTACGCGGTCCCCGAACCGTCGGAGCTGTTCGGAGTTCAGGTCGGGTTCGTCTCGGGGCACGCGACAAAACTGTGACCTGCGTGATCTCGCGTCAGCGACTCATGTGTCGCTTTTTGTGATCACGATCCACGACGGCCGTCCGTTCGCCGAGCACCCCCGGCGAGCGGGCGGCTTTTCCCATGCACGGGGCGGGCTGGGAGACGTGGGAGAGAAATTGGGAGATGATCAAGAGGAGTCGTTGCATTGGTCTGCGAGATACTGCTAGATGCTGCGAGATAGGCAGAGCAGGTAACCGCAGGTCAGCGCCATATTCGCAGGTCGGCACCACACCCGACTAGCGTCCCGCCGGATCGACAAGATCTTCTGGGAGACCAAGAAGGCTTGATCGCCCCGCCCCACCCCGGCGACCGCGGCTCCGCCGCGGGCCGGACGGACAGCCGGAAGGGCCCGACCGCTTCGACGGTCGGGCCCTTCTGCGTGCCCGGAACGCCCTGGAGACGTACGGGAGATGCGGTGAGCCGGTCGGCTGCGGCGCCGGCGGGATTCGAACCCGCGGACGGGGAGGGCAGGTCCGCCCGAACCCCCTCAGCCGGCATGAGGGGGACCTCCCGCACGCCGATCGCAATGGGCCGCTCCGCCACGGCTCCGCAACCTGCGGGCCTGCGCAGTCCCGTTCCGGGGAGCGTAAGATCAACACCCGGCAGGAGCAAGCCGTTTGTCCGGCGGGGCGGTCGCGCCCGCCCGGCGTGATCTCCACCATCGCCGTGACTTTACGGGCGCTCGTCCAGTCCGGGGCCGTGTGGAGCCGAACGGCGCCGATACCCCTCTTCATACCTGGCGGACGGGAATGGTCCCGGCCCGGACCGGACACCAGCTGAGCCGCGACTGTCCGCTGTGGGCCGGGGCACCACCGATCCCCCATGTGCGACCGATGAGTTTCCGGGGCGGGATCAGTCGGTATGGGTGGACATCCGCACACGACTGGACAGGCGCTCACGACAGGAGACAGCGATGACCACCGAGGGCTTCACCACATGTCTGTGGTTCGACGGGCAGGCCGAAGAGGCGGCGGAGTACTACCTCTCGGTCTTCAAGAACTCCCGCCTCGGCAGGATCGGCCGCTACACCGAAGCAGGGCCCGGGCCCGCCGGATCGGCGATGGCGGTCGAGTTCGAGATCAACGGCCAGAAGTTCGTGGGGCTGAACGGCGGGCCGCAGTTCACCTTCAACGAATCCATCTCGTTCCAGATCCACTGCTCGGACCAGAACGAGGTGGACTACTACTGGAGCAGCCTCACCGACGGGGGCGAAGAGGGGCCCTGCGGCTGGCTGAAGGACAGATACGGCGTCTCCTGGCAGGTCGTCCCCGAGGCGCTCATCGATCTGATCGGCGACCAGGACGCCGAGAAGGCCGCGCGGACCACCGCTGCGATGATGACCATGAAGAAGCTGGACATCGCCGCGTTGCGGACAGTGCACGACGAGGGCTGACAGGGCACAGATGCCGGACGGGGGTCGATCCGTCCGGCATCTCCGCGTCATCGACGGGCGGGCCGTTGCTCACCGACGCGCGCCACCACCTGCTGGACGCGGACCGAGGAAGGCGCCGGCGAGCAGGGCGCCGGCCAGGACCAGTGCCGAGTCGACCAGGATCGCGACCGAGACTCCCGACAGGACACCCTCGGGTCCGGTGTCACCGAGGGCGGACATCCGGGCGGTGACGACGGCGCTCATCACCGGGATGCCCATGGTGATGCCGACCTGCTGGGTCATGGTGGCGAGGCCGGTGGCCAGGCCCTGTTCCTCGTCGGGGAGACCGGAGGTCGCGGTGACCATGAAGCCGACGATCACCAGCATGTTGCCGATGCCGCCGATGAAGGTGGCCACCAGCAGAAGCCAGATCCAGGCCCCCGACGTCCCGAGCGCCACCAGACAGAGCGTGGCGACGGCCTGGATGACGCCGCCGGTGACGATGGTCATGCGGCTGCCGTACCGGCCGACCGCACGGCCGCCGAACGCACCGCCGATCACGGTGCCGATGCCCAGGACGCCGAAGGCGAGACCGGTGGCGAGCGGTGAGTAGCCCAGGACCTCCTGCAGATAGAGGGTGAGCAGGAAGACCAGTGAGGTCTCGGTGACGAAGGCGATCAGGCCGACGGTATTGCCCCAGATGACGCTGCGCCGCTTCAGGATGCGTACGGGGACCAGGGGCGAGGTGGCCCTCTTCTCGATGGACCAGAAGCCGAGGAGGAGCGCGAGACCTGCGAGAAGTGCGACCAGGGTGGTGGGCGTGGTCCAGCCGGACTCACCGGCCTGGGTCAGCCCGTAGACGAGCAGAAGCAGTCCGCCGGTGACGGTCACGGCTCCGGGAACATCGAGCCGGGGGCGTCGTGCGGGACGCGAGTCGGTGATGACGGCCGGGGCGAGGAAGACCACCAGGGCGGCCACGGGCACGTTGACGAAGAAGGCCCAGCGCCAGGAGAGCAGATCGGTGAGCAGGCCGCCGAGGATGGCTCCGGCGGTGAATCCGGTGGACATCAGCGCGCCATTGAGGCCCAGCGCGCGTTCCCGCAGCGGGCCTTCCTTGAAGGCCGTGGTCAGCAGCGCGAGTCCGGCCGGGGTGACCGCCGCCGTGGCGAGACCCTGCAACACCCGTGCGGTGAGCAGAACTTCGGGCGAGGTGGCGAGACCACCCAGGGCGGAGGAGAGACCGAGGACGACCATGCCGCCAAGGAACAGCCGTTTGCGGCCCACGAGATCGGCTACGCGGCCGAACAGCAGCGTGAAACCGGCGGCGGCGAGCGCGAACGCGGTGGCGATCCACTGCAGGTGGGAGAGGGAGAAGCCGAGGCCCTCGCCGACGACCGGCAGTGCGACGTTCAGGATCGAGAAGTCCACGGCGATCATGAACTGTGCGCCGAGGAGAAGAGCGAGGACCAGTTTCTGCCGTCCGGTCATGCGGATTTCCGGGGACGGCACGGCGGGAGTGGCGTCGGTGATGTCGGGAGACTGGGCCCGGCTGGGTGCGGACATGACTGCCCTTCCTCAGAGAGAGGTTTTAATGGGACTATGGTTCCGTTAATTCGGGAGCCACCGTAACAGAGGAAGCTTTACTAATGGAACTGGAGACCCGTTATGACTTCTGAGGGTGTGGAGCCCGGCACCGTCCGGCCCGGTGGCCGTACCGCCCGGGTCCGTGAATCGGTCCTGCGGGCCGCGGGCGACGCCCTGGCCGAGCACGGCTTCGACCGCCTGGACCTCGCCGATGTCGCGCGTCGCGCGGAAGTCGGCAAGACGACCGTCTACCGGCGCTGGTCCACCCCCACCGGCCTGATCGCCGACCTGCTCGACGACATGGCCGAGCAGTCCTCACCCCGTACGGACACGGGTTCCCTGACCGAGGACCTCCGGGCCAATGCCCGGCTGGTGGTCACCACCCTCACCGATCCGCGGCAGGGCGCCCTCTTCAAGTCCGTGATCGCCGCTGCGACCTGCGACCCGCGCACGGCCGAGGCCCTGCACCGCTTCTACGCGATCCGCATCAAGGAGTGGTCCGGCTGCGTCACCGAGGCCGTCGAACGCGGGGAACTGCCCGCGGGCACGGACGCGGACGAGGTGATCCGCGCCGTATCGGCCCCCCTCTACTACCGGCTGCTGGCGAGCGGCGACCCGCTCGACGAGGCGGCGGCGGACCGTGCCGCCGCAGCCGCGGCCGCGGCGGCGCGGGCGGGCGCGTATGTGCGGTGAGGGGTGGTCAGCCGTCCCCGTCCCGCGCTCTTCGCCGCGTCAGCCGACCGGGTGGGCACGCAGACGTGCCGCCCACGGGTGGTCGGCGCCCTGGGCCAATGTGATCGTCTCGGTCAGCCAGGCGCGCTGGTCCGCGGTGAGGGTCGGCAGCGCCGTCGCGAAGTCCTGTTCGTCCTTGGGCCGCGGGGACTTGGCCTTGTACAGCAGCTGTACCTCAGGGGAGAGGTACGGGACGCCGTCCTTCGAGACCCGGCCGAGCCGGTCGAGCGGGAGCCGGATGCGGGGATCGCGGCGGAACAGCCAGTCGGTGCCCTCCGCGTCGTCGAGCATGAGCTGGATGCGCCAGGGCTCGGCGGGCCCGGGACGGCACCAGATGTCGTGGACGTGACGCGGCAGGACCTCGCCGGGGAGCCAGGGGCGCAGGGTGCCGGGAGGATCGGCGGCCCACCACTCCCAGCCCGCCAGGATCTGCTGGGCGGTGAGCTGGTCGCGGCGGAGCAGGAGTACGTCGATGTCGCCGTGGTCCCGGAAGGTGTGGCCCACGGCGAGTTCGACCGCGTATCCGCCCGCGATCCACCAGGGGGCGCGCAACGGGGCGAAGAGGCGGGCAGCCTCTTCGAGCGGGGCCGGATCCCATGGACCCCAGGGGGTTTCCGTACGCATGGGCTGTCGGCCCCTCTCCTCTTCCGATGCCGCCCGCCGTGGCGTCAGTCCGTTTTCAGCAGATGCCGATAGCTGTCCGGATGCTCCCTCAGATAGGTGGCCAGGCTCATCGCCGGATGCCCGGTGAGGTTCGGTACGGCATCCGAGACCGTGGACATCTCGCCGGTGGCGATGGCCTCGTACGACGTCACCCAGCCGGCCACCTCCCAGTCCTCGGCACCGTACTGCGCCCGTGAGGCATAGGCCTCCTCGCGGGTCTCCGGTACGTAGATGATGGTCCGGCCGGTGACCCGGCTCATTTCCTCGGCCGCTTCGGCGAGAGTGAACGCCTCGGGGCCCGTGAGGTCGTACGTGAGCCCGTCGTGGCGGGTGTCGGTGCTCTCGGTGTCGGCCGGCAGCACGGCGGTCGCGGCGTCCGCGATGTCCTCGTGCGCCACCGCCGACACCCGGCCGTCGCCGCCGGGACCACGCAGCACCCCGTCGGCTCCGGTCATCGCCGGGAGCCCGGCGAGGTACAGGCTGTCGCGCAGGAAGGTGTAGCGGACATCGGCGGCCCGGATGTGGGCCTCGGTGTGCCAGTGGTCCCGGGCGAAGGTGAACGTGGCGTCCGGCGCCGCGCCGAGGAACGAGACGTACACGATGCGTTCGACGCCCACGGCGACCGCCGCGTCCACGGCCGTCGTGTGCTGGCGCACCCGGTCGGGGCTCTCGTGCGCCGAGACGAGGAACAGCGTGTGCGCCCCGGCGAGGGCGTGGCGCATGGCCTCCCCGTCACCGTAGGGCGCGGGCGGTGCGGCGACGGCGCCGGGCAGTTCCGGCAGCCGGGACGGGTCGCGGCCGAGGAGCCGCACGGGCACACCGGCGCGCACCAGGCGCTGTGCGACACGGCCGCCGACCGCACCGCTCGCGCCGGTGACGGCGACGATGGGGGCGCCCGGGTCCATGGGGGGTGGGGGGTTCATGCGGGGTCGCCCTCCATTCGCAGCCAGGGGCGCACCTCCACGACCGCGTCCACCGGGACGGGTCCGTAGATGTGCGGGAACTCCTCGCCGCCGGGCGCGACGGACTCGTACCGTACGGGTGCCGGGAGACGGGCGGGATCGATGACGAGGACCACCAGATCCTGGTCGCCGGCCCCGGCCCGGCTCCCGGTGCCGTACAGCATCTCGGCCACGCCTGCGAGCTGGTGCGGCAGCGAGCAGTGGATGAAGCCCTCTTCGTGCAGGGTGCGGCCGCGGGTGGACATCTCGTACGTCCCGATCCCGCGGGCCGCCTCCCACAAGGGGCCTTCGGTGAGGTGCAGCAGCAGTTCGGCCATGGGCCAAAGCTAGCTGCGCCGACGCGTCCTGCGGGCCATCAGCGTGGCCGCCGATCCGGCAGCGAGCAGAACTGCCGCGATGCCGCCAGGAATCCATTCACCACCGTGGGAACCCGTGTTCGGGAGCGAGCCGCCGTGGCGTCGGCGTCGTCCGGCCGGTTGTGGTCGGGTTCGTGCGGCCGGGAGTGGTGGGGGTGGGCTTCGGTGCGGGGGCCGACTCCGCAGGCGCCGGGGGATTCCGGCTCCGAGGGGGCGGGGTGGGCCGCCCGTTTCCGATGCCCCCGGATACCCCGATGCGTAGGGCCATCGGGGCACGCCGTGCGCGCGAGCGCGCGTCAGGCCGTATCCACCAGCAGTTCGGCCTCCACCCGCGGGTCCAGACCGACCGCGGCCCGGTCCGGCCGTTGCGGGGCCGCGCCATCCAGTCCGACCAGCCACTTCCAGGTATCGGCGACCGTCTCCTCGACCGGCCGGCAGCGCAGACCGGCCGCGTACGCCTTGCTGACGTCGCCCCGGTGCATGGTGTCGTACAGCTCGCCCGGCGGCAGCCAGACCGGCAGGTCGCTCCAGGGCTCCACACCTGCCGCGAGGATGGTCCGAGCGGGTGTCCAGCGGAGTTCCGCGTCTGAGCCGGTGGCACGTACACAGGCATCCAGCAGTTGCCCCATGGTGGCGTGGCCGGGGCGGCTGACCAGGTTGTACGGCCCGTGCAGACCACCGCGCCCCGCGTCCAGGAGCCAATCGGCGAGGTCGCGGGCGTCGATGTACTGGAGCATCAGGTCCGGTGTCCCCGGAGCCAGTACGGGCCCGCCGCGGGCGATCCGCAGCAGCCACCAGGGGAGTCTGCCGATGTTCTCCCAGGGGCCCAGGATCAGTCCCGCGCGGGCCAGCAGGGCGCGGTCCCCGAAGGCGTCGAGTGCGGCCAGTTCGCCGCCGCGTTTGGCAAGGGGGTACGAGACGTCCCCACCGGCGTCGGGCGAGGCACCGGACACCAGCGGGCCGTCCTCGGGCAGACCGGCCGGGGCCGGGTAGTCGTACACGGAACGGCTGGAAACGTACGCGTAGCGGGCGGCCCGGTCGGCCAGCAGACGGGCCGCGTCCCGTACGGCCGAGGGGGCGCCGCTCCAGGTGTCGACGACCAGGTCCCACTCGGGCGTGCCCCCGTGGTGGCCGGCGGCTGCGGTCAGCGCGGCGAGGCCGTCGCCGGTGGTGCGGTCACCGAGGAGTTCCGTCACGCCCTGCGGGGGTGCGTGACGGCCGCGGTGGAACACCGTGACCTCCCAGCCGCGCGCGAGCGCAGCCTCGGTGACGGCGCGACCGACGAATTCCGTACCACCCAGCATCAGAAGCCTCATGGGACCGACTCTGCCCGCCGGACGGCCGGGTTGGAACAGGTCCTCGCTCTCGGCGGAATCGGACAGCGGTCCTTCACTGTGTGCGGGCGAGCGGGCTGCGGTTGCGCAGCAGCCACTGGTGGTACCCGGCCGCCCGCTGGGCCGCCTCCCGGTAGGCCGCCTCCAACTCCCCGTACACCGTCGCCATGTCGGCGCCCGGCCGGGACACCAGCAGCAGCCTTACGGCCAGGGGGTCGTCGCGCAGCGGACGGATCGCCATGTCGTCGCGCGGCCCGGAGGTGGGCTGGCAGGGTGCGACCGCCTCGCCGAGCACGACGAGGGACGCGGCGGTGAGGTAGTCGCCGTGCAGAACGGTCGGCGCGAGGCCCGCCTCGCCGAACACCCGGCGCAGCGCGTCCCATTCGCCGTCCACCGTGGGGTCGACCATCCACCGGTCGGCGGCCAGGTCCCCGAGGTCGACCACGGGCCGGGCGGCGGCCGGATGGTCCCGGGCCATGGAGATGAACTGCGGTTCGCGGTCGAGGAGTACGCGCTGCTCCAGGCCCTCCGGGATGGCCAGCGGACAGCCCTCGACCTCGTGCACGAAGGCGACATCGAGCCCGCCCGCATCGACCGTATGCAGCAGGGCGCTGGCCGATACGTCGACCCGCAGCGAGATGTCCGTGCCGGGCAGCCGGAGCCGCAGCCTGCGCAGCCAGCCGCCGATGACCCGGCTCGCGGTGCAGCCGATGCGCAGCCGCGGGCCCGAGGCGCGGACCACGTCGGCCTCCGCCTTCGCCTCGCTGACCAGGGCGGTCATTCCGTCGACCAGGGGGCGGGCCCGGCTGAGGACGGCACGGCCGAGCAACGTCGGCCGGCAGCCGGTCCGTTCGCGGCTGAACAACTCGGCGCCCAGGGTGTTCTCGATCCGCCGCAGCTGGGTGGTCAGGGAGGGCTGACTCACACCCAGCCTGCGGGCCGCTCGGTGCAGGCTGCCCGTGTCGGCGATGGCGCACAGCGCCCTGAGGTGTCTCACCTCAAGCTCCATACGGTCGAGCGTAGGACGGCGTGCCACGGTCGCACCAGACGCCCCAATCCGATCAAAGTCCGTTAATTCACCGGGAGTTGGTCAAGACTTCGACAACGGCACCAAGGGTGGCGATAGGCCGGTGCTATCGCCGGTTGACATCATCCGCCACGGCTTCCGCTCCCCGACACTCTCTGCGTACCGCACCCCGTCCGCGTCCGATGACCGGACGGGTTCATCGGACAGGCAATCGGTAGGAGACCCCCCATGAGACACCCCAGGACCGTCATGTCGGCCGTAGTCGGCCTCGGCTTCGGACTCGCGGCCGCGCTGGGCACCGCACCCGCCATCGCCTCCTCTCCCGCACCCGCCGCACCCCCCGCACCCCCCGCCGCCGCCTCAAAGGCCCACGCGGGCTACACCTCCGGCTCCGGGTCGCACGAGAGCGCCGCCGCGAACAAGGCGTTCTTCGAAGCGGTCGCCAAGTCCGTCGCCAAGAAGCGGGCGGCGAACCCCGGCGCCCAGGCGGTCACCATCGTCTACAGCACCGCCAACGCGCCGAGCTTCCGCACCCAGATATCCAGCAGTGCGCAGATCTGGAACAGCTCGGTCTCCAACGTCCGGCTCCAGGAAGGCTCGAACGCCGACTTCGCCTACTACGAGGGCAACGACCCGAGCGGCTCGTACGCCAGCACCGACGGGCACGGCAACGGGTACATCTTCCTCGACTACGCACAGAACCAGCAGTACAACTCGACCCGCGTCACCGCGCACGAGACCGGTCATGTGCTCGGCCTGCCGGATCACTACTCCGGTCCGTGCAGCGAGCTGATGTCGGGCGGCGGCCCCGGCACGTCCTGCACGAATCCCTACCCCAACGCGAACGAGCGCAGCCGGGTGAACTACCTGTGGCAGAACGGCTTCGCGGCCGCACTCGCCCGCAGCGGCTCCTGACCACTGTCGGGCCGCTCAGCGGCACCGGGGGCCACCTCGTAGGACGGGGTGGCCCCTTGAGCGTCCGACGGACAGGTGAATGCTCGCCCCCCACTTGATCCGCCCGCAGCGAACGGGCCGGGCGCGCCACTCGTTCCGGGGGATGCTGGAAACGGCCACCACAGGCGGGCCGCCCCCATGGAGGTACGAGCGTGAGCGAGCGTCCCGATTCCCTGTACGAAGCCGTCGGCGGCATGGACCCACTGCGCCGGCTGAGCAACACCTTCTACGACAACGTGCTGGTGGATCCGCTGCTCGCACCCGTCTTCGCGGATTTCACCCCGACCCATATCGAGCATGTCGCCGTCTGGCTGGCCGAGATATTCGACGGCCCCGCCGACTTCACCGGGCAACACGGCGGCCACCAGGCCCTGCTGCGCGTCCACCTCGGGCTGTCCATCACCGAGCAGCAGCGGCTGCGCTGGATGGAACTGATGACGGACGCCGTCGAGAAGGAGCTCCCGGACGACGCGCTGCTGCGCCGCCGGGTCCTGGAGTACTTCCACTGGGGCACGGGCGTCGCCCGCGATGTGTCGGCGTCCCCGGTCGGCGAGGACCTCGGCGTTCCCGGCCCGACGCCGCGCTGGGGCTGGGACGGCCTGCGCTGACCTACGGGTTGTCGAGTGCGGTACGGACCAGGGTCAGCAACTCGTCCTCCGTCATCCCCAGCTCGCGCGCGTCCGCGACCACTTCGCGTACGCGTTCCAGCAGCCGGGCCCGGTGCGGGGATGCGCCGCCGGTGACGACCGCACCGCGCCCCCGGCGCAGTTCGATCAGCCCCTCCTCCCGGAGCTGCTGATAACCCCGCAGCACCGTATGGACATTGACCCCCAGGGAATCGGCGAGCACCCGGGCGGCGGGCAGACGCTCGCCCGGCACCACCGCCCCCTCGGCAACGGCGCGACGCACGGACGCCGCGATCTGATCACCGAGCGGCACGGTGGAGGTGGGATCGACCCGGAAGAGCATGGTCAGTGCTCCGCTCGGCGCTGGTCGATGAGGGTGTTGAGGAGCGCGGCGCCGGTCGCCGAATCGTCGACGGTCACCGCGAAGTCCCGGCCGCCGGCCAGTGTCGCCACGATTCCCTCACCGGAGCGGATCATGACACCGCTCCGTCCCGGACGGATGCGATAGCCCCAGCCCCCGTACTCCGCAAGGGGGTTGATGTCCCTGCTGGTCGCGGCCTCGATCCGGTCGAGCGGCACCCTCAGGCGCGGCCAGGGCAGCATTCCCGAGATGGTGATGCCGCGCCGGTCCACCACCACATACGGCCGGGCGAAGGCGGCCAGCAGCACACCGAGGAGCAGCAGCGGAATCGCGGCCGCCCAGCCCGAGACGAACAGCAGCACCACCCCGCCGGCCACGAGCGCGAGCGCGATCAGCGGCAGCCACCAACTCCCGGCGCTGCGCGCCCATCCGGCGACCTCCCCATCGGCGAGCGCAATCCGCGCACCCTCCCCGGCCCGTCCGGTCGCGGCCGGCTGCTTCGGTACGGGACCGAGCGCGGCCAGCACCATCCCGAGCCCTCCGGCGAGCACGGCGACCCCCAGGGCGACGGCGAGCTGCCACATCGGGAACGACACGCCTTGCGCCTCTCCCTGCGCATTCTCACCGGCATCCACGTTGGCGAGCAGCACGGCCGCCATCACCCAGCCGAGGAATCCGGCGAAGGCGTATCCACCGGCGACCAGCCAGCGGTAGGCCCACCCGTAGAACTTCCCCCGCACCACGGTGAGAGTCCACAGAGCACCGGTCACGGCAAACAGCAGAGCGTTGGCCACGGCGTGCCACACCTGCCCCACGTAGCCGTCCGCCCGGCCATCGGCCCGGAAGTGACTGGCCAGTTGTCCGGGAAGCCGGTCGCGGAAGACGGCGAGCAGCACCAGATCGGTGACGAGCGCGAGCAGGAACGGCAGGGCGACGAGAGTCGCCCGGCCCAGATTCTTACGCTTCATGAAAACCTTCATTGTTCGCATGTTAGTAGAACAATGAAGGTGTGGCAAAGCGTCGACGGCATGCCGTCAAGATGGCATGCCGTCGGGATGGCGAGATGGCGAGATGAGGTACGGACCGCCCTCGTCGTGGTCGGGAACAGTCCGACGAGCAACTGGAGGGCGGCAACAACCGGTCAGGCAGAGAAGGTCAAGCCAGCTCCAGCGGGAACGCACCCCGGTGCCCGGTGCCGGCGCCTCGCTCCGGGCGGGGCTCGTACTCGCGGCAGCTCCAGACCTCCTGGACGAATCCGGTCCGCCGGTCCCACAGATCCAGGACATCGCCCTCACCGGCCGCCCCGCGGTAGGCGTCCTTGGCGCCCCGGAAGCATGCGAGGCCACCGGAAAGGCCGCGGCCGGGGGACGGGAAGTAGTCCGAGAAGGCGCAGGCGATGCAGGTCTGCAGGCGCACGCCGGGCGGCAGGGTGCGCTGGATCGTGGCGAGGGCGGACGCGAAGTCGCTCTCCGCACGATGGGATCCGTAGGCCGCCCCGCCGAACTGCAGCTCCAGGTAGAGATACGGATCGGGACGACGCAGCGACAACAGGCAGCTGAGCGTGGCCTGATGGACGGCTCCGTCCCAGAGGACCGGGAGCGGCAGGTCCCATTCCAGGACACAGTCGCCCAACGCACCGTCCACCAGGGCGAACAGGTCGTCGGCCGGTGGTGTGCCGGCCACCGGGGTGAGGCCGTCGAAGCTTTCGCCCTCGAAGTCGATGCCCCTGGTCCGGAGGCGGAGTTGCTGTCCGTCGGTGGTGAGGATGACGGCGTCGGAACCCTGTCGGTCCCGGTACCACCCTGCCCATGACTCATCTGTCATGGGCACGGACTGTAGCCCGTGCCCATGACAGTCGCCCGGTCGCCCTCCTTTTCGCCTCACGGGCCTTGTGACCTCGGCACCTTGCTCCGTTCCCCTTCCTCCGCCCCCTTCACCGGTCTCAACTCTCCGCTCCTTGTCTCCGCGCCCCCTCCGATCCCGCTCCGCGTACCGCTCCCTCCTTTCCGCACTCAGTGCGTCCGGCGGGTGACGAACTCCGCCAGGGTCAGGAGATCGCCCGCCGGGGCCAGGTCGGGGACCGCCCGGGACAGGTGGTGGACCGCGCGTGCCATCCGGTCGGCCGCGCAGATCTGCGCCCAGTCCCGGCCACCGGCCCGGTCGATGGCATCGGCGGCGTGGCTCACCTCACCGGGTGTATTCATCGGTCCCCGGTAGAGCGCGGCCAGTTCGGCCGCTGCCGGCGTGCCGGAGGTCAGCGCGGCGACCACGGGCAGGGACTTCTTGTGGGCGACAAGATCCGCCCCGACCGGCTTTCCGGTCTGCGCCGGATCCCCCCAGATGCCGATCAGATCGTCGATGAGCTGGAAGGCGAGGCCCGCCTCCCTGCCGAATCCGTCCATCGCGCCGACCGCCCGCTCCCCCGCGCCGGCATACAGAGCACCCAGTGCGCAGGCACAGCCGAGCAGGGCTCCCGTCTTGGCGGTGGCCATGGTCAGGCACTCGTCCAGCGAGACTTCGTCCGGACCGCGTTCCTCGAAGGCGCAGTCGGCCTGCTGGCCTGCGCACAGCTCGATGACACAGGTCGAGAGCCTTGCCGAAGCGCGGGCCGAGGCCGGGCCGGTGTCCTCGGCGAGCAGCCGTTGAGCGAGGGCGAGCATGGCGTCACCGGCGATGACCGCGTCCGGAATGCCGAAGACCGCCCAGGCCGTGGGCCGGTGCCGACGGGTCCGGTCCTCGTCGATGACATCGTCGTGCAGCAGAGTGAAGTTGTGGGCCAGCTCCACGGCGACGGCTGCCCGTACCGCCCGTTGCGGGTCGCCGCCCAGAGCCCGGGCGGCGGCGAGGACGAGCGCGGGCCTGATCGCCTTGCCCGCCCGCGCCGATGACGGGGTGCCGTCGGCCTGCTGCCAGCCGAAGTGGTACATCGCTACGCGGCGGATCGATCCGGGCAAGGAGTCGACGGCGGCGTGCAGTTGGGGATCGACGAGGGTGCGGGTCTGTTCCAGGAGGGCTGTGGCCTCAAGGCCCTGCGTTGCGAGGGCGGCCGGGTCGTTGTCACCCGGGGCCCGGGGTGTGGGTGGCTGGAGTGCGTGGTGGGTCTTCACTGGGGCGTCCTCCCGAGACCGCCCCGGGCGCGGCTGCCCGGTGGCGGAGGTTGACGGGGCCCGGACATCGCCGTCCGGGCCCCCGATGGCTACCGCCAGCGGCTGACCTCTACGTTTTCCAGTACGCCGAGGGCGTCCGGTACGAGGATGGCTGCGGAGTAGTAGGCCGTCACCAGGTAGGAGATGATCGCCTGCTCGTCGATGCCCATGAACCGGACCGACAGGCTGGGCTCGATCTCGTCGGGGATGCCGGTCTGCTGGAGCCCGATGACGCCCTGCTCGGCCTCACCCGTCCTCATGCAGATGATCGACGTGGTCCGGGCATCGGTGACCGGGATCTTGTTGGACGGGAAGATCGGTACGCCCCGCCAGGCCGGCACATGGTGTCCGCCGACCTCCACGCTCTCCGGCACCAGACCGCGCTTGTTGCATTCACGGCCGAATGCGGCGATGGCCCGCGGGTGCGCGAGGAAGAGCTTCGAGCCGCGGCGGCGCGAGAGCAGTTCGTCCATGTCGTCGGGGCTGGGCGCCCCGTCGTGCGGCTGGATGCGCTGCCCGTAGTCGCAGTTGTTGAGCAGTCCGAACTCGCGGTTGTTGATCAGCTCGTGCTCCTGGCGCTCGCGCAGCGCCTCGACCGTGAGCCGCAACTGCTGCTCGGTCTGGTTCATCGGCTGGTTGTAGAGGTCGGCGACCCGGCTGTGGACCTTCAGCACGGTCTGGGCGACGCTCAGTTCGTACTCACGCGGCGCCGATTCATAGTCCACGTACGTGTGCGGGACGACGGCTTCGCCGACATGGCCGGCGGAGAGATCGATCTCCGCCTCGCCGTACTTGTTGGTGCGCTGCTGCGGAATGCTGAGCAGTCCGGCGAGATGGGTGCGGAGCGAATCCGCGCGCTCGGCAAGATTCAGCACATCGGCCCGCCTCAGCGTCAGCACCGTGCAGGCGGTGACGGCACGGGCCGTGTACTCCCAGACGGCGTCGCCGTCGATCAGGGCGTGGTCGCCGAAGTAGGCCCCGTCGGCGTGGATCCCGAGCACCGTCTCGTCCCCGTACGGGCCGGAGCCGACCTTCTCGACCTTGCCGTGCGCCAGCAGGAAGACACGGTCCGCCGCGTCCCCGGCGCCGGCCAGTACCTGGCCGGCGGCGATTTCACGCTGCTCGCACCGCCGGGCCAGCTCGCCGAGCACCTCCTCGTCGTCGAACTCCCGCAGGGCGGGCAGCTCTCCGAGCTCCGCGGGGATGACCGTGACCCGGTCACCGGTCTGCACGAAGGTCACCCGGCCGTCCCCGACCGAGTAGCTCAGCCTGCGGTTCACCCGGTAGGTGCCACCTTGCACCTGCACCCATGGCAGCATCTTCAGCAGCCACCGTGAGGTGATCTCCTGCATCTGCGGAGCGGACTTGGTGGTCGTCGCGAGGTTCCGCGCCGCCGCCGTGCCCAGACTCTGCTGCGGCGGCACCGGCGCGTTCTGAACCTCTTCACCAACGGACATCTGACGTCCTCTCGATCATCGGCTGACCTGCACGAAGAAGCCTTTCAGCACGGAGAGTCGGCACGCCATTACACAAAAGAGTGTGACTATTCGGCCTTTGGGCTGGGCACGACGCTCAGCGATGTCCACGGGTCCCATTAATTTGCATCCTTGATGCAACTTATCTACCGTGTCCGTCATGCGGCTGACGAGATTCACCGACGTGGCGCTGCGCGTACTGATGCGCCTCGCCGTCGTGGAGAACGAGGACCCGCCGACCACCCGGGAGGTGGCGGCGACCATGCAGGTGCCGTACACCCACACCGCGAAGGTCGTCGCCAAGCTCCAGCACCTCGGCCTCATCGAGGCGCGCCGGGGCCGCGGCGGCGGGCTCAGCCTCACCGGAGCGGGCCGGGCCGCCTCGATCGGCGGACTCGTCCGGGAGCTGGAGGGACCCGGCGACGTCGTCGAGTGCGAGGGCACCACCCCCTGCCCCCTGCGCTCGGCCTGCCGGCTGCGCGGCGCCCTGCGCAAGGCGGAAGACGCCTTCTACGCCTCGCTCGATCCGATCACCGTCACCGAACTCGTCACCTCCCCCACCGGACCGCTGCTCATCGGCATCAGCCGCGGCCGCCCGGCCGCCGACTGAGCCACCGCACACCACACCACGGGCGCCAGCGCCCGGTTTCACACTGCCCAAAAATACGAATCTCAGATACCAATTCAAGAACCCAGGAGTCACCGATGCTCTCCGAGACGTCGACCGCCACCGTCCGTGCCACCCTCCCCGCCGTGGGAGCGGCCATCGGAGACATCGCCGATCTCTTCTACCGCAAGCTCTTCGACGCCCATCCCGAGCTGCTGCGTGACCTCTTCAACCGCGGCAACCAGGCGTCCGGCGCCCAGCGCCAGGCTCTCGCGGGCTCCATCGCCGCCTTCGCGACCCAGCTGGTCGAGCACCCGGACACCCGCCCCGACGTAATGCTCAGCCGGATCGCGCACAAGCACGCCTCGCTCGGAGTGACCGCCCCGCAGTACGACATCGTGCACACTCATCTGTTCGCCGCCATCGCCGAGGTGCTCGGCGACGCGGTCACCCCGGAGGTCGCCGCCGCCTGGGACGAGGTCTACTGGCTGATGGCGGGCGCCCTGATCTCGATCGAGGAGCGGCTGTACGCGCAGCAGGGCGTCGTCGCCGGTGACGTGTGGCGCGAGTGGGAGGTGGCCACCCGGATCGAGGAGACGGCGGATGTCGCCACCTTCCAGCTCCGCCCGGCAGACGGCGCACCCGCCCCCGCCTTCCGCCCCGGCCAGTACGTCTCCGTACAGGTGGAACTCCCCGACGGGGCCCGCCAGATCCGCCAGTACAGCCTCTCCAGCGCCCCCGGCTCCCCGCTCCGCTCGATCACCGTCAAGCGGGTGCACGGCGGCGGCTCGCCCGACGGCGAGGTCTCCCGTCATCTGCACGCCGAGGTCGGGGCGGGCGACCGGCTGCGCGTCTCCGCCCCGTACGGCGATCTCGTACTCGACTCCGCCGACGCCCCGCTCCTGCTCGCCTCCGCGGGCATCGGCTGCACCCCGATGCTGTCGATGCTGGAACACCTCGCGGCGACCGGACACCGCGCCCCGGTCACCGTCGTGCACGGCGACCGCTCCCCCGCCGACCACGCGATGCGCGCCGACCACGCCCTGCTCACCGGCAAACTCCCCGACGCCACCTCGCACTTCTGGTACGAGACCCCGGAGCCCGGCCACCCCACCGACCGCACCGGCCGGGTCGACCTGAGCGGCCTCGCGGTCGCCCCCGGCACCCACGCCTACCTCTGCGGACCACTGCCCTTCATGCGCGCCGTACGCACCCAGTTGCTGGCCAAGGGCGTCCCGGCGGCGGACATCCACTACGAGGTGTTCGGCCCCGACCTGTGGCTCGCCCAGGGCTGAACCCGGCTCACCGCTCGCGGAATTGACCGGATCGGCTCGCCGCGCCAACCACGCCGGACTCGGCGACGACGACGTACTGCGCGCCGTCGTCGCCGAGAAGCGCCTCCCGTCCGACAACGAGGCCAACGCCGACGAGAACAGGCACTTCTGCGGCTTCGAGTGCGAGAACCTCGGCACCGGCGAGGACCCCTGGCCCGGCGAACAGCTCGAAGCGATCAAGAAGGCCGCCGCGCGGTCTGCCGTCACCACGGCTGGACGTCCCGCTCGGTGATCGGCCACAAGGAGTGGCAGCCCGGCAAGATCGATCCCCGCGGCTTCTCGATGGACTCCGTGCGGGACCGGATCCACGACCCCGTGAAATGACCCGCACCCACCCGCCGCGGCATGGCACGGCGACAATTGCGGCATGCCCTCCGAAGCACTCGACCTCTCGCGCCTGCAGCCGGTGCTCCCCTCGCCCCTGCAACCGGTCGAGGACCTGCGCTTCGCGCGCCACGGCGTACGGCTGCTGCTCAAACGCGACGATCTGATCCACCCCGATCTCCCGGGCAACAAATGGCGCAAACTCTCCCCCAACCTGCGGGCCGCCGCCGGGCGCACCGTGCTGACCTTCGGCGGCGCGTACTCCAACCATCTGCGGGCCACCGCCGCCGCCGGGCGGCTGCTCGGCTTCCCCACCATCGGGGTCGTACGCGGTGACGAACTGGCCGGACGTCCCCTCAACCCCTCGCTCGCCCGCTGCGCCGCCGATGGGATGACCCTGCATTTCGTGGACCGTACGACGTACCGCGCGAAGGCCGATCCAGAGGTCCTGGCGGGGCTGCTGAGCGCCTTCGGAGAGTGCTGTGTCATCCCGGAGGGCGGCAGCAATGCCCTGGCCGCACAGGGCTGTACGGAGCTGGGCCGCGAGCTGCACGGCCGAGTCGATGTGGTCGCGGTCGCCTGCGGCACCGGCGGCACCCTCGCCGGACTGGCCGCCGGCCTCGCACCGGGGCAGCGCGCCCTCGGCGTCCCGGTGCTGCGCGGCGGCTTCCTCGGCGACGCGGTACGGGAACTGCAGCAGGAGGCGTTCGGCGGGCCCGCCGGGTCGTGGTCCCTGGACGAGCGCTTCCACTTCGGTGGCTACGCCCGTGCGACCCCGCAGCTGCACGCCTTCGCGGACGACTTCGAGCAGCGGCACGGGCTGCCCGTCGAGCGCCTCTATGTCGCCAAGCTGCTGTACGCACTCACCGCGCTGGCCGAGGAGGGCGCATTCCCCCCGGGAACCACGGTCGCGGCCGTCGTCACGGGCCGGCCGTAGGCGCATCCCACCGGACCCTAAGGCGCTTCCGACTCCTCCCGGTAGGCCGCCGCCTCCTCCAGGTCGAGCCGTCTGAGCAGCGTGCGGAGCATCTCGTCGTCGATCTGCCGCTCGTCCCGCAGCCGCACGAAGACCTCGCGCTCGGCTTCGATCATTTCCCCGGCCAGGCGCCGGTACGTGTCGTCCGCCGACTCCCCGGTCACCGGATTGGCCGCACCCAGCCGCTCCCACACCGCGTTGCGGCGGCGCTCAAGGACGGTGCGCAGCCGGTCGGTGAGCGGCCCCGGCAGCCAGTTGCGCCGGTCGGTGAGCAGCTCCTCCAGGCGCTCCTCGGCGGCCGTGGACGCCTCGCTCTGCGCCTGCGCCTCGGCCAGGGTCTCCGCCGTCACATCGCGCCCCGGAAGCTTCAGGACGCGCACCAGCAGCGGCAGGCTGAGCCCCTGGACGACGAGGGTGCCGATGACGGTGGTGAAGGTCAGGAACAGCACCAGATTGCGGGCCGGGAAGGCATGCCCGTCGGTCGTGAGCACGGGGATGGAGAACGCGATGGCGAGCGAGACGACCCCGCGCATCCCGGCCCAGCCGACGATCAGCGGGGCCGTCCAGTTGGTCTCGGGCTCGCGCTCCCTGATCCGTTTCGACAGCCACCTGGGCAGATACGTCGCCGGGTAGACCCAGATGAAGCGGACCACGACGACGGCGAGGAACACGGCCACCGCGTACCAGAGGGCTTCTGCCACCGCGTACGTTCCGAGCCCCTTGAGCACGAAGGGCAGCTGGAGCCCGATCAGCGCGAAGACCGCGGACTCCAGGATGAACGCGACCATCTTCCAGACGGCCGCCTCCTGGAGCCGGGTCGCGAAGTCGACCTGCCAGGAGCGGTGGCCCAGATAGAGCG
The DNA here is from genome assembly GCF_014648655.1 of Streptomyces atratus. Lineage (GTDB taxonomy): Bacteria > Actinomycetota > Actinomycetes > Streptomycetales > Streptomycetaceae > Streptomyces > Streptomyces atratus. Next base: position 290,540 of record NZ_BMRN01000001.1, read on the forward strand.
CGACGACGACCACGGCGAGCACTCCGGAGGCGTGTACGCGTTCGGCCGCCGCGTACGCCACGAAGGGGATCAGCAGCGACAGCGTGTTCTGCAGCAGGGCTTCCTTCAGGTGCGTACGGAGCCAGTGCAGCGGCACCATCAGCGCCAGGCCGACCACGACGCCGCCGACCGCGGCGAGGAGGAATTCGCCGATCCCGGCACCCCAGCTCATGCCCTCGCCGACGGCGGCGGCGAGCGCCACCTTGTAGGCGGTGATCGCGGTGGCATCGTTCACCAGGGACTCGCCCTGCAGGATCGTCGTGACCCGGCCGGGCAGCCCGACCCGGCGGGCGATCGCGGCGGCTGTGACAGCGTCCGGCGGGGCGACGACCGCGCCGAGCACCAGCGCGGCAGTGAGTGGCAGGTCCGGCACGAGGCGGTACGCCAGCCAGCCGACCGCGACGGTCGCGAACAGGACGTAACCGACGGAGAGCAGCGCGACCGGCCGGAGATTGGCCCTCAGGTCGAGGTACGAGCTGTCGACGGCCGCCGTATAGAGCAACGGCGGCAGCAGCAGCGGCAGCACGATGTGCGCGTCCAGGGTGTACGTCGGCACCCCGGGCAGATACGAGGCGATCAGCCCCGCCGTGACCAGCAGCAGGGGGGCCGGCACCGGGGTGCGGCGGGCGGCCCCCGCCACGGCCGCACTGGCCGCGACCAATGCCACCAGCGGCAATGCGTCCATTTCACGGTCCTCGCATCCGTCGTAACCTGACAATCATGAGTGATTGCGCGCATGTCTCCGAACTGCCGCACCCCGAGCCGGTCCCGCGCAGCGAGACCTGCCTCGGGTGCCTCGAGGCGGGCACCCACCCGGTGCAGCTACGGCTCTGTCTGCTCTGTGGTCATGTCGGCTGCTGCGATTCGTCGCCGCTGCAGCACGCCACCGCGCACTTCAAGGAGACCGGTCATCCGGTGATGCGGAGCTTCGAGTCGGGCGAAAGCTGGCGCTGGTGCTTCGAGGACGGTTCGATCGTCTGACGCCTGGGTACGTCAAACCGGCGCCGGTTGTTCGTAATTGACCGCCGCAGACCTCTACCCACCGTGTGTACTCATGGGCTTACCATGAGTGACAGCCATGGGCTGGGGCCCGGCGACACGGCATCATGGATCGCGATAGCGTCGCCGGACCAGAACCGAAGACGTACCGCATGGCTCCGGGGCACCCTTCCCGGATCCTCGAAAGAGTTTGTGCCACCTTGGAGGTGAGGGTGTCCCAGATCGCAGGCGAGCCCGGGAATCAGGACTTCGTAGAGGTCCGGCTGCCCGCTGCGGGTGCCTACCTGTCGGTGCTGCGTACGGCAACGGCCGGTCTCGCAGCGCGCTTGGACTTCACTCTCGACGAGATCGAGGATCTTCGCATCGCGGTCGACGAGGCCTGCGCGATCCTGCTTCAGCAGGCCGTGCCGGGCTCCGTCCTCAGCTGCGTCTTCCGACTCATCGAGGATTCTCTCGAGGTGACGGTGTCCGCCCCGACGACGGACGGCCGGGCGCCGGAGCGAGACACTTTCGCATGGACGGTGCTCTCCGCACTGGCCGGAAAAGTCGACTCCTCGGTCGCCGACGACCGTACTGTCACCATCAGCCTCTACAAACAGCGCGGCGCGGGACCCGGGCCGGCGTGAGCAACGGGAACGGGGACGGTCCTGTGCGGGACGAGACGATCCGACCAGGGGTGGTGCGCGCAGCAGGCATCCCGGAACAGCAGGCCCTGCCCCATCCGGTGGACGGGGCGGACGGGACTGCGGGCCGTACGGTCGCGGTGGAGCAGTCGCAGGCGGAGCAGGCAGGCCAGATGAGCGAGCACGGGCACCACGATCCACACGACCGCAGCGGGGCGCGGGCGCTGTTCATCGAACTGCGCAAGCTTCCCGACGGGTCGGCCGAGAAGGCGGAGCTGCGCAATCAGCTGGTGCGGATGCATCTGCCGCTCGTGGAGCATCTGGCCCGCCGGTTCCGCAATCGCGGCGAGCCGCTGGATGATCTGACCCAGGTCGCCACGATCGGCCTGATCAAGTCGGTGGACCGGTTCGACCCGGACCGCGGCGTCGAGTTCTCGACGTACGCGACCCCCACGGTCGTCGGCGAGATCAAGCGCCACTTCCGTGACAAGGGCTGGGCGGTCCGGGTGCCGCGTCGGCTCCAGGAGCTGCGGCTCTCGCTCACCACGGCCACTGCCGAACTCTCCCAGCAGCACGGCCGCTCGCCGACGGTGCATGAGCTGGCGGAGCGACTGGGCATCTCCGAGGAAGAGGTCCTGGAGGGCCTGGAATCGGCCAATGCGTACAGCACGCTCTCGCTGGACGTGCCGGACACGGACGACGAGTCCCCGGCGGTCGCGGACACGCTGGGCTCCGAGGACGAGGCGCTGGAGGGCGTCGAGTACCGGGAGTCGCTCAAGCCTCTGCTGGAGGACCTGCCGCCGCGCGAGAAGCGGATTCTGCTGCTGCGCTTCTTCGGCAACATGACCCAGTCGCAGATCGCGCAGGAGGTCGGCATCTCGCAGATGCATGTCTCGCGGCTGCTGGCCCGCACGCTGGCGCAGCTGCGCGAGCGGCTGCTCGTCGAGGAGTAGCACGAAGGGCCGGTTCGGGCGCGGGGGCCGGCAGAAACGGCCGTGCCCGCGCGGGGCAGCGGCGGTCGGCTCGTGCGTGCAGCACCTGCGCCCGGGGAGTCGCCGTCACCCGAAGGCCGCCTCACCCCGCCCGGACACCGGGCAGCCGGCTCAGGCGTCCGGCGTGGTGCCCGGTCGGCGAATGCCGAGTGCCTCGACCGTCGTCGGCCTGACCAGCTGGTAGAGCGCGGTCAGAACCACCGCGGCAAGGATGATCCCGACCGGGATCAGTGCGCCGTGGGACCTCAGCAACGTCCAGGCCACCGGAAGCGCGATGATCTGCGTGATCAGCGCGGGTCCGCGGCTCCAGCTGCGCCGCCGCAGCAGACCACGCGCGGCGAACAGCGGGATCAGGCCGAGCGCGATCAGCGTGAGGCCGCCCATCTCCGCCTGCTGCGGGCTCTCGGGGCTCCCGAGCAGCCCCATCACCAGCATGTAGATCCCGCCGCCGACGAGCGCCGCCCCTTCCAGGGCGGTGAGTCCGGCCACGAGAGTGATCCTGCTCGGCTTCGCCGGTCCGACCGACGGCGAAGGCGACGAGGAGGGCGTGTTCTGCTGAGTACTCACTCTTGCAGGTTGACATCCCGGCCCTGCGAAAGCGAAGCCGGGGTCGGGAAAGGTGCAGAAAACGGACGGCCACCCCCGTCCGGCAGCACCCGGCCGTCACCGAGCGTGAAGGTCATGGGGCAGGACTTCAGAGCAATACCACGCGGTAGGTAGTCTGGCCGTCATGCGCGCACTCCTTGTGGTCAATCCAGCTGCTACCACCACCAGTGCGCGGACGCGCGATGTGCTCATCCATGCGCTGGCCAGCGAGATGAAACTGGAGGCCGTGACCACGGAGTACCGGGGCCACGCCCGGGACCTGGGGCGGCAGGCCGCGGACTCCGGGGAGATCGACCTGGTGGTCGCCCTGGGCGGCGACGGCACAGTCAACGAGGTCGTCAACGGCCTGCTCCACAATGGCCCCGACCTGGACAACCTGCCGAGTCTCGCGGTGGTTCCCGGTGGCTCCACCAATGTCTTCGCGCGCGCCCTGGGCCTGCCCAACGATGCGGTGGAGGCGACCGGCGCGATCCTGGACGCACTCGCCAACCACACCGAACGCACGGTCGGCCTCGGGCTGGCGGCCGGCACCCCCGGCACCGAGGACGAGTCGGTCCCGGAGCGCTGGTTCACCTTCTGCGCCGGGCTCGGATTCGACGCGGGCGTGGTCGGCCGGGTCGAACAGCAACGCGAACGCGGCAAGCGCTCGACGCATGCACTGTATGTACGCCAGGTGGTCCGGCAATTCCTGGAGGAGCCGCACCGGCGGCACGGGATGATCACACTGGAGACGCCCGGACAGGAACCGGTCACCGACCTCGCGCTGTCCATAATTTCCAACACGGCTCCGTGGACGTACCTGGGGAATCGCCCCATGTACGCGTCCCCGAAGGCCACCTTCGACACCGGCCTGGACGTGCTCGGACTGAAGCGGCTCTCCACCCCGGCGGTCGCCCGCTACGGCACCCAGCTGCTCACTTCGAGCCCGGAGAAGGGCCCGTCCGGCAAGCACGCCGTTTCACTTCATGACCTCACGGACTTCACCTTGCATTCAAAGGTGCCGCTCCCCTTCCAGATGGACGGCGACCACCTGGGAGTGCGTACCAGTGTGACGTTCACAGGCGTACGCCGTGCACTGCGTGTGATTGTGTGAGTGGAAGGGACCAAAGTCCTTTAACTCGAACGTTTGGGCTGGGCTCCACCCCATAGAAGTACGGCTGTGACCTAGTCGACACCGAGGAATCAAAAAAAAGTTTCCAGAAGGGGTTGTATCCGCAGCTGAGGTTTGCGAATCTCTACATGGCGATCGGGACGGCCCGCAACAACGGCCTCCACTGAGAGCCAGAACCCCTCCTCACTTCACAGGACCACAACCAGTTCATCTGGGCGTCGGCCCGTCACCTGCGGGGGGATTCGTGAAAGCGTTCACATTCACAAGCACAGTATGTAATACCAAGGAGAGGTAGCAGCCATGGACTGGCGTCACAACGCCGTTTGTCGTGAGGAAGACCCCGAGCTGTTCTTCCCCATCGGCAACACCGGTCCTGCGCTGCTGCAGATCGAGGAAGCCAAGGCCGTCTGCCGTCGCTGCCCCGTCATGGAGCAGTGCCTGCAGTGGGCGCTCGAGTCCGGCCAGGACTCCGGCGTCTGGGGTGGCCTCAGCGAGGACGAGCGCCGCGCAATGAAGCGCCGTGCCGCTCGCAACCGGGCGCGTAACGCCAGCGCCTGATCCGACGCCACCGCTACGAGCCTCAGCCAGGCGGCGCGTACAGAGCGTACGCACAACCCCGCCCCCCGAGTCGCAGCGCGCAGTACCCCCGAAGCGCATGCATGATCAGTGAGCCCGGACCGTGATCAACGGTCCGGGCTCACTGCTGTGTCCGTACCTTGCCGGCCGCCGGGGCTACTTCTCGGCGCGAACCGGGATGTCGAGGACGACCTGGGTGCCGCGGTCCGGGGCCGGGACCATGCCGAAGGTGCCGCTCAGCTCGCCCTCCACCAGCGTCCTCACGATCTGCAGCCCCAGGTTGCCGGCGCGCTGCGGGTCGAAACCCTCGGGCAGTCCGCAGCCGTCGTCCCGGACCGTGATCAGCAGCCGCTTCCCGGCGGAGGAGCCGCCGCGCACCGCCGACACCTCCACCGTGCCGGACTCGGCGAGGGTGAAGGCGTGCTCCAGGGCGTTCTGCAGGACCTCGGTGAGCACCATCGCCAGCGGTGTGGCCACTTCGGCGTCGAGAATGCCGAAGCGTCCCGTGCGGCGACAGGTAACCTTGCCCGGGGAGATCTCGGCGACCATCGCGATGACCCGGTCGGCGATCTCGTCGAACTCCACCCGCTCGTCCAGATTCTGGGACAGCGTCTCATGGACGATGGCGATCGAACCGACGCGCCGCACCGCCTCGTTGAGCGCCTCGCGCCCCTGGGCGGAGTCCATCCGGCGGGCCTGGAGCCGCAACAGGGCAGCGACGGTCTGGAGGTTGTTCTTCACCCGGTGGTGGATCTCCCGGATGGTGGCGTCCTTGGTGATCAACTCCCGCTCGCGGCGGCGCAGTTCGGTGACGTCCCGGAGGAGGACCAGGGAACCGATCCTGACCCCCTTGGGCTTGAGCGGGATCGCCCGGAGCTGGATCACCCCGCCCGCGCATTCGACCTCGAACTCACGGGGCGCGTATCCGCTGGCGAGTTTGACCAGGGCCTCGTCAACCGGGCCGCGGGAGGGGGCGAGTTCGGCGGTGATCCCGCCCAGGTGCTGGCCGACCAGGTCGGAGGCGAGGCCGAGGCGGTGGTACGCGGAGAGACCGTTGGGGCTGGCGTACTGGACGACTCCGTCGGCGTCGAGCCTGATCAGCCCGTCGCCGACGCGCGGCGATGCGTCCATGTCGACCTGCTGGCCGGGGAACGGGAAGGCCCCGGCGGCGATCATCTGGGCCAGGTCGGAGGCCGACTGGAGGTAGGTGAGCTCCAGCCGGGACGGTGTACGGACGGTCAGGAGGTTGGTGTTGCGGGCGATGACTCCGAGGACCCGGCCCTCACGGCGTACGGGGATCGACTCGACCCGTACCGGGACCTCCTCGCGCCACTCCGGGTCGCCCTCGCGCACGATCCGGCCCTCGTCCAGCGCCGCGTCGAGCAGCGGGCGGCGGCCGCGCGGCACCAAGTGGCCGACCATGTCGTCCTGGTAGGAGGTGGGACCGGTGTTGGGCCGCATCTGGGCCACGGACACATAGCGGGTGCCGTCGCGGGTGGGAACCCACAGCACGAGGTCGGCGAAGGACAGATCGGAGAGCAGCTGCCACTCCGAGACCAGCAGATGCAGCCACTCCAGGTCGGTGTCACTGAGGGCTGTGTGCTGGCGGACGAGGTCGTTCATGGAGGGCACGTGTGCGAGCGTACCCGCGGATGGGCAACGGTTCCGAACCGAACGACCCGGCCGTACGTGTAAGGGTGGGGGGCCCGGAAAATTGCGGTCGTCCGATGGATGGACACGGGCGAATGGTCTAGTCCACAATGCTCAAGACAGAGCTTCCGCTCTCCCCGCACAGGAGGGTGGATCGAGGTACCCGCGCTCTCTGCCCTGACTGCGCAGGCACCTCTCCCCGGCCGGGGGCACCGCACACCGCCGGCCGCGCAACTCCGGGCTGCGGTGCCGGACGGGCCGAGGGTCCCGTCCCGGCGCCGCGGCCCGTGGGTTTTCCACGGGCGCCGCCCGTGCCCCGCCCCGTGATCAGCGGGTCTCGGTGACCTTGGCCAGCGCGCGCGGTGCGTCCGGGTCCTGGCCGCGGGCGATCGTCACCTCGTATGCCAGCATCTGCAGCGGCAGGATCTCCAGGATCGGCTGGACCTCTTCGGCGACCCCCGCCGTCGGCAGCACGAAGCCCGCGGACGCCGCCTCCACCTGGGCCTTCGGGCCGACCACGAACAGGTCCGCGCCACGGCAGCGCAGCCGGTCCAGGACCGGCTGGAGGGCCTGGCCGCCCCGGCCGTCCGTGACGACGGCGATCACCGGGGAGATGTTGTCGACCATGGCGAGCGGGCCGTGCAGCAGATCGGCGCCGGAGTACGAGAGGGCCGGGATGTAGCTGGTCTCCATCAGCTTCAGGGCGGCTTCCTTGGCCGTTGGGTAGCCGTAGCCGCGCGAGGTGATGACCATGCGCTCGGCGAAGCGGTAGCGCGAAGCCAGGGTCCTGACCTCGTCCCTGCGGGCCAGGATCGCCTCGGCCAGCTCCGGCAGGATCGCGGCGGCCGCCCCGTCGCCGCCGCTCAGCCCCTCCACGAAGAGGTAGAGGGACAGCAGCGAGGCGGTGTACGTCTTGGTGGCCGGGAGGGCCTTCTCCGGGCCCGCCAGGATGTCGATGTGGTGCTCGGATACGGCGGCGAGCGGCGAGTCCGGGTTGTTGGTGACGGCCAGGGTGATCGCGCCGGCCTCACGGGCCGCTCCGGTGGAGGCCACCAGATCGGGCGAGCCGCCGGACTGGCTGACGGTGACGACGAGGACGTCCTTGAGGTCCGGCTTGGCGCCGTACGCGGTGGTGGTGGACATCGAGGCGAGACCACAGGGCAGGCCGAGCCGGATCTCCAGCAGGTACTTGGCGTAGAGCGCGGCATTGTCCGACGTGCCGCGGGCGGCGAGGAGGACGAAGCGCGGCTTCTTCGCCGCGATCTCGGCGGCCACCTCGCGGATCCTGGGGGCGCCCCGGTCGAGGATGCGCCGCAACACTCCCGGCTGCTCGGCCATCTCGCCGGACATGATCCGGCCCGGCCGCTCGCTCTCCCCTGCCGAAATCGTGGCGGACATGTCGAGTGCCTCCCAGGAGTGTCCCGGTGCGTCAGGAACACCGTTCGACCCAGTCGACCACGGCGAACCGGACACCCGCCAGCGGGCCGCGGCCGGGACGGGCACAGCTGTCGTGTCCGCGTTACCGGCTTCTGCTAGATTGGACCCTGATTGGTCTATACCACATGATTCAACTCTTCAGATCGGCAGGCCCCGCGTGGAAGTTGTCATCGTCCCGGACGCCAAGGCAGGCGGCGAACTCATCGCGGAGGCCATCGCCGCCCTGCTGAGCCGCAAGCCCGACGCCCTTCTCGGCGTTGCCACCGGCTCTACCCCGCTGCCCATCTACCAGGCGCTGGCGGCCAAGGTCCGCTCCGGCGCCGTGGACGCCTCGCGCGCCCGCATCTGCCAGCTCGACGAGTACGTCGGGCTGCCGGCGGGCCACCCCGAGTCCTACCGCTCCGTGGTGCTGCGCGAGGTCGTCGAACCGCTCGGCCTGTCCGAGGCCTCCTTCATGGGCCCCGACGGCTCCGCCGAGGACGTCCTGGCCGCCTGCCAGGCATACGACAAGGCGCTCGCCGAGGCCGGCGGGGTTGACCTGCAGCTCCTCGGCATCGGCACCGACGGGCACATCGGCTTCAACGAACCGTGCTCCTCGCTCGCCTCCCGCACCCGGATCAAGACGCTCACCGAGCAGACCCGGGTCGACAACGCGCGCTTCTTCGACAACGACATCACACAGGTGCCGCACCACGTGATCACCCAGGGCATCGGCACCATCCTGGAGTCCCGCCACCCGATCCTGCTCGCCACCGGCGAGGGCAAGGCGGACGCCGTGGCACAGACGGTGGAGGGGCCGGTGGCCTCGATCGTGCCGGCGTCGGCGCTGCAGTTGCATCCGCATGCGACGGTGGTGGTGGACGAGGCTGCCGCGTCGAAGCTGAAGCTGGCGGACTACTTCCGCGCCACGTATGCGGCGAAGCCGCTGTGGCAGGGCCTTTAGTCGTCCCGGACGCGGGGAGAGGGCCGGGGCACCCTTGGTGGGTGCCCCGGCCCTCTCGTATGCCGTTACGCGTCCTGCGGACGTGCTGTCCTCAATCGCCGGACGGGCTCGATCCGACCCTCGCGCCGTGGGGAGGCGTGTCCGGGTGGACAGGTGCCCTCAAACGCCGGGAGGGCCGGAGTTGCCGGACCGGCTTGAATTGCCCGGTCGGCTCGGGGTTCATACGGCCGGCAACGCCCGTCCATCTGGACGGGCGTCGGGCCGGCCCGGGCCGGGACAGCCGTGATGCGGCCCCTCGTGCTGCATCACGCCCTGTTTTCAGGCCCGGGAGCGGTCCGTACCCCTGGCGATGATCTCCGCGGCCGCGAGGCCGCAGACACGGGCCGCGCCGTGGGTGGCGATGTGCAGGGCGCCCCTGGGGGCCGCCTGCGGGACGCCCATTTCGACCACGACCGTGTCGGGGCGCTCCGCCACCAGGGCGTCGAGGGCCTCGGCCATCCAGGCATGGCGATGGGCGTCGCGGACGACCACGACGATGCGCCGCTCCCCCGCGGCCCGCAGCACGGCGGCGACGGGCGCCTCGGTCTCGCTGCTGTACGTGTCGGTCTCCGTGCCCGGCAGCAGCCGGCCCAGCTCCGCGGCGACGCCCCACGGGGTCTCGTCGCCGACCGCGATGTTCGACGCGGAGGTGAACGCGGCGACGTAGGCGGGGTCGGTCAGCGGCTCGGCGGAGCCGGTCACCTTCACCGCGCGGCGGGCGGCGACCAGGCCGATGTCGGAACCGATCCCGGTGCCGGGCGCGGTCCCCTCCCGCACTGCCGCACCCGGCTGCGAACCGGCTCCCTCGGCCCCCCGTGTCCAGGACGCGAGGGCACGTACCCGTGCGGCCGCGTCCGCGAGCCGCTCCTCGGCGAGTTCACCGCTGCGCACCGCCGCGACCAGCGCGTCGCGCAGCCGTTGCACCGTGCCGTCGTCCTGCAGACCGCCACCGACGCACAGGGCGTCGGCCCCCGCGGCGATCGCCAGGACGGAGCCGCGCTCGATGCCGTACGTCCCGGCGATGGCCTGCATCTCCACGGCGTCGGTGACGATCAGGCCGTCGTACCCCAGCTCCTCGCGCAGCAGACCGGTGAGGATCTGCGGGCTCACCGTCGCGGGGCGGTCCGGGTCGAGGGCGGGCAGCAGGATGTGCGCGCTCATCACGCACTTGGAACCCGCGGCGATGGCCGCCCGGAAGGGCACCAGTTCACGGGCGTGCAGCGTTTCCAGGTCCACGTCGATGCGCGGCATCGCGTGGTGCGAGTCGATCGCGGTGTCGCCGTGCCCGGGGAAGTGCTTGGTGCAGGCGGCGACTCCGGCGGCCTGGAGGCCCTCGATGTAGGCGGCGGTGTGCCGGGCCACGAGCTCGGTGTCGACGCCGAAGGACCGCACACCGATGATCGGGTTACCCGGGTTGGAGTTGACGTCCGCGGACGGCGCCCAGTTGAGGTTGACGCCGCACTCGGCGAGCCGGCGGCCCAGCTCCTGGGCGACCGCGCGGGTCAGCGCCACGTCGTCGACGTGGCCGAGCGCGAGGTTGCCGGGGAAGGAGGAGCCGGTACGCACCTCGAGGCGGGTGACGTCACCGCCCTCCTCGTCGATCGCGACGAGGAGGTCGTCGCGCTCGGCCCTGAGCTGGGCGGTGAGCGAGGCAACCTGCTCGGGCGTCTGGATGTTGCGGCCGAACAGGGCGACGGAGGCGAGGCCTTCGTCGACCCGGCGCAGCACCCAGTCCGGGGCGGTGGTGCCGGTGAATCCGGGCTGCAGGACGGCGAGAGCGTCGCGCGTGATGGTGTCCGTGGTGGCTATCAGCGTGGTCATGGAGCGGTGTTATCCCTTCACGGCGCCGTCGGTGAGGCCGCTGACGGCCTTGCGCTGCAGGAAGACGAAGAGGATGAGGATCGGAATGGCGAAGATCGAGGCCGCCGCCATGGTGGCACCCCAGTCGTCGCCGAACTGGCTCTGGAACTGGGAGAGCCACAGCGGAAGTGTCTTGGCCTCGGGGTCCTTGTTGAGGATCAGAACCAGCGGGAATTCGTTCCACGCCGTGATGAAGCCGAAGAGCGAGGTGGCCATCAGGCCGGGGGCGAGCAGCGGCAGGATCACCTTGATGAAGGCCTGCGGGCGGGTGCAGCCGTCGACCATGGCCGACTCCTCCAACTCCTTGGGCACCGCCGCAACATAGCCGCGCAGCGTCAGGATCGTGAAGGGAAGCACCATCACCATGTAGAAGAGCGTCAGCGGGACCAGGCTGTTGAGCATGTCGGCATCGCGGACCAGCATGTAGATCGCGATGACCATGACTTCCCAAGGGGCCATCTGCGCGATCATGAAGACCAGGATCATGCTCTTGCGGCCCTTGAACCGCATCCGGGCCAGCGCGAACGACGCGAAGAGCGCGATGATCAGCGAGAAGACCACGGCGAGCAGCGTGACCGTGAGCGAGTTCCTGACCAGGGTCAGGAAGTTCGGTGCGTGGTACGCCGTCTTGAAATGCTCGAAGGTGACGTCGGTGGGGAACCAGACCGGCGTCTCGGTGATGATGTCGCCGGTCGGCTTGAACGCCGTACTGAACATCCAGTAGACGGGGAAGACCAGTGCGGCAAAGAGGACGATCGCCGTTGCGTTGGGCCAGATGCGGCCGAGCAGTGAGCGCTTCACAGCTCGTCCTCCTCTTGCTTGAGAACGATGCGGAGGTAGTACGAGGTCAGCCCCAGCATGATCAGGATGGTCAGCAGGGAGATCGCCGCGCCCATGCCGTAGTGCTGATTGCCGACACCCTCGACGAAGGCGTAGATCGGCAGTGTCTCGGTGAGGCGGTTGGGGCCGCCCTCACTGATGGTGAAGATCTGCGGGAAGGCCTTGAAGACCCAGATGACCTCGAGGAAAGTCGTGGCGTAGAGGAAGGGCCGCAGGAACGGGAACGTCACCGATGTGAAGCTCTTCCAGACGCCGGCGCCGTCGAGTGAGGCGGCTTCGTACAGTTCCTTGGCGATGGTGGTGGTCGCCGCGTACAGGTTGATCGCCACGAACGGGATCGACTGCCAGACGATCATCAGGGTGACCACGAAGAAGGTGGAGAACTGCGAGCCGGTCCAGTTGAAGTCGGCCATCGAGTGCCAGCCGAGCTTGTCCAGCGCGTAGTTGACGACGCCGAAGCGTGAGGCGAACAGCCACTGGAACACGGTGGACGCGGCCACGACCGGCATCGCCCAGGCGAGCACCAGGCCGACCATCAGGGTGAGGCGCATCTTCTTGCCGAGACGGGCGAGCAGCAGTCCGACCAGCGTGCCGATGATCATAATCAGAACGACGTTGACGCCGGTGAACACGATCGTGCGGAGCGTGACTTTCCAGAAGTCCTCACCGGTGAGGATCTCCTGGTAGTTCTCGAAGCCGTTCCACTCGGTGACATGCTGGATCAGCTGTCCCATATTGAGGTTCTGGAACGACAGCATGGCGTTCTTGACCAAGGGATATCCGAGGAAGATCGCCGTCACCGCAAGCGCGGGAACCATCAACAGGTACGGCGCTGTGCCGATACCCACCTTCCGCTTGCTTCCCCCGTGCTGCCCGACGGGTGTTTTCCCGTCCTGCCCGCGGACTGCGACCGTCTTGGCCACATCCGAGGGGTCGGTTTGCACTGCCATGCTCGCCATCTCTTCCAACAAAGCCCTACACGGAACGGTGCGTACAACCGGGGCGGCGGGTCGAGACCCGCCGCCCCGGCGCGGGACGCGCTACTGCGATTACTGCTGCTGGCTGAGGCGCTTGTTGAGCTCGCCCTCGACCTGCTTGGCGGCGTCGGCGGGCGACTTACCCTGCAGGACCAGCGTCATGTAGGTCTTGATGGGGTTCGGCGGGTTCTCGACCGGCGCCCACTCCGGGATCAGCGGGGTGGTGCCACCGGACTTGGCGGCGGCCGGGCCGGCCGCCTCGGCGGCGGGCTGGCCGACGGTGTACTGCTGCATGGCGTCGTTCTTCGGAGACCAGCCGGCCTCCTTGATGAGCGCGCCGTCGTTCTTCTCGGAGAGCGCGATCTTCAGGAACTCCTTGGCCAGCTCCTGCTTCTTGCTGCCCGCGGCAACGGCGAGGTTGGAGCCGCCGAGGAAGACGCCCTCGGGCTTGTCCGCCGTCTCACCGGGGATGGTGAAGAAGCCGATGTCGTCCTTGAGCTTCGGGTTGGCCTTGATGGCGGTGCCGGCCTCGTAGCCCATGGCGATGACGGCGCCGGTCTTGCCCTTGGCGAAGACCTCGGCCTGCTGCGGGGTGGCCTCGTCCTTGTCCTTGGGGGCCTTGGAGTAGGACTGGTACTGCTTGTACACGTCCATGGCCTCGGCGACCTTCGGGTCCGCCAGGTTGGAGACGTACTTGTCGCCCTCCTTCTTGACCGGCGAGACGTCCTTGCCGACGAGCAGACCGTCGAAGAAGTACCAGTTCTGGCCGGGCAGGTAGATGGGCTCGGCGTCGCCCTTCTCCTTGATGGCGTCGAACGCCTTGAAGAGGTCGGCACGGGTCTTCGGCGTCTCGGTGATACCGGCGTCCTTGAAGACCTTCTTGTTGTACATGACGACGCGGTTGCCCACGTACCACGGCAGGGCGTACTGCTTGCCGTCGTATATGGAGGGCTGGTTGACGCCGTCGGCCCAGGCGGAGCCGATCTCCTTCTTCAGGTCACCGAGGTCGGCGAGGCCACCGGTCTTGGCGTACGCCGGGGTCTGGGTGTTGCCGATCTCCAGGACGTCCGGCGGGTTGGACTCGGAGAGGGCCGTGGTGACCTTCTGCTGAATACCGTTCCAGTCCTGGACCTCGATCTTCAGCTTGGCCTTGGTCTTCTTCTCGAACTCATCGGTGACCGTCTTGGTCCACCCGGGCGGGTTCGATCCGGACATCGTCCAGACGGTGAGCGTCTCGCCCTTGTAACTGTCCGGGCCGGTCTTCTTACCGCTGTCGCCGTCGTCGGACCCACACGCCGCGAGGCCGATCATCATGCCCGCGACGCCGACCGCCGCGATGAGCTTGCGCTTCACGCCAAACCCTCCTCAGGGAAACTGCAACCCCGCCCACCGCGAAGACATTCGACGAGTACTGCTGGGGCTGGACCTGGTCTTTAATGGTTTAGACCAGCACCGGGAGCTTGGCCTAGACCTTTAGGGGTGTCAAGGGTGTATAAGAAGTGCACTCGCGTCCGTTATAGGACCGACACCTAAGGGAGGGCGACGAGCCGTGACCGGACCGTGCCACCATGTGAGCCGCGACAGACGGAGGAGCCGGTGACGGCAGCAACGCAGCAGTCGGGAAGGCGGGCCATGGGTGCCGACGGGGGCAGTACGGAGAACGAGACGGGCGCGACCACGCGGACGGCGCGCGTCCCGAAGTACTACCGGCTGAAGCGACATCTCCTCGACATGACGGACACCATGCCGCCAGGCACCCCCGTGCCACCGGAACGGACCCTGGCCGCCGAGTTCGACACCTCGCGCACGACCGTGCGCCAGGCGCTCCAGGAACTGGTCGTCGAGGGCCGACTGGAGCGCATCCAGGGCAAGGGCACCTTCGTCGCCAAGCCGAAGGTCTCACAGGCCCTGCAGCTCACCTCGTACACCGAGGACATGCGCGCCCAAGGACTCGAACCGACGTCCCAGTTGCTGGACATCGGCTATGTCACGGCGGACGACACGCTCGCCGGGCTGCTCGACATCACGACCGGTGGGCGAGTGCTGCGGATCGAGCGGTTGCGGCTCGCCAGCGGGGAGCCGATGGCGATCGAGACCACACACCTTTCGGCCAAACGCTTTCCGGCGCTGCGCCGTTCACTGGTGAAGTACACCTCGCTCTACACCGCACTGGCGGAGGTGTACGACGTCCGGCTGGCCGAGGCCGAGGAGACCATCGAGACCTCGCTCGCCACCCCGCGCGAGGCCGGACTGCTCGGTACGGATGTGGGCCTGCCGATGCTGATGCTGTCCCGGCACTCGCTCGACGGGCAGGGCGAGCCGGTGGAGTGGGTGCGCTCGGTCTACCGGGGCGACCGGTACAAGTTCGTGGCGCGCCTGAAGCGGCCGACGGACTGAGGTCCGGGTACGTCGGCCGACTGATTCCGGCCACGCACCCCTGGGCGCAACCGTCTCGGCCCCCGTGGAATCCACGACTCCACGGGGGCCGTCGGCGCGCCTTGGTACAGACCGAGTGTCGTACGTTTGGCAACATTCCGAACATTCGCGCCCGCACAGGGGACCGTTGCCGGACCGCAATGCGGACAGGGGGTGACGGTGACCGGAAGCCTCCCCTAGATTTCCTGCGCATTACACCAGGTGATCAGCGAGGGGACGGAGTCGCCGCATGCCAGCAGACCCAGAAGGAAAACCGCCCACAGTCACACCCGTGCGGGTGGTCATCGCCCTCTGTCTCATCGCGCCGTTCGTGGCGATGCTCTGGGTGAGTTCGTATGCGAAGGTGGACCCCACCTTCATCGGTATTCCGTTCTTCTACTGGTACCAGATGCTCTGGGTGCTGATCTCCACCGCACTCACGGTGATCGCGTACAAGCTGTGGCAGCGTGACCAGCGCGCCCGCAAGGGGGGTGCGTCGGCATGAAGGACGGCGTGAACGGCGTCGCGCTCGGCGTCTTCATCTTCTTCTTCCTGGCCGTCACGGTCATGGGCTTCCTGGCGGCGCGCTGGCGGAAGGCCGAGAACGACGCCAGCCTCGACGAATGGGGCCTGGGCGGACGTTCGTTCGGCACCTGGGTCACCTGGTTCCTGCTCGGCGGCGACCTGTACACCGCGTACACCTTCGTCGCCGTTCCCGCGGCGATCTACGCGGCGGGCGCGGCAGGCTTCTTCGCCGTGCCGTACACGATCCTCGTGTACCCGCTGATCTTCACCTTCCTGCCGCGGCTGTGGTCGGTCTCGCACAAGCACGGGTACGTGACCACCTCGGACTTCGTCCGCGGGCGCTTCGGTTCGAAGGGGCTCTCGCTGGCGGTCGCCGTCACGGGCATCCTCGCCACGATGCCGTACATCGCGCTCCAGCTCGTCGGCATCCAGGCCGTGCTGGACGTGATGGGCGTGGGCGGTGGAGAGAACACCCACTGGTTCATCAAGGACCTGCCGCTGCTGATCGCGTTCGCGGTGCTCGCCGCGTACACCTACTCGTCCGGCCTGCGGGCGCCGGCGCTGATCGCGTTCGTCAAGGACGGACTGATCTACCTGGTCATCGCGGTGGCGATCATCTACATCCCGATCAAGCTCGGCGGCTTCGACGACATCTTCGCCAAGGCGGGCGAGGCGTTCTCCCAGACCAACCCGGCCACCGGCAAACCGCGCGGCGCGCTCGCGCCGGGCGAGGCGGGCCAATGGGGTTACGCCACCCTGGCGTTGGGCTCGGCGCTGGCGCTGTTCATGTATCCGCACTCGATCACGGCGACGCTCTCCAGCCGCAGCCGCAATGTGATCCGGCGCAACACCACGATCCTGCCGCTGTACTCGCTGATGCTGGGCCTGCTGGCGCTGCTCGGCTTCATGGCCATCGCCGCCGGGATCAAGGTGGACAACGGGCAGTTGGCCATCCCCCAGCTGTTCGAGAACATGTTCCCCGACTGGTTCGCGGGGGTCGCGTTCGCCGCCATCGGTATCGGCGCTCTGGTACCCGCCGCGATCATGTCGATCGCCGCGGCGAACCTCTTCACCCGCAACATCTACAAGGACTTCCTGAAGCCGGACGCGACCCCCGAACAGGAGACCAAGGTCTCCAAGCTGGTGTCGCTGCTGGTGAAGGTCGGCGCGCTCGCCTTCGTCCTCACCATGGACAAGACGGTCGCGATCAACTTCCAGCTGCTCGGCGGGATCTGGATCCTCCAGACGATGCCGGCCCTGGTCGGCGGCCTGTTCACCCGCTGGTTCCACCGCTGGGCACTGCTCGCGGGCTGGGCGGTCGGCATGGCGTACGGGACGGTGGCCGCGTACGGGGTCGCCAGCCCGACCCAGGCGCACTTCGGCGGCTCGTCCAAGGAGATCCCCGGCATCGGCGAGATCGGCTACATCGGCCTCACCGCGTTCGTGCTGAACGTGGTGGTGACGGTGGTGCTCACCTTCGTCCTGAACGCCGTGAAGGCACCCGTCGGGATCGACGAGACCTCCCCGGCCGACTACACGGCCGACGCGGGCGACCCGGGCGTCCGGGCGGAGCTCCCGCCGGCCACGGCGGGGGCCCCGGGCGGCGGCCACTGACCATCGCTCCCACGGCCGGATGACGGCCCGTCGTGCCCCCTTCAGCGGGGCGTGGCGGGCCGTCCGTCTGCTCCGACAGGGGATCTCACGACTTGTCCCGTCGGCTCGACTTCTGTTGCGCGACACAACATGTGGGGGCCGTCCCATCCAGTGGCCCCCACATGTATGCTCGTGCTCGCTGTCGCCGCAGGGAAATCCGGTGCGAATCCGGAACTGTCCCGCAACGGTGTATTCGGTGTGCTTTTGCGCACCCTCAAGTAAGTCCGAGGACCTGCCGACAGCGCATCCGGCTCGACCGAACCGGATGCCAGACGTCCGGGCCTCGCGGATGGGCCGGTGGACGCCGTAATGAGTGCTGCCCGACGCGGGCCCAGCTCTGCCCGGCTGCCCCGCTCCCCGCCGGCCCCGAGCCGAGCGAGGGAGAGCACCACGTGACCATCGCGCCAGCCGATCCGGCTTCAGTCGCCGTGTCCGAAGCGGCCGAGTCCGAGGGAACCGCACACGACGGACCGGGGACCGCACTGCTGCGGACCCTGACCGACCTCACCGTCGATCTGCCCGACACCGACCCCGGTCGCGTCGCCGCCGCCGCGCTGCGCGGCCGTAACGCCCGGTCGGACGAGGCGGAGTTGCGCTCGCTGGCCACGGAGGCCGCCGCGGGGCTGATCTCCGAGGACCCCGCCTACTCCCGGCTCGCGGCCAGGCTGCTGACCCGCACCATCGCGGACGAGGCGGCGGACCAGGGCGCGGTGTCCTTCTCCGCCTCGGTGGCCGTCGGGCACCGAGAGGGCCTGATCGCGGACCGTACCGCCGAGTTCGTCGCACTGCACGCGGCCGCGCTCGACGCGCTGGTGGAGGGTTCGCTGACCGACGGCGCCGACGACCGCTTCGGTTACTTCGGGCTGCGGACCCTGTACAGCCGCTATCTGCTGCGTCACCCGCACACCCGCCAGGTCACCGAGACGCCGCAGCACTTCATGCTGCGCGTCGCGGCCGGACTCGCCGAGGACGACTCCAAGCGCGCCCTGGACGAAGTCGCTGCCCTGTACGGGCTGATGAGCCGGCTCGACTACCTGCCGTCCTCGCCGACCCTGTTCAACTCCGGCACCCGGCATCCGCAGATGTCCTCCTGCTACCTGCTGGACTCCCCGCTCGACGAGCTCGACTCGATCTATGACCGCTACCACCAGGTGGCGCGGCTCTCCAAGCACGCGGGCGGCATCGGCCTCTCGTACTCCCGCATCCGCGCCCGCGGTTCACTGATCCGCGGCACCAACGGGCACTCCAACGGCATCGTGCCGTTCCTGAAGACGCTCGACGCCTCCGTCGCCGCGGTCAACCAGGGCGGTCGCCGCAAGGGCGCCGCCGCCGTCTACCTGGAGACCTGGCACGCGGACATCGAGGAGTTCCTGGAGCTGCGCGACAACACGGGTGAGGACCAGCGGCGTACGCACAACCTCAACCTGGCGCACTGGATCCCGGACGAGTTCATGCGCCGGGTCGACACGGACGGCGACTGGTCGCTGTTCTCACCCGCCGATGTGCCCGAACTGGTCGACCTGTGGGGCGACGAGTTCGACGCCGCGTACCGGGCAGCCGAGGCCAAGGGGCTGGCCCGCAAGTCGATGCCGGCCCGTGAGCTGTACGGCCGGATGATGCGTACCCTCGCGCAGACCGGCCAGGGCTGGATGACGTTCAAGGACGCCTCCAACCGGACCGCGAACCAGACCGCCGAGCCGGGCCGCGTCGTCCATTCGTCGAATCTGTGCACCGAGATCCTCGAAGTCACCGATGACGGCGAGACGGCCGTCTGCAACCTGGGTTCGGTCAACCTCGGTGCGTTCGTCGCCGACGGTGACATCGACTGGGAGCGGCTGGACGCGACTGTCCGCACCGCCGTGACCTTCCTGGACCGGGTCGTCGACATCAACTTCTACCCGACCGAGCAGGCCGGCCGGTCCAATGCGAAGTGGCGCCCCGTCGGCCTGGGTGCGATGGGTCTGCAGGACGTCTTCTTCCAGCTGCGGCTGCCGTTCGACTCCCCCGAGGCCCGTGCGCTCTCCACGAAGATCTCCGAGCGGATCATGCTCGCCGCCTACGAGGCGTCCTGCGAGCTCGCCGAGCGGTCCGGACCGCTGCCCGCCTGGTCGCAGACGCGTGCCGCACGCGGTGTGCTGCACCCCGATCACTACGACACCGAGCTGAACTGGCCGGAGCGCTGGGACGCGCTGCGCGCGCGGGTCGCGAAGACCGGGATGCGCAACTCGCTGCTGCTCGCCATCGCGCCGACGGCGACGATCGCCTCGATCGCAGGTGTGTACGAGTGCATCGAGCCGCAGGTCTCCAACCTTTTCAAGCGCGAGACGCTCAGCGGTGAGTTCCTCCAGGTCAACGCATATCTGGTGGATGAGCTGAAGCAGCTCGGCGTATGGGACGCGCGGACCCGTGAGGCACTTCGCGAGGCGAGCGGTTCCGTGCAGGGCTTCGCCTGGATCCCGGCGGATGTGCGGGCGCTCTACCGCACGGCGTGGGAGATCCCGCAGCGCGGTCTGATCGACATGGCAGCGGCCCGTACGCCGTTCCTCGACCAGAGCCAGTCGCTGAACCTGTTCATGGAGACGCCGACGATCGGCAAGCTCTCCTCGATGTACGCGTACGCCTGGAAGCAGGGGCTGAAGACGACGTACTACCTGCGCTCGCGCCCTGCGACCCGGATCGCCCGTGCGGCCTCCGGCCAGGCCTCGGCCGCCGCCCCCATTCCCGTGCAGCAGGCCCAGGCTCCCGACGCGGACGCGATCGCCTGCTCCCTCGAAAACCCCGAGTCCTGCGAGGCCTGCCAGTAATGAGCTCCACCGACTCCGAGAAGAACCTGCTCGACCCGGGCTTCGAACTGACTCTGCGGCCCATGCGCTACCCGGACTTCTACGAGCGCTACCGCGACGCGATCAAGAACACCTGGACGGTGGAGGAGGTCGACCTCCACTCCGACGTCGCCGACCTCGCCAAGCTCTCCCCCGGCGAGCAGCACATGATCGGCCGGCTCGTCGCGTTCTTCGCGACGGGCGACTCGATCGTCTCCAACAATCTCGTGCTGACGCTGTACAAGCACATCAACTCCCCCGAGGCGCGGCTGTATCTGTCGCGGCAACTCTTCGAGGAAGCCGTGCACGTCCAGTTCTATCTGACGCTGCTCGACACGTATCTGCCCAATCCGGACGACCGTGCCGCCGCGTTCGACGCGGTCGAGGAGATTCCCTCGATCCGTGAGAAGGCGCAGTTCTGCTTCAAGTGGATGGATTCGGTCGAGAAGATCGAGCGGCTGGAGACGAAGGCCGACCGCCGTCGCTTCCTGCTGAACCTGATCTGCTTCGCGGCGTGCATCGAGGGGCTGTTCTTCTACGGCGCGTTCGCGTACGTCTACTGGTTCCGCTCGCGGGGTCTGCTGCACGGTCTCGCCACGGGCACCAACTGGGTGTTCCGTGACGAGACGATGCACATGAACTTCGCGTTCGAGGTCGTGGACACCGTTCGCAAGGAGGAGCCGGACCTCTTCGACGACGAGCTCCAGCAGCAGGTCACCGACATGCTGAAGGAGGCTGTCGACGCGGAGCTGCAGTTCGGCCGGGATCTGTGCGGCGACGGGCTGCCGGGCATGAACACCGAGTCCATGCGCCAGTACCTGGAGTGCGTGGCCGACCAGCGGCTCACCCGGCTGGGCTTCCCGACCGTCTACGGCTCCGAGAACCCGTTCTCGTTCATGGAGCTGCAGGGCGTGCAGGAGCTGACGAACTTCTTCGAGCGCCGGCCGTCCGCCTACCAGGTGGCGGTGGAGGGCTCGGTCGCCTTCGACGACGACTTCTAGATCCTGGCCCAGCTTCTGAGGTAGGGGCGCCGCGCATCCGTCACCGGCTGCGCGGCGCCCGCCGTTTCCGGGGGCGCGTCCCCCCGTTCCCGTTCCGCTTCCCGCAGCTCGCGGTCGATGCGGCGCTCCCGGGCGAGCCCGGCGAGAGTGGGCAGCAGAAAGAGGGCGATAAGTGCGGCTATGCCCAGGAAGTTCAGGAATGTGTTCATGCCTCTACTCTCGTCCGCACGGACGGATTGCGGCAGTGGCAGGACTGTCATAGAGCATCGAATTACTGCCACACTTGCTCCATGCTGAACAATGTCGCCGCCCTGCTGCTCGACGAGGTCCACCCCTTCGAACTGGGTGTGCTGTGCGAGGTCTTCGGCCTCGACCGCAGCGACGAGGGCCTGCCGGTCCACGATTTCGCCGTGGTCTCCGCCGAGGGCCCGGTGCTGCGGACCCATGCCGGGTTCACCATCAGTACGCCGCACGGACTCGACCGCCTGGACGAGGCCGACCTCATCGCCGTGCCGGCCGGCAGCCACTTCCTCCGACGGGACTACCCCGAAGAGGTCCTCGACGCCCTGCGCCGGGCGGTGGACCGGGGCGCACGCGTGCTGAGCGTCTGCTCCGGCGCGTATGTGCTCGGCGCGGCCGGACTGCTGGACGGGCGCCGCTGCACCACTCACTGGCGCCACGCCTCGGAACTGGCCCGCCGCTTCCCGCGGGCCGTCGTCGAACCCGATGTGCTGTACGTGGACGAGGGCCCGGTCATCACATCGGCGGGCACGGCGGCCGGGATCGACGCCTGTCTGCATCTGGTCCGGCAGGCGTACGGCCCCGATGTCGCCAACGCGATCGCCCGCCGCATGGTGGTGCCGCCGCACCGGGACGGCGGGCAGGCGCAGTACATCAAGCGGCCGCTGCCCCGCACCCGATGCGACACGGTCGGCGAGACGCTGGTCTGGATGGAGCGCCACCTCGATCAGGAGATGACCGTCGAACAGCTCGCCGTACAGGCACACATGTCGCCGCGCACCTTCGCCCGTCGTTTCCAGCAGGAGACGGGCACCACTCCGTACCGCTGGCTGCTCCGCCAGCGGGTGCTGCTGGCACAGCATCTGCTGGAGACATCCGATGAAACGGTGGACACGATCGCCGGTCGCACCGGCTTCGGAACTGCCGCCGCGCTGCGCCATCAGTTCGTACGATCGTTGGGCACGACGCCGAATGCATACCGTCGCACCTTCCGCGGCCCGAGCGCGATGACCGAAGTAGCCTGATCGATAACGGATCCGAGGTCCGATCATTCGTTCAACCATTACCGTTGTGCACACCTGTCCATGGACCACGGCTCCCGCGACGCGGAAGGGTCGAGGGCATGAGCATGCGGATGCCAGGACGAACGACCGGGGCCGTGGTGGCCGCGCTCGCCGCCGCACCACCGCCCCGGGAAAGGCCCCGTACGCCGGTTCGGACGGACCGGCGTACGGGGCCCTCGTGTGTCAGATGCCGCAGTTCGGCGCCGACCAGAAGTGGCTGGGGCCCTGGTTGACGTGGACGTGGTCGCCGTGGTCCGGGTAGCCCGGGCCGAGGATCCCGTTGAAGCCGTGGTTGCGGGCCTCCTTGGCGAGGGTGCACAGGGCGTGCGGTCCGGCGCCGAGGTCGGCCGCGTCCCCGTACAGATGACGGCTGTTGGACGCGCCGCCGACCGCACTGTTGCAGGAGGTGGAGCGGAAGCCGCTGGTGATCCGGATCGACTGGTCACCGAGCGCGTGCCGCAGCGCCTCCAGCTTCCACATGGTGCTCAGGGCATTGGCCTTCGCCGTGCCCGCCGCGACGGCACCACCCGCCCAGGTGGTGTTGCACTGGTTGTGCTCGGCGTACGTGAAGTGGATCGGGGTGCAGTCGTTGTCCTGGAGCTCATAGATCTTGGCCTGGGTGGCCGGGCCCGCGATGCCGTCGGCGGCGAGGCCGTAGGCGGCCTGGAAGCGCTTGACGGCGGCAGTGGTGGCCGGTCCGTAGGAGCCGTCGACGGCGAGCACGGAGTTGTAGCCGGGGTAGCCGGCCACGCGTATCTGGAGCTGGACGACGTCATTGCCGGTGGCGCCGGGGGACAGTGTGCGGGTCCAGGTGTAGCAGCCGTCGGCCTGTGCGGTGCCGGCGGTCACCACGGCCCCGCTCAAGGCGAAAGCCATGGTCATGACAAGACCTAGCAGAAGTCGTGCGGTATGTCTGAGCATGAGGGGGCTCCCTACCACGACGGAGATGTGGTGAGAGAGCTTGTCGGACGAGTTGACGCGCGTCAACTGCACATGGACAAACGACAGTTGACGATCCACCCAGGGACAGAAACGCCGGGCCCGGCCGCCCTCGCAAGGGAGACCGGGCCCGCCCGGTGGGAACCGGATGCGCTCAGTCGTTCGGCACGGTCTCATAGCGCGGCGTGTTCTCCGCCATCTGCCGCAGCGCGTCCTTGCGGTCCCGCTTCGAGAGCCGGTCGATGTACAGGTAGCCGTACAGGTGGTCCGTCTCGTGCTGGAGGCAACGGGCGAAGTAGCCGTTGCCGCGGATCTTGACCGGGTTGCCCTTGGCGTCCTGCCCGCGGACCACCGCGTAGTCCGGGCGGGCCAGCGAGGCGTAAGCCGTCGGGACGGACAGGCAGCCCTCGTTGGAGTCGTCCAGGACCCGGTCCTCGGGCGCCAGCTCCTCCAGCACCGGGTTGCAGACGGCGCCCACGTGCCGCACACCGTCGTCGTCCGGGCAGTCGTAGACGAAGACCTTCAGGTCGACGCCGATCTGGTTGGCGGCAAGGCCCACGCCCTCCGCCGTCCGCTGGCTCGCGAACATGTCGTCGATCAGCCGGCCCAGCTCGTCGTCGAACTCGGTGACGTCCTTGCACTCCTTGTGCAGTACCGGGTTGCCCACGACCGTGATCGGACGGGAGGTGCCGCGCTCACGATGTGCTGCCTCGCGCGCCTCACAGTCCTCGGTGTCCACGACGAATCCTTCGTCGTCGACGCTGATCTGCTCGTCCGTCTCCTGCTGCGCCATGTCCGCCGTACGCCTTCCTCAAAACCTGAAACCCGGACACCCGATGGACCGGGGCCCGGGCACCCGAGCACCGCGATCGGTGCCCGTACAGCCTACGGGCACCGGTCAGCAGACTTCTTCGAGATCCCGCCACTCACGGCTTTCCGGGCTGTCCGCCACCCAGCCGTCCAGCAGTCCGCGCACCAGTCCGGCCGGTGCCGCTATTCCGCACTCGCGCTCGGGCACCCACAGCTCACCGGCGGTGCGGTGCCCCAGCGGACCCGGATGCCCCGGCTCGCTGTGGTCGTGCGGGTCCAGGTGCTCGCCGTCGCCCTCGTCGCTCTCCATCCGGCTCTCCGAGCAGGCCCGGCAGAGCAGCCGCACGGAGGACGACCAGTCCTCGGCGGCGAACCCGGCGTCGGACGCCAGCTGCTCCAGGGCGTCCCGGTCCGCCTCGGTGGCCGCTTCGAGCAGCACGACCCAGGTGGGTACGGGGGACGGCGCCCACAGCTCGATCTCGTCGAAGACGGGGTACGAGGGTCCGGCCGCGGTGACCCGCTCTCCGTGCGGCACGCCGTCGTGCAGGACGACCTCGCCCCAGCGGCGGCCGGACGACGGCAGCGGGATGGAGAGCACTTCCATCCGGGCCGGATCGAGCCTGCGGCCCCAGACGACCTCGGCCTCGCCCTCCGGCGACAGCCGTACCGCGGCGCTGCCCAGCTCCATGCCGACCGGCTCGCTGTTGGCCGCCGAGGTGTACTGGCCCGCGCCCGGCACCTTGAGGCCGTACGCCTGCCAGGCCCGGCGCGCCAGCGGCCAGTCCTGCAGCGCGGTGGCGGCGATCCCGACGTTCCACCAGTCGGGAGCACCGGATTCCTTGTCGAGCAGCGCGACGGCCCTCAGGCCGGCGGCTCTCGCCTGTTCCCAGTCATGCCGGAATTTGTGCAGCAGCGCCAGGTTGAACCATGACTCGGAGAGCCAGGGTTCCAGGTCCGCCGCACGTGTCAGCAGCGCGCCCGCATCCTCGTACCGGCCGTCGCCGATCAGCGTGAACGCGCGGTCCGTGGCCTGCCGCCAAGAGGCGGAGGGCCGATGCCGTACCTTCCCGAAGATCCTCACGATTCCCGCCTGTCCCGACTGGACACCCTCGTTTTCCGCTCCTCTTCGCATCCAACCATGCCGGGCCGGACACCCGCTCATTACCCATGGGTTACCCGGGCAGGACGGGGGTCGGACCGCCCCGGGCCAGGACCCTGGCCAGTGATTCCACGACCTCGGGCTGATAGTCGTGGCCAGTACCGAGCCTGAGTTGTTCCAGCGCACCCAGCGGCCCGATGAGACTTTCCCCGGAGAGGTCGTCGTATGCGTTGACGGCCCTGACGATCCTGGCGGACAACGGCTGCTCGCGATAGGGGTCGGCCTGCCGTTCCACCACGACGGCGACCTCGGTGTCCACCCCGGTCTGCCGGACCACGGCCCCTCCGAGCAGCGCGATGCGCCGCTGCT
This sequence comes from Streptomyces atratus, assembly GCF_014648655.1. Classification (GTDB taxonomy): domain Bacteria; phylum Actinomycetota; class Actinomycetes; order Streptomycetales; family Streptomycetaceae; genus Streptomyces; species Streptomyces atratus. Next base: position 316,169 of record NZ_BMRN01000001.1, read on the forward strand.
CGGCGGCGGACAGGGTGGCCGTCGCCCCCTCCGGGACCGGGTCGACGAGGGAGAGCTGGCCGATGTCGTGCATCAGCGCCGCGTACTCCAGCACGGTCAGCTCGCTCCCGGAGAGCCCCAGCTCACGTCCGACGGCCGTGCAGAGCACCGCGACCCTGCGGGCATGCCCGTGCGGGGTGTATCCGGCGATCTCGGTGGACCGGGCGAGCGAGGTGATCGTCTGCCGGCAGGTGGTACGCACGGCGACGAACCGGCGGAACGAGACCTGGGTCAGCAGCAGCGGCACACACAGGACGGGCAGCGCCCACAGCCCCGCGACGGCGACCCCGAGGGCCATCACGACCCCGGTCGCGCAGACCGCCGACCCGATGCCGATCAGGGCGCGCAGCTCGTCGCGGAGCAGCGGCCCGTACGGGAGGGGGGTACCTCCCATGCTCTTGAAGTTCTGGGGGACGGTGCGCGAGCGCAGCAGCAGGGCGGCGAGCACGGCGTCGCACAGGGCGGTCAGGACGAGGAACAGGAGCATGAAGAGCACGTAGTGCGGGCCCTCGTCGAACCAGTCCGCGACACGGCCGGAGTTGCACAGCGGCTGGAAGCACACGGCGGCGAAGGCGACGGTCAGGATACGGCGGGCCACCCGGTCGGGCGCGGGTCCGCTGCCGCGTGCCACATGGGGCACACAGGCGACGAGCTGTGCCGCGACGAGTACGGCTACCACCTGGAGGACGCCGTGGGTGGTGGGGCCGCCGCCGCTGCGGCCGAGGAGTGCGTACGCGAGTGCTCCGGCGGCTCCGAGCGGCGCGGGCTCGCGCTCGCCGGGAGGCGCACCCCAGCGGGCCAGTTCACCGACGGTGATGAGCACCCCGAAGGCGAGGGCGTGTCCGGGTTCGTGGACACCGTCCCAGAGGGTGTGGCCGAGCCCGGCGACGGCGAGCATCGCGGCTGCGCCGCGGACGGCGAGGACGACGGGGGGCAGCCGCGCCCCGACCCGGGTCACCGGCGACGGTCCGCGGACGTCTGCAGACCTGGGGTGCCGGAGCCGTCCGGCGGCCCCGGGCGACCCCGGACGGCTCCGGGCCGCCGAATCGCCTCGTCCGCCGTCACCACCACCGTCGCCGCCGACCACCCGTGCCGGTCCACCGCCCGCACCAGCGCCCGCACCATCTGCGGATCGAACTGCGTACCCGCACACCGCTCCAGCTCTTCCAGCGCCGCGGGCACCGGTCTCCCCCGCCGGTACGACCGGGTCGACGTCATCGCGTCGAAGGCGTCCGCCACCGCGACGACCCGTGCGAACTCGGGGATCTCCCGCCCGCTGAGCCCGTACGGGTAGCCGCTGCCGTCGAGCCGTTCGTGGTGGTGCAGAATCGCGGCCCGCGCCTCGCCGAGGAAGCCGATGCCGCGGACGATCTCGTGCCCGTACTCCGGATGCAGTTCGATCACCCGCCGCTCCTGAGGGGTGAGCGGTCCGTCCTTGCGCAGCACCCGCGTGGGAACACCGAGTTTGCCCACGTCGTGCAGGGTGCCGGCAAACCGGAGGACCTCCAGCCGGCCCTGGTCCATGCCCAGTTCGCGGGCGATGAGGACGGAGGCCTGCCCGACCCGTTCGCTGTGACCGCGGGTGTACGTGTCCTTGATGTCGACGGCCTGCACCAGTGCCCTGATGGTGGCGCGGTGGGCGGCGTGCTCGCGGTGGTACTGGGCGAAGACCCAGCAGGAGATGTACATCGGCAGCAGGACGATGAGCGCGGACAGCGGCCCGTACGGACCGCGCCACAGGACGGCCATCATCAGCCCGGCGAGGCCGTGCACCAGATGCGGTCCCAGCGAGCGGGACAGCAGTCCGCTCCAGGCACGCCGGACGGGCAGCCGTTCGGCCGCGACCAGGATGGAGCCGTCCAGAGCGGTCAGGACGAGACTGAAGACCAGGGCGGCGGCGCAGGCGGGCAGCAGGGCGTACGGGAGGTCGGGGAGCCGGTCGGGGCCGGTACCGGTGCCGCCGAGCGTGGCGGCGCCGCCGAGCAGACCGTGTACGGACGAGGCCGCCCAGACGGTGACGGCGAGCTGCGCGGTCCGCCAGACCCGCCGTGCGGTGGCGCGCGGGGCCTCCACCGGGCCGACGAGTGATCCAGGGATCGCGACCAGGGCGGCCGCGGCCGGCGGCAGCAGAAAGGCGGCGGCGAGCAGCAGCGGAAAGAACGATCCGGCGCCGATCGGCACGGAGCTCCCGAAGAAGGAGCAGCGCCCGGGGAGTTCACAGACCAGATAGAGCCCGGTGAGCAGTCCGACGGTGGCCCACGGGGTCCCGGCGCCCGTTCCCAGCGCGGGGAGCACACATGACAGGGCGACGACCGCGGCCGTCAGAATGTACGCGCGCGCCGCCCCGCGTGTGGCTCTCACCCGCCCCGCCCGCCCCCCAACATGGTCAATGAAGGCGCCAGGCTAGCGAGTTGTGTGTCCCGTCGAGCATCGATGAGCCCGATTAGCACATTCGGGTGATGTGCGCGGGACGCGGGCGGTACGGGGGCACGGCTACGCGTGACGGCCGCCCGGCGTCACTCCTTGGCGACGGTCGGCTGACCGGTCTCCGACGCCGTCACGTCCTGCTCGGGCACCGCCTGCCCCGAGCGGATCAGGTCGATCCGGCCCATCACCTTGGAGCGCAGATCGGTCGGCACGTCGTCCTGGCCGCAGCAGCGCTTCACCAGCTTCTTCACGGCCTGTTCCAGGCCGTACTTCTCCAGGCACGGGGAGCACTCCTCGAAGTGCACCTCGAACTTGGAGCAGTCGCTGTCGGGCATCTCGTGGTCGAGAAACTCGTAGAGATGATCGAGGACCTCTGAGCAGTCCGTCTCGTGCGGCTCTCCGCAGCTCATGAGCCCGAGCCTTTCCGATCGTCCGACTCTCCGGCACCGGCCGGGACGAGCCCGCGCTCACGGGCGTAGTCCTCCAGCATGCCGCGCAGCTGTCGGCGGCCCCGGTGCAGTCGGGACATCACCGTACCGATGGGAGTCCCCATGATGTCCGCGATCTCCTTGTAGGCAAAGCCCTCTACATCGGCGAGATACACGGCGATGCGGAACTCTTCGGGGATCGCCTGCAGAGCAGACTTCACATCCGAGTCGGGCAGGTGGTCGAGAGCCTGCGACTCCGCGGAGCGCAGACCGGTCGACATGTGCGACTCGGCGCGTGCCAGCTGCCAGTCCTCGATCTCCTCGGCGGCGCTGCGCTGAGGTTCGCGCTGCTTCTTGCGGTACGAGTTGATGAACGTATTGGTGAGGATGCGGTACATCCACGCCTTGAGGTTGGTGCCCTCACGGAACTGGTGGAAGGATCCGTACGCCTTGGCATACGTCTCCTGGACCAGGTCCTCGGCGTCCGCGGGGTTGCGCGTCATGCGCAGCGCGGCCGAGTACATCTGGTCGAGGAAACCGAGAGCGTCCCGCTCGAAGCGCGCATTGCGCTCGGCAGTCGTCTCCTGTGCGCGGCCGTCGTCGGTCCCTGTGTCGGTCCCAGTGACCGGACCCACCTCCTCCAACGCTGTGGCGGAGCCGAAACCGGACCCGCTCGAATCGGAGAATAGTCGACCTTGCTTCGAGACGGGCTGTCGATCCGATCCGCTCAGTGCCCGCTCGGGAGTGGTCTTGGCCGCATGCAGGACCGTCCACTCCAGGTCAGCGGCGTTCGAGCGGCGCGGGCAGATGGTCGAACCCATGCGACGGACTCCCTCTCCACATACGACGTTGATGTACCGATGTCACCCACAACAGTGGCCCCTCGCTCAACATTCCCGGGGGTGTGCCCGGGCTTCCGCAGTGGCTGTGAGCGACTTCACCCGCAGGGTGCGTACGTCAGGCGAGGGTGGACAGCCACGCGGTCACGGCGGCGGTGAGGATCTCCATCGCCTGATCCTCGGTCAAGCCGGACCTCTTCGGTACGGCGAACCCGTGGTCGCCGTACGGCACCTCGGTGATCTCGTACTTCCCCGGAGGGAATTCGGCGGGCCGCCCGAACGGGTCGTTGCCGCCCTGCACGACGAGCGTGGGTACTCCGGATCCGAGGAGCTCGTCCTTGCGGGACTTCTCCGGCTTCCCCGGAGGATGCAGCGGAAAGCTGAGCGCGAGTACGGCATGGGCACCGAGCTCCGCCGCCGTACGGCAGGCCACCCGTGCCCCGGCGCTGCGCCCTCCCGCGACGACGGGCAGCCCCGCGGCGGTGAGCGCGGGCCACAGGCCCCGCCATCCGGCGTCCAGGGTCTTCGGGGCGGGCGCGAGTTTCTTGCCGGCGACCCGCCACGGCTGCTCCACCAGGGCGACGGTCACCCCATGCGCGGGCAGCGCGGCGGCCAGGGCACGCAGGTCGCGGGTCTCGATGCCGCCACCCGCACCATGGCTGACCGCGAGCACCAGGCGGGCGTTCTTCGCGTTCTCGGCGGGCAGCCAGGTGATCCTGGCCGGCCCGGCTTCCGTGTCGACCGTCTCGGCCCTGCGGCCTGTCTCTGCAGTACTCACACACCCCATCCTGCCCGCTCGGAAGAGCCTCAGAAGAGCGTGCTCGCTTCCGGCGCGGCCAGCTCCTCCAGCAGCTCGGGACCGTTGTTGCGGACGTTGCTGACGGCCGTGGCCACCGGATAGGCCCGCATCAGCCCGCCCGGCGGCGGTGTGAGCAGCCCCTTCAGCTCCTCGATGTCTGTGCGCGACGGGTCGAGCCAGGCGTCCCACCGGTCCGGGGTCAGCATCAGCGGCATCCGGGGGTGGATGTCGGCGAGCGCGGCCGGGCCCTCGGCGGGGGCGACGGCGAGCGGGGTGGTCTCCGCCTCAGTCGTGATCACCGAGCAGGTCACCCACCAGGCCATCGGATGATCGTCCGGCAGGGTCCGGTCGCGCCAGAACTCGTACAGTCCGGCCATCGCGAAGACCGATCCGTCGGCGGGTGTCACGAAGTAGGGCTGCTTGCGCGGCCGCTTCTTCTTCCCCTTCTCCTCCAGCTGCCGCTCATCCGCACCGGTGACCCACTCGTAGTAGCCGTCGGCGGGCAGGATGCAGCGCCGCGAGACGAAGGGGCGGCGGAAGGACGGCTTCTCGTGGACGGTCTCCGCACGGGCGTTGATCATGCGTGCGGCGCCCTCGGGAGACTTCGCCCAGGACGGTACGAGCCCCCATTTCAGGGCGCGCAACTGGCGAACCGGACGCTGATCATCTGCGTCTTTCACAGGACGTTCCAGTACGGCGTAGACCTCCTTGGTCGGCGCCACATTCCAATCGGGCGCCAAGGTCTCCGCCGGTTCCCACTTCTCGACCCGGAAGAGTCCGGTCAGATCCTCGGGCCGCCGACTCGCTGCATACCGTCCGCACATAAGTGCCAGACTGCCACGACCGTCACGACGACAAGACGCCGATACCGCAAGGAGCCGCCCACGCCATGGACAGCACCGATCTGGGCAATCTGTGGGACCGCGTCTTCGGCACCCAGCCCGCGCCCGAGCAGTGGCTGGTGGTGGTGACCGGAACGCTCGCACTGATCGCCGTCGTACCGAACCCGATATGGCGGCTGAGCCGCAACGCGATCACCATCGCGCACGAGGGCGGGCACGGGCTGATCGCACTGCTCACCGGACGGCAGCTGTCCGGCATCCGGCTCCACTCGGACACCAGCGGGCTGACGGTCAGCCGCGGCAGGCCGACCGGCATCGGGATGATCCTGACCGCGGCTGCGGGCTACACCGCCCCGCCCCTGCTGGGCCTGGGCGGGGCGTGGCTGCTGGTCGACGGCAGGATCACACTGTTGCTGTGGGTGGCCACCGCACTGCTCGCGGTGATGCTGGTGATGATCCGCAATGTGTACGGGGCACTGACGGTGATCCTCACCGGGTCGGCCTTCCTGCTGGTGTCCTGGCTCGCCTCGCCCGCCGTGCAGTCGCTGTTCGCATACACCGTGGTCTGGTTCCTGCTGCTCGGCGGTGTACGCCCGGCCTTCGAGCTCCAGTCGAAGCGGCGGCACGGCGGTGCTCCGGACTCGGACGCGGACCAGCTGTCGCGGCTGACGGATGTGCCGGCCGCGCTCTGGCTGTTCCTCTTCCACGCGGTGTCGCTCTGCTCACTGATCGGCGGCGGACGCTGGCTGCTCGGCATGTGAGGGCCGGTGCCGCCCGGAGACACCTACCACGCTCGCGTTGCGTACCGCTTTCGTCTTATTTGATCGAGATTCGGGTTTGCGGTGAGCCACTAAAGTGAGGTTCATGACCGAAAGTGCCGTGCACCCCGCCCTCTGGCCCGCCCCCCGAGCGAGCGACGCCGTCGACGCGACCGTCACCGTGCCCGGATCGAAATCGGTCACCAATCGCGCCCTCGTCCTCGCCGCTCTCGCCGCCGAGCCCGGCTGGCTGCGCCGCCCGCTGCGCTCCCGCGACACCCTGCTGATGGCCGAGGCGCTGCGCGCGATGGGCGTCGGCATCGAGGAGGGCGTCGGCCCGGACGGCTCCGGCGAGGCCTGGCGGGTCATCCCGGCCGGACTGCACGGCCCCACCACGATCGATGTCGGCAATGCCGGGACGGTCATGCGCTTCCTGCCGCCGGTCGCGGCCCTCGCCGACGGCCCGATCCGCTTCGACGGCGACCCCCGTTCGTACGAGCGCCCGCTGAACGGCGTGATCGACGCGCTGCGGGTACTGGGCGCCCGGATCGACGACGACGGGCGCGGCTCGCTGCCGATGACCGTGCACGGCGGCGGTGCGCTGGACGGCGGACCGGTGTCGATCGACGCCTCCTCGTCCTCCCAGTTCGTCTCGGCACTGCTGCTGTCGGCCCCGCGCTACAACCAGGGGGTGGAGGTGCGCCACACCGGCGCGAGACTCCCCTCCATGCCGCACATCCGGATGACCGTCGACATGCTGCGGGCCGTCGGCGCCCAGGTCGACGAGCCGGAGACGGGCGGCGAGCCGAACGTCTGGCGGGTCTCCCCCTCCGCCATGCTCGGCCGCGATCTGACCGTCGAGCCCGACCTCTCCAACGCCCAGCCGTTCCTCGCCGCCGCGCTGGTCACCGGCGGCCGGGTCACCATCCCCGACTGGCCCGAGCGCACCACCCAGCCCGGTGACGCCCTGCGGGAGATCTTCACCGCGATGGGCGGCAGCTGCGAGCTGACCGAGCGCGGCCTCACGTTCACCGGTTCGGGCCGTATCCACGGCATCGACGTCGACCTCGGCGAGGTCGGCGAGCTCACCCCGGGCATCGCGGCGGTCGCGGCCCTGGCCGACGGCCCGTCCACCCTGAGCGGTGTCGCTCATCTGCGGCTGCACGAGACGGACCGGCTGGCCGCGCTCACCAAGGAGATCAACGAGCTCGGCGGCGACGTCACCGAGACCGCCGACGGGCTCCACATCCGGCCCCGGCCGCTGCACGGCGGTACCTTCCATACGTATGACGACCACCGGATGGCAACCGCGGGGTCGATCATCGGCCTTGCCGTCCCCGGAGTGGAGATCGAGAACGTGGCGACAACCGCCAAGACCCTGCCGGACTTCCCGCAGATGTGGACCGGAATGCTCGGGGCCTGAGACATGCGCCGCTACGGCAAGAACCCCGACGAGGACGACATCCGGTTCCGCCCCAACCCGAAGGGCAACCGGCCTCGCACTCATACCCGCCCGAAGCACGAGGACGCCGAGGAGGGCATGGTCCTCACCGTCGACCGCGGCCGCCTCACCTGTCTCGTCGACGGCCGTACGGTCATGGCGATGAAGGCCCGTGAGCTGGGCCGGAAGGCCGCCGTGGTGGGTGACACCGTCTCCATCGTCGGCGATCTGTCCGGCGACAAGGACACCCTCGCCCGCATCGTCCGCATCGGTGAGCGCCGCTCGGTGCTGCGCCGGACCGCGGACGACGACGATCCGTACGAGCGAGTGGTCGTCGCCAACGCCGACCAGCTGGCGATCGTCACCGCACTGGCCGATCCGGAACCCCGCCCGCGGATGATCGACCGCTGTCTGGTCGCCGCGTACGACGGCGGGCTCTCCCCGCTCCTGGTGCTGACCAAGTCCGACCTGGCCTCCCCGGACAAGCTGCTGGAGGCGTACACCCCGCTGGGCGTCCCGTTCATCGTCACCAGCCGCGAGGAGCTGGAGAACGGCGACGCGGCGGAGCGGGTCCGCGAGCAGCTGCACGACCGGGTCACCGCGTTCGTCGGGCACTCCGGTGTCGGAAAGACGACGCTGGTCAACGCACTCGTGCCGAAGGACCGGCGGCGTACCACCGGGGTCGTCAACGCGGTCACCGGCCGCGGTCGGCACACCACCACATCGGCGCTGGCGCTCCCCCTGCCCGACTACCGCGGCTGGGTGATCGACACCCCCGGTGTGCGCTCCTTCGGGCTCAACCACATCGACCCGTCCCGGGTGATCCACGCGTTCTCGGACCTGGAGCCGGGCACCGAGGACTGCCCGCGCGGCTGCACCCACGACAGCGATCAACCGGAATGCGCCCTGGATGCCTGGGTGGCGGACGGCCACGCAGATCCGGCGCGGCTGGAATCGCTGCGGCGGCTGATGTCCACCCGGGAGCGACGCGAAGGCGACTGACCCCCGGCACGTTTGCGATCTGCTGCCGCAGGTAAGTGCATAATCACGCCCAGCGGGGCAAGGCGGTCACCGACGTGGGAGGGCACTGACGATGGCGTGGCTGCTGGTCGTGGTCGCAGGACTTCTGGAGACCGGCTTCGCCGTCTGTCTGAAACTCTCGCACGGTTTCACCCGGCTCTGGCCGACCGTCGCGTTCTGCGTCTTCGCCCTCGGCAGCTTCGGTCTGCTGACGCTGTCGCTGAAGAAACTCGACGTGGGGCCCGCCTACGCCGTATGGACGGGCATCGGCGCGGCAGGCACCGCGATCTACGGCATGGTCTTCCTCGACGACGTGGTCTCCACGCTCAAGCTGGTCTCGATCTCGCTGGTGATCGTCGGAGTGATCGGACTGCAGCTCTCGGGCTCGTCCCACTGACCGCGCGTCGCGCTCACACCTCGGCAACCGTTCGCGGGAAGTGGTACGCGACGGTGTGACCGGCGTCCGCGCCGGCGTCACCCGGCCCGCGACCGCTGCTCCGCCTCGCGCACCGAGCGGTCACCCGGTCGGCCGCCACTCCGCCACCTCGCGCACCAGCGGTGCCACCTCCCCCTCCGTCCCCGATGGAGTCGGCACCAGCGCGTAACTCAGTGCGAGCCTCAGCGCGATCTCGCAGGTCGCGGCCAGTACCTCCGGGTCGTGCGGTGGCCGTCCCTCGTCGAGGGCGGCCACCGCTCGCGCTCCGACCTGGCCGAGCAGCTCGGCTGGCGTCGGCGTCCCGGCATCGGCGCGCCGCTGGGCGGGCACGAGCGATGCGGTCGGCGCCGCGGGGTGTACTGGACGGGGTAACCGCTCACCCCAGCAGCCCGTGAGCAATCCCCTGACCAGGGCATTCGCTCGAACGGCGCGGACGGTCCAGGCAGCGGTGGCCGCCAGCCTGTCCCCCGTACCGCCTGCTGATCCCAGCGCCCGGTCGACACCGGCCAGATAGCCGTCGGCGGCGCTCCGGACCAGGGCGCGGGCGAGGCCGTCCTTGCTGCCGAACTCGTTGTAGAGGGTCTGCCGGGAGACTCCGGCAGCGGACGCGACATCGACCATGCGCACCGCCGACCAGGGCAGACCGGCCAGCGCCGAGAGGGCGGCGTCCAGCAATGCGTCTCGCGCCGTGGGCATCATCGCCTCCCGCGCCAAGGGCTCTGCGTCCCAGAGTTGACGCGCTTGCGGGGACTGTCAATGGTCCGAGCGGCCGCGGGGTCCTGTAGCTCTGTTCACCTGCGGTCGATACTGTGACGACATGCCCGATTACCACGATGATCTGCGCCTCGCCCATGTGCTGGCGGACGCCGCCGACGCGGCGACGATGGACCGGTTCAAGGCTCTGGATCTCAAGGTCGAGACCAAACCGGACATGACGCCGGTGAGCGAGGCCGACAAGGCCGCCGAGGAACTGATCCGCGGCCACCTCCATCGGGCACGCCCGCGCGATGCGATTCTGGGCGAGGAGTACGGCATCGAGGGCACCGGCCCGCGGCGCTGGGTCGTCGACCCGATCGACGGCACCAAGAACTATGTACGCGGCGTGCCGGTCTGGGCGACGCTGATCTCCCTGATGGAGGCCGGCGAAGAGGGCTTCCAGCCGGTGGTCGGCGTGGTGTCGGCCCCCGCACTGAACCGGCGCTGGTGGGCGGCGAAGGGGGCGGGGGCGTTCTCCGGCCGCAGTCTGACGTCCGCGACCCGGCTGCATGTGTCGAAGGTGGAGCGGATCGCGGACGCCTCGTTCGCGTACGCGTCGCTGAGCGGCTGGGAGGAGCAGGGCCGGCTCGACGGGTTCATGGATCTGACGAGGGCCTGCTGGCGTACTCGCGGGTACGGGGATTTCTGGCCGTACATGATGGTCGCCGAGGGATCGGTCGACATCTGCGCGGAGCCGGAGCTCTCGCTCTGGGACATGGCCGCGAACGCGATCATCGTCCAGGAGGCGGGCGGGAAGTTCACCAGCCTGGACGGAGTGTCCGGCCCCGGCGGCGGCAACGCGGCGGCCTCGAACGGACTGCTCCACCACGAACTCCTGGGCTATCTGAATCAGCGCTACTGATCCGGGTCACGCCCCCCGAGGGGCGTCGCGCACCACCGCACGCCCCTCGGACGATCTCGTCCCCCCTTGTTCCGGTCACGCATCGGTGCAACTCTGAGAGTCCCCCCGCTTGTGAACTTGTGAACCGGCTCACGCAGTCGCTTCACGAAGGAGGTGGCTCTCTTCATGCTCGTCCGTGACGCCATGAGCACGCTGGTCCTCACCATCGGACCCACCCATACACTCCGCCAGGCCGCCCGGCTGATGTCGGTCCGCCGCATCGGAGCCGCAGTCGTCCTCGACCGGGACACCAGCGGGCTCGGCATTCTCACCGAGCGCGACATCCTCAACGCGGTCGGCTCCGGCCAGAACCCCGATGTCGAGACCGCCGCCACCCACACCACCACCGATGTGGTCTTCGCCGCGCCCACCTGGACCCTGGAAGAGGCCGCGGAGGCCATGACGCACGGCGGTTTCCGCCATCTGATCGTGCTGGACGACCACGGGCCCGTCGGCATCGTCTCGGTCCGCGACATCCTGCGCTGCTGGGCGCCCGCCAGGCGCCGCCACCGCGCGGAACTCGTCGGCTGAGCCCCCATGAACGTCCGGTGGGCCGGACCCCTCCGAAGAGGGAACCGGCCCACCGTCGACGACAGGCGTCCTTGTCAGCCGCGCAGGGCCTGGACCGCGGCCTCCAGACGCTTGCCGAAGTCGCCGTCCGCCTGGCGGAAGTTGTTGATCGCACGCTCGGCGATGTCATCGCGCGACACCTTGGCGATGAACCCGGCGAGGTTGTCGATCAGCCGGGCCTTCTCGTCCTCGGAGTAGAGCCGGTAGAGGTTTCCGGCCTGCACGAAGTCGTTGTCATCGGCGTGGCTCGGGGCCTCGTGCGTGCCGATCTCACCCGTGACCGAGGTGGGCTCCCACAGGGGCCGGTCCGTCTGGACCGGACCGCCGAAGCTGTTGGGCTCGTAGTTCTTCGCACCCTTGTGGCGACCGTCGTACAGGTAGCCGTCACGGCTGTTCGTCCGTGCCTCGGTGGCATGCGGACGGTTCACCGGCAGGTGGTCGGCGTTGATGCCGACGCGGTACCGGTGGGCGTCGCCGTACGCGAAGAGGCGGCCCTGGAGCATCTTGTCCGGGGACGGGCCGATGCCCGGCACGAAGTGCGCGGGGCTGAAGATCGACTGCTCGGTCTCCGCGAAGATGTTCTCCGGGTTGCGGTTGAGCTCCAGCTTCCCGATCTCGATCGGCGGGTAGTCCGCGTGCGGCCACACCTTGGTGAGGTCGAACGGGTTGAAGCGGTACGTGGCCGCCTCGGACGCGGGCATGATCTGGACCTGCACGGTCCAGGACGGGAAGTCGCCGCGCTCGATCGCCTCACGGAGATCGCGCTGGTGACTGTCCGGGTCCTCACCGGCGAGCTTGTTCGCCTCGGCCTGGGTGAGGTTCTTGATGCCCTGGTCGGTCTTGAAGTGGTACTTGACCCAGAAGACCTCGCCGGCCTCGTTGTTCCACTGGAACGTGTGCGAGCCGTACCCGTTCATGTGACGCAGCGTTGCCGGGATGCCGCGGTCGCCGAAGAGCCAGGTCACCTGGTGGGTGGACTCGGGCGACAGACCCCAGAAGTCCCAGACGTTGTCCGCCTCCTGCGAGCCGGTGTACGGGTCGCGCTTCTGGGTGTGGATGAAGTCCGGGAACTTGATGGCGTCCTTGATGAAGAACACCGGGGTGTTGTTGCCGACGAGGTCGTAGTTGCCCTCTTCGGTGTAGAACTTCAGCGCGAAGCCGCGGGGGTCGCGCACCGCGTCGGCGGAGCCGAGGTTGCCCGCGACGGTGGAGAAGCGCAGGAACGTCTCGGTCTGCTTGCCGACCTCGGAGAGGAACTTCGCCCGCGTCCACTGCGAGACGTCGCGGGTCAGGGTGAACGTGCCGTATGCACCGGCGCCGCGGGCGTGCACGATGCGCTCCGGAATGCGCTCGCGGTTGAAGTGCGCGAGCTTCTCCAGCAGCGACTGGTCCTGCACCAGGACCGGACCGCCGACGCCCGCGGTCTGGCTGTTCTGGTTGTCGGCGACCGGCGCGCCGGCCTCCGTGGTGAGCGGTCCCTGCGTCACGTGCGCCTCCTGCGTCGTTCCTGCACATTCGTCATGTCCTGCACAGCCTGTCCCTTGGCGTATGCCGATCCCGATCCTACAATGGACATAGTCCAAGTCAAGTGAACATCCAAAGTCACACCCGTTCGGGACCTGGTCCCCCCACTGTTAGGCTTGTTCCCATGAGTGACCTGTTGGAACGACTTCGCGGACGCGGCTGGCGCATGACTGCGCAACGGCGCGTCGTGGCCGAGGTCCTCGACGGGGACCATGTGCACCTGACGGCTGACGAGGTCCACGCGCGGGCCGTCGCCAAGCTGCCCGAGATCTCCCGCGCCACCGTCTACAACACCCTGGGCGAGATGGTGACGCTCGGCGAGGTCATCGAGGTCTCCACGGATCGCCGGGCCAAGCGGTACGACCCGAACGCGCACCGCCCCCACCACCACCTCGTCTGCGCGAGCTGCGGCACCATCCGCGACGTACACCCGGCGGGCGACCCACTGGCGGATCTGCCGAGCGACGAGCGGTTCGGTTTCACGGTCTCCAATGTCGAGGTGACCTACCGCGGCATCTGCCCGAACTGCGCCGCGACGACCTGAGTCCCGCCACGAAAGGCCCCGGTGCGAGCATCACGCGCACCGGGGCCTTCCGCATGAACACCCGCAGCGGCTGACACACATCCCCTGCCCCAGCCTGCGCGCACCCCCTTCCCGAATCTGACGGGTAGTCATATCGTCTGCGGCGATCACGTCCGCCCCGCGGCGGATCCGCACCTCGATACGCGCGAGGAGAGACCCGTGGGAGATCCGCACCCGACCCCACCCACAACCGCAGCCACCAGCCCCAAACTCCGCGCCGACGCGCTCACCCGCTCGTTCGGGCGCGGCGGCAAGGCACTGTCCGCCCTCGGCCCGCTCGATCTCTCCGTCGCACCGGGCGAGTTCACCTGCATCGTCGGCCCGTCCGGCTGCGGCAAGTCCACGCTGCTCAGGATCGCCGCCGGACTGCTCCGCCCCAGCTCCGGCGAGCTGTCCATCCGCACGACCTCACCCCGTCCGGCGGCGATGATCTTCCAGGACTACGGGATCTACGACTGGAAGACCGTGCTCGCCAATGTCCGGTTCGGTCTCGACATCCAGCGCATACCACGCAAGGAGGCCGACGCCAGGGCACGCGACTGGCTGGCCCGGATGGGGCTCTGCGACTTCGCGGGGGCGTATCCGGCCGCCCTCTCCGGCGGAATGCGGCAGCGGGTCGCGATCGCCCGCGCCCTGGCCGTCGAACCCGAGATGCTGCTGATGGACGAGCCGTTCGCGGCGCTCGACGCCCAGCTGCGCACGATCCTCCAGGACGAGCTGCTCGACCTCACCCAGACCACCCGTACCACCACCCTCTTCATCACCCACAGCCTCGAAGAGGCGATCGTGCTCGGGGACAGGGTGCTGGTGATGTCCGCCAGACCGGGGCGGATCATCGCCGAGCGCCGCCCGCCGTTCGGTCGGCCTCGCGCCGGCGGGGTCCGGTCGGCTCCCGAATTCACCGCACTGAAGAGCGAGTTGTGGGAACTTCTGCGCGGCGAGGTACGCAAGGAGGCGGTCCCGGCATGACCACCACCGTGAACGCCACGAAGCCCGACGACGGCGTCCTGATCCGCAGACCGGGCCCGCAGGAGCTGCATCCGGTACGCACCCACCGCAGACGCCGCGCCCTGGAACTCACGCTCGCCGTCGCCGTACCACTGCTCCTCGTGCTGCTCTGGCAACTGGCCGCTGCACAGTCCTGGATCGACGATCGGGTCTACCCCGCGCCCTCCACCATCCTGGCGGACGGCTGGGACCGGGCGGGCGCCGGTGAACTGTGGCCGGATGTGTGGGCCACGCTCAAGCGGGTCCTCGGCGGCTATGCGATCGGCACCGTCGCGGGATACGCGCTCGGCCTGCTGATGGGCTCGCTCTCACTCGTACGGGCGGCGCTGGAGCCGTTGCTCGATGCCCTGTACGTCGTGCCGAAGCTGGCCCTGCTGCCGGTCTTCCTCAATATGTTCGGCCTCGGTGAAGGGCCGCAGATCGCCCTGGTCGCCGCGACCGTCTTCTTCTTCGTCTGGATCTCCACCATGGCGGCCGTGCTCGCCGTCCCGGTCGGCCACCGTGATGCCGGTCAGGTCTTCGGCGCTTCGCCCTGGCAGATGTTCCGCCATGTGCTGCTGCCCGCGTCGCTGCCCGCGGTCCTGGTCGGGGCACGGATCGCGGCAGGGGTGGCCGTGCTCGTCATCGTCGCCTCCGAACAGATCGCCGCGGCCGACGGTCTCGGCCATCTGATCTTCGACTCCCGGGCGCTGTTCCAGAACGACGTGATGTTCGTCGGCATCGTGTGTGTGGCGGTCCTCGGTGTCGTCTTCTCCGAAGTGGTGCGGATCGCCGGGCGGCTGCTCACACCGTGGGCCCCGCGCGACCACGGCCGCAGCCAGTCCTGAACGGCTCCCCACGTTCTTCGTACGGAGGCACTGTGCGTACACACACCCCCTTCACCTGCACCGTCGTGCTCGTCACGGCATCCCTGCTCGGCGCGGCAGGCTGCGCCGGAACCGACTCCGGCGGCGACAGCGCCGCCGCCGCGCCGCGCACCGTCAAGCCCGTCGCAGGCTGTGGCGCCGGCAGCTGGACCGACCCGGCCGACCTCGCCCCCGACCGGAAACCGGCCCGCTGCGACAAGGGCGCCCCGGCGGCCCAGCTCCTGGCGAAGAAGCGGAAGATCACCGTCGCCACCGGCACCCTGAGCGCGGAGTACGTCGCTCCGCTCCAGGTCGCGGTGGCGAAGGGCGAGTTCGCGAAAGAGGGGCTGGATGTCGAACTGAAGGTGCTGCCTACCCCGGACGCGCTGCCACTGCTCGCCAAGGGCGATGTGGACGCCCAGTGGGCGGCTCCCGAGGCAGCCGTGATGAACGGCATCAACGGCGGCTTCGACATCAAGTGGGTGGCAGGGAACTTCTCCCCCGACCCCACCTCCAAGAGCGGCCTGTGGGTGCGTCTCAAGGACGGCGAGAGCGCCGATCACGTCGAGATGGCGGGCCGGAAGATGGGCACGATGATCGGCAAGGGCTCGGTCATCGCGTACCCGATGGACACCTCCCTGAAGAAGCACGGCGGCGGCCTCGACAAGATCAGCTTCCAGCAGCTCGGTTCCGCGGATGTGCTGACCGCGCTGCAGAACGGCGGCGTGGACTCGGCCTGGCTGCTCGACCCGATCTGGCGCAAGGTGGACGGCGACAAGAAGTACGCGTTCCTGGGCGGCCAGCCCGTCGGTGAACCGCTCGGCGGCCTGCTCTTCGGCCCGACGCTGCTGGACAAGGACCCGGACGCGGGCGTCGCCTTTCTCCGTGCCTACGTCCGGACGGTGAACACCTATTTCGCCGGCGATTACAAGTCCGATCCCGCCTTCGTCGCCGAGCTCGCGAAGCTGATGAAGACCGACGAGGCCACGCTGCGGTCGACCCCGTCGATGCGGATGGACTGGGAGATACGGAAGGGCACGACGGACCGGCTGCAGAAGGCGTACGCCGATTCGGGTGTCTCGAAGGGCGCCCCGGTGCCGGAGGCGAAGGCCGTCGACCGGGCGATGTACTCGGAGGCGGTGGGCCACAAGCCCTGACTCGCGCGAAGGGACAGCGCAGAAGGCCGGACCCTCTAAAGGATCCGGCCTTCTGCGTTCAGTAGCGGGGACAGGATTTGAACCTGCGACCTCTGGGTTATGAGCCCAGCGAGCTACCGAGCTGCTCCACCCCGCGTCGTTGAAACCAACAGTACGTGACGCCCTGGACCAGCGCAAATCCGTTTCTGCGGGCCGTGCGGGGCCGGCCGCACACCGCTACGCGGTCAGCTCCTGATGCAGCGCCTCGCGCAGCCGGGCAGCCCGCTCGGCGACCTCCGCCGGGCCCAGCTCGACCGCCCGTGCGCACCAGCGCTGCCCCTCGGCGAGCTCCCCGCGGCGGGCGGCCAGCAGGGCGAGGCGCAGGGCGGCCCGACCGTGCCCGTCGTTGGCGGCACGGCTCCACCACAGCGCAGCCTCGCGCTCGCTGCCCTCGCGGGCCAGCAGCAGCCCGAGGTTGAAGGCGCCGTTGCGGCTGCCCGACTCGGCGGCCTCGCGGTACCAACGGGCCGCGCTGTCCACGTCGCCACGGGCCGCCGCGAGCATCCCGACCCGCACCTGGGCGCGGCGATGCCCCTGCTCGGCGGCCCGCTCGTACCACTCCTCGCACTCGGTCTTCTCCGGCATCGGCTCGCCGAGCGCGGGAGGTCCGGGCGGCGGCTGCCGCGAGTCCAGCACCCCGGCCAGCCGGAAGGCGGCCTCGGCGCTGCCGCCGCCCGCCGCGCAGCGCAGATGGCGCTCGGCCGCCTGCTCCTCGCCGTGGTGCAGCAGGGCCATGCCGACCTGGAGCGCCGCCTCGGTGTGGCCTGCCGCGGCGGCGCGCTCGTACCAGACCAGAGCCGTCCGGTCCTCGTCGCGTCCGGCGTACAGGATGCCGAGGTTGAAGGCCGCATCGACGCTGCCCGCCTCAGCCGCCTTGGAGAACCAGGGCTCGGCACCGGTCGCGTCGCCCGCCTGGAGCAGGAGTACGGCCAGTGCGTTGGCGGCCTCGCGGTGGCCCGCGTACGCGGCACGGCGGTACCACTGCTCGGCCTGCGGCGTACGGTCCTGGGCCGCGCAGAGCAGCCCCAGGTTGTAGGCCCCGTTGACGTCGCCCGCGTCCATGGCGGCGCGGTACCAGCGCTCGGCGGTCTGCTGCTCGCCACGGGCGGCGTGCAGGGCACCGAGGGCGTTGGCGGCGTTTCCGTCACCGTCCTGGGCGGCGCGCAGCCACCACACGGCGGCGCTCTCCTCGTCGCCCGCGTCACGCAGCAGGAATCCGAGCGCGCAGGCGGCCCGCGCCTCACCGGCCTTCGCAGAGATGAGGTACCAGCGGCCGGCCTCCTTGGGCTCGCCGCGCTGTTCGAGGATGGCGCCGAGGTGCAGGGCGGCACGCCGGTGGCCACGCGCGGCAGCCTGCCGGTACCACTGCTCGGCCTCGCCCACGCGCCCGGTCGCCGGACCGGCCATGGGGCCGTCGCCCGAGCGCACCGCGGAACGGGCGGCGGCACCCGGACGACCGGCGGCGCCCGCGCCGGGGCCGGGACCCAGGCCCGGGCGGCCGAAGGCGTCGTGCGGGTCGTCGGTGGTGTTGCGGTCCAGCATGCGCGCGAGGCGGTACGCGGCCTCCCGGTGCCCCTGCTCGGCGGCGGCGCGCAGCCAGCGTTCGGCGCCGACGTCGCTGCGGTGTTCCAGCAGGTCGGCGAGGGCGTATGCACCCAGGGCATGGCCCTGCTCGGCGGACTGCCGCAGCCAGTACTCGGCGCCGGGCTCGTCGCCCCGCTCGCGGTAGTGGCGGCCGAGGGCGTGTGCGGCGGCGGCGGAACCCGCGACGGCTGCGATACGCCACCAGCCGGCCGCGTCGTCGGTGTATCCGCGCTGGTGGAGGAGGACGCCCAAGTTGTTGGCCGCGGCCCGGTCGCCGTCGGCGGTGGCCGCACGCAGGTAGGGCTCGGCACCGTCCAGATCGCCGCGGCGCAGCAGCAGGGCACCGAGGACGCTCATCGACGTGGTGTCCCCGGCGTCGGCGGCGCGACGGTGGCGCGCCTCGCTCTCGGCGCTCTCCGGGCTCTCCCGGGTCTCGGGGCTCTCCGGCGTCTCGGGATTCTCTGCGGCCTCAATGGCCCCGGCACTCCCGGCGACCCCCGTGCTCTCCGCACTCTCTGTGCTCTCGACGGTCGCGGCACACCCCACAGTCTCGGCGGTCTCGGTCGCCCCTATGATCTCAGCGGTTTCAGTGGCTTCAGTGGTCTCGCTGCTCTCCGCGGCGGCAACACCAAAAGCCGCATTCATCACGCTATCCGACCGATGAACGCGACGCTGCACAAACCGCCCTGTCTCCAACAGAGTTGCCCTGTCCCCCATAAATACCATCGTCGCACCACCTACAACCCGCGTACACCTGGTATATCGCGGCCAGTGAGGTCACTTCAGCGTTTTGTCGACATGCCCACAGAGAGATAAGTCAAACACGTTCGGGCTCAACTCGTGCCCCGCGAACCGCACTTCACACCCATCACACAAGAAAGTCGTCATGACACGACGAAGGCCCGGATCCTCGAAAGGATCCGGGCCTTCGTCCATCAGTAGCGGGGACAGGATTTGAACCTGCGACCTCTGGGTTATGAGCCCAGCGAGCTACCGAGCTGCTCCACCCCGCGTCGTTGTGTTCAAACCGTACCACGACGCGGGGGTGAGTCTTTACCGAGTTACTCAGCCACCACTGCCGGCATCGGACGCTTTATCCGCACTATCCGAATTGCCCGCAGTATTCGCACTGCCTGACTTGGGCTGGGCGGCCGCCGCACGCTGCAACGCGTCCTGCAGATCCGCCTGGGCCTTGCCGTAGGCGCTCCAGTCCTGCTTCTTCAGGGCTGCTTCGCCTTCCGCATAGGCCTTCTGCGCATCCGCGATCGCCTTCTTCAGCGCCGCGTCACCGGTGGCCGGTGGCTGCGTGGTGCCTGGTGGCCGGGTGGTCTCCGCAGGCGGCTCGGTGGTGCCTGAGCCCGTCACCCCGAAGACCGCATTGAGCGCCTCCCCGAGGCTGTTCTCGAAGACGGTCTTCGACCCGTAGGAGGCGGCGACCTTGCGCAGCAGCGGATAGTTCTGCGTGCCACCGCGCGTATAGACCGGCTCGATGTAGAGGAAGCCTCCTTCGAGCGGCACGGTCAGCAGGTTGCCGTACTCGATGTCGGAGTCGGTCCCCTTGAGGTTTCTCACGAACTCGGCGACATCGTCGTTGCCGTTGAGTTCACTCTGTACCTGACCGGGGCCCTTCACCGTGGTGGTGACTCTCAACAGCCTTATCGTGCCGTAGTCCTTGCTGGCCGCATCCGCGTCCACCGCCATGAACGCCCCGAGGTCGGGCCGCCCCTTCGGGGTGAACGTCGTCGTCAGCGAGAACTTCTGGGCCGTCTGGTCCGGCATCTTTATGCTCAGGTAGTACGGCGGGACGGCACCGGACTCCTTGTTGGTCGGGTCGTCCGGGACCTGCCAGGCGTCACTGCCGCTGTAGAACTGGGCGGGGTTGGTGACGTGGTAACGGGTGAGCAGCTCGCGCTGCACCTTGAACAGGTCCTGCGGGTACCGCAGGTGATCCCTGAGCTCCTGCGGGATGTCCGCCTTGGGCTCCACGGTCCCCGGGAACGCCTTGCGCCAGGTCTTGAGGACCGGGTCCTCGGTGTCCCACTCGTAGAGCTTGACCTTGCCGTCGTACGCGTCGACGGTGGCCTTCACCGAGTTGCGAATGTAGTTGACCTGATTCTGCTGGGCGACGACCGCACGCTGGTTGGTGGTCAGCGAGTCGGCCGTGGTGTCACCGAGCGTCGTACGGGAGGCGTACGGGTAGCCGTTGGTGGTGGTGTACGCGTCGACGACCCACTGGATGCGACCGTTCACCACGGCCGGGTAGGCGTCGCCGTCGATGGTCAGCCACGGGGCGACCGCCTCGACGCGCTCCTTGGGCGTGCGGTTGTAGAGAATCCGCGAGCCCTCGCCGATGGCCCCCGAGTAGAGGATCTGCGGCTCACTGAACGCCACGGCGTACGCGGCGCGGTTGAAGGCGTTGGAGAGACTGACCCCGCTGTTGCCCTGGTAGCTGGTGGTCTTCTCGCCGTCCTCCTCGTAGTCGAGCTCCTTCTGGGGCCCGCCGACGATGGAGTACTGCTCGGTCTTCTCGCCGTAGTAGATCCGCTGCTCGTACGTGGGGAACTCGCCGCTCGTCGGCAGACCGGACTCCGTGAAGTCCGGGGAACCCTTCGGGTTCTTGCCGGTCGTCGTGCCCCGGGCCGCGATGGCGCCGTAGCCGTGGGTGTAGGTGAAGTGGTCGTTGATCCAGTTGCGCTTGGGGATGCCGTCGAGGTTGAGCTCGCGCAGACCGATGACCGTGTCCTGGTCCTTGCCGGCGGCGTCCTTGTAGCGGTCGACGTCCAGCGTCTTGGGGAACTGGTAATAGTTCCTCTTCTGCTGGAGCTGCTGGAAGGCCGGGG
This sequence comes from Streptomyces atratus, assembly GCF_014648655.1. Lineage (GTDB taxonomy): Bacteria > Actinomycetota > Actinomycetes > Streptomycetales > Streptomycetaceae > Streptomyces > Streptomyces atratus. The sequence goes on from NZ_BMRN01000001.1 coordinate 337,005, forward strand.
AGACGACATTGGGGTCCATCACGCGGTAACTGGCGGCGTCGTCCGCACTCGCGCGCAGCTTGGCGTCGTCGTTCGTCGTGCTCTTGCCCGAGTAGTCGTCGACCTGCGCGTCGTCGATGTCGTACGCGTCACGCGTCGCTTCGATGTTCTTCCGGATGAACGGCGCTTCCTTGGCCTGCTCGTTCGGCTGGACCTGGAACTTCTGCACGATTGCCGGGTACAGCCCACCGATCAGGATCGCCGAGAGCACCATCAGACCGAGGCCGATCATCGGGAGCTGCCAGGTGCGGCGCCAGAGCGTGGCGAAGAAGAGCACGGCGCAGATCGCGGCGATGCAGAACAGGATGGTCTTCGCCGGAAGGTAGGCGTTGGCGTCGACGTACCGCAGGCCCGTCCAGTTGTCCGTGGCCTTGAAGTCGCTGGACTTCACAGCCAGGCCGTACCGGTCGAGCCAGTAGGCCACGGCCTTCAGCGCGACGAAGACACCGAGCAGCACCGACAGATGGCCGGTGGCCGCGCCGGTCGCCCGCGCGCCGGGGCTGGTGATGCGGAGGCCGCCGTACAGATAGTGGGTCAGCGCGGCAGCGATCAGCGAGAGCACCGTGGCCGCGAAGCCGAAGCCCAGCAGGAAGCGGTACCAGGGCAGGTCGAAGGCGTAGAAGGACACATCCAGATGGAACTGAGGGTCCTTCTGGCCGAATGCCACGCCGTTCACATACATCAGCCAGGTACGCCACTGACCGGAGGCGGAAGCTCCGGCGATCAGTCCGACGAGCGCGGTGATCGCGAGCAGCACCCACTTCTTGTACGGGGCGAGGCTCATCCGGTAGCGGTCCAGGCTCTGCTGTTCCAGCGACATCGCGCTCAGCGGCGGCCGGAGCCGGTGCGCGAGCCAGATGTTCAGGCCGACGGCGATCGCCATCAGCAGTCCGAAGACGAGGAACAGCCCGATCTTGGTCCACAGGGTGGTGGTGAAGACGGACGAATAATCGACCGACCGGTACCAGAGCCAGTCCGTCCAGAACCCGGCGAACATGACGAACGCCATGGCGAGAACCGCCAGGACGCCCAGTGTCATGAGCAGGGTACGGGCACGCCGGGACGGGCGGCCGACTCTGATCCGTGGCCCGGTCGGGCCTCCGCCGCGGTCCGGCATCTGGAAAGCCAACGTGCGCACCTCGAAGTTCGCGGGTCGTGTGAAGCGGGCCCAGCGATCGTAGAGCCCACCTATGCAACTTACTGAGGCTTTACCTAGTTCCCGTTCCCGGGGCAGAAGGAGGCAGGATGTTGGCCATGCCCAACGTTTCCCCCTCAGGCCCCCCGATGGCCGCGAGCCCCCTCACCGTCGCCGTGCTCGAAATCGACGAGTACATCTCCGGCCTCGGCTGGGACCAGCCGGCCCGGCTCTTCGCTCTCGTCGACACCGCCCGGCTGCGGACCCAGGAGCCGGGCCTCGCCACCCAGCTCGGTCTCGACAGCTCCGACACCCCGACCGCCTCACTCACCCCCATCGAGCAGGAGGAGCTTCCGCCGGGCACCGCCCTGGACGAGTTCCTCGCCACGATCGCCTGGCCCGACGCAGTGATCGGATGCGCGATGACGGTGGAGCGGCTGATGCTGCCGCCGTCCGCCGAGGCCTCCGTGCCGAAGGGGCTCAGCGATGCCCAGCTGACCAAGTGGGTCGCCAAGCACCCGGAGCGCCAGGAGGTGCGGATGACGGTGGCCGTCCTTCGGGACGGTACGCGCGAGTCGGCCGTACGGCTCCGCGAGAAGGACTCCCCGAGCGAGGTGCGGACCGGCGCCGGCCTGGTGCCCGGGCTGGCCGACGCCCTGGCCGCGACCTTCGAGGCCTGACCCCGCCGCGTCCCCGCCGAGGGGGCGCGGTCAGCCTGCCGAGCAGCTCGGCAGGTCGGCCGTGTCCCCCGCCCGGATCTTCTCCAGCGACTTCTTCGCGTCGTCGATTGTCTTCACCTTCACCAGCGTGAGTCCGCTCGGGATGTCCGAGGCTGCGGCCCTGCAGTTGTCGTTCGGCGTCAGGAAGTACCGGGCGCCCGCGTTGCGCGCGCCGACCAGCTTCATGTTGATGCCGCCGATCGGGCCGACCTTGCCCTTGTCGTCGATCGTGCCGGTGCCCGCGATGAACTTGCCGCCGGTCAGCTGCCCGGGCGTGAGCTTGTCGACGATGCCCAGGGAGAACATCAGACCGGCGCTCGGGCCGCCGACATCGGCGAGCTTGATGTCGATCCGGAACGGGAACGTGTGGTCCGTCCCGGCCTGGATGCCGACGATCGCGCGGTTCTCCTTGGGAGCCTTGGCGGTGGTGATGACGACCTTCCGGCTGCCCTCGGGCTCCTTGCCTGCCTTCTCGGCCGCCTGCGCCGTCTTCGCCGGGATGATCGTGAACGTGACGTCCTCGCCGGGCTTGTGGCGGGTGACGAGCTTCGCAACGTCCTCGGGCTGCTTCACCGCGTTGCCGTCGACCTGCTTGATCACATCGCCGGCGTGCAGTTTGCCCTGGGCGGGGCTGCCCTTGATGACCGTGGAGACCACGACGCGCGACGACACCGGGATGCCCAGCTCGGTCAGGGCGGCAACCTTGGCGCTCTCCTGGGACTGGCTGAACTCCTCGGCGTTCTCCTGCGTCGACTGCTGCTCGGTCTTGCCGCCGGGGTAGAGCGTGTCGTGCGGTACGACCACGCTGTCGTGGGCCAGCCAGCCGTAGACGGCCTCGACGAGGTTCATGTTGTAGTCGGCGCCGGTGACCCTGACCGTCGTCATATTGAGGTTGCCGGACGTCGGGTACGTCTTGTGTCCGGAAATCTGCAGGACCGGTTCGCCTTCGACCTTGCCGAGGGTGTTCACCGTCGGGCCCGGAGACATCTCCGAATACGGCACGGGAATCAGCACGCCTGCGCAGAGCAGCGCAATGAGGATCAGCGTGGAGGCGAGCATCGTCGCGGTGCGGCGTGGCATGGAACGACAGTACGGGAAGGGTCTGTCAGTGCACCGTCGGGGCCGGTCCGGACGGGGCGTGGAGCCGGGCATGGCGCTGTGCCGGAGGGCATCGGCAGCGGGCACCGCTGTGCGGATTGGCGACTGCGTACGTTCGACGGAGGATCAGACGACATCGGAACCGGAGTGCGGTTTCTCCATCGCCTCACGGAACCGGGCATACCCGGCGAGTTCTGAGACATCACCGGCCGTGTGATTACGGGTGGCCCAGCTTCCCCATATCGCAGCACCGAGTGCAGCGAAAAGCGGAATCAGCAACCAAGCGAGTGCTGCCATTACGACCTCCCTACCCCATGAGTGACCGCAACTGACCGATCAGCAGATTAACCATCTGCAGGATCAACGCTCACGGCAGGGGTGCGGTTACGCAAATCGGGCCGGCCTACCACCCGATCGGCTTGCGCTCAGCAGGCGCCTACCCACTCCTCGGTGCCGTCCGAAAAGCGCTGGTGCTTCCAGATCGGAACCTCGCGCTTGAGGTCGTCGATCAACTTGCGGCACGCCTCGAACGCCTCGGCGCGGTGGGGGCAGGAGACCGCGACGACCACAGCGAGGTCGCCCACTCGGAGGTCGCCCACCCGGTGGACGGCGGCCAGCGCCCGGACCGGGAATTCCGCGACGACCTTCTCGGCCACCCTGCGCAATTCGTCCTGAGCCGAGGGGTGGCAGGAGTACCCGAGCGCACCGACGTCCTGACCGCCGTCGTGGTTGCGCACCGTACCGACGAAGAGCGCCGTGCCGCCCGCGGCGTCGTCCCCGACCGCCCGGAAGATCTCGTCGACCGACAACGGCGTGTCGCGCATCGCCAGCAGCCGGATGGGGTCGCTTGCCGCCTGCTCGCCGGGGTGGTCGTGGGTGGAAGCCATGGGACCCATGGTGCCGTACCGCGCCGACATCGTGGAATAGCGTTTTCCACCGGCGGACCGCCCCTGACCTTGGAGCCTTCTACAGACGGGCCGCAGCCGCCTAGATCCGGCGGCGGGCCTTGCGGGCACGGCGGACCAGGGCGGCGGTGCCGAGCAGCGCCACAGTCGCACCGGCGGCACCTGCCGCGGTGGCGTCCTTGCGGCCGAGTCGGCGTCCGGCGACGGTGTGCCGGCCCTCGACCTCTTCGAGGAGCGCGGCGAGCACCTCCTCGTTGGTCCAGCTCGGGCGCCAGCCCGCGTCGTGCAGTCGGCTCACGCTGACCACCCAGGGGTGCATCGTGTACGCCAGGTCGCCCGCCGGGGACGGGGTGAGGCCGATCCGGTGCAGCCGGGCGGCGGCGCCGAGTGCCACGGCGGAGGGCAGTTCCATCCGGCGGACGCCGCTGAGCTCCTCGACCTCCTCCTGTTCGAGCCAGCCGTCGCAGCCGACCGCGAACTCGCCGTCGATCTTTTCCAGCGCGGCGTACTCCAGGGCCGTGACCAGGTCGTCGACGTGGCAGAACTGCCAGGCGGGGCGTGATCCGGCGACGACCAGGAGGCGCGGCGACTCGAAGTAGCGGGTCAGCGCGGTGTCCGTACCGCCGACCAGGACGGTGGGGCGGACCACGGTGACATTGAGGCCGGGGTGCGCGCGGGGTGCGCGACGCCCGAGCCGTTCGATCTCCAGGAGGTCGCCGACGCCGGTGGCCTCCGCCGTGGCACGCAGTTCGGCGTCCTCGGCGAGAGGGATGTCGTTGTCTGGCAGCGCCCCGTAGACCATCGCCGAGGTGCACAGCACGACCCGGTGGACCCCGACGGCCGCGGCGGCCGTCAGCACGGTCTGGGTGCCGCGCACGTTGTAGGCGGTGCGGGCGGCGGGGTCGGTCTCCAGGTCGAGATCGAGTGCCAGATGCACGACGACATCTGCGCCACGCAGCTTCTCCGCGATGGCGGGATCCCGTACGTCGAGGATGTGCCAGGTCGCCTCGGAGACTTCTCCTCGGCGTTCATCGATGGCGATGACCTGCTTGATGTCCTCGGACGCCGCGAGGCGTGCGGTGAGCAGCTCACCGACGCCCCCGGCGGCTCCGGTGACCGCGACGACGGGGCCACGGTTCCTGGAGCGGCTCTTTACGGGCTTGTTCTCGGTCGAGGGGTCGGACAGGTTTCGCGCTGCGCGAACCTGAGGATCTGGGGAACTCACCGGGCGTCTCCAGCGGTTGTCTTCAGTACGTACCCGAATGACGCGTACGTACCAGGTGGCGTCCATCCTGCCGCAGGCCGGGAGCCGGCGGAGCACTGAGGCCCCAAGCGGACTTTTGGTGTCTACGCTGGATGGTGATGTCGGGCAGTCGCCGTCGGTTCGAGCCGACGGCCCTACGAGCCGAGGAAACCCGTGAGTGACACCCCATTCGGATTCGGCCTTCCGCCGGAGGAGCCGGAGAACGGCGACAAGGGCAAGAAGAAGGACCCCACCGGAGGTGGGCAGGGTTCCGGCGGGCCGGCGAACCCGTTCGGCTTCGGGCCCGGCGCGGGCGGGGACAACCCGTTCGCGGCGATGTTCGGCACGATGAACCCCAACGACCTGGGTGCGGCCTTCCAGCAACTCGGCCAGATGCTGAGCTACGAGGGCGGTCCCGTGAACTGGGACATGGCCAAGCAGATCGCCCGCCAGACGGTCTCGCAGGGCACGCCGGACGGTACCAAGGACGCGAGCGTCAGCCAGTCCGAGCGGTCCGCGGTCGACGAGGCGCTGCGGCTTGCCGACCTCTGGCTGGACGGCGTGACGTCGCTGCCCTCCGGTTCGGTCTCCACCGTGGCATGGAGCCGTGCGGAGTGGGTCGAGGCATCTCTCCCTGCCTGGCAGAAGCTGGTCGACCCGGTGGCCGAACGCGTCGGTCTGGCCATGGGCGATGTGCTGCCCGAGGAGATGCAGGCGATGGCGGGCCCGCTGATCGGCATGATGCGGTCCATGGGCGGCGCGATGTTCGGCCAGCAGATCGGGCAGGCCGTCGGTGTGCTGGCGGGCGAGGTGGTCGGTTCGACCGACATCGGGCTGCCGCTGGGCCCGGCGGGCAAGGCCGCGCTCCTTCCGCTGAATGTGGAGAGGTTCGGTAAGGACCTCAGCGTGCCGCAGGACGAGGTGCGGCTGTATCTGGCCCTGCGCGAGGCCGCCCACCAGCGGCTTTTCGCCCATGTTCCGTGGCTGCGCTCGCATCTGTTCGGCGCCGTCGAGGGGTACGCGCGCGGCATCAAGGTCGACACCAGCAAGCTGGAGGATGTGGTCGGCCAGTTCGACCCGTCGCAGCCCGAGCAGTTGCAGGACGCCCTTCAGCAGGGCATGTTCCAGCCGGAGGACACGCCGGAGCAGAAGGCCGCTCTGGCCAGGCTGGAGACGGCGCTCGCACTGGTCGAAGGCTGGGTGGACGCGGTGGTGCACGAGGCGGCTGAGTCCCGTCTGACCTCGGCGGACGCACTGCGCGAGACCATGCGCAGGCGCCGCGCCTCCGGCGGGCCTGCCGAACAGACGTTTGCCACGCTCATCGGCCTTCAGCTGCGTCCGCGGCGGCTGCGTGACGCCTCGCGTTTGTGGGCGTCGCTCACGGACGCCCGCGGTCTCGACGGGCGCGACGCCCTGTGGGAGCACCCCGACATGCTGCCGACCGCCCAGGACCTGGACGATCCGGACGGCTTTGTGCACCACGAGCAGCTGGACTTCTCCGAGCTGGACAGGATGCTCGGAGAGGCCGCGAAGGGTCCGCAGAAGCCCGAGGGCGATGCGGGCGGCGCGGGCTCCGAGGGAGCCGACGACCGGAAGAGCGACGGCAAGGGCGAAACCGACCAGTGAGCCTGTACGACGACGCCGTTCTCGTACTGAAGGGGTACGAGAACCGGGTGGACCCGGCCCAGGAGGAACTGCGCCAGGTCTATCTGGACCATCTGGCCCGTCATCCCGACGGCCTGTGGAAGGCCTGTGAAACCGGACATCTGACAGCCAGCGCACTGGTGATCGATCCGGAGCGCGGCCGAGTCCTGCTCACCCTGCACCGCAAGCTGAAGATGTGGCTGCAGATGGGCGGCCACTGCGAGCCGCAGGACACCACGCTGGCCACCGCGGCGCTGCGTGAGGCCACCGAGGAGTCCGGCATCAGCGGCCTGACTCTGCTCGCGGGCGGACCTGTGACGCTGGACCGCCACCGGATCCCCGCACCCTGTCACTGGCATCTGGATGTGCAGTACGCGGCGCTGGCGCCGCCGGACGCGACGGAACAGATCAGCGATGAATCGCTGGACCTGCGCTGGTTCCCGTACGACGAGGTCGCGTCGGTGGCCGACACATCGGTCGTACGGCTGATGACGCGCGTCCGCGCAGCGCTGGAGCAGCGCCGGTAGGGGCGACATGCGGCACGGGTGAGGGGCGGTCTCCAGGGAGACCGCCCCTCACCCGTGTTGTCCGTGCCGGTGCACTGCGGCTCAGTTCCAGGAGTTGTTCTGGTTCTGGCCGTGGGCGCCTTGCTGGCCCATTCCGTACTGGGCCCGGACGCCCTGGCCGATCTCCTGGTTCTGCGGGGGCAGCACCTCGCTCGGCTGGACCAGGGCGAAGCCCTGGCCGAGGAAGCTGAGCTCCCAGCCCTCGCCGGTGGTGCCACGCCGCCGCCAGACGCCCGAGGAGTGCGTCTGGGCCTGCATCTGCACGCGCAGGGAGCTGGACCAGGCGACGATCGCGTCGGCATCGGCATTGACGTACTTGTCCGGCGTGACCTGCATCATCAGCGGCTGGCCCGAGGTCATCAGAGCCACCTTGCCGGTGCCGGAGATGTTGAGCTGGTACTTGCCGGTGCCCGAAATGCCGTACTGGCTGTCCACCGCGATGACCTCGGTGTGCAGCGAGGAGTCGAGCGCCAGAACGTAGGCGCTGTCCACCGTCATGCCGTCATGGTCGACGTCCACGACATGGATGTACTGCGCGAGGTTGGCGAGGTAGACGGTGCCCTGCCCGGAGCAGCGCATCAGGTCGAGTCCCTCGCCGGTGCTCGCGCGGGCGCGGCGCTGCCCGTGCGAGCGGTACTCGCCGTCGAACTCCATCAGTCCCTGGTAGGCGACCATGGCACCCTTGCGGGCGAGGACGTCGTCCTGGCCGGTCAGCGAGACCCGCAGGAGCTGCGGGTTCTGGACGGTGTACCTGTCCTGGGACTGCTGTTCCGTGTAGCTGAAAAGCGGACTCTGCATGGTTGTGTTCTCCCTCCCCCTCAGTTCCGGACCCGCAGGCGGTCGGTACTGTCCTCGCTCGGCTGTACGACGACGATGCCCTGGCCGGAGAATGCCATCTGGTACGCCTCGCCACTGCCCCGCCCGATGAGCGAGGATGCCTTGAAGCTGCGCTTGCCCTTCACCTTGAGGTTCGGGGACCACGCCACGAGGGCGTCCGGGTCGACGTAGGTCTCGTCCTCGCCGCGTCCGCAGTCGACGACGATCGGTGTGCCGCGCGAGGTGATGGCGACCCAGCCGGTGCCCGAGATGCAGACGTTCCACAGGCCCTGGCCGGCGAACTTGGCGAGGCCCTTGACCCGCTCCACTCCCCAGGTGAGATGGCCGTCGAAGGCGAGGACGTTGGTGCCGTTGACCGAGAGGGAGTCGTTGTTGAGGTTGATGACGACCACATCGGCGCCGTAGTCGGCGAGGTAGAGCAGTCCGTCGCCGGAGCACTTCATGATCGGTGCGCCCTCGCCGGTGATCCACTGGGAGGCGATCTGGCGGACGGCGGGCGGGTTGGGTTCGTACTGGATGAAGCCCTCGTACGCGACCATCGAGCCGGTACGTGCGTAGAGGTCCTGGCCGGTGGCCATGGCGACCTTGAGCATCGTACGGCCGTGGTTCTCCATACGGGCCGTGACGGGGGTCGGGGCGTAGCCCGCGAGTTGCTGGTTCATGACGGGCTCCCTCAGACCTCGTAGGGCTGGACGACGATGAAGTTTCCGGGAGCGCCCCGGAACTGAAGGTTCACGGTCTCTCCGCTGTGTCCGGGGTACGCGTTGCGGCGCAGCCGGACCTGGCTGGAGATGATCACCTGGGACGCGGACGACCAGGCCACGACGGCATTGCAGTCGGCGAAGGTGGTCGGGGTGACGGGCAGGACGACGGGGACGCCGTGGGTCTTGACGACGACCGTGCCGGTGCCCTGGAACTGCATGGTGAACAGGGCACCGCCGGGGATGCCGTGGCCCTCGATCCTGCGGACCTCGTACTGCAGCGACTCGTCGAAGGCGAGAACGTTCTCCGCCGAGACGCAGATGCCGTCGCCCTGCAGCTCGATGGCGTGCAGATGGGAACCGTCCTCAGCGAGGAAGACCTGTCCGCGGCCGGTGCAGCGCATCAGCTGCATTTCCTGGCCGGTGGAATTGCCGACGATACGGCCCGCGAAACCGGCACCCTTGTAGCCGAAGTCGACCTTGCCCTGGTACATCACCATGCTGCCCTGGCGGGCGAGCACGGGCGTACCGCCCATGGTGAGGTCGACCCGCATGAGCTGCTGGTTCTGCGGGGTCCAACGCTGCCCGGTGGCCGTCTCCTTGTACGGCTGGAGCGCGGCCTGAAGACCTGCCCCGGCCTGCGGCACGCCTTGCGGTACGCCCTGGGGCATACCCGGCGGCTGCATTCCGGGAGGTTGCTGGCCGTACGGAGCGGGGGCCTGCTGCCCGTACGGGGCGGCGGGCTGCTGGCCGGGGATCTGCCCGAACTGCGGCTGCTGGGGCGGCTGTCCCGGCTGCCCGTACGGAGCCGGAGCGGGGGCGGGTGGCGGCACCGTGCCACCGTGCGCTGCCATCGGGGCTGCCATCGTCGGCGCGGCATGCATCTGCTGCTGCAGCGTGGGGGCCGGGGCCTGAGCGGCCGGGGCGCCGAAGGACGGGGCCGGCTGCGGGGCTTGGGGTGCCTGCGGCGCTGCCGGGGCACCGAAGGACGGGACGGGCGCCGGTGCGGCTGCCTGGGCAGGCGGGGCGAACGACGGGGCGGCTGCCTGCGGCTGAGGTGCGACGGGCTCCTCCTCGGCGACCTCGCCGCCGAAGTTCTTCAGCAGCGCGTCGAGACCACCGTCGAAACCCTGGCCGACGGCGGCGAACCGCCAGACGTCCTTCAGGTAGAAGTCGCCCAGCATCACCGCACGCTCGGTGGTGAACTCCGAACCGTTGAAGGCGTACCTGACGACTTCCTCGCCACCCGCGACGATCCGGATGTACCCGGGGCCGACCTGGGACATCTGCCCGGCACCGTCGACCGTCGCCGTGAACGACAGCTTGTGGATGTTCGCCGGAATGCGGTCCAGAGTGACGCGGAACGACTCGGTGTCACCGGCCTGGGCGCCGAGGAGCTGAATGGACTCCTCGGGCGATTTAGGCTGATTGAAGAAGATGAAATACCGGTCGTCGGAAAGCTGCTCATTGGCATCGAGGCCGAAGCAGCTGATGTCAAAGGTCAGTCCGGGGCCGGCGATCTGCACACCTACGTACAGGTCCGTCCCCGGCGTGAGATCGCTGATCTTGGCCTTGTGGCCGCGCTGGAATTCCCTGGCCATGCGTAACGACCGTCCCCCATCCCGAATGTGAATGCGTCGCGCCAGGCTAACCGCAAACTCCGACATTGAGCTAAGTCGGTACACACCCGGTACAGAATCACCGAACGTCACTCGCCGCGCGCAGCAGGCAGATGCGGCAGCCGGTCGGCCGCCACCACCCCTTCGAGGTAGCCGCGAGCCCGCTCGGTCCGCGGGTACGCCTCCAGCAGCCGCCAGAATCGCGGACCATGACCGGGGACCAGCAGATGCGCGAGCTCATGGACGAGCACGTAGTCGACAACGTACTCAGGCATGCCCTGCAGCCGGTGCGACAGTCGGATGCTGCCCTCCGCCGGGGTGCAGGAACCCCATCGGGTGTTCTGATTGGTCACCCACCGCACCGACGCGGGTCTGGCCCGGTCCTGGAAATACTGGGCGGACAACCGTTCGGCCCGCTCAGCGAGTTCGCTGTCGCCGAGGATGCGTTTGCTCTCCTGGGCCGCGAGTTTGTCGAGCATCACATTCACCCAGCGCTGCTCCTCGGCCTCCGACATCCGCGCGGGGATGAGCACGATGGTGCGGTCTCCCTCCCTGTACGCGGAGACCGTTCTGCTGCGGCGATTGCTCCTGCGGACCTCGACCGCGCTCGTTGCCGAGGCGCGGGGCGGACGGTCCGCAGCGCTGCGCGGATGGGTTCCGGCGCTGCGCGCGGGGGTCTCCCCGGCGAAACCGGGTGACGGGTCGGCGGGCACGCCATGACGTTACCCGGTGCCAGTGGGGGAAGTCCCGCCTCCGGACGGTTCGCGCTCGATCCGCTCCACGGCATGCACCATTTGAACGACTAATACCCCATGCCTGTGGATAACTTTCTGCACACTTCGACGCCGGCCTGCATTCTGACAACGGATCTCGCGGAGATCCGGGCCACAGCCCACGCACAGAGATCATGGAACACAGACCGGGGGAACACCGTGTATCCGATGTTGAAGCCCGCACTGCGCCGCGCATGGCGCGGCCGGGGCACCGTGCAATTCGGGGTGACCCCCGCTCATGCGGTGAAGCTCAGTCCGATGGATATCGCAACGGGCTGTTTTCTGGAACTGCTCGACGGTACGCGCGGCCTGCCACTGCTGCGCGAGGAAGCCCGTGCGTTGGATCTGTCGGACCTTCAAGTGGACACATTGGTTAGCCGATTGACGGATGCGGGCCTGATCGACGATGTGCGGGCCGTCGGCTCGGAGGCCGATGCGTTACGGAACCGACCCGGCGCCCTGGAGCGGCACCGCCCCGACCTGGCGTCGCTCTCCGTCGTCCATCCCGAGCCGGGCGGCGGGATGCGGCGACTGGCGGCCCGCCGGGCGATGCGGGTCCAGGTGCGGGGTGCCGGCCGGGTCGGTGCCGCGGTCGCGGCGGTGCTGTCCGGATCCGGCGTGGGCCGGGTGGAGGTTCTGGACGGCGGGTGCACCGAGCCGTGGGACGTCTCACCCGGCGGGCTTCCACCGGCTGCCGTCGGGGAGCGCAGGGACACCGCCGCCCGGCAGTTGGTGCGCAGGTCCGCCGCAGGTTCGGCTCCCCGGGCATCGGAGACGGCGGGTTCCTCGGCGGGTGGTGAGCCGGGACTGTCACTGATCGTGGTCGCCCCTCGCGACGGCCTAGGTGTGTACGCCCCCGACCCGCGTCCGGCCGAACCGTGGATCGCTTCGGGGACTCCCCATCTCTATGCCGGAGTGATGGAGGCGACGGGAGTCGTCGGTCCCCTGGTCCTGCCCGGGGGTACGGCGTGCGCGGGATGTCTGGCGCTGGAGCGTGCGGACCGGGATGAGCAGTGGCCCAGGATGCTGTCTCAGTGGCAGTCCGGGCGGCGCACCGCCGTGCAGGCCTGTGACCTGGGGCTGGCGACTGCGGTGGCCGGTCTGGCGGCCGCCCACGCACTGTCCTTTCTGGACGGGGAGCTGCCCGCCAGTACGGGGACCCGCTGGGAGGCCGCGCTGCCGCTGTTGGACTGGCGGTCCGAGCGGATCGGAGCGCACCTCGGCTGTTCCTGCGGAGCGGCTGGGCACACTGAGGGGGAGCGCGTCTCCGGGGTCGAAGCGGCGCACGACACAATGGCCGGGTAACCGCCGCACGCGGTACGGCAGTCTGGGATTTGGAGGGGCTCATGTCTGATCTTCCCCGGAAAGCGGTCACCCGTACCGCCAAGTTGGCCGCCCTGCCACTGGGGTTGGCCGGCCGCGCGACGTGGGGTCTGGGCAAGCGGATCGGCGGCAAGTCGGCGGAGTTGGTCGCCCGGGAGGTGCAGCAGCGCACTGCGGATCAGCTCTTCAAGGTCCTGGGCGAGTTGAAGGGCGGGGCGATGAAGCTGGGGCAGGCCCTGTCCGTCTTCGAGTCGGCGCTGCCCGAGGAGGTCGCCGGACCGTACAGGGCGGCGCTCACCAAACTGCAGGAAGCCGCACCTCCCATGCCCAGCGGCACCGTGCACGCGGTGCTGGAGGAGCGGCTCGGCGAGGACTGGCGGGAGCTGTTCCTCGAATTCGAGGACAAGCCATCGGCCGCCGCATCGATCGGTCAGGTGCACCGGGCGGTGTGGCACGACGGGCGGGAAGTCGCGGTGAAGGTGCAGTATCCGGGCGCCGGAGAGGCGCTGCTCTCGGATCTGACCCAACTCAGCAGGTTCGCCCGGTTGCTCGGTCCGTTGATCCCCGGAATGGACATCAAGCCGCTCATCACGGAGCTGCGCAACCGGGTCTCGGAGGAGCTGGACTACGAGCAGGAAGCACGGTCGCAGCGGGGCCACGCCGAGGAGTTCGCGGCCGACCCTGATGTGGTGATCCCCGGTGTGGTCCACCAGTCCGACCAGGTGCTGGTGACGGAGTGGTTGGACGGCGTTCCGATGGCCGACGTGATCGCGGAGGGCACGCAGGAGCAGCGGGACCGGGCAGGCCAGTTGCTGGCGCGCTTTCTCTTCTCGGGCCCCGCGCGCACCGGGCTGCTGCACGCGGACCCCCATCCGGGCAACTTCCGGCTGCTGCCCCCGGAGGGCGAGGCCGGACAATGGCGGCTAGGAGTGCTGGACTTCGGCACGGTTGACCGGCTGCCGGGTGGTTTGCCGCAGCCGATCGGGGACTCCCTGCGGCTGACGCTGTCGGGTGATGCGGATGCGGTGTACGAACTGTTGCGCGAGGAAGGGTTCGTCAAGGATTCGATCGACCTCGACCCGGTTGCGGTGCTCGACTATCTCCTCCCGATCATCGAACCGGCACAGGTGGAGGAGTTCACCTTCACCCGGAGCTGGATGCGCAATCAGGCGGCCCGGATTGCGGATCCCCGCTCCCCCGCTCATCAGCTCGGCAAGCAGCTGAATCTGCCGCCCGCCTATCTGCTGATACACCGGGTGACGCTGAGCACGATCGGGGTGCTGTGCCAGCTGGGTGCGGCAGTACGACTGCGTGACGAACTGGAGTCCTGGGTGCCGGGTTTCCTGACGGAGGATGAGCAGGAGTCCGTGGTACAGGAGTTGGCGGGCGAAGCGCCCGCCGGCGCCTAGGGCAGTCTTCGAGCCTCCGGGACCGGGCCCGAGTTGCACTTACGCCCCGGAGCGTCGCGCCCTCGGGCCATCGTGCCCTGGCGGCACCACCGGGGGCGTCACCACCAGGCAGAGTCGAGACGGCTCTCGATCGCCCTGATATGAGTGCGGGCGCACTCTTCGCAGAAGTACTGGTGTCTGCCGCTCTCCACGGAGCAGATCCAGGTCGGCGGTGCGCTCTCGCCGTCGGCGGAGGTACCGCACAGGGCACAGACGACCACGTCGGCGTCCCTGTGCGCGGGTTGCTGATTCCGGTGATGAGTCTCCTCGTCCACCTCGTGACGATAACTCCGTCGCTGCCGCGCCGCGCGGCACCACACAGCACGACCGCACAGCACGACCGCGGGGCCGGCCCGTTCGGACCGGCCCCGCGGAAGGGGTACTGGCTATGGGTACTGATTGCTGCTGGGCAGAGCGGCTGCCCGGCAGCGGGTGCTGCTGGTGTTCGGCCTGACTAGTGCATGACCGCCATGGCCAGCGCACGGCGGGCGCGCATCGAGGCGCGCTCGGCCCGGCGCTGCATCCGGCGCGCGGCGACCAGGCGCACGGCCTGGCGTTGCGCGTCGGCTTCCCTCAGGCGGTCGTGCATATGAGCACGAGCCAGGGCTTCTGGGATGAGTTGCATCTCGCGGGTCCTGTTCTGACGCGAGTCGTTCGCGCCGATGATCGTGACGTTCGGTGTTGCGGAGCCGACAGGCTCATTCGTGGGGACGGACATTGGTGCCTGATTTCGGGGATCGTGGGTGTGGGGGCGGTCGATGGTTCCGATGCGCTTCATGGGCTTGGGGGCCGTGACCCCCAGTCCGGCGGTCACGCCGCGACCGGGTTCTTGCGCGGACGACCACGCGGCCGCTTGCGAGCAACGACAACGCCCTGGATGAAGAGCTCGCCACCCCAGACGCCCCACGGCTCGCGACGCTCCTTGGCGCCGGCGAGGCAGGCCTCGACGAGCGGGCAGGTGCGGCAGAGGGACTTGGCGTACTCGACGTCGGCCGGCGACTCGGCGAAGAAGACCTCCGGGTCGTAGGAACGGCAGGGGACGGGCACGCCGAGGTTCTCGATGGCGTCGTCGAGCGCGGTGAGCGCAGTGAGGGGGATCAAGGTGGAGTCCTCCGTGAGGCCGGGCGGCAGGATCGTTTCGGAAGGCGGTACGGACGGGGCGTGCGCTTCGAGTTGCACGGTGGGTGGTGTCCTCGTCTGGTCGTTCCGGCCTGTTGGCCGGGGGCGGCTGGTACCGGGTGTTGCTTGTCCCGAGGCTCCTTCGCGCTGTCTCGTCCGTTTGGACAAAACAAAAGGGCCGCGGATCCCGAGTGGGGTTCCGCGGCCCTGAAGGCGCCGGCCTGATTCTGAATCAGGCTGGATCACTCCAGGGTTCAGGCCCACGGAAGGCCCACATCGTGTGGTGCATCGTCTGCTTGGCGCCGGATTCCGCTCCTGCACCGACGGCCGCAAAGGCATAGGCCTGGGCCTGTCCCTTCGCTACTGCTGCTGCCGGTGCCTGGGTCGGTCGCTCATTGCGCTCCCGCACGGGGAGGTTCGACAGGGACAGCGGGCTGACGCCGGAAATGACGGACAGACCGGTGCCACGCAGCGAGAACTCCGAAGAGCGGGCGAGGCCGAGCGAGCAGGCGGAGACGACCGAGAGATCGGTCATTTTGTTGGTCTCAATGATGCTGATCACTTCAATCGCCTCCTCTCGGCGTCTCGGGGGGACCGGCGGGCCGGTCCTGCGTATTCGGATAAGTACAGCACAGGACCAGGGCTTCAGAGAAGCCGCTGTTCCCGTGGTTAAGAACCTATGGTGATGACTGGGGCGGGCGCAAACTATTTTTTCGACGAGTTTTTCTCACACCTCGTCAACGGCGCCCCCGAGCCCTTCTTCCACCGTCTCACCTGCGCAAATGGCAAGGACCGCGGTCCCGAACCGGTCCAGCTTCCGCGCGCCGACCCCGGAGATCCCGGCCAGTTCGCCCGCGCTGCCCGGCACCGCCTCGGCGATCGCCATCAGCGTCTTGTCCGTGAACACGCAGTACGCGGGCTGGCTGATCTCCTTCGCCCGGACCGCCCGCCAGTCGCGCAGCCGCTCGTACAGTGCCTCATCCATGTCTGAGGGGCAGTCGTCGCAGCGCATCAGCTTCATCTCGCCCGCATCGGTGAGGGTCTTGCCGCAGACCCGGCATCGGGCGGGGCCGCGGCGGCCGCGTTTGACGACCGGCCCGGGGCCCCGTTCGATCCCGCCGCCGCCGACCGCGCCGCGCATACCGAGGGCCACTGAGCCGGGGCGCAGTCCGTTCAGGAACCGGCTCGGGCGCCGTCCGGCGCGGCCGCCGGGCGAGCGGGACAGCGACCATGACAACGAGAGATGGAAGCGCGCCCGGGTGACGCCGACGTACAACAGCCGACGCTCCTCCTCGATCTGCTCGTCGGTCTTGGCATAGGTGATCGGCATCATGCCCTCGTTGAGCCCGACCAGGAACACGGCGTCCCACTCCAGGCCCTTCGCCGAGTGCAGCGAGGCGAGTGTGACTCCCTGGACGGTGGGGGCGTGCTGGGCGGCTGCGCGCTCGTCGAGTTCCGCCACCAGATCGGAGAGCGTCGCCCCCGGCTTGGCCTGTTCGAAATCCTCGGCGAGCCGGACCAGTGCGGCCAGGGACTCCCAGCGGTCGCGCACAGCACCCGAGCCTGCGGGCGGCTCAGTGGTCCACCCCTTGGTGGAGAGCACCGCACGCACCTCCGCCGGCAGCCCCTCCGCGTCGTCGAGCAGGGAGTCGTTGCCCCCCGCACGGGCCGCGCCGCGCAGGGCGATGCCCGCCTCCCGTACCTCCGCGCGTTCGAAGAAGCGCTCCGCGCCCCGCAGCTGGTACGGCACGCCCGCGTCGGCCAGGGCCTGCTCGTAGATCTCGGACTGGGAGTTGACCCGGTAGAGCACGGCGATCTCGCCGGCCGGGACGCCCGCGGCGATCAGATCGCGGATGCGGCGAGCGGTGCCTTCGGCCTCCGCGGGCTCGTCCGCGTACTCCGTATGGGCGGGATCGGGGCCGGACTCGCGCTGCGAGACCAGTTCGAGCCGGTGCTCGGCGGCGCGGCCGCGGGCCTGGCCGAGCAGCCCGTTGGCCAGATGGACGACCTGGGGGGTGGAGCGGTAGTCCCGGACCAGCTTGACCACCGTCGCATTGGGATGTCGGGTGCGGAAGTTCAGGAGGTGGTCGGGGGTGGCTCCGGTGAAGGAGTAGATCGTCTGGCTGGCGTCACCGACGACGCACAGGGTGTCCCTGTCCCCGAGCCAGAGGTCGAGCAGCCGCTGCTGGAGCGGGCTGACGTCCTGGTACTCGTCGACGACGAAGTGCTGGTACTGGCGGCGGACGTGGTCGGCGATGTCGTGGCGGTCCTGAAGGATGGCGACGGTGAGAAGCAGCACATCCTCGAAGTCGATCACCGAGCGGTCGCGCTTCAACTGCTCGTACATCGCATAGATCTGGGAGATCTCGGCCGGATCGCGCGGGGCGTCCCGCTGGGTCTTGGCGACCACGGCCGGATAGTCGGCGGGCACGGTCTGGGTGACCTTGGACCACTCGATCTCGCTGGTGACGTCGCGCAGCTCGTTGCGGTCGAGCCGGATGCGGCAGCGGGCCGCAGCCTCGGCGACCAGCTGGACCTTGCGCTCCAGCAGCCGGGGCAGGTCCCCGCCGACCGCTTTCGGCCAGAAGTACTGGAGTTGGCGCAGGGCGGCGGAGTGGAACGTCCGCGCCTGCACCCCGCCCGCGCCGAGCTGGCGCAGCCGTCCCCGCATCTCGCCCGCGGCCCGGTTGGTGAACGTGACGGCAAGCACACTTGTCGGCTGGAGTATCCCCGCGCGCACCCCGTAGGCGATGCGATGCGTGATCGCACGCGTCTTGCCCGTACCGGCTCCGGCCAGCACACACACCGGGCCGTGCAAGGCCATGGCGACCTCGCGCTGCTCGGGGTCCAGGCCGTCGAGCACGGCGTCGGCCGACTCGGGAACCTGTGGGAAAAGGGAGGAATGCGTTGCTGCTGTCACCCCGCCATGCTGCCAGGTCGCAAGAGGCGGGCGCGGAGGTTGTCCACAGGGGGGCCGCATCTGTCGTACTAATGCGGGGGCAGCGGCGGGAATGGTGGTCGGCTCACGTACGTTCCCTTTCCGTGCGGCGACGCACTTTCCAGCTTCTCCGCGTGCCGGATGAGACGGATGAGACAGACGAGTCTGACAAGACTGACGAGACAGAGGAGCGCGAAGACATGTCGGGCACTGTGACGATGTACAGCACCACGTGGTGCGGCTACTGCCGTCGGCTCAAGAGCCAGATGGACCGCGAAGGCATCGCGTACAACGAGATCAACATCGAGCAGGACCCGGACTCCGCGGCCTTCGTCGAGAAGGCCAACGGGGGCAATCAGACCGTTCCCACCGTCCTGGTGGTCGGCTCCACGGGTGTCGAGGCCGTCATGACGAACCCGTCCCTGGCCCAGGTGAAGCAGGCGCTCGCCGCCTGATCCCGCCGCTCCCGCAGCACAGTCGCGCCCCCTCCGGTCGAGCACCGGAGGGGGCGTTCCTGTACACGTCCGGGAGCGCCGCGGCCCGTACGCCGTGCGTCAGCCGATGGTTCCCGGCCTCGGGAGCGGCTTGCCGTACCAGAGTTCGATCAGACGGGCCGCGATCGAGATGCCGAACGGGGGCATGATCTCGCCCGACTCGAAGGCCGCCGTCAGATCCTCGCGGGAGAACCAGCGGGCCTCCTCGATCTCCTCGCCGTCCACGTCGATCTCCGACGAGGTCGCCCGTGCCATGAAGCCCAGCATCAGGCTGGACGGGAACGGCCAGGGCTGGCTGGCGATGTACTCGACCTCGCCGACCGTGACGCCCACCTCCTCGAACACCTCGCGGGCCACGGACTGCTCGATCGACTCCCCCGGCTCGACGAAACCCGCGAGCGTCGAGAAGCGGCCCTCGGGCCAGTGCACCTGGCGGCCCAGCAGGGCGCGGTCCCGGTCGTCCGTCACCAGCATGATGACCGCGGGGTCGGTGCGCGGGTAGTGCTCGGCGCCGCAGGCCGGGCAGCGGCGGATGTGGCCGGCTGCCGCGATGACCGTGCGCTCGCCGCAACGCGAGCAGAAGCGGTGCAGGCGCTGCCAGTTCTCCAGAGCCACCGCGTGCACCATCAGGCCCGCGTCGCGGGGGCCGAGCAGCAGTCCGGCCTCGCGCAGGCCGGCCGGGCGGGCCGGCTGGTCCATGCGGCCGGGCAGGGAGTCCTTCTGGAGCGCGAAGTAGCTGACGCCGTCCTCGTCGGTGCCGAGAAAGTAGCGGTGGGTCTCGGTGACCGGGGCCTCGAAGGCCGGGGTCATGACGATCTCCGTACCGCCGTCGGCCGTGTCGTCGATCAGCACCTGCCCGCCGGAGACGACGAACACACGGGTGGTCGGGTGGCTCCACGCGGCGGACAGCCAGGCCTCGTCGAGGCGGTGGTGCGCCGCGCGGTCGATGCCACTGGGCGCCGTGAGACCGATGGGCCGGTCTGCGGTGGCGTTGTCGAAGGTGCTCACAGGTGCTTCCTACTCCCCCGGGATGGATCGGGTGTTCAGAGGATTCAGCGGAGTGCGGCGGCCAGCTCGCCCCAGAGGTGGGCGGCTGTCTCCACGCCCTTGAGCAGGAGGTCGAGTTCGACCTTCTCGTTGGGGGCGTGCCAGCCGTCGGACGGTACGGAGATGCCCAGGAAGAGGACGGGTGCGCCGAGCACGTCCTGCAGGTCGGCGGCGGGTCCCGAGCCTCCTTCGCGGGTGAAGAGGATCTTCTGGCCGAAGGCCCGTCCCATGGCGCGGGCCACGGCCTGCAGAGCGGGGTGGTCCAGCGGGGTCAGACAGGGGCGGGTGGCGGGGGCGAAGGTGATCCGGTGACGGACACCGGCCGGGACCTGTGCCTCGGCCCAGTCCCTGACCACCTGCTGGATGTGGTCGGGGTCCTGGCCCGCGACCAGCCGGAAGCTGATCTTCACCAGGGCGGAGGACGGAATGATCGTCTTGCTTCCGGCGCCCTGGTAGCCGCCGCCGATGCCGTTGACCTCGGCGGTGGGGCGGGCCCAGATGCGTTCCAGCGTGGAGTGGCCGGCCTCGCCCGACGCCGCTCGTGACTTGGCCGTACGCAGCCAGGTGGCCTCGTCGAAGGGCAGCTCGGCGAAGAGCGCGCGCTCGATGTCGGTGAGTTCCGTCACCCCGTCGTAGAAACCGGGGATCGCAACCCGTCCGTCCGCGTCGTGCAGTGCGGCGACGAGCCGGGCCACGGCGGTCGCCGGGTTGGGGACCGCGCCGCCGAACGAGCCGGAGTGGATGTCCTGCTCGGGGCCGTACAGCTCGATCTCGCACTCGGCGAGGCCTCGCATACCGGTGCAGACCGTGGGGGTCGTCTCGTCCCACATGCCGGTGTCGGAGACGATCACGGCGTCTGCGGTGAGCCGGGCGGCCTGCTCCTCGACCAGGGTGCGGAAGTTCGGTGAACCGGACTCCTCCTCGCCCTCGATCAGCAACTTGAGGTTGACGGCCGGGGTGGTGCGGCCGGTGGTGGCGAGGTGGGCCCGGACGCCGAGGGTGTGGAAGAACACCTGCCCCTTGTCGTCGGCGGCGCCCCGCCCGTACATACGGCCGTCGCGGATCACCGGCTCGAACGGGTCGGTGTCCCAGCCGTCCTCGCGGGCGGCGGGCTGCACGTCGTGGTGCCCGTAGACGAGGACGGTCGGGGCGTCCGGGTCGTCGGACGGCCACTCGGCGAAGACTGCGGGAGCGCCGGGCGTCTCCCAGATCTCGGCGACCGGGAAGCCGGTCTCCTTGAGCTTGGCGGACAGCCACTCGGCGCTGCGTCGTACGTCCCCGTCGTGGACCGGCTGGGCGGACACGGACGGGATGCGCAGCCAGTCGGCGAGGTCGTCGAGGAAGGCTGTGCGGTGCTGTTCGATGTACGTACGGACGGCGCTGTCCGGGGTGTCGCTCATGGCCTTGAGCCTAGTGCCTCGCCCAGTGGGGTTTGCCCGCTGAGGAGCGTCGTCCGGTGCGTGCGATCGCAAGGCGCCAAAGTGCCCTCGGATGGGGTCTCCCCTGCTCGAACGAAGCTGAGAGCTTAACGAAGCTGAGAGCTTAACGAAGGTGAGAGCTTGGGGAAGGAGCTGCTTGGGCCCTGCGGCAACGCGGCGAGCGTGCCGGGTGGCGCGACGGGGCAAACCCCACGGGGCGAGGCACTAGCCCGTGGGAGGTGGCTCGTCCAGCAGGAGCCGCTCAAGCTCCGCCCGGCCAGGGAGGCGGGTGGGGCGGACGGTCTCTCCGCTGCGTACGTACAGGAACGTGGCGGTGACATCGGTGAGCGGCAGATCGTGCAGCTCGGCCCAGGCCAGACGGTAGACCGCGAGCTGGAGGGGGTCGGCGGTGTTGGTGCGGGTGGTCTTCCAGTCGACGATCTCGTACGTGTCCCCGGTGCGGTACACCGCGTCGATACGGCCCCGGATCACCCGGCCGGCCAGAGTGATCTGGAACGGCGTCTCCACGCGGTACGGAGTACGGCGGGCGTACGGGGTGCGCTCGAAGGCCTCCTTGAGTGCGGCGAGGTCGCGCTCGTCGGCGATCTCGGCGTCGCTCTCGTCGCCTCCCGGCAGCTCGTCCGGCCCGAGCATGGGCAGCGGCAGCTCCTCGAAGCGGGACTCCACCCAGGCGTGGAAACGGGTCCCCCGGCGGGCCGCGGGCTGCGGAGGCCGCGGCATGGGGCGGGCCAGCTCCTGGGCGAAGCCGTCGGGGTCGTCGGCGAGACGCAGCAGCTGGGTGGCGGAGAGCGAGGCGGGTACGAGGACGTCGCGCACGGTGGCGCGGGCGCGGCGCAGTTCGCCGGTGAGGGCGTCGAGGTCGCGGTCCCAGGAGGCCAGTGTGCGGGATTCCTCGGGGGTGAGGCGCTGTTCCCCGGCGGGCTGAGGCGTGCGGGCCGCCGGGACGTGTGGTGTGGGAGCGGGGGCGTGCGGCGTGGGAGCCGGGGCCGGCGGGGGCTCCGTCGACAGGGCGTCCCAGTCGTCGGCCTCGTCGGGGTACGCCTCGCTGTCGGGGAACGGGTCGTCGTCGTAAGGGGCGTCGTACGGATCGTCGTACGGACCCGGGGCGTCGGACGGCGCCTCGTACACATCCGGAACACCCCCCGCCGCGGCCAGGGCCTCCAGATGTGCCATCACCGTGTCCGCGGCGGCCCTGCGGCGGGTCAGGGCGGTGTCGTCCAGGGGGAGCGGCCACGCCCGGTCGGCCTCCTCCTCGGCGAGGGCCGGGTTCTCCTCGTCCTCGGCCGGTTCGTCCGCCCAGGCCTCGATCTCGCCGTGTCCGGCCGCGCAGTGCTCGTACAGCGCATGCAGGAAGCCGGACGGGCCGCGCGGCTTCTTCTGGGTCGGGCCCCACCAGTGACCGGAGCCGAGCAGCAGCGTGCGGGGCCTGGTGAAGGTGACGTATCCCAGGCGGAGCTCCTCGGTGTGCTGGTGCTCCTTCATCTCCTCCTTGAAGCCCTTGAGCCCCTTGGCGTCCCAGGAGTGGATGACGGGGAGGGTGGCCGTGTCCCCGCGCAGGGCGTGCGGGAGGACCTTGGGCTGGGAGGTCCAGGCGTCGCGGGACTGGCTGCTGGGGAACTGTCCGGTGACCAGGCCGGGCACCGCGACGACGTCCCACTCCAGGCCCTTGGACTTGTGGGCGGTGAGGACCTTGACGGTGTTCTCGCCGCCGGGCAGGGCGTTGTCCAGGCCCTTCTCGTACTGGACTGCCGTGCGCAGGAAGCCCAGGAAAGCAAGGAGAGTGGCCTCGCCGTCGACGGCGGCGAAGCGGGCCGCGACGTCGAGGAAGTTGGCGAGGGTCTCGCGGCGGCGGGCGGCCAGGGCGTGCGGCGATGCGGAGAGCTCGACCTCCAGGCCGGTGGTGGCGAGGACGCGGTGCAGCACGTCCATCAGGGGGTCGGCCAGCGAGCGGCGCAGGTCGCGCAGTTCGGCGGCCAGGCGGGCGAAGCGGATGCGGGCGTCGGTGGAGAACGGAAGTCCGTCGTCCTCTCCTCCGCCCGATTCGAGGAAGGTGTCCAGGGCGTCGGCGAGCGAGATCACTTCGGCCGGGTCGATGCCTTCGACGGCCTCGGCGAGGCGGCGGTCGGGGTCGAAGTCGTCCTCGTCGCCATGGGCGGCGCGGTGGACGAGGAGGCGGGCGCGGCGGCCGAGGAGTGCCAGGTCGCGGGGGCCGATCCGCCAGCGGGGGCCAATGAGCAGCCGGACCAGGGAGGCGTTGGCGCCGGGATCCTGGAGGACCTCGCACACTGCGGCGAGGTCGGCGACCTCGGGCAGGTGCAGCAGCCCGGACAGTCCGACGACCTCGACCGGGATGTCGCGGGCCACCAGCGCGGCCTGGATCTCCGGGAAATCGCCCGCGGTGCGGCACAGGACGGCGATCTCGCCGGGCGCCTTCCCGGTCCTCACGAGGTGGGCGATCGAGTCGGCGAGCCAGTCGATCTCTTCGGTGTGGGTACGGAGCAGGGCGCAGCGGACGATGCCGTCGCGCTCGGCGCCCGGGGCGGGGCGCAGTGCCTCGACGCCTTCGTGCATGGCGCGCAGGGGCGCGGCGAGGCCGTTGGCGAGGTGGAGGAGACGGCCGCCGCTGCGGCGGTTCTCGCTGAGGGAGTAGCGGGTGGCGGGGGTGCCGTCGGCGTGCGGGAAGTGGAGCGGGAAGTCGTCGAGGTTGGCCACGGAGGCACCGCGCCAGCCGTAGATCGCCTGGCAGGGGTCGCCGACGGCGGTGACGGCATGACCGGTGGCCACCGCCCCGGTGGCCGCGCCGGACTGCGCCCCGGTCCCCGCCTCCGTGACCCCGGCCTCGGGGCCCCTGCCGAAGAGGGCGGAGAGCAGCAGGCGCTGGGCGACGGAGGTGTCCTGGTACTCGTCGAGCAGTACGACGCGGAATTCGTCGCGCAGGATCGCGCCGACCTCGGGGCGGGTGAGGGCCAGCTCGGCGGAGAGGGCGATCTGGTCGCCGAAGTCGAGGACGTCGCGGCTCTTCTTGGCCTCGCGGTAGCGGCGGGTCAGCTGCAGCAGCTCACGACGGGCCCGGGCGGCCTCGGGAATCCTGCGCAGCTCGGCATTGGTCAGCCGGGCCGTCTCCAGCGTACGGAGCAGGTCGGTGTCGTACCCCGCGAGCTGTTCGGGGCGTACGAGATGCTCGGCCAGCTCGGCGTCGAGGGCCAGCAGATCGCTGACCAGCGTGGGGAACGACCTCGTCAGGGCCGGATAGGGGCCGGGTGCCTCGCGCAGTACGCGTGCGGCCAGCTGGTAGCGGGTGGCGTCGGCGAGGAGGCGGGTGGTGGGTTCGAGGCCGATGCGCAGCCCGTGCTCGGTGAGGAGTCGGCCGGCGAACGCGTGGTACGTGGAGATGCTGGGCTCGCCCGGAGGGTTGTCCGGATCGATGGCGTCCGGATCGGTGACCCCGGCCGCGATCAGGGCCTTGCGGACGCGCTCGGCGAGCTCGCCCGCCGCCTTGTTGGTGAAGGTGAGTCCGAGGACCTGCTCCGGGGCGACCTGGCCGGTCCCCACCAGCCACACCACACGCGCCGCCATCACCGTGGTCTTCCCCGACCCGGCTCCGGCCACGATCACCTGCGGGGCGGGCGGCGCTGTGATGCAGGCCGTCTGCTCCGGGGTGAACGGGATCCCGAGGAGCTCCTTCAGCTGCTCGGGATCGGTGATGCGTGAGGACACCCGACAGAGGCTAACCGCGCGCACTGACAACGTGCCGGGGCCGCCGGACGGTCCGGGCGGCCGGTGGCCGGCAACAGACCCGATCCGGCAGCCCGCAACAGGACCGACCGGTGGTCCGGGTCCGGACCACCTTGAGCGCCGATCACCTCAACTCCTTTGCGAGGGCGGCCTCATGAGCACTCGCCGCAGCCGGTCCTGACGTCTGCGGCCCACACCGGCGCACCGATACGGCCAAGGCGCATCCGGCCCGGGTGTATGACGTATTTCTCGGTGTCGACGTATTTCTCGGTGTCAGGGACGACTGCCCCGCCGACCGTGAGGCGGCGGCCGCCGCGAATGCCGTCCGCGTCCTGGTGGCGCCCAGGCCCTGGCCGAGCGGCCGGAGGGCTCTCATTCCAGGGTGTGACGGCCCTCCGGCTGTGCGCTGCACGAGGCACGGAAGGTGCAGTGTGTGCAGTGCTGGCCGGTCGTGGGGGTGAACCGTTCGTCCAGGACCCGGCCGGCGGCCGTGGCCAGCAGGTCGGAGACCCACTCACCGGAGAGCGGTTCCTGGGCCTGCACCTTGGGAAGGGCGTCGCCGCCCTCCTTCTTCGGGGCGGGCTGTCGCAGCTGTACGAGTTCGGCGCCCCCGGGCACGGGACGGCTGCCGTCGAAGATCTCGTCGACCGCCCCTTCCCGGACGGCCAGCTGGTACACGGCGAGCTGGGGGTGGCGGGCGACCTCGTCCTTGGTCGGGGACTGCTTGCCGGTCTTGAAGTCGACGACGTACGCCCGGCCCTCGGCGTCCTGTTCGACGCGGTCCATGGAGCCGCGGATGCGTACCTCGTACTGCCCGGCCTCCAGCGTCACGTCGAAGTCGTGCTCGCTCGCGGCGGGGGTGCGGCCGGTGCGGTCCATGACGTGCCAGCGCAGGAAGCGTTCGAGGGCGGCCCTGGCCTGGTCCTTCTCCTGCCGGGACTTCCAGGGGGCGTCGAAGACGAGGCCGTCCCAGACCGAGTCCAGCCGCTCCATCAGGACAGCCAGATCGGCGGGGGTACGCCCGGAGGCCACCTCGTCGGCGAGTACGTGGACGACGTTGCCGAAGCCCTGTGCGGCCGTCGCCGGGGCGTCCGCCTTCACCTCGCGGCCGAGGAACCACTGGAGCGCGCAGGTGTTGGCGAGCTGGTCGAGCGCGCTGCCGGAGAGGGACACGGGCTGGTCCCGGTCGCGGAGCGGGACGGCGGAGCGGGTCGGCTCGTACAGGCCCCACCAGCGGTAGGGATGGGCCGCGGGTACGAGCGGCTGGCCGTCGTCGTCGGTGAGCGCGGCGAGGCGGGCGAGGCGGTGGGCGGCCTCCTCGCGCAGGGCGTCCGAGGCGTCGGGGTCGACGGTGGTGGCGCGGAGTTCGGCGACGAGCGCGGCGACGGCGAGCGGTCGGCGCGGCCGGCCGGTGACGTCGCGCGCTTCGACGCCGAGCTCGGTGAGGAAGCGGGACGGCTGGTCGCCGTCGTCGGCGGGCGCCTTGACCGCGGTGACGACGAGCCGTTCGCATGCGCGGGTCGCAGCGACGTAGAAGAGGCGGCGTTCCTCGGCGAGGAGGGCGCCGGGGGTGAGCGGTTCGGCCAGGCCGTCGCGGCCGATCCGGTCCGCTTCGAGGAGCGAACCGCGGCGGCGCAGGTCCGGCCAGAGTCCCTCCTGCACCCCCGCGACGACGACGAGGCGCCACTCCAGGCCCTTGGACCTGTGTGCGGTCATCAGCCGTACGGCGTCGGGCCGCACCGCGCGCCTGGAGAGGGTGTCGGCGGCGATGTCCTGGGCGTCGACCTCCTCCAGGAAGTTGAGCGCGCCGCGCCCGCCGGTGCGTTCCTCGGCGCGGGCCGCGGTGTCGAAGAGCGCGCAGACGGCGTCGAGGTCGCGGTCGGCGTTGCGGCCGCCCGCACCGCCGCGCAGCGCGGCACGCTCCAGCCGCCCCGGCCACGGGGTGCCGGCCCACAGCTCCCACAGGGCCTCTTCCGCGGTACCGCCGCCTTCGAGAAGCTCGCGCGCCTTGCGCAGGAGCGCGCCGAGTCGCTGGGCGCCGCGGGCGTACGCCGGATCGTGCGCGACGAGCCGCTCGGGCTCGGCGAGCGCGCGGGCCAGCAGGTCGCCGGAGGGCGGCGGTACACGATTCCCGGCGGCCCGCTCCTCGTCGCGCAGGGCCCGGCCGAGCCGGCGCAGGTCGGCCGCGTCCATGGAGCCGAGGGGGGAGGTGAGGAGGGTCAGGGCCGTCTCGGTGTCCAGCCAGGAGGGCGCTTCAGGGGTGGATTCCCGGCCGGGAGCCTTTTCGGGGTCCTGGCCGGGAGCCTGATCGGGCTCCCGGCCAGGAGGAGCCGGGGCATCCGCACCCTCTCGGACCTCCGAGTCGGGAGTCTCCGCATCCTCCGAGGCCGGGGCCTTTGCCTCCGCGCCCGGCGCGCCCCGGCGCAGCGCCGCTGCGGCGACCGCGCGGAGGGCCGTCAGGAGCGGGGCCACCGCCGGTTCATGGCGCAGGGGGAGGTCGTCGCCGTCGACCTCCACGGGGACGCCCGCCGAGGTCAGGGCCCGGCGCACCGAGGGGATCGTGCGGCCTCCGGCCCGTACGAGCACCGCCATCTCGTTCCATGGGACGCCGTCCTCCAGATGCGCCCGGCGCAGCAGATCGGCGATGTTGTCGAGTTCGGTGGAGGCGGTCGGGTAGGTGTACGTCTCCACGCTGCCGCCCTCGCGGACCGCGGCGAGCTCCCGGTGGGCGCGGACCTTCGCCGAGGGCAGCCGGGTCAGCGGCATCCGCCGGGTGAGCAGCCGGGTGGCGGCCAGCAGCTGTCCGCCGGAGCGGCGCGAGGTCGTGAGGACGCCGACCGGTGCCGGGGCGCCGTCCGCCCGCCGGAACATCTCCGGGAAGTCGAGGATGCCGTTCACATCGGCACCCCGGAACGCATAGATCGACTGGTCCGGGTCACCGAAGGCGATCAGGTCCCGGCCGCCCCCGGCCCCCGGGGCGCTCCCCCGGTTGCCGGCCAGCGCGTGCAGCAGCCGCACCTGTGCCGGGTCCGTGTCCTGGTACTCGTCCACGAATACCGCGTCGTACTGCCCGGCCAGCAGCGCCGACACCTCGGGGCGCTCCGCGAGCAGCACGGCCCGGTGCACCAGCTCCGCGTAATCCAGCACCCCTTGTGCGTCCAGCACATCCAGGTACTCGGCGAGGAACTCGGCGGCGGCGCCCCAGTCCGGGCGGCCGGTGCGGCGGGCGAAGTCGGTCAGCGCGTCCGGGCCCAGGCCCAGCTCACGGCTGCGGGCGAGCACCGCCCGTACCTCGTCGGCGAAACCGCGCGTGGTCAGACAGGCCCGCAGTTCGTCCGGCCAGCGGATGTGCGTGAAGCCGTCCTGTTCCAGTTCGAGCTGGCCCGCGAGCAGCTCGCGGACGGTGACGTCCTGCTCCGGTCCGGAGAGCAGCCGCATCGGTTCGGCGAAGAGGTCGGCGTCCTGGTGGGCGCGGACCAGTGCGTAACAGAAGGAGTGGAACGTGGTGGCCTGCGGACCGCGGGCGGCACCGAGCCGGGCGGCCATCCGGTCGCGCAGCTCCACGGCGGCCTTGCGGCTGAAGGTGAGGACCAGGATGCGGGCCGGGTCGCCGCCCCGTGCGACACGTGCGGCGACCGCCTCGACGAGCGTGGTCGTCTTGCCGGTGCCCGGTCCGGCGAGCACCAGGAGCGGGCCTCCGGGGTGATCAACCACCGCACGTTGCGCCGCGTCCAGGAGAGGGGGATCCACGGAGCCCGGCGGGGTGCGCACCAGTCGGTACGCGCCCGTGGTGCTCCCCCTACGCCCCTGCGGGCGTGGGGGGACCCCCTGCCGTGCCTGACCGTGCGGGCTGTGCCGGGTGGTGGAGGAGGAGCTCACGTGGATCGCCGGTCCTGGTGGGTGTGCTGGTGCTGAGGGTGCGGTGCGTGCCGCGAACTGTCGACGCTACGCCAGCGGGGGTGCGGTCCGGGGCGAGTCCGCTGCGTGCCTCGTCACGTTCCGCGTCACGGGTGCCGTCGCGGCGTATCACTTCGTGTTCCGCATCACGCGCCGGGCCAGGCGCCGCCCGTTGCGCCCCCGAATGGCCGAAGCTGTCAGATGTGAGCACCTCCGCCCTTGTCCCCGTCCGCGTCCGCACCGCCGGTGACGCCGTCCCACCGCGCCCGCTTCATGTCGAGTCGCGGCAGATGACCCTCCGCGCTGCGCGACGCCTCGCGCAGCGGGGTGCTCTCCTCGCGGTAGTGGTCCAGCGCCCGCAGTTCGTGGCCGGGCAGCAGCGCCCCGTCTGCGCGCACCACGCGCCACCACGGCACCGCGGCCCCGTACAGCGCCATGACCCGGCCGACCTGGCGCGGGCCGCCGTCGCCCAGCCACTCGGCGACATCTCCGTACGTCATGACACGGCCGGGCGGAATCA
This sequence comes from Streptomyces atratus, assembly GCF_014648655.1. Classification (GTDB taxonomy): domain Bacteria; phylum Actinomycetota; class Actinomycetes; order Streptomycetales; family Streptomycetaceae; genus Streptomyces; species Streptomyces atratus. Next base: position 366,244 of record NZ_BMRN01000001.1, read on the forward strand.
GCTCGGCGACATCGAGCACCCGCTCCGCGTACTCCGGCAACTCGTCGATCGTCCGGTCGCCGCTCGTCCCGTCGCCGCTGGTCCGGTATTGGCTCATCCGGCCCATCCTGCCGTACGCCACCGACAGCCCGGCCCGGTCCGTGTGCGCTCTTTCACTGGGCGTGCGTGCGGGAGCAAAGGAGCGTATCTTGCGCTTCGCGTGTTTGCGCAGTGCACCCTGATGCCCTCCTCAGTCGCCGGGCCGTGCCACCATCGTGCGGGCGGTGACCGGTGATACGAGAACACGAAGACCAGCCAGAGGCGACGAAGGAGCAGGGCGTGCAGCCACCGAAGGCGGCAAACGCCCCTGACGCCGCGCGGTATCCGGACGCTTCGGACGGACCCGCCGAGAAGCCCGCTGCGGAGCAGGAAAAGTCCGGTGCGGAGCAGGGGGAAGTCCCCGAGCACCCGGTCGGCTCGGCGCTCTCGTCCGCTGCGGCGGAACAGGCCGACCGCGTCTCCGGGGACGAGCCGCTGCTCGCCGCCCGGGTGCACCGCCCCTCCGATCTCATGCGGCTCCTCATCGGGGTCCTGTCGATCGTCGTCCTGCTCTCGGTCGCCGCGTTCGCCCACGGCACGACCGCCGGTCTCGAACAGGACATCAGCAAGGGAACCGGCCAGGCGCCCGACATCCTGATCAAGACCGGCGGTCTGGTCTCCAGCATCGCCGTGCTGCTCGTTCCGGTCGCGTTCGCCATCGAGCGGCTGATCAAACGCGACGGACTACGGATCGCGGACGGCGTGCTCGCCGCCGTACTGGCGCACGGCGTCACGCTCGCCACCGATCTCTGGGTGGCCAAGTCCGCCCCCGGCACCATTCAGGACGCCCTGACCCAGCCGCAGCCCGGTGACGCGCTCACCGATCCCGTACACGGCTATCTCGCCCCCGTGATCGCCTATATGACGGCGGTCGGGATGGCGAGACGGCCGCGCTGGCGGGTCGTGCTGTGGGTGGTGTTGCTGCTCGACGCGTTCGCCATGCTGGTCGGCGGTTACACGACCCCGTTCTCGATCATCCTCACCGTGCTGATCGGCTGGACCGTGGCGTACGGCACGCTGTACGCGGTCGGCTCGCCGAACGTACGGCCGACCGGTCAGCATCTGATGGCCGGTCTGCGCCGTGTCGGCTTCCGCCCGGTCACCGCGATGCGCGCCGAGGACGCACCCGACTCCGGCGATCAGAGCGACCGCGGGCGCCGCTATCTGGTCACCCTGGAGGACGGACCACCACTCGATGTAACGGTCGTCGACCGCGAGCAACAGGCGCAGGGCTTCTTCTACCGGGTGTGGCGCAGGCTCACCCTGCGCGGCATCACCCAGCGCCGCTCCATCCAGTCGCTGCGTCAGGCCTTGGAGCAGGAGGCGCTGCTCGCGTACGCGGCGATCGCCGCCGGGGCCAACGCACCCAAGCTGATCGCCACCTCCGAGCTCGGGCCCGACGCCGTGATGCTGGTGTACGAGCACATCGGCGGCCATTCCCTGGACGCGCTGGAGGACTCGGAGATCACCGACGAGCTGGTGCGCGGCGCCTGGCGTCAGGTGAAGGCGCTCCAGTCGCGGCGGATCGCGCACCGCAGGCTGACCGGCGACGCCATCCTGGTCGATCGTTCCGGCAAGGTGTTCGTCACCGATCTGCGCGGCGGCGAGATCGCGGCCGGTGATCTGGTCCTGCGGATGGATGTCGCTCAGCTGCTGACCACCACGGGCCTGCGGGTGGGCGCCGAGCGGGCCGTCGCCGGTGCTCTGGAGGTGCTCGGCCCCGATGCCGTAGCGGACTGTCTGCCGCTGCTCCAGCCGATCGCGCTGAGCCGCTCCACCCGGGCGACCCTGCGCCGGCTCGCCCGGGAACGCTCGCAGCGCGAGCGCCAGGCGGTGCTCGATGCGTCGGACGCGGCCAAGCGTGCCAGGGCGCTCGAACACGGGGCGGCTCAGGAGACCTCCACCGCCGGTCCGGTGCCGGACCACAAGGCTGCCCGCAAGTCGCTGCGCAACGAGAAGCAGGCCGAGAAACGGGCTATGGACGACGCGCTGGAAGAGGCTCGCGAGGAGGATCTGCTCTCCCAGATGCGGCAGCAGGTGCTGCTGATCCGGCCGCAGGCACCGGTCGAACCGGTACGGCTGGAGCGCATCAAGGCGCGCACCCTGGTCAGCTGTATCGCCGGCGCCATCGCCGCCTACTTCCTCATCTCGCAGGTCACCCAGGCCGACTTCGGTGCGGTCGTCGAGCAGGCGGAGTGGGGCTGGGTGGCGGCCGCGGTCGGCTTCTCGGCCCTCAGCTATGTCGCGGCGGCGATGAGTCTGCTGGGCTTCGTGCCGGAGCGGGTGCCGTTCGGCAAGACCGTGCTGGCACAGGTCGCCGGGTCCTTCGTGAAGATCGTCGCCCCGGCCGCGGTCGGTGGTGTGGCGCTGAACACCCGCTTCCTGCAGCGTGCCGGGGTGCGTCCGGGCCTCGCCGTGGCGAGTGTCGGCGCCTCGCAGCTGTTCGGTCTCGGCTGCCACATTCTGCTGTTGGCGGCGTTCGGCTATCTGACCGGTACCGAGAAGACCCCGTCCTCGCTCACTCCTTCCAGGACCGTGATCGCCGGGCTGCTGACGGTCGCGGTGCTGGTGCTGGTGGTGACGGCGGTTCCGTTCCTGCGGAAGTTCGTGGTGACGCGGGTGCGGTCGCTGTTCGCCGGCGTCGTGCCGCGCATGCTCGACGTGGTGCAGCGGCCTCAGAAGCTGCTGACGGGCATCGGCGGAATGCTGCTGCTGACCGGCCTGTTCGTGATGTGCCTGGACGCGTCGGTCCGGGCGTTCAGCGGCCCGGATGTGCCGCATCTCAGCTACGCGAGCATCGCGGTGGTCTTCCTGGCCGGTAACGCGCTGGGGTCGGCGGCGCCCACACCGGGCGGAATGGGCGCGGTCGAGGGCGCGCTGACGCTGGGGCTGATCGCGGTCGGCCTGCCGAAGGAGGTCGCGGCACCGGCCGTTCTGCTGTACCGACTGCTGACGCTGTGGCTGCCGGTGCTTCCCGGCTGGCTCTGTTTCAACCATCTGACCCGCAAGGGCGAGCTCTGATCCGCAAGGACGAGCTGACGGTTCCTCAGCCGTAGCACGCGCCTTTCCATAGGGCCGGTCGGGCGACCGGGGAGAGCCCCGGCCACCCGCTTGGACCAGTGCCTCGTGCACGGGTCCGGTTCCCGCCGCACGATGGGGCCATGAGGACCTCCGCCCTGCGCGCCGCCACTCTCGCCGCCGCCGTCACCGTGCTCCTTCCCCTCACCGCCTGCTCGGAGAGCGGCACCACGGACGACCCGGACGGGCCGCCGCGCTCTCCGGTTGCGGCGAATGCCGCCGAGGCGAGCAGCTCCGGCGAGCTCGCCTCCCAGAAGCTGACATGGAAGCCCTGCCCGGCCCCGTCCCCGGCACAGGGCGGCGGAAAGACCCCGTCGCCCCTGCCCGGCGGCACCCCCTGGGAGTGTTCCTTCATGAAGGTCCCGCTCGACTACGCGAATCCGGGCGGCGAGACGATCGAACTGGCACTCATCCGGGCCAGGGCCAAGAATCCGGACAAGCGGATCGGCTCCCTCATCTTCAACTTCGGCGGCCCCGGCGCTTCCGGCGTCGCCACCCTGCCCGCCTTCGGCAACGACTACGACAAGCTCCGCGCCGGCTACGACCTGGTCAGCTTCGACCCGCGCGGGGTCGGCCGCAGTGCGGGCGTGGAGTGCGAGACCGACCAGCAGCTCGACGCCCGCTACGAGACCGACGTCACGCCGGACGACAGCGCCGAGGTGAATGCCTTCGTCAAGGACATCAAGACGTTCGCGTTGGCCTGCAAGAAGAACTCCGGCAGGGAGCTCCCCTACGTCGGCACCATCAACGCCGCCCGCGACATGGATCTGATGCGTCAGGTGCTCGGAGACAAGAAGCTGTACTACTTCGGCATCTCGTACGGCACCGAACTGGGCGGCGTCTACGCCAACTTGTTCCCGAAGAACGTCGGCAGGTCGGTGCTGGACGGGGTGGTCGACCCGACCCTGGACTCCGTGCAGTCCTCGCTCGGCCAGGCCAAGGGGTTCCAGCTCGCCCTGGACAACTTCGCCGAGGACTGCGTGAACCGCGGCGCTGCCTGCAAGCTTCCCGGTTCCACCGGCAAGGAGGTCGAGCAGGGGATCTCCGGCCTTCTCACACGGCTGGAGAAGAACCCGATCCCGGGGCTCGGGACCCGGCAGCTGACGCAGTCCCTGGCCATCACCGGCATCGCGGCCTCCCTCTACTCCAAGGAGACCTGGCCGTTGCTGGAGCAGGGAGTGGACGAGGCCGACGGCGGGAACGGCGCGCTGCTCCTCGCTCTCGCGGACTCGCTGAACGGCCGTGAGGCCGACGGGCACTATGACAATTCGATGGCTGCCAACACCGCCATCAACTGCGCCGACTCCAAGCAGCGGTTCACCGCGGACCAGACCATGGCGAAGCTCCCGGAGTTCCAGTCCGCCTCGCCGGTCTTCGGTGACTATCTGGGCTGGGGTCTGATGGCCTGCACCGGCTGGCCGGTGGCGGGCGTCTGGGAGACCCCGGACGTCAGCGCCCCGGGAGCGGCCCCCATCCTCGTCATCGGCAACACGGGCGACCCGGCGACCCCGTACAAGGGAGCGAAGTCGATGGCCGATGCGCTGGGCAAGGGCGTCGGTGTGGAGTTGACGTACGAGGGTCAGGGGCACGGCGCGTACAACAGCGGCAATGCCTGTGTGCAGAAGGTCGTGGGCGACTATCTGCTGAACGGCAAGGTTCCGGCGGCCGGGACGGTCTGCAAGTAATTCACCGCCTCGAACGGCCCGGGTCCTGTCGTCGAAATACCGTCGTCGCCCCCACCGCAGACGGCAGTTCGACGACAGGACCTAGCATGGGCGCACTTTCTGTACGTCGTATGTACAGGCACATCGGGGAGGGACGTACACGTGGTCGGACACGCACGCGCCGGGGCTCTGGCGGGCGCCGCACTTCTGCTGACGGGGCTGCTCGCGGGCTGTGGCGGGGGTACGGACGACAAGCCGGCCGAGAGGACGGAACACGGTGCGGCGTCCTCGCCCGGCCGGTCGTCCACGCCGAGCGGGCAGCCCGGCAGGCCCGAGCTGCCCGCCGCCCTCACCTCCCAGCGGCCGGACTGGAACAGCTGCAAGGCCCCCGCGGGCGGCAGCGCACCCGGTGGGGACTGGCTGTGCGCGACGGTCAAGGTGCCGCTGGACTACGCGAAGCCGGACGGCGACACCATCGGGATCGCCTTGATCCGCAAGAAGGCCCGGGACGAAAGCCGGCGCCTCGGCGCGATGCTGTTCAACTTCGGCGGCCCGGGCGGCTCGGGCGTGGCGATACTGCCGCGCGCCGCCGGCTCGTACAAGAAGCTCAACGCCCGCTACGACCTGGTGAGCTTCGACCCGCGCGGGGTCGCGGACAGCGCAGGGGTGAACTGCCGTACCGACAAGGAGACGGAGGACGCCAACCGGAAGGTCGACATGACTCCGGACACGGCGGCGGAGGAGGCGGCGTTCATGAAGGACGGCGCGGACTTCGGCGCCGGCTGCGAACGCCGCTCCGGCAAGGTCCTGCCGTACGTCGGCACGACGAACGCCGCCCGGGACATGGATCTGATCCGTGAGGTGCTCGGCGACAAGAAGCTCACCTACTTCGGCATGTCGTACGGCACGGAGCTCGGCGGCACCTACGCACACCTCTTCCCCAAGAACGTCGGCCGGACCGTCCTGGACGCCGTCGTCGACCCGACCGCGGACACGATCGGGCACGCCCGCAACCAGGCGACCGGCTTCCAGCGGGCGCTGGAGAACTACCTCAAGGACCGCGGCCAGGACCCGAAGGCCGGGACGCAGCGCATCGCCCGGCTGCTGAAGCGGATCGACAACAAGCCGCTGCCGACCACCTCGGGCCGCGAGCTCAACGAGTCGCTGGCCATCACCGGCATCGTCATGCCGCTCTACTCCAAGAGCAACTGGCCGTATCTGACCCAGGCGCTGGACGAGGCCGAGAAGGGCGGCACCGGCAACATGCTGCTCCAGCTGGCCGACGCGTACAACGGCCGTGACGAGAAGGGGCACTACGACACCCAGAACCACTCGCAGCGCGCCATCTCCTGCGCGGACAGCAAGCTCCGGCCGACGGCGGCCGAGGCCAGGACCATGCTCCCCGAGTTCCGGAAGCTGTCCCCGGTGTTCGGCCCGTTCCTGGCGTGGGACACGGCCGGCTGGTGTGCCGAGTGGCCGGTGAAGGGTGAGCACGACAACCCGGAGGCAAGCGCTCCGGGCGCCGCTCCGATCCTGGTGGTCGGTACGACCGGTGACCCGGCGACGCCCTACGAGGGTGCGCAGAAGATGGCGGACGAGCTGGGCAAGGGCGTCGGCATCATGCTCACCAACAAGGGTGAGGGGCACGGCGCGTACGGCGAGAGCACGTGTGTGACGTCGACCGTGAACGCGTACTTCCTCGACGGGAAGGTCCCCGCGGACGGCAGGACCTGCTCGTGACGCGGGACGTGTGCATGCCGAAGGGGCCGGTCCGCAGCGCGCGGACCGGCCCCTTCGGCATGTCGGTCTCAGTACACCGGCTTCTCGGGCTCGATCTGGTTGACCCAGCCGATCACGCCGCCGCCCACGTGCACCGCGTCGGCGAAGCCCGCCGACTTGAGGACCGCGAGAACCTCGGCGCTGCGGACACCGGTCTTGCAGTGCAGGACGATGCGCTTGTCCTGCGGGAGGTCCTGGAGGGCGTTGCCCATCAGGAACTCGTTCTTCGGGATCAGCCTGGCGCCGGGGATCGAGACGATCTCGAACTCGTTCGGCTCACGGACGTCGATGATCTCGATCTTCTCGTCCGCGTCGATCCACTCCTTGAGCTGCTTGGGAGTGATCGTGGAGCCGAGCGCCGCCTCCTGGGCCTCCTCGGACACGACGCCGCAGAAGGCCTCGTAGTCGATGAGCTCGGTGACGGTCGGGTTCTCGCCGCAGACCGCGCAGTCGGGGTCCTTGCGGACCTTGACCTGGCGGTACTGCATCTCCAGGGCGTCGTAGATCATCAGCCGGCCGACCAGCGGGTCGCCGATACCGGCGAGCAGCTTGATGGCCTCCGTGACCTGGATGGAGCCGACCGAGGCGCAGAGCACCCCGAGCACGCCGCCCTCGGCGCAGGAGGGGACCATGCCCGGCGGGGGCGGCTCCGGGTAGAGGCAGCGGTAGCAGGGGCCGTGCTCGGACCAGAAGACGGACGCCTGGCCGTCGAACCGGTAGATCGAGCCCCAGATGTACGGCTTGTTCAGCAGTACGGCTGCGTCGTTGACCAGATAGCGGGTGGCGAAGTTGTCCGTGCCGTCCACGATCAGGTCGTACTGGGCGAAGATGTCCATCACGTTGTCGGCTTCGAGCCGCTCCTCGTGAAGGACCACATTCACGTACGGGTTGATGCCCAGCACCGAGTCCTTGGCGGATTCGGCCTTGGAGCGGCCGATGTCGGCCTGGCTGTGGATGATCTGGCGCTGCAGGTTCGACTCGTCGACCTCGTCGAACTCCACGATGCCGAGCGTGCCGACACCGGCGGCGGCCAGGTACATCAGGGCCGGCGAACCGAGACCGCCGGCGCCGACACAGAGCACCTTCGCGTTCTTCAGCCGCTTCTGTCCGTCCATCCCGACATCCGGGATGATCAGGTGGCGGGAGTACCTGCGGACCTCGTCGACGGTGAGCTCAGCAGCTGGCTCGACCAGGGGTGGCAGCGACACAGGAACCTCAACAATGCAGGTGGTCGGTTTCTACGTACTTCATCTGCGTACGGTTGTTCTTGCCGTAACACTGCCACGCCCCTTCTCATTCCGAGATATCAGGTCCGATCCGCGAGACGATTTCGTCCCAGTACCTGGGCAGCGCCGCGAATGGGTCCGTTTGTCCGTGTTGGTTGTCCCGGTCCGTGAAGAAGATCGTGCCCGCGCCCTGCCAGCGGGCGATGCGCATGGCCTCTTCGAGGTGGGTGCGCGGAACGCCGTGGACGAAGTGCGCGAACCGCTCCGGCGGATAGGCGGCGGTCCACTGGGCCACCTGCGACCAGCGGTAGTCGGTCCACGGTCCGGAGAAGGTGACCAGTTGGTCGGCGGCCTCGGCATAGCCCGGATGCGGATGGGTGCCCAGTCCCAGCACCAACAGCCCGCGCTCCTCCACGTGGTCGCCGTGTTCGAGGAGCGTGGCGAGTGTGCTGGTGAGACGGCGGACCGCCGCGAGGTCGCCGCGCCCGGCCGGGCACCGACCGAGATAGAAACCGTCGACGCGGTACCAGTCGAGGAAGGACTGCGCGTCGGCGATCAGCTCACCGAAGGAGCGGCTGCCCAAGGCCAGATCGAGGTGGCCGAGCAGCCGGCCGCCCGCCGCCCGGACGGCGTCCTGCGGGGCTTCGCCGTGCACGGCCCGCTCCCGCGCGTTGCGGAGCCGGCCCGCGGCCTCCAGACAGTGCGGATCGGGGCGGGCGCCGGGGCCGTTGTCGATGTTGAGGACCGCCCAGTGCAGCGGGGTGCCGGGGCGGGTGAGCTCGGCCCATTCGGTGGGGGCGAGCAGCGGATGCGCGTAACCGGGGACGCCGAAGCCGAGCTGTTCGGCACCGCTGGTCCGGCGGGCGGTCTCGGTGGGGGTCAGATACGGCACGCCGCCTCCATCCAGATGTCGGCGAGGGACTCCTCCAGATTGATCCGGGGGCGCCAGCCGAGCCGGTCCCTGGCGGTGCGGACGTCGGCCTGCTGCCAGGCCCCGCAGCCGTCCGGGTAGGGGGAGGGGGTCGCCGAGAGGTGCTCGATGACCGACTCGGTGGAGGTGCGCGGGGCGCCGATGGGCAGCCGGGGCGGGGGCGCGTCGAGCTCGTGGAGTGCGCCCGCGTATCCGGCGACCCGGGCGAGGACCGAGGCTGCGTCCCGGAGCCGCACGGCGCGGCCGGTGCCGATGTTGACGACGCCCTGCGCGGCGGAGAGCGAGGCGGCGTGCACGGCGCGCGCGACATCGCGTACGTCGACGAAGTCGCGCTGCACCCCGAGGCCGCTGAGCTTCAGCTCACCGTCGCTGGACTGCATGGCCCGGCGCATCGCCTCGGCGAGCCTGCCGAGCGGGGAACCGGCCGGGGTGCCGGGGCCGACCGGGGAGAAGACCCGCAGCACGACCGCGTCGAGGCCGGAGCCGAGGACGAGTTCGGTGGCTGCGAGCTTGCTGACGCCGTACGGGCCGCCGGGGCGCGGAATTGCGTCCTCCGCGGTCGATGAGCCGGGCTGCGAGGGCCCGTACTCCGACGAACAGCCCACCTGGACGAGACGGGCCGTACAGCCGCTGCGCCGCATCGCCTCGCAGACGGTGGCGACGGCGACGGTGTTGTGGCGGGTCAGCTCGCGGGCCCCGCCGCGGGTGGCGCCCGCGCAGTTGACGACGACCCCGGGGTGGACGGCGTCCAGGAAGCGGGTCAGCGCGCCGGGGCTGCCGCCGGAGAGGTCGAACCGTACGTCGGCGTCGTCGCCGCGGCCGAGCGCCGTGAGGTGCACGGCGGGGTCGGCGAGGAGGCGGTCGGCCACGAACCGGCCGAGGAATCCGTTGGCGCCGAGCAGCAGCACCCTCATCGCGTGCCCCCTCGGTGCCGACGGCGGGCTGCCGGTGCGGGGGATTGGGGGGTCATGTCCGGTATCTCCTTGAGGAAGTGTGGTGCGGTACGGGGAAGGACCCGCGGCGTCGGCTCCGCGGGGGCCGTGCCGGTGGTTCGTACATGGGGGCGGAACGGTGGTGCGGCTTCGGTCGCGCGGGTTACGCGGTGGTGCGGGTTTCGTCGCCGGGTGTGGCGTGGGCGGATGCCCGGGAGAGGGCGACGGTGGCGGTGATCAGCAGCCCGAGTGCGGCTGCGCCACAGGCGACGGCGGGTACGGCTCCGGTGCCGGCCGCCACGACAAGGGCGTCGACGGGACGGGCGAGGAAGTGCAGGCCGGGCAGCCGCCCGGCCAGGACCAGGGCGGGTGCCAGCGCTTCGAGGGCGCAGGCGGAGGCGAGCCCGACGGCGGCGGGTTCGGGGAAGCCGTGCACGGTCAGCAACTGGGCCAGCAGGAGCAGCACACCGAGCGCGGCCGCCCCCACGAAGGCACCGCCGCCCCCGTACCCCAGATGCGCGACGTAGAGCAGCACGGCGAGAACGCACAGGTGGAGTGCGACAGCCCCGAACAGCAGGGGGCGCACACCTGCGGCGAACTCCTCCAGTGCGCGGCTGCCGATGAGTTTGCGGTGTGCGTGTACGGAGAAGAGGTGCGCGCACCAAGCGGCCGGGGCGACGGAGAGGGCCAGCCCCAGCAGCGGTGCGGGAGTGAGCGTCCAGGGGCCTTCGGGGCCGCCGCTGAGCACCTGGTCGAGCAGCGCTTCGCCGTACAGGACATAGCCGAGGAGCCAGCAGCCGTACACATGGGCGGTGCCCGAGGACCGGCCTTCGGCGTGCAGGGGGCCGCTGCGCAGGCTGAGGGCGAGTCCGACGATGCCGACGAGCGCTCCGGTGAGGGCGATCGCAAGCCGCCCCTGGCCTCCGAGCACTCCCTCGGTGAGCCTCAGTGAACCGACGGTCGCGATGCAGGCCGCGCCCGGCACCAGTGCGCGGAGCGACCAGGCGGCGCGCGTCTCGGTGTCGCGCTCCGGCGCGCGGACCGCTGTTGCGGGCGCCGCCGCCACGGCGGGCACCCGGGCGAAGAGCTCCTCGGCGAGCGAGAAGACATCGCGGTGCCGGTAGCGGGCGGCGGCGCGGTCGGTGACGCCGTGGGCTTCGAGCCCGGCGGCGATCTCCAGCGGATCGACGGCCCGCTCGCACAGCTCGCGATGGCGGTGCATCAGCGATTTCACGGGGTCGGCGGGACCGCGGCGCGAGGCGTTGAGCTTGCGCGCCGGAGCAGCGCGCGCGATCTCGGGGGCGCGTGGAGTCGCGGCCCCCTCTGCGGAGGTCTGCTCTGCGGGAACCTGCTCTGCGGCGGTCTTCTCCGTGGCCGCCTTCTCCGTGGCTTTCGATGCGGAGGCGGGCTCGGCGTCCGGAGCCGTAAGGGGACCGGCCTCGATGACCCCCTCGGAGACGAGCTCCCGCGAGCGGAGGTCCCAGCTGCCGCCGGTGGTCGGTGTGGCGGGTGCGTCGGACACCTCGGTCGGACCGCCCATGGTGATTCCTCCGTGATCGTCGCCGACTGCGTCGGACCGTCCCGGCCCACCGCTGCGGCCCGGCCCGGCCGTCCCCTGTTGCTTTTCACACATCGTCGCCACCCGCTCCCCGCGCTCCCGCGCAGACGGTCCTGGGCTCGGCGGCCCAGCGGGCTGTGCGGTCGGCCGCGCCTGCCGGGGCGGGGCCCGAGGCCGTCCACGGACCCTGGACGTGCGCCTCGGGCGGAGTGGCGAACGGGCGTGGTTCGCCGTCGGCGTTCACCGTGTCGGCCTCCCTGCGCACCGGGGCGTGCGAGATCAGCTCCAGGTAGATGCCGCGAAATGCCGCGACGTTCTGTTCGACGGTGAAGAGTTCGAGCGCGCGGGCGCGCGCCGCCGCTCCGAGTCGCGCGCGGCGCTCGGGGTCGCGCAGCAGTGCGAGGCAGGCGTCGGCGAGCGCCCTGGGATTGCGCGGGGGCACCACGAGCCCGGTACCGCCGATGACTTCGACCACCGCGCCGACGTCCGTCGACACCGTGGCCCGTCCGCAGAACATCGCCTCGACGAGGCTGATGGGGAAGCCTTCGACAACGCTGGAGAGGACGACGACCCCGCCCGCCGCATAGGCCTCCGACAGATCCGGCACCTCGGCTCCGCCGATGTCCTCGAAGGAGACCGGGTTGTCGCCGACGGCGTGTGCGTCCGTGGCCTCGTCGGGGAACAGCTGGGCGGCGAGCACCCGGCAGTGCGCGAGATAGGTGGCGCCTTCCGGGCCCTGCGCCGGAGCGCCGATGATCCGCAGCCGGGCATCCGGTTCGGACTTCCGCACCTCCGCGAAGGCGTGCAGCAGCGCGATCAGGTCCTTGGCGGGCTCGATCCGGCCGACCCAGACCAGCGTGTCGTCGGGACCGCTGTCGCCGCTCTCCCCCAGGGCCGTGAACCGGCCGGACTCCATGCCGGGGTGAACTGTGCGCAGCTTCTCGCGCTCGGCACCGCACCGTTCCTGCCAGCGGCGGGCGTGGGTGTTGCCGGGAGTGACGATCGCGGCCTGCCGGTACACCTCGGTGGCGAGCCGTCCGTAAAAGTTGGCGAGCAGGGCGCGTACCGGCGCGCTCAGGGAGGTGTCGATCGCTGCGAGGTAGTGCGCCCGCAGTTGCACGCCGTGCTCGGTGACCAGCAGCGGTACCCCGAAGAAGCGTTTGGCCAGCAGCCCCGGCAGCGCCGCGGCACCACCGGATGTGGCGTGGCAGAGGTCGACCGCGCCGAGGCTCTCCTCGTCGTACCAGTCGAGGGAGAGCGGCCGCAGTACCCGGTCGAGCTCCCGGGCGAGGGCGAGGAAGTCGGGGACGGTGGCGGTCTGGACGGTGCGCCCGGTGCCCGGGGCCCGGCAGGCGGCTTCGAGCACGCGTACCGCGGTTTCGGAGCGGAGCGCCGCTGGGAGCCCCCCGTGTTCGCGGGCCAGTTCGGCCAGTCCGTACAGGCCGTCCGTGAACTGCGCGTCCGCGGCGCCGGCGGCCCTACGTCCTGTACGCCCGTCCTCGCTCCGTTCGCCGGAACCCGCGCCCCCGCTCGCGCCTGCGGCATCGTCCTCGCCGCCCGTCGCACCCGTCGTGCAGACAGAGGTCGCGAGAGCCGTGAAGTACGCCGTGAAGCGCCGTCGTTCGCGCCGTCCGTACGAGCGTCCGCCCCCGCCCGTCACCATCCGGGCGAGCAGCCCCTTGGAGGCGTGGGTGCCCAGGATGTCCTCGTCGGCCGTCCACAGCGACGCCGTCCGTACCCGGCTGACCTGTGCCGGAAGCTGGACCCAGCCCTGCGCTTCCTGTTCGGCGGAGCGGCTGAGCGCGAAGAGATCGAACTCGTGCTGCGAGAGCCCGCGCACCAGACGGTCGCACCAGAGTCTGGACTCACCGGTCGCATACGGATAACCACCGTCGGTGAGGAGTCCGATCCGCACGAGCACACCCCCGATCTCCCTTGTGGTCGGCCGCCGTCGGAACGGCGACTCACAGCGGGACGACCGTAAGCGGATACGCCGGTGGCGCGACGGACGGTTGTCCGTCGCGCCACCGAAAGGGGTGAACCGTCGTAACTTTCCCGCCCCGGTAGCGTTCTGTCGCGCTATGGGAGCCATCGGTCACGCAGGGTCAGGCAGCGGCCAGCTCCTTGCGGGCTGCGCGGCGCACTGCCGCGAGCACCGGATCGAGCGCGGGAACGGCCGCCAGGAGCTGCTTGGTGTACGGGTCCCGGGGATCTCCGTACACCTGGTCCACCTCACCCTCCTCGACGATCCGGCCCCGTCGCATGACGGCGACCCGGTCGCTGACCTGCCGTACGACGGCGAGGTCGTGCGCGATGAAGACCAGGGCGAGCCCCAGCTCCCGCTGCAACTGCGCCAGCAGGGCGGTCACCTGGGCCTGGGTCGTCACATCGAGTGCGGAGACGGCCTCGTCGCAGACGATCAGTTCCGGCTCGGCGGCCAGCGCCCGTGCGATCCCGACGCGCTGGCGCTGTCCGCCGCTGAACTCGTGCGGGTAGCGGTCGTACTGCTCGGGGTCGAGCCCGACCCGCTTCAGCAGATCCCGTACCCGGGCCCGGATCACGGCCTCGTCGCGCTCCCCGGAAGCCCGCAGCGGGTCGGCGACCGATTCGCCGATCGAGCGGCGTGGGTTGAGGGAGGAGACGGGGTCCTGGAAGACCATCTGCACCCGGGCCCGACGGGTGAGCCGCCCGGAGGTGGGCTCCAGCAGTCCGACGAGCATCCGCCCGAGGGTGGTCTTTCCGCTGCCGCTCTCGCCGACGATGCCGAGGGTTTCGCCGCGCCGGACCGTGAGGGAGACACCGTCGACGGCGGCGAGGGTGGACTTGCCCCTGCCGAACACCTGCCGGACGTCGACGGCTTCGACGAGCGGCTCGGTCCCGACGAGTTCCTCACCATTGACGGATACCTCGCCCCTGTCCGCGGCCGGCTTCTCGTCCGAGGCCGCCGGGCGGGCCGGAATGCGCGGCACCGCCGCCAGCAGAGTCTGCGTGTACGGCTCGCGCGGCGCCACGAGCACCTCGCCCACCGGCCCCCGTTCCACCGCCCGCCCCGACTGCATGACCAGTACCTCGTCGACCGATTCGGCCGCCACGCCCACGTCATGCGTGACCAGCAGCAACCCCATGCCCGTCTCCCGCCGCAGATTGTGCAGCAGGTCCAGGATCTGGGCCTGGACGGTGACGTCCAGGGCGGTCGTCGGCTCGTCGGCGATCAGCAGCTGGGGTTCGCAGGCCAGGGCCATCGCGATCAGTGCCCGTTGCCGCATCCCGCCGGAGAACTCGTGCGGCCGGGACCGGGAGCGTCGTACCGCGTCGGGAATCCCGACCCGGTCCAGCACCTCGACGGCCCGGGCCCGCGCCAGCCGCCGGGAGGCGCGGTTGTGGACCCGGTACACCTGGGCGATCTGGTCGCCCACCGCGTAGTACGGGTCCAGCGAGGACAGCGGGTCCTGGAAGACCATCGCCGCCTTCGCGCCCCGCAGAGCACGCAGTTCCGCGTCGTCCGCCGCGGTCACGTCCACCCCGGCGACCCGGATCGAGCCGTCGACCCTGGCCCCGGTCCCCCGGTGCAGTCCGAGCAGGGCGTACGCCGACGCGCTCTTGCCGGAGCCGGACTCGCCGACGACGCCGAGTGCGCCGCCGGCCTCCAGCGAGAACGACAGCTTCTCCACCGCGCGTACGTCGCCGAACGAGATCGAGAGATCGGAGACTTCGACCAGGCTCATGCCAGCACCACCCGTCGGTCGGCCATCGCCTGCAGAATGTCCGCGACGGCATTGGCAAGGACGACGAAGAATCCGGTGACGAGCACCAGACCGACGACCACCGGAAGATCCACGTGCTTCACGGCGTCGACGAGTTCGCGGCCGACCCCCGGAATCCCGAAGAGGGATTCGGTGAGTACGGCGCCGCCGAACATCGAGCCGATGTCCAGTGCGCCGAGCGCGATCACCGGCGCCAGCGCACCGCGCAGCGCGTGCCGCCCCACGAGCGCCCGCTCGCTGACGCCGTACGCCCTGAAGGTGCGTACATGGTCCTCGGCCAGGGTCTCCAGCATCGAGGCCCGGGTCATCCGGGCGTACGGGGCCGCGGACACCAGCGCCAGCGAGATCCAGGGCAGCAGCAGGTTCCAGGCCCACTGCTCGGGGTTCTCGGTGAGGGGCACATAGTCCGGGAACGGCAGGATCTGGAGCGCCGTGACCAGGATGATGATCAACAGCAGGCCGATGACGAAGACCGGTGTGGCCATGCCGGCCAGAGTGATCCCGGTGAGGATGCGCTCGGTCAGCCGGCCGCGCCGCCACACCGACAGCAGCCCGGTGCCGACACCGAGCAGCATCCACAGCACGAAGGCGCCGACGGCGAGCGAGGCGGTCGCCGGGAGCTTGGCCAGAATCAGCTCGGTGACCTGCTGGTCGCTCTGGTACGAGAGCCCCAGGCAGGGCGCCTGGCAGTGCAGCACCCCGGTTCCGGTCGAGTAGTCGCGGCCGACGAAGAGACCCTGGAGGAAGTGCGCGTACTGCATGTACAACGGGTCGCCCAGGTGCAGTTGTCCGCTGACCTGTGCCACCTGCGCGGGCGAGCAGCGCGGACCGCAGGCGATCTGTGCGACGTTGCCGGGGGCGACGTAGAAGGCCGCGTAGACGACGATGCTGAGCGCGAGCAGCACGAAGAGCGCCCCGCCGAGGCGTCTGAGCAGGAACCACTTCACGCGTCGGCCTCCTTCTTCCGGCCGGTGCCGATCCGCAGCCGGGACTCGGCGCGTGGGTCGAGTGCGGTGCGTACGCCCTCGCCGAGGACGGTCAGCGCCAGCACGGTGACGAAGAGCAGCAGGGCGGGGATCAGCAGATAGGTGGGCGCCGCCTGGTACCAGGTGTCGGCGTCGCTGAGCATCTGTCCCCAGGACGGCGTGGGCGGTTTGATGCCCACGCCGAGGAAGGAGAGGGCCGCTTCGACGACGATGTCGGCCGGGAAGAGCAGCACGGCGTACGTGATGACGGGCGCGGCCAGTGCGGGCAGCAGTTCGCGCTTGGCGATCTGCCAGGAGCCCCAGCCGCTGAGCCGGGCGGCGGAGACATGGTCGAGCGATTTCAGCGCGAGCGTCTGGGCGCGCACGATCTTCGAGATGCCGGACCAGCCGACCAGGCCGATGATCACGGCGATCAGGACCGGGCGCGGGAAGCCCGTGGGGACGACGGCGAGCGCGCCGAGCGCGATCACCATGACGGGCAGCGCGACCACGACGTCGGTGACCCGGCTGAGCGCCTGGTCGACGAAGCGGTTGCCGAGCCCGGCCACGAGGCCGACGCCGACCCCGATGATCACCTGGAGCAGGGTGGCGGCGAGCGCGACACCGAGCGAGACCCGTGCCCCGTGGACGACGCGTGCGAACAGATCGCGTCCGGTGAGCGGTTCGACGCCGAGCCAGTGCTCGGCGCTGATCCCGCCGAAGGAGCCGAGCGGCACCCCGCCGGTGGCGGAGTCGACGAGATCCGGGTGGTACGTGGTGGGGTCCTGGCCCTCGATGCCCGCGAGCAGCGGTGCGGCGAGCGCGATCAGGACCAGCAGGGCGACGACGACGGCCGCCACGAGGGCTGCGCGCCGGGCGCGCAGCCGCCGCCAGAACGGATGGGCCCCGGAGGCGGGGGCCTTGACGGCCCCCGCCTCCTCGGCCAGTAGAGCTTCGGCCATGGTTACTTGACCGCGACCTGCGAGATGTCGAGCACACCGGTCCAGTCGCTGATCACGACGTTCTTGACGGCCTCGCCGTACAGGCGCTTGTAGACCGGGTGGAACAGCGGCACGGTCAGTGCCTGCTCACCGACCTTCTCGTCGAGCGCGCCCCAGCGCTTCGCGGCGGCGCTCAGGTCGGTCAGCTGGTTGATCTCGTCGATCTCCTTGTTGACCGCGGGGTCGTTCAGCTGGGCGGAGTTGAAGTTGTACCCGGCCTTGACGATCTGACGTCCATCGAAGATCGGTGCGAAGAACGGACCGCCGGACGGCCAGTCGGCGCCCCAGCCGCCGAGGAAGAAGCCGGGCTCGCTCTTCACGTTGTAGACCGTGTCGGAGTAGTCGTTGCTCTCCAGGCCCTGGAGCTTGACGGTGATGCCGGCCCTCTTCAGCGCCTCCTGGAGAGCGGTGGCGATCTCCGGGCTGGTGGCGAAGTCCTTGTCGTTGGAGTGCGTGAGGGTGACGGTCAGCCCCTTGGGGTAGCCGGCCTCCTTCAGCAGTTCCTCGGCCTTGGCGGCGTTGCCGGACTTCCCGGCCGGGAAGTGGTCGTACGGGGTGTACCCGAAGGCCTTCTGGTCGGGGAGGAAGGTGGTGGCGGGTTCGGCGAGCGAGGAACCGCCGGCTGCGTTGACCACGGAGGAGCGGTCGACGGCGTACGAGATCGCCTGGCGCACCTTCGGGTTGTCGAACGGCTTCACCTTCGGGTTGAAGGCGATGTAGTTGGTGTAGCCGAAGTGGCCGGTGCCGACGCGGGCGGCGAGCTTCTTGTCACCGGTGACCTTGGCGAGTTCGGCCGGGCCCAGGTTGGTGTCGGTGGTGACGGCGGCCGCGTCGGCGCCCTGCGATGCGGAGAGGCGCTGGTTGATGACGGCGGAGTCGAGCCCGGAGCGCACGTCGATCCGGTCGGGGTAGGCCTTGCGCTCCTCGTCGGTCGCGGCCGACCAGTGCGGGTTGCGCTCCAGGACGAGGCGCTCGCCGTCGCCCTCGTTCCTGACGACCTTGTACGGCCCCGAGGAGATCGGGTGCTCCTCGTACTTGGTGCCCTTGTCCTTGGCCTTCGGCACCGGGGTCGTCTGGGTCTGCGTGGCCAGGAAGGGGAATTCACCCTCCGGCTTGTTGAGGTGGAAGACGATCGTCTTCGCGTCGGGCGTCTCGATCGAGTCGAGGCCCTTCTTGTCCTTGTACGGGCCCTGGTAGTCGGCCCCGCCGATCAGCCAGTCGCGCAGGTAGGGCGCACCGCCGGAGAGCTCGGCGGCGAAGGAGCGCTCGATGCCGTACTTGATGTCGGCACTCGTGATCGCGGTGCCGTCCTCGTACTTCAGGCCGTCCTTGAGGGTGTATGTCCACACGGTGGCGTTCTTGCTGGGCGTGCCCAGGTCGGTCGCCAGGTCGGGGACGACCTTCGCGCCGGCCGCGCCGTCCTCCCGGTTGCGGGTGGTGAGCGTACGGAAGACGAGGGACGGGACGTTGCCGCCGCCGGAGGTGTAGAGCCGGGCGGGGTCGAAGTCCTCCTGCGGCTTGCTGTTGAGGACGGTGAGCGTGCCGCCCTTCCTGGGCGTGCCCGCTGCGCCGGAATTGCCGTCGCTGTCCTTGCTGTCCTGGGGCCCGCAGGCCGCGGCACCCGCGGCCACGACGAGTACTGCGGCGGCCGCTGCCACGCGGCGCGATATGACGGACGGTTGACGCATCGGAAGGTGACCTCTCGGAGTACTGCCTGAAGAAAAGAACGGAGGGAATTTCCGTGCAGGCAGCAACGAGAGCGAGTGCACACAACCGGTCGGCACAGGGAAAAAGATGACCGGAACACTGAGACTGTCGCGCCTGCGGACGGAGTGCGCCCAGACGCGGCAGTCGTGCATGGTCGTCCGGGCCGGTTCAGGGCTCGGACAGAGGGCCGACGCGCGCTCGGGCAGGCGTCAGCAACAGTGGATGTCGGCGACGCTGTGCCCGGTCACGCCGATGAGCGCCAGCTCTATGGCGGCGCGTTCGGGGGTGACGGGGCTGCGTGACATGCCGAGAAATATGGATCACCGCCCAGGAGATGTCAACGCAGAATGAGACAACCATCTCGACATGCAGACAGAATGGGGCGTGGACGCGCCGACCGGCAGATGACGGCGGAGCCCGGCTCGATCGACGAGACGGCCCGGCACACCTCCCGGCCCGGCCCTTTTCGATTCAACTGCCCGGATACACCCAGGCGTTGGGCCGGCACTTGATGTCGTCGATGTCCAGGGACTTGGTCTGCTGCTGCATCACCGGAGCGAGGGCTCCCGGCGTGCCACAGCTCACATGGCCGTGCCCCAGCCGGTGACCGACCTCATGGTTGATCAGCATCTGGCGGTAGGCGAGGAGTTTGTCCGGGCCGAACGTCGACGACCCCTGCGCCCAGCGGTAGGCGTTGATCATCACGCGTTCGGTTGCCGCGGAGTCGCACGAGACGTTGTCCTCGGTCGTGTCCAGGCCCGACTTCCGGCACCAGTCCCCGGTGGTGCCGGGACTGGCCAGGGTGATCACGAAATCGGGGTCACCGGAGGAGATCCGCTCGAACGTCATGGCACCGTCGTGCGCCCAGCTGCGGTCGTCGTTGAGCGTCTCCTGGACGGCCCGGGCGAAGAGCGAGGCGTCGAGTCCGAGGCCCTGCTCGACATCGATCCGGTAGCGGTACTTGTGGCCCCCGCCCGGGGCCTTCGCCGTACCCGGAACCGCCTCGAACTTCCCGGACCCATGGAGTTTCGGGGAGAGCGGATACGCCTTGGCCATCTTCTCCGCATACGAAAGGGACTTGACCTGCGCCACCTTCGGGGTCGGCCGGTCGTCCGAGCGGGAAGCGCCGTCGGTGCCGTCCCGGTCGACGCCCGCGGGCTGCGCGGCACTGGTCCCGCCGTTGTCGTGGGCGACCTGCCCGGCCACGACCACCGCGAGCACGGTGGTCACCGCGGCGGCCGCGATGCCGGTGAAGGTGCGGCCCCTGGCGCCCTTGCCGTCCTTGGCGGGCGTCGGCGCGTCGGCGGCGCTGTGCGGTGGCTGCTCGTCCCACTCGCCGACCGAGCTGTACGGACCGGCCGGTGGGACGGAAGGCCCACGGGGCGCGGGGGGTGCGGGCGGCGCATCGAACGCCTCGACGAACTCGCGCCGCGGTCCCGGTACCTGTGGCCGGGTACCGGCCTGCTGCTGACGCCGGGGCACCGCCTGCTGCGGCCCGGTCCCCCAGCCGCCGCCGGGTTCACGCTGTTCGGGGTGACCGCCGCGGACGTGGCCGGTCTGCCGGAACGGGGCGTGTCCGTCCGCACCGGCCGGTGTGTCGGCCGACCTCCGGCGTCGCCCACTGCCCGGCCCCGGACGCACGCCCTCGCGATCACCGGCCGTATTCGCGACGGCGGCCTCGATATCGGGCCCCGTGGGTTCGGGGCCCTTTCGACTATGTCGTCCCATGCCCCGGATCAGCTCCCGCCGCGTTCGTCGAGCAGTTCCCGAAACGCCTGGGCGACCGCCTCCGGGTACTCCATCATCGCCACGTGCCCCGCGTCGGGCAGTGTCAGCAGCCGCGAATCGCGGAAGGCCGCGGACGCCCTGCGTGCCATCCGGTACGAGACCAGCTGGTCCCGTCCGCCGTACACGAGCTGGGTCGGTGCGAGCACCCGCTCGGCCTGGCGCCACAGTCCGTGCTGCCCGCCCAGCGTGTACGCATCGACGATGCCACGTGCCGAGCGCGCCATCGCGTCCCAGAAGTACGGCAGCTCCAGCCGGCGCTCCATTTCGGCCACCGCTTCACGGAAGCCCGATTCGGAGACGCGCGCCGGATCGCCGTAACAGAGTGCCATGACGCCGCGCGTGCGCTCTTCCGCGGTCCAGTCCCTGGTCATCCTGGCGAACAGGGTTGCGACGCCCGGAACGGCGAGCAGTCCGGTCGGTACGGCGGGCCACTGCACCCGGATCTCGGGGAGCGCGGGCGAGATGAGGGTGAGGGTGCGCACCAGGTCGGGGCGGACCGCGGCAACCCGGGTGGCCACGGCGCCGCCGAGCGAATTGCCGAACAGATGGACGGGCCCGCGCTCCCCCGCGTCGAGGAACCGGATCACGGCACGGGCATGCCCGGTGACCGAGTAGTTGCCGTCGTCCGGCGGCGGCGAGTCACCGAAACCGGGCAGGTCGACCGCCTCGCCGTCCACCAGGTCCTGGAGCAGCGGCATCAGCGCCGACCAGTTCTGCGAGGAGCCGCCGAGCCCGTGCACGTAGAGCGCGGGCGGCAGCCCGGTCCGCTGCGGCGGCCGGGATCGGACGGTCAGCGTCAGTCCGGGCAGCGCGACGGAGCGCAACCCCTCCCCCTCCGCGACCCTGACGGCGCTCACCGTGGGGGCCACCGCGGTGGCGGCGCGGTGGCCCGGCAGCTCGGTCGAAGACATGCGGCAATGTTACGAGACGATCACACCGCGGTTCATGTGTTCGCGGTCACACACCGCATAGCGGCTTGCAGGGGTAGCTCCTAGGCTCGAAGCAAGGAAGGGAGTCACCATGACGGTCGACCCCAGCGACCCGGAGACCTTCGAGGACATCCAGCCGGACGAACCGGACCAGGAGACACCCCGGGCGGACGCCGCCGAGCAGCAGGCCGATCTCCAGCAGCGGCGGGACGAACCGCTCACGGACATCGACCGGGACAGTGCCAATGAGGCCGATGCGGCGGAGCAGGCTCGTGTTGTCACACAGGATGAAGATGATTATCGCTGATACGCCCCGCTTTGCCCCATCGGTCGACGAATCTGTGGCTACCGCAGCCGTCCGGTCCGTGAAATTCTGCGTCCGCGCCGCGCACACCCGGGTTACCCAAAAGTACGATGGCTGTATGGCGCAGCGTGCACGGAAAAGCTGTGTCCGATCACAAATTTGGGAGGCGGCGTGACAGCCATCGAGCAGACCGAGGCGGCGCGCCCGCGGGGCACTCGACTGCCTCGCCGCGCCCGACGCAACCAGCTGCTGGGCGCCGCGCAGGAAGTATTTGTGGCGCAGGGTTACCACTCCGCCGCGATGGACGACATCGCGGAACGGGCGGGGGTCAGCAAGCCGGTGCTCTATCAGCACTTCCCGGGCAAACTGGAGCTCTATCTGGCCCTGCTCGACCAGCACTGCGAGTCGCTGCTCCAGGCCGTCCGCACGGCACTGGCGTCGACGACCGACAACAAGCTGCGCGTCGCCGCGACGATGGACGCGTACTTCGCATACGTCGAGGACGAGGGCGGCGCCTTCCGGCTGGTCTTCGAGTCGGACCTGACCAATGAGCCCGCGGTGCGCGAGCGCGTCGACCGGGTATCGCTGCAGTGCGCGGAGGCCATCTCCGACGTCATCGCCGGTGACACGGGACTGTCCAAGGACGAGTCCATGCTGCTCGCGGTGGGTCTGGGCGGTGTCTCCCAGGTGGTCGCCCGCTACTGGCTCTCCAGCCAGTCCGCCATTCCGCGGGACACGGCGGTGCAACTGCTCACTTCGCTGGCCTGGCGGGGCATCGCGGGCTTCCCGCTGCACGGCATCGATCAGCACTGACGGAAGCCGCCGGGTGCGGTCGGCGCCCGTGTTCGCTGCGGGCGTTGCCCACCGACCGCTGGCGGATCCCCTCAGCGGGCTAATGTGTGCTGCGTACGGCGCGGTTCACCGCGCAGGGACTGACCGTCGGAGGGACATAGCCGTGGAGGTCAAGATCGGGGTGCAGCACACGCCCCGGGAGATCGTTCTGGAGAGCGGGCTTTCCGCCGAAGAGGTCGAGAGCACGGTCGCCGAGGCTCTCACCGGTAAGGCGCAGCTGCTCAGCCTCACGGACGAGAAGGGCCGCAAGGTCCTGGTGCCGGCCGACCGGATCGCGTACGTGGAGATCGGCGAGCCGAGCACGCGCCGCGTGGGGTTCGGCACGCTGTAGGCAGCACGCTCGAAGCGGTGACCGTGGCAGCGGCCCGGTGGGAATTCCCCACCGGGCCGCTTTCCGTTCCGGCCCGCTTTTCGGCCCGCGTCCGCGTTTCCGTCAGCCGGGCGATTCCTGCGTGAACCCTGCTCAAGGAGGGTTGCGGTCCGCAGCCCTCGGGTAGTACGGCTAACGACCGATTTACCCGCCCCGCAACTCGCGAGGTGATCATCTGTGATCTTGGAATTCCTCGGCTCCGTCGTGCTCGGACTCGCCCTCGCCTGGGTGGCGCTCCGCTCGCTGCCGCACCGGCTCCCGTCCCGCCGCGCCGTCTTCGCCACCGGCGCTCTGGGAGCGCTGTTCGGTGTGTTTCTCATGCACTCGGTGCTGGGCCCGGACCACGCCGTGGCCACGCTGATCGGCGCGGTGCTGATCGGGGCCGTGACGCTCTCGCTGCTGGTCCGCCCCGGCAACCACCGCCTGAGCCGATCAGCGGCGGCCTGAAGCCGTCCGGCACCTGCGGAAACGGTCGCCGGACGGCCCCGGTGAACCGACTACGCGGCGAGCCCGAGCGCGGCCATCCGCTTGGTGTGTGCCTCGGTGATCCGCGAGAACATCCGCCCGACCTCCGCCAGGTCGAACCCGTCGGCCACACCCCCGACGAGCATCGTCGACAGTGCGTCGCGGTCGGCCACCACTCGCTGTGCCTGCGAGAGCGCCTCGCCCATCAGCCGACGCGCCCACAGCGCGAGCCGCCCGCCGACCCGCGGGTCGGCCTCGATCGCGGCACGCACCTTCTCGACGGCGAAGTTGCCGTGCCCCGTGTCATCGAGCACGGCGAGGACGAGGGAGCGGGTGTCCGAGTCGAGCCGGGCGGCGACCTCACGGTAGAAGTCACTGGCGATCGAGTCGCCGACATAGGCCTTGACCAGGCCCTCCAGCCAGTCCGACGGCGCGGTCTGGCGGTGGAAGTCGTCGAGCGCCTTGGCGAACGGCTCCATCGCACCCGTCGGCTCCACCTCGATCGCGGTCAGCCGGTCCGTCAGCCGCTCGAAGTGATGGAATTCGGCGGAGGCCATTTTTGCCAGCTCCGCCTTGTCGGCCAGCGTCGGCGCGAGTTTGGCGTCCTCGGCGAGCCGCTCGAAGGCCGCCAGCTCCCCGTACGCAAGTGCTCCCAGCAGGTCCACGACCGCTGCTCGGTACTGCGGCTCCGCGGATGCCGTGGCCCAGTCCTGGGCGGCGATTCCGGTGAGCGCGGGGGTTTCATTGGCGTTGTCAGGCGTCTCCATGAAGCGCAGAATAGCCCGCGCGACGGGGGACGGAAGGGCCTGGTCAGCCAGTGACATCGCACTGTTCCAATGAATTCGCCCAACACACATGCGCGAATCCGGGGTACAGTGGTATTGCGCTACTGAGTATTTTGGATGTACCTGCGGCGTGAACGAAATTGAGGATGCCCGGTCGGTGGCCCGATCGGCTCCGACCCGACAGCCCTCCACGCGGGGCGTACGCCACGTACGACCGCAGATGAGGGGCCCCCTCAGCGGCACGAGCGCTCGAGCGACGGCAGTGGTCCCGCGCCACCCGGCCCATCCACGGCCGGATGACCAACCCCGGCACGGTACGACCCCCAGCGTTCGCCTCGGACCGCGTCTCACAGAAGAGGCAGCACCCTGACTACGTTCCGAGAACTCGGGATTCTTCCCGAGACGGCCGAGGCCCTTGAGGCCGTCGGCATTGTGTCCCCGTTCCCCATCCAGGAGATGACGCTCCCTGTCGCGCTCTCCGGTTCCGATGTCATCGGCCAGGCCAAGACCGGCACCGGCAAGACCCTCGGTTTCGGCCTGCCGCTGCTGGAGCGCGTCACCGTCCCCGCGGACGTCGAGGCGGGCCGGGCCGAGCCTGAGCAGCTGACCGAGGCGCCGCAGGCGCTGGTCGTCGTGCCCACCCGCGAGCTCTGTCAGCAGGTCACCAACGACCTGCTGACCGCCGGCAAGGTGCGTAACGTCCGCGTTCTCGCGATCTACGGCGGCCGCGCGTACGAACCGCAGGTCGAGGCCCTGAAGAAGGGCGTCGATGTGATCGTCGGCACCCCGGGCCGACTGCTCGACCTCGCCGGGCAGCGCAAGCTCGACCTCTCGCACGTCCGCGCACTCGTCCTCGACGAGGCCGACGAGATGCTCGACCTGGGCTTTCTGCCCGACGTCGAGAAGATCATCACCATGCTTCCGCCGAAGCGGCAGACCATGCTGTTCTCGGCGACCATGCCGGGCGCCGTCATCGGCCTCGCGCGGCGCTACATGTCTCAGCCGACGCACATCCGCGCCACCTCGCCCGACGGTGAGGGCGCGACCGTCGCGAACATCTCGCAGCATGTCTTCCGGGCCCACTCGATGGACAAGCCGGAGATGGTCTCCCGCATCCTGCAGGCCAACGGCCGCGGACTCGCGATGATCTTCTGCCGTACGAAGCGCACGGCCGCCGACATCGCCGAGCAGCTGGAGAAGCGCGGTTTCGCGTCCGGCGCAGTCCACGGCGACCTGGGCCAGGGTGCGCGCGAGCAGGCACTGCGCGCGTTCCGCAACGGCAAGGTGGACGTGCTCGTCTGCACCGATGTCGCGGCCCGCGGTATCGATGTCGAGGGTGTGACCCACGTCATCAACTACCAGTCGCCGGAGGACGAGAAGACGTACCTCCACCGCATCGGCCGGACCGGCCGTGCGGGCGCCAAGGGCATCGCGATCACGCTGGTGGACTGGGACGACATCCCGCGCTGGCAGCTGATCAACAAGGCGCTGGACCTGAAGTTCAGCGACCCGGTCGAGACGTACTCCACCTCGCCGCACCTCTTCGAGGAGCTCGACATCCCGGCCGGCACCAAGGGTGTCCTGCCGCGTGCCGAGCGGACCCGTGCGGGTCTGCGGGCCGAGGAGATCGAGGACCTGGGCGAGACGGGCGGCCGCGGCCGCAAGTCCTCCGCCGCGTCCTCGGCACCCGCCGTCCGTGAGGAGCGTGCGCCGCGTACGCCGCGTCAGCGTCGTCGTACGCGGGGCGGCTCCGCGGTCGAGGAGGCCGCCGCCGCCACCGCCGCGGTGCCGGCCCCGTCCACCGAGGTGGACGACGCCCCGTCGGAGCCGCGTACGCCGCGTCGCCGTCGCCGTACCCGCGTCGGTGCCCCGGACGTCGCAGCCGAGGCCGCTGTGACCACGGTGGAGGCTCCGGCCGCCGCCGTCGCCACGAAGACCGAGGTCGAGGTCGAGGCCGAGCCCGCGACCGAGACCAAGCCGCGCCGCCGCCGCACCCGGGCCGCCGTCGTGAAGCCGGTCGCGGACGAGGTCGACTTCCAGATCGCGCCGATCTCCGAGCCGGTGCCCGAGGCGAGGACGGTGACCAAGCCGCGTCGCCGCACCCGCGTCGTCAAGCCTGCCGAGGACGAGGTCGACTTCCAGATCGCGCCGATCTCCGAGCCCAACCCGGAGACCAAGCCGCGTCGCCGCACCCGTGCGGCGGCCAAGCCGAAGACGGAGGCTGTGGCCCAGGCCCCGGCCGCCGAGGGCGAGGCGAAGCCGCGGAGGCGGCGGGCGCCGCGTGCGACTGCCGCCAGGACCGAGAGCTGAGCACGGAGCTCTGATCGATCCGGGCTCCGCCCCGGACCCCGCTCCTCGAACGCCTGAGGGGCTTGATTTCGCCGGACGGGCTTGAGGGCATCCTCGAGCCCGTCCGGCGTTCGAGGACATAACCTCGTCCCATGAGTCGGCCGCCCACCTTCGTCCCGCCCCCCTGCGCCCACGCCCGCCAGCTCCGCACCGCGCGCGGGGACTTCGCCGTGCTGGACGCCTCGCCGCGCACCGCACCGCGCGGTACCGCCCTCCTGCTGCCCGGTTACACAGGCAGCAAGGAGGACTTCATCGCACTCCTCGAACCGCTCTGTGCCGCCGGGTACCGGACCGTCGCCGTGGACGGTCGCGGGCAGTACGAGACCGAGGGGACGACCCGTCAAGAGGACTACGCACAGGGCGAGTTGGCCCGTGATGTGCTCGCGCAGGCCATCGCTCCCGGCGTCGGTGGCGAGGGCCCCGTGCATCTGGTCGGGCACTCGCTCGGCGGGCAGATCGCCCGCGCCGCCGTACTGCTGGACGCCTCACCATTCCGTTCGCTGACCCTCATGTCGTCCGGACCGGCACAGGTCACCGAGGCCCAGCAGCTCAAGGTGAAGATGCTCGGCGACGCACTCGCGACGCTGAGCATGGCCGAGGTGTGGGAGGCGATGCGCGCCCTCGACCCGCCCGAGGACGCGGCGACGGACGGCGAGGCTCTGCGCCGGCGCTGGCTGCGCCACCAGCCCGCCCAGCTGCTCGCCACCGGCCGCCAGCTGGCGACCGAGCCTGACCGGGTGACCGAACTCGCCGCCGCGCCTCTGCCCCTCCATGTGCTCTCCGGCGAGCGTGACGACACCTGGCCGGTGCCACTGCTCGACGAGATGGCCCAGCGGCTGGGTGCGCTCCGCACCCGCATCGCGGGCGCGGAGCACTCCCCCAATACGGACCGTCCGGAGCAGACAGCGGCCGCGCTCGTCTCTTTCTGGGACAGCCTGTAGGCGGCGGGCGTCAGAACTCAGTACTGCGCCTGCAGGTGCTGCCAGAAACCGTCACGCAGCGCCCGCCGCAGATGCGCGTGGCCACGCAGCGAGTGCTGCAGCAACCGTTCGGCCTCGACCAGCAGATCCTGGTCGACGGAGCCCGGCAGGTAGGGATGCCCGGGCAGCAGATCCGCGAGGGACTCGCGGCCCCGGGCGGCCAGCCAGGCAGCGGCGATCTGCGCACCGACGAAGCGGACGTCCTCGCGCGAGGGTGCGGGGGTGTCGTCCTCGTAGGTGGTGACGGGGCGTCTGGTGACGTACGGGCGGCAGAAGTCCAAGTCGAAGGTGCGCTGGCTGTCGACCTCCCAGAGCAGCGGTTCGGCCTGATTGCGCCCCTCCCCCGCCTCGATGCCCCACAGGTGCACCCGGGCCCCGTACCCCTGCGCCGCCTCGACCGCTGACACCAGGTCCTCGTCGCCGCCGACCAGTGCCGCGTCGCTGATGGCGCGGTGCCGGGCGAGCGATTCGAGGTCGGTGCGGATGAGTGAGTCGACGCCCTTCTGCTGGTTGTTGGCGTTGAGGTTGCCGAGTCTGACCTTGACGTCGGGAAGTTCGGCGATGGACTGCTGCTCGACGGTATGGATGCGTCGCCTGGCTCCGTCGTACCAGTACACGCGCAGCAGCCTGCTGTCCGCGAAGATCGTGCGGGCCTTGTCGATGAAGGCCTCGATCAGCCCTTCCGCGTCGAGGTCGAAGGAGCGGCGGTCCTCGGTGCCGGTGACGAGCAGCCCGGCCGCGGCGTACACATAGCCCGCGTCCACGAAGATCGCGTGGGTCGAGGGGGTCTTCGACACCTCGGCGAGCACACGCTGGAGCAACTCGTTGGTGCGGTCCAGGCGCTCGCGGATCTCTGCCTCGTTCATTCGGGCCTCGTCGCGGGCCTCGTCGCCGGATCGCGCTCGGTGACCTGCTGGTACTTAGACATCCAAAAAATTTCCTTAGCGTAGGGAATGTTTGCAGGAGGCAAGCCGTTGTACACCTCGTGGAGCGCAGGACACAGGTGTCGGGCGCTCTCATCCTTGCGGACGGGTCACCCGTCCTCCCAGTAGTTCTCCAGCAGGAGGATCAGACGAAGGGAAGCCTTATGCGCTTCGAGATCATGCGACTCGACGATGTCGACGGTACCGCCGTGGACAGCACCGTCGTGGACGCCGCCTCCGTCAACCGGATCGTGCAGCAGGCCGCAGCCATAGGCCAGCGCATCTATATCCGCCCGGCCCAAAGCTCGGCTTCGTAACGCATCACGACGCTCAAAGACGAAGCGCCCCCGTACGGAAGGTCCGTACGGGGGCGCTGTGGTGTCCGCCGGCCCCGTCAGGAGTTCTGGATGACCTGGGTGACCCCGTTGATGATCTGCTGTACGGCGATGGCGGAGAGCATCATTCCGGCGAGCCTGGTCACCAGCACGACACCGCCGTCCTTGATGACGCGGATGATGAGCAGCGAGTAGCGCATGGTCAGCCAGAGCACGATGTGCATGGCGATGATCGCCGACCAGACCGATATCTGACTTCCCACGCTGTCGGCGTGCTGCACCGCGAGGATCACCGACACGATCGCACCGGGCCCGGCGAGCAGTGGCATGCCCAGCGGCACGAGCGCCACATTGACGTCCTTGGTCTGCGTCGGCTCGTCGGTCTTGCCGGTCAGCAGATCGAGCGCGATCAGCAGCAGGAGCAGTCCGCCCGCGATCATCAGGGCGGGTACGGAGACATGCAGATAGTCGAGGATCTGCTGGCCGAGCACACCGAAGACGGCAATCACACCGAAGGCGACGGCCACCGCCTGCAGCGCCATCCTGCGCTGCATCTTTGCGGGGCGGCCGGCGGTGAGGGCAAGAAAGATCGGGGTGATCCCGGGGGGATCCATAATCACAAAAAGCGTGAGAAAAAGGGATCCGAAGACAGCGACGTCGAACACAGTGAGCCTTGCGAGGAGAGAGCGAGAAACGACCTGAAGGAGCGCACCCCGAAGCCATGGCGGCGGCCTGGCGGCCGGGTGCGCAGAAATGGAACGCAGTAGTGGGACGAGTGGCGGTACGCGTCCGGCCGCCTGCAGGGCGGCGAGGGGCTTCACGCCCCGGCGACGACGCGTGCGTCGTTACGCGGGGCGGGGTCCGCCGGCGCCCGGCACCGGGAAGGCTCCCGTGGCGCGCCGGGTGATCTCGCCGTAGATCTCGGGGTCGGTGGTGTACTCGCCGAGTCCGACGGTCTTGCGACTGCCGTGGTAGTCGCTGGACCCGGTCGTCAGCAGCCCCAGGTCCCGGGCGAGCCCGCGCAGCCTGGCCCTGGTCGGCTCGTCGTGGTCCATGTGATCGACCTCGATGCCGTCGAGGCCCACGGCGGCAAGCTTCGCAATCGACGACTCGGGCACCACCTCACCGCGCTTGACGGCGAGCGGGTGGGCGAAGACGGTGACGCCACCGGCGGCCTTGACCAGCCGGATCGCGTCGAAGGGGTCGAGTTCGTGCTTCTCGGCGTACGCGCGTCCGCCGTTCGCGAGCCATTCGGGCGTGAAGGCGTCGGAGACTGTCTCGACGACGCCCAGCTCGACGAGTGCGGTGGCGATGTGCGGCCTGCCGACCGATCCGTCCCTGGCGATCCTCGCGACCTGCTCCCACTCGATCGGAACGCCGAGCGCCCGGAGCTTGCCCACCATGGTCCGGGCGCGCGGCACCCGGTCGTCCCGTACCAGCTCGCGTTCGCGTGCCAGCTCGGGCTCATCGGGGTCGAAGAGGTACGCCAGCATGTGCAGACTCACGCCGTCGATCCGGCAGGAGAGCTCGGCGCCGGTGACCAGGGTGAGCCCCTCCGGGAGGGTGGCGATCGCCTCGGCGTGGCCGCGCACGGTGTCGTGGTCGGTGAGGGCGATGACGTCGAGGCCTGCGGCGGCTGCACCCAGCACCAGCTCGGCGGGGGTGTCCGTGCCGTCCGACGCGCTGGAATGGGTGTGCAGGTCGATGCGCACGACGCGTACTCCAGTGCTCGGGCCGGACAAGGGGACATCCAAGGATAACCGGCATTCGAGGGATAACCGGCATTCGAGCGGTGCCCGGCCGGGCCCGAAGGCCCTGCGGGCACCCGAGGCGCCAGGGCCGGTCCGCCAGGCAGGCCCCTCCTAGTTGAGCAGGCGCGGTGTGAGCGCCCCGCACGGTACGAGGTCCATCTCACCCCCGGCCTCGCGCAGATCGGCGAGCACCAGCTCGTCGTACATCAGGAGCCCGGACTGCTCGGGCCAGACGATCGCCCAGAGCCAGAGCCCGCGCGCCTCGCCCGCGAAGACCGCCCGGTCCTCGGGCGCTCCCTTGACGTTCCAGAGCGGGGTGGGGCGGCCGGCGGCGAGCATCTTCACGTCCGGCGGGCCGTCGACGTGCAGATAGGGGCCGGGGTCGAGGCCGTCGATCCCGGCGTAGCGCGCCCCGAGTCCGACACCGAGTTCTTCGGTGACGAGCAGCAGTTCGCCGATACCGCCGACGGGACCGGGGCCGGAACAGGCGACGACGGTGGCGCGACCGCCACTGCGGTCGTCACCCGCGCTCGCCACACCGGTGAACAGCCAGCCCACCGGCAGCGGCCAGGGCATCCACACCGGGACCTGGGCCCGCTGCACCACCACACTCAGCGCCTCGACGCTGGGCGGGACGACCGGCTGCAGCGGCTGCACACTGCCGTGCACCGCGCACTGCCAGGTGTCGGAAAAGAGACCGGGCGCCCTGACCCGGCCTCCGCACTTCGGGCAACTGGGTTCGCCCCTCATAGCGTCCAACGGTCCTCCAGGACCGCCGCCGCGTCAAGGATGATCACCCGTCCGCAGCGTGGTTCCCACCAGCAAAAATTAGATGTAACTTGCATTCATTAGTTCCTCTAACTTATTCTGTGTATACCGCAACGATCTAGTGGAGAGCGAGAAGACCCATGCAGGGAGAGGATCCGTTCGATCAGGGAGCGGGCAGCATCCTGCGCCAGCCGAAGGCCGTCTGGGCCACGGCGGGCGCGTCTGTTGTCGCATTCATGGGAATCGGCCTGGTGGACCCGATTCTCCCGTCCATCGCCAAGGGCCTGGAGGCGACGCCGAGCCAGGTGTCGCTGCTCTTCACCTCGTACTTCCTGATCACCGCCGTGGCAATGCTCGTCACCGGCTTCGTGTCCAGCCGGATCGGCGGCCGTAAGACGCTGCTGACCGGCCTCGCGCTCGTCGTCGTCTTCGCCGCGCTCTCCGGCACCTCGTCGTCCGTCGCCGAACTCGTCGGCTTCCGGGCCGGCTGGGGGCTGGGCAACGCGCTCTTCGTGTCGACCGCGCTCGCCGTGATCGTCGGTGCGGCGGCCGGCGGCAGCTCGGCGGCGATCCTGCTCTACGAGTCGGCGCTCGGTCTCGGCATGGCCTGCGGACCGCTGCTCGGCGCCCTGCTCGGTGACGCCAGCTGGCGCTACCCGTTCTTCGGCACGGCCGCGCTGATGGCGATCGGCTTCATCTGCATCACGGCGTTCCTGAAGGAGCAGCCCAAGCCCGCCAGGAAGACCTCGCTGCTCGACCCGATCAAGGCGCTCGGCCACGGCGGCCTGGCCTCCGTCGCGACCTCGGCGTTCTTCTACAACTACGCGTTCTTCACGATCCTGGCGTTCACACCGTTCGTGCTGAACATGACGCCGTACAAGTCGGGCGCGGTCTTCTTCGCCTGGGGTCTGCTGCTCGCGGTCTTCTCGGTGCTCGTCGCCCCGCGGCTGCAGAAGCGCTTCGGGTCGCTGAAGGTGCTCGGCGCCTCGCTGGTGCTGCTCGCCGTCGACCTCGTGATCCTGGGATACGGCAACCACGCCGCCGCCATCGTCTGCACGATCGTCTCCGGCGCCTTCATCGGCATGAACAACACCGTCTACACGGAGCTGGCGCTCGGTGTGTCGGACGCGCCGCGCCCGGTGGCGAGCGCGGGTTACAACTTCGTCCGCTGGTTCGCCGCGGCCGCCGCCCCGTACCTCGCACCGAAGATCGAGGAGTGGAGCAACATTCACATCCCGTTCGTGGTCGCCGCGATCGCGGCCGTCGTCGGTGCGGTCGTCGTCCGGATCCGGCGTACGGCGCTGACCCACGAGGCAAAGGAGCTGGAGCCCGGGCACGCCACCGAGGACGGCGTCACGGTCTTCGCCGACTGACCACGACGCAAACCCGGTTCTGCCCCGCCCGCGGCTCCCCCTCCTGGCTGCGCGGCGGGGCTTCCCGTATGCCCGGCATGACTGAGCCGGTCGGTCCTGCGTCTCAGTCCAGCGCCACGGAGCCACGCAGCGGATCACGCAGATCCGTACCGTGCGAGAGCCACCGCTCCTGGAGCTCCTGCGCACCGCGGACCCGCTTCCACGCGGCCTCGTTGTGCGTCATCGGCAGCAGGGGCAGGAACCGTACCGGCTCCATCGGCCCACTCGCCTCCCGGCCACCGCCCCTCACGGAGCCGCTGCGCGGCAGAGGCTCATTCAGTTCGAGGTCCTCCACCAGGCCGCCCGACTCGGCGACCAGCACGGAGCTGAACGGCGCCCCGGGCCACAGCGGTTCGCCGAGGTCCAGCGAGGCGCCGGGCGCCACGATCAGCCCCTCGACCTGCGGGGTGGCAGCCAGCACGGCCAGCGGACGCAGCACCTTGTCGGTGTCGGCGAGTCCGGCGCGCACGGAGAGGACCAGCTCGGCGCGCGGGCCCTTCACCGGGTCCGCGAGGGCCGCGGTCGGGTCGGCCATCGGCTGTGCGGACATGCCGAGCGTGGCGTAGCGCACCACGTCACGGTCGGTGAAGCGGAGCACCTCGATGCGGTCCGTCCCGAGAAACGTCACTGCGGCGCGCGCGTCCGGTTCACCGAAGGCCGTCAGCAGCCGGGCCTCGACCAGCGCAAGAATTTCTCCCATCCTGCGAGCATAGGACGCGTATGGAACGGGCAAAGTAAAGGATTGGCCCTCAGTCGGCTGATAGTCTTGGCCGCTGGTCGGGGCAGCACGCAGAAGCGTCGCTCTCAGTCCCGACGACACGTCATCCCCCACGGGGGACCGGCTGGAGGAGGTGGGGCTGCAATGGATCGAAGTCGACCGTGCAGTACCAACCGCTCTTCCGCTCCTCACCTCTCTTCGGTGATCTGAAGCCTTCTCGGTCAAGGCCCATGGCATTGCGCACGACGGAAGAGCACCCCTTTTTTGCCTGTCTGTAGCGAACGCCGTCATCGCGCCGCTGCGGTGCCGCCCGCTTTGCGGACGTGAGCGCACGTCCCCATTCCGGGCTGTTCCACGTGCCCGACGACGGCCCTCCGTGAAGGAGCCAGCCATGTCGATGATCCGCGACCTGCGCGCCGCCGTGCGCCCGTCCCTGCGCAAGAGCAACACCCTGCACAACAGTTACGACACCACCCGTGACCCGTCCGCCTCCAGCGCGGTCGTAGACTGCGCGGTCTACCGCGACGGACGGCGCGTGGAGACCGGCACCTGCCGCACGCCGCACGAGGCGATGCTCCAGGTGCGCGAGGAGGGCGGCTTCGCCTGGATCGGCCTGCACGAGCCGACCGAGGAGGAATTCGCCGGTATCGCCCGCGAGTTCGGCCTCCACCCGCTCGCTGTGGAGGACGCCGTCCACGCCCACCAGCGGCCGAAGCTGGAGCGGTACGACGACACCCTCTTCACCGTCTTCAAGACCATCCACTACGTCGAGCACACCGAGCTCACCGCGACCAGCGAGGTCGTCGAGACCGGCGAGGTGATGTGCTTCACCGGCCGGGACTTCGTCATCACCGTCCGGCACGGCGGCCACGGCTCGCTGCGCGCACTGAGGCACCGGCTGCAGGACGACCCCGAGCTGCTCGCCAAGGGGCCCTCCGCGGTCCTGCACTCCATCGCCGACCATGTCGTCGACGGCTACATCGCGGTCGCGGGCGCCGTCCAGGACGACATCGACGAGGTGGAGATCGAGGTCTTCTCCACCCCCGCGAAGGGCAGCCCTCGCGGCTCGGAGGCCGGCCGGATCTACCAGCTCAAGCGTGAGGTCCTGGAGTTCAAGCGGGCAGTGTCGCCGCTGCTGCGGCCGATGCAGCTGCTGAGCGAGCGCCCGATGCGGCTGATCGACCCCGACATTCAGAAGTACTTCCGCGACGTCGCCGACCACCTGGCGCGGGTGCACGAAGAAGTCATCGGCTTCGACGAACTGCTGAACTCGATCCTCCAGGCCAACCTGGCGCAGGCGACCGTCGCGCAGAACGAGGACATGCGCAAGATCACGTCCTGGGCGGCCATCGTCGCCGTACCGACGATGATCTGCGGCGTCTACGGCATGAACTTCAAGCACATGCCCGAGCTGGGCTGGAGGTACGGCTACCCGATGGTGCTGGGCGTCATCGGAGTGGTCTGCTTCTCCATCCACCGCACACTCAAGCGCAACGGCTGGCTCTAATAGAGTTCGGGTATGACTGCTGCTGCCGCTGACGTGCCGCTGGGCCGGGCTCTCGTCGAGGAGGCCACCAAGAAGTCGGGCCTCATCTGGGTACGGGGCACCGGGCCCGCGCGGGCGCTGTGGCACGTGTGGCACGAGGGCGCGGTGCATCTGGTCGGCGACGGCCCCGGCGAACAGCCGCTCCCGGCCGGCCTCGGTGACGGGGCAGCCGCCGAGGTGACCGTGCGCAGCAAGGACAAGGGCGGCCGGCTGGTCGCCTGGACGGCCGCCGTGACTGAGCTCGCGCCGCACTCCGAGGAGTGGGAGGCCGCCGTCGCCGAACTCAAGGGCAAGCGGCTGAACACACCGGACGCCGAACAGATGACGGAGCGATGGGCGCGCGAATGCCGGGTGCTGCGGCTGACACCCGGCGAATTCCGTACGGAACTGCCGGACGGCTCGCTGGCCGCTGCGCCCCTGCCGACGTCCGCGACCACGCGGCGGCCGGTGCCGGCCGGGCTGCCGCGGCTGCTGAAGCGGGCGCGCAAGGGCTGACCGGGGCAGGGCCTGTCCGACGCTGATCCACCGGGCGGAGCCTCTGATCCGCGGACAGGGCCACCTCCTGGACCGCGTGCCGTGCGGCCCGCTCTCAGGAGGACGTCTTGGGCAGCTGCTGCCCGTAGTCGACCGTGTCGCCCTTCGCCGGGGCCTCCAGCGTGAAGTCCTTGCCCCAGTCCGACAGCTTCACGATCCCCCCGCCGCCGCCGCGCGCGAAACGCAGCGGATACGGCGTGCCCTCCAGCGAGACGTCGAGCGTTCCGCCCTCGCCCTTGCCGCCCGTGATCTGAACGGTCCGGGTCGGTCCGACCTTCTCCCGGTCGCCCTTGTTGAGGGTGCCGTGCAAGGTGAGC
Organism: Streptomyces atratus; assembly: GCF_014648655.1. Classification (GTDB taxonomy): domain Bacteria; phylum Actinomycetota; class Actinomycetes; order Streptomycetales; family Streptomycetaceae; genus Streptomyces; species Streptomyces atratus. The sequence goes on from NZ_BMRN01000001.1 coordinate 402,053, forward strand.
AGCCCGTCGAGCAGGGTCTCCTTGTCCGTGAAACCGCGCAGCTGCTTGTACGTGGGGTCGTCCTCGGGCACCTTCACGTACTTGTCCTGGAGCTTGTCCGCGGCCGCCCCGCCCGCATCGTTGTCGGCACCGGACTTCTCGTCGTGGCTCCAGAACCCCGAGTCCGCCTTCAGATAGAGCTCGTCACCGATCCGCAGCAGCTCGAACGTGCTGTTCTTCGAGACGACGGAGCCGATGCCGCCCTTCTCCTTGAGCTGCATATTGAGTTTGTACGTGCCGCCCTTGCTGACCAGCGTCCCGGCGAGGCGCACCGCATCGGCGGAGTCCGCTGCGGTCTGCGCCTTCTTCTCGATCTCCGTGGCGGCGAGCTTGCCGACGCCGTTGGTCCCCTTGTCCGGATCCTCGCCCCCGCACGCCGTGAGAGCGGCGGTCAGCCCCGCGCAGAGCACAACGGCGAGCGCGGTCCGGCGGCGTCGGGCCCGGACGGGCGGAACGGAAGAGGTCACGGGCGCACTGCCTCTCATCTGCATGGCGGGGGTGGCAGACGGCAGCGTACCTGTGCCGTTCACGCCTTCCGGCAGAGAGCCGTACGGACGGATCCACCGGGGCAGCCCGGAGCGGTACGGGCTAGCCTGATCCCGTCATAACGGTTAATTAGCCGTCAAACGGACCGGACAGAGAAGTCGTACACGGAAGAAGGAGGCGCACCATGGCGGCAGGCGCCCCCCGGGTCTTCGTCTCGCACCTCGCCGGCGTCCCGGTCTTCGACCCCAACGGCGATCAGGTGGGCCGCGTCCGCGACCTGGTCGCGATGTTGCGGGTCGGCGGTCGGCCGCCCCGGCTGCTCGGTCTGGTCGTCGAGGTGCTCAGCCGTCGCCGGATCTTCCTCCCGATGACCCGGGTGACGGGGATCGAGTCCGGTCAGGTCATCACCACCGGTGTCGTCAACATGCGGCGCTTCGAACAGCGGCCCACCGAACGCCTGGTGCTCGGCGAGTTCCTCGACCGGCGGGTCCGCCTCGTGGAGACCGGCGAGGAGGTCACCGTCCTCGATGTCTCCGTGTCGCAGCTTCCGGCCCGTCGCGACTGGGAGATCGACAAGTACTTCGTACGCAAGGGCAAGGGTGGGGCGCTGCGGCGCAAGGGCGAGACCCTGACGGTCGAATGGTCGGCGGTCAGTGGTTTCTCGCTGGAGGAGGACGGGCAGGGCGCCGAGTCCCTGGTCGCCACGTTCGAGCAGCTGCGCCCGACCGACGTGGCCAACGCGCTGCACCATCTGTCGCCGAAGCGACGGGCCGAGGTAGCGGCCGCGCTCGACGACGACCGGCTCGCCGACGTACTGGAGGAGCTGCCCGAGGACGACCAGGTGGAGATCATCGGCAAGCTCCAGGAGGAGCGTGCCGCCGATGTCCTGGAGGCCATGGACCCGGACGACGCGGCCGACCTGCTGTCCGAACTGCCGGAGGAGGACAAGGAGCGGCTGCTGGCCCTGATGCGTCCGGACGACGCGGCGGATGTGCGGCGCCTGATGGCATACGCGGAACGGACCGCCGGCGGTCTGATGACCACCGAGCCGATCATTCTGCGGCCGGACGCGACGGTCGCCGACGCGCTCGCACGGGTCCGGCAGGCGGATCTGTCCCCCGCACTCGCCGCCCAGGTGTACGTGTGCCGCTCGCCGGACGAGACACCGACCGGCAAGTACCTGGGCACCGTGCACTTCCAGCGGCTGCTGCGGGATCCGCCGTACGCCCTGGTCAGCTCGATCGTCGACAGCGATCTCGTCCCCCTCACCCCGGACACCCCTTTGTCGGCCGTGACGAGCTATCTGGCCGCGTACAACCTGGTCTCGGTGCCGGTCGTGGACGAGAGCGGATCCCTGCTCGGCGCTGTGACCGTCGACGACGTACTCGACCACCTGCTGCCCGAGGACTGGCGGGAGACCGACTTCCACGGTGAGGAGGAGGTCGCCCGTGGCAGGTGAGGACCGCACGAAGGGGGCGCCGACGGGCGCCTCGGGCATCGCGCGCCCGCCCCGTTCCCGGCTGGACCAGCCGAGGGCCCCGCGGCGGCGGCTGCTGCCCGCGTACGACCCCGAGACGTTCGGCCGGTTCTCCGAGCGGATCGCCCGCTTCCTGGGGACTTGGCGCTTCATCTCCTGGATGACGCTGGTCATCATCGTCTGGTTGCTGTGGAACGTCTTCGCGCCGACGGCATGGCGGTACGACCAGTACCCGTTCATCTTCCTGACGCTGATGCTCTCGCTCCAGGCCTCGTACGCGGCCCCGCTGATCCTGCTCGCGCAGAACCGGCAGGCCGACCGCGACCGGGTCACCTACGAGCAGGACCGCAAGCAGAACGAGCGCTCCATCGCGGACACCGAGTACCTCACCCGCGAGATCGCGGCACTGCGGATGGGGCTCGGCGAGGTCGCCACCCGCGACTGGATCCGCTCCGAACTGGAAGACCTCATGAGGGACCTGGACGACCGGCGTGCCCTATTCCCGGCCGAGAGTGACGAAGACCGCTGACGGGGCTACTCACGCGTAGCAGCAGGCGCCGTAACATCGTCCGTATGGCTACGGAAGACGCGGTGCTTGAGGCACTGGCGACAGTGAACGACCCGGAGATCCACCGTCCGATCACCGAACTCGGCATGGTGAAATCGGTCGAGATCGATGCTGACGGTGCGGTCGCTGTCACGGTGTATCTCACGGTGTCCGGCTGCCCGATGCGCGAGACCATCACCAAGAGCGTGACCGACGCGGTGGCGAAGGTCGAAGGCGTCACGCGCGTCGATGTCACGCTCGACGTGATGAGCGACGAACAGCGCAAGGAACTCGCGTCCTCGCTGCGCGGCGGCACGGCCGAGCGCGAAGTGCCGTTCGCCAAGCCCGGCTCGCTGACCCGGGTCTACGCGGTGGCATCCGGCAAGGGCGGCGTCGGCAAGTCGTCGGTCACGGTGAACCTGGCGGCCGCGATGGCGGCCGACGGCCTCAAGGTCGGTGTCGTGGACGCGGACATCTACGGGCACAGCGTGCCGCGGATGCTCGGCGCGGATGGCAAGCCGACCCAGGTCGAGAACATGATCATGCCGCCGTCGGCGCACGGCGTGAAGGTCATCTCCATCGGCATGTTCACCCCGGGCAACGCCCCGGTGGTGTGGCGCGGACCGATGCTGCACCGCGCACTGCAGCAGTTCCTCGCGGATGTGTACTGGGGCGACCTGGACGTCCTGCTGCTCGACCTGCCGCCGGGCACCGGTGACATCGCGATCTCGGTGGCACAGCTCGTGCCGAACGCCGAGATCCTGGTCGTCACGACTCCGCAGCAGGCGGCGGCCGAGGTGGCCGAGCGGGCCGGTTCGATCGCCGTGCAGACCCACCAGAAGATCGTCGGTGTCGTCGAGAACATGTCGGGGCTTCCGTGCCCGCACTGCGACGAGATGGTCGACGTGTTCGGTACCGGCGGCGGCCGGAAGGTCGCCGAGGGCCTGACGAGGACGGTCGGCGCGGAGGTGCCGGTGCTCGGCTCCATCCCGATCGACGTACGGCTGCGCGAGGGCGGCGACGAGGGCAAGCCGGTCGTCCTGTCCGACCCCGACTCCCCGGCCGGCAAGGCGCTCCGCACCATCGCGGACAAGCTGGGAGGCCGTCAGCGCGGCCTGGCGGGCATGTCGCTGGGAATCACCCCGCGCAACAAGTTCTGAGCGGGGACGAAGGCATCGCCGGGCGGGCCTGATTTCCGGGCCCGTCCGGCAAAACCGAGCCTGGTCGGCGTTTGAGGACGTCTTCGAGCCCGGCCGACGATCGAGGGCGAAGCGGCAACCGGCCATGACCGGTCACCGCCCACCGCCCCGGCCTATGCGTACGTCGCGATGTCGGCGACCACCGAGAACCCCAGCCCGTACGCGCTCATGCCCCGCCCATACGCCCCGATGTGCACCCCGCCGTGCGCCGACCCCGCCAGCACCCAGCCGAACTCGGACTCGCGGTAGTGGAACGGCACCGGGACACCGTCCACCGGCAGCGACAGCGCCGACCATGCGGGACCGTCCATGTCGTCGGCGAGTTCGAACGCGGTCTCCGTCTGCTGGTCCAGCCAGTCATCACGCAGTGTGTGATCCATCTGCGGGGGCCACGTACAGGCGAGCAGGCCGGACCCGGCCAGCCAGGCCGCGGAGGAGACCGTGGTCGCGTCCAGAACCCCCGTACCGTCACCGCTGCGCCGCACCGGGCTGCTGGCCACCGTCACGACGACGGCGAATCGCTGCTTCTCGACACCCGCGTCGGCCCGTACCGACGGCTCGTCACCGTGCCCGATGGAACCGTGCTGCACAGTGCCGTCCGCCGCGGTGCCCACCTGCATCCGCCAACGCGGCCCGGTGAAGGCCTCGTCCAGTCCGTACCAGGGAAACGGGGCTGCCAGATAACCGTCGACAGTACGCCGGGCCGCCGCTACCCCCTCTGCGGTGACTGTGCTCGGCGCACCTTCCGCGCCCACCCGACTGGTCGTCTCCATCTGCCCGGCCGCCTCCTCGATCCCTAGCGTCCGGAGCGGCCCGCCCCCCACGGGCGTCCTCACAACCGGACAGATGGAGAATAGCCATACCGTCCGGGCGAGCCGGGATTGACTGCTGTCAGGTGGCGTCTGCGTCGAACGGCGGGCGGTCGTCCTTCGCAGGCTGTTCACGCTTCTTGAGCAGGTCGGGAGTACCGGCGGAGCCGTTGGCCGCGGCGATCGCCGCGCCGCTCGACACGCCGCTTTGGGAGTCCGCGGACTCCACGGCCGCGTTCTCCCGGCCGTTCACCGCGTCGGTGACCTCGGCCAGATCCTTGCGCAGGTCGAAGCTCTCGCGGATCTCCTTCAGCCCCAGATCGTCATTGCCGTCCACGAGCTGCTTGCGGAGATACGTCTTGGGGTTGAGGTCCTCGAACTCGAAGTCCTTGAACTCCGGGCCGAGCTCGGTACGGATGTCCTCCTTGGCACTCTCCGAGAACTCACGGATCTTACGGATGAAGCGCGAGGCGTCCTGGATGACCTTGGGCAGCTTGTCCGGGCCGAAGATCAGCACGCCCAGGATCGCGAGCGTCACCAGCTCCAGTGGGCCTATGTCATTGAACACCCTGTTGCTCCTCGTGTTCTCCGCGACCAGGTCGGTTGTGGTCCGGACCCGGCCCACGGTACCGGTCGAAACTGTCCGCGCGGTAGCGTCCCGCGACTGTCACGTGCCGGTTGCCGAACCAAGAGTCAAAGAGATGGACAGGTCTTTACCACCACGGGTCAGACCGAGGTCCAGACGGTCGCCGGGACGGTGTGCGCGGATCTTCACGATCAGCTCCTCGCCGCTGTGCACCCGCCTGCCGTCGACCTCGGTGATGACGTCCCCCGGCTTGATCCCGGCCTTGGCACCGGGCCCGCCGGGCGTCACCGCGGGCTTGTCCGCCGCACCCTTCGTACCGACCTTGGCGCCGTCCCCCGTGTACTTCATGTCCAGGGTTACGCCGATCACCGGGTGAGTGGCCTTCCCCGTGTTGATCAGTTCCTCGGCGACCCGCTTGCCCTGGTTGATCGGGATGGCGAAGCCGAGACCGATGGACCCTGCCTGCCCGCCCTCGGTGCTCGAACCGCTGTCGGCAGCACGGATGGCGCTGTTGATGCCTATGACATGGGCGTCGGTGTCGACGAGCGGACCGCCGGAGTTGCCCGGGTTGATCGGGGCATCGGTCTGCAGCGCGTCGACGTAACTGATGTCGCTGCCGTCGCCCTTCTCGCCGCCCGCGGTGATCGGCCGGTCCTTGGCGCTGATGATGCCGGAGGTCACGGTGTTGGACAGGTCGAAGGGTGCGCCGATGGCCACCACGGGGTCGCCGACCTGCACATTGTCGGAGTTGCCCAGCGGCAGCGGCTTGAGACCGGAGACGCCGGTGACCTTGACCACGGCCAGGTCGTAGCCGCTGTCCTTGCCGACGACTTCGGCGCGCGCGGTCTCGCCGCCGCTGAACGTCACAGTGATCTCGCCGGAGGACCCGGCCGGGGCGACGACATGGTTGTTGGTGAGGATATGGCCTGATTTGTCGAGAACGAAGCCGGTGCCTGTGCCGGATTCGGTGGTGCCGCTGACATGGAGAGTGACCACGCTGGGCAGGGCGCTGGAGGCGATCCCCGCGACGCTGTCGGGGGCGCGGCCGCCGCTGTTGTGGCCGGTCTGCGGAAGCTCGACCTGGGTGAGGCCGCCGTTGCGCTCGATGTAGGCGCCGATGCCGCCGCCGATGCCGCCCGCCACCAGTGCGAGCAGCACCGCACCGACGAGGAGGGAGCCACGGCGGTTCTTCTTGCGGCCGCCGTCGGCCCCGAGCGGCGGGCCCGGGTTGGTCAGCGGCTGCCGGGGCGCACCCCAGGGGTCGTACTGGAGCCAATGCGTCGGCTGCGACTGCGGCTGCTGAGGCGGGGGCGTGAGGCCGGGGGCGGGTGAGGTGGGGATGCCGGCGCCGTTCGTACCCGCGTACTGCGGGGGTACGGGGGTGCCGTGTGCCGGGGTCGGGACCGGCCGCTGTACGGGTGGTGCGGGCGCCCAGGGGCCGGGTCCGCCGTACGGCGGGGTGCTGTACTGATCGGGCTCGTGAAGAGGCGCCACGGGCTGCGTGGCCACTACGGACGCCACGGGCTCGGGTGCGGGCGGGTATGACACCGTCTCGGGTGCCGACGGCTGAGGGGGCACCTCGGCTGCGTGTGCTTCCGTCACGCCCGTCGCGCCAGTCACATCGACCGTGGGCGCCGTGTCCTGGACGGGGGTCGGCTCGTCCGGCGCGGTGCGGGTGGTACCTCCCGCCGTGGGCCGACTCCACCACTTCGCCTTCGGCCCGGTGGACTTCCCGTCTTCCATGCTCTCCCCGCAACTGCCGCGTCTGGCCTCTGCACGCCCCGGCAGGGGCGTCCGTCCCGGAATTCCTCCCGGAATTCAACCAGGTTTGCGAATGTCTGCGCAGACCCCGGTCAGCGCCGGGAGGAAAGCGGCAGATCGCGATCGGCGGGGGTGGGGAGGGCCGAGGCCGACGGCGGCGTCCAGGACGGCGGCGCGGAGGGCTCCGGGGGCTGTGAGGCCGGTCGTCCGAACACCTGGGCGAAGAGCGGGGTGGTGCCGGTCGGGCGTATCAGCGGTGGCGCGGACACATTGGTCAGAACCTGAACGGCGAAGGTGTTCTCCACGAGACTTCCCGTGGAGAGCAGCGCGGGAGCGGTGGAAGGCACCGCTGGTGTGGCCTCCGGCAGGGGCGGTGGGGCAGCGGCCGTGGTCGAGCGGTCGCCCGCCTCCGTAGCGGCAAGGGTGCCCTGGCTGCCACCGCCGCGGCGGCTCACCGAACTGCCGCTCTCACTGCGGGACGCGGTGTCGAGCGGGTTCACCGTGTTTCCGGCGCCCGCGGCCCGGGCCGGGGAGCTGGGGCCCGCCCCCGTAGGCAGGGCACCGCCCAGGGCGATGGCCGCCAGCGATACGGCGCTGGCCGCTGCGAAGGCGAACCTCCGGCCGCGCCACGGCGAGCGGTCTCCCTCACGGCCGACCTCATGGATCCGGAACCCCGAGCGGGAGGAGCCACCCGGAAGTACGGCGGTCGAGCCGTGCGGGGCCGGGAGGAAGCCAAAACTCCCCAGTGGCGAATTCCCCGGCGAATCCGTGCGGCTGCCGGACGGCTGAATCACGGGAAAGTGCCCGTCGGCGAAACGCCCGGAGCCGCCGAATGGTTTCCCCCGGTCGTCGTCGTCACCCCCCGGTCCCCCGGGAAGCCCCTGCAGCCGGGCGAGGAACCCCTCGGACGGCGAAGGCGGGGCCGACTGCGCGAAGACACTCTTCAGGCGCCGCTGGGCGGCAGCCTCGGCCTTGCACTTGGCGCAGGTCGCGAGGTGGGCGAGCACCCGCTCTCGGGCGTCGTGTTTCAGCTCACCGTCGACAAGCGCGGCGAGCCGGTCCCCCAGGTGTTGTTCCGCGGGGGTCGGAACTGTGCCACTCACGCCGTTCCGCCCTCCCCTGCCAGGATCGCGCCCGCCAGCGAGCGCTGCTCGGCACGGGCCTCGGGCGAACGGTGCTGCAGCGCCTTGCGCAGATGCGAGCGACCGCGGTGGATACGGCTGCGCACCGTACCGAGCTTCACGCCCAGCGTCGCGGCGATCTCCTCATACGAGAGGCCCTCGATGTCACAGAGCACGACAGCGGCACGGAATTCGGGCGCAAGGGTGTCCAGCGCCTGCTGCACATCCGCGTCGAAGTGGGTGTCGTTGAAGACCTGCTGCGGGGACGGTTCACGGCTCGGCAGCCGCTCGGCGGCGTCGTCGCCGAGGGAGTCGAAGCGGATCCGCTGCTTACGACGGACCATGTCCAGGAACAGGTTGGTCGTAATGCGGTGCAGCCAGCCCTCGAAGGTGCCCGGCGTATAGGTCGACAGCGACCGGAACACGCGCACGAAGACCTCCTGTGTGAGGTCCTCCGCATCGTGCTGGTTGCCCGTCAGCCGGTAGGCAAGGCGATAGACACGGCCGCTGTGCGTGCTGACGATCTCTTCCCATGAGGGCGGCGTCCACGCCTGGGAGTCCGCATCTGAGGCGAAGGTCGCGGTCGGTGCGGATTCGTTGGAAGAACGGTCAGCGATGTTGGTCACGGATTTCGGCTCACCCGCCGACCTGAGGAAGCGCCGCAGCACTCCTCTCCGATCCACAGGCGCAGCCGCACCTCCCCTATCGGCTCTGGTGGTGTCCAGTGGAGCCCCTACCATAGCGACCTCGCCCGTTAGCTCCGGATAAGCCTTTTTCCTGCTGGGGCCGGGGATCACCCCGGGAAACGCCGGCCCGTGTCTCCCGGACCCGATCTGCGGGCCGGTTCCACGGGCTTTCCCCTGCCCTCGCATAACGCCCGGTCCCATCTGCGGGTTCCCGGGTGCAGCGGATACAGTCACCGTTGCGCCAACTACGGGGACAGGAGAGGGTCATTACCGCCAACCGGCAGACGAGCTGGGCGTTCGCCGACGCCTTTGTCGCCGAGGACGAAGCATTGCGCTGGGCCCGGGACCGGGCTCGGGAGGCAGGGCTCCGCTCGGTGTCGCCAGGTACCGGCGCCGCGCTGCGCTTGCTCGCTGCCACGACGGACGCCAAAGCGGTGGCCGAGATCGGCACCGGGACCGGCGTGTCCGGACTCTATCTGCTGCACGGCATGCGGCCCGACGGGGTGCTGACCACGGTCGACCCGGAGCCCGAGCGCCAGCAGTTCGCCCGTGCGGCGTTCCGGGCAGCGGGGTTCGCCGCCAATCGGGCCCGCTTCATTCCCGGCCGCGCCCTGGACGTACTGCCGCGGCTCGCGGACGGCGGATACGACCTGGTGTTCTGCGACGGCGACCGGCTGGAGAGCCTGGACTGTCTCGCTGAATCGTTGCGCCTGCTGCGACCTGGTGGCCTGGTCTGCTTCGAGGGTGTCTTCGCGGACGGCCGTACGGTCGACTCGGCGGCGCAGCCCGCGGAGGTGCTGCGACTGCGGGAGCTGCTGCGTGCGGTGCGGGAGAGCCAGGAGCTGATGGCGACGTTGCTGCCGGTGGGCGACGGGTTGCTGTGCGCGGTGCGACGGGGCTGAGGGGCGCGGTGCGGCGGGGCTGAGGGGCCGGCGGGGTTCTTGCCCCGTGTCCCCGTACCTGGAGCAGCCGGGTTTACTCAATCGCCGGACGGGCTTGATTCCGTTGAGTGTGAACGCATCACTGCCCCGGCACGGACACCGTGCCGGGGCAGTGATGAAGTGTGGGCGCCTCTGCTCAGCCGACGACCTTCTTGAGGGCATCGCCGAGTGCATCGGCCTCATCCGGAGTCAGCTCCACAACAAGCCGACCGCCGCCTTCGAGCGGAACGCGCATGACGATGCCCCGCCCCTCCTTTGTCACCTCGAGCGGGCCGTCGCCCGTCCGCGGCTTCATGGCCGCCATGCTCGTTCCCCTTCCTGAAACCAGCTCATCACAACCGGCGGCCCCATGACAGGCGCTGTGTCACCGGCATCGAACACATTGCTTCCAGGCCATTATCCCGCATCACAGACCCCAATGACCAACATCGGTCGGCATCGCTTGCGCAACGCGCTCTCTCAAAACCACCCAATTCGGCGATCCAGCTGCGATACTCCGTCCCCTTCACCGCTCCATCGGGGCGCAATTGTTAGACGCAGGTCACATGTTCGCTCCCGCCCGAGTCGGCCATGCTTGCCTGGACAGGCATTGCCCGAGGTGCAGAAGGGACAGCGAAATGGCCGACCAGATGGCGGACAGCGTGCTCTACGAAGTGAGCGACGGACTCGCGACGATCACGATCAACCGTCCCGGCGCGATGAACGCCATGAACACCGCGGCCAAGGTGGCGCTCCGTGACGCGCTGAAGTCCGCGGCGGCCGACACGGCCGTACGGGCCGTTCTGCTCACCGCGACCGGGCGCGCCTTCTGCGTCGGCCAGGATCTGAAGGAACACGTCGGCAAGCTCGACGAGGCCCGTGAGTCCGGCAGCGGCAACGCGCTGAGCACCGTGCGGGAACACTACAACCCGATCGTGCGGGCCATCACCGAGATGCCCAAGCCGGTCGTCGCCGGGGTCAACGGTGTCGCCGCCGGTGCCGGTTTCGGGTTCGCGCTCGCCTGCGACTACCGGGTGGTCGCCGACACCGCCTCGTTCAACACCTCGTTCGCCGGGGTCGCCCTCACCGCCGACTCGGGCGTCTCCTGGACGCTGCCCCGCCTGATCGGGCAGAGCCGCGCCGCCGACCTGCTGCTCTTCCCGCGTTCGATCTCCGCGCAGGACGCCCATGAGCTGGGCATCGTGAACAAGCTGGTGCCCGCCGCCGACGTGGCTGCGGAGGCCGCCGCCGTGGCCCGCACCCTGGCGTCCGGTCCCACGGTGGCGTACGCGGCGCTGAAGGAGTCCCTGGCCTACGGTGCCGGTCACACGCTGAGCGAGGCGCTGGAGAAGGAGGACGAGCTCCAGACAAAGGCGGGCGCGTCCGAGGACCACTCGATCGCGGTGCAGGCGTTCCTCAACAAGGAGAAGCCGAAGTACCTCGGCCGGTAGCCGCCGGGGCGGGTCTACGCCCCGGTGCCGCGCGCCACGCAGTCGGCCAGGTGGTCGTCGACCAGGCCGCAGGCCTGCATCAGGGCGTAGGCCGTCGTGGGTCCGACAAAGCGCAGACCGCGCTTCTTGAGGTCCTTGGCCAGCGCCGTGGACTCCGGGGTGACCGCGGGAACGTCGCCGACGGTGCGCGGGGCCGGGCGGCCGGCCGGGTCGGGGGCGTAGGACCAGATCAGCTCGTCCAGCTCGCCGGCGCGCCAGTCGGCCAGCACCTTGGCGTTGGCGAGGGTCGCGTCGATCTTCGCCCGGTTGCGGATGATGCCGGCGTCGGCGAGGAGGCGCTCCTTGTCGGCGTCGGTGAAATCCGCCACCGCGGGGATCTTGAACCCGGCGAAGGCGGAACGGAAGCCCTCCCGTCGGCGCAGGATCGTCAGCCAGGAAAGGCCGGACTGGAAGGCCTCCAGGCAGAGCCGTTCGAAGAGGGCGTCGTCGCCGTGGACGGGGCGGCCCCATTCGGTGTCGTGGTACGTGAGGTAGTCCTCGGTGGAGAGCCCCCACGGGCAGCGCAGACCGCCGTCCGGGGCCGCTTCTGCGCCGCCGCTCATCGCTGGGGGTCCTCTCCGGGGCGCTCTGTCCGCTGCGGGTCCTGCTGGTCTTCCTGTCGGGGCGCCTCCCACGGCGCTCTCGGACGGTCCTGCGGCCGCTCCCGCGTCAGCTGCGGCCGGTCCTGCGGCCGCTTGAGGAGATCGGGGCCACCGACCGCGGTCGCCTGCGCGCCGGCCAGCGCCGACTGCAGTTCCGCGATCCGCGCGTCCCGCTCGGCGAGCTCGGCGCCGAGCCGGCCGAGTGCCTCGTCGACATCCGTCATGCGGTAGCCGCGTACGGCCACCGGCAGCCGCAGCGCCTCGACATCCGCTCGGCCGACCGGACGCGTCGTGGGCAGCGGGTCGGTCAGCTGCTCGGGCGCCACGTCCTGCAGGACGGCGCTCCTCCCTCCGCCGACCACCGCGAGGGTGACCGCGGCCACGACCACCACCATCGCCAGCAGCAAGAACCAGAACACGCGCATCTCCCCGGGAGCGGAAACCTGTCCGGGTCCGATCGTGCCATGCGGCGGTGACAGTTAGGGTCGCAGGCGACCCACCGGGCGATCTACCAGAGGAGAGACACGGGATGCGAAGCGGTGCGCTCAGGCTGGGGCGGCGTGAATTCGGTGCGCACGAGCCGGTGATCATGGCGATCGTGAACCGCACCCCGGACTCCTTCTACGACCAGGGCGCGACATTCCGGGACGAGCCGGCGCTGGCCCGGGTCGAGCAGGCGATCGCGGACGGCGCGGCGATCGTCGACATCGGGGGTGTGAAGGCGGGCCCCGGTGAAGAGGTGAGCGCCGAGGAAGAGGCCCGTCGCACGGTGGGGTTCGTCGCCGAGGTGCGGCGCCGCCACCCGGATGTGGTGATCAGCGTCGACACCTGGCGCCACGATGTCGGCGAGGCGGTCTGCGAGGCCGGTGCGGATGTACTGAACGACGCGTGGGGCGGCGTCGACCCGAAGCTCGCAGAGGTCGCCGCGCGGTACGGCGCCGGTCTGGTGTGTACGCACGCGGGCGGCGCCGAGCCGCGGACCCGGCCGCACCGGATCGCGTACGACGACGTGATGGCGGACATCCTGCGGGTGACGCTGGGGCTGGCCGAGCGGGCGGTCGGACTCGGGGTGCGGCCGGACGGGATCATGATCGACCCCGGTCATGACTTCGGGAAGAACACCCGGCATTCGCTGGAGGCGACGCGTCGGCTCGGCGAGATGGCGGAGACCGGCTGGCCGGTCCTCGTATCGCTGTCCAACAAGGACTTCGTCGGGGAGACGCTCGACCGGCCGGTGAAGGAACGGGTGATCGGGACGCTGGCGACGACGGCCGTGTCCGCGTGGCTGGGGGCGCAGGTGTACCGGGTGCACGAGGTGGCGGAGACGCGGCAGGTGCTGGACATGGTGGCGTCCATCGCGGGGCACCGGGAGCCTGCCGTGGCGCGGAGGGGGCTGGCGTAGCCGGAGCGCGAGGTGGCGGGGAGGGCGGGGCGCCCAGGGGCGGGCCCTGTCCCCTGCCCCCCTGCCCGCCCCTTCCCGGAACCGGGGCTCTGTCCCGGTCCCCGCCCCTCGATCGCCGAAGGGGACCGATCTACCGGCCGACCTCCTTCGTCACGAGGTCGACCGCCTCGTCCACGTCGTCCGTGACGTGGAACAGCAGCAGGTCGTGCTCGGACGCCTTGCCCTGCGCCACCACCGTGTCCCGCAGCCAGTCCACGAGCCCGCTCCAGTACGCGGTGCCGAACAGCACGATCGGGAAGCGGGTGACCTTGCCCGTCTGGACGAGGGTGAGGGCCTCGAAGAGCTCGTCCAGGGTGCCGAGTCCGCCGGGCAGAACGACGAATCCCTGGGCATACTTCACGAACATCGTTTTTCGGACGAAGAAGTAGCGGAAGTTCACGCCGATATCGACGTGCGGGTTGAGGCCGGACTCGAAGGGCAGCTCGATGCCGAGGCCGACCGAGACGCCCTTCGCCTCCCGCGCCCCCTTGTTCGCCGCTTCCATGGCTCCGGGGCCGCCTCCGGTGATCACCGCGAAGCCGGCCTCGACCAGGGCCTTGCCGATCCTTACGCCCGCCTCGTAGTCCGGCCCGCCGGCCGGGGTGCGGGCCGAGCCGAAGACGCTGATGGCGCTCGGCAGCTCGGCGAGGGCTCCGAATCCTTCGACGAACTCCGACTGGATGCGCATCACCCGCCATGGGTCGGTGTGCACCCACTCGGAGTCGCCCTCGGTGTCCAGCAGCCGCTGATCGGTGGTGCCGGGCTGTACCTGGTCCCTGCGGCGCAGTACCGGGCCCTGCCGCTGTTCCTCGGGGACGTGCGCTCCCTCGGGGTTGCCCATGACCTGCTCCCTCCGACGACGATCGATGACCATCTGTGTCAGGTCAGGGTAATTCGACGGAGGTTACGGACAGGGGAATGCCGTGGGTCAGCTGGTGAGCCAGGAGCGGAGCCGCTCCTCGCAGTGGGTGATCCGGTCGACCGCCACGTGCTCGTTGCGCTTGTGCGCGAGGAGCGGATCACCGGGTCCGTAGTTCACCGCGGGGACGCCGAGGGAGCTGAAGCGGGAGACGTCGGTCCAGCCGAACTTGGGGTGGGCGGTGCCGCCGACCGCCGCCATGAACGCCTTGGCAGCCGGGTGGGAGAGGCCGGGCATGGCCGCCCCCGAGTGGTCGTCGACGGTGAATTCGACGACGCCGCAGTCCGCGAAGACCTCGTGGACGTGGGCCAGGGCCTCCTCGGCGGTGCGGTCGGGGGCGTACCGGTAATTGACGACGACGGTGCACGCGTCCGGGATGACGTTGTTGGCGACGCCCCCCTCGATCCGTACGGCGTTGAGGCCCTCGTGGTATTCGAGACCGTCGATGACCGGGCGGCGCGGTTCGTACGCGGCGAGGCGGGCCAGGACCGGGGCAGCTGCGTGGATGGCGTTGGACCCCATCCAGCTGCGGGCGGAGTGGGCCCGCTCCCCCTCGGTGCGGAGGAAGACCCGCAGCGTGCCCTGGCAGCCGCCCTCGACCTGGCCGTCGGTGCCCTCCAGGAGGACCGCGAAGTCCCCGGCGAGCCACTCGGGGTGGGCGTCGGCCACGTGGCCGAGCCCGTTGAGGTGCGCGGCAACCTCTTCGTTGTCGTAGAACACGAACGTGAGGTCGCGGTTGGGCTCGGGCACGGTCGCGGCGATCCTCAGCTGGACGGCGACGCCAGACTTCATGTCGGAGGTGCCGCAGCCCCACAGCACACCGTCCTCGTCGAGCCGGGACGGCACATTGTCGGCGATCGGCACGGTGTCGATGTGTCCGGCGAGCACGACCCGCTCGGCACGGCCCAGGTTCGTCCGGGCCACGACGTTGTTGCCGTGCCGGTCGACGGTCAGATGCGGGAGGGTGCGCAGCGCCGACTCGATCACGTCGGCGAGCTCCTCCTCCTGACCGCTGACCGACGGGAAGTCGACGAGCCGGGCAGTGAGCGCCGGGCCGTCCAGGGTGAGGTCAAGCGTGCTTTCGGACATGGAACCGACCCTAAAGGACTGGGCCCTCGGCCTCGGCCGGGCACTCCAGTACGGTGGCTCCGTGCCCCGGACCGCCTCCTCTGCCCGCCGACACACCGGCCGCAGCCGCCTCTCCCGCATCGCGGCTGCATTTGTCGTGCTCGCCGCACTGGGCGGCTATCTGACCGTGCAGTACATATCCGGCAGCAAGGTCACCGAAGGGTGCACCGTGGAGTCCGCCGACGGTTCGGCCGGCCAGGGCCGTACGTACCGGATGAGCCCGGAGCAGGCTTCGAACGCCGCGACGATCTCCGCAGTCGGCACCTCGCGCGGGATGCCGGAACGAGCGGTGACGATCGCGCTGGCGACCGCGTTGCAGGAGTCCGGGCTGCGCAACATCGAGCACGGGGACCGGGACTCGCTGGGGCTGTTCCAGCAGCGCCCTTCGCAGGGCTGGGGCACCGAGAAGCAGATCCTGGACCCGGTCTACTCCGCGGGGGAGTTCTACCGGCATCTGGCCGAGGTCCCCGGTTATTCACGGCTGCCGCTGACGGTTGCCGCGCAGCGGGTCCAGCGCAGCGGTTTCCCGCAGGCGTACGCGAAGCACGAGCCGGATGCGGCGTTGCTGGCGGCCGCGCTGACCGGCCGTACGCCCGCCACGCTGAACTGCACGCCGCCGCGGACGACGGCCGCGACGGCCGATGCGGCGAAGGTGCGGGCGGAACTGGTCCGCGCCTTCGGCAAGGATGTGCTGCCCGCGAGGAAGCCGTCGCCGGAGGACGGGAAGGCCGCAGCCGGCGCGTCGGCGACGAGCACGGTCTCGGTGCCGGTGCGGGCGGCCCGCGCCTCCGGGGACGACGACTCGGCACGGCGCGGCTGGGAGCTCGCGCACTGGGCGGTCGCGCAGTCCGAAGCGCTCCGCCTGGACGAAATCACGTACGCGGGCCGGGTATGGAAGGCCGGGTCGGGCTGGCGGACGGAGCGTACGGAATCGGGCACCACCGAAGTCCGTATGCGACTCGCGCACTAGTACGGATGGCCACCCGAAGGTGTTATCCGGCCACTACAAAACGACCCCCGGCGCGACATGCCTCCGCAGCCTCTCCTCGATTCCTCACTTCCCGTGCGAACAAAGGGAAGTGACGGTTCATCGAGCCATCCGGGAATGCGGCCTCTGCCCGGGTTCCTCCGCTGTGGATCATGTGACGCATTACCGACTCTTTGCCTCGGCCCACCGCAACCTCCCCCGCCCTTACGACGGTTGTCATTGCGTCCGGTCAACGGACAGACAGATTCCTCATCCCGTCGAAGGAGCATCATGTCCCTCCCCCTGACCCGCCGGATCGCCCGCGCCGCGCTGCTGATCGCCGCAGGTGCAGCCCCCGTGGTCGGTGCGGCCGGTGCCGCAGGTGCCGCGGAGCTCCCGCAGGCCCCGGAGCTCGGCGGTCTGACCACCGTCGACGGCGCCGGCCTCGGCAAGACGGTCGACGGCGCGTCCCAGCAGGGCACCAAGGCGGCGGGCGAGACCGGCGGCAAGATCGTCGGGACGACCCTCCCGGCCGCGAGCAAGACCGTCGGCAAGGCCGCCCCCACTGTGCAGAACGCCGCCGGCGGTGCCGCGGGCAGCGCGGGCGAGGTCCTCGGCGGCGCCGGTGCCGCGCCCCACGGCGGCCTGCCCGTCCAGGGCCTGCCGATCGGCTGACCCGATCCGTCGGCACATCACACGCGAGGGGCCTCGGGAGTGCGCACTCCCGAGGCCCCTCGCGTGTACCTCCCGCTATCGGGCCAGCCGCTTGACCGCGGCGGCCACCCGCTCGTCCGTCGCCGTGAACGCGACGCGTACGAAGCGGTCACCGGCCGTCCCGTAGAAGTCGCCCGGTGCCACCAGAATGCCGAGCTCCGCCAGGTACGCCACGGTCTCCCAGCACGGCTCGTCGCGCGTCGCCCACAGGTAGAGGCTCGCCTCGCTGTGCTCGATCCGGAAGCCATGGGCCTCCAGCGCCCTGCGCAGGGCCGCGCGCCGGTCTGCGTACCGGGTCCGCTGCTCGGCGACGTGCGCGTCGTCGCCGAGCGCCGCGACGGTCGCCGCCTGGACGGGGGCCGGCGTCATCATTCCGCTGTGCTTGCGGATCAGCAGCAGCTCGCCGAGCACGGCCGCGTCGCCCGCGATGAAGGCCGCGCGGTATCCGGCCAGGTTGGAGCGCTTGGAGAGCGAGTGGACGGCGACGATGCCCTCGTACGTACCGCCGCAGACGTCCGGATGCAATACGGAGACGGGCTCGGCCTCCCAGCCCAGCTCCAGGTAGCACTCGTCGCTGAAGACCAGCACGTCGTGCTCGCGCGCCCAGGCGACGATCCTGATCAGTTCGTCCTTGGACAGGACGCGACCGGTCGGGTTGGACGGCGAGTTGAGCCAGAGCAGCTTCAGGCCGGCCGGGTCCAGCTCCGTCGGATCGTCGTAGACGACGGGCTCGGCGCCGCAGAGGCGGGCGCCCACCTCGTACGTCGGGTAGGCGAGGCGCGGGTACGCCACCTTGTCGCCCGCGCCGAGACCGAGCTGCGTCGGCAGCCAGGCCACCAGCTCCTTGGACCCGACGACCGGCAGGACGTTCTCGTGCGCCACCCCGGCCGCGCCGAGCCGCCGCTCCACCCAGCCGGTGATCGCGTCACGCAGCTCGGCGGTCCCCCACACCGTCGGATAGCCGGGGCTGTCCGCGGCGGCGACGAGCGCCCGCTGGATCAGCTCGGGCACCGGGTCGACGGGCGTGCCGACGGACAGGTCCACGATGCCGTCCGGGTGGACGGCGGCCGTCGACTTGTAGGGCGCGAGCTTGTCCCAGGGGAAGACCGGGAGGCGGGAGGAGACTGCGGACACGGATCTCTGCTTTCTCGTACGGGGGTTCCGAGGGTTGCTCGGGGCGCTCGGGCGTGGAAACGCCTCGGTCCCGCACGGTGACGAGCCGTACGGGACCGGGGCGACACACGTGCCGGCCGCTGTACTACTGGTTCTGCGGCGGCAGCGCAGCGATGAACGCGTGGTCGCGTTCGATCAGGCCCAGCTTGGAGGCGCCACCGGGCGACCCGAGGTCGTCGAAGAACTCGACGTTCGCCTTGTAGTAGTCCTTCCACTCCTCCGGGGTGTCGTCCTCGTAGAAGATCGCCTCGACCGGGCACACCGGTTCACAGGCTCCACAGTCGACGCATTCGTCCGGGTGGATGTACAAGGACCGCTGGCCCTCGTAGATGCAGTCGACGGGGCACTCTTCGATGCAGGCCTTGTCCTTTACGTCGACACAAGGCTGCGCGATGACGTAGGTCACGCTGTCGTTCCTCCTCGGTAGGGCGTTGGCTCTCGCGCGGGAGCGCGGCGTCGTCGATGCCCGCCCCTAGTATCTCCGTTCCCGGGCACGAACCGAACAGGAGGGGCGGACAGAGCTGTGGAATTCACCATCGGCGGACAACTCGAAGTCCGAATTACACCGGCTGACGTGGGCAAACGGGTATCAGTCCGGCGTACGACCGAGCGCGGCTCGCAGGGGCCGAAGTTCACCGACACGGTCGGTGTTCTCACATCCTGGGACAGCGGTGTGCTGTCGGTCACAACGAAGAGCGGAGACGTTGTCCGTATCGCCGAATCGACGCTGGTTGCGGGCAAGGTCGTGCCCGCCGCCCCGGCCCGGCGGCGTGGCCCGGCGGCCTCCTTCGACGAGCTCGCGCCCGTCTGCGCCCGCGCCTGGCAGCCGGTGGAGAGCGAGCCGCTGGGCGACTGGCGGCTGCGCGCCGCGCAGGGGTTCACCCGGCGCGCCAACTCCGTGCTGCCGCTCGGCGACCCGGGTGTACCGCTCGACGAGGCGCTCGGGCGCGTACGGCAGTGGTACGGAGAGCGGGACCTGCCCGCGTACATCCAGACCGCGACCGGCGCCGAGGGCACCCAGGAACAGCTCTGCGCGGAGCTGGAGCAGCGCGGATGGCGGCGCGAGGTGACAGCGGAGGTACGGATCGCCGCGCTGGCGCCGATCGGTGATCTGGACGCGGATGTGTCGCAGGTGCGGCTGAGCCGGGACCTCGACGAGGGGTGGCTCTCTCGCTATCAGCGCTTCGACACCCCGGGGCCGCACGTCCTGAAGGTGCTGCGCGGTGGTCCCTCGGTGTGGTTCGCCTCGGTGCCCGGTGACACCGAGGGCGCACCGCCCGCGGCTATCGGGCGGTGCGTGGTGGACGGGCGGTGGGCCGGCTTCATGGCTGTCGAGGTCGGTCCCGAGTACCGGCGCCGCGGGCTCGCCACCGCCGTGATGACCGCGCTCGCCCGCAAGGCCCTGGACGAGGGCGCGTCGGCGGCGTGGCTCCAGGTGGAGACGGACAACGAGGGGGCGCGGGCGCTGTACGAGCGCATGGGGTTCGCGGTCCACCACCGGTATCACCACTTCCGGTCGGCGTGACGGAGGCGGACGAGCCCGATGAATCCTCACCACCCCGAGCAGCCCGAGCGCCCCGGCCCGGACGAGCTGCGCCGGCAGTTCGCCGAGGAGGCGCGCGCCGAGCGGCCGGACCTCGCGCTGCTCTGCCTGCTGCTGGGCGCGGTGGCCGACCCGGCGCTGGACGCGAACGGGATCGACGCGGCGCAGATCGAACTGGACGAGCTGGCGGGCCGGCTTCCGTACGGGGTGCGGGGCGGCCGGGCCTGGGCCTCGGCCGTTGCCGAATTCCTCGGCGAACGGTGCGGCTTCGCGGGCTCGTCGGCGGACTACCAGCGGCTGGAGTCGTCGCTGCTGCACGAGGTGCTGCGCCGGCGTCGCGGGCTGCCGATCCTGCTGTCCGTGGTGTGGATCGAGGTCGCACGGCGGGCGGGCGCTCCGGTGTACGGGGTGACGCTGCCCGGTCACTTCGTCGTCGGGTTCGGAGATCCTTCGGAGCGGGTGCTGGCCGACCCGTTCGACGGCGGCCGGCCGATGACCGGGCAGGACGCGGAGCTGCTGGTGGCGGGGGCGACCGGGGAGCCGCTCGAGGAGTCGATGCTGGTGCCCGCACGGCCGCTGGAGATCGTGCTGCGAATCCTGAACAACATCAGGGCGTGGGCGGCGGCCCGTCCGGAGCGGACGGATGTGGCGCTGTGGGCGGTGGACCTGTCGCTGCTGCTGCCCTCGCATCCGGCCAGGCTGCGCTACGAGCGGGCGCAGCTGCTCGTACAGAGCGGGCAGTTTCTGCGCGGGGCGGCGGAGATGGAGGAGTACGCGGATGTGGTCGACGGGGTCGAACCCGAGGCGGCGGAGGCGATCCGGCGCCGAGCGCGGGCGGCGCGGGCGTTGCTGAACTAGCGGGGCGGGGGCACGGGGTGCGGACCGGCCGCCGCTCCGTGTCCCCGTCTCAGCTCCGTTCCGTCACAGTCGCCGCCAGTACCTCGGGCGCCGGTCCCTCGTGCACGATGCCCAGCCGTTGCTTCGCCGGTGTCAGTGCCACGTCAAGGTCGTTCAGGCCGCGCGCCGGACGCCCGAGGACGGCCGCGGGATCGGCCGGCAGCACCGCGTCGATCTCCAGGCCCAGGCCCCTTGGCCTGCCGCACGCCGAGGACCACGACCCGGCTCTCCAGGTCGGGCTCGTCGGGTGCCGCCGGTCTCCCGCAGCACACCGGTCAGCTGCTGCCCGGCGTGCTCGCGGAGGGCCTCCACGCAGGCGTGAAGCGTGCCGAGATGGTTCTGTTCGTGGCGATCTCAACTCTGGACAACGGTGCGCGGACTCCCTGCGGGCGGTGGTGGGGGCAGCCAAGGGTGCCCTACGACGAGGTGGAACGGGAGCCGTGCGGGTCCGGGTGCGTGTGTACGGGCCGGGAACGTGCCGGGGCGGCGCGTGGTGGCTGAGCCCCGGCCGGGCCGGACCCGGTCAGCGGGCATCCTCCCGTCCGGCGATCCTGCGCACCGTGTGCAGCAGGTACTCCTTGCGGTTGAGCGGATCGCGGTCGGTGCGTGGCCGGCCCGGGGGCGTACCGACGACCGCCCGGTAGCGGTCGAAGCCGGATTCCAGGACCCCTTCGCCGCGCGTCAGGGCCGGGAGCTGTTGCTGCAGTTCATGGACCCGCGCCGCCGGGATCTCTCCCTCCAGCACACAGGTCGCACCTTGCACGGTCGGTGTGCCGGGGACGGCCCGCAGATGTGCGAGTACCGGCAGGAGCGGACCCAGCAGGTCCGCGGGGAGTTCCAGACGGAAGCGGTGCATCGGCTCGTACACCGTGGTGCCGGCCTCCTTCAGTGCACTCATCAGGACCAGAGGAGTCAGATTGCGGAAGTCCCCGGCGGTGCTCGACATGCTCTTGTCGAAAACGGCATGGGAATGGCTCTGCCGGGGCCAGTAGCCGGAGTGCGTCATGGTGACGACGCAATCGGTGACCTGCCAGCCGTGGATTCCCTGCTGCAGCGTCTCCCCGACGGTCTGCTCCACCGCTCTCATCAGGGAGAACGGCATCGATCCGAGCTCCACCTCCAGCCGGTACTCGATACCGCTGCCGATCGGAGCGGGATCGATCCGAAGACCGATGGTCGCCAGGAAAGGATTCGGATCCTGGTCGCCGACCTCGTACGCCGCACCGCTGCCGTTCGGCCGTTCCAGGCAAATGGTCGTGGTCTCGCGGAAGGTGACATCGATTCCGAATTCATCGGCGAGCGTAGCCTGGATGACTTCTTTCTGCACCTCGCCGTAGAGCGAGACGGACACTTCTTTCCGGATGTCGTCCTGCCGCAGATTGATCAATGGATCCTGCTCGGCCAGTTGCGCGAGCGCGAAATGCAGCTCGCCTCTGCTCGCCGGAGCGCAGGGCACCACGACCGATTCCAGTGTCGGCGGAGCGAACCAATGGCCCGGCGCGGTCGTGTCCGATACGCCGACCGCATCTCCGACCCGAATGCCGCCGAGGCCCCGGAGCTTCGCGATCCGGCCTGCGCCGACCGCTGCTTCGCGCACGTCCGAGCCTCGGTCGAAGACACTGATCGCGGTCACTTTTCCCTCGTCGCGTCCCTCGCCCCGGCCGAACGGCAGCCGGTCACGTGTCCGTACCGTGCCCGAGAAGATCCGGACGTAGGCGATCTTCTCGCCGGCCGGCCCCCGCTCCACCTTGAAGACGGTGCCCGATACCGGCCCGTCGCCATCCCCTTCGCCCACGGGCAGCAGCTCCCTGACCCCGCTGATCAGGGCGTCCACACCCGCCCCGGTGATCGCCGAGCCGAAGAACACCGGATGCACCAGCGCCTGCCCGGTCTGCGTGGACAGCGCTTCGCGCAGCCTGCTGTACGGGAGCGGCGCCGCGTTCTCCACGTACGCGGCCAGCAGCGCGTCGTCGTGGTCGGCGAGAAGCTCGGTCAGCCGGTCCGTGAAGCGCGCATCGGCAGCGGTGTACGGCGTGCAGCGGGCGTCCCGGCCGCCCGGCCCGTCGACCGACCCCATGGCGAGCACAGCCGGGGTCAGTTTCTCGGAAATGCTCCGCAGAAGGGACTCGTCCTGTGCACCGCCGCGATCGACCTTGTTCACGAAAATGAGCGTCGGAATACGCAGGCGTTGCAGTGTCCGCATCAGAACACGGGTCTGCGCCTGTACGCCCTCCACGGCGGAGATGACCAGTACAGCACCGTCGAGCACGTTCAGCACCCGTTCCACCTCGGCGATGAAATCCGGGTGACCGGGTGTGTCGATCAGATTGACCGTGATGTCGTCGATGGCGAACGAGACGACTGCGGACTTGATCGTGATGCCGCGTTGTCGTTCCAGAGCCAGGGAATCGGTCCGGGTGCTCCCGTCGTCGACGCTGCCGATCTCGTCGATGACACCGGCGGTGTGGAGCAGCCGCTCGGTCAGGCTTGTCTTACCGGCGTCGACATGCGCCAGAATTCCCAGATTCAACGTGTGCACGAAACTCCATGTCTTCAAGATCGGTGGCAATTTCCGTCTGAATGAACATGGGAGTTCCGCGCATGATCTTCTCCTCGGTCGATCGAGTGCTGGAGGGGGAGTCCAGCAGGCGGCCGCCCCGCGTGGCAACCGATTTACCAGCCTGGCATTCACTGAGCCGGGGACAGCTGCCGGAACCCGCGTGCCCGCCTCCTGCGCTTTCATGCCCGGCAGCCGAGGACAATCAGATCGGCGCCTGCGCATCGGCGGGTCGCGTACGCCGTTATGCAAATTCAAAGTATGGCTCCGGGCGGAGTCCCGCCGGGCGCCGCACGCGCACGTCTCGTCGGACAGGGGGAGCACTTCTTCTCAACTCCAGTTCCCCAGTGGGCCGTTCAAGCCCATCGGGAGATCAATGCCGAGCCGGGCGACGGTCGGGCCGCAGCGCCGAAGCGTCGGCAAACGAGTGGACCGTCGTCGCCCAAACCTCACGTGGCGCTGCGTGCAGTCCAACGGGTGATTATTGGCTTTTCGCCACCCGAAGGGCCCACGACACGGACTCAATGCGGCATTTTGCGTTGGCGCAAAGTGACATTCGGACTGACCGTAGATCATGTCGCCACTGCGCCACCCTGAGTCGACATCCCGTCACTCTTCGCAGTCGCGACGGAAGGAATGTGTTCAGATGCGCTCTGCCCGCACACTGTTCGCTTCGGCCGCTGTCACAGCGGTCCTTGCCATTACCGGTCCCTCCGCCTACGCCATGGCCACGGCCGCGGATTCGGGACACAACAAGGGATCCTCGTCCTCGCGCAGCGAGGAGAACGGAAAGTCCGACTCTGACGAAGGTGGCCGCGGCAGCGACGAGGGTGGCCGCGGCAGCGACGAAGGCGGCCGTGGCAGCGACGACGAGGGTGGCCGCGGCAGCGACGAGGGTGGCCGCGGCAGCGACGACGAGGGTGGCCGCGGCAGCGACGAGGGCCAGTCCAGCGGTAGCGACGAGGGT
>NZ_BMRN01000001.1:426091-686481 GCF_014648655.1 Streptomyces atratus
CAGCACCGAGGGCAAGTCCAGCGGTAGCACCGAGGGCAAGTCCAGCGGCAGCACCGAGGGCAAGCCCAGCGGTGGCGTTCAGGCCGGCGGCGGCTTCATGGCCCGGGTCATCACCGACGACGAAGGCGGCCGTGGCGGCGACGAGGGTGGCCGCGGCGGCGACGACGAGGGTGGCCGCGGCAGCGACGAGGGTGGCCGCGGCAGCGACGACGAGGGTGGCCGCGGCAGCGACGAGGGCCAGTCCAGCGGTAGCGACGAGGGTGGCCGCGGCGGCGACGACGAGGGCCAGTCCAGCGGTAGCGCCGAGGGCAAGTCCAGCGGCAGCGACGAGGGCAAGTCCAGCAGCAGCACCGAGAGTAAGCCCAGCGGCGGCGTCAACGCCGGCGGCGGCTTCATGGCCCGGGTCATCACCGACGACGAAGGCGGTCGTGGCGGCGACGAGGGTGGCCGCGGCGGCGACGACGAGGGCGGTCGCGGCAGCGACGACGAAGGCGGTCGCGGCAGCGACGAGGGTGGCCGCGGCGGCGACGACGAGGGCCAGTCCAGCGGCAGCGACGAGGGCAAGTCCAGCGGCAGCGCCGAAGGCGGCCTCAGCGGCGACGAGAGCAAGCCCAGCGGCGGCGTCAACGCCGGTGGCGGCGGGATGGCTACGACCAACAGCAGCCTGGCCGCCGGCTCGGCGCTGCTGATCGGTGGCATCGGCGTCGGTGCGTACAAGCTGCGCCGTCGCCAGTCGTCGGGCGGTGCGATCGCCTGACCGGGCCCAACGGCTGACTGGTCGTTTCGTTTGTCGCGGCCGTCGTCCCTCGGGGCGGCGGCCGCGGCTTCGATTGCACACCACCACCCCACCACCGCACCCCACCCCTCCCCCCTTTCTCCTTTCTCCTCTCCAACACCGCACAACCGAAAGGCACGTTCCCATGGCCGCCCCGCAGTCTCCCGGCTCCATCCCAACCCGGACTGCCCCCGGAACCCCACTGGGCCGCGCCTTGATGTGGCCCGCTGTGGCAGCCGGGGTCGGCATGCTCGTGATCTACAACTCCATCGAAACCTCGGTCGACGACAAGCCGCCCGCCCCACCCGCCGCCGTCGCGCCCGCAGCCGTACCCGAGGTCCTCGGCTCCCATGCCGCGCCCCGACCCGTCACCCCGTCGGCGCCCGCCGTCGGCCCGGCGATGTCGCGTTCCGTCCCGACGCGGCTGCAGATTCCGTCCCTCGCCGTCAAGGCACCGTTCACCGACCTGTCCATCGGCGCCGACGGTCGGCTGAACCCGCCGCCCCCGAACGACAGCAACTTGGTGGGCTGGTTCAAGGGCGGTGTCACCCCTGGCGAGCGTGGTGCCGCGATCGTGGCGGGCCATGTCGACACGACGACCGGTCCGGCCGTGTTCCTGCAGCTCCAGTTCCTCAAGCCGGGTTCCACGGTCGACATCACCCGCGCCAACGGATCGGTCGCCACATTCAAGGTCGACTCCGTCGAGACGTTCAGCAAGGCGAAGTTCCCGAACAAGCGCGTCTACTCGGACACCCCGTCCGCGCAGCTGCGCCTGATCACCTGCGGCGGCCCGTACAACAGGAAGGCCAAGCACTACGAGGACAACGTGGTGGCCTTCGCCCACCTCGAATCCTCCAAGAATGGCTGACGGCCGGTCGACGGTCGACGCCGGGATACAGCCACCCGCCGGGCCGGGAGGTCGTACGGGGCGGCACGGAGCCTGAGTTCCTGTCGCCCCGATTCACCTTCTGAACACCGGAGTTGATCAACGTGCCCGTGCTCTCCCACCGCCGCCGCCCGGCGATCGCAACCGGCATCGTTCTGGTCGCCGGAGCTGTCTTGATGCCCGTCGGCCACGCCACGACGAAGCCGACCGCCCCTGCGGCAAGCACGCCGAGCGCCAGGGCATGGGCAGCTACTGTCACTACAACGTCGACCCGACGACCCGTCAGTACCACGGCTTCGAGGTGCCGGTGAAGCCGGGCGTGAGGTTCCACGATCTGCTGGTGGTCCCGCTCGGCGGTCAGGGACCGTACGAGCACGTCATCAACGACACCGGATCCGCCACGTCCGGGGCGAGCACCGTTCCGTCGCAGGTGGTGTCCTTCCCGTAGCCGGGGGGGAGCGGGGTCCGGTCGCGGCGACAACGGCGGCCGGGCCTCGGCCTGCTGCTACGGCTCTACAGCCAGCCCTTTTCCTGGGCGATGCGGACCGCCTCGGCCCGGTTTCGGGCCGCCATCTTCTGGATCGCCATGGAGAGGTAGTTGCGGATCGTCCCCTGCGAGAGGTGGAGCGCGGCCGCGATCTCCGCGTTGGTGGAGCCGTCCGCCGCCGAGCGCAGCACATCGCGTTCGCGGTCGGTGAGCGGGCTCGCCCCGTCGGCGAGTGCGGCCGCCGCGAGTGTGGGATCGATGACCCGCTCGCCCGCCAGCACCTTCCGTACCGCCGAGGCCAGTTGGGCGGCGGGCGCGTCCTTCACCAGGAAGGCGTCGGCGCCCGACTCCATGGCCCTGCGCAGATAGCCGGGGCGACCGAAGGTGGTGACGACGACGACCTTCACGGCCGGGAGTTCGCGCCGCAGGGCCGCTGCCGCGTCGATACCGGTCATGCCCGGCATCTCGATGTCCAGCAGCGCCACATCGATGCGGTGCTCGTGGGCCGCGGCCAGCACCTCGTCGCCGCGGGCGACCTGGGCCACCACCTCGATGTCGGGTTCCAGGCCGAGCAGTGCCGCGAGGGCCTCGCGCACCATGGACTGGTCCTCGGCGAGGAGGAGTCTGATCATGCTCATTCCGTGGATCCTAGGCCGGAACCGAGCGGAACACTCAAGGTCAGGGTGAAGCCTTTATCGGAACCGGAGTTACCGGCCCGGGTGGTCAGCGTGCCGTCGACCGTGGCGAGGCGTTCGGTGATGCCGGTGAGGCCGTTGCCCGGTTTCGTACCCGCGGCTCCGACGCCGTCGTCCGCGACGGTGAGTTCGAGGACCCTGCCGTCGAGGGTCTGGCGCGGGGTGAGGATTACGGTGCAGTGCCGGGCGCTGCTGTGGCGTACGACATTGGTGACGGCTTCGCGCAGCGCCCAGGCGAGCACCTCCTCCGGCTTCTCGGGGAGGCCGTCGGGGGCCTCGGCCGGGACGTCGGCGGTGATGCCCGCCGCGGCGAGTGCGGTACGGGCTCCGGCCAGTTCGCCGGGGAGGGTGGGCCGGCGGTAGCCGGTGACGGCGCTGCGCACGTCGACCAGGGCCTGGCGGCTGACCTGTTCGATGTCCGCGACCTGGGCGGCCGCCTGCTCCGGGTGGCCGGGGAGCATCCGCCCGGCCAGTTCGCTCTTGAGCGTGATGAGCGAGAGCGAGTGGCCGAGCAGGTCGTGCAGATCGCGGGCGAGCCTGAGCCGCTCCTCGTTGGCGGCGAGCTGGGCGACGGTCGCGCGGGCCTCGCGCAGCTGGATCGTCGTGCGGATCAGCTGCCGTACCCCGGTCATCGCGAACCCGCCGAACAGCGCCGGGAAGACCAGCGCGGTGGTGATCTCGCGGGGGTGGTCGACGGTCAGTCCGATGCAGACCAGTGCGGCGACGACCACGGGGATCAGCCAACGGGCGTTCCTCAGCGGCATGGTGGCGCCGACGGAGACCGCCACGTACACGAAGAGGACCAGCCACGCGGCGCCGAGCGTCAGGGAGAGGACGGCGGCGAGGGCGCCGAGGAAGGCGATCGTCGTGTGGACGGCGCGCCGGTCAAGGGCCTTCGACGTGTGGCGGAAGACCAGGACCAGATAGGCCCCGACGAAGACCAGCAGACCGAGTGCGCCCAGCGCGGTCGCCCACTGCGTGTGGTCGCCGTCGGCCAGATCCTTGACCGGGGCGCTCATGAAGGCGAGCCAGATGCCGATCCAGAACAGCTTGATCCACACCTGTCGGCGGCCCGTCGCCGCGAACCCGATACCTACGGACGTCTCCTCGTCGTTCACGCCTTCAGGGTGTCCTTCCGGTAGAGCCAGGCCGCGCCGCCCGCGAAGATCAGGAAGTAGGCGCAGAGGATGGCGACGTCCTTGGCGTGCGGCGAGCCGCCCATCTCGATCGCCTGACCGAGAGAAGCGTACGCGTGGGTGGGAAGCCACTCGGAAACGTTCTGCAGCCACTGCGGGAAGGTGGCGCTGGGCATCCACAGACCGCCGAGGATGGACAGCCCGAAGTAGATGATCATCGTGATCGGGCGGACCGCGTCACCGCTGGCGATGTAGCCGATGGCGACCCCGAGCGCGGCGAAGACCAGTGAACCGGCCCAGATGACCCCGGCCAGCGTGAACCACTGCCAGGTGTCCAGCCGTACGTGCTTGACGCCGGCGGCGACCAGGAAAACGACCACGATGCAGGGCAGGGTGACGATCGCCGCGCCGGCGATCTTCGCCAGGACGTAGCCGCGGCTGGGCAGTGCGGTGAGCCGGAGCTGGCGGACCCAGCCCTTCTCGCGCTCCTTGGCGATGCGTTCGCTGTTGCCCATGAGGACAGCGGTCAGCGCGCCGAAGGAGGCCATCGAGACCATGAAGAAGGCTTGGAAGGTGAGATCGCTGTGCGGGACCTTGTCGGTGGTGTTCCGGGTGCCGGAGATCAGCAGATAGATCACCGACGGGTAGATGACCGAGAAGAACATGAACTTCTTGTTCCGCAGGGTGCGGGTCACTTCGAGCCTGATCAACGCCCACGAAAAGAAACTCAGCATGCGGTCCTGGCCTCCTCGGCCTCGGTGATGGCTACGAAGGCCTGCTCCAGACCGAGTCCCGCGACTTCGAGCTCGCGCGGGTAGAGGCCGAGTGCGTAGACGGCGTGCACTGTCGCGTCGGCGTTGTGCGACTGGATGCGGACCCGGTTGCCGGTGATGTCGAGCGCGGAGAGGAACGGCAGGGCGCGCAGGGCCGCTTCGTCGACCGGGCCCTCCAGTTCGAAGGAGATCCGGCGGGCTCCGGCCTTCGCCTTGATCTCGGCGGCGGTGCCGTCGGCGAGCAGCCGGCCCTTGTGGAGGACGAGGACGCGGTCGGCGATCGCGTCGGCCTCTTCGAGGTAGTGGGTGGCGAACAGGACGGTACGGCCCTGCTCGGCCTGCTCCCGCATCGTGGCCCAGAAGGCCTGGCGGGCGGTGACGTCCATGCCGGTGGTCGGCTCGTCGAGGACGATCAGGTCGTTGGCCCCGGCGGTGGCGAGCGCGAACCGTACGCGCTGCTCCTGGCCGCCGGAGAGCTTGTTGACCATGCGGTCGGCGATCTGCGCGATGCCGGCCCGGGACAGCACCTCGCCGACCGGGTAGGGCCTGGGGTGCAGTTCGCAGGCGAGGCGGACCAGCTCCTCGACCGTGACGTCCTCCATCAGACCGCCGCTCTGCAGCATCGCGCCGACGCGGCCCGCTGCGATGGCACCCTGCGGGGTCGTGCCGAAGACCCGGACGGAACCGGAGTCGGCGGTGCGCAGGCCGAGCAGCAGGTCCAGGGTGGAGGACTTTCCGGCGCCGTTGGGGCCGAGGAGCGCCACGGTCTCGCCGGGGTGCAGGTCGAGGGTGAGTCCGTCGACGGCGCGAACCGCTCCGTAGGCCTTGCTGACCTGGTCGAAGCGGACCACGGCGGTCTTCGCCCCAGTGGCCTCGGTGGCTGTCGTTGTCATGCGTCCAGCCTGGCGGAGAAGGGGGTACGTCCGGCAGGGCCGCGGGTCGTGGAAACGGGATGACAGATGTCATGCCGCGCGCATGACGCCGCTGTCGTGCCGTACGTCTGCCGAACACGACGCCGCTGCAGTGCCGTATGCCGCCGAACACGACGCCGCCCCCGGCCGGGAGTCCGGACGGGGGCGGTTGTGCGGTGCGGTTCGCCTTGGTGGGGCGGTTATCCGTTGCCGTTCAGGCCGATCGTGACGGTCCGCTCGGCGGTGGTCCTGCCAAGCAGCGCGGTCTGCATGGCTTGTGCCACATCGTCCGCACCGATCTGGTGCTTCTTGCCGTCACCCTTGGTGATCATGATGCCGTCGAAGACGCCGTCGCAGAGGGTGTCGATGGCCTTCTTGTCGTAGTGCTCGACCAGTCGGCCCTTGACCGGCACCATCGTGAGGATCTGCGGCAGCGACTTCGCCGGGCCGAACTGGATCTGCTTGGGACCGGCCTTGATGGTGACGAGGCCGGACATCGCGGGCTTCGCGAAGTCCTTCATCGCCCGGTCCAGTTCGGCCTGGCTGATGGTGGGCTCCCTGGTGGTGACGGGCAGTTCGACGGTGGCCGCCTTGCCCGTCTGCACCTGGGCCCGGTACGCGTCGCGTACCGAGATCATCGACTGGTTGACGTCCAGCGTCTTGCCCGACTTGCCGGGTACGGCGACGGCCTTGCCCGGCTCGAACCTGATCGTGCCGTCGTTGGCCGAGCCGGAGACACCTGCCAGGTCCGTCAGCGCGACACCGAGCTTCTCCTCGTCGACCGGGATCACCGGGTCGACGGTGCGCTCGCCGCCGAAGAGGGAGCCGATGACGGAGACCGGGTTGTAGTCGCTGCCCGCGGCGGAGCGCACGGTCTCCTGGCTGTCGAGGCCGAGCCCGGCCTTGTCCGGTGCGAGCTCGGTCTTCTTGCCGTCCACGGAGAGCTGGAGGGGAGTCTCGGCGCGCTTGCCGAGGGCGGCGTCCAGCTTCGCGACGCCCTCCTCCTTCGTGCCGCCGCCGATGTCGACGCCGAGGACGGTGGTGCCCTTCGGGACGTCGGAGTGGTTCATCAGCAATCCGGCGCCGTACGCGACACCGAGCAGACCGACGACGCCGACGCAGAGGAGGACCAGCTTGGAGCGGCCCTTCTTCTTCGCGGGCGCGGGCGCCGGGGCGGGACGGGCGGCGGGGGTGGGCGCCGGGGCGGCGGGACCGCCGGGTCCTGCCGGTCCGGTGCCCATCGCGTCGTCCGGGATACGGGGAGTCAGATCGGGACGCCCGCCACCGGCGCCGCCCGCGCTCGGGAACAGGGACGGCGAGCGGTGCTCCGGCGGAACGACGGGGATGCCGCTGGTGAGCGTGTCACCGGAGACGTTGCCGCCGGGCCCGGCGGAGGCCGGGGCCGCGAACTGAGGCGTCAGCACCGCCGTGTCGTCGGACATCCGCGGGGGCACGCCACCGGATGCGCCAGGACCCTGCGGGCCCGCGGGACCACCGGAGCCTCGCGGACCGCCGGGGCCCGGGCCGCCCGCTCCGTCGAGGTTCGGGGTGAGGGACGAGGCGCCGGTGACCGGGCCCGCGGTGGGTCCGGAGGGGCCCGGCGTACGCACCCCGAGGTTCGGCGTGGGGCGCGGGCCGGCTGCGGGGCCGCCGTGGCCGAACTCGTCGAGGGCGCTGCCACCGGGGCGGGGTGCGTCCTGGTCGGCCGCGCGCTGCGGGCCGTCCGAGAAGTACGGCAGGTCGGCGCGGGGCGGGGTGGGTGCCTCGCCCGTGGGGCCGTCGGCGCCACCGGCAACGCTGCCGCCGACGACCGAGGTGTTCGTGGGGGCCTTGCGCGGGGCGAACCAGTCGCTGCCGCTCTTCTCCCTGGCCGGCTTGTCGGCAGCCGGTTCCGCGGGCGCGGAAGAACCGGCTCTCGCCTCGGCGCCCGGGTCGGCGTCGGACGCACCCGACGCGCCGCCCGGCGCGGGCGAGCCGGGGCGCGGAATGCTGCCCGTGCGCTCGCCTTCGGCCGTGTCGGCGTCGCTCATGGGCGTACGCATGACAACCGGCGGGATGGGACGCGAGCCCGGAATGTTGATCCGGATGCGCGTCGTCAGCGTCGTCTCGGTCCTCGGCTCCTCGGACTGAGGCGGGTCCGCAGGCTCCGGGGCCCCCTCCGGGGCGTCCTGCGAAGGGTGCAGCGACGGATACTGGCGGGATCCGTACGGCGGCGTCCCCGAGGGGTACGCGGCTCCCCCGCGCCCCTGGGGCCCGGAGGACGAAGTGTCAGTTTCACGACTCAAAGCAGGTTCTCCCGATTGGCTCCGCCGCCCGTACTTCCCCCATGCCGCAGGCCAGGGGACGGCTCGGCGCGCGGACCACCTTACTGGCCGCCGCCGACAGACACCCCGCGACCGGGGGAAACGACTGCGTGACCACCGGACGGACAAGGGGCATTACGGGATCGGACGTGGCACTCTACTTGCCAGGTCGGCCGCTGTCGGCGCCCGGTTGAGGCGACCGCGACATGGTGGCACAGATCACAGCGATCACCATCCCGCCCAGCAGGAAAAGGGTGAGGCCCGTTTCATCGCCGAAGACATAGTCGCCTTCCGGTCGTCCGCCGAGCAGTAGAAGGACCGAAATCAGCCAGCCCGCCGCGGGTGCCAGGGCGCCGAGCTGGGTGCCGAAGACGCAGCGCCCGCCGTAGAACAGTCCGGCGCAGGCGGCCAGCGCGAGCAGCAACCCGCCGGGGAACCAGGCGGCTTGGACGAGCGCCCCGGCGATCCCGACGAGCGCGCCGAGCACGGCGAGGCCCGCATAGGCGGCGATCCGCCCGGGGTTGAGGGGCGCGGCGAGACCGGTGCCCCGAACGTCCCGGGAGGGTGCGCCGGTGCGCGGTGTGCGCTGCTTGCCGCTCATTGTTCCGCCCCCGGTACACCGGCGAACAGGTCGTCCTCGCGCACCCCTTGAGGGGCCCCGGAGGCGCCATGTACCAACTCGTAGTACTCGGTGGTGAAGACGGGCTGGCCGAGGTCGTTGGAGAGGGCGAAGAAGGGGCCGTCCACGGCGATCTGCGTGGCGTGGGCCCGCATCGCCGCGCGTTTGGCCGCCGCATGGGCGGAGCCGTCGATCTGCGCTGTGATCCTCGTGTCGTCGACCACACCCGGTACGTCGTCGATGGCGGCGATCCCCGGGAAGGCGTCCGGCACCGTGTCCCGCAAGCGCGCGAAGCCCTCTTCGGCGACCGAACGCGGCACCCGGTTCCAGTAGATCTTCGCGACGGTGTGCACCGCGCCCGCCCCGGTGCGGTACGCGGGATCGGCGGCGAGCTCCGCCGCGCGCATCGCGACGCGGTGCGCCTGGATGTGGTCGGGGTGCCCGTAGCCGCCGTCGGGGTCGTAGGTGACGAGGACCTGCGGGCGCACCGAGCGGATCACCTCCACGAGGTACTGGGCTGCGTCGTCCACGTCCGCGTCCCAGAAGGCGGCGGGGCGGTGATTCTGCTCGGCGCCCATCATTCCGGAGTCGCGGAAGCGTCCTGGGCCGCCGAGGAGCCGGTGGTCGGTGACCCCGAGCTCCTTCATCGCCGCGGCCAGTTCGCCCTGGCGATAGGGGCCCAGGGTGTCGTCCCGGTCTGCCGCGAGATGGGCGAGCGCGGGCGGGATGATCTCGCCCTCCTCGCCGAGCGTGCAGGTCACCAGGGTGACCTGGGCACCCTCGGCCGCATACCTGGCCATGGTGGCGCCGTTGTTGATCGACTCGTCGTCGGGGTGCGCGTGCACCAGGAGCAGACGCCGGGCGGGATGGTCCGTCATGGGGACCAGCCTACGAGCCGGGCAGACCCTGGTCCGACCGCGCCCGCGCACGAGCCGCCGACGAGCCGGGGCTCAGAGAGCGGTTCGAACCGCCCTCTCAGAACTTGAGGCTTCCGATCATCCCGGCCACATTCGTGGTCAGGTTCGAGATGCTGGGCGCAATGGACGAGCTGGCGAGATAGAAACCGAGCAGCGCGCAGACCACCGCATGTCCGCCCTTAAGTCCGGATTTCCGGATCAGCAGGAAGACGACGATCGCCAGCAGCACCACCGCCGAAATCGAGAGTGCCACGGCGGTTCACCTCCATCAGTACGGTCGGGACGGGCAGCACACATGGAGCCAGCAGGTTCATACCCACCAAGCGCTACGGATCATAACTATCCGTGGCACCGCATTGATCGGGGCACAGCAGCACGAGGGGCGCACGACCGGGCGGTCGGGGACTAGGTTCGGGCTCATGACTTCGCAGAAGATCTCATTTCCGCGCCAGCACGCCAGGACGATGCGTTTCACCCTCGGCGCTCCCCGCGCGTTCACCGTTTCACCCGACGGGGAGCGGGTGATCTTCCTGCGGTCGGGCTCCGGCACGGACCGGACGGGCCGGCTGTGGGTGCTGGATCTGCCTGCGGGCGGTACGCCGAAGGAGCGCGTCGTCGCCGACCCCGAGACGCTGCTCGGCGGTTCGGCGGAGCGGCTGTCGGCCCAGGAGCGGGCACGGCGCGAGCGCAGCCGTGAGGGTTCATCGGGGATCGTCGGCTACGCGGTCGACGCGGCGGCCGAGTTGGCCGCTTTCGCGCTCTCCGGGAAGGTGTACGTCGCGGAGTTGCGGGCGGGTACGGCGCGTGCGCTGCCGGTGCCGGGCCCGGTGATCGACCCGAGGCCGTCACCGGACGGGCGCCGCATCGCGTATGTGTCGAAGGGCGCGCTGCGTGTCGTGGGTGCCGAGGGCGACGGGGACCGGGCGCTCGCGGAGCCGGAGGGCGCGAACATCTCCTACGGCCTCGCGGAGTTCATCGCGGCCGAGGAGATGCAGCGCTCGCGGGGCTTCTGGTGGTCACCGGAGTCGGACCGGCTGCTGGTCGCCAGAGTCGACGACAGCCCCGTACAGCGGTGGTGGATCGCGGATCCCGCACACCCGGAGCGCAGGCCCGCCGAGGTCGCCTACCCGGCGGCCGGGACGCCCAACGCCGAGGTGCGGCTCTTCGTGGTGGGCCTGGACGGCACCCGTACCGAAGT
The DNA here is from genome assembly GCF_014648655.1 of Streptomyces atratus. Lineage (GTDB taxonomy): Bacteria > Actinomycetota > Actinomycetes > Streptomycetales > Streptomycetaceae > Streptomyces > Streptomyces atratus. The sequence goes on from NZ_BMRN01000001.1 coordinate 436,792, forward strand.
GCTCTGGGACCGGGCACGCCACCCGTATCTGGCACAGGTGCACTGGTCGTCGGCCGGGGCTCCGCTGCTGCTCGTGCAGGCCCGGGACCAGCAGAGCCAGCTCTTCCTCGCGGTGGACACAAAGACGGGTACGACGCGGACGGTACATGTCGACGAGGACCCGGTTTGGCTGGAAATCTTCCCCGGCGTGCCCGCCTGGGCGCCGGACGGGCGGCTCGTGCGGATCGCGGACGAGGGCGGGGCGCGGGTGCTCGCGGTCGGCGACCGGCTGCTGACCGGGGCGCAGTTGCAGCTCCAGGCGGTCCTGGACATCGGTGAGTCGGATGTCCTGATCTCGGCGTCGGCGGGCGAGGAGGCCGCGGAGCCGGAGATCGGCGAAAGCCATGTGTACCGGGTCAATGAGCTGGGCGTCGAGCGGGTCTCCGAAGGGGCGGGGATGCATTCGGCCGTCCGCGCGGGCGACGTGACGGTGCTGGTCTCCCACTCGCTGGAGCGGCCGGGGGCCCGTGCCGACGTGTTCCGGGACGGCAAGCGGATCGCCACCGTCGCAAGCCATGCGGAAGAGCCGGTTCTGTCGGCGCGGGTGCACCTCACCGAGGGGGGCGCACGGCGGATTCCGTGCGCCGTGCTGCTCCCCGAGGGGTACAAAGAGTCGGACGGCCCGCTTCCGGTACTCATGGATCCGTACGGCGGTCCGCACGGCCGGCGGGTGCTCGCCGCCCACAATCCGCATCTGACGTCGCAGTGGTTCGCCGATCAGGGCTTCGCGGTGGTCGTCGCGGACGGCCGGGGCGCACCGGGGCGTTCACCGGGCTGGGAGAAGGCTGTCAAGAACAACCTCGTCCTCACCGTGGACGACCAGATCGAGGCGCTGCACGCGCTCGCCGGACGGTTCCCGCTGGACCTCGGCAAGGTGGCGATCCGGGGCTGGTCGTTCGGCGGCTACCTGGCGGCCCTGGCCGTGCTGCGGCGGCCGGATGTCTTCCACGCGGCGGTGGTGGGCGCGCCGGTGACCGACCAGCGGCTGTACGACACCCACTACACCGAGCGCTATCTCGGCGACCCGGCGAAGCAGCCGGAGGTGTACGCGCACAACTCGGTGCTGACGGACGAGGGGCTCTCCGAGGCCGCGGACCAGGTCCGGCCGATGATGATCATCCATGGTCTGGCGGACGACAATGTGGTGGTCGCGCACTCGCTCAGGCTGTCGTCGGCGCTGCTCTCGGCGGGGCGCCCGCACGAGGTGCTGCCGCTCAGCGGGGTGACACATATGACGCCGCAGGAGCAGGTGGCGGAGAATCTGCTGCTGCTCCAGGTGGACTTCCTGAAGCGGTCGTTGGAGCTGCGGGGGTGACCTGACCGGCGGCGCCCGGTGATCGCTTCCGGCCGCGCCCGTCACCAGCCGGGCGGTGGCTGGGACGGGGGCGGCGGACCGAAGACGCCGGGCGGCGGATAGCCGTACCCCTGGTCATAGCCCTGGTGGGGCCCGTCAAGGGCGTCGGCGGAGCCCCGCCGGGCCAGCACGATGAACACCACCACGGCGACGACCGCCTCGAAGAACCAGGTCACCACCGTGAGCTGGTCCTCGGTCGGCAGATCGCCGAAGCGGTCGAGCATCTTGTAGTGCACGGCGCGGGACACTCCCGTCACCCCGCCGGTCAGCAGCAGACCGACGGCGATCAGGCCGAACGGCCGTGCGTGCACGGCGCGGGAGAGCGCGCTCACCGCCGCGAACAGACACAGCAGCGCGATGACCGCGTCGCCCCAGCCGGGCGGCGGATCGATCAGCCCCTGGAAAAGCCGGTCCCCGCCCACGTACCACTGCGGGAAGATGTCGGGGAACCGCACCACCTGACGGATCTCCCAGGCGATCACGACCGCCCCCGAGGCGCCCAGCAGCAGAAAGGTGGTCACACCCGCGCCCCGGCCCGGCCGGGTCGGCGTGCGTTCGGAGAAGTCACGCGGCGGTCTGCGTCCGGCCCCCGCGGTGATGACGAGCGCGATGCCCGCCGCGAGGGCCGCGAAGGAACAGATCAGGGCGCGGGTACGGAGGTCGTCGGCGAAGCGGGCACTCATCGCGGGCTCGCCGATGTTCCAGAGCCCGGGCAGCCGCATGGCGAGCGTCACCACTCCGGTGGCGACCAGGGCGGTGGCGGCCGCCGAGGACCGCAGGGCCGCGAAGAAGGCGACGACATACACCACGAGCAGCGCCACGTCGTTGGCCGAGGTGGTGGGCATCGCGGAGAGCCGCACGTCGTAGTAGCCGGCCCAGTACCGCACCAGATCCGCGGGCTCCTCGACCGCCCTGAAATCCCGTACGAGCCAGCCGGCGACGATCAGCGCGAGCAGGGCGCAGAGAACGGCGCCGGTGATCCTGGCCCCCCGTGTGAGTATCACGCGAGCGATACTCCACCGTCGCGGCCCGCCGGACAAGGGAGTTGTCCGGGCAGTGCGCGAACGGGCAACCGGCCGGGGAGACTTGACGGCCCCCGGCCGGTTCACGGCACCCGCACGGCCGTACGCCGACCATGGTGGCGCGTTCGTATGTCGGCTGTGAGACAGCCGAGTTGCCCGCGCGTCAACGTGTTTGCGGTCAGCCGGCCCGGCTGCTCCCGGAGGACGGCGGTCCGTCCTCGTGGCCCACCGCGTCGGACGGGCCCGGGGGGTCCTCCTGGCCGGACTCGTCCGCCTTCTCCTGCGAAACCGCCTTCCCCACCACCGTCTCCCCCGGCGTCTCCAGCAGCCCCTCCGGCGGCACCACCTGCTTCTCCTCCGCGAAGTGGCAGGCCGAATCGTGCCTGGCCGGCGAGTCCGCCGGCCGGAAGACCGCCGGCACCGCCAGCAGCGGCACTTCCCGTTCGCACCGCTCCTGCGCCTTCCAGCAGCGGGTGCGGAACGGGCAGCCGGAGGGCGGGTTGGCGGGCGAGGGGACATCGCCGTGCAGGAGGATCCGCTCCCGGTGCTCGCGGGCCATCGGGTCCGGCACCGGGACGGCGGACAGCAGCGCCTGGGTGTACGGATGCGTGGGGTGGTCGTAGATCTGCTCGTCGGTGCCGATCTCGACGATCCGGCCCAGATACATCACGCCCACCCGGTCGGAGATGTGCCGGACGATCGACAGGTCGTGCGCGATGAAGACGTAACTCAGCCCGAACTCCGCCTGGAGCCGGTCCAGCAGGTTGACGACCTGCGCCTGCACGGAGACGTCGAGGGCGGAGACGGGTTCGTCGGCGACGATGATCTCGGGGTTCAGGGCCAGCCCGCGGGCGATGCCGATGCGCTGGCGCTGGCCGCCGGAGAACTGGTGCGGATAGCGGTTGATGTACTCCGGGTTGAGCCCGACGACGTCCAGCAGATCCTGGACCTTTCTGCGCCGGTCGCCCTTCGGGGCCACCTCGGAGTGGATCTCGTACGGCTCCCCGATGATGTCGCCGACGGTCATCCGGGGGTTGAGCGAGGTGTACGGGTCCTGGAACACCATCTGGATGTTGCGGCGCACGGCCTTCAACGCGCGTCCCGACAGTTTGGTGATGTCCTCGCCCTTGTACCTGATCGCACCGGCCGTCGGCTGTTCCAGATGCACCAGCATCCTGGCCACGGTCGACTTGCCGCAGCCCGACTCCCCCACGATGCCGAGCGTCTCGCCCGCCGCCAGGTCGAAGGAGACCCCGTCGACCGCCTTGACGGCGCCGATCTGCTTCTTGATCAGGATGCCCTGGGTCAGCGGGTAGTGCTTGACCAGATCGCGTACCTGCAGAATGGGTTCGCCGCCCACGCGGACGCTCCCCGGTTCAGCGTGCATCGAGCGTCTCCTTCCAGAAGTAGCAGGCGCTCTCACGGTGCCGGGCCACCTCGAAGAGAGGCGGTACCTCGCCTCGGCAGATCTCCTGAGCCATCGGACAGCGCGGGTTGAAGGCGCAGCCGGGCGGGATGTGCAGCAGGTTGGGCGGCAGGCCCTTGATCGCGTACAGCTCCTGGCCCTTCTGGTCCAGGCGCGGGATCGACTGGAGGAGGCCCTTGGTGTACGGGTGGGCGGGGGCCTTGTAGATCTCGTGGACGGGGGCCGACTCGACGATCCGGCCCGCGTACATCACGGCGATGTAGTCGGCCACGTCCGCGACCACGCCCAGATCGTGAGTGATCAGGATGAGTCCCATGTTGAGCTCGCGCTGGAGCTCGGCGAGCAGGTCCATCACCTGGGCCTGGACGGTCACATCGAGGGCGGTGGTGGGTTCGTCCGCGATGATCAGCGAAGGTTCCAGCGCCATCGCCATGGCGATCATGATGCGCTGGCGCATGCCGCCGGAGAACTGGTGCGGGTAGTTCCCGACGCGTTCCCTGGCGGCCGGGATGCGGACCCGGTCCATCAGCTCGACGGCCTTGAGCCTGGCGTCCTTGTGGGACATCCCGCGGTGGACGACGAACATTTCGCCGAGCTGTTCCCCCACGCTGAGCACGGGGTTGAGGGAGGAGAGCGCGTCCTGGAAGATCATGGCCATCTCCTGGCCGCGGATCTTCCGGCGCTCCTCCTTCTTCATCTTCAGCAGATCGCGGTCCTTGAAGACGATCTCGCCGCCGCTGATCTTTCCCGGGGGCATGTCGAGAATGCCCATGATCGCCTGTGCGGTGACCGACTTGCCGGAGCCGGACTCGCCGAGGACGGCGAGCGTCTCACCCTCGGCCACCGAGTAGTTGACCCCGTTGACGGCTTTGGCCACCCCGTCGCGGGTGTGGAACTCCACGTGCAGATCGCGCACTTCGAGCAACATGGCAACGGGCTCCTCAGCGCAGCTTGGGGTCGAGGGCGTCGCGCACCGCGTCGCCGAGCATGATGAACGCGAGCACGGTGATCGCCAGCGCCCCGGCGGGCCAGAGCAGCATGTGCGGGGCGTTGCGGATGTAGTTGGCCGCGGCGGAGATGTCGATGCCCCAGGAGACGGCAGGCGGTTTCAGGCCGACGCCGAGGAACGAGAGAGTCGCCTCCAGAGCGATGTACGTACCCAGGGCGATGGTCGCGACGACGATCACAGGGGCGACGGCGTTCGGCGCGATGTGGCGCAGCATCATCCGCGAGTTGGAGGCGCCGAGCGCGCGGGCCGCCTGGACGTAGTCGTTCTGCTTGGCGGTGATGACCGAGCCACGTGCGATACGGGCGATCTGCGGCCAGCCCAGCAGCACGATGAAGCCGATCACCGGCCAGACGGTGGAGCTCGGCACCACGGAGAGGAAGACCAGGCCCCCGAGGACCACCGGGATACCGAAGAAGATGTCGGTGATGCGGGAGAGGAACGAATCCGACAGGCCGCCGTAGAAGCCGGCAAGGCCGCCGAGGAGGCCGCCGAGCAGGGTGACGCCCAGGGTGGCGCAGACGCCCACGGTCACCGAGTTCCTGGCCCCGTAGACGGTCCGGGTGTAGACGTCGCAGCCCTGTCCGTCGAAGCCGAAGGGGTGGCCGGGCTGTGAGCCCTCCTGGGCCTTGCCCAGGTTGCAGTTGAGTGGGTCCTGGTCCGCGATCAGTGACGGCCAGATCGAGATGATCACCAGGAAGAGGATGATCAGGGCGGAGATGATGAAGACCGGGTTGCGGCGCAGGTCCCGCCAGGCGTCGGACCACAGACTGCGCGGCTTCTCGGCGGGGCCGGTACCTTCGGGGCCGCCCGGTGTCTTTTCGAGGGTCGCACCCTCCTCCAGGGCGAGGTCCATCGCACCTCCCGCTCCGGCCGACGAGATCGCCTCGTCCGGTGTCTGCTCAGGCATAGCGGATCCTCGGGTCGAGTACGGCGTACAGCAGGTCGACGATGAGATTCGCCGCCAGGAAGACGAGGACCAGAATGGTGACGAACCCGACGACGGTCTGGGAGTTCTGTCGCAGGATGCCCTGGTAGAGCTGATAGCCGACGCCGTGGATGTTGAAGATCCGCTCCGTGACGATCGCCCCGCCCATCAGGGCGCCCACGTCCGTACCGATGAAGGTGACGACGGGGATCAGGGAGTTGCGCAGCAGATGCCGGATGATCACGCGGCGCCTGGGCAGGCCCTTGGCGATGGCGGTACGGACATAGTCGGCGCGGGCGTTCTCGGCGATCGAGGTCCTGGTGAGCCGGGTGACGTACGCCAGGGAGACGGAGGCGACGACGAGCCCCGGGATGATGAGTTCGTCGAGCGGCGCCTGTGAGGAGACGGACGGATGGATGATCCCCCACTTCACACCGAGGAGGAGCTGGAGCAGCAGACCGGTGACGAAGGTCGGGATGGAGATGACGACCAGGGTCAGGATCAGCACGGTGGTGTCGATGGGGCGGCCGCGGCGCAGACCGGTGACGACGCCGAGGCTGATGCCGATGACGATCTCGAACAAGAGCGCCACGATGGTGAGCCGGATGGTGATGGGGAAGGCGGTCGCCATCAGTTCGGTGACCTTCTGCCCGTTGAACGCGGTGCCGAAGTCGCCGGTGAAGACGTTGCCCATGTAGGTCAGGTATTGCTGCCAGACGGGCTTGTCGAGGCCGAATTCCGAGCGGAGTTGTGCTGCGGTCGCCGGATCGCACTGGCGTTCGCCGCAGAGGCCCGCGATGGGATCACCCATCACGTTCACCATGAGGAAGATCAACAGCGTGGTGCCGAAGAAGACCGGGATCATCTGCAGCAGCCGCCGGATCACATAACGTCCCATGAAGGGCTCCGGAGGTCGCGGGGGTCAAAGGCGCGTGGCTGGGGAGTGACGCGTCGACGGGATGCGGAAGCCGGGCGGCCGGTGCCAGGAACGCACCGGCCACCCGGCCTCAACGGGTCACTTGACCTTGATCTGCTCGTACACCGGGACGCTGAACTGGTTCAGCGACACATCGGTGATCCGGTCCGAGTGACCGGCGCTGCCGTTCTGGTACCAGAGCGGGATCACGGGCATCTGCGCGACCAGGACCCTCTCCGCGTCCTGGAAGGTCGAGACGGCCTTGGCCTTGTCGGACTCGGCGTTGGCCTTGTCGACGAGGCCGTCGAACTGCTTGTTGCTCCACTTGCCGTCGTTGGACGAGGCGTCGGTGTAGTACACCGGCTGCAGGAAGTTCTGGATGAGCGGGTAGTCCATCTGCCAGCCGGCCCGCCAGGCGCCGTTCAGCTTCTGCTGGGAGACCTGACTGCGGAAGTCGGCGAAGGTGCCGACCGGGGCACCGACGCACGCCTTGTTGTTGCCCATCACCTTGTTGATGCTGTTGCAGACGGCGTCGACCCACTCCTTGTGGGAGCCGGTGTCCGCGTTGTACGAGATCTTGAGCTGGCCGCCGGGGATGCCGCCGCCCTCCTGGATCAGCTTCTTGGCGTTCGCCGCGTTGTATTCGCAGGGTGCGCCGCACAACCCCTTCTTGAATCCGCCGTCCACGCCGAGGACCGGGGAGGTCCAGTCGGAGGCGGGGGTGCGGGTCTTCTGGAAGATCTGACTGGTGATCTGATCGCGGTTGATCGCCATCGACAGGCCCTGGCGGACCTTGATGCCGCCGGGGGTGTCCCACTTCTTGTCGTAGAAGGGGAAGGCGAGGGTCTGGATGATGCCGGCCGGGGTGTTGATGTACCGGTCGCCGAGGTCCGCCTTGACGTTCTTCAGCTGCGAGGCGGGCACATCGTCGACGAGGTCGAGGTTGCCGGCCGTCAGGTCGGTGTAGGCGGTGTTGTTGTCCGTGTAGACCTTGAGGTCGATGCCGCCGTTCTGCGCCTTGTCGGCCCCGGGGTACTTGTCCCACTTGCGCAGGTTCATCGACGAGCCCTTGGTGTAGTTGTCGATGGTGTACGGGCCGTTGCCGATCGGCTTGGACACCCAGGCGGCGTGGTCGGTGAAGAAGGTCCTGGGCAGCGGGGCGAAGGCCGGATAGCCGAGCGTGTCGGGCCAGAGGGAGAACTTCTGCATCAGCTTGACCGTGAAGGTCTTGTCGTTGACGAGCTTGAGGCCGGAGAGCGTGTTCGCCCTGGAGCTGCCCGACTCGGGGTGGACCTTGCTGTATCCGTCGATGTAACCGAAGAAATAGGCGTTCTTCTGATTGTTCTTCAGCAGGGCCCCGTAGTTCCAGGCGTCCACGAACGACTTCGCGGTGACCTTCTCGCCGTTGCTGAAGGTCCAGCCGTCCTTCACGGTGATCGTGAAGTTCTGGTTGTCCTTGGTCTCGATCTTCTCGGCGAGCATGTCGGTGGCCGCACCGGTCTTCGGGTCGTACCTCTTGAGTCCCCGGAAGATCATGTCGAGGACCTTGCCGCCCTGCACCTCATTGGTGTTGGCGGGCTCCAGCGGGTTCTGCGGGTCACCCCAGGAGGAGCTCACGATTCCGTTCGCCCCACCGCCGCCACCACTGCTGTTGCCCCCGCCGCCACATGCCGTCGCCGCCAGGGCGACGACCACCGCACATGCGGCCCACTTGGCCTGTGTGGCTCCGCGCATGGAGTGCCTCCTCTTTGTGCTCCGCCTTACGTAGAGTCGAATATCACCGCATAACACTCTTTCCACACATTTACCCCCGCCATCCGGGCGCGCCGGAATCACCTGACCCCAGCCGGGCGGGGGACCCGGGTGCCACTCGACACGACCACGGACAGGCCGGGCGTGAACCTGACCAGCGTCCGAGCGGTAACGGCCACGCATCGAATGCGCATCATCCATGTACACACCTGACCGGATGTACGAATTCCGAGACACTGCCGCCCGAATATCGGACCCATTGCCCGATTCACCCTCGATGGCCCCGAATGCGCTTTCGGGGAAGTTAACAACGGGTAAAGATATGCTCATCAAGAGACCATGAAGTGGTCAAATTTCCAAAGAGCGACCCATGGGGACCGACCATTCATTGACTCTGCATGAATTGCGTTGAAAAGGTCCGGGTAGCCCGTAGGTGTGCCCTGCGGAGTCCTTCGACCCTCCGGGCCAGGAGCACCATGACGATTCCAACTTCGAACGCAACCACGCCCGTTGAGGTGGAGGACGCGAAGCCGCAGTCCACAACGGGCCCGTCCGCGGTCAAGGGCGGCGACGGCCGCTCACCGGGCAAGATGGCCTGGCTGCGTTTCAAGCGTGACCGTACGGGCGTGATTTCGGCCTATGTGGTCATTTTCTTCTTCGTGATCGCCATCTGCGCACCGCTGATCGCGAAGCTGTACGGCAAGGACCCGCACACGATGTACGGGCAGGACCAAGAGGGTCTGCTCAACGACTTCGGCTTTCCGATCAAGCCCAACGGCGGGATCAGCAGCGACTTCTGGTTCGGGATCGAACCACAGCTCGGCCGTGACCTCTTCACCTTCCTCCTCTACGGCATCCGCAACTCGCTGTTCATCGCCGGTGTGACAACACTCCTGGTGACCTTCCTCGGCATTGCGATCGGCGTGACCGCCGGTTACCTGGGTGGGAAGACCGACTACTTCATCGGCCGGGTCATCGACATCCTGCTGGCGTTCCCCTCGACGCTGTTCTTCATCGCCTTCTGGCCGGTACTCATGTCGATCCTGGTTTCGCCCGAGGAATCCACCCCGATCTGGCTCACCGTCACCAGTCTGATCCTGGTGATGACCGCGTTCGGCTGGGCATCCATCGCGCGTCTCCTGCGCGGCGAGGTACTGGCCCTGCGCGAGCGGGAGTTCGTGGAGGCCGCCAAGGTGACCGGCGCCTCGCCGGTCCGGATCATCTTCAAGGAACTGCTGCCCAATCTGTGGACGCCGATCCTCATCCAGGCGACCCTCGCTCTCCCGATGTTCGTGACCGCCGAGGCGGGGCTCGCCTTCCTCGGTGTCGGACTGACCGCGAAGACGCCCGACTGGGGCGTGATGCTTCAGCGCGGTGCCGACGTCTATCAGGACGACATCACCTTCATGCTCTTCCCGGGCGTGACGATGGTGGTCTTCGTCCTCGCGTTCAACCTTCTCGGCGACTCGGTCCGCGACGCTCTCGACCCGAAGACCAAGCGCTGACAGTTCCGCCCCGGACCGGAGCGACGGGGCTCCGCCGGATCATTCGTCCCTTCTCACCGACCAGGGCAGGTTGCCATGTCTCTCTCCCGCAGAAACTTCGTCATCGCCACATCCGTCGCGGCGGGCGGCTCACTCGTTCTCTCCGCGTGCAGCAGCGGTGACGCCGGCGGAGGCGGCGGCAAGGGCACGCCGCAGGCGGGCGCGACCGAGTACACCGGTGCCTCCGTCAAGATCGGCACCAAGGAGGACTCGACGGGGCCGGCTCCGGAGGTTCCCGGTGCCAAGAAGGGCGGGACGATCTACGGCGTCTCCGAGGACGACTTCTCCCACCTCGACCCGCAGCGCATCTACTTCGCGTTCAACTCCTCCGGGGCGCTCATGTTCGCGCGTGGCCTCACCGGCTACAAGATCGACATGAAGGGCGCCGCGACCCTCGTCGGCGACCTCGCCACCGATGTCGGCACCGCGTCCGCCGACAACAAGACCTGGACCTTCACGCTGAAGGACGGTCTCAAGTGGCAGGACGGCAGCGAACTGACGGTCGAGGACGTCCGTCACGGCATCGAGCGCTCGTGGGCGCCGTTCATCACCGAGGGAGCTGCCTACGTCCAGCAGGCCCTGACCGGCAAGGGTGACTGGCGCAAGGGCTACGAAGGCCCGTACGGCGGGAAGCACCTGGACTCGATCGTCACCGACAAGGCGAAGAAGACGATCACTTTTAAGCTGGCGGAGCCCCGTCCGGACTTCAACTTCACGCTGGCCATGAGCTCCTACGCGGCCACTTCGATGAAGCTGGACACCAAGGAGAAGTACGACAAGCAGCCGGCTTCCTGCGGCCCGTACATCATCAAGCACCGCTCCATCGACAAGTCGATGACGCTGACGCGCAACAAGCACTGGGACCCGGCGACCGACCCGATCCGCAACGCCTACCCGGACAGCTTCGAGTTCGAGTTCGGCCCCACCTCGCTGGAGTCCGCGGACCGGTTCATCGCGGACCAGGGCAAGGACCAGCAGATGGTCTCCATCTACAAGTCCGTGCCGGCCGAGCGCATGCAGAAGGTGCTCACCGACCCGGAGCTGAAGAAGCGCACCTTCAACGGTCTGCTCACCGGCACGTACTACTACGCGATCAACTGCAAGCGCACCACCGACCTCGAGGTGCGCAAGGCGCTCAACACCGCCTGGCCGCTCGAGCAGATCCGCAAGATCTACGGCGGGCCGTCCGCGGGCGACTACGCGAGCACCATCCTCAGCCCCGACATCCTGGGCCGGAAGGAGTTCGACCTCTACGGCAAGCTGAAGACGCCGCAGGGAGACGCCGAGGCGGCCAAGGCCATCCTCAAGAAGGCCGGCAAGCTCGGTCAGAAGGTCGTCTACGCGTACCCGCAGAGCCCGACGTACGACAAGACGGCCGTCGTCATCGAGAGCGCGCTCAAGAAGGCCGGCTTCACGCCGGTCATCAAGGCCGTCGACTCGACCTCTTACTACGACCAGATCCAGCAGGTCGACAACAGCTTCGACGTCATGTGGTTCGGCTGGTCGCCCGACTGGCCGACGGCGTACACGATGATCCAGCCCCTCTTCGACAGCGTCTCCGTCGGCAACGGCCAGAACAACGTCTCCCAGACGAAGGTCGACTGGATCGACGCCGCCATCAAGGAGAACGTCGTCATCAGCGACCAGAAGAAGGCCGGCGAGGCCTGGGCAGCGCTGGACAAGCGCATCATGGACGAGGTCGCCCCGATCATCCCGGAGACCTTCCAGCGGCGCTTCTACCTGTACGGCTCCAAGGTCGGCGGCGCCATGATGGACCCGATGTTCTCGGCGACGCTGCTCTACAAGACGTACGTCAAGGCCTGACGAACGGCCCCCGCGGGGAGCGGGTGACTCTCCAGCGGAGAGTCACCCGCTCCCCCTCCTCCCTCTCGGCATCCGTCAGGAAAACCCACTGCCATGCTGCGCTTTCTTCTCCGCCGTGTCGTCGGCGCCGCGGTCATCCTGCTGATCATCAGCGCCCTGGTCTTCGTCCTCTTCTACACCGCCCCGCGCGACCCCGCCCGGGTAGCCTGCGGCAAGGTCTGCACTCCCGAGACGCTCGCACTGGTACGGCAGAACCTGGGGATCGCCGACCCGATACCGGTGCAGTACTGGCACTGGCTGCAAGGGGTCTTCTTCGGTCGCGACTACGCGTCGTACGGTCATTGCCCGGCCCCTTGCCTGGGTTACTCGTTCATCAACCGCGAGCCGGTCTTCGGCACCATCGTCGACCGGTTCCCGACCACCCTCTCGCTCTCCGTCGGCAGCGCCTTCGTCTTCGTCATCTTCGGCGTCGGCACCGGCATGCTCGCCGCGGTCAAGCAGGGCAAGCTGCTCGACAAGGTCGCCTCCTCCGCGTCGCTGGTCGCCTCCTCGTTGCAGATCTACATCGTCGGCGTGGTCGCCATGTACTTCCTCACCGACCAGCTGCACCTGCTGGACCGGCCGAGCTACACACCGCTCACCGACAATCCCGGCGCCTGGTTCTCCGGCCTTCTGCTGCCATGGCTGGTCCTGTCCGTCATCTTCACGGCCAACTACACCCGTATGGCCCGGTCCCAGCTGGTGGAGTCGCTGAGCGAGGACTACGTGCGGACGGCCCGCGCCAAGGGCCTCTCCCGGCGGACCGTCTTCTTCAGATTCGCCTGGCGCGGAGCCATGGGACCGATCATCACGATCTTCGGCCTCGATCTCGGCGTACTCCTCGGTGGCGCGATCATCACCGAGAAGACCTTCAGTCTCCAGGGCATCGGCGCACTCTCGGTCAAGGCCGTATCCACCAATGACCTGCCGACGCTGCTCGGCGTGATGATGGTGGCCGCCACCGCGATCGTGGTCCTCAACATCGTCGTCGACGCCGTCTACGCCCTCATCGACCCGCGCGTCCGCCTCGCCTAGGGAGAGATCCAGTGAGCACCCCCTTCCTCTCCGTACGCGATCTGCGCGTGCACTTCTCCACCGAAGACGGCATGGTCAAGGCCGTCGACGGGCTGTCCTTCGACATCGAGAAGGGCAAGACGCTCGGCATCGTCGGCGAGTCCGGTTCCGGCAAGTCCGTCACCAACCTGACCATCCTCGGCCTGCACCACCCGGACCACACCGAGATCGAGGGCGAGATCCTCCTTGACGGGCAGGATCTGCTGGCCGCGTCGGAGCGGGAGCTGCAGCGGCTGCGCGGCAACAAGATGGCCATGATCTTCCAGGACTCGCTGGCCTCGCTCTCGCCGTACCACACCATCGGCAGGCAGATCGGCGAGACGTACCGCAAGCACACCGGCGCCTCCAAGCGGGAGTCCAGGGCGCGGGCGATCGAGATGCTCACCAAGGTGGGCATCCCGCAGCCCGATCTGCGGGTGGACGACTATCCGCACCAGTTCTCCGGCGGTATGCGCCAGCGCGCGATGATCGCCATGGCGCTGGTCTGCGACCCGGAGCTGCTGATCGCGGACGAGCCGACCACCGCGCTGGACGTCACCGTGCAGGCCCAGATCATGGACCTGCTCAAGGACCTCCAGCAGGAGACCGGCACCTCGATCATCTTCATCACCCACGACCTCGGTGTCATCGCCGACATCGCGGACGACGTGCTGGTGATGTACGGCGGTCGCTGCGTCGAGCGCGGTACGAAGAAGGAGGTGCTGCGGGCACCCCAGCACCCGTACACCTGGGGCCTGTTGGGCTCCATGCCGAGCCTCGAAGGGCCGGTCGACGTACCGCTGTCGCCGATTCCCGGCTCCCCGCCGAGCCTCCTCAACCCGCCGACCGGCTGCCGCTTCCACCCCCGGTGCACGTTCACCGAGCAGGTCGGCGGCAAGCGCTGCGCGACGGACCAGCCGCCGCTGGAGCTCACCGCCGGGCGCGGCGCCGCCTGCCACCTCACCACCGAGCAGCGCGCCGAGTTCTTCGCAGACTTCGCCGGCACCCGGCCCAACTGACGTACAAGAGACGGGACTTCCCTACGATGAGCAGCACAGATCCCCTCCTGGACGTCTCCGGACTCACCAAGCACTTCCCGATCAAGGGCGGCTTCCCGATCCGGCGGACGGTCGGCGCGGTCCAGGCCGTCGACGGGCTGGACTTCACCGTCGCCGAGGGCGAGAGCCTGGGCCTGGTCGGCGAGTCCGGCTGCGGCAAGTCGACCACGGGCCGGCTGATCACCCGGCTCCTGGAGCCGACGGCGGGCACGATCTCGTACCGCGGGCAGGACATCACCCACGCCACGCGCAAGCAGCTGTCCCCGGTCCGCTCCGAGATCCAGATGATCTTCCAGGACCCGTACGCCTCGCTGAACCCGCGGCAGACCGTCGGCAAGATCATCACCGCGCCGATGGAGATCAACGACATCAACCCGGCCGGCGGCCGCGAGGCGCGCGTACGGGAGCTGCTGGAGACCGTCGGGCTCAACCCGGAGCACTACAACCGCTTCCCGCACGAGTTCTCCGGCGGTCAGCGCCAGCGCATCGGGGTGGCCCGCGCGCTCGCCCTGGAGCCGAAGCTGATCGTGGCCGACGAGCCGGTCTCGGCGCTGGACGTGTCGATCCAGGCCCAGGTGGTGAACCTGCTGCAGCAGCTGCAGAAGGAACTTGGCATCGCGTTCCTGTTCATCGCCCACGATCTGGCCGTCGTACGCCATTTCTCGCAGCGCGTGGCGGTCATGTACCTCGGCAGGATCGTGGAGATCGCCGATCGCGAGGACCTGTACGGCAACCCGCGCCACCCGTACACCAAGGCGCTGCTCTCCGCCGTGCCCGAGGCGAGCGCCGACGACACACCGGCTCGTGAGCGCATCCGGCTCGTCGGCGATGTGCCGTCCCCGGTCAACCCGCCGTCGGGCTGCCGCTTCCGTACCCGTTGCTGGAAGGCGACGGACAAGTGCGCGAGCGAGGCACCGCCGCTTGTGCGGGCCGAAGGCAGCCGGGAAGGCCATCTGACGGCCTGCCACTACCCCGAGGACGCGCAGTCCGTCGCGGCCGTCCCGAAGGCCCGTACCGCCTCGTCCAAGCCGAAGCTCGACAAGAAGACCGCCGAAGACCCCAAGGCCGGGGCCTGACAACCCTGCCCCGACCCCGGGGCGCCTCGCGGACAAGGGACCCGATCGGTCCTCGGACGCGGGGCTCCCCGGTCCCGAGGAACCGAGCACGTGAGCCCATTGACCCGAGCCACCTGCGCGCGCGGTTCCGGGGAAAGGAAGAAGCGCCCGGAACCGATCGGTTCCGGGCGCTTCCGCGTCGTTCGGGCCGTACTACGAAGCCGCGCCGACGATGTCCTTCTCCTCGGCGAAGTGGCACGCCGATTCGTGCGCGGCCGGGGAGTCCACGGACTTGAAGCGCTCGGGGATCGCCAGCAGCGGCGTCTCCGTGGCGCACTTGTCCTGGGCCTTCCAGCACCGCGTACGGAAGCGGCAGCCCGACGGCGGGTTCGCCGGCGACGGGACGTCACCGGTGAGGATGATCCGCTCGCCGCGCTCGCGGGCCTCCGGGTCCGGGACCGGGACCGCCGACAGCAGCGCCTGGGTGTAGGGGTGCGTCGGGTGGTCGTAGATCTCCGAGTCCGTGCCGATCTCGGCCATCTTGCCGAGGTACATCACGCCGACCCGGTCGGAGATGTGCCGGACGATGGACAGGTCGTGCGCGATGAAGAGGTAGGAGAGGTTGAACTCGTCCTGGAGCTTCTCCATCAGGTTGATGACCTGCGCCTGCACCGACACGTCGAGCGCGGAGACCGGCTCGTCGCAGATGATGATCTCCGGGTTGAGCGCGAGGCCGCGGGCGATGCCGATGCGCTGGCGCTGACCGCCGGAGAACTGGTGCGGATAGCGGTTGATGTACTCCGGGTTGAGACCGACGACGTCCAGCAGCTCCTGGACCTTGCGGCGCCGGTCCCCCTTCGGGGCCACCTCCGGATGGATGTCGAAGGGCTCGCCGATGATGTCGCCGACCGTCATGCGCGGGTTCAGCGACGTGTACGGGTCCTGGAACACCATCTGGATGTTGCGGCGCACGGCCTTCAGGGCACGCCCGGACAGCCGGGTGATGTCCTGGCCCTTGTAGAAGACCTCGCCGGACGTGGCCGTCTCCAGCGTCATCAGCAGCCGCGCGACCGTGGACTTGCCACAGCCCGACTCGCCGACGATGCCGAGCGTCTCGCCCTGGTAGAGGTCGAAGGAGACCCCGTCCACGGCCTTGACAGCGCCGATCTGGCGCTTGAAGAGGATGCCCTGGCTCAGCGGGAAGTGCTTGACCAGATTGCGCACCTGAAGGATCGGCTCACCGCGTTCCACCGGGGCCTCGATCGCCGCGACCGCCGCCGTCTCGTCGGCGGCCTCGACCTCCACGACGTCGGTGACGTTCGGGGTGCTGTCCAACGATCCGTCGTTCTTGTCGAGCTCAGCCATGGATCGTCTCCTTCCAGAAGTGGCAGGCGCTGCCGCGGCCGGGCAGCTCGCTGCCGTCCTGCTCGGAGACCGGCACCAGAGCCGGAATCTCCGTGCGGCAGATGTCCTCCGCCTTGGGGCACCTCGGGTTGAAGGCGCAGCCGGACGGAATCTTGAGCAGGTTGGGCGGCAGGCCCTTGATCGCGTAGAGCTCCTGGCCCTTCTGGTCAAGGCGCGGGATCGAGTCGAGCAGACCGCGGGTGTACGGGTGCGCGGGCCGCTTGTAGAGCTCGTGCACCGGGGCCGTCTCAACGATCCGGCCCGCGTACATGACCGCGATCTTGTCCGCGACGTCGGCGACGACGCCGAGGTCGTGGGTGATCAGGATCAGGCCCATGTTGAACTCGGTCTGCAGCTCCTTGAGCAGGTCCATGACCTGGGCCTGGACCGTCACGTCGAGCGCGGTGGTCGGCTCGTCCGCGATGATCAGGTCCGGCTCCAGGGCCAGCGCCATGGCGATCATGATGCGCTGGCGCATACCGCCGGAGAACTGGTGCGGGTAGTCGTTGACCCGCTGCTTGGCAGCGGGGATCTTGACCCGCTCCATCAGCTCGATGGCCTTGGCCTTCGCCTGCTTCTTGGAGAGTCCCTGGTGGACACGGAACATCTCGCCGAGCTGGTAGCCGACCGAGAGCACGGGGTTGAGCGAGGAGAGCGCGTCCTGGAAGATCATCGCGATCTTCTGGCCGCGGATCTTCCGCCGCTCCTCGTAGCTCATGGTGAGCATGTCCTGGCCGCGGTACAGGATCTGGCCCTGCGGAATCTTGCCGGGCGGCATGTCGAGAATGCCCATGATCGCCTGAGCGGTCACGGACTTGCCGGAACCGGACTCGCCGAGCACGGCCAGGGTCTCGCCCGAGTCGACGCTGTAGTTCACACCGTTGACGGCCTTGGCGACACCGTCACGCGTGTGGAACTCCACGTGCAGGTCGCGCACTTCGAGGAGCGGGCTGTCGTCCGACCCCCCGGCACGGGGCGCCGGGATGTCTGCTGTCTTGTCCATGATGGTCACGTCGTACGCCCTCCTCAGCGCAGCTTCGGGTCGAGTGCGTCGCGCACCGCGTCGCCGAGCATGATGAACGCGAAGACCGTGAGGCTGAGCATTCCTGCCGGGAACAGCAGCACATGCACGTTGTTACGGATCTCTTCGCTGCCCGAGGCAATGTCGATGCCCCACGAGATGGTCGGGTCGGCGAGACCCAGGCCCAGGTAGGACAGCGTCGCCTCGGCCGAGATGAAGCCACCGAGGGCGATGGTGGCGACCACGATGGTCGGCGCGAGGGCGTTGGGCAGGACATGACGGAACAGCATCCGGCCGGTCCCCGCGCCGAGAGCGCGCGCCGCCGTCACATAGTCCGCCTGCTTCGCGGTGATCACCGAAGCACGCATCACACGGCAGATCGAGGTCCAGCCCAGGAAGGCGAGGGCCGCGATCACGACGTACACCTTGCGCTCGGCAAAGGCGTTCAGGACGACCATCGTGCCGAGCAGGAAGGGCAGACCGAAGAAGATGTCCGTGACGCGGGAGATGATCGCGTCGAGCCAGCCGCCGAAGTATCCGGAGAGCAGACCCAACAGACCGCCGACGATGGTGATCGCCACGGTGACACCGACGCCGACGAGGATCGAGGCACGGGTTCCGTAGATCACCCGGGCGTAGATCGAGCGGCCCTGAACGTCGTAGCCGAACCAGTCCGCCTGGAAGAAGTGCCCCAACTCGGGCTTCTGCAGGTAGTGGTTGGTAAGGTCGCCGGCCCGCGGGTCGGCGCCGGTGAACAGGCCGGGGAAGGCCGCGATCACCAGCAGCAGGGCCAGCAGGCTCGCCGATATCCAGAACATGGGGCGGTGACGCAGGTCGAACCAGGCGTCACCCCACAGACCACGGGGCTTGCCGGTGGATTCCGCGACGGGGTTGGCCGGCGTCTCGTCGACCGTCACGGCCACGTCCACTCCGGCATCCTTGATGCTCTGATCCTTGGTCATGTCAGGCATACCGGATCCTCGGGTCCAGGACCGCGTACAGCAGGTCGACAATCAGGTTGATCACGAGAATGATCAGTACGAATACGGTGACGACACCGACGATGGTGGAACCTTCACGCTGCTGCAGCGCCCGGTAGAGCAGGTTGCCGACACCCTGGACATTGAAGATGCCCTCGGTGACGACCGCGCCGCCGATGAAGCCGCCGACGTCCGTACCGAGGAACGTGACCACCGGGATCAGCGAGTTGCGCAGCAGGTGCACACCGACGATGCGGCGCCGCGGCAGCCCCTTCGCGAGCGCCGTGCGCATGTAGTCCGCGCGCAGGTTCTCGGCGAAGGTCGTACGCGTCAGTCGGGCGACGTACGCCATGGAGAGCATGGCCAGGACGAAGCCCGGCAGGAACAACTGCGTGATGTCCATCGAGTCTTCGACGTTTGGCGCGACCCAATGCAGTGTGTCCGCGAAAATGAACCGGGCCACGTAGCCGAGGATGAACACGGGGATCGAGATGACGACCAGCGTGAAGATCAGCACGCCGGTGTCCGGTGCCTTGCCCGCCTTGAGTCCGGCCCACGCGCCGAGGCTGAGACCGACGACCATCTCGATGGCCATCGCAACGATCGTGAGACGGATCGTGACAGGGAAGGCCCTCGACATCTCGTCCCAGACGGGACGGCCGCCGAAGGTCTCGCCGAAGTCCAGCTGGAACAGGTCCTTCATGTAGTTGATGTACTGCATGGGAAGGGACTGGTCCAGCCCGAACTTGTGACGCAGCGCCTCGACCTGTGCGGGGTCGGCCGCCTTGTCACCCCACATCGCCCGGATGGGATCACCGGGAAGGATGTGGACCATAAGGAAAATCAACAGAGTAGTCCCGATGAACACCGGGATCATCTGGAGCAGTCGCCTAGCGACGTAACGCCCCATCATGCCTCCATGCCGTGAGGGGTCGGCGATGGCCTACACATGGTCTCCACCGCGGGGTTGTGGGGAGATTGCCGGGCCAACGCCTGCAAGCCGGTGCCGCCATCCGTTCCGGAGGGCGGCACCGGCCGGCAGGTCCCGAAACTTACTTCTTCGACTTCACCTGAACGTCGGTGAAGATGGGGTCGCCGTCCTGGCCGTAAACGATCTTTCCGAATACGTTCTTGGACTGCCCCGAGTTGACCTTGTAGAACCAGAGCGGGATCGACGGCATGTCCTTCGCCAGGAGCTGCTCGGCCTCCTGGTACATCTTCACGGTCTCGTCAAGGGTCTTCGCCTTGTCGGCCTTGGAGGCCAGCTCGTCGAACGCCTTGTTGGAGTAGCCACTGGTGTTACCGGCGGCCGTCGTGCCGTACAGGTCGCGCATGAAGTTCGAGTTGACCGGGTAGTCGAGCACCCAGCCACCGCGGTACATGGACTTGACCTTCTTGCCGTCACGGGCGTTCAGGTCGGTCGCGAAGTCCGGCTTGGAGTCGCCGACACACTCGACGCCGGTGGCCTGGCGGATGCTGTTGCAGACCGCGTCGACCCACGCCTTGTGCGGCTGGTCCGCGTTGAACTGGATCGAGATCTTGTCGCCCGGGACGCCACCACCCTCCTTGATGAGGGCCTTGGCCTTGGCCGGGTCGTACTTCACGATGTCGCCGAGGGCGCCGGGCTTGTAGCCGAGCACACCACGGGCGACGTACGAGTCGGCCGGGGTACGGGTGCCGTTGAGGACGGTCTTGGTGATCGTGTCACGGTCGATCGCCATCGACAGGCCCTGGATGACCTTGGGGTTGATGTTCTTGAACTGCTTCGTGTAGAACGCCGGGACGATCGACTGGACCGCGGAGTACTCCTGGTCGATCGCTCGGTCACCGAGGTCCTGCTTGTAGTTCTTCAGCGCGGTCACGGGGACCTGCTCGATCCAGTCGAGCTGGTCCGAGCGCAGGGCCGAGTAGGCGGCCTCGGCGGTGGTGTAGTTCTTGAAGTCGATGCCACCGTTCTTGGCCTTGTTCGGGCCCTGGTAACCGTCGAACTTCCGAACCTTGATCATCTTGTTGTGGTCCCACGAGACGAACTTGTAGGGACCGTTGCCGATCGGCTTCTGGCCGGCGGCCTTCGGGTCCTTGAAGAAGGACTCGGGCAGCGGCGACCAGACGTCGTAGCCCAGCTTGTACGCGAAGTACGAGACCGAACCGGTCAGGGAAATCGTGAAGGAGTTCTCGTCAACGACCTTCAGACCTTCCATCTCGGTCTTCTTCGGGTCACCCTTGTCCGGGTGGACATCGCTGTAACCCTTGATGTCCTGGAACCAGCTGGAGTTGGTCTGGTTGTTCTTGACGTTGGCCGACCAGTTCCAGGAGTCCACGTAGGACTTGGCGGTGACCGGGGTGCCGTCGTGGAACTTCCAGCCCGGCTTGAGCTTGACGGTCCACACGGACGAGTCCGCGTTGGGCGTCACGGACTCGGCGTTGACGTACGTGAGCTTGCCGGTGCCGGGCTCGTAGTCCACCAGGCCGGCGAAGATGGCGCGCAGGACACGGCTGCCCTGGCTCTCCTTGGCGTTCGCCGGCTGCAGCGGGTTCTGCGGCTCGCTGAGCTGGGCGGTCAGGATCCCGTTCGGGTCCGCCTTGCCCGAGTTCATGTCCTTGCCGCTGTCACTGTCGCCACCACCACAGGCGGTCGCAGCCAGGGCGATGATTGCCGCTCCCGCGACCCACTTGGCGCTCTTGGCACCACGCATGGGTTTCCTCCTCATGAGTCCACTTTTGACTACAAGAAGGGCACTGGAGTTGATACACCGACACCCCTGACGGCGATCGTTTCAGTGCCCCTAGTGTGCTCGTGAGTCGGCACTCCCCACAGTGCGTGACCCATTGACCCGAGCTCAGTGGAGCCAACTATTGAGTACGAGCGGGCCGTAAACCACACTTAAAGGGTCTCGGTTTGACAACATCGACAGGGCCTGGTTGACCGAAATCCGGACAAAGCGAGCCCAGACAGACACGCCCGAAACGGACCGTTAACACATGTTCCGGAGAGCAACGTCCGATAACCGGACGCACAGCTCGCGAAAACGGGTTGCGTGCCCGCGGGCTCAACACCCCGGCAACGCTTCGCGGTCAGGGCGCGAAAAGTGCCCCCCGACCCGCGCAAGCGGACCGGCGGGGCATGTGCACAGACTACTGGGCCACCGAGTCAGCAGTACTCCTTCTTCACGACCGCGGCCAACGACGACTTGGGCGGCTTCGTACCGCAGCGCACTCCGCCCTCGGTGGGCGTCGTCCAGCTCTGCGCCTTGCCGTACCGGCCGGTCTTGATCCACTTCGTGCCACGGTCGCAGCGGTACTGCGTGTAGTAGCCCTTGGCCTTCTTCGTGCCGGAGTAATAGATGTAAGTGTCATACTTCGTCATGTTGTAGGTGACGGACTCGGACTTCTTGTTCGTCACCTTCCCCTCGGCCTTGAGCTCCAGACCGATGGACCCCTCGAGGCCGGCGAGGACGACCTTCCCGCCGATCTTTCCCCCGGCCGTCGCGGTCACCGACGCCTTGACTTCGGCGATCTTGTCGACCTTGAACGTCTTCTTCGCCGGGTCGGTCGTGAAGTGCTCGACCCGCCTCTTGTGCGTCACGACCCAGGGCTTGCTCTTCGTGGACCACACCAGCTTGGTCCGCCCCGGGCTGCACATCGGGTCGCCGCCCGATGAGGCCGCCACCGCCGGCGTCGTCAATACGGCCGACATCACCGCCCCCGCGAGCACAATCGCCACAGTCTTCCGCATCAGAATCCTTTGCTCTGGCGAACTGGGTGAGTTCGCTTTGCGATCCTCGCCTCACCGATCGGTGCGACAGCGGCGATTTTGTCGCCCAAAAAGGCTGCCATGCCTGCGCCTTGAGGAACTGTTGAGGTTTCTGCGACGACTCATGCACGCAACACAATCGGAGAATTTGCTTCCGCTAGCATTTCCAATCGCACATGCCTCGTAATTCGTGCAGCGCGTCAGGGGCAGGGGGAAACGGCCGAAAGGCCCGGCTCCCCGCAGAGTTGCGGGGAGCCGGGCCTCTCGGCGGCTGTGCTCGGATCAGGGATCAGCGCTTGGCGCGCGAAGCGGCGCGGCCGCGCTCCTTCTGGTCCAGGACGACCTTGCGGATACGGACGGTCTGCGGGGTCACCTCGATGCACTCGTCCTCGCGGCAGAACTCCAGGGACTGCTCCAGGGAGAGCTTGCGGGCCGGGACCACGTTCTCCGTGGTGTCCGCGGAAGCCGCACGCATGTTGGTGAGCTTCTTCTCCTTGGTGATGTTCACGTCCATGTCGTCGGCGCGGGAGTTCTCGCCGACGATCATGCCCTCGTAGACCTCGGTGCCGGCCTCGGTGAAGATGACACCGCGCTCCTGGAGGTTGACCATGGCGAACGGCGTCACGGAACCCGCGCGGTCCGCGACCAGCGAGCCGTTGTGACGGGTGCGCAGCTCGCCGAACCACGGCTCGTGGCCCTCGAAGATGGAGTGCGCGATGCCCGTACCGCGGGTCTGCGTCAGGAACTCCGTACGGAAGCCGATGAGGCCGCGGGACGGGACGATCCACTCCATGCGGACCCAGCCCGAACCATGGTTCGTCATCGTCTCCATGCGGCCCTTGCGGGTCGCCATCAGCTGGGTGATCGCACCGAGGTGCTCCTCGGGGGAGTCGATCGTCATGCGCTCGATCGGCTCGTGCGTCTTGCCGTCGACCTGCTTGGTGACGACCTCCGGCTTGCCGACCGTGAGCTCGAAGCCCTCACGGCGCATCTGCTCGACGAGGATGGCCAGCGCGAGCTCACCACGGCCCTGGACCTCCCAGGCGTCGGGGCGCTCGGTGTCCAGGACGCGGAGCGAGACGTTACCGATCAGCTCGCGGTCGAGGCGGTCCTTCACCTGGCGGGCGGTGACCTTGTGGCCCTTGCCGCCCTTGCCGACGAGCGGCGAGGTGTTGGTACCGATGGTCATCGAGATGGCCGGCTCGTCGACCGTGATCAGCGGCAGCGCGATCGGGTTCTCGGGGTCGGCCAGGGTCTCGCCGATCATGATGTCCGGGATACCGGCGATGGCGCAGATGTCGCCCGGGCCGGCCTTCTCGGCCGGCTTGCGGGTGAGCGCCTCGGTCATCAGCAGCTCGGTGATGCGGACGTTGGACATCGTGCCGTCGCGCTTGATCCAGGTGACGGTCTGGCCCTTGCGCAGCTCACCCTGCTCGACGCGGCAGAGCGCGATACGGCCGAGGAAGTTGTCGGCGTCCAGGTTGGTGACGTGGGCCTGCAGCGGGGCCTCGTCGTCGTACTCCGGGGCCGGGACGTGCGACAGGATCGTGGAGAAGAACGGCTCCAGGTTCTCGCTGTCCTGCGGGACGGTGCCGTCCTCCGGCTTGGTCAGCGAGGCGACGCCGTCACGGGCGCAGGCGTAGACGATCGGGAACTCGATCTGGTCCTCGTCCGCGTCCAGGTCCAGGAACAGGTCGTACGTCTCGTCGACGACCTCGGCGATCCGGGAGTCGGGACGGTCCGTCTTGTTGATGCAGAGGATGACCGGCATCTTCGCGGCGAGCGCCTTGCGCAGCACGAAGCGGGTCTGCGGGAGCGGGCCCTCGGAGGCATCGACGAGCAGCACGACCGCGTCCACCATCGACAGACCGCGCTCGACCTCGCCGCCGAAGTCGGCGTGGCCGGGGGTGTCGATGATGTTGATCGTGATCGGGTCCCCGCCGTCCTTGGGGTGATACTTCACCGCCGTGTTCTTGGCGAGGATCGTGATGCCCTTCTCACGCTCCAGGTCGTTCGAGTCCATCATGCGTTCGTCGAGGTTCTCGGCGGCGTGCGCGGCGAAGGCGCCGGCCTGCCTGAGCATGGCGTCGACCAGGGTGGTCTTGCCGTGGTCGACGTGGGCGACGATGGCTACGTTACGGATGTCGTGGCGCGTGGGCATGGGTGGCTTGCGCTTCTCTCGGATCGTGGGATCAGGCGTCTCAGTCGCTCTCGGGTCCTCGTACGCCCGCCGGGCGGACGCGCCACGGCTACCCCCCATGGTACGGGGCTGGCGCGTCCCGGGCTTCCCGGACCGATCCGCGAGACCGGTCTTAAGGCACTCTTCAACCGATATTCGGCCGGTATTACCTCACTACCGGGGGTGTGCCAGGTGGGTGCGCGTGGCAGGAGGGGGATGCGGAGGGATCCGTGGGGGGATCCGTGGGGGCTCCGCAAGGTCCCGTGGGGGGCATGTGGGGGGGCGAGCGGCTCGGGTCCGGTCGGGACACGAGCTTGCCCGCCGGGACCCCGGCGGGCAAGGAACTTGAGCCAGTTCTGAGCTTCTGGAGCCGTTCTGACCTGCTACTTCTTCTTGTTCGCCGGAGCCCCGGCGGGCTGCGGCTTCTTGAAGCCGATGTCCTGGTAGTGGGGTGCGCCGAAGCCGAAGGCGCCGACGTTCACCAGCTTTCTGTCGGTCGCCACGAGCTGTGGACGCTGATAAAGCGGAATCGACCCCGCGGCGGCCCAGATCCGGGCGTCCGCCTGTTCCATCAGATCCCGGGCGGTCCCCTCGTCGAGTTCGGAGACCGCCTGCTCGAAGAGCTGGTCGATGTGGTCCGTACCGACGCGGGTGTAGTTCTGCTCGACCAGCAGGGAGCCGTCGGTGGCCGGCACCGGCTTGGCGAAGATCGGACGGTCGTCGGTCGCCGGGTAGGCGGTGGCGGGCCAGGAGTACAGGGCCAGGTCGTAGTCGCCGGAAGCGATGTGGTCCTGGAAGTAGCTGTCGTCGGAGACCTTGGTGATGGCCGTACCGATGCCGATCGAATCGAGCATCGCCGCGATCTTGTCCCCGACGGCACGCAGCGGCTCCGACCCCGGACCGGCCGGCAGGACGAAGCGCAGGCTCAGCGCCTTGCCGTCCTTGCCGAGCGGGCCGCGGCGCGCGTCGGGGGCCTGGGCGGGGGCCGCGGTGCCCGCCGGTGCGTACGCACCGGCGGCGCCGCCCGGCCGCTGGTCCTGGGCGGCGACCTCGGAGGGGACGTCCTCGGTGGTGCCGGTCTCGGCCAGGTATCCGGCCTGGCGCAGCAGAGCGGCACTGTGGAACGCGGCGGCGGGGGCGGGGGCGAGGACCTGAGGGGCGTTGCCGACTCCGTCGCTGTCGCCGGGCTTGTCGTCGCCGCCGACGACGGCCTGTACATCGTCGGCGGCGTGCTCGCGCTCAGGAGCGGCGTTGTCGGCCTTGCCGTCGCCGCTGCCGGTCTTGCCGGGCTTCTCGGACGAGGCCGCCTTGTCGTCCTTCCCGGCGGTGGTGTCCTCCTTCTTCGCACCCTTCTTCTCGACCTCGCTGCCGGCCTTGGCACCGCCCGGTTTCTTGACCGCGCCCTCCCGCGTCCAGCCCGCGTCGGCCAGCAGCGCCTGCGCCTCCTCGGTGTCCTGGCCGCCCAGTGCGCCGCTGTTGTCCTTGTACGCCGGCTGTCCGGCCAGGGCCAGGTGGCTGCCGAGCGGCGTGGCGGGCAGGCCGAGCGGTTTGAGTACGGTGTCGACGAGTTCCTGGCGGTTCAGGGCCCGGGCGACCGCCCTGCGTACCCGGTCGTCGGCGAGCGGCCCGGACTCGCCGTTCAGCGCGAGCTGGGTGTAGGCGGGCTCCAGCGACTTGCGGACCGCATACGCGCGCAGCTTGCCCTGCTCGGCGGCGTACGCCTCGGCGGCTGCCCGGTTCCTCTCCCTGGCCGCCTGGGCGGCCGCCGCCGCCGTTTCGTCCGAGCCGTGTGCCTCGGCCCAGGAGCGCAGTGCGGCGGCCGGGCCGGTCCCGGAACCGGAACCGGGGCCCTGGGCGAGCGGCTGTCCGTTGCCGCCCTTGTCGTCGGCCGCCTGCACGATCCGGTGCGCCGCCGCGGCGTCGATGTCCGCGACGTCGACCTTCCCCTCGGTCAGGGCCTCGGTGCGGTCCTGCGGCTCGACGGCCCGGAAGACCAGCGAGTCGAGCTTGGCCCGATCGCCCCACCAGCGTGGATTGCGGACCAGGGTGACCTCGCCCTTCACCATGTCCACGCCGCCCAGCCGAAACGGTCCTGCAGTGGCCTTGAGCGTGGTCCGCGCGCCGTCGTTGAAGGCGTCCGGGGAGCCGGTCGCCTCCTTCGGGTACAGCGGCGAGAAGAGCGAGCGCCAGTCCGCGTACGGCTTGGCGAACGTGACCCGGACCTCCTGGTCGTCGGCGCCGCGCTCGATCTTCTCGATCCGCTCGTAGCCGGCGTTGCGGGCGGTCCAGAACGCCGAGTCCTTGCCGCTCAGCGCCCGCCACTGGGCCACGAAGTCGGACGCCCCGATGTCCCGGCCGTCGCTCCAGACCGCCTGCGGGTTGATCCGGTAGAGCACCACCTGCCTGGGCTCGCGCTCGACCACCTTCGCGGACTCCAGATAGTCCGGATCGAGCTGCGGCCTGCCCTTGGCGTCCAGCGGGAAGAGCGTCGGCAGCAGGGCGCCCGCGATGCGGGTGGTGGAGCTGTTCGCGTCGGCCTGGAAGACGTTGAGAGTGGTGGGCACGGCGTCGATCGCCCAGTTGACCGTGCCCCCTGCGGCGACCGCATTCCGGGCCGCGACCGCGATGTCCTGGGGAGCGGCGGCCCCGGTGGAGCCGCCGCCGTCGTCAGAGCTGCAGCCGGCCAGCACGGGGAGCGTCAGCACACCCGTCGTGAGGAGCGCGAGCGAACGGCGCTTTCGGGCCGTCCCCCTCGGGACGCCGACGTGGGACATGGCTGATACCTCCGGGGCCGGCCCGGCCCACCCACACACGGATGGGCCGAATTGTGCGTTTCTGGTGGCATATGCAGTTGATCACACTGGTTCCGTCCGTCCACTGAAAGCGCCCTCGCGCGAGAGGCGGCGCAGACACGGCGTCAGTACCCCCGAACCTCACCCGCGCGGCGGAACACCCCGCGAGACCGGGAAGGCCTGCACGCTTCACAACCGGGGCGTGACGCGCGACGCTCTCAGGCGCATGAACATGACCACCCGCGACCGCGGAAGTGAGAGCAAGTCATGTCACTGCACGGAGAATTGACGGCGGTTCAGCACCGCCTCGACGACCTGGTCCGCACCGTCGGACGGCTGGAGTGGTGCGCGACCGCGAGGAGAAGCAAGACGGCGTTCGCCGGACCGCGCTTCCTGATGCGGATCGCCGAGCTGGACATGCACCCCCTGGATGCCGCCGCCGAGTCGGGACTCGACCGGAAGGCTACGACCCGGGAGGAGCACGGGCTCGGCTACTGCAACATCACGAAGTGCCTTACGGAGGTGCGCTCCGAACACATCAAGATCACCAAACAATGCGCGGAATCGAAGCCGGCGCCGGTTCAGAACAGCCCGACAAGTCTGACCGCCGGTGATCGAAACTTGCCTCAATCATGGCCATGACCTGAAAGTTTGGGTGATCATCACCAGCAGAGCCCGCCGACGAGCGATCGCACGTGCACTCTCTGCGGGGCCACCCCGCAGCAGGCCACCTTGCCCGTCCTCTTATCCGCGATCTAGGGTGAATGCGCTTTCATAAGAGGGTCGGCAGCTGCAACAGCAGGTGCTTCGGTACGGAAGAAGAAGCGGACGGTCGGTCGAGTGAGCGCCCCAACGGTGTACGACGTCGCCGAGCGGTCGGGCGTCTCCATTGCCACGGTCTCGCGGGTCTACCGCACCCCCGATTCGGTACGTGCCCAGACCCGCGAGCGGGTCCTCGAAGCCGCCCGCCAGCTCGGTTACGTACCCAGCGGGAACGCCCGGGGCCTGGCCAGCCGGACCACCGGCGTGCTCGGTCTCTGCTTCCCCGACTACGCCGACGCCGACGCCGAGGCCGACGCGGAGGCGGACAGCGACGCCGACGACGCGGTGATGCTCTACTCCGACCAGATCATCCGCGGCATGGAGCGGGCGGCGCGCCGGCACGGTTACGCGCTGTTGATCGCCGCCTCGCTGGAGGGCGGCCCCGAGAGCCTCGTCGCGAAGGTCGCGGGACGGGTCGACGGCTTCGCGGTTCTGGCACAGACCGTGCCGACCGAGGACCTCGAAGTGATTTCGCGCCGACTGCCGGTGGTGATGCTCGCCGGACCGCGCGAGATCGACCATCTCGACCACATCGTCGTCGCGAACGCGGACGGGGAGCGCGAACTGGCCCGCCATCTGATCGAGGACCACGGGCTGCGCAGGCTCGCCTTCGTCGGGGGCGAGGCCGAATCCCCGGACGCCGAAGCGCGCTTCCTCGGCTTCCAGGAGGCCTGCCGCGACGCCGGGCTGCCGGTGCCGGACGAGCCGGACCTGCGGGCCGAGATGATGACGCAGGCCGAGGGCGCGCGGGCCGCGGAGGCACTGCTCGACCGGGAGACCGAATGGCCACAGGGCGTGCTGTTCGCCAATGACCAGATGGCGGTGGGCGCACTGCGCGCGCTGGAGCGGCGCGGGGTGCGGGTGCCCGAGGACATCGCGGTGACCGGCTTCGACGGGATTCCGCTGAGCCGGATCGTACGGCCGCCGCTGACGACCGTACGCCAGCCGATCCGCCAACTCGGCGAACAGGCCGTCGAGTTGCTGGTGCAGCGCCTGGGCAACAGCGGGCGCGAACCGGTATCGCTCATGCTCCCGGTATCCCTGATCCGCCGCGCGAGCTGCGGTTGCGGCTGACGGGGACGCCACCGCCGAGTCCGGGCGGATCAAGCCCGTCCGGCGATTGAGGACGAAGCACCCGCCGGGCACCGTCGGCCACCACCCCGCCCCACGTCACCGCCCCAGCCGCGCCCCGAAGAACCCCCGCCGAGCGGCCCGCAGCTCCGCCACCTCCGCCGCCAGCCCCTCGTAATCGAAGTGCCCCGCGCTCAGCACCCGCAGCTCGCGCTCACCGGCCGACGCGTTGTGCACGGCGAACTGCCCCGGCGGCGGCACCGAGGGATCGAAGAGCGCCGCAGCCACCAGCGTGGGCAGCTCCAGCCGCGTCGCGGCCGTGGCGGCGTCGAAGTACCGCAGCACCTCGGTGACCTCGGGGTGCTCCCGGTGGTAGCTCCGCACCGCCTCCCCGCTGCCCACACACGGCAGCGTGAGCCGCAACGGATGGTTGCCGAAGGTGGGCACGGTCAGCTGCGCGGCCCCGAACCGGTCGTCCCAGGGCAGAGCCAGCGCACCGAGCCCACCACCGAAGCTCTCTCCGAGGTATCCGAGCCGCGGGCCGCCCTCCCCGGGCGCCAGTTCCGGCACCAGCTCGTGCAGCGCCGACGCTGCGCACCACAGGTCCGCCACGCAGTCGCCGATGACATAGCTGTCGCGCGACTCGATGCCGTGCAGCACATGGCCGTCGGCCGCGTCCGGGATGCCCGGATGCAGGCCACGCGCTCCCATGCCCCGTACGCAGGGCAGGATGGCCGCCGCCCGGGGCAACGGCAGCGGCACGTCGGGGCCCGGCTCCTGCCGGCCTCCGTAACCGTGCCCGACGACGAATCCGTACTCCGCGCTCCCGTCGGCGGGCAGCGCGACCCAGCCCCCGAGCCGCACCCCGCCCACCGACGTGAACGTCACGCCGTGAATCCGTACACCGTCGCGCTCGTCCTCCAGCGGGCCGATCTCCGGCTCCGTGGCGACCTTGCGGGCTGCCTCGTACCGGGCTCGCCAGAAGGCGTCGAAGTCGTCCGGGGCGGCGGGAGCGGGGATGAGCAGCAGGTCGTCGAGCGTGTGCCCGTAAGCCGGATCGAAGGGGAAGTCATGTTCGAACGGAGCCATGATCACGACAATATCGCCCCCGCCCATGCCGGTGCAGACCATCGAGCACGCGGATCAACGCCGCGAAATAGGTCACATCGTTCCCAATTTCACAAACGTCACGCTTACCGTGCCAAGTTGAACATTCAGATGTCCAGCACGTTGCACGAGTGTGACCTAGCACCCTCTTGCGGATTCCTGAATCTCTGTCGCAGAGTGATGTATGCGCTTACAGGCAGCGCATACATTCGGATTGCTCGAGGAGGAGCCCTCCATGCCCCGCACCGCCAGAAACGCCTCGATCGGTATCGCAGTCGCAGCCGCGCTCACTTTCGGTCTCACCGCGTGCGGCAGTTCCGGTGGCGACGACGTCGCCGCGGACAAGAAGCAGACGCTCACCGTCTGGGCCATGGGGGCCGAGGGCGAGAAGCTCGCAGATGTGGCCAAGGTCTACGAGAAGGCCAACCCGAACATCAACGTGAAGGTGACCCCGGTCGGCTGGGACGTCGCCCACCAGAAGCTGGTCTCCGCGGCCGCCGCCGGCACCCTGCCGGACGTGGCGCAGATGGGCGGCACCTACATGGGCGAGTTCGCCGAGCTCGGCGTTCTGGAGCCGGTCGACACCAAGACGTTCAACGAGAAGGACTTCTTCCCGTCCGGCTGGAAGCAGGGCGAGGTGGACGGTCAGGCGTACGGCGTGCCGTGGTACGTCGACACCCGCGTCCTCTACTACCGCACCGACCTGGCCGAGAAGGCCGGCATCACCAAGGCTCCGACCAACTGGAAGGAGATGCAGGACCTCGCCTCGGCCTACCAGAAGAAGGCCGGAACCAAGTGGGGCCTGTCCATCCAGCCCAGTGGCCTGGACACGGTGCAGAACTTCTACTCCTTCCTGTACTCGGCCGGCGGCGAGATCGTCAACGACAAGGGCGAGGCCGTCATCGACAGCCCCGAGGCCGTCAAGGCGCTCAAGGAGTACGGCTCGTACTTCGACAAGGGGCTCTCCAACAAGTCCGTGCAGCCCGGCTACGACGTGGTGAAGGACTTCGGCAACGGCCGCGTCCCGATGTTCTTCGGCGGCCCCTGGCACGTCACCCTGCTGAACGAGGGCCAGCCGCAGATCAAGGGCAAGTGGGCGGTCGCCAATGTGCCCGCCGACAAGTCCTCCGTCTCCATGGCCGGCGGTTCCTCCCTGGTGATCTCCAAGGACAGTGAGCACAAGGCGGCCGCCACGGAATTCATCAAGTACCTGACCGACACCAAGGGCCAGGCCGACTGGTACAAGCGCACCAAGGACCTGCCGGCCAACACCTCGGCCTGGACCTCCGGCGACCTCGCCGACGACGCCGACCTCCAGGTCTTCAAGAAGCAGATGGACACCGCCAAGTCGTCCCCGTCGCTGTCCAACTGGACGGAGATCACCGACAAGGTCGACCAGGCCATCGCCAAGGTCACCCAGGGCAAGGCGTCCGCCGAGGACGCGCTCAAGACGGCTCAGTCCGAAATCGAAGGCCTCGTGAAGTAGGAGTCATGCGCACCATGACCTCAAAGGCCGCGCAGTCGGCCAAGGTGCAGGCCGGGCCGGGGGCTTCCGAGTCCCCGGCCACCGGGCCCGCGGGTCGCCGGGGTGGCAAGAAGTCCTCGATGGGCGTGCAGAACCTGGCCGGCTGGCTGTTCTCCACTCCCTTCCTCGTCCTCTTCCTCGTCTTCATGGCGCTCCCGATCCTCGCGACGCTGGTGATGAGCTTCACCGACTTCGGGCTGCGCAATGTCACGCACCCGATGGACGCGAACTTCATCGGCTTCGAGAACTACGTCAATCTGTTCAGCGACGAAAAGTTCCTCAAGTCGCTGTTCAACACGGCGTACTTCGTGGTGATCGGTGTCCCCCTGACGATCTTCCTCGGGCTGGTCGTCGCCGTACTGCTGAACAACGGCATCGACCGGGCGCGGACCTTCTTCCGCGTCGGCTTCTACGCTCCGGTGGTCACGACCATCGTCGCGGTCGCCGTGGTCTGGCGGTTCGTGCTCGACCCGAGCGACGGGCTCGTCGCGGGGCTCTTCTCCGAAGTGGGCCTCACCTCGCCCGACTTCCTGGGCTCCGAGACGCTCGCCATGCCCTCGATGATCGCGATGGCGGTCTGGCGCAACCTCGGCACGGTCATGGTGCTCTTCATCGCCGGCCTGCAGGCCATTCCCACCGAGGTACGGGAGGCCGCGCGGCTGGACGGTGCCAGTGTCTGGCAGGAGTTCAAGGGCATCACCGTGCCCCTGCTGCGGCCGACGCTGCTCTACGCCACGGTGATCACGACCATCGGCTACCTCAATGTCTTCGAGGAGCCGTTCGTGATGACCCAGGGCGGTCCCTCGGACTCCACGCTCACGGTCTCGCTGAACATGTACCGCGAGGGCTTCAACTTCTTCCACATGGGCTATGCGAGTGCCATGGCGTATGTCCTCTTCGTAGTGATCATGGGCATCACGGTGCTGCAGCTCCGACTGCTGAAGGACAACACGAAATGAGCGCCACCAGTGCACCGGGCGCCGTCTCGACGGCGCCGTCGAAGAAGCCCGGGGACATGCAGCCGTCCCGGCCGAAGAAGGCCCGCAATCTGAAGCGCCCCCTCGTCTACGTCCTGCTCTCGGTCGGCCTGCTGATCATGTCGGCGCCGTTCCTGTGGATGGCCCTCTCCGCGTTCAAGACGCCGCAGGAGCTGACCGCGAGCCCGCCGGTGTGGATCCCGACCGAGTGGACCCTGGAGAACTTCCGGGACCTGCTCGACAAGCTCGATCTGCCGCTGTACTTCATGAACTCGTTGATCGTGGCGGTGCTGGTCACCGTCTCGAACCTGGTGTTCTGCTCGATGCTCGGGTACGCCCTGGCCAAGCTGAACTTCGCCGGGCGCAACAAGATCTTCGGCCTGGTTCTCGGCGCCCTGATGGTGCCCGGCAACCTGATGCTGCTGCCGCTCTTCGTGCTGATGAGCAAGCTGCACCTGATCGACTCGTACGCCGGTCTGGTGCTGCCGTTCGCCGCCGGGGCCTTCGGTGTCTTCCTGATGCGGCAGTTCATGCAGTCGATCCCGGACGAGCTGCTGGAAGCGGCCCGGATGGACGGCGCCGGTGAGTGGTACATCTTCTGGCGGATCGTGATGCCGCTGGTGAAGCCCGCCCTGGCGACGCTTTCGATCTTCACGTTCCTGGGCTCCTGGAACAACTTCGTCTGGCCGCTCATCGCGACCAACGACCCCGACAAGTACACGCTTCCGGTCGCCCTGGCCACCTTCGCCACCGACCCCAACAAGGCGGGCGGGTCCAACGGCATGCTGATGGCCGGGTCCTTCCTGATCGTCCTGCCGGTCCTGGTCGTCTTCATCGCGCTCCAGCGGCACTTCACCCAGGGCATCGCGACCGCCGGCATGAAGTAGCCGTCCCCCTGGGCAGGCCGGCCCGTCCCGGCCGCCCCACCGAAACGTACGAGGCCGCACCCCGCACCCCCGCCGGCCACACCCCTTCATCACCAGAAAGACAGTTTGCGATGACTCACACCCAGGTCCCGTTCCCCGAAGGCTTCCTGTGGGGTGCCTCCACGGCCGCCCACCAGATCGAGGGCAACAACACCAACAGCGACTGGTGGGTCAAGGAGCACGCCGCGGGCACCCACATCCAGGAGCCCAGCCTGGACGCCTGCGACAGCTACCACCGCTGGCACGAGGACATGGACACGCTGGCCGGTCTGGGCTTCACCGACTACCGGTTCTCCATCGAGTGGGCGCGGATCGAACCGGCCGAGGGCCAGTTCTCCCGGGCCGAACTCGCCCACTACCGCCGCATGGTCGAGGGCGCCGTCGAGCGCGGCCTGCGCCCCATGATCACCCTGCACCACTTCACCGTGCCGCAGTGGTTCGAGGCGCGCGGCGGCTGGACCGCCGACGGCGCGGTCGAGCTCTTCGCCCGCTACGTCGCGGCCTGCGCACCGGTGATCGGCGAGGGCGTCAGCCACGTCTGCACCATCAATGAGCCGAACATGATCGCCGTGATGGCGGGCCAGGCCAAGCGGGGCGACAACAGCTTCCCGCCCGCCGGTCTGCCGACCCCCGACGACGAGACCACCCAGGCCGTCATCGCCGCGCACCACGCGGCCGTCAAGGAGGTCAGGGCGATCGACGCCGGCATCCAGGTCGGCTGGACCATCGCCAACCAGGTCTACCAGGCCCTGCCCGGCGCCGAGGAGGTCACCGCGGCCTACCGTCACCCCCGCGAGGACATCTTCATCGAGGCCGCCCGCGGCGACGACTGGATCGGTGTGCAGTCCTACACCCGGACCAAGATCGGCACCGAGGGCCCCATACCCACGGCCGACGGCGTCGAGCGCACCCTCACGCAGTGGGAGTACTACCCCTGCGCGGTCGGCTACGCGCTGCGCCACACCGCCGAGGTCGTCGGCAAGGACGTGCCGCTGATCGTGACCGAGAACGGCATCGCGACCGACGACGACAGCCGCCGGATCGACTACTACACCGGCGCTCTGAACGAGGTCGCGTCCGCGCTGGAGGACGGCCTGAACATCCAGGGCTACCTGGCCTGGAGCGCGCTCGACAACTACGAGTGGGGCTCCTACAAGCCGACCTTCGGTCTGATCGGCTGGAACCCGGAGACCTTCGAGCGCCTGCCCAAGCCGTCCGCCGTCTGGCTGGGCGAGATGGGCCGCACGCGCGCACTGCCGCGCATCGCCGACTGACGTCGGCCCCCGACCGGGAGCGACCTGACAGCTCCCGCCCGTACGGGAACCGGCGGTACCTGACGGACGCCGGTTCCCGTACAGCTCTGCCCGCGCGCGGCGCCGCCCGTGTCCAGCTCCGCCCACGTGCGGCGCCCGCGCGGGTGCCGCACGTATCACGGCGCCCCGCGCCCTCAGTCACGACCGACGAACGAAATCCGCCCACCGCCCACAGTCGGTGGCTCTTCTTCGAGGGGTTCTGATGGACCGTCGCACGTTTCTCACCGCCGCGGGAACAGGGGCTGCCGCCCTGTCCCTCGGAGCCGTGTCCGCGCCTTCGGCAGGCGCCGCGCAATCCGTGCACGGCTCGGACACACCACTGCTCCGGCGCTGGTTCCACGACACCTACCGCTCGATCGAGGCGATGACGACCGACTTCGGTCTCGCCGTCGACAAGATCGACGTCAGCGGCACCGCCCCCGTCCAGTCGCGCCAGACGTCCCCCACCAACATCGGCTGCGGCCTCTGGTCGACCGTCGCCGCGGCCGGGCTCGGCGTGATCAGCGATGCCACGATGGAACGCAGGCTGGAGCGCACCGTCGGGGCCGTCGAGAAGCTGGAGCGCCACCACGGGTTCTGGCTCAACTGGTACGACGCGCACGACGGTTCGGTCCTGACCGAGTGGCCCGGCAGCGGCGACCCGGTGCGTCCGTTCCTCTCCTCCGTCGACAACGCCTGGCTGATCACCGGTCTGCGTATCGCCGCCGACGCCTCGCCCGCCCTGCGCCCCCGCATCGCCCGCATCCTGGCCACCGCCGACTGGTCGTACTACTACACGCCGTACGACCCGGCCGACCCCGTCGCAGGTCCCGGTCAGCTGCGCGGCGGGTTCTGGACCGACACCGAGGAGCCCACCGGCCATCACTACGGCGCGCTCAACACCGAGCCGCGCATGGCAAGTTACCTGGGCATCGCGGACGGCTCGCTGCCCACCGACCACTACTGGCACCTGCTGCGCACGATGCTCCCCGAGCACGGGCAGGAGCAGCACCCGCAGGGCAGCTACGTCGCCATGGACGGCGTACGCGTCTGGCAGGGGCACTACACCCACCGCGGCCGGAAGATCGTCCCCACCTGGGGCGGGTCGATGTTCGAGGCTCTGATGGTGCCGCTGTTCGTACCGGAGCCGGAGTGGTCGCCGCGGTCCTGGGGCCTCACCCACCGGCGCTACGTCCGCAGCCAGATCGAACACGGCATGAAGGAAGCGGAGTACGGGTACTGGGGCTTCTCCCCCGCCAACATTCCCGAGGGCGGGTACCAGGAGTACGGCGTCGACGCGATCGGCATGCAGGTGGACGGATACGCCTCCAACACCGACCGTACTCACACCACGGACGGTGAGCCGCTGCCGCCCCCCTCGGCGTTCACCAACGGTGTGGTCACCCCGCACGCCTCCTTCCTCGCCCTGCCCTACGCGCCGGACGAGGCGATCGCCAATCTGCGTGCTCTCGACCGCGACTTCGGCGCCTACCACGCCGGATACGGATTCCGGGACTCCGTCAACGTCGGCACCGGGCGGGTCAGTGACTACATGCTCGCTCTCGACCAGGGCATGATCGCCGCGGCGCTGGCCCAGGCGATCCGCCCGGGCCTGCTGCAGCGGCCGTTCCGGACCGGTGGGTTCCAGTCGAAGGTGCGTCCGCTGCTCGTCAGGGAGCGCTTCTCCATCTGATCTGCCCTGTGGCGGCGTGCGCGGAGGTCAGTTCCAGCCCTTCCGGTACGCCGCCCAGTCGCCGTCCCGCGCCGCGAAGTCGACGTAGAGCGCGACCCCGAACCGTTCCCGGCCGCGGTCCGTGCGCCCCAGCCCGAGTCTGGTGCCCCGGACCGCGGCCGCGACCGTCTCCGCCGCCTCGTGGTGTCCGAGGTCGTTCTCGTGGAAGAACGGCAGCCCCATCAGCAGATCGGTCTCGGGGGGTGTCACCTCCAGGGCGAGCGCGGTCTGCTCGGCGACGTAACCGCCGTACATGCCTTCCAGCGGCATCCAGGTGTCGTACGACATGACGGCGATCTGGTCGACCCGGCGTGCGACCTGCCCGAAGAACTTCTGCGACCACCACTTCGGGCTGCCACTGAGCGCCCCCACCACCCTGTGCGCCTCCGGCAGCGGGTCGATCTGGTGGGCGGCGACCGACAGGGGGACCTCGCGGGCCCGGGTGAGCCCGCGCAGGTCGTCGAGGAGCGAGAGGTAGTTGCCGTCGCCGGAGTGCAGCGGCTCCAGGTCGAAGTGGACGCCGTCGAACCCGGCGTCCAGGATCTGCCGGGTCGATGCGACGACAGCGCTTCGGGACGCGGCCCGCTCCAGGCGCAGCCCGTCGGGCCCTTCGGTGGCGAGCTTGTCGCCGAGCCAGGCCTGGACCCGGATGCCGGGCAGGGTGCGGTGTACGGCGTCGAGCAGCCACCGCGCCCGGGGGTAGCGGGCGGCGGGCAGGGTGCCGTCGTGTTCCAGCGGCCCGGCGTGGACGTACAGGTCCTTGATCCCGGTCCCCTTGATCCGGGCGGCGAACGCGGCGAGGTCTGCGTCGTCCTTGCGCCCGTCGACCCAGGCATGGCCGAGCCAGATGGCATCGTGGCCACGGGTGCGGGTGCCGTCGCCGGGGTCACCTGAATAGTTGAGCCGCAGAGCCGCCCCGGCGGTGAGGACCGGTACCACGATCACCAGAACCGCTCCCAGCGCGATCCGTCTCGGCCAGGTCCCCCACAGCCCACTCCAGCGGAACCGGGCCGCCCGGTTCCGTACGGCCTGAGTCATGCGCTTCATCCGCGTCCGCACGTCCGTCCCCCTGAATGCCTGATGTCGGTGTGCCGTCGCAGTATGAACGGCATCGTTCCCGGCTCCGGGCCCGATCGCCCGGTCGCGGGCGACAGAGGGTGGACATAGCCTCACAAATGTGATGCCGCTCGTGAGCCGTACCCGGATATCCATACCGGGCCGGGCCCTTCTCTCCGTGCTGTTGACGGTGTGCTGGCTGGCCCTTCCCGCCGCGCTGACCGCTCGCGCCGACGATCCCGTCATCCTGTCCAGGGACGGGCAGATCACCGACAAGGTGGGGGCTCTCGGGAACCGCAGGGACCAGGTCACGGCCGCGCTCGACCGGCTGTACGCCGACCGCCGCGTCCAGCTCTTCGTGGTCTACGTACGGGACTTCTCCGGCCGGTCCGCGCAGAACTGGGCCGATGAGACGGCCAACCGCAACGGCCTCGGCCGCGAGGACGTCCTGCTCGCCGTCGCCACCCACGACCGGCAGTACGCGTACACCGTCGAGCAGGGCTCACGCCTCACCGACGCCCAACTCCAGGACGTGGCCGACACAGCGATCGAGCCCGCGCTCAGGGAGCACGACTGGGCCGGCGCGGCGATCGGCGCCGCGAACGGGTACTCCGCCGTGCTGGCCGACAAGGCCGTGCCCACCCCGACGATCACACCTGGCGTCGCCGATCCCGGAACCGGGAATTCCGGCGGGCCGAGTGCCACGGACCTGATTCTGCCGGTGGTCGTCGTCGGCGGGGCGGCAGCGGTCGCCGGCTATGCGTACATCCGGCGCAGGAGGCGGGCCACGACCCGCACCACGCCCGGTGCGACGGGCTGGGGTCCGGGCTCCGCCGGATCGGGCCCGCCGCCCCGGCCACCGACTCCGTTGCCGGAGCTCGATGCCCGTGCGAAGGAGTTGCTGGTGGACACCGACGACGCGGTCCGCACCAGTGAGGAGGAACTGGGTTTTGCCACCGCCCAGTTCGGTGAAGAGGCCGCAGCCCCCTTCACCGAGGCCGTCACCTACGCGAAGAGCGAGCTGACGGCCGCGTTCCGGTTGCGCCAGCAGCTGGACGACGCCTTTCCCGAGGACGACGCGACGCGGCGCCGGATGCTGGACGAGATCATCAGCCGCTGCACGGACGCCAACACCCGCCTCGATGCCGTGTCCGAGGACTTCGACCGGCTGCGCGCCCTGGAACGCAACGCTTCGCAGGCCCTGGCCACGGCCGAGACCGCCTTCCGCGCTCTCGCCGGCCGCGTCGGCGCTGCCGGGGCCGCTCTGACAGCGATGCGCAGCCGGTACGCGGAGTCGGCCTCCGCACCGGTCGCCGGCGCCGTCGAACAGGCCAAGGACCGGCTCGTCTTCGCCACGTCCGGTCTCAACCAGGCCCGGCAGTCGGTGGACAGCGGGAACAACGCCGCAGCGGCGGTATATGTACGGGCTGCCGAGGGCGCTGTCGACCAGGCGAGCACCCTCGTCGATGCCGTGGACCGGCGGAGCCGGGAACTCGCGGAGGCGGCGGGCAGACTGCCCGCCGCCCTCACCGAGACGGAAACCGACCTGGCCGATGCGGGCGGGCTGCTCGAAGGCACCGCGGAGGGTGTGTCGACGGCGGACCTACGGGGCCGGATCGCGCGCGCGGAGTCGGTGCTCGGTGACGTGAAGGGGGAGATGCAGGCCGGTCCGTACGACCCCATCGACGCACTGCGCAGGGTGGAGGAGGCCGATGCGGCGCTCGACGAGGCGCTGGCTGGCGCCCGTGAGCAGGAGCAGGGCGACCGGCGGGCCCGTTCCCTTCTCGACCAGGCGACGCTCACCGCGCGTTCGGCGATCGCCGCCGCAGCCGACTGCATCACCACCAACCGCGGAGCCGTGGGCAGCCAGGCCCGGACCCGCCTCGCGGAGGCCCAGCGGCGGCTCGACCAGTCCCGCGAACTGGCCGGGACCGGCGATCCCCAGGGCGCGCTGGCCCAGGCGCAGCAGGCGGATTCCCTGGCCGGGCAGGCCCGGAGCCTGGCCGAACAGGATGTGCGGTCGTACGGGGGCCCAAGCGGTCCTGGCGGTATGCAGGGAGGGGGCGGCGGGGTCGGCGGCGCGGTGCTCGGCGGGATCATCCTCGGCGGACTCCTGGGCGGCGGCGGGGGCGGCCGCGGCGGCGGGGGTTACGGAGGAGGTTTCGGCGGGGGTCTCGGAGGGGGCGGCGGGCCGGGCAGCTTCGGCGGCGGGGGCACGCGCGGCCGGCGGGGCGGCGGCGGCCGCTTCTGAGCCGATGGCACGGACACCGGCTCGAGGCTTCATTCGTACGCGTTCACACACAGGAGAGGTGCCATGACCAAGCAGACCGTTCTCGGCCGCGTCACCCAGCTGGCGAAGGCCAACATCAACGCGTTGCTGGATCAGGCGGAGGATCCGCAGAAGATGCTGGACCAGCTGATCCGCGACTACACGGCCAACATCTCGGAGGCCGAGCAGGCGGTCGCCGCGACCATCGGCAATCTGCGGCTGTTGGAACAGGACCACCAGGAGGACGTCGACGCGGCCAGGGAGTGGGGCGGCAAGGCACTCGCCGCCAGTCGCAAGGCCGACGAGCTGCGGGCGGCCGGGGCGGGCGCGGAGGCGGACAAGTTCGACAACCTGGCCAAGGTCGCGCTCGGCCGTCAGCTCCAGTCGGAGAAGGAAGCGAAGACCGCGGAGCCGACCATCGCCTCGCAGACCGAGGTGGTGGACAAGCTCAAGTCCGGCCTGGACCAGATGAAGACCAAGCTGACGGAGCTGAAGTCCAAGCGTGACGAGCTCGTCGCACGCGCCAAGTCCGCCCAGGCGCAGAACCGGATGATGGACTCCGTCAAGAACATCGATGTGCTCGACCCGACCAGTGAACTCAGCCGTTTCGAGGACAAGGTACGGCGCGAGGAGGCTAAGGCGCTGGGCAAGCAGGAGCTCGCCGCGTCGTCCCTGGACGCCCAGTTCGAGCAACTGGACAGCCTGGGCGACAGCGCCGAGGTCGAGGCCCGTCTCGCCGCCCTGAAAACGGCCTCGTGACCGCGGTCCCGGCGGGCTGATGACAGGGCGGCGCCGTCGGCGGCCCCATGGCGGGCAGCAGCCCTCGGCGGCCTCCCGAACCGCTCAGAACATGCTCAGCAGCTGCTCGACCGTGCGCTCGGCGGCCGGCTCCCCGTCGGGCAGCGCCAGTTCGAACCAGACGGTCTTGCCGCGCGGTGTCCGCCTCGACCCCCAGGCCACACTCAGCAGCCCGACCAGCTGCAGCCCACGCCCGCCCTCATCGGTGTCGCGTGCCCGCCGCCGCCGCGGCTGGACGAGGCCCGCGTCCCATACCTCGCACACGAGCGTACGGTCGCGCAGCAGCCTGAGCCGGATCT
Source organism: Streptomyces atratus (assembly GCF_014648655.1). Taxonomy (GTDB): domain Bacteria; phylum Actinomycetota; class Actinomycetes; order Streptomycetales; family Streptomycetaceae; genus Streptomyces; species Streptomyces atratus. Next base: position 477,812 of record NZ_BMRN01000001.1, read on the forward strand.
CGCCCTCCCCGTACCGCAGGGCGTTGGTGACCAGCTCGCTGACCAGTAGTTCGGTGGTGTCCACCAGCTCCTCGAGGTCCCAGGCGAGCAGCCGGCCACGGGCCAGTTCGCGGGCGCGGCCGACGGAGCGGGGTTCGCGGGGCAGCCGCCAGTCGCCGACGGCGTCGGCCGGCAGCCCCCGGATGCGGGCCATGAGCAGGGCGATGTCGTCCTCGCCGTGCCGGGTGTCGAGGGTGGTCAGTACGTGGTCGCAGACGTCTTCGAGCGGCCGTTCCGGTTCGACGAGCGCACCGCGCAGGGCGTCCAGTCCTTCGTCGAGCGGATGGTCGCGGGACTCGACGAGGCCGTCCGTGTAGAGGGCGAGCAGGGCGCCCTCCTTCAGCTCGACCTCGACCTCCTCGAAGGGTTCGCCGCCGACGCCGAGCGGCATCCCGGGCGGGACGTCGAGCAGCATGGCCGGTTCGCCCGGCTCGACCGCGGCAGGGGGGAGATGGCCGGCGTTGGCGAAGGTGCACCGCCGGGTGACCGGGTCGTAGACCGCGTAGATGCAGGTCGCCAGGTAGACCTCGGAGAGGTCCGCCTCGCGGGACTTGTGGGCGGCCCTTGAGGGCCACTGGGCGCCGCCGAAACCGCCGGACGAGGAGCTGCCGCCGCCGGGGGTGCCGAGCCCGCGGGCGACCTCGTCGAGTGCGGAGAGCACCTCGGCGGGTTCCAGGTCCAGGAGGGCCAGGGTCCGTACGGCGGTGCGCAGTTCACCCATGGCCACGGCGGCCCGCAGGCCACGGCCCATGACGTCGCCGACGACGAGGGCGGTCCGGTGGCCGGGGAGTTCGATCACGTCGAACCAGTCGCCGCCCACCTCGGTGGCCGTGTTGCCGGGGAGGTAGCGGCACGCGATGTCCAGGCCGGCGGCCACGGGGTCACCGGGTGGCAGGAGGCTGCGCTGGAGGATCAGTGCGCGCTCGTGCTCGCGCCGGTAGAGGCGGGCGTTGTCGATACAGACCGCGGCGCGGGCGGCGAGTTCGGTGGCCAGTGCACGGTCCCTCTCGCCGAAGGGTTCGCTGCCCTTCGTACGGGAGAACTGGACGAGACCGACCACCGTGTCGTGGGCGACCATCGGTACGGCGAGCGTGGACTGGACGAAGCCCTGGTCGTCGCCGGGCACATCCTCGACATGACCGGTGCGCAGGGCAATGGCACAGGGCGAGTTGTACGAGAAGCGGTGTACGGCGCCGAGCGCGGGCGGGCCGGCGTCCGCGTCGGGTGCGGCGGTGGCGGGCAGCGCGTCCGACACGGCGCTGGCAAGGGCGACGCGGCGCAGTTCGGCGGAGCCGCCGACGGACTCCTGACGGAGCGAATCCCAGCTGCCGGGTGGCGCGTCGTCGCCGGTGAGCAGCCCCTGGTAGAGGTCGACGGAGGCGAGGTCGCAGAAGCCGGGCACGGCGACATCGAGGAGCTCGCGGGCGGTCGTCTCCAGGTCGAGGGAGTTGCCGATACGGGCACTGGCCTCGTTGAGCAGGGCGAGGTTGCGGCGGGCGCTGGCGGCCTCGCGGGCGGCGATGTGCCGTCGGGTCACATCGGTGGCCAGCCCGGCGATGCCGATGGGGCGGCCCGATCCGCTGTGCACGCGGTAGAGGTTCATGGACCAGTGGCGGTTGTCGCTGTCGCCGGGCGCGGTGCCGACGAGCTGGAGATCGGTGACGGACGCGCCGGTCTCCAGAACGCGCTCCAGCGTGGCGGTGAGCCGGTCGGCCTCGGGGCGGGAGAGGTAGTCGTCGACCGTACGGCCACGGTGGTCGGCGGCCTGGCCGCCGAAGACGGTGGCGAAGCGCTGGTTGGCCCGTATCACCGTGAGGTCCGTACCGAACAACACGAAACCGAAGGGAGATTGGCCGAATATGGCCTGTGACGCAGCAAGGTCCGTCTCGATGCGGCGCAGCGCGCGAACGTCCACGACGATGCAGAGCGCGGCGCGTTCCCCGGTACCCGTCTCGCTCGGCATCACATAGATCTCGGCGAGACCGTGCACGGGATCCTCGCCCGGTATCCGGAAGGGGACGAGGCCGGTCCACTCCTTGCCGTCGAGAATCTCGCCGACTCGGCGGTGGCCGTCCCCGCGCAGTTCCGCGGGCATGAACGCCTCGACCGGATCCATGCCCACCGCTTTGTCTGCGGGAACGCCGAAGAGACCGGCGGCCCGCCGGCTCCACTGCTCGATCAGGCCGTCGGGGCCGATCGAGAAGGAGGCGACCCTGATGTAGTCATAGATCGAGCCAGGCGGGCTGCTCTGCCACACAATGTCGCCCGCTGTCCCAGGTATTTCGCTCACGCGACCGTCCCCTCCAGCTCACACACCGGACCGGTCCTGCCCGCAGTATTCAGCACTGCAGCCCTTACCGACACGGCGTTCACGATCACAGCACGGTCTCAGTACCTTTCAGCCAGGTTCTGCCCGACCTCTGGTGATCGCTGTGCGTCCCACCCCACTCCTAACCAGGCAGGGCCAGCTCGAACCACACGGTCTTGCCGGTCTTCCCGCGCCTGGTCCCCCAGCGGCGAGCAGAACGGGCCACCAGCTGCAGTCCTCTGCCGCCTTCGTCATCGGGTCCCGCCATACGTTCGGTGGGCGGATCCGGAAGCGGATCGGAGACTTCCACGAGCAGTCCGGGACGGGCGGCGGGAGCGTCACCGTTGAGATGCGGGCGCAGCAGACGTACCCCGATGGGGCCCGATGTGTACTGCATGGAGTTGGTCACCAACTCGCTGACCAGCAGAACTGTCATATCCCCGACGGCAGCGTCGAGCCCCCAGCCGCGCAACGCCTCATGGACGGCATGCCGCGCGGAACGCACGGCGCCCGGCACAGCCGGAAAGGTCCACTCGGCGCAGTCGCCTTCGGTGTCGATCACGCCGACCACTTCCCAAGACCAGCAACGAGGAACGTCTTGTTTACGGGGGTTAATCAGGACATACCCGATATTTGGGGCGAACTATCGCCGGGGTCGACACGTGGGGCGTACGGGTGTATGGCCGCGCGCACGAACAGACGTACACAGACAGAGGGGCGCACGGGGCAATCGGCGCGCGCCACCGGAATCATGCCGCAATCCACGCCGACAGCTCTCGCCGCAGCGTTCCGCGTCAGCGGGGCGCACCGTCCGGCAGGCGGCGCATCGCCTCCGCGACCGCGGGCAGGTCCTGGTCCAGCCAGTCGACCGCGTCGCTCTCACCGGGCCCGAGCCAGCGCAACTCGTCATGGTCCTGGAGCGGTGCGGGCACCCCGGACACCAGACGGGCCGTCCACACCCGGAGCACGTACCCGGGCTTCAGCGGCCACTCACCGGGGATGCGCTCCAGCGGTTCCGTCTCCACGCCGAGCTCCTCGCGGAGTTCCCGTACGAGCGCCTGCTCGCCGCTCTCCCCCGGCTCCAGCTTCCCGCCCGGCAGCTCCCACCGGCCGGCCAGCTCGGGCGGGGCGCTGCGGCGGGCGGCCAGCAGGCGGCCCCGGTCATAGACGGCTCCGGCCACCACCACACGATCGTTCATGAGCCGGAGCGTAACGCCCCGCCCGACTCCTTGCGGACGCTCTACGGCCGGGCACTCTGCCCGATGCGCTCCACCCAATAGAGCTGCTTGTGGCCGTGACCGTCGAGCTTGTCGGCAGTCTTCTGAGCCTCGCCCCGTGTGGCATACCTGCCGACGCGGTAGCGATTGCCGTTGTCGTCCTGCCGTATCACCAGCCAAGGGAGCTCGGCACCGTTGTCGCTCATCGCGCACCTCCCTCGAACGGCATGCATGTCTCTAAGGATCCCCAGGAAACCGCAGTACGCATATGCCGGACCCTACGCCTGACCTTCACTCAACGGATACGTAATTACACAAAGAGATACCGATCCGGCCACGAGAAAGGGGGCGCACCCGATTGGATGCGCCCCCTGCGGCAGCTGCGCCCCCGGTCCGTCGCCGTACGCGCCGTCGGCATCGGCATCGGCATCGGCCCGAGAACGGGCCCGTTCACCTTCCGGTGTACGGGTACGAACAAGAAGGAAGGAGCGGGACATGACAAGCCATTACAGCCGGTGGTTGCCCCTCGGTTACGGCACCCGGCAGGGCGTTGGCCTGTCGCCACCGACGCCGGACGGCGCCCTCCAGGTACCGGTCACCTGACCGGAAGGTGGTAGGCGATCCGGAAACGATCAGCGGGCACCACCACGTCCGCCGTCTCGACCGGGCGACCCGATGCGTAATACGTACGCTCGATCACCATCACCACATGACCCGGTACGCCGCCGAGCGCCAGGAGCTCCTCCGCCAGCCCCGGACGCGCGCCGACCTGCTCGGCCACGTTGTCCACGACGACATCGATCGCGGCCATCCGCTCGACCACCCCGCAGCCGCCCAGCGGGCCCTCCTCCGGCAGCATCACCGGCGTACGCCCCGTCACGGCGAGGGGTTCCCAGGATGTGGAGAGCATCATCGGCTCCCCCGCCTCCCGGAAGGTGTATCTCGTACACATCACCCGGTCGCCCGGTTCGATGCCGAGGCGCTCGGCGACCTCACCGCTTGCACTCTCCTGCTCACTGCGGGACTCCCAGGTCCCGCGCACCCCGTCCGCCGTCTGCTCCTGACGGAACGGGCTGGCCCCGGCCCCGGTCCGGTAGCCGGAACGGGCGATCCGGCGCGGGACCGGGCGCTCGCGCACATACGTACCGGAGCCGGAACGTCCCTCGACCAGCCCCTCGGCCATGAGCACCTTGCGCGCCTCCAGCGCGACGGTGTCCGAGACTCCGTACTCCTCGCGGATACGAGCCTGCGACGGCAGGCGCGCGTGCGGCGGCAGCGAACCGTTGACGATCTTCTCTCTCAGATCGCTCGCAACGCGCAGATAGGCGGGCTGCTCACCGAAAGTCACAGGCCACTCCCAACAGGTTGACAGTCTGCAACAGCCTGGCAACCGTCGGTTGTGGATCGCAAGCGCAGGCCAGAGTTTCACCCGAAGTGATGATTCATCATGACCTCGCGCATACCTCGCCGTCGGCCACCGAAGAGGCCCCGGCCCTTCCGGCCAAGGCAAGGGCCACGGCAGCAAAAACACCGGCAACCACGGCTCGGCCCCCGCCGTACATCCGCAAGCACGGTCTCGGCGGCGCGATGTTCTGGCCGCCGGACGGGGACACGGACGACGGCGAGCCGATGACCGCGGTCGACCGGGGCCTCGACCGGCGCCGCCCCACACACGCTCAATGGCTCACGGAGCCGTCATCAGAACTGCAGGGCCCAGGAGTTGATCCTCCCGGTGTCGGCCGCCGCATTGTCGCCGACCCGCAGCTTCCAGGTGCCGTTGGCCACCTCCGACGAGGCGTTCACCGAGTAGCGGTGTCGATGATGTACGCGGTGACACCCTCGCCCGCCTTGTCGGGGTAGGTGTAACTCTGGTTCAGCGGCAGGTTCTTCTGGTCGATCCGGTCCAGCCCCCAGGAGGGCGGCGAGGGCTGGGTGCCGGAGACCGTGAAGGTCCGGTTCTGTACGACGGACTCGACGGCCGGGTCCGCGGCGAACTTCTTCGCCTGCGCGGCGGAGAGTTCGACCGCGTAGCCGTTGAGGGCCGCGTGGTAGGTCTTCTTGATCTTGGCGCCGTACTCCTTGGCGAGCGCCCTGCCCTGCTCGGAGCCGGCGTCGGCCGCCGCTTCGTCGAGCGTGACGATGTAACTGCCGCTGATGGTGCCCGGGGCACCCGCGTTCTCGATCCGGCCTTCCGTCGCCGTCCCGGCCGCGGTGGCGGGGAACGCCGCCGCGGTGGAGAGCGCGAGGGCGGCACCGGCTATGACGCTCGCCGCGGCGAGTCTTCGACGCGCGTGGGGGGTGTGACGCATCACTGACATGTGAGGGGTCCTCCTCGATTGCGGTGCGCTGGTGGGGGGTTCCATGGGAAATGGAGGTGGGGCAGGGCAGGGCCGAACCGTAGCCCTCGAATAGCATGGGCATGACAATCACGCGCTTCGGATTCCGCGCTGCCCACGGCCCGGCCGACAGCGAAAGATTGACCGATCCATGGGAATCACACAAGGGTGCGTTGACGTGCGCCATACCTTCGCCACTCAGCCGCCACACGCCTGACATGCTGACGGGCATGACCATGTATCTCTGTCCGCGGGACGGCACCCGTGCCGAAACCACCGTCCTCACCTGGTGCTGCCCGGTCTGCCGCGGCCCCTGGGACCTCGACTTCGAGGTCGCCGGGCCACTCTCGCTCAACTCGCTGAGCGGACGGGTCAATTCACTGTGGCGTTACGAAGAGGCGCTGCCCCTCGCCGCACCCACGACCACCCTCGGCGAGGGCCGCACCCCGCTCGTCCCGCTCACCGGCACGGTCACGGCCAAGCTCGACTTCCTGATGCCGACGCTCTCCTTCAAGGACCGCGGCGCCGTGATGCTCGCCGAACTGGCCCGCCGCCTCTCGCCCGAGCGCGTCATCGCGGACAGCAGCGGCAACGCGGGCACGGCCGTCGCCGCGTACTGCGCCCGCGCCTCGCTCCCCTGCACGGTGTACGTCCCCGAGGGCACGTCCCCGAAGAAGACCGAGCAGATCCGGGCCCATGGCGCCCGCCTGGAGATCGTCCCCGGCGGCCGTGAGGCCACTGCGCTGGCCGCCCGTACCGCGGCCGACACCCCGGGCACGTTCTACGCCTCGCATGTCTTCAACCCGTACTTCCTGCACGGCACGAAGACCTACGTGTACGAGATGTGGGAGGACCTCGGCGGCCGCCTCCCGGACGCCATCGCCGTACCGGTCGGCAACGGCACGCTCCTCCTCGGCGCGGCCCTGGCCACCGCCGAACTCCACGCCCAGGGGCTGATCGACGAGCGCCCGGCGCTGATCGCCGTACAGGCCGAGGCCGTGTCACCGCTGGCCGCCGCCTTCCGCGCGGAAGCGGACGAGCTGCTCGACGCCCCGGCCGGAGCGGCCGCCCCCACCCTCGCCGAGGGCATCGCCATCCCCCGCCCGCCGCGCGCCCGGGCCATCCTGGCCGCGGTACGGGAATCGGGCGGCACCTTCCTCACGGTGACCGAGGATCAGATCCGTACAGCACAGCTGGATCTGGCCGCCCGCGGGTTCTACGTGGAGACGACGGGCGTCGCCTGCTGGGCCGCGGTCGGCGGCTGGACGGACCGGAGCGTCGTCGTGCCCCTGTGCGGCGCAGGCCTCAAAACGGGCCTCGCCGACTGACAGGGCCGGCGGCCGTTCACCCGCGCGCCGCGCGCCGTGCACCGCCGCTCGGCGCGCGCGTCCATACCTTCATACGGTGAGCCTCTCGCGCCTCTGCCTCCTCACGTCCCTGACGTCTCTGGTCGCGGGCGCCCTGGTCGCACCGCTGCCGCCCCTCTCGTACGCCGCCGCTCCCCTCCCGCCCTCGTCCACGGCCTGCGGCCGGGACACCGACCCCACCTGGGCGCCGACCTCCACCCGGTTCGGTGAGGCCGCCGGTTACGCCCCCTATGTCGGCAACGGATACCTGGCCCATCGAGTGCCCGCCACGGGCGCCGGCTATGCCTCCCCGGGCGGGAAGACCGGCTGGCCGCTGTTCACTCCGCGCTACGACGGCGCCTTCGTCTCCGGCCTGTTCGGGCGCGACAGGAACCTCGCGGACGGCCGCGAGGTGATCGCCGCACTGCCGAGCTGGACGACGCTGGACGTGGGCGTCGGCGACGAGACCTACGGTTCCGCCACGCCTCCGGGCCGGATCTCGCACTACCGCCAGACGGTGTTTCTGCGCTGCGGCCTGGTGCGTACGTCGCTGCGCTGGACCACGGCCGACAGGCGCACGACGGACCTGACGTACGAGGTGCTCACCGACCGGTCCGATGTGCACACCGGCGCCGTACGGCTGCGCATGACACCGCACTGGAACGGTACGACGACCGTCACCGGCCGCCTCGACCCGCGGGGCGCACGCCGGATCACGCTCAACGGCGACGGAACGTTCCGCACGCAGGGCACCGGGACAGCGGGCGCGATCGTCCAGACGATGCGCACCGGCGGATCGACGTCGACGCAGGCACGCGACACCGACCTGGTGAGCAACACGGTCCGGGTGCGCAACGGGCGCACGTACACCTTCGAGAAGTACGTCGGAGTGGACACCGCGCTCACCTCGCCCGCCCCGCGCACAGCCGCCGGCGAGACGTCCCGGCGCGCGGCCCGGCGCGGCTGGTCCGGTGTCCTCACCGCGAACGCCGCCGCCTGGCGACGGGCCTGGGCGGCCGACATCTCCGTACCGGACAGTCCCGAGCTGCAGAAGTGGCTGCGGTCGGCGCAGTACGGTCTGCTCGCCTCCACCCGGACCGGGTCCCGCGACAGCATCGCTCCGGTCGGTCTGACCAGCGACAACTACGCGGGCCTGGTGTTCTGGGACGCCGAGACCTGGATGTACCCGGCGCTGCTCGCCACCCGCCCCGAACTGGCCCGCTCCGTCGTCGAGTACCGCTACCGCACGCGCGGGGCTGCCCGTGCCAACGCCCAGAAGCTGGGATTCCGGGGGCTGTTCTACCCGTGGACGAGCGCGAGCAACGGCAACCTCTGGACCGAGTGCCAGAGCTGGGACCCCCCGCACTGCCTCACCCAGAACCACCTCCAGGGCGATATCTCGCTCGCGGTCTGGCAGTACTACCTGGCGACCGGGGACCGTGACTGGCTGGCCGGGCACGGCTGGCCGCTGCTTCAGGGGATCGCCGACTTCTGGGCCTCGCGGGCCACCGCGAACGGCGACGGCAGCTACTCGGTGAAAGACGTCGCGGGCCCCGACGAGTACAGCAACGGCGTCACCGACGGGGTCTTCACCAACGCGGTCGCGGCCACGGCCCTGCGCAACGCCACCCGCGCGGCGCAACTGCTCGGGCACCCGGCACCGGCCGAGTGGACGCGGGTCGCGGACGGTCTGCGCATCCCGTACGACCCGAAGCGAAAACTCCTCCTCCAGTACGCGGGCTACAACGGCTCGACGATCAAACAGGCCGACACGGTGCTGCTGATCTACCCGCTCGAGTGGCCGATGGAGCCGGGCGCCCGGGCGTCCACACTCGACTACTACGCCGCGCGCACCGATCCGGACGGCCCGGCGATGACGGACTCGGTCCATGCGATCGACGCCGCCACGATCGGGGAGGCCGGCTGCGCAACGTACACCTATCTCCAGCGCGCCGTGCGCCCGTTCATGCGCGGCCCGTACGCCCTGTTCAGCGAGGCCCGGGGCGCGAAGACGGGCGCACAGGACCCGCTGTCGGGCTCCCCCGCCCAGGATTTCCTCACCGGGAAGGGTGGATTCCTCCAGGTCTTCACACACGGCCTGACGGGTCTCCGGCTGCGGGAGGACGGGGTGCGCCTCGATCCGTTGCTGCCGCCGCAGCTGGGAAGGGGCGTCACTCTGACGGGGCTGCGCTACCGGGGCCGTACGTACGACATCGCGATCGGTCCCCTGACGACGACGGTCCGGTTGATCTCCGGCGCCCCCTTCACCATCCACACCCCCACCGGCCCCCGCCTCCTCACCGGCGCGCTCGCCCTCGCCACCCGCCGCCCCGACCTCGCCCGGACGACGGACGCGGCCCGCTGCCGCCCGGCGACGGCGACCTCCGAGACCCCCGGCCTGTACGCGGTCGCCGCGGTGGACGGCAGCCCGGCCACGTCCTGGTCCCCGGACGGCGCGACGGGCGCGCTGACGGTGGACTTGGGGCGCGCGGCCCCGGTGACCTCGATCGAGCCGGAGTGGACGGACGCACGCTTCTCCTCCTACCGCCTGGAGACATCGGTGAACGGCACGGACTGGCACCCGTACCGGTCGGGGGAGACGGCCCGTCAGGTGCGGCTGACGGTCACTTCGGATGACGCGGAGAAGCCGGTGGGCGTACGGGAGTTGAGGGTCGTGCAGCCCTAGGGGCGCCGCCCGGCCGGATGCCTCGCCGGCCGCCGCAGCGCGTCGCACCTCCTGGATGCCCTGCCACCGGAGGAAGCAGGCGCAACCGGAGGTGCTCCTGACCGGATGGCTGGGCCGCGTGGAGCCGCCGCACGGCGCATGAGACCGCACATGATCCCCGCCACACGTCGCACCGGCTCGCGAACACCCCACGGCACAGCGCCGGCTGAAACGCGCCTGAACTCGGCGGTTCAGCCCTGCGGTTGGAAGTAGCGGGCACCCTTCTCGATCAGATGCGAGGCGTAGGCCCGCCCCAGGGCCGGCTTCCCCCGGTACATGCCCACGTAACCCTGCGTGCTGTCGACGACGACCGGCCGCGCGAAGCAGGCGAACCGATTGCGCTGCTTCTCCTCCGCCCACGCCATGGCGGCCGGATCGATCCGGTCGCTGACCAGGACGGGGAAGGACGCGACGCCGGTCTGCATCCCGACGGGCAGGCCGCCCTTGTTCTTCTTGGCATACGCGAGCACCTGCGTGGTGAACGTGTCGATGACCGGCACGGTGACCTCGGGCACGGCGGCGGCCACGGCGAACAGATGCAGATTGGTGGCCGCCCAGCGCATCCGGAAGTCGGCCCGCCGCCCGACGAGCACAGGGACCCCGGCCCAGTCCTCCCAGCGCGGGGCACAGCCGTCGGCCGCCAGTCGGCTCTCGACCGCGGCCAGGTAGTTCCGTATCGACTCTTCACTCATGGCCGCGATTGTCCACGGGCCGAGCTCCCCCGGAAACCCGCCGAACCGTTCGCCGGGCCGCCGCCGACCGGCCTGCCCGTCGAGCCGCTTCCCCGCCCACACACCGGCTGCCGTCTCTCCTCAAGTCGTGTGCCGGAACACTCAGATGCCGGGTGGGCCGAGTCGGGTGTAAGGAACGCCGACACTGGTGCCACCGGGGGTGACGACCCTGATGGTGACTGCGCCCGCCACGCCGGGCGGTGCCGTGGTTGTCAGCTGGGTGTCGGAGACCACGGTGAAGCCGACGGGCACGGCACCGAACAGTACTGCGGTGGCATACGTCAGTCCGACGCCGGTGAGAGTCAACGTGCTTCCGCCTGCCAACGGCCCCTGATTGGGCGCCAGGCCGGAGACGACCGGGGCACCCAGATATAGGTAGGCCACACCGTTGCTCGTGCCACCGGGCGTGGTGACGGTGACCGGGACGGAGCCGGCGACACCGGGCGGCGACACCGTTCTGATCTCCGTGGCCGAGAAAATGGTGTAAGGGGTCGCCGCCGTGGCACCGAAGCGAACCGCCGTGGCCTGGAGGAATTTCGCACCGGTCAGTGTCACGGGCATGCCACCGCCCACCGGCCCGGACCCGGCGGTGACGCCGCTGATCACCGGTGCGGCGAGGTAGTAGTAGGGGACGGCCTGGGTGCTGGTACCACCGGGCGTGGTGACCGTGACGGCAACCGGACCCGGGCCGCCGACGGGGACAACGGCAGTCAGTTGGGTCGCCGAGACGAAGGTGAACGAACTCGCCGCGTTCGCCCCGAAGTGAACGGAGGTCGTTCCGGTGAAGCCGGTCCCGGACAAGGTGATGCTGTTCCCACCCACGAGTGGCCCCTGGGCCGGAGTCACACTGCTCAGAACCGGAACGGCGACATACGTATAGGGGACCCCGGCGCTGGTGCCGCCCGGAGTGGTGATCGTGACGCCGACGGTGCCGAGGGACCCGGCGGGGGCGACCGCGGTGGCCTGCGTCGCGGAGACGGCAAGGAACGCGGCGGCCACGGTACCGAAACGAACCGAGGTGGCGCCGGCGAAGCCGGTTCCGGTCAATGTGACCGTGTTCCCGCCTTCGACCGACCCCTGGTTGGGGACGACGGAACTGATCGCGGGCGTCGCGATCGTGTAAGTGAAGCCAACGCCGTTGCTGGTTCCGTCGGGCGTGGTCACCGTGATCTGTACGGTGCCCGCACCGGCCGGGGCGACCGTGGTGATCCCGGTCGCGGACACCACGGTGAACGAAGCGGAGGGAGTACCGCCGAAGGTGACCGCGGTCGCGCCGGTGAATCCGGTGCCGGTCAGCGTGACGACCGTTCCGGCGACCCCCGAGAAGGGGCTGTTCGTGGTGATTACGGGGGCCGCCGCGGCCGTCGACGGTTGCGTAGCGCGGGGCATCGCGCTGTCGGAGCTCTCCAAAGCCGTTCTCCTGTCGGGTGATGTGATCCGCGGGATGTGATCGGGGCGTTGTGGACGGGACCCGGAGATCGGAATGTGGTGATCGGGCGGGGCGCCGCCCGGACCTCCTGGCCGGGCGGCGATGAGCGAGTGGTGCCGAGTGGGTTGCCCGCCCGGCCGGGCGGGCAACATCCCGGACCGGGGCGGACGTCCTGCATCCGGAGGCGGTACCGGTGCCGGGTGCCCTTCCGCGTCGGCAGTCGGTGCCGCAGCCGTGACGGATCAGATGCCGGGGCCTGTCACGTACGTGAAGGCGCCGACGTCCGTGGCTGTGCCCGCAGGGTTGGAGAGAGTGACGTCGACCGCACCGACGGTCCCGGGCGGGGTGACTGCGGACACCGTCGTCGCGTTGATGACCGAGAACGGTGCCGGCACCGAGTCGAACGTGACCTGGGTCGTCGAGGTCAGGTTGGTGCCCGTGATGGTCACCGCGGTTCCGCCGGACGCCGGTCCGGAAGCCGGAGTGATCCCGGTGATGGTCGGGGCGTCGATGTACGTGTACGACAGACCGTTGTTGGTGCCTCCGGCGGTCGTCACACTGACGCCCACCGGCCCGGCTGCCGCACCCGCGGGCACGACGACACTGATCTGGCTGTCCGACAGCACCGTCGGCGTGACGGTGTTGGCGCCGAATGTCACCCCCGTGGCGGTGGACAGGCCGGTGCCGCTGATGACGACGTTGTTGCCGCCCGCGGTGGCACCCGAGCTCACGCTCAGACCGGACTTGAACGGGGCGCCGACATAGAAGAACGGGACCGGGTTGCTGGTTCCGCCCGGGGTGGTCACCGTCACGCCGACCGTGCCGGAGCCGGACGGCGAGACAGCGGTGACCTGGGTGGGCGAAACGTTGGTGACGCCGGTCGCCGGCTTGGTACCGAAGAGCACAGCGGTGGTGCCCGTGAGGTTGGTTCCCGTGACGGTGACGGTGGTACCGCCACCGGTGGAGCCCTGGTTCGGACTGATTGGCATGGTCGTCCTCCGTGTGTGTGAACTGAACTCCGAAATAAGGGAGTTGACTCCGAGCCAGGTCCGGATCAAGACCCATGGCCATGGCTTGGAACACCGGGCCGCTGTCGGGCCCGGCCGTCCTCGCGCAGGGTGCTCGGAGCCGTGATGAGCCGTGTCGCGGGCCGCCGGCCCCGGACGCCGCGGCCGGCGGCCACGCTCGTGGCCCAGATGACGAGGTACTCGGTGTGCGCGGATGACTCGCGCACCGCTCCCTTGCAGAGGCCGGGGGCCGTCGCACCAACCCCTGCCGCTACCTGGCAGGGGCGACTGGTCGGATCCAAGTCCTCTACGGGGGCGCCCATCGCGGCCATCCGGAGCAAACGATGCCGAGGTCCGTCACACATCGACGGTCGGCGAACAGAACGGTTCCGCGCTCCCCCGGAGAGGGATGGGCGGCCCACCGGTTCGATGACCCAAGTGACCCATACGAATGAAATATGACACAAGCATCTTGACGAATAGCCACCTGAACGGACGAGCGCACAGGGGCGGATCGATCGGCACGCCGGGGAGAGTCGAATCCGCCGCCTCTCCCACCACGCGCCCCCCAGAAACCACCACGCAACTGACCCGTTCCCGGCAACGGACGCACCCGGCGCGGAACCAGGGAAGGGGCCGTCTCCTGGCGGAGCGCTCGGGATCCTGCCGTTCCCACCCTTGCCGGATTTGCCGGGGCCGGTGTGGACCCACGCTTTGCAAGCCCGCCTCGCCGGCGCTCATGCCGCCGCCCGAGCCGGTTATGTGGGCCGTCGGTGGCAAAGCAGCCCGCGCCCGCTTGCGCCTGCCGTCGGGCTCCCACACCGCGCTGAACAATCACCCTGGTCAGGACGTACGGACGCGTCTCAGCAGACTGAGGGGAACGACCGATGGACAGAGCGGGACATCCGGATCGCAGAACTCTGCTCGCCGGCGGACTCGTGGTCGCCTCGGTCGCGCTTGCGGGATGCTCATCGACGAGCGCCACCCCATTGACGACCAGCACTTCGCCAAAAGCGCGGCCGACCACGCCCGCCGCGGCATTCACGAGACTGATGGACGGCAACAAGCGCTGGGTGAGCGGAGACCTCCAACACCCCGACCGGGATCCGAACCGGCGCCAGTTCGTTGCCCAGCAGCAGGAACCCTTCGGGGCGATCCTTTCGTGCATCGACTCCCGGGTGCCGCCTGAACTCCTCTTCGACACCGGGCTGGGTGACCTGTACGTGATGCGCACGGGCGGGGAGGCGGTCGGCCCGGTGGTCACGGGTTCCGTTGAGTACGGGCCCATGACGAGTGGCACTCCGCTCGTCGTGGTCCTCGGGCACCAGCGTTGCGGTGCCGTCGAAGCGGCGTACAACTCCATCCGTGACGGCAAACCGCTGCCCGGCAACCTGGAGGCGATCTCCAAGGCTCTGCGGCCGGCGTACGAGCAGGCCGTCCGGGAGGGCGGTGCCGACCCGGTCGAGACCATGGCCCGCGCCCAGGTCGAGCTGACCGCGGCCGACCTGCGCTCCAACCAGGACCTGGCCCCACTCGTGGGGCAGGGCGCCCTTGCCGTGGTCGGCGCCTACTATTCGCTCGACACCGGCAAGGTGGAAGTCCTGGCCGGCGCGCCTTCCTGACCGGCCGGACGAGGCGGACGTGCGTGGTCAGGCCGGTGAGGACGCGCACGGCCGCACACCCCAGGGCCGGTACACGCCCATGTGTCCGCGGGGGCAGGCACTCGGCATGCTGCACGGAGTGGCAAACCGTGCCCCGGAGCATCGATCCGACCCGCGAAAACGGGTTTCCGTGCGGCCGCATCCAGCACCGATCCAGCACGATCGGAGTCCATCCAGCACATCCAGCACCGACCGCGACAACAAAGCCTCTCACGTTGTGTACACATGGGACACTCGGTACACTTGAAGACATGACGCACCCACTGCCCATAGAGTCCATCCGCGACGTGCGCGCACACCTGGCCGAGGTCGTGGAGCGTGCTGATCGCGACGACGTGCCCACGGTGATCACACGCCGAGGCAAGGAAGTCGCCGCGGTGGTGTCCATCGAGACCCTGCGCAAGTACCAGGAATGGGAAGAGCGCGAGATCAATCAGATCATCGACGAGCGAATGGCGAACCCCGCGGTCGGCATTCCCCTCGAGGACATCATGAGGGAGACCCTGGCGCGCAGTGAGTGAGTACCGCACCGTCTTCCGACCCGAGGCCCAAGCGGAGCTGCGAAAGATTCCCCGCGACGTGGCACTCCGCATTCTGGCAAAGCTGACCGAGCTGGAAAGGGATCCACTCGGCTTCAGCACCACCGCACTCGTCTCTCAGCCCGATCGCCGTCGCCTACGCGTGGGTGACTACCGCATCGTCTACACGATCGACAACGGAGAGCTGGTGGTGTGGGTTGTGCACGTCGGGCATCGCTCCACCATCTATGACACCTGATCCCGCGCCAGGAATACCTGGCCGGTCAGAATCCGCTGGAGGCAGCGCACCACTGGCCGGGCCGGCCGCGCCGGGTTGTCAGTAGCGCCTGCTTTCATGGCGCCATGAGCACTGTGCACGAGACCGCCGTCCTCCTCCCCAACCCCACCGAACTCCGCTCCCACCTCAGCGCGTTGGCCATTCTGGACGCCACGATCGGCGGCGATCCGCAGTTCTGCTGCTACACCTTCGACACGACTTGGGGCCCCGGCGAAGAGGCAGCCCTGGTGGAGAACGGCTCGGGGGACGACTTCTCCGTCCTCTTCACCCCGGCCGGCGTGCTCATACGCGGCTTCGACCACGAGTCGGAGATGAGCCCGTACGCGACGGACGGCGAGCAGGTCTGGCCGGGCGTCATCGACGAAGTCCCCGCCACTCTGCGTCAACTCCTGGATGAACCCGCCTTCCATGACGAGGGCATCGACGCCCCTCGGGTCACCACCTGCCTGTGGCGGGAGACCGGCGACACGGCCTGGCGCGCCGGCTCCGCCATCGCCTTCCCGCCCGGCAGCGAGGACCCCGACGGCTCCGGTTTCCTCTTCCACCTGCTCACCGACCGCTCCCCCGAGGCGGTCCAGGCCCACTTCGAGGACTACTACGAGCGCCCCATCCCCCTCGACGCCGTCCGCCACGTCCTCTCCGGCCGTCCCCTCACTCCTGCGATCACCGCAGCCCTCAACCCGGCCGCACTTTCGGACAACGCCCTGCTCCGCAGGATCGCCACGCATCCCGAGGCCGCTTCCTACCTGGCCTGCGACGGCGAGTTCGACCTGGCCCGCACCGACCCGGTCGAGCCGATCTCCCTGCCCAACGGCCTCCCGGTGGAGCCCATCGCCAGCTGCAACGCGGGCGGCACCCACTACCTCTGCGGCCCGGCCGCCCTCGGCGGCTCCCGCCCAGTCCTCTACACAGACTCCGAAGGCCGGGCCTCTCTGATCGCCGAGTCCCTCGCCGAGGCCTTGGCCCTCGTCGTCGTCCTCCCGTCCTGGCACGACGCCCTGGCCGGCTTCCGACCCCCGGCCCTCAACTCCGACCACCTCGACGACCACCCGGACCACCCCGCGGTCCGTGACCGTCTCCTCGCCGCCCTGGGACTCCCCCCGGCCACTGAACGGGAAGTCCTGGACCGCCTCCTCACCACCGCCGCCCGTACCGTGCCTGACGGCTTCCTCCCGCGCTGCCCCGATGAGGAGGACTCCTCCTTCCAGCCAATGCTCACCCAGAGCCCGGCGACGACCTCAACCCGCAGGTGACGGCACGTCAGAAGATCCAGCACCCATCCAGCACGGGAACTGGCAAGGGGTCGGCTCCCGAAAGAGTCGACCCCTTGCCACCTGCAAACTTGACGAGTTACCTAGCTCACAGCAACGATCCGCTCACACGTTGAAGCGGAATGTCTGCGAGCCGATCCCGACCTGCGGCGGAGCCGCCCTCAAGCCTCTGACCAGGCACGTCGCCGTCTGGTTGCGTTGGCATCCGACGGGTGTCTACGAGCCTTCTGGGGACTGGCGGACCCTCCGCTGGCCTGGAAATGCATGGCACCGGAACCGGAAGGCCGACGAGACTGCACAGGTGAGCCGCCGCTGCCCCTGTCCTGCTGCGGGCATCTCGTACTGGACGAGATACCCGGCTCGTACACGATCTGCCCCGTCTGCTTCTGGGAGGACGACGGGGTCCAGTTCCGCTGGCCGACCATGACCGGCGGGGCGAACAAGATCTCCCTGATCGAGGCCCAACGCAACTACCAGAACTTCGGCGCCTGCGACGAGCACGACCGCCGCTTCGTCTGGCCTCCGGCAGCAGACGAGCCGCTCGATCCGGCATGGCGCCCAATCGACCTCGCGCGAGACTCCTTCGAGGTATGGGGAACGGAGGACTGGGCCCCGTGGCCGGCGGACCTCTCCGTCCTCTGCTGGTGGCTTCCCACCGGATCGGTTCCGACGCCATCACCGCCATCGTCGACGGGCTCCCATCCCTGGGCGGCTTCGGGCAGCTGACCGCCATCGAGGTCTTCGAGGAGGTGGGAGATCCCCGCTGCGGTCCTGCCCTCATCGGACTGCTGGACAGCGACAACCCGACCGTCCGTGAATGGGCAGCCATGGCGCTGGCGAACCTGGAGATCGACGGCGCCATCGAGCCCCTGCGCCGCGCCCACCGCGCCTGCCTGCGACGCACGACCCCACCCGACTGGACCGAGCCCAGCGGCATTCGCTGGGCTCTGACCGAACTCGGCGACTGCAGCCCTGTCGTCCCGCCGCTCACCGCGCGCCTGCGCGCCACCGCAGCGGACGACGCCCCCGGCTGGCCCTCGGCCCACTTCACCGAGATCATCAACGACCTCGCCGACCACGCCCAGGTGATCCTCTACTCCCAGTTCTGGCAGGTGGACGCCGGTCGCACGTACGGCATCTCGGACACCGGCCTGGACTGGCAACTCGACTGGACTGCGCCTGTCCTGGGCGCACCTGGCCGAAGAGGCTCGCACGTGGTCCCTGCTGGAAGCCTCCGAGGCCCCCGTTGGCGACATCATCTTCGTCGCCCCCACCTGGATCGACCGTACCGACCTACGCCCAGAGAGGTGACCGCTGCCGCTCCAGTCTCACAATCTACAGCTGGATTACCAGGCTCAGGTTCCGCACAACGTTTTGGCGGCCTGCACCAAAAGAACAGTTCGCTCTTCGAGAAAAGTAGAGAAATCATCCCTGAACAGAGAATCGGGTAGAAGTGCACCGCTTTTAATTGCCTCAATATTGGCAGGCATATCAACACGATAGACAGACGGGGCACGGTCGCTAATCTTTCGATTCTCCGCCCGCGAAATGATCGCAAAGTTTGCGAGACAATTCGTAACCTTCTCAGTCGGAGGATTAGGAAGTTTCCTGAGATGCGACCGCGGAAAACAATGGTGATATTCGTGTCGATTGGGCTCCGCAAGCACCTTATCCAATTCGACACCTTGGCCAGACAAAAATGACTTGGGTTTGAGACTCGCCAACAGGAGGATCATGGTCTTGGTCGCCACCGTCCGACTATTGAACTGATTTTCAGTGAAGAACCTTTCATTGACATCGACAGCAACATCTTCAAGGGTCGTGCTGGTGCCGTTCCGCAGCTCAAGGGCCGCCTCGACGTCACGCTTGATGTTTCGCCCCGGGTTCCCGCTATAACGGTGACCAAACGAACTACGCCAGAACCAGCGGAGGAGCACGGTTCGCTCGCCATTCGTGATCGGTTGCGACTGGCGAACCGAGAAGAACGCCGCAAGCGGAATCAG
Organism: Streptomyces atratus; assembly: GCF_014648655.1. Classification (GTDB taxonomy): domain Bacteria; phylum Actinomycetota; class Actinomycetes; order Streptomycetales; family Streptomycetaceae; genus Streptomyces; species Streptomyces atratus. The sequence goes on from NZ_BMRN01000001.1 coordinate 496,701, forward strand.
CTGAGCCGAGTAGGGCATGAATTTTAGATGCCGGATCCCCAGATTCGTTCGCACGAAATCGATAGCTAGCCCTAGCGCCTTTTCAACGACCTCGAACGACGCCCGCACATTGGTTCCGTTGATATTCACAAGCGATTCAGGTGCGGGATCGCCCTGCAGAATCGCCGAGCAGCAGCGGAGCATTAGATCGTTATCAGTTCCGATACTACCGAATCCGAAGTTCTCGAACGTCTCCGCCAAAGCAAGAAATTTCTCTTGCAGGTCAAAATCCTCACTCCAGGTCCAAGCGGTAAGGAGTTCAAACATCGTCAGTTCGACGCCCATCCGGTTTACGCGCTCGAAGACGATGGCAACACTTGTCCTATCTTCTGATTCGAACGTTTCGACTGGAATCAGAGCTTCTTTGAACCTTTCCTGGACCTTCACAATTTCGACATTGCGATCAACACTTAGAGGTTTAGTAGCCGAAGAAAAAGCCACGGGGTCAAAGAAACAGTTGAGCGGGAAGTAGCGGTCAGGGGCGTTTGCGATTTCTGATTCCTGCAGGGCCACAAAACGCGTTCCCTGAGCATCCCCCTCAGCCTCAAAGTCATAGTAGACGGGAAGCCAAACTTCGGGGTTCTCCTCTATCGGGGTCAACTCAGTCTGAAAAGTAGAGAAAATGGAAGTTAGTCGTTGCTGCCCATCGAGCACGTAATCAACCGGATAGTCCTTCTCCGGGGGGCGCAGTTCGAATCCACCCAGCTCCTTCTCTGTTTTCAGAGCGGTTCTCGTGCGCCAGAGAAGTACCGATCCGAATGGGAATCCTTTGTAGATACTATCCATGAGGAGGGCAGCACTGGTCGGCTCCCAAATGAACCTTCGTTGGAATCCAGGCACGCGCATAGTTCCACTATGGATTCGCTCAATGGCCTTACGCAACGGCAGTGGCTCACTCACAGAATGCCTCCCGGATGATTACAGATAGTGACCGATCTGATCGTACTAGACGACGGATTCCTTTTTGGCTCTTTGCAGAAATGCGGACTGAAAACCCGGCCTGATGAGCGCTTCACCGCCGTCTGCGTGAGCAACCACGGCCCGCACACCACCGGGATACTGCCGCACTGAACCCGGTGCTGGCATGCGACGGCGTCGCAGAGGGGCGGCTTCGTCCTCGAAGGCGAGCCAAGGCGCCACACATCACCGGGAAAGAATCATTTCCATCCGTCGAGTGACACCCCTTGGCTCCCTTGCAGGTGCCGAGTTAGAGCATTGGCAGTGGTGTCGACGAAGGCGTCAGGGATGGCATCAGCATCAACCCAGCAGACTCTCGAGTGCTTGCGAGGTTCACGGTTTTCGGGTTCGCCGGTCCATTCGTGGGTGGCGAAGACGACCGTGAGGAAGCCGTTGGGTGCTTCGACGCCCCAGGCGCCGTGGATGATGTGGGCGACCTTGAGGGACTCGGGCTTCACCGTGAGGCCCGTCTCCTCGTACAGCTCGCGGACCGCCGTTTCGGTGATGGGTTCGCCCGGTTCGCTCTTGCCGACGGGGAGGTCCCACAGGCCCTGGGCGAACTTGGCGTTCTCGCTGCGCTGGAGGAGCACGACACGGTTGGTGGCCTCGTCGTGGACGATGACGGCCGCGACCAGCAGGGTCATCGATTCAAGCGCCGGCTTGAGGGCTTGGGAGCGGTCGTCGGTCTGCTGAGCCACGGGGTTCCCTTCGTCGGGCGGGTTGTTGGGCATGTTAGGCGAGGGCCTCGCGGGCTCGGCGGGCGAGATCCGCAGCTCCTGGGACGCGGCGGCGCTGGTAGATCGCGATCGTGGAGCGGATCGAGGTGATCGCCTTGCGGGTGCGGTCGGACGTCATGCCTTCCATGAGGACCAGGGCCTGGGTCCAGGCGGCGACGGCTTCGTCGGCTCGGGCCTGGGCGGCGAGGCTGTCGCCGAGGTCGGCGTGGGTGAGGGCATGGACGCGTTTGTACTTCTCCGGGTCCCAGCGGGTGAGCGCGTCACGGTGCTGCTGTTCCGTACCGATGTGGTCGGCGAGGTCGGTCAGCGTGCGTGCGGTGTGGCTGGCCACGGTACCGGCGGCAGGGCCGCTGACACGGGAGAAGCTGGGCTGGGGACCGTCCTCGCGTAGGAGGGCGTCTTCGGCGGCGAGAAGAGCGCGGGCGGCCAATGGGTTCTCGCCGACGGCTGCGTAGGCGCGGGCGTGCGTGATGTGGAGGAGGGCTTCGGTCTGGCCGTCGACGTGGCCGAGGCCACGGGTGAGCGCGCCTTCGACGAGGTCCACGCAGTGGTGGGGTTGCTTGAGGCTGAGGGACTGGTGGGCGAGGGCGCGCATCATCCATGCGGCGTGGCCGTGGGGGTCGGCTTCGCAGGCGAGTTGGTAGCCGACCTGGTAGTAGCGCTGAGCTGCCCCTTCGTGGCCCAGGTCGTGGTGCTTCCACCCTGCGAGGTAGGCGAGTTCGGCGACGGCGCCGAAGGCGGCCTGGCGCAAGGGTTCAGTGGGGAAGCGGCCTCGCAGCATGGGGGCGGCCGTGTCGGCGAGGTAGGCGGTGACCGTGGTCAGGCCGTGCCCGCCACCAAGCCGTTCGTCGGCGGCGCTGAAGGCTGCCGTGATCTGTCGTACGACGTCGATGTCGTCGCTGCCGACGAGGGAGCGGGCGGTGCGGGCACGGAGTATCCGCGAGGTGGCTTCGTGATCGTGCAGGAGCGGCATGGCCACGCCGGCCGTGGTGAAGGCGGCGATGGCGAGGAAGCGGCGGCGTTCGACGTCCGCGCGGCCGAGGTCGGTGACCGCAGTGACGGGGTCGCTGTCCGGTGGCGGCTCCGCGTCGGGTGAGTGGAGACCGAGCCCGGTTCGGGTGACGACGCGTCCCAGCCGCCGGGAGAGGGCTTCAGCAAGGTACTGCCCTGCTCGGCCGGACGGCGCGCGTGCACCACCCACCCAGTGGGAGATGGTCGACTTGTTGGTCTGGAGCAGTTCGCCGTTCTCGGCGGCGATGCGGCGTACGTCCTTGGCGAGCGCGTCGTACGTGCACCCGGCGGCGTTGATCGTGTCGCGCAGGCGGGAGTTGGCGCTGGTCTGTGCTGGCACGATCGCCTCCGCTCCGGATCTGTAAACCGTGTATACCGCTTGACCTCAGTCACACCGTACCCACTCTGTGTAGCGGGCGGTTCACTTATCGACAGCCGCCCCACTCTCGGGCCGGGCGGCCCCCAAGTTCCGTACGCCCCACCGGGCTCGGGCATTCCTATGCCTCGGCCCGGACGATCAGAGACGGAGAAACGGTGACCACCATCGACACCGCGACCATCACGGTCGAGCTGCCCGACGCCTTCGACCCGCGCTGGAACCGCCTGCCCGGCATCCAGGTGGACGGCCGGCACATCACCATCGACCCGGCCGAGTACTTCTTCCGCTTCGAGTCCAGCACCTGGCTCGTCGCCGACTGGGAGTTGGTGAAGGCCCAGCTCCTCGACGTGGACGAGACGACCGAGAGCGCGGTCGAGCAACTCGCACTCGACTTCATCAAGAACCACGGCGAGTCCACCTCCGACGCGGCCCGCGTGCTGGCGACGGCGTACGGGGTGTACTCGTACCTCTTCCGCGAGGAACACCTGGCCGGCCTCGGCCTCCCGCAGATCACCGCCGACCACCTGCGCATGCTGCGCGAGGCGGCCACGCTGATGGCGGTCAACAAGGTCGAGCTGGACGGCCACATCTCCAACGTCGGCCCATGCTGGTTCTTCCCCGCCGCCACATCCGTCGTCTTCGACCTGGACGAGGAGACGGGCGGAATGCTCGACGAGGTCTACCACGGCGGCTGGTTCAACGAGCACCGTCGGATCGAGTCCATCAAGGCCCACGCCGCCCTCGGCGGCCGGCTCGTGCACGGCTGCCAGTCCGTGCCGGACCAGTCCGGCGGCGTCGTCGCGCCCTACGGTGCCTCGATGGCCAACTTCCGTGACGACCTGGCCGAGTTCAAGGCGGGCTGGATCGAGCAGGTCTACGCCCACCGTGTGACCGCAGCCAAGTAACCCCGCCCCCCAGTCCGGCTCCGGGGCGGGCCAGCTCGCGCGCGCCCGCCCCGGAGCCCACCAGCTCCTGGAGACCCCCATGGACCAGAGCCTGCCCGCCGCCTTGCTGAACGACCTGTGCACCCTCGTCGGCAAGCCCCTCCCCGAACGTGCCGAGATTCGTGTCTGGGGCATGTCCGGCGTCGAACGCGTCACCTTCCCAGACGGCACCACGACCGTTTTCAAGTACGCCAAGGACCCCTTCGATCGCGAGGCCCAGGCCCTGCGAGTGGCATACCAGCGCGGGCTCCCGGTCCCCGCCCTCCATGCCACCACGATGCAAGACAAGTGGCTCGGGATGCTCATGGACGACCTCGGCACCCCCGTACGGGACGCAGACGACCTCGACGGTGTCGCCGCCGCCGTGATGCTCCACGCCGCCCGCCCGGCAGGCGGTCTGCCCCTCCTCGACGGGGCGGGCCTCGCAGCCCTGCCGGGCCGAGCCCTCGATCACCTCCAACGGCTGCGGAAAACTGACCGCTGGACGGACTGCGACGACATCAAGACCGCGCTGGGGGAGATCTCCGCCGCGGCCGAGGCCCGTGTCCAGGGGGCGACGCTCGACCCGTTCGGCTGGGTGCACTCCGAGTTCCACCCGACGAGCGTCCACATCGGGGAGAACGGCTGGCATCTCCTCGACTTCGCACGCGCCTTCACCGGCCCCGGCCTGATCGACCTCGCCTCGTACCACGGCACCACCGACGTGCCGAGCCCCTTCCGAATGCGGGTGTTCCTGGAGCAGTACGTCACCGCAGGTGGTCATGAGGACGCCCTCGCCGCCCGGGGCGGCCTGGCCGCCGAGGCATGGGCCCTGGGCTGGCACCGCATGTGGGCCGTGGAGTGGTTCCTGGAGCAGGCCATCCGCTGGATCGACGACCCGGCCAAGGACCCCGCGTACATCCCCGTCGTCCGCCGCCACCTGAACGACGTGGTCCAACTCCTGGAGGTCTAGGTGCTCGCCCAGGTCTCCCCCTGGTACGCCCACGCAGCCCAGCGCACAGCCGCTGCTCCCGCGCACGCACTCACCGCGCCGGCCCGGATGGAATGGAGCACCCACGCGAGCGTCGGTCCCGGAGCTGAGATTCTGGGACGGGATCTGTGCGGCAAGCGCGTCCTGGAGCTGGGCTGCGGCCCCGGCCACAACGTGGCCCACCTCGCGAAGCACCACCAGGCCCGCGTCACCGGCGTGGACCTGGTCGGCCTCCAGGTACGCCGGGCCCGCTCCCACTACGGCCACATCGACGGCGCCACGTTCGCCGCCGGCCACGCACTGCACCACCTGCAGGCCACCGGCCAGACCTTCGACGCGATCTACTCCGTCTTCGGCGCCGTCGGCCTCGTCGCCCCCGAGCTCCTCCTCGCCGCCATTTCCCGACGCCTGAAACCGGGCGGTGCCCTGGCCTTCTCCGTCCCTCACCCGGCACGGGCCGGAAGACATCCATCCACGGACGACCGTCCGCGTGAGGACTACGTCACCATGCCCGACCGCACCCGACTGCCCCTCGCCCGATGGGAGTTCGACGCCCGCCGCTGGGACGCCCACCTCTCCCGGACCGGCCTGCGCATCACCTCGACGGTGGAGCTGCGGCACCCGCGCCGCGACCCGTGGCCCACCACCCTCCTGATCACCGCCCGCAAACGCTGACCGACGGAGGCAACGATGCCCCTGCCCTACCTGCTCCTGGACATCGACGGCGTCCTCGTACCGTTCCCGGCGGCCGACGGCAGCACCCCGCCCACCCACGTCCGCCACACCGTCCTGCCAACCGGCCGGCACCCCGACGACCCCGTCCCGGTCTGGCTCGATCCGAGCCAGGGCAGCATTCTCACCGACCTCCTGACCAGCGGGCTCATCATCCCCGTGTGGTGCACGAGCTGGCGCAAGGACGCCACCACGATCATCGGCCCCCTCCTCGGGCTGCCCGATTTCCCTTACCTCGATCTGCCTCGCCCGCAGATCACCACCAGCCACCCCGACGGCTACCTCTGGAAACGCGACCACGTCGACACCTGGCTCGGCAGAGCTCCCGTCGTCTGGATCGACGACGACTTCACCGTTCTCGACCACGGGTGGGCACAAGAGCGCACCGCCCGCGGGCTGCCCACTCTCCTCATCCAGCCCGACCCGTACGTCGGGCTCCGTGCAGACCACCTCGTAGAGGTGCGGGAGTGGGCAACTCGGCAGTCGGGCACAAATGAAGCCCTGGACGCCGTATAGAGACACCAACGGCACAGTGGTACGGAGGCGGGCCCGCATCCTGCCCTGCAGACCCGCCTCATCTGTGATGCTCTACCTACGCGGGCGACGCCTGGCAGCGCCCGTAAGCGGTTGAGTTGCCATGGCTGGCATCGCGGCCGTGAAGACGGTCTCCGAGCGCCTCGGCCACACCAACGCGGCCATGACGCTGAACATCTACACCCACCTGTGGCCCGACTCCGAGGAGCGGACCCGGGCCGCCGTCGACAAGGCGTACGCGGACCAGTCCGCCGACGCCCGGCCACAGGTCGACGAAGCGGCATAGCCGCTCCCCCGCGCGCTGACCGAAGTCAGCACGCTGCGGACTCTGTGCGGACCACAAAGGCCGCCCAACCCGCTCCGTCGCAGGTCAGACGGCCTTTCGCCGGACGTATTAGACGTTGAAGCGGAACTCCACCACGTCCCCGTCCTGCATCACATAGTCCTTGCCCTCCATGCGGGCCTTGCCCTTGGCGCGGGCCTCGGCGACCGAGCCCATTTCGACCAGGTCCTCGAAGGAGACGATCTCCGCCTTGATGAAGCCCTTCTGGAAGTCGGTGTGGATCACACCGGCCGCCTCGGGGGCCGTGGCGCCCTTCTTGATCGTCCAGGCTCGGGCTTCCTTCGGGCCTGCCGTGAGGTAGGTCTGCAGGCCCAGGGTGTCGAAGCCGACGCGGCCGAGGGTGGCGAGGCCGGGCTCTTCCTGGCCCATGGACTGGAGGAGTTCGAGGGCCTCGTCGTCGTCGAGCTCGATCAGCTCGGACTCGATCTTGGCGTTGAGGAAGATCGCCTCGGCGGGAGCGACCAGGGCGCGCTGCTCGTTCTTGAAGTCCTCGTCGACCAGCTCGTCCTCGTCGACGTTGAAGACGTAGAGGAAAGGCTTGGTGGTGAGGAGGTGCAGCTCGTGGAGGAGCTTGCCCTTCTCCGTACCTGCGGTGATGCCCGCGGCGAAGAGGGTCTGGCCGGACTCGAGGATCTTCTGGGCCTCCTCGACCGCGGCGAGGACCGCGACCTTCTCCTTCTGGAGGCGGGACTCCTTCGTGAGGCGCGGGACGGCCTTCTCGACGGACTGGAGGTCGGCGAGGATCAGCTCGGTGTTGATCGTCTCGATGTCGTCCTTGGGAGAGATCTTGCCGTCGACGTGGACGACGTTCTCGTCCTTGAAGGCGCGGATGACCTGGCAGATCGCGTCGGACTCGCGGATGTTCGCGAGGAACTTGTTGCCCAGGCCCTCACCCTCCGAAGCGCCTCGGACGATGCCGGCGATGTCGACGAAGTCGACCGTCGCGGGGAGCAGCCGCTGGGAGCCGAAGATCTCCGCCAGCTTGTTCAGGCGCGAGTCGGGGACGCCGACGACGCCCACGTTCGGCTCGATCGTGGCGAACGGGTAGTTGGCCGCCAGCACGTCGTTCTTGGTCAGGGCGTTGAACAGGGTCGACTTGCCGACATTCGGCAGGCCGACGATTCCGATCGTGAGCGACACGTTGGCGACTTCCTGAGGAGTGAGGAGGAGGGATGAGGAGGTGGTGGGACGGGCGGAAAAGCGTCGGGCCCGGGTGGGCCGATTCTCCAGTTTACGGGCGGGGGCAACCGGGCAGCCACGGGTCCGGTCGGGCGTCGATTCGGTTCCCGTTCGGCCGTGTGGCATCGAACTCACCCCCTAGGTCGCCCAAAGCGCGTGTCCCGCACCCGTTTCCTCCCGCCCGTCGACCTACGTTGTCCCGGTGGAGCAGCACAGGACACGTCCCCCGCAGCGCAGGCAGTCTCGGCAGGCCCCGCTGTCCCCGCAGGGCACCATCGACGAAGCCGCCGCCGTCTATCGGGTGATGGACGCGAAGCCGGAGGGCCGGTCCCGGCCGGTGCCGCCTGCCGTTCTCGCCCTGCGCAGGCTGCCGAATCCCCGGCTGACCGGCATCGGTGCGGGGCTCTTCGCCGCCGCCTCCATGTTCCTGCTGGCGTGCCTCGACCAGCTGGTCCTCGACGGTTCATCGACCGTGTTCGGAGTGCTGTTCCTGCCGGTCAGCGCGCTGACCGCGCTGTGGGTAAGGCCCGCGGACCTGGTGACCGCGCCGATCATCGTGCCGATCGCATTCGCCGTCGGCGTCATCCCGATCTCCGGCGGCACGGGCGGCTTCGGCGGCCAGACCATGGCGCTCGTCACCGCGCTCGCCGTACATGCCGGGTGGCTGTACGGCGGGACGCTCATCGCCGGACTCATCGCGACCGTACGGAAGGTACGGCTGATGCGACAGCGGCAACGTCAGCGTCGGATGCTGCTCGCCGCGCAGACAGCGCGGCCCGCCCAGCCGCCCCGTCGCCCCCAGCGCTGACCGGGGCCGGGGGCCGAGGAACGGCGGCCGCGTCGCCCCCGGCGGTGACCGGGGGCCGCAGGGCAGGACGGGGCCGAGTGAGCCCTACACCGTTTTCGCCGCCGCCATCGCCGCTCCCACGATGCCCGCGTTGTTCTGCAGCTCCGCCGGCACCATCTCGGCCCGTACATGTTCGATCAGCGGCAGGAACTTGTCGGCCTTGCGGCTGACTCCGCCGCCGATGATGAAGAGTTCGGGCGAGAACAGCATCTCCACATGGGTCAGGTACCTCTGCACCCGGTGCGCCCAGTGGTGCCAGCTCAGCTGCTCGTCCTCCTTGGCCTTGGTGGAGGCGTGCTTCTCCGCGTCGTGGCCGTTCAGCTCCAGGTGGCCCAGCTCGGTGTTGGGGACGAGCTTGCCGTCGATGAAGAGGGCGCTGCCGATTCCCGTACCGAGCGTCAGTACGATCACCGTCCCCTTGCGGCCGCGCCCCGCGCCGAACGCCATCTCCGCGATGCCGGCCGCGTCGGCGTCGTTCAGGACGGTGACGGGAAGGCCGAGTCTGTCGCCGAGCAGTCCGCGGGCGTCCCTGTCGATCCAGCCCTTGTCGACATTGGCCGCGGTGCGTGTGCAGCCGCTCGTGACGACGCCCGGGAAGGTGATGCCCACCGGGCCCGACCAGTCGAAATGACCGACCACCTCGGCCACGCAATCGGCCACGTCCTTGGGCGTGGCCGGGTGCGGTGTCAGTACTTTGTGGCGCTCCTGCGCCAGGTCTCCGCGGTCCAGGTCCACGGGAGCACCCTTGATCCCGGATCCGCCGATGTCCACGCCGAAGATCTGCATGCAGTCCACGGTACGGGCAGGTGGCCCGGCCCACTTCCCGGAACGGGAAGCCGTCGGCAGGAAGCCGTCACTTCTCCACGAGCGCCGCGGCCTCGGCGCGCAGGTCGCGGCGGAGTTCCTTGGGCAGCGAGAACGTGATGGACTCCTCGGCCGCCTTCACGATCTCCACGTCCTCGAAACCGCGCTCCGAGAGCCACGCCAGGACGCCGTCGACCAGGACCTCGGGAACGGACGCGCCCGAGGTGACGCCGACCGTGGAGACACCCTCCAGCCAGGCCTCGTCGATTTCGTCGGCGAAGTCGACCAGATGGGCGTCGTTCGCACCGGCGCCGAGGGCGACCTCGACCAGGCGGACCGAGTTCGAGGAGTTCTTGGAGCCGACGACGATCACGAGGTCGGCGTCCGCGCCCATCTGCTTCACGGCGATCTGGCGGTTCTGCGTGGCGTAGCAGATGTCGTCGCTGGGCGGCGAGATCAGGAGCGGGAACTTCTCCTTGAGCGCGCCGACCGTCTCCATCGTCTCGTCGACGGAGAGCGTGGTCTGGGAGAGCCAGACGACCTTCGACGGGTCGCGCACCTCGACAGCGGCGACGTCCTCGGGGCCGTCGACCAGCGTGATGTGCTCGGGGGCCTCGCCGGAGGTGCCGATGACCTCCTCGTGGCCCTCGTGGCCGATCAGGAGGATGTCGAAGTCGTCCTGCGCGAAGCGGACGGCTTCCTTGTGGACCTTGGTGACCAGGGGGCAGGTCGCGTCGATCGTGGCGAGCTTCCGCTCGGCCGCCTCCTCGTGCACGGTCGGCGAGACGCCGTGCGCGGAGAACATCACGATCGAGCCCTCGGGGACCTCCGCCGTCTCCTCGACGAAGATCGCGCCCTTCTTCTCCAGGGTTTGCACGACGTACTTGTTGTGGACGATCTCGTGGCGCACGTACACCGGGGAGCCGTACTGTTCCAGGGCTTTCTCCACAGCGATCACGGCACGGTCCACGCCCGCGCAGTAGCCACGGGGAGCGGCGAGCAGGACGCGGCGGGGTGTCGTAGCAGTCATGCGTCCCATCGTAAGGCCGAGCCGAACGCGCGGAAGATCGGCTCGGTCGCGAGACTGATGCGTACGCGATCGACGGAGGGCTCATGTCGGGGACGGGCGGCGGCAGCGGCGGCGGGGTCACGGCGGCGAAGGGGGCGCACCGGGAGGAAGGCAGGCTGCGGCGGACACTCGGCTTCCGGGATCTGGTGGTCTACGGGCTCCTCTTCATCGCTCCGATGGCGCCTGTCGGCGTATTCGGCACACTCGATGCGAAATCGGACGGTGCGGTCGCGCTGGTCTATGTCGCGGCGACCGTCGTGATGGCGTTCACGGCCTTCAGCTACGCCCAGATGGTGCGGGTCGCCCCGTTGGCGGGCTCGGTCTTCGCGTACGCCCGCAAGGGGCTCGGGGAAGGGCCGGGGTTCATCGCCGGGTGGATGGCGATGCTCGACTATCTGCTGATCCCCGCGGTCGCCTATCTCTTCTCCGGGATCGCGCTGAACTCGCTCGTGCCGTCGGTGTCGAGGTGGGTGTGGACGGCGCTCGCGGTCGTCATCACCACGCTGCTCAATCTCTGGGGTGTACGGGCTGCCGCCCGGGTCGGCTTCGCGGTGCTCGCGATGGAGATCGCGGTGCTGCTGGTGTTCCTGGTGTCGGCGGTGGTGGTTCTTGTACGGGACGGGGCGCAGCGCGGCTGGCTGACCCCGCTCACCGGCGATTCCGGCTTCTCCGCTTCGGCGGTGCTGGGGGCGGTGTCGGTGGCCGTGCTGTCGTATCTGGGCTTCGACGCGATCGCCTCGTTCGCGGAGGAGGTGACGGGGGGCTCGTCGGAGGTGGCGCGTGCGGTGCTGTTCTGTCTGGTGCTCGCGGGTGCGCTGTTCGTGGCGCAGGGGTATCTGGCAGCGCTGCTGGAGCCGATGACATCGGCGGAGCTGGCCGCCGATCCGGCCGCGCAGGGGTCGGCGTTCTACGACACGGTGGACTTTGCGGTCGGGACCTGGCTGCACGATCTGGTGGCGGTCAGCAAGGCGATCGGGGCGGCCTTCGCGGCACTGGCCGGGCAGGCGGCCGCGGGGCGGCTGCTGTTCGCGATGGCCAGGGAGCGGCGGCTGCCCCTGCTGCTGTCCAAGGTCGACCCGCGGTCCGGGGTGCCGCGGGTCGCGATCCTGCTCGCCGCGACGGTGACGCTGGTGGCGGCGGTGTGGGCGGCCCGGCGCGCCGACGGTCTCGACCGTCTGGTTTCGGTCGTCGACATCGGTGCGCTGACGGCGTTCGTGCTGCTGCACGCGTCGGTGGTCGGCTGGTTCGCCGTACGCCGGATGGAGGGGCCGCCCAGCTGGTGGCGGCATGTGCTGGTGCCGGTGGTGGGTGCGGGGGTGCTGATCGCGGTGATCGTGGAGGCGGCCGCGAGCGCTCAGGTGGTGGGGGTGTGCTGGCTGGGGGTGGGGCTGGCGGTACTGGCGGCGCAGCGGTGGCGGGGCCCGGCTGTGTAGGGCTGCCTTGTTGTCCGTGCCGGCGGATACGCTCGCTCGCATGGCTCTCAATACGTCCGCGGAAGCCCCGCTGCCCGTCGGTGAAGTGTCACGGCTCATCGGCGGATGGATCGACCGGCTCGGGGCCGTCTGGGTCGAGGGGCAGATCACCCAGCTGTCGCGGCGGCCGGGCGCCGGGGTGGTGTTCCTGACGCTGCGCGACCCGTCGCACGACATCTCGGTGAGCGTGACCTGCTTCCGGCAGGTCTTCGACCGGATCGCGGATGTCGTGACGGAGGGAGCGCGGGTCGTCGTGCTCGCCAAGCCCGAGTGGTACGCGCCGCGCGGCCAGCTGTCCCTGCGGGCCACGGAGATACGGCCGGTCGGCATCGGTGAGCTGCTGGTCCGGCTTGAGCAGCTCAAGAAGTCGCTGGCCTCGGAGGGGCTCTTCGCGCTCGACCGGAAGAAGCCGCTGCCGTTCCTGCCGCAGCTGATCGGACTGGTCTGCGGCCGGGCCTCGGCGGCCGAGCGCGACGTCCTGGAGAACGCGCGGCGGCGGTGGCCCGCGGTCCGGTTCGAGGTGCGCAACACGGCGGTGCAGGGGGTGCACGCGGTGAATCAGGTCGTCCAGGCCGTGAAGGAGCTGGACGACCTCCCGGACGTCGACGTGATCGTGGTGGCGCGGGGTGGCGGCAGTGTGGAGGATCTGCTGCCGTTCTCGGACGAGCAGCTGATCCGTACGGTCGCCGCGTGCCGTACGCCGGTGGTGTCGGCGATCGGTCATGAGCCGGACTCCCCGCTGCTCGACCTGGTCGCGGATCTGCGGGCCTCCACTCCGACGGATGCGGCGAAGAAGGTCGTGCCCGATGTGGGCGAGGAGCTGGACCGGGTGCAGCAGCTGCGGGACCGTGCGCTGCGGACGGTACGGGGGCTGCTGGACCGGGAGGAGCGGGGGCTGGCGCATGCGCTGGGCCGGCCGGCGATGGAGTATCCCCAGCGGATGGTGGACGAACGGGCGTCGGAGATCGATGCGCTGATCGGGCGGGGCCGGCGGGTGCTGGGGCATCTGCTGGACCGGGCGGACTCGGAGCTCGCCCATACCCGGGCGCGGGTGGTCGCGTTGTCGCCCGCGGCGACGCTGGAGCGCGGGTATGCCGTGCTGCAGCGGGCGGACGGCCATGTGGTGCGGGCTCCCGCGGACGCGGGGGCGCCGGGCGATGTGCTTCGGGCGCGGGTTTCGGGGGGCGAGTTCGCGGTGCGGGTGAGCGAGTGAGGGAGCGGGGGTTCGGTGCGGGGCGGGCGAGGCGGACGGGCGCCGAGGCGGCGCGAAAGCGATGACGGGCGAGGCAGGAGGCTCCTGATGGGACGGAACGTAGGGTGGGGCGCATGACGGACGACGGGACTACGACGGCTGGTGCCGCGGGCACGCTCGGATACGAGCAGGCCCGTGACGAGCTGATCGAGGTGGTACGCCGCCTGGAGGCGGGCGGTACGACGCTGGAGGAGTCCCTCGCGCTGTGGGAGCGGGGCGAGGAGCTGGCGAAGGTGTGCCGGCACTGGCTGGAAGGCGCGCGCGCACGGCTGGACGCGGCCCTGGCGGGGCCGGCCGACCTCCAGGAGAGCGGCGGCGGCACGACAGCCGACAACGGCTGAGGCCTCCCCGACTTCCCCGGCTCTCCGGCTTTCCGGCTTTCCGGCTTTCCGGCTTTCCGGACGAGGCCGACCACGGCGACGCGGGCGGGCGGCAGGCGGCAGACGGCAGACGGCAGACGGCAGACGGCAGACGGCAGACGGCAGACGGCAGACGGCAGACGCGATCGGAGCCCTTGCCGGCGAATGGCACAAGAGGCCCGCGCTGTGGAACAGATCACTCCCTTCCACTTTTAGTTGAAAGTTAACCTACCTCTCCCGTAGCGTGGCCGTCGTTGCTTGATCCCCGTGTACGCCCGGAAGGTAAAACGCAAGATGTCCCTCGTTCTTGACCCCGCCGCCCAGGACCTCCTCTTCCGTGAGGCCCGCACCGCCAACACCTTCACCGACGAGCCGGTGACCGAGGAGCAGGTCCAGGCGATCTACGACCTGGTCAAGTACGGCCCCACCGCGTTCAACCAGTCGCCGCTGCGCGTCGTCCTGGTCCGCTCCGACGACGCCCGTGCGCGCCTCGTCAAGCACATGGCCGAGGGCAACCAGCCGAAGACCTCGACCGCCCCGCTGGTCGCCATCCTGGTCGCCGACAACGAGTTCCACGAGGAGCTCCCGGCCCTGATGCCGCACTTCCCGCAGGCCAAGGACGCGTTCTTCTCCGAGCGCCCGGTCCGCGAGTCGTCCGCCGCCCTCAACGGTGCGCTGCAGGCCGCGTACTTCATCATCGGCGTCCGCGCCGCCGGCCTCGCCGCGGGCCCGATGACCGGCTACGACGCCGCGGGCATCGAGAAGGAGTTCCTGGACGGCGACCACAAGGTGCTGATGGTCGTGAACATCGGCAAGCCGGGCGAGGACGCCTGGTTCCCGCGTCTGCCGCGCCTCGCCTACGACGAGGTCATCACGACCGTCTGACCGTCGCCACGCGTACGGAGGAGGCCCTGGAGCGCTCGATGCTCCAGGGCCTCCTCCGTACGCCGCGTACGAGGCAGATGCCCCGTACAGGACATCAGGACGACTTGAGTGCGGCGGCCATCTCCGCCAGCCGCTCCGTCGAGGCGGAACCCGTGACCACCGTGGTCGCACCCTTGTCCTGGCGCACGAGGGCGTCGTACTTCTCGCCCTTCCAGTGCTGCCAGGTCTCGCCCGCGACCTGCCGCGTACGCCCGGTGTCCTTGGCGTCCCGGCTGACCTCGGTCACATACTTCTTCGCCGGGGACGTGGACTGCTCCACCGCGACGTACTTGCCCTCCGGGTCCAGGAAGCCCAGGTGCCAGCCGTTGCCCGCCTTGCGGTCGTAACTGACCGAGGTCGGCTTCCACTCCTTGGCGAGTCCGTCCGGGGCGGCCACCGGGTACGGTGCCGCGCGCCGCGCCGTCAGGAGCTCCACCCGGTAGTCGACCGCCTTGACCGGGTTGGCGTTCTCGTCGTGCGGAATGAAGATGTAAACGAGCCCTGCCGCAGCGGAGACCACCGCCATCGACAGGAACATGTCCCGCACCGTCTGCTTGCCTCGCTTGCTAGCCACGGGTCCATGGTCGCATTAGGCCTGGCGGGCCCGACCCGGGGGCAGCCCGCTCATACGTGACCCGGTCTGCTCATTCTGTCGACCTGACGATAGAGTCAGAGCACCCTCTTCCGGTCGTCGCCGTACAGAAAGGTGCGCTCCGATGTCCGAGCATCATCTGCCGTCTCAGCTAGAGGTCTCCCCGGAGGCCCCCGACCGCAACCTCGCCCTGGAGCTGGTCCGGGTCACCGAGGCCGCCGCCATGGCAGCAGGGCGCTGGGTCGGCCGCGGCGACAAGATCGGCGCCGACGGCGCCGCCGTGAAGGCCATGCGGACCCTCGTCTCCACCGTCTCGATGAACGGCGTCGTCGTCATCGGTGAGGGCGAGAAGGACGAGGCCCCCATGCTGTTCAACGGCGAGCGCGTCGGTGACGGAACCGGTCCCGAGGTCGACATCGCCGTTGACCCGATCGACGGTACGACCCTGAACGCCAAGGGCATGCCGAACGCGATCGCCGTACTGGCCGCCGCCGACCGCGGCGCCATGTTCGACCCGTCCGCGGTCTTCTACATGGACAAGCTGGTCACCGGCCCCGAGGCCGCCGACTTCGTCGACATCAATGCGCCTGTCTCGGTGAACATCCGCCGTGTCGCGAAGGCGAAGAACTCCGCCCCCGAGGACGTCACCGTCGTCATCCTCGACCGCCCCCGCCACGACGGCATCGTCAAGCAGATCCGGGAGACCGGCGCCCGGATCAAGTTCATCTCCGACGGCGATGTCGCGGGCTCGATCATGGCCGCCCGCGAGGGGACCGGCGTCGACCTGCTCATGGGCGTCGGCGGCACCCCCGAGGGCATCATCTCGGCCTGCGCCATAAAGTGCCTCGGCGGTGTCATCCAGGGCAAGCTCTGGCCCAAGGACGAGGCCGAGCGGCAGCGCGCGCTGGACGCCGGGCACGACCTGGACCGGGTCCTGTCCACCGACGACCTGGTCAGCGGCGACAACGTGTTCTTCGTCGCGACCGGCATCACGGACGGTGAGCTGATGCGCGGTGTGCGGTACCGCGCGGAAACGGCGACCACCGAGTCCATCGTCATGCGGTCCAAGTCCGGCACCATCCGGAAGATCGACTCGACCCACCGGCTGTCGAAGCTGCGCGCCTACAGCGCGATCGACTTCGACCGCGCGAAGTAGGTCCCGTCCCCGAGGTTCGGGGAGCGGAACGCGAAGAGGCGCCCCCGTGTGCGGTGGGGGCGCCTCTTCGCGGTACGGGACGCGGGGCATCGGTTCAGGCCGGCCCCGGCACCCCGTCGGCCGGTCAACCCGCCGCGGCTATGCGGCCCGCCGCGGCGGAGGAAGCGGACGACGCCTTGAGTTCCATCTCGCGCCGTCTGCGACGGGCGAGCACCACACGGCGCTCGGCGGCGGTGAGGCCGCCCCACACCCCGTACGGCTCCGGCTGTATGAGTGCGTGTTCCTGGCATTCGACCATCACCGGGCAGCGCGCGCAGACCCGCTTCGCGGACTCCTCGCGCGCGAGTCTGGCAGCGGTCGGCTCCTTCGAAGGGGCGAAGAACAGCCCGGCTTCGTCCCGGCGGCACACCGCCTCCGAGTGCCAGGGGCCGGCCTGGTCCTCCCGCACGGGGGTGCGCTGGGGAGGGAGGGCGGCGACCTGCAGGGGCTGATGCGGCAGTTGCAGCACGGTCTACTCCTGACGACGGCTTCGCGAGCGAGAGACGATGCAGCACTCCCTACCCGCTGTGCGCACGCCT
Source organism: Streptomyces atratus (assembly GCF_014648655.1). Taxonomy (GTDB): domain Bacteria; phylum Actinomycetota; class Actinomycetes; order Streptomycetales; family Streptomycetaceae; genus Streptomyces; species Streptomyces atratus. The sequence continues at coordinate 513,579 of NZ_BMRN01000001.1, forward strand.
ATGCACTGAGTGTCACTCGATCCGGGCTGCGGAATTGGGGCCGGTCAGGAATATGGCTTGTTCTCGAAGGGGTTCGGAAGAGTTCGGAAGAGTTCGGAGCAGTTCGGAAGAGTTCATAGCAGGACGGACCGCGCCGTTCCCAGCCGGGTCCTAGCCGAGGTATTTGCGCAGCCGGTCCTGGAGATCCGCAATGAACTTCCCGCGCTTGGGCTTCGCCTCGACGCTGCCGAACACCGAATAGCCGTTGACGACCACCACCGGCGCTTCGGGGTCCGCGGATTCCAGTGTGGCGACTTCGAAATTGCCGAAGACGCCCGTGCCGCCCCCGCGCAGCGAGATGTTCTCGGGGACCTTGATCTCGACACTTCCGAAGATGGCGGTCGCATTGATCACCGTGAGCCTCTGACCGAAAAGCGCCTCGGTCAGATCGATCTCCACGCTGCCGAAGAGCGCAAAGGCGTTCGTACGGCCGCCGACCCGCCAACGGCCCTTGCGGGTGGAGCTGCTGAAGATCGCCACCAGGTTCTCGGCCGGGCCCGTGGGGCTCTCGTGGCCGAGGGCGCCGGGCTCGGCGGCCGAGCGGGAGGCGCCCCCGGGGGCAGGCAGATCCCGTACCAGCGGCTCCAGTTCGCCGATGGTCTTGGCGCGGTAGACCGCATCGACCCGCTCGGCGTGTTCCTCGGCGGTGAGCCGGCCCTCGGCCATGGCCTCGCGCAGGATGTCCGCGATCCGGTCACGGTCCGCGTCGGAGGCGCGGATACCGGCCGGCTCCGCCGGGGCTACGGGCTGCTGGGGGTGCTTTTCGAGGTCCACCGGCCCAGCGTACCCAAACGCGATAGATCGCGACTAGCCCCCACCGCGCCTCGCCGTGTCGCCCCCTCGTCACTCCCGTGCGGATGCCGAACTGAGCCTTACCTCACAGCTTCGGCATCCGCGCGGCGTTCTACGCTGGTGGGTGCGCTGCCCAAGGGAGGGCAGCCGCTGTCTGCCGAGTGAGGAATGGCCGTAATGCCAGAGTTTGCGTACTCCGATCTGCTCCCTCTGGGAGAGGACACCACGCCGTATCGTCTGGTGACCTCCGAGGGTGTATCCACCTTCGAGGCCGACGGCCGTACGTTCCTCAAGGTCGCCCCGGAGGCGCTGCGCACCCTGGCTGCCGAGGCCATGCACGACATCTCCCACTACCTGCGCCCCGCCCACCTGGCGCAGCTGCGGCGGATCGTGGACGACCCCGAGGCGTCGTCCAACGACAAGTTCGTCGCGCTCGACCTGCTGAAGAACGCGAACATCGCCGCCGCGGGTGTCCTCCCCATGTGCCAGGACACCGGCACGGCGATCGTCATGGGCAAGCGCGGGCAGAACGTACTCACCGAGGGCGGTGACGAAGAGGCCCTGTCGCACGGCATCTTCGACGCGTACACCGAGCTCAACCTCCGCTATTCGCAGATGGCTCCGCTCACCATGTGGGAGGAGAAGAACACCGGCTCGAATCTGCCCGCGCAGATCGAGCTGTACGCGACCGACGGCGGCGCCTACAAATTCCTCTTCATGGCGAAGGGCGGCGGCTCGGCCAACAAGTCGTTCCTCTTCCAGGAGACGAAGGCCGTGCTGAACGAGGCCTCCATGATGAAGTTCCTGGAGGAGAAGATCCGTTCGCTGGGTACGGCCGCCTGCCCGCCGTACCACCTGGCGATCGTCGTCGGCGGTACGTCGGCCGAGTTCGCGCTGAAGACCGCGAAGTACGCCTCCGCGCACTACCTGGACGAGCTGCCCGCCGAGGGCTCCCCGACCGGTCACGGCTTCCGGGACAAGGAGCTGGAGGAGAAGGTCTTCGAGCTGACGCAGAAGATCGGGATCGGTGCGCAGTTCGGCGGCAAGTACTTCTGCCACGACGTACGCGTCGTCCGCCTCCCCCGCCACGGTGCCTCGCTGCCTGTCGCGATCGCCGTGTCGTGCTCGGCGGACCGCCAGGCCACCGCGAAGATCACCGCCGAGGGTGTCTTCCTGGAGCAGTTGGAGAAGGACCCGGCCCGCTTCCTGCCGGACACCACGGACGAGCACCTCGACGAGGCGGGTGACGTCGTCGAGATCGACCTGAACCGACCGATGGACGAGATCCTCGCCGAGCTGACCAAGTACCCGGTCAAGACCCGGCTCTCGCTGACCGGTCCGCTGGTCGTGGCCCGCGACATCGCGCACGCCAAGATCAAGGAGCGGCTGGACGCGGGCGAGGAGATGCCGCAGTACCTGAAGGACCACCCGGTCTACTACGCGGGCCCGGCGAAGACGCCCGAGGGATTCGCCTCCGGCTCCTTCGGCCCGACGACGGCCGGCCGTATGGACAGCTATGTCGCGCAGTTCCAGGCGGCGGGCGGCTCCAAGGTGATGCTGGCCAAGGGCAACCGGTCCAAGCAGGTCACTGACGCGTGCGACGCGCACGGCGGTTTCTACCTCGGCTCGATCGGCGGACCGGCGGCGCGCCTCGCGCAGGACTGCATCAAGAAGGTCGAGGTCGTCGAGTACGAGGAGCTCGGCATGGAAGCGGTCTGGAAGATCGAGGTCGAGGACTTCCCTGCGTTCATCGTCGTCGACGACAAGGGCAACGACTTCTTCACCGAGCCCGCCCCGGCACCGACGTTCACCAGCATTCCGGTGCGGGGTCCGGGTCTCGCCCGATGAGCTGAGGCGTGCCGAGGCACGACAGGTACGGCCCCGCGGGGGCGTTCCGGCCGCATTCCACCGGCCGGGGCGCCCCCGCGGGCCGTTCCCACCCCAGCGGGCGTTGTCAGTGGGGGCGGCTGGATCGGGGGTCATGACGACCCGCGCACACCACCATGGACTGCGCGCAGTGCGGAGCGAGAACCAAGCACGCACTACCTCTCTCGGAACGAACCTACTCGTGCACCGCGTGCGGAGCCGTATCCCCCAGGGACAAGAACTCCGCCCGCGTGATGCTCGTCCGGGCTGGTCTCAACCCGGCTGGTGCTGATCGTGCAAGAGCTGACGGACCGCCGGTCCGCAGCCGACGTGAGCCAGGAGTCCCCTCCTTACAGGGAGGGGAGGATGTCAAAACCATGCAGATCACATTCGTGCAACCCGGAGGCCATGGGTGAGCACGCCTGGTGACTATGGGCCGGTGACACAAGACATCGAACAGGCGGACGACCGGCCGGACCCGGTACCGGACATCGAACAGGCCGGCACGGCGCGCGGCGAGCGCCGTTATCGATTCCTCGTCGCCGGATACTCCCTGTCTTCGTACGGCACCTTCCTGAATATGGTGGCGCTCAATCTGTTCGTCTACGAGACGACGGGCAGAGCACTTGCGATGGGCCTGTTCATGGCCGTGCGGCTGGGGTCCGGATTTCTCGCCGGACTCGCCGCCGGCGGTCTCCTCGCCCGATTCACGGCCAAGAGCCTCATGCTGTATACGAATGTGGCGCAGGCGGCGGTGATGCTGTTGCTGGTCTTCGCGCCGGAGGGGATGCGGACGGCCGCGCTGATGGCCGTTTCCGTGGTGGTGGGCGCCTGCGGAACGCTTTTCATGGTGTCGTTGCGCAGCTCCATTCCCGAGATGGTCGGCGACGAGCGGCGCTCATGGGCCAACTCCCTTTCCATCACAGGACGTTCGCTGGCCATGGTGGCCGGTTTCGCTTCGGCGGGTGTGGTGGTCTCGCTGGTCGGCTACACCGCCGCGTTCGTGGTGGACATGGCCACCTTTGTGGTCTGCGCCGTGACGGTGGCCCTGCTGCCGATCGCGGACGGGGGCGGGGGGAAGGACGCCCGGCCGGAAGCGGAGGGAGATTCCGGCGGACGTACGCAGGCGAGCGAGCGGCGGACGGGACGGTGGCCGATGCCGGGGGCGTTCCTCAGGTCGGCCGCCGCGCCCGGACTCGGTCTGATGGTGGTGCTGCGGGGTGCGGACGCCTTCGGTTCGTCCTCCCACAACGCCGCGCTGCCGGTCTACTCCGCCGGGCTCGATGCCTCGCACCCTGCCGTGTTCGTCAGCGCGTTCTGGTGTCTGTGGGCGCTGGGGAACGCCGTCGCACAGCAGCTGATCCAGCGGTACATCAAGCGCACCGGGCGGGCGGTGGGTGCACCGGGGTTCGGGTACGGCACGTGTCTCATGTCCGGGGCGTTCATTCTGGCGTTCGCCGGTTTCCCGTCGGCAGCGACCGCCGTGATCGCACTGGTCGCGGGGGCGGCCGACGGGCTCACCGAGGTCTCGTACACCTCGCATCTGCAGACGCTCCCCGCCGAACTGCGCGGTCATGCGTTCGGGCTCTCCGCGACGGTGGAGAATCTCGGGTTCGGCGTCGGCATGATCCTGGTCGCCGCGGCACTCGACAGCCACCGGCCGCTGACCGTCGTCGCCTGGTCGCACGGGGTGGCCATCGTGATCGCGGTGGTGTTCCTGATCAGGGTGACGGGGTCGCGGAGACGAGATCGTTTCCCCGCGCCATGCTCCGGTGCCGACCTCGGTGGGCAGGTGCGGTGAGGGTTCGCGTACGACGGGATTCAGCCAATCTTGAGGCGTACCCGTGCGTGGCCGGCGGGCCCGGGCGGTGCCCGGGAACGGGTGCCGCCGGTCCCGGCCCCCCGCAGCGTCTTCCCGGACGCCCCGGCACGGGCCCCGTACACCCCCGGTCGGCTCGGACCCGGCGCCGGGGCGGCCGGTCCGGCACCGCCGATTTCACGCAGCGGGCCGCGCCGCGGACTTGCGCCCTGCCGGGCCGCTGCGGTGGGTTGTCGGAGGTTCCTGCAGTGCTCCGCCGAGCCCGGGCATCAGGAAGCAGTCCTGGGGACCAGGAAACAGCCGCCACCCCCACACCCCGGACACCGCACCGCGCCGCGCCCAGCGGCTCGGCGCGGGTTCGCCCACCCTCACCTCACCGTCGAACACCGGAAAGGCGGACGCCGTATGACGCCGCTTCCCCACCGCAGCCACGCCGACGACCTGCTGTCCTTCATCAGGGCCAGCCCTTCCCCGTATCACGCGGTGGCGAGTGCCGCCCAGCGCCTGGAGAAGGCCGGCTTCCGTGAACTGCGCGGCACGGACGACTGGACGGGCACGACCGGCGGCAGCTTCGTCGCCCGCGGCGGCGCCCTGATCGCCTGGTACGTCCCCGGGGGCGCCCCCGCGCACACCCCCTTCCGGATCATCGGCACACACACGGACTCCCCGAATCTGCGGGTCAAGCCCACCCCCGACACCGGGTCGGCGGGCTGGCGGCAGGTCGCCGTGGAGATCTACGGCGGCGTTCCGCTGAACACCTGGCTCGACCGCGATCTGGGCATCTCGGGGCGGCTCGCGCTGCGCGGTCCCGGCGGCAGGGTCGAGTCCCGGCTCGTCCAGATCGACGAACCGCTGTTGCGGGTACCCCAGTTGGCCATCCATCTGGACCGTACGGTCAATGAGGGACTCGCCCTCGACCGGCAGCGCCATCTCGCCCCCCTGTGGGCGCTCGGGGCGCCCGAGGAGGGCTCGCTGCTGCGCCGGGTCGCGGCGGCCGCGGAGGTGGACCGGGACGACGTCCTCGGCTGGGATCTGATGCTCCATGACATCCAGCCGCCCGGATATCTCGGCGCGGACCGGGAGTTCGTGGTGTCCTCGCGGCTGGACAACCTGGTGTCGGTGCATGCGGGCGTCACGGCCCTGGCGGGTGCGGCGACCGCTGACGACGATCCCTCGTACATCCCCGTCCTGGCGGCCTTCGACCACGAGGAGGTCGGCAGCGGTTCGGAGACGGGCGCGCAGAGTCCCCTGCTGGAACGGGTCCTCGCCCGTTCGGTCACCGCGCGCGGCGGCAGCTCCGAGGACTTCTCCCGTGCCCTGTCCGGCGCCTTCTGCATCTCCGCCGACATGGCGCACGCGGTGCACCCCAACTACGCGGAACGGCACGATCCGGGCCATCATCCGCTGCCCAACGGCGGCCCCGTGGTCAAGGTCAACGTCAATCAGCGTTACGCCACCGACAGCGCCGGCATGGCGGTGTTCGCGGCGGCGTGCGAGCGGGCGGGTGCGCCGTGGCAGCCGTTCGTCTCCAACAACGCGATGCCGTGCGGCACGTCGATCGGCCCGCTCACCGCGGCCCGGCTGGGCGTCCCGACGGTCGACATGGGAGTGCCGGGGCTGTCCATGCACTCGGCGCGCGAGCTGTGCGGGGCCGACGACCCCGGTCATCTGGCGGCCGTCCTGGCCGCGTTCGTGACGTCCGGCTGACACGCCGGCCGGGGCGGGGTGGCCGAGGCCGCCCCGCCCCTCCACGGCGGGAAGGGGTTACGCGAACCGCTGCTTCGCGCTGCCGTCGCAGCTCTGCAGCTTCAGCGGGTCCTTGGCCGCCGCGAGCGTCAGGCACAGCCCGGTCGAGGCCGCCGGGCGCAAGGTGCCCGACTGCTTGACGAACTGCTGGTTGGCCGCGCCCGAGCAGTTCCACACGATGAGCGTGGCGCCCGCCTTGTAGTCGGCGCCCGGCACGTCGAGGCACCGGTCGTGGCTCAGCTCCGTCACGATGCTCTTCGTGCCGGAGTCGTACCACCAGCCCTGGTTGCGGCCGCCGTGGCAGTCCCAGCCGCTGATCTCGGTGCCGTTGCGGGTCACCGAGGCGGGGACGTCCACGCAGGTGCCCGTGGCCTCGTTCTTCAGGGGCTTGAAGACGTCGTCCCACGCCGCGGCCTGCAGGACGGGCGATCCGGTGCTCGCCGGGTCTGCGCAGCTCGCCTCGCGCAGGGACGAGTTGTAGATCTGGGTCAGGCAGGAGGCGAAGGCGGCGTGGCCGCGCGCGTTCGGGTGGAAGGACTGCCGGACGGAGTTGGAGTCCGGCGGGAAGTGCGACAGGTCGATGTAGAGGCCGCGGGCCCAGGTGTCCTCGCTGCAGACCTCGTGGCCGTGGAAGAGCCGGGAGTTGTCGAGGTAGACGGCTCCGGTGTCGGCGGCGGCCTTGCGCATGCCGCGCTCGAAGGCGGGGACCGCGACATTGCGGCCCCAGGCGGCGTCGGAGTCGTATCCGGCGCAGCCACCGGGAAGCTTGCCGGGGAAGTTCGGGTTGTCATAGAAGTCCGGGCCGATGGGGCTCGGGTAGCCCATGACCACGAGCTTGTAGTCACTGTTGCCGTATCCGGCGTCGGACATGACGGTCTTCAGATCGCGCACCGTCTTCTCGACCTTGGGGACGAGTCCGTCGACCCGCGCCTGCCAGCCGCCCTCGTACTTCGGCTGGCACACGCCCTGGGAGAGCACCCAGCGCTGGACGCAGTCCGTCATGACCGGGCCGAACTGGAGGTCGTCATTGGCGCCGGCGACCAGCACGATCATCTTGATGCGGGTGTTGCGGGCCTTGATGGCGAGGTTGTCGCTCTGCACGAGTTCGTCGGCGTACTGCTTCGATCCGCCGATCACGATGTTGCCGGTGTACGCGCCGGAGCAGGAGACGTTGTACGTGATGTCGGCCGGGATCCCGGTGCGGTGGATGGCCGAGTCGGGCGAGCGGTGGCACCAGTTGTCGGGGCCGTTCGTGCCCGCCTCGTACGTGCCGACGCCCTCGCCGGAGATCTCGCTGTCGCCGAGCGAGATCAGCCCGGTCTTGCGGTCGGCGAGCGGGCGCTCGGCCGGGTCGCCGTACAGCCGGGTGGCTTCGGCGGCGCGGATGGCCTCCAGCTCGGGCGACAGGGGGGTGGATGCTGTAGTGGTGACAGTGGACCGGTCTGCCGCGCCCGCCGGTCCTGCGGCGGCGGCCATGCCGCCCAATGCCGCCGCCATGGCCGCGGCGGCCGCGACCGTACAGCGAAGTCTGTTCCTGGTGCGCCTCATTGCGCCTCCCCGGGTTGTGGTTACCCCCGGTATTTACTGGTCGGTAGGCGACTTGGGAATACGCAGGACAAGACAAGTGCTCAACTTTTTCAGGAGGTTGAACCCCATGGACAACGCACAGGCCCCCGCGGGCGGCACGGATTTCCGCATCGAGCACGACTCGATGGGCGAGGTGAGGGTGCCGAAGGACGCCAGGTGGCGGGCCCAGACGCAGCGCGCGGTGGAGAACTTCCCGATCTCCGGCCAGCGCCTGGAGCGGGCCCACATCGAGGCCCTGGCGCGGATCAAGGCGGCCGCGGCCAAGGTGAACGCCGAGCTGAAGGTGCTCGACCCGGACATCGCCCTGGCGATCCAGGAGGCCGCCGCGGAGGTCGCCGAGGGGCGCTGGGACGCGCACTTCCCGATCGATGTCTTCCAGACCGGGTCCGGGACCTCGTCCAACATGAACACCAATGAGGTCGTGGCCACCCTCGCCACCGAGCGCCTGGGCCGCGAGGTCCACCCCAACGACCACGTCAACGCCTCGCAGTCGTCCAACGACGTCTTCCCGTCCTCCATCCACATCGCCGCGACCGCGGCCGTCACCGGCGAGCTGATCCCGGCGCTGGACCATCTGGCCGCCGCCCTGGAACGCAAGTCCGCCGAGTTCGCGACGGTCGTGAAGTCGGGGCGTACGCATCTGATGGACGCCACGCCCGTCACTCTGGGCCAGGAGTTCGGCGGCTACGCGGCACAGGTCCGGTACGGCGTCGAGCGGCTGCGTGCCTCCCTCCCCCGCCTCGCCGAGCTGCCGCTGGGCGGCACGGCCGTCGGCACCGGCATCAACACCCCGCCCGGCTTCTCCGCCGCCGTCATCACCGAGGTCGCCCGCGCCACCGGGCTGCCGCTCACCGAGGCCAGGGACCACTTCGAGGCGCAGGGCGCGCGGGACGGGCTCGTGGAGACGTCCGGCCAGCTCCGTACCCTCGCCGTCTCGCTCACCAAGATCTCCAACGATCTGCGCTGGATGGCGTCCGGGCCGCGCACCGGTCTGGCCGAGATCAGCCTCCCCGACCTCCAGCCGGGCTCGTCGATCATGCCGGGGAAGGTGAATCCGGTCATTCCCGAGGCCGTCCTGATGGTCGCGGCCCAGGTGATGGGGAACGACCAGACGGTCGCCGTCGCGGGCGCGGCGGGCAATTTCGAACTGAATGTAATGCTTCCGGTCATCGCGAAGAATCTGCTGGAGTCGGTGCGTCTGCTGGCCAATGTCTCCCGGCTGCTCGCGGACCGTACGGTCGACGGGATCACCGCGAACGTGGAACGGGCCAGGGAGTACGCGGAGTCCTCGCCGTCCGTCGTCACCCCGCTGAACAAGTACATCGGTTACGAGGAGGCGGCGAAGGTCGCCAAGAAGTCCCTGGCCGAGCGCAGGACGATCCGCGAGGTGGTACTGGACTCGGGATATGTCGAGCGTGGCGATCTCACGGTGGAGCAGCTCGACGAGGCGCTGGACGTGTTGCGCATGACCCGCCCGTGACATGCGTCGTGGCAAGGGGGCCCCTCTAAGATCTGCCCATGGCAGGTAGTGGATACATCGAGCACTGGGCGCCGGGCGATCAGATCCTGTGGCGCTACCGCGGCAACAGCCCGCTGCGGCGGGGCGCCGCACCTGATCACGCCCAGGGCCCGGTCCACATCTGCCGCCCCGTCACCGTCGTCCAGGACACCGACGAGCTGCTCGCCGTATGGGTGGCACCCGGCACCGAGTGCGTGAAGCCGGTGCTGGCGAACGGCACCGAGGTGCACGACGAGCCGCTCGCCACCCGCTACACCGCCCCGCGCACCACCGCCCGCTCGACCTGGCTCGGCAACGGCGTGCTGAAGCTCGCCCGTCCCGGTGACCCCTGGTCGGTCTGGCTGTTCTGGGAGCCCGGCTGGCAGTTCCGCAGCTGGTACGTGAACCTGGAGGAACCGCGCACCCGCTGGGCGGGCGGCATCGACTCCGAGGATCACTTTCTCGACATCTCCGTCTACCCGGACCGCAGCTGGGTCTGGCGCGACGAGGACGAGTTCACCCAGGCGCAGCGGGTCGGTCTGATGGCCCCGCAGACCGCGCAGCGGGTACGGGAGGCGGGCCTCGCGGCCGTCGAGGTGATCCGGAACTGGGGCGCGCCGTTCCGGGACGGCTGGGAGGACTGGCGGCCCGATCCGCGCTGGCGGGTTCCCGCGCTCCCGGATGACTGGGACCGTACCCCCTCGCATATGCCGTCGTGAGACCCTTGATGCACCCCAGGGGGGCAAACGTAGGATCGTCCTCCGGAGGGCCGCACCGCTCCAACCGGCGGAAGCGGCAACGGACCTGACCGCAAGTCATCGCACGAGCACCACGCACTGCATGAGCTGTACGAGCAGCATCAGTCGTATGAATCGCATGAGCCACTACGAGGGGGTGGAGAGGTGCTCGCTTTCGCCCGCCCTGTCGCCGGAAACGTTGTCACCGAACCACGCCGCGGGCATCCGGTTTCGGCCCCTCGTTCGGGGGCATCCGGTGACAGCCGTTGTTATCGCCGCTCTTGCCGGGGCACAGTAGCGCCCCACGAGGTGATTGCCTCATACAACCGGCCCGGACGGACGGAACCCCACGCGTGACGGAGCATCCCACCTCCCACGAAGGCCGGCAGCCTCTCGGCGCCCGGTCGCAGGAACGCACCCGGCCGCGGCAGCAGGATGCCGCGCCGGCCGCTTCCCCTGCCACCGCCGCGATCCCCGGCCCGGCCCCGGCGCCGGGCGCGGGAGCCCATCCGGCGGCTTCCGCGGCCAACCCCGGCCCCGCAGGACTCGACCCACAGGCCGCGGCCCGTCGCGAGGGCGACCGGCTGCGTTTCGTGGGGGCCGCGACCAGGCGGATCGCCCGCGGCATAGACCTGGACGAGATCGTGCTGGGCCTGTGCCGGGCCAGCGTGCCGACCTTCTCCGACGCCATACTGGTCTACCTGCGAGACCCGCTCCCGGTCGGCGACGAGCGGCCGGTCTCCCCCTTCGTGCTGCGGCTGCGCCGGTCGGACCGGCTGCGTTTAAACGAGGAGGAGACCGAGACCTCCCTGGAGATCGAACGGCTGCGGCTGCCCGCCATCGATCCGCACGGCGATCTGCCCCCGGCCGCCGAGCTGTGCGAGGTCCGCTCGGGCGGCGCGCTCGCCGAGGTGCTGCGCGGTGTACGGCCGGTCTTCGGGGACTCCGCAGCCGCCCGCGCCGCGCTGCCCGAACTGCTGGGCACCGGACGGACCGCACCCACCGGACACCGTGCGATCCTCGCCCCGCTGCGCGGACGGCGACGGGTGATCGGCGCCGCCGTCTTCCTGCGCGGGACCGAACGGCCGCCCTTCGAAGCCAATGACCTGCTGGTCGCCGCCCAGCTGGCGACGCACACCGCGCTCGGCATCGACAAGGCCGTGCTGTACGGACGCGAGGCGTACATCGCCGACGAGCTGCAGCGCACCATGCTGCCCGACTCGCTGCCGCAGCCGACCGGCGTCCGGCTCGCCTCCCGCTATCTCCCGGCCGCCGAGACGGCCCGGGTCGGCGGCGACTGGTACGACGCGATCCCGCTGCCCGGCAGCCGGGTCGCCCTGGTCGTCGGCGACGTCATGGGTCACTCCATGACGTCCGCGGCGATCATGGGCCAGCTGCGCACCACCGCGCAGACCCTCGCCGGGCTCGACCTGCCGCCGCAGGAGGTGCTGCACCACCTCGACGAGCAGGCGCAGCGGCTCGGCAGCGACCGCATGGCGACCTGCCTGTACGCGGTGTACGACCCCGTCGCGCACCGCATCACCATCGCCAACGCCGGACATCCGCCGCCCGTCCTGCTCCATCTGGGCGGCCGCGCGGAGGTGCTGCGGGTGCCGCCCGGCGCTCCGATCGGCGTCGGCGGTGTGGATTTCGAGGCCGTCGAGCTGGACGCTCCCGCGGGCGCCACGCTGCTCCTGTACACCGACGGTCTGGTGGAGTCCCGGCTGCGGGACGTCTGGACCGGGATCGAGATGCTGCGCGAACGTCTCGCCGCCACCGCACAGCTCACCGGCCAGGATCATTCGCCGCCGCTGGAGGCCCTCTGCGACGACGTGCTCGACATGCTCGGCCCGGGCGACCGGGACGACGACATCGCGCTGCTGGCCGCCCGGTTCGACGGGATCGCGCCGAGTGATGTCGCGTACTGGCACCTGGAACCGGAGGAGACAGCTCCGGGACGGGCCCGCAGGCTGGCCCGCCGGGCGCTGAACCGTTGGGGGCTCGACGATCTCTCCGACTCGGTGGAGCTGCTGGTCAGCGAGGTGGTCACCAACGCGGTGCGCTATGCGGAACGGCCGGTGACGCTGCGGCTGCTGCGCACCGACATCCTGCGCTGCGAGGTCGGCGACGACGCACCGCAGCTGCCCCGGCAGCGCCGGGCCCGGGACATGGACGAGGGCGGCCGCGGCCTGTTCCTCGTGAACCGGCTGGCCAGACGGTGGGGGGCGACGCGTCTTTCGACCGGCAAGGTGGTCTGGTTCGAGATGCCGGCCAGGGGCCAGTAAAGGGGCCCGAGCCGGGGCGGACAAGAGCCCTGCACGGACGGTAGCCAAATGTTGCCGACCTCCTGTCGGCGGAGTTGACTTCAGTCGTGAACGAGACGACCTGACCGAAACCCCCACCGACGGGAGGACGCTCGTGCCTGAGGAATCGAAGACCAAGAACACCCCCTACACCACGAACAACGCCGGAATCCCGGTGGAGAGCGATGAACACTCGCTCACTGTCGGATCCGATGGTCCGATCCTGCTCCAGGACCACTACCTCATCGAGAAGATGGCCCAGTTCAACCGGGAACGGGTCCCCGAGCGAGTGGTCCACGCCAAGGGCTCCGGTGCCTACGGCATTTTCAAGGTGACCAACGACGTCAGCCAGTTCACCAAGGCCGATCTCTTCCAGCCGGGCAAGCAGACCGCCATGCTCGCCCGCTTCTCCACGGTCGCCGGTGAACAGGGCTCTCCCGACACCTGGCGCGACCCTCGTGGGTTCGCCCTGAAGTTCTACACGGAGCACGGCAACTACGACATGGTCGGCAACAACACGCCGATCTTCTTCGTGCGCGACCCGATGAAGTTCCAGGACTTCATCCGCTCGCAGAAGCGCCGCCCGGAGAGTGCCCTGCGTGACCACGACATGCAGTGGGACTTCTGGACCCTCTCCCCCGAGTCCGCGCACATGGTCACCTGGCTGATGGGCGACCGCGGCATCCCGAAGACGTACCGCAACATGAACGGCTACAGCTCGCACACCTATATGTGGGTGAACGCGGGCGGCGAGAGGTTCTGGGTCAAGTACCGCTTCAAGACCGACCAGGGCATCGACTTCTACCCCCAGGCCGAGGCCGACGAGATCGCGGGCAGCGACGGCGACATCCACCGCCGCGACCTGTTCGAGTCGATCAAGCGGGGTGATCACCCGAGCTGGACGCTGTACGTCCAGATCATGCCGTTCGACGATGCGCCGGACTACCGGTTCAACCCGTTCGACCTCACGAAGGTGTGGCCGCACGGCGACTACCCGGAGATCGAAGTCGGCAGGATGACACTCAACGAGAACCCCGAGGACTTCTTCGTCCACATCGAGCAGGCGTCCTTCGAGCCGTCGAACCTGGTGCCCGGCATCGGTCCGTCGCCCGACAAGATGCTGCTCGGCCGGCTCTTCTCGTACCCGGACACCCACCGGTACCGGATCGGCCCGAACTACGCGCAGCTGCCGCCGAACCGTCCGCGGTTCGGCCGGAACTCGTACGCGAAGGACGGTCCGATGCGGTACGAGCCGACACGCACGGGAGCGGTCTACGCACCGAACTCGTACGGCGGACCGGCCGCGGACACCGAACGCTTCGGCGACCCGGCGGGCTGGGCCACGGCGGGCGAGATGGTGCACGAGGCGTACAAGCTGCACCGCGAGGACGACGACTGGGGCCAGGCGGGCACGATGGTGCGCAAGGTCCTGGACGACGCGGCGCGTGATCGGCTGGTGTCGAACATTTCCGGCCATCTGCTGGACGGGGTGAGCGCCCCGGTGCTGGAGCGGTCGCTGCAGTACTGGCGCAACGTGGACAAGGACCTCGGCGACCGGATCGCGAAGAAGGTCAACGGCGGCTGACACCGTCGTACGCGGACGCATGAGTGAGGGGCGGTGCCGGCCGGCACCGCCCCTCACTCATGTCCTCACGGCCTTCACTGTCCGGGCGGGTTGTTCGCGACGTTGTTGCCGTTGCCCGGCCGTCCGGGGTCCCCTCCCTCGCCCGGCAGACCCGGGGACTCGCTCGGCGGCGGCTCCGGCGACTGGCTCGGCGGCGGCTCCGGCGACTGGCTGGTCGGCTGGCTGGGCGTCTCGCTCGGGCTCTGCGAGGGCACGTCCGGCGACTTGGACGTCGACGGGTCGGGGCTCGTCGACTGCGAGGGAGTCGTCGACGGGCTGGCCGGCAGGGTGACCTCACCGCGCTCGACATCCTGCAGATCGAACCGGGCACTGGAGCCGCCGCCCAGCGCGCCAAGGGTGTAGTCCGCCCAGATCTGCGCCGGGAAGCCGCCACCGTTGGCCCGGCCGGAGTTGGCGGTACCGGTCAGGCTGACCTGGCCGCCGCCGTCCTTGGGGGATTCACCGAAGAGCGCCACGACCGTGGTGAGCTCCGGGGTGTAGCCCGCGAACAGGGCGGCCTTGTTGTTCTCCGAGGTGCCCGTCTTGCCCGCCGCCTCGTAGGCCGAGGTGTTGGCCGCCCGGCCGGAGCCGCTGTCCACGACGCCCTTCAGGACGGAGGTCACGGTGTCGGCGGACTTGCGGCTGATCACCTGGTCGCCGATTCCCTTGACCGGTTCGTATGTCCGGTCGCGGTTCTTGGCGGACTTCACGATGAACGGGGTGACCTTCTTGCCGTGGTTGTCGAGCGTGGCGTACGCGCCGGCCATGTCCCAGGTCGAGGCATTCATCGTGCCCAGCGAGACGGCGGGACGCTCGGGGAAGTTCTGGTCCGGTACGCCGAGCGCCAGCGCGGTCTTCTTCACCTCGGGCGGGCCGACGTCGACCACCATCTGCGCGAAGACCGAGTTGATCGACTTGTTCATCGCGGTCTGCACGGTGACGTCGCCGTAGCTCTGGTTGTCCTCGTTCTCCGGGGCGAACGGCGTGTTGCTGCCCACGACCGGCCGCTTGCTGGTGCCGTCGTAGCGGGTGTTGACGCCGATCAGATCGCCGTCCTGGGTCTTCGACTCGTTCTCCAGCGCGGAGGCGAGCACCAGCGGCTTGAAGGTGGAGGCGGGCTGGTAGTCCCGGCGAGTGGCGTTGGAGTAGTAGTGCTTGACGTAGTCCACGCCGCCGTAGAGCGCCACGACGGCTCCGGTCTTCGGATCGACGGAGGTGGCACCCGCCTGGACGGTCGCGTCGACCTTGTTGCCCTTGCGGTCGAGCTTGGACTCCAGCTGCCGGTCGACCGCCTGCTCCAGCTGCTTCTGCCGCTTCTTGTCGATGTTGAGCGTGAAGGTCCAGCCGCCGGCCCGCCGCACGTCCTCCGTGATGCCCTGCTTGTCCAGCTCCTTGTTGGCGGCCTCGACGAGGTATCCGGTCTGGCCCTCCATGCCCTTGGCGGGCTTGGGCTTGTCCGGGTACGGGAAGGTGAGCTTGTCGCGCTCGGCCTTGTCGAGCCAGTGCATCTCGACCATGTTGTCGAGCGTGTAGCCCCAGCGTTCCTTGACGAGCTTCTTACCGGTGTCCGTCGCGCTCGCCCAGTCGTACTGGCTGGGGGCCTGGAGCAGCGCGGCCAGATAGGCACCCTGGGAGACGTTCAGGTCCTTGGCGTCGACCCCGTAGTAGGCCTGCGCCGCGGCCTGGATCCCGCTCGCGCCGCGTCCGTAGTACGCGGTGTTGATGTACCCGGCGAGGATGTAGTCCTTGCCCCTCTTCTGGTCGACCTTGAGCGAGATCACCAGCTCTTTGAGCTTGCGGCTGACCGTCGGGTCCTGCGTCAGGTAGTAGTTCTTCACGTACTGCTGGGTGATGGTCGAGCCACCCTGCTTGCCCTTGCCGGAGAGCGTGTTGAGGAGACCGCGCGCGGTGCCCTTCAGGTCGACGCCCTGGTCCTTGTAGAACGTCTTGTTCTCGGCGGCGACGAAGGTGTGCTGCACCTCCTTGGGAACCTCGGCGAGATCCACGATCTGGCGGTTGACCCCGTCACCGGTACGGGTCAGCACGGTGCCGTCGCTGTACTGGTAGACGTTGCTCTGCCGCTCGGCCAGGGCGTTGGCCTTCGGGATGTCCACGTACATGTAGAGCGCGACGAAGGCGCCCATGATCAGCAGGCAGAACCCGAAGAACGTGCCCAGCATCTTCCGCCAGGTGAAGAGTCTGCGTATGCCGCCGCTCTTCGCAGCCCGCCGCGCTCCGCGCCCCTGGGCTCGTCGCGCATCCGCTCGACCCATCGCTGTGTTGCTCCTGTTTCTCTGCTCGACCAGATCAGCTCAGCCCAGCCAGCTAACACTGTCGGCAGGGACGAAAAGCAAGCGATACGGCCTTTTGCGGACGTGACAATCAGCACCGTTCTCTAGGGAACCGACTCGCGAGAGGCGCCCATGGTTGCGAATCCAGGTAATGTGTAATCACATTGCTAGCACCGCGCAGGTCTTTCGAAACGGGGGATCCCATGTCCGACCCACACGATCCGCACGCCGTGGCCACCCTGGCCGCCGATCTCACACCCGATGCCCCTCAGATGCCCGAACCGCAGGTGAGGGAGGTGACGGCGCACAGCATTCCCGGCGGCCTCGGCCTGCTGCTGACCGTGATCGGGGTGATCGCCGGCATCGGTCTCGCCATCGTCGGCGGCGTCGTCGGCTCGAACGGGAACAACGGCGTGGGCGCCCCGGTCCTGATCCTCGGGGTCCTGCTCGTCATCGCCTCGTTCTTCTGCATGACGGGTGTGAAGATGGTCGCACCGGGCGAGGCGCGGGTGATCCAGCTCTTCGGCCGGTACGTCGGCACGATCCGTACCGACGGGCTGCGCTGGATCAACCCGCTCACCAGCAGCCGGAAGATCTCCACCCGGGTCCGCAACCACGAGACCGCGGTCCTGAAGGTCAACGACGCCTACGGCAACCCGATCGAGCTCGCCGCGATCGTCGTCTGGAAGGTCGAGGACACCGCGCAGGCGCTCTTCGAGGTCGACGACTTCCTGGAATTCGTCGCCACCCAGACCGAGGCGGCCGTCCGTCACATCGCGATCGAGTACCCGTACGACGCCCACGAGGAGGGCGGCCTCTCCCTGCGCGGCAACGCGGAGGAGATCACCGAGAAGCTGGCCGTGGAGCTGACCGCCCGGGTGCAGGCCGCCGGCGTGCGGATCATCGAATCGCGCTTCAGCCATCTCGCGTACGCTCCCGAGATCGCCTCCGCGATGCTTCAGCGCCAGCAGGCCGGCGCGGTGGTCGCGGCCCGGCAGCAGATCGTCGAGGGTGCGGTCGGCATGGTCGAGATGGCGCTGACCCGGATCGCCGAGCAGGACATCGTCGAACTGGACTCGGAGCGGAAGGCGGCCATGGTCAGCAATCTGATGGTGGTGCTGTGCGGTGACCGTGCGGCGCAGCCGGTCCTCAATACGGGCACTCTTTACCAGTGACGGAAGAGACCCCCGGACGCAGGCAGCCGCAGCAGCGCAAGCAGATGCTGCTGCGGCTGGATCCCGCGGTGCACGATGCGCTGGCCCGCTGGGCCTCCGACGAGCTGCGCAGCGCGAATGCCCAGATCGAGTTCCTGCTGCGCAGGGCGCTGGCGGAGGCGGGCCGCCTACCGGGCACGGCCCGCCCGATCCCCCGCCGGGGGCGTCCTCCGAAGGACAAGTCAGGCCCGTCCGGCGATTGAGGCCCGGGGGGCCCGGGGGTCCCGGGGGAGGAGCCCCCCAGGTATACACCCGAGGTATACACGCCATGTACAGTGCTGTGCATGTCTATCGGCCACACCCTGCTCGGACTCCTGGAGTCCGGCCCCCGCCACGGCTACGACCTCAAGCGCACGTTCGACGAGAAGTTCGGCCACGACCGCCCCCTGCATTACGGGCAGGTCTACTCGACCATGTCCCGGCTCCTGAAGAACGGCCTCGTCGAGGTCGACGGCATCGAGAGCGGCGGTGGCCCCGAGCGCAAGCGGTACGCCATCACCGAGGCGGGCATCACCGATGTCGGCACCTGGCTCGCGCAGCCGGAGAAGCCCGAGCCGTACCTCCAGTCGACGCTCTACACCAAGGTCGTCCTGGCCCTGCTCACCGGCCGCAGCGCCGAGGCCCTGCTGGACGCCCAGCGCGCCGAACACCTGCGCCTGATGCGCATCCTCACCGACCGAAAGCGCAAGGGCGACCTCGCCGATCAGCTGATCTGCGACCATGCGCTCTTCCACCTCGAAGCCGATCTGCGCTGGCTGGAACTGACCGCCGCCCGGCTGGACCGGCTCGCTGCGGAGGTGTGCGCATGACCCCCGCCGGCTCACTGCTCAGCGCCGACAGCCTGTACAAGTCGTACGGGTCCACGCCCGCGCTCGACGGTGCCTCGTTCTCCATCCACCCGGGCGAGGTCGTCGCCGTGATGGGCCCGTCCGGCTCCGGCAAGTCGACCCTGCTGCACTGCCTCGCCGGAATCGTCACCCCCGACAAGGGCACGATCACCTACGCGGGCCGCGAGCTCTCCGCGATGTCGGACGCCGAACGCAGCGCTCTGCGCCGCACCGAGTTCGGCTTCGTCTTCCAGTTCGGCCAGCTCGTCCCGGAGCTGACCTGCGTGGAGAACGTCGCCCTGCCGCTCCGTCTCGGTGGCGCCAGGCGCAAGGACGCCGAACGCACCGCCCGTCACTGGCTGGAGCGCCTGGAGGTCGACACCGTCGGCGCAAAGCGCCCCGGCGAGGTCTCCGGCGGCCAGGGCCAGCGCGTCGCCGTGGCCCGTGCGCTGGCCGCATCACCGAAGGTGATCTTCGCCGACGAGCCGACCGGCGCACTGGACTCCCTCAACGGCGAGCGGGTCATGGAGTTGCTCACCGAGGCGGCCCGGTCCACCAACGTCGCCGTGGTCCTGGTGACCCATGAGGCGCGGGTCGCCGCGTACTCCGACCGCGACGTCACCGTGCGCGACGGTCGGACCCGCGACCTGGAGCACGCCGTATGACCCTGCTCGACCACAAGAACGCACCGGCCGCGGCCCCGCCGGGGCCCACCCCGCCCACCGGCATCGCCGCCTGGCTCCGCGACCTCGGTCTCGGCATCCGGTTCGCCGCGGGCGGCGGGCGCGAGGGCTGGGTCCGCACCGTACTGACCGCCGTCGGCGTCGGTCTCGGTGTGGCGCTGCTCCTGACCGCCGCCTCCGCGCCGCATCTGCTCCAGGAGCGTTCCGTGCGCAGCCAGGACCGCGCCGAGAGCGTCGTCCCCGGCGGGCCCGACGCGCAGGCCGAGAAGTCCGACACCTCGGTGCTCCGGGTCAACGCGGAGACCGAGTACCGCGGCCGCACCGTCGACGGCTGGCTGATGCGCGCGGAGGGCACGCGTCCGGTCGTCCCGCCGGGCGTCGCGCGCTTCCCCGGCGCGGACGAGATGGTGGTCTCCCCCGCGCTGAAGGAGCTGCTGGACTCCTCGGAGGGCAGCCTCCTCAGGGAACGGCTGCCGTACCGGATCACCGGCACGATCGCCGACTCCGGCCTGGTCTCGCCGGGGGACCTGGTCTACTACGCGGGCAGCGACACTCTGACCCCCGCCAACGGCGGCCACCGGATCGCCGGCTACGGCGATCCGGGCGAGGGCGAGGAGATGCCGCCCGTCCTCATCGTGCTGATCATCATCATCTGCGTGGTGCTGCTGGTGCCGGTCGCGATCTTCATCGTGACGGCGGTGCGGTTCGGCGGCGACCGCCGCGACCGCCGGCTCGCCGCACTGCGCCTGGTCGGCACGGACATCCGGATGACCCGCCGGATCGCGGCCGGCGAGGCCGTCTTCGGGGCGCTCCTCGGGCTGCTGACCGGTGTGGTGCTCTTCCTGGTGGGGCGTCGGTTCGTCGGTCACATCGAGATGTGGAATGTCAGCGTCTTCCCGTCCGACCTGGTGCCCGACCTCCGGCTGACGGCGCTGGTCCTCGTCGCCGTTCCGTTGACGGCGATGCTGGTCACGCTGGCCGCCATGCGCTCCGTGGTGATCGAGCCGCTCGGTGTCATGCGCAACGGCCGCAGCCGCAGGCGCCGGTTCTGGTGGCGGCTGCTGATGCCGGTCGCGGGCCTGGCGGTGCTCGGCATGACGGGCAAGGTCGACGAATTCTCCCCGGTCAATCCGTACCCGATCGCGGGCGGTGCCGTGCTGGTGCTGGTCGGGCTCGCACTGCTGCTGCCCTGGCTGGTCGAGGCGTGCGTGAACCGGCTGCACGGCGGTCCGGTGCCCTGGCAGCTGGCCACCCGCAGGCTCCAGCTGAGCAGCGGCGCGGCCTCCCGTGCCGTCAGCGGCATCACGGTCGCGGTCGCGGGCGCGGTGGCACTGCAGATGCTGTTCGCCGCGGTGGGCGACGAGTTCAACACGATGACCGGGCAGGACCCGTCACGGGCCCAGTTCTACACGTACTCCGAGAAGGTCACTGCCGAGGCGGCCACCCGGACCATCGAGGAGTTCAAGGCCACCAAGGGGGTCGAAGCCGTCATCGGCAAGGTCCAGGTGTATGTCACCCGGCCCGGCAAGTACGCGGAGGGCGACGTCCAGCCCACCACCAGTCTGATCGTCGGCGACTGCGGAACCCTGCGCGAACTGGCCCGGATCGACTCCTGCGAGGACGGCGACACCTTCGTGGTCCACCCCAGGAACGACAAGGAGATGTCCGACTGGGTCGACCGGACGGCCCGCAAGGGCAAGGAGGTCGAGATCCGCAACGCTCCCGGCGGGAAGGCGATGCGGTGGACCCTGCCCGCCGAATCCCCGACGGTCGTCGCCCGCCACGATCCGCTGGGCGAGGACTCCTGGGGCATCATGGCCACCACCGGCGCGCTCGACCCGAGCACGCTGCCGGGCGCGACGACCCAGTCGCAGATCCGGGTCGACGAGAGCGTCAAGGACGTCGCGGAGCACGTACGGAACACCGCGGCCAGGCTCGACCCCGCGATGCGCGTCGGGTCCCTCAAGTCGGTGGCCCGTGACGAGAAGTACGCCAGTGTGCAGCGCGGCCTCCAGGTCGGTGCGACCGCGACGCTGCTGCTGATCGCCGCCGCGATGCTGGTCGCACAGCTGGAGCAGCTGCGCGAACGCAAGCGCCTGCTCTCGGTGCTGGTCGCCTTCGGCACCCGGCGCTCCACCCTCGGCTGGTCGGTGCTCTGGCAGACCGCCGTACCGGTGGTCATCGGGCTGACGGTGGCCGTGGCGGGCGGGCTCGGCCTGGGCGCGACGCTGATCGCCATGCTCGACAAGAAGGTCACCGACTGGTGGCTGTTCCTGCCGATGACCGGCGCGGGCGCGGCGCTGATCCTGCTGGTCACGCTCGTGTCGCTGCCGCCGCTGTGGCGCATGATGCGCCCGGACGGGCTGCGCACGGAGTGACGGAGCAAGGGGTGCGGTCCCGCCGGGACCGCACCCCTTCGCCCCTATCAGTCGCTGTGCGTACCGGTCGTCACCCGTACCGGCAGCGCCTTCATCGCCACCCGCAGCGCCGCCGCGAACTCCTCGAACTCCTCGTGCCGCGCCGCCCCCGTACGCATCGCCAGCGCCACCCGCCGCGACGGTGCGGGTTCCGTGAAATACCCGGTGGTCAGCGCATCGTTGCGACCGGTCTCGACCGTCACCGCGGTACGCGGCAGCAGCGTCACCCCGAGCCCGCCGGCGACCAGCTGCACCAGCGTGGAGAGCCCGGCCGCGGTCGTGGTGACCGGCGCACCCTCCGTACGCCCCGCCTCCCTGCATATGTCGAGCGCCTGGTCGCGCAGGCAGTGTCCCTCGTCGAGCAGCAGCAGCGGCAGCTCGCGCAGGGCCTCGCGCGGAATGTCGGTGCGCCCTCCCAGCCAGTGTTCCCGCTCCATCACCAGCACGAAGTCCTCGTCGAAGAGCGGAAGTTCGACCACTCCCGGCACCCCGAGCGGCACGGCGAGCAGCAGCAGGTCCAGCCGTCCGGCGGCCAGCCCCTCCAACAGCGAGGAGGTCTGCTCCTCGTGCACCTGGAGGTCCAGCTCCGGGTAGCGGTCGTGAACCAGTCGCAGCACGGCCGGCAGCAGATACGGGGCGACGGTCGGGATGACGCCGAGTCTGAGCACTCCGGTGAACGGCGCCCGGACCGCCTCGGCCTCCTCCATCAGCTCGCCCACGGCCTCCAGCACGACCCGGGCCCGGACCGCGAGCCGCTCCCCGGCAGGCGAGAGCAGCACCTTGCGCGTCGTACGCTCGATGAGCTGGACACCCAGTGCCTCCTCCAGCGCCGACACGGCTCCGGACAGCGCCGGCTGACTCATCCCGATTGCTGCCGCCGCGTCCCTGAAGTGCAGATATTCGGCGACGGCCACGAAGGCGCGCAGCTGCGACAGGCTGGGCTGTTTGATCCGATTACCCTGATTACTCTGCGCCACTGATAGGCACCTCCGATCATCACAACCGAGTGTAGCTATTTCCGTGATCAATGCACCCTGTGCCAAGGTGGAGATCGTCCAACCCTCAGGAACTCCCGCAAAAGGGAATTCCTACGCTGCAAGGAGTGCGCGTGCTCACTGTCGGTGACAAGTTCCCCGAGTTCGACCTGACTGCTTGTGTCTCGCTGGAGAGCGGCAAGGAGTTCGAGCAGATCAACCACAAGACCTACGAGGGCAAGTGGAAGATCGTCTTTGCGTGGCCGAAGGACTTCACCTTCGTGTGCCCCACCGAGATCGCCGCCTTCGGCAAGCTGAACGACGAGTTCGCCGACCGTGACGCCCAGATCCTCGGCTTCTCCGGTGACTCCGAGTTCGTGCACCACGCCTGGCGCAAGGACCACCCGGACCTGACCGACCTGCCCTTCCCGATGATGGCCGACTCGAAGCACGAGCTCATGCGTGACCTCGGCATCGAGGGTGAGGACGGCTTCGCCCAGCGCGCCGTCTTCATCGTCGACCAGAACAACGAGATCCAGTTCACGATGGTGACCGCCGGTTCCGTGGGCCGTAACCCCAAGGAGGTCCTGCGGGTCCTGGACGCCCTGCAGACCGACGAGCTGTGCCCGTGCAACTGGACCAAGGGCGAGAACACCCTCGACCCGGTCGCGCTCCTCTCGGGCGAGTGAGCTGACAGCGACATGGCACTCGACGAACTGAAGGCCGCCGTTCCGGACTTCGCCAAGGACCTGAAGCTGAACCTCGGTTCGGTCATCGGGAACAGCGAACTCCCCCAGCAGCAGCTGTGGGGCACCGTCCTCGCCTGCGCGATCGCCTCGCGCTCGCCGAAGGTGCTGCGCGAGCTGGAGCCGGAGGCGAAGGCCAACCTCTCCGCGGAGGCGTACACCGCCGCGAAGTCGGCCGCCGCCATCATGGCGATGAACAACGTCTTCTACCGGACCCGGCACCTGCTGTCGGACCCCGAGTACGGGACGCTCCGTGCGGGCCTGCGGATGAACGTCATCGGCAAGCCCGGCGTGGAGAAGATCGACTTCGAACTGTGGTCGCTCGCCGTCTCCGCGATCAACGGCTGCGGCCAGTGTCTGGACTCCCACGAGCAGGTGCTGCGCAAGGCCGGCGTGGATCGTGAGACCATTCAGGAAGCCGTCAAGATTGCCTCGGTGATCCAGGCGGTCGGCGTGACCCTCGATGCCGAGGCCGTGCTCGCCGAGTAGGACCAGCAGTACCCTTTGTACGAGAAGGGCCCCGAGGACGACCGACCGTCCCCGGGGCCCTTCTTCTGTTCACCTGGTTTCCTTGCCGCCGCTGTCCTCGGGCTGCGATCCCGGTGCGGGCGTCGGGGCGACGTCGATCGCGGTCGCCCCACGCGGGGTCGGCGCGTGCCGCAGGGCTTCCTCCTGCCCGTACGACCGCAGATAGCCGACCACCGTATTGGTGACCGCGACCAGCGGCACCGCGACGACCGCTCCGCCGATGCCGGCGACCATGCCGCCCGCGGCGACCGAGAGGACGACGGCGAGCGGATGCACCCGTACCGCGCGTCCCAGGATGAACGGCTGCAGCACATGGCCCTCGATCTGCTGCACGGCGAGCACCACGAGCAGCACCATGAGCGCGGTGAACACGCCCTCGGTGACCAGCGCGACGACCACCGCGAGCGCTCCGGAGATCACCGCACCGACCAGCGGGATGAAGGCGAAGAGAAAGATGAAGACGGCGAGCGGCACCGCCATCGGCACCTTGAGGAACCAGATCCCGAGCCCGATGAAGATCGCGTCGATCAGCGCCACCAGGACCGTGCCCCGCACATAGGCGGTCAGGGTCCGCCAGGCGCGCGGCCCGGCGCCCGCGACACCCGGCCGGGCCTGTGCGGGCACCAGCTTCAGGACCCAGTGCCAGATGCGCTTCCCGTCGTACAGGAGGAAGAGCGTCGAGAACATGGCCAGCAGCATCCCGGTGAGGACCTCCACCATCACGGTGACGCCCTGCAGCCCGGCGGTGGTGATCTGTTCGGTGTTGGTGCCGATGGTGTCGCTGAGGTTCTTCGCGACGTCGTTGATCTGCTGTTCGGTGACATGGAAGGGGCTGTCGAGCAGCCAGTGCTTCAACTCGTCGATACCCGCCCGCACCTTGTCGGAGAGGGTGTCGAGGTTGTCCATGACCTGCCAGACCACGAACCAGCCGACCAGACCCATGATGACGAAGCCCAGGATCGCCGTGACCGCGGTGGCCAGTCCGCGCGGCAGACCGTACCGCCTCAGCCGGGCGACGGTCGGTTGCAGCATCGCGGTGACGAGCAGCGCGGCGACGAAAGCCAGAACCACCAGCTGTACGGCGCTGATGACCTTCATCAGCACATAGAGCGTGCCCGCCAGGACGAGCAGCCGCCAGGACGCCTCGGCCGCGACGCGCATGCCCCAGGGGATCGCCGCGACCGGATCGGGCCGGGCCGCCACGGAGGGGGCGTACGCGGGAGGCAGCGGCACACGGTCGGCCACGGCACCACGCCGGCCCGCCTCGGCCGGTACGGCTCCGACAGGCACGGCAGAGGGTGCGGCAGCGGTCTCCGGCGGCTCGATCGGCGTGGCCTCGCCCCCCTCGCCCTCGACCCCCTCGGCCTCGGCCCTGCGCTGTTCCAGCCGCTCGCCCAGTTCGGTCAGTTCGGCGCCCAGACGGCCGAGCCACCCCGGAAGCATCGACATGATCGTTCCCCTTCCCCCGTGCTCTCTCCCCACCGCTCCCCCGCCGAACCGGCCGGAACGACCGTACACGCGCGAAGCCCCTCACCGTAGGACGGCGAGGGGCTTCGAAAGGTTGGGACCGGAACCTCGGAAGGTTCTAGTACCAGTGGTTGGCCTGCCAGAACGACCAGGCGCCGCACGGGCTGCCG
Organism: Streptomyces atratus; assembly: GCF_014648655.1. Classification (GTDB taxonomy): domain Bacteria; phylum Actinomycetota; class Actinomycetes; order Streptomycetales; family Streptomycetaceae; genus Streptomyces; species Streptomyces atratus. The sequence continues at coordinate 538,907 of NZ_BMRN01000001.1, forward strand.
TACTTGGCGCCGTTCATGTAGCTGAGGCCCCACTTGATCTGGGTGGCCGGGTTGGTCTGCCAGTCGGCTCCGGCGCTCGCCATCTTCGAACCCGGCAGCGCCTGCACGAGGCCGTAGGCACCGGACGACGGGTTGCTCGCCCGGTAGTTCCAGCTCGACTCGACGTTCACGATGTTGCTGAAGCACTGGAACTGGTCGGCGGGAACGATCTGCCGCGCGATCGCCTTGATCTCGGCCACGGTGTACGAGCCCTGCTGGGCGAAGGAGGAGGCGCTGCGGACCGAGGAGCGGCTGGCGCGCTCCTCCGCTTCCTTTGCCTCCTTCGCCTTGCGCTCCTGCTCCAGCTTGTCGTCGGCCGCCGCCTTCTTCGACTTGGCGTCCTTGGCGGCCTGGATGCGGGCCGCTTCCTCCACGGACTTCTTCGCCGCCGCGTCGGCCGCAGACGCCTGCGCGTCGGCCTGCTGCGTCAGCGAGGCGGTCTGCACCTGGGCCTGCTGGCCCGCGGGGATGTCTGCGAGCAGCGTGGTGTCGGCTGCGGTCGCCTCGAAGTTGTTGTCGTCGACAGCGGGAGTGCTGCCCGAGGCAACGCCAACGACGGCGCCAACGGTGGTTACGGCAGTGGCGGATGCCACGGCGAACCCCCGGACCGAGATCCGGCTCACACGGTGTCCTTCCAGCATCGCCCGCTTAGGTGACCTCGCGGACGCAATCGTGCCCCTGACACTGGCCTCCCTACTGCTTGGGTCACGGGAGGCACGGGCCCGGTGGGCAACTCCCCTGGGGGAGTGCCGCGTGGTGCTCGCGGGCGGCATACGGACGGCGATTGTTGAGTTGTCTGGTGCGTGGCACCTCTGGAGGTGCGGGTGTGCCGTATGCGGGGCCTGACGGAAGCAAGACTTTGCCGGAACGGCACGCCGGTAGGCAATTCTCCGTTGCGTGTGAAAGCTCACACCTCGTTCGGAGCAAGTGTTTTTCGGAAATGCCGCCGCAACACGATGCCGCCCGGCTAAGCTGCTTTGCTCGCCGGGCGGCACCAACTGTCGTATCCCGTATCAGATCTGGCCTTCCTCCAGCATTTCGGTCACCAGCGCGGCGATCTGCGAACGCTCGGAGCGGCTGAGCGTGACATGCGCGAAGAGCGGATGGCCCTTCAGTTTCTCGACCACGGCCACGACTCCGTCGTACCGGCCGACCCTGAGGTTGTCCCGCTGGGCCACGTCATGCGTGAGCACCACCCGGGAATTCGCCCCGATCCGGGACAACACGGTCAGCAGTACGTTCCGTTCGAGGGACTGCGCCTCGTCGACGATCACGAAGGCGTCGTGGAGCGAGCGGCCCCGGATGTGGGTGAGCGGCAGGATCTCCAGCATGCCGCGCCCCAGCACCTCCTCGATCACCTCGCGTCCGGCGACCGCCGAGAGCGTGTCGAAGACGGCCTGCGCCCAGGGGCTCATCTTCTCGGCCTCGGTGCCGGGGAGATAGCCCAGTTCCTGCCCGCCGACCGCGTACAGCGGGCGGAAGACCATCACCTTCTGGTGCTGCCTGCGCTCCAGGACGGCTTCGAGACCGGCACAGAGCGCCAGCGCCGACTTGCCGGTACCGGCCCTGCCGCCCAGCGACACGATGCCGACGTCCTGGTCGAGGAGCAGGTCGAGCGCGATGCGCTGCTCGGCGCTGCGGCCGTGGATGCCGAAGACCTCCCGGTCGCCGCGCACCAGGCGCACATTTCCCTCGGCGGTGACCCGGCCGAGCGCCTTGCCGCGCTCGGACTGGAGGACCAGTCCGGTGTGCACGGGCAGTTCGGCGGCTTCGGGTACGTACAGCGTCTCCTCCCCGTAGAGCAGATCCACCTGCTCGGCGGCGAGGGGCAGTTCCGACATTCCCGTCCAGCCGGAATCGGTGATGGCGAGTTCGGCGCGGTACTCCTCGGCGAGGAGGCCGACCGAGGACGCCTTGATCCGCAACGGCAGGTCCTTGGAGACGACCGTGACGTCGTACCCCTCGGCCTGGAGGTTGCGCGCGACCGCGAGGATCCGTGAGTCGTTGTCCCCCAACCGGTAGCCGGCGGGCAGTACGCCGGGGTCGGAATGGTTGAGTTCGACGCGCAGCGTCCCGCCCAGATCCCCGAGCGGGATCGGGGCATCCAGCCGGCCGTACCGGGTCCGGAAGTCGTCCAGCAGGCGCAGGGCCTGCCGGGCGAAGTACCCCAGCTCCGGGTGGTGCCGTTTGGCCTCCAGTTCCGTGACCACGACGATCGGGAGCACGACTTCGTGCTCGTCGAACCGGGCCATGGCGTTCGGGTCGGCCAGCAGGACGCTGGTGTCGAGAACATAGGTGCGCCTGTCGGACATGCGGCGCTTTGTGCTGGTCACCACGGAAGGACGTACCCCCTCGGACGAGGTTGGGGTGCGACGGCGTCGCGGAGCATCCCAATGGGAGAGGACGGACCGGGCTGCGGCCCCGATGCACGGGCCGAGCGCCGGCCCTCCGCGTCGGCCGCACTGTATGTACGGTCCTTCGTGTGCAAGAGGCCTCCCGGGCGAGCGGACTCCATGCCGCTCACTTGGACACGACGTCCGCCTGGTTTGTGACCGGACATCGACCTGTCAGGGGTATTCCCTCGAACACGCGAAGCCATGCCGCCCCGGGGCGGGCGGTGAGCCGGGAGTGGTGGCCCGGGCCTTTGGGTTCGGACACACCACCCGAATGGCTCCGTCCTCGAACGCCGGACGGGCTGGAAAAGGCCGCGGGGGGCGCGGTACCACCACGGGATGACCGACGGCCGGCATCACTCGAGCCCGTCCGGCGATCGCGGACGGAACCGGTACCGCCGGGGACGTCGCCCTCTCCGGGGGACGGGAGCCCCGCAAACAGGCGGTGTCAGCCGCCGTAGCGGCGGTGGCGGGCTGCGTAGTCGCGCAGCGCTCGCAGGAAGTCGACGCGGCGGAAGGCCGGCCAGAAGACCTCGCAGAAGTAATACTCGGAGTGCGCGCTCTGCCAGAGCATGAAACCGGACAGCCGCTGCTCGCCGCTGGTGCGGATCACCAGGTCCGGGTCGGGCTGGCCCCGGGTGTAGAGGTGTTCGGAGATCAGGTCGGTGGAGACGATCTCCGCCAGGTCCTCGAAGGACGTCCCCTTGGCGGAGTGGTCCAGCAGCAGCGAGCGGACCGCGTCCGCGATCTCCTGACGCCCGCCGTAGCCGACGGCGACATTGACCAGTATCCCGTCGATGTCGGCCGTGTCCTGCTCGGCCTCCTTGAGCACGGTCTGGGTGTGGGCGGGCAGCAGATCGAGCGTGCCGACGTGGTGGACCCGCCAGCGCCCGTCCGCCGCGAGGTCGCGCACGGTGTTCTCGATGATGCCGAGGAGCGGCGTCAGCTCGGATTCGGGCCGGTCGAAGTTGTCCGTGGAGAGCAGCCAGAGTGTGACGACTTCCACATCGGTCTCGCTGCACCAGCCGAGCAGCTCCTGGATCTTGTCCGCACCGGCCTGGTGCCCCTGCGCGGCCGTGCCGCCGGACGCCTTCGCCCAGCGCCGGTTGCCGTCGAGGATGACACCGATGTGCTTGGGCACCTGGGTGTGGTCGAGGTGGGCCTCCACCCGGCGCGCGTAGAGCCCGTACACCAGGTCGCGCAAGTTCACTGAGTTCACCTCTCGGTTCCGTGCGGGCCCGCCCGCCCCATTGCCCGGGGTCCGGGGTCGTCCCCCTGGGGATCGCCGCACTGCTCCGCAGAGTCCATCGCCGCGCCGTGCCGTGGCAGTCCCCGAAGCCGCCACATTACTGCGCAGGCGGCGCACCGGCCCAACCCGGCCTGTCGCAAGTCCGTGATAAGGAGAGAAACGTGACTGATTCTCCTCTCTTCTACCGGGCCGCCGGTTCGCGCTATGACTCCATGGAATACCGCCGCACCGGCCGCAGCGGTCTCAAGCTCCCGGCCATTTCCCTCGGCCTCTGGCACAACTTCGGCGACGACCGCACGCTGGACTCCCAGCGGGCGATCCTGCGCCGCGCCTTCGATCTCGGGGTGACCCACTTCGATCTGGCCAACAACTACGGGCCGCCGCCCGGCTCCGCCGAGCTCAATTTCGGCAAGATGTTCCGGCAGGACTTCGTCCCGTACCGGGACGAGCTGATCATCTCCACCAAGGCCGGCTACGACATGCACCCCGGCCCGTACGGCGAGTGGGGCTCCCGCAAGTACCTGCTGTCGTCGCTCGACGCCTCGCTGAAGCGGATGGGGCTCGACTACGTCGACATCTTCTACTCCCACCGCTTCGACCCGGACACTCCGCTGGAGGAGACGATGGGGGCGCTGGCCTCCGCCGTACAGCAGGGCAAGGCGCTGTACGTGGGGGTGTCCTCGTACAACGCCGAGCAGTCCGCCGAGGCGGCCCGGCTGCTCAGGGAGATGGGTGTACCGGCACTGATCCACCAGCCGTCCTACTCGATGATCAACCGCTGGATCGAGGACGACGGGCTGCTCGACACCCTGGAGACGGCCGGCATGGGCTGCATCTCCTTCGTACCGCTCGCCCAGGGCCTGCTCACGAACAAGTATCTGACGGGCATCCCGGAGGGCTCGCGCGCCACCCAGGGCAAGTCCCTGGACCCGGGCCTGCTCTCCGACGAGGTGCTGCGCCGGCTGAACGGGCTGAACGACATCGCCCGGCGGCGCGGACAGTCACTCGCCCAGCTGGCGCTCAACTGGGTGCTGCGGGACAGCCGTATGACATCGGCGCTGATCGGCGCTTCGAGCGTGCGGCAGCTGGAGGAGAACGTCGCGGCGCTTGCCGGGGCGCCGCTGTCCGCCGAGGAGTTGAAGGAGATCGACACCTTCGCCGTGGACACCGCGGGCACCAACATCTGGGCCGGCCGGAGCTGACCGGGGGCGGTCTTCGCGGGGCCGATACGTAGTCGGCACACGGCCGCCACGTGGTCCGCACAGCGGGCCCACAAAAAACGGGCCGGTCCGTGGGGGGGATACGGACCGGCCCGAGGGGGGGTTTCCACCATAACCCTTCGTAAGTGATGCTGCGTGCCACGCCACTCCACAATTACTCTCCGAATTCGCCGGACTCCGGTGCGAGCACGGCATCCGGTGGGGTCTCAGTGGCCTCCGACCGGCTTCACGCAGCCGGTTCCTTCGAGGTAGCGGCCGTGGGCCTCTGCCTTGACGAGCCCGTTGACCATGCCGTCCAGGGCCCCCTCCACACAGATCGGGCCGAGGTCGATGATGAACGTGTTGCGGTGGGGGCCGAAGGTGCCGGTGGAGATGGTCTCGGGGCCGTATCCCAGACCGGCGAGTGCCTCGTGGAGCTGGGACTCGGTGGTCTTGCGGCCCTCCGCGATGCCGGCCAGGCCCGTCTCGACCTTCTTCACTTCGGCATCGCCCTTGGCCCGGTCGGCCGGGGACAGCTCGGCGGTGGACTGGAAGGCGTGGTTCTCCCGGTAGTGCGGCGCGCCGTCGCCGGCGTCCGGTTCGACGTAGGGGGAGGCGCCCACGGCCGGAGAGCTGTATCCCGCACCGGGTCCGGCGTCCCCGGCCCGCTCCGTGCCGCAGCCGGCGAGGGCGGGCGTCAGGAGGAGCACCGACGCGGTGGCGAGAGCCTTGGCTGTACGTCTCGCAGAGGTCATGGGCCGAGTATGGGACAGACCCTGACCTGATGGGCCGCTAGTTTCCGAATCATGACGACACGAACCGCGACCGTGACCTGGGCCGGGGCGAACGCGCGCCGGATGGAACGCCAGGGGCTCGCCGCTCCGGTGCACCTCGCCCCGGCCGATGTGGTCGGCGCGCTGCCGGCCGCGCACGCCCAGGTGCTGTCGGCCGCCGAGCTCTCCGTCGGGCTGCGGACAGCGGGCGCGACCCGTACCGATGTGCGCGAGGCGCTGTGGACCGAGCGCACCCTGGTCAAGACGCACGGGCCGCGCGGCACCGTCCATCTGCTGCCGATGACCGAACTGCCCATGTGGACCGGCGCGTTGTCCGCCGTACCGGCCGGACGCAATCCGCTCCCCGAGGGTGTCCGGATGACGCCGGAGCAGACCGAGGCCGTGCTCGCCGCGATCGCGGACGCGCTGACCGGGGCCGAGCTGACCGTCGACGAGCTCTCGGATGCGGTGGTGGATCGTGCCGGGGCATGGGCCGGGGACCGGGTGATGCCCGCGTTCCAGGACATGTGGCCGCGCTGGCGTCAGGTGATGCATCTCGCGGGTCACCGCGGTGCGCTGTGCTTCGCGCCCGGTCGCGGCCGCAAGGTCACCTACACCCGCCCGGACGCCGTCCCGCTCGACGGTCCAAAGGCGCTCGCCCGTCTCGTACGCCGCTATCTGTACGCGTACGGTCCGGCCACGCCCCAGCACTTCGCGAAGTGGCTCGCGGCGCCGCAGCGTTGGGCGGCGGAGCTGTTCACGGGGATGGCCGCGCGCGGAGAGATCGAGGAGGTGGCGTACGAGGGGGAGCCGGCCTGGCTGGTGGCGGGCGACACCGCTTTTCCGGTGGAGCCGGTGCGCGGGGTGCGGCTGCTCCCCTACTTCGACGCGTATCTCATCGCCTCCCAGCCGCGCAGGAAGCTCTTCCCCGGGGTGGCGTACACCCGTGCGCTGGCGGGTGGTCAGGCGGGAAACTTCCCGGTGCTGCTGATCGACGGGACCGTGGCCGGGGTGTGGCACCAGCGCCGGTCGGGCCGCAGGATCGCGGTGACGGTGGAACCGCTGTCACCGCTCACGGCCGGGCAGCTGCGGGGGCTGGAGGAGCAGGTGGCGCGGGTCGGCGAAGTGCTTGAGGGCAGGCCGGAACTGACGGTGGGGAAGGTGACGGTGGGGCCGCACGCGTAGCGCCTGCCGGCGCGTCCGGTGCTGCGACAGCTTTGGTTCACCGGACCCGTCCGGTCGCCGTTCTGTCCTCGATCACCGGGCGGGCCGGGAATCAGCACATCAGCCCCTCGCCGGTGCGCCCCGGTGGCCGCGGGTGAAGCGGATCGACACGGTGTCACCGCCGATGACCACGAAACGTCCGCCCTCGCACCGGATGACGGCCTCGTGCACCTCGCCCTTCTCGTCCCTGCGCTCCTCGGTGCGGGTGACGGTCCAGCCGCCGTCGGGCGGCTGCGGCAGGCTCGACACGGCGGCGAACTCCCACTGTCCCGACGGTACGCACCAGTCGGGCAGCCTCGGCCAGGCACCGGGGCCGACATGCAGGGTCCAGTCCAAGGCGCAGGTCAGGAGCACCGACTGGCCGTCGGCCAGCAGGAATTCGACGGCTTCCGGCTCCCCCATCCGCCCCTCCGGCCGGTAGAAGACGCCGAGCACTCCGACGATCCGTGCACCTCTGAGCCAGTCGGCCTTCCCCTGCCGCGGGACACGCGGCGCTTCCCCTTCGTTCCCCACCCTCATGGCCGGTTCCCTCCCGTGCGCTCACCGTCCAGGGTCGCATCCTCCGGGCGAAAGCAGGGGGCACCGCCTACTCCGGTTTACGGGCCTCGGTCTTGCGGGCCTCGATCAGGAATCGGGTGGTGTGGGCCACGAACGGCCCCTCGGTCTCGATCCGGTGGTGCAGCGCGGCCAGTTTCGGCCGGTACTCCTCGACGGTGAAGCCGGGCACCATCCAGATCACTTTCCGCAGGAAGTAGACGACGGCGCCGATGTCGAAGAATTCGGTACGCAGCTTCTCCATCCGCAGATCGACGACTTCGAGGCCGGCCGCCTCGGCTTCGGCCCGTGCCTTCTCCGGGTCGCGGGCGCCGCGTGTCCCGGGCGGCTGCGGGCCGAGGAAGTACTCGACGAGTTCGAAGACGCTGGCCGGCCCGACCTGCTGCGAGAAGTACGTGCCCCCGGGGGTCAGCACCCGTGCGATCTCCGCCCACCAGGTGGTCACCGGATGCCGGCTGACCACCAGGTCGAAGGCGTTGTCGCCGAACGGCAGCGGCGGCTCGTCCGCATCGGCGACCACGGCCGCACCGAGCGGGTGCAGGAGTGCGGTGGCGCGGGCGATGTTCGGTGGCCAGGACTCGGTGGCGACGGTGAGCGGCGGCAGCTTCGGCACGGAGGCGAGGACCTCGCCGCCGCCGGTCTGGATGTCCAGCGCGGCCCTGGCCCGTCCCATCCGGTCCGCCATGGCGCGGGCGTAGCCCCAGGAGGGGCGCTGTTCGGTGGCCCGGCCGTCGAGCCAGGAGAAGTCCCAGCCGTCGACACAGACGGCGGCGGCCTCGGCGACGAGGGCGTCGAACCGTGCGTGTTCCGCTGCTTGTGCGGGTGTTGTGGCCATACGGGAATGGTGTCAGCCGGGCGCTGATCCGCGCGACCTCAATACGACGGGGCGGACCGCAGGCCGAGCAGCGGTCAGGCGGCCAGTCCGCCGAGCAGGATGCCCAGCAGCGCGCCCGTGATCATGAAAGGCCCGAACGGGATGCCGGTCTTGCGCCCGGCCCGCTTCAGGACCATCAGCCCGAACCCGTACACCGCGCCGAGCAGGAACCCGGCGAAGCCACCGGCGAACACCACGGCCCAGCCGTACCAGCCGAGGGCCACACCCAGCGACAGGGCGAGCTTGACGTCTCCGAAGCCCATTCCGTTCGGGTTGATGAGGAAGAGCAGGAAGTAGAAGGCGCCGAGGGCCGCACCGCCGAGCAGGGCGGACAGCCAGGATCCGCCGTGCTCCGGGAGCAGCGCCGCAACGCCCAGAAGTACGACGACCGCCCCCGCGGCGGGCAGGGTCAGCCGGTCGGGCAGGCGGTGGACGCGGCGGTCGATGGTCGCGAGGAGCACGCCGACAGGGGCCAGCAGCAGCCAGACGGCGAGCTCGGGCCGGAGTCCGGTGGCCGCTGCGAGCGCGGCGCAGGCGAGCGCGGTGACGACGGGGACGAGGGCACCGGGGGCGTAGCGGGCCGCGGGCCGCGCGGTGTCTTCCCCACCGCTCCGGTCTCCCGGCTCGGCGCCCGGAGCGGCGGGGACCGGCACCGCCGCCGCGCACATGGCGCACCGGGTGGAGCCGAGCCAGCCGCGGGCGGCACCGGTCAGGGCGTGGCCCGCGGGGCAGGTGTCCCGCCAGGCGTCCTCCGGTTCGACGGAGAACCGGTAGGCGGCGCGCGGGACCAGCAGTCCGGTCGCTGCGCCCCAGAGTGCGGCGAGCACTGTCAGCATGACGTACACGGAGCAGACCCTAGGCGGGTGCCGGGCACGGGTCATGGGTCCTGGGGCCCACTGCGCACCGTTGTGGACCCAGCGGCCGTCACCGGACGCTACCGTCTTGGCCATGGCTCAATGGCGCAATGGGAATGGGACGTTGACGGTCACCGATCCACAGGGAGGGCAGGAGCCGGAGATACCGCTGCGGATCGCGGCCACGTACCGGACCAGGAGCCGCGGGCTGCTCGGGCAGGACGGGATCGACGGCGCCCTGCTGATCACCCCGTGCGGGAGTGTGCACACCTTCCGGATGCGGTTCACCATCGATGTGGCGTACCTGGACCGGAAGTTCAACGTGGTCGCCGTGCACACGATGAAGCCGGGCCGGCTCGGGATGCCGCGACTGCGGGCCCGTCATGTGATCGAGTCGGAGGCCGGAGCGATGGAGAAGTGGGGACTGCGGCCGGGGGCACGGGTGCGGATCGTCCAGACGCAGGAGGGCCGGGGCTGAGGCGTGGGCGGACGGGCTGCCCCGACGTACCGGGCAGCCGGGCCGCTCTCGCGCGCAACCTCCTGGTCGTCGTCCGGCTCCGCGGCCTGAACGCCATCGGCCCGTTCGAGATGCTGCCGGCGGAACGCTTCCCGATGCCGGAGGTCAAGGACCGCACGGTGGCGCCGCATTCGCCCAAGCGCATGGGCCGGCTCCTGGACACCCAGGGGCGCGCGACCCGCCGTGTCCCCTTCGACCTGCCCCGGCCCTGACCGGGCTCACGCTCCGGCTCGCGCTCACGGCGGGCCGGAGCCGAGCAGCGTCCACGCCCCGTAGGCCGCCGAAGCCACCGCGAGCACGGCGACGACCGTCACCGTGCGGGCCGTGGTGCGCAGCCGCAGCAGCGCCACGGCAGGCGGGAGGAGCAGCGGGAACGCGGGCATCATCAGCCGCGGCCTGGACCCGAAGTACCCGGAGCCGATCAGCGCGATGACGACGACGGCGATGCAGTAGGCGAGTACGGGGAGCGGCTGGCGCTGCCGTACGCACAGGAACACCACCCATCCCAGGCCCACCAGCGCCGCGCACAGCCCGAGCGCGCCGGGCAGCGGCAGCCCGAGGATGAACGAGGCGAGCGCCACGCCTCCGTCGATGCTGTTGCCCCACTGTGCCTGGACGTCGAAGTACGCGAAGGGGCTGCCCTCCCGTACGGCGACGAACACCACGTACGCGAGCCAGCCCAGCGGCGCGAGTGCGGTACCCGTCAGCATCCGTGCGTTGCGGCGGACGATGCCGTCCGCCCGGCCGGCCCGGCACTCCCGCACGAGCGTGACCGCGGCGGTGATCGCGAGGGCGGCGATGAGCGCGGCCGCGGAGGGCCTGGTCAGCCCGGCGAGTACGCACAGGGCGCCCGCGACGATCCAGCGCCGGGTCAGTACGGCGTAGAGCGCCCAGGCGGCGAACGCGGTGAACAGTGTTTCGGTGTACGCCATCGACTGGACGAACGCCGTCGGGTACACGCCCCACAACGCGGCCAGCACCACCCCTGCCCGACGCCCGTACAGATGCGCCCCGACGGCGTAGATCCCCCAGGCGGCGAAGAGCGCGGCGACCCAGGCGACCAGTAGTCCGGCGCCCGCGAGGGAGAGCGGGGTCAGCTCGGCGATACCGCGTTCCAGGGCGGGCAGCAGGGGGAAGAAGGCCAGGTCGGAGTGGACGCCGCCGTTCGGGAGGGTGACGGTGTAGCCGTAGCCGTTCTCGGCGATCCGCTGGTACCACACGGAGTCCCAGCGCTCGCCGAGGAGGTGGAGGGCGCTCTTGTCGGCGCCTGACGCGGCGGCGGCGAGGACGACGAGACCGATCAGACGCACGGCCGCGTACGCCCCGAGCGCCGGTGCCGCCGCCGCGAGGGCCGTGGCGAGGCGACCACGGACGGGGGGATGCGGCGGTTGCGGCTGCGTTCGGCGGCTGCGTCGGCGCACGAGCTGCTGTCCGGGGGCGGTGGCCTGAGCGGCCGGATCGTCGTCGGGCATGCTGCCGATTATCTCCGCAGCGGGTGGCCCCGCCCGCCACGGGCCGGGCAGCGGCGACCGGCTACGGGCGGAGCTTGGTGCGGGAGAGCGGCAGGGCGGGGGCGATCGACCAGAGGACCTCGGCCTCGTCCTCGCCCGGGTTGTCCCAGGCGTGTGCGGCGCGGGCCGAGAAGGTCGTCGAGTCACCGGCCTCCAGGAACCTGGGCTCGCCGTCCACGCTGAGGCGCAGCGTGCCGCGGACCAGGTAGGCGAAGACGGTCTCGGCCTCCAGGCTGTACGCGCCGCCCGAGCCGCCGCCGGGCCGCAGGATCGTCCGCATGACCTGGACGTGACGTTCCTCGGCGGGCGTGAGCAGGAACTCCTCGATGCCGTGCCCGCCCATCTCCAGCTTGGCGCCCAGGCCGCCCTTCACGACGTCCTGGTCCGGATAGTCGAAGAGTGCGGCGATGCCGGTGCCCAGTGCCTCGCAGATACGGATCAGCGTCGGGACGGAGACCGAGGTCTTGCCGCGCTCGGCGAGGCTGACGAACCCCTTGGTCACGCCTGCGGATTCGGCGACCTGAGCAAGCGTCAGCCCCTGTGCCAGGCGGAGCTCACGCAGCCGCGGACCGATCGTGGACATGTGGCTGTCAGGGGCTTCGGGCATGGCGGACACGCTACCTGTCGAGGAAGTCACGGGGAGTGGCCGGGGAGAAATGCAGGTCACAAGGGTCTTTACCCATCGAGTTTAGTGCTGTAAAACATTGACGAAAGTTTAATGGCGCTAAACAAGGCGCCGGGCGAGGCACCGGACAAGGCCTCCTGGTGAGCTGCCGTGCCGCCCCTCCCCCCTCCCTGCCCGTCCCGCACCACCCGAGGAGTAAGCCGATGAGCTCCCCGTCCTACCGAGCGAGCACCGCACGCACCGTGCGCGGCGTCGTCTTCCGCTCCCCTGGGCAGGAGGTGACCGTCACCGACGTCACTCTGGCCCCGCCCGGCCCCGGAGAGGTCGAGGTCGCCGTCGCGGCGGCCGGTGTCTGCCACTCCGACCTGCATGTCATCCGCGGCGAGTGGGACCACCCCACCCCGGTCGTGATGGGACACGAGGGCTCGGGCGTGGTCACCGCGCTCGGCGAGGGCGTCACCGGTCTCGTACCCGGCGACCATGTCGTCCTGTCCTGGGTCCCGTCCTGCGGCACCTGCCGCTTCTGCGTCTCCGGGCGCCCGGCCGCGTGCAGCCTGGTCGCCGAGGTCGTGGCGCCCGGCGGGGTGCTGTACGACGGCACCAGCCGGCTCTCGGTCGACGGCGAGCGGGCCCACCACTACCTGGGCGTCTCCTCGTTCGCCGAGCGCGTCGTGGTCCCCGCCTCCGGCGCCGTCAAGGTGCGCAGGGACGCACCCCTCGATGTGATCGCCCTGGTCGGCTGCGCCATCGCCACCGGTGTCGGCGCGGTCCGCAACACCGCGGGCGTCGAGGCCGGGGCCACCGTCGCCGTCATCGGCTGCGGCGGCGTGGGCCTGTCCTGTGTGCAGGGCGCCCGGCTGGCGAAGGCCGGCCGCATCGTCGCCGTCGACGTCGTCCCCGAGAAGCTGGAGCTGGCCCGCCGGCTCGGTGCGACGGACGCGGTCGACGCGCGTGACGGCGATGTCGTCGAGGCGCTGCGGGCCCTGGTCCCGGAGGGCCTCGACTACGTGTTCGACGCCATCGGCAAGATCGAGACCACTGAGCAGTCCATCGCGGCGCTCGGCCAGGGCGGTGCCGCCGTCATCGTCGGTCTGCCGCCGACCGGCCGCACCGCACGCTTCGACCCGCTCGCGCTCGCCGAGGCCGACCAGCGCATTCTCGGCTCGAACTACGGCTCGGTCGACGCCGCTCGCGACATCCCGGATCTGGTGGACCTCGTGGTGTCGGGTGAACTCGACGTGGAATCGATGATCTCGGCACGGCGCCCGCTGGACGAGGCGGCCGACGCACTGGCCGACCTCGCCGCCGGGCACGCCCTGCGTCAGCTGCTGATGATGGAGGACCGGACATGAGCACCGCCGGAAAGCAGGCCGCGCCCAAAAAACCTGCCGACGGGCTGGCCCACCGCTCCGTCTCCACGTTCGAGGTCGGCGCGCAGAGCGTCGCGAATGTCGCGCCCAGCGCCGTCATCGCGTTCGCCCCCGCCAGCATGGCGGCGTCCGCGGGCAACGGCGCCTGGTTCTCGTTCTTCCTGGCCATGGCCGCCGTCCTCGCCATCGCCTACTGCATCTGTGTCTTCGCCCGCAGGCGCGCCGGGGTCGGTTCGCTGTACGCCTTCTCCCGGCTCTCGCTCGGGGCGCCCGGCTCCTTCGTGACCGGCTGGGCCCTGCTCATCGGCGCGGTGTGCATCGGCTCGGGTTCGCTCGCGGGCGCCGGTTACTACACGGCGCGCGCCCTCGACCAGATCGGCATCGGGCTCTTCACCGGGATCCCCGGCCAGATCCTGCTCGATGTGCTGCTGGCCGCCGTCGCGATCCGGCTGACGATCGCCAGTGTGCGGACGGCGGCACGCGTCGCCTCCGTACTGGAGGTCGTGTCGATCGTCCTCATCGTCGTCGTGCTGGTCCCCGCCTTCTTCAAGAGCGGGAACATCATCGACACCGAGCAGCTGAGCCTGAGCGGTTCCACCTTCGACGGTGTCGTCTTCGCCGTGGTGCTGGGTGTGCTCGGCTTCGTCGGTTTCGAGGGGGCCGCATCGCTCGGGGCCGAGGCCACCGACCCGTACAGGGCGATCCCCCGCTCGGTGATGGGCAGTGCGGTGCTGGCCGGGGTGCTCTACATGTTCGCCACGTACGCGCAGGTTGCCGGGTTCGGTGGGGCGGACGCCCTGGCGAGGAGTTCCGACCCGATGGACGAGCTGGCGGAGCTGTCGGGTCTCGGCTTCCTGAAGTTCTTCCTGCACGCGGGCTTCGCGGCCTCGTTCGTGGCCGTGGTGATGGCCTGCATCACCGTCGCCGCCCGCCTGCTGTTCGGGATGGCGAAGGAAGGTGTGATGCCCGCCCGGCTCGGTGTCGCCCACCCCCGCCACCGGACCCCGTCCGTGGCGATCTGGGCCGTCGCCCCGTTCGTGGCCCTGCCCGCGGTGTTCGTGGTCGGCGCCGGGACCGAGCCGCTGAACGCGACGTCGTACATCGACACGATCGGCGTCTTCGGCTACATGCTCAGCTACACCCTGGTGTGTCTGGCCGCGCCGTTGTTCGTGCGCCGGATCGGGGCCCGCGGTCTGCTCGTCACGTGGGGCCTGGGACTGATCGGCGCCGCCGCGATGATCTACGTCTTCTACCGCAACCTGTGGCCCGTCCCGGCCTGGCCGCTGAACGTGCTGCCGTATGTGTTCGTGGGCGCGCTGGTCGTCGGTGTCGTCGGCTTCGCCGTGCTGCGGGTGCGGAAGCCGGAAGTCGCCGAACGCGCGGGAACGTTCGCGGACGATCTGGACTGATCCCGGACCGCCTCTCCCCGATGCCCGGCCCCCCGCACCCCGCGGGCGGCGCCGGGCATCGCTCGTTGGGCCCGACTTTGGGGCCAAGGGCCCAGGTCACCCGGCCTGTAGACCCGTACGCTCACGCCCACACCCGAATGCAGAACTGCGGGCACAGGCATGGCAAGTGAGCGTCGGAGAGGAAGAACCGTGACTGGTGGCGGGGGCTGGGGAAGCGGAAGCGCGGGCCACATACCACCGGGGGGCGGGGGTGGTGGTTCCGGCGCGAGCGGGGGCGCTTTCTTCGCACTGACCCGTAGTTGGGCCGCCGGTGCCCTGGTCTACATCGCCGCCGGATATCTGGTGTCGCGCGGACTCGTCGAGATGCTCGCCACCGACGAACGGCTCACGTCCTTCGGCTGGCGCCTCGCCCTGCTGCACGTACCGAACGTCATCACGACCGTGCTCACGGTCCTGGCATCGGCCCGCGTCCTGCCCGACGAACAGCGCGAGTCCCGCCTTCTGACACTGCTCGCCTCTCTGGGTGTTCCGCTGGCCGCGCTCGCCTACGGATTCGCCGTGTCCTGGCATCTCGTGGGCTTCGAGGGCACGTTGATGCCGCTCGTCTCGCTCGTGACCGGTTCGGCCGTGGGGCTGGCCGTCGACCGGCTGCTGGACGACCGCGAGGAACAGGCACCCGCGCCGTACCACCCGTACTCCTGGCGGGACGGCGGAGCCACCGCGATGGAGTACCTCGGGGTGATCGTCCTCGTCGTCACGATGATCGGCGCGATGGCGATGGCGGGTGTCGGCGGGCAGATCGGGGAACGCATCCGCTGTGCGATCAATTCGATGGGCGGCGGCGGTGCCGGCTGCTCCACCGGCGGCGGGGACACCACCGCGAAGCCGAAGACGGACGCCGACTACGAGCCCAAGATGTGCCAGGTCTCCAGCATCTCCGACACCGTCGGCGACAAGGTCAAGATCGGCTGGTTCGAGTGGGGCAACGAGTACGGCTTCCAGCAGAAGGTCAGCCAGGCCAAGACGGACGTGAACGAGGACGGCAAGGTCGATGAGAACGACAAGCTGGTCTACATGACGTTCACGGACGCCGCCTCGGCGGGCGCCACCGCCAGCACCCCCGGCGTCAAGCTCGGCAAACTGGGCAAGGCCGATGTGGACGTCGGCGGCGGCATCAAGATCACCAACGGTGACACCTGGGTCTTCAAGAGCGAGGAGGACGCCAAGAAGATGCGGGACGACATCGAGGAAATGAAGATGTGGGAGACCTCCACCAAGTACAGCGGCGGCTACGGCGGCGGCTGGTACTCCGGGATGAAGTGGGCCGACAAGAAGAAGGACGTCGAGAGCAAGATCGGTGACAAGAAGATCTCGTACTCGACCGTCGGCCTCAATGTGTACGCGGACGGCGGCCTCTCCATCAGCGCGGGCGACGAGACCAAACTCGGTGCCAAGCTCGGCGGCAAGGCCAAGTTCTCCCCCGAGGTGACCATCACCAAGGACGACGTCAACGGCAACGAGTCGTACACGTACACCGCCAAGCTCGAACTGGAGGGCAAGGTCGGCGGTTCGGCCGGTCCGCTCGGCGGCACGGCCGCCGCGAAGGACAGCCGGACCGGGGCGATCACCGTCACCCGCGACCAGAAGACCGGCAAGATCGTCCGCATCGACATGACCCAGACCGTCGAGGGCGGCTCCACGTCCGACAAGGGCGACATCAGCGGCGACAACGGCAAGAAGGACGGCGACAAGCGCGGCGGCAAGGTCAGCGGCACCGACTCCTCCGGCGAGACCGGCATCGAGGTCCTGACGAACTCGATCGTCTTCGGCAAGGACACCGACAAGGCCACCGAGGACAAGCGGGCCGTCGCCGAGCAGTGGCTGGACGGCTCCGGCAACAACACCGCCCCGTTCGAGTACATGTTCGGCGACCACTCCATGCAGCAGAAGCCCTCCGGAACCGACCCGTTCGACCAGCTGATGTTCCAGGACGGCCTGTCGAGCACCATGAAGTACCACGGTGAGACGGACGCCCAGGAGTTCGGCTTCGAGGTCTCGCTCGGCATGAGTCTCGGATTCTCCATCTCGGACGAGCACAAGAAGGAGACACTGACCGACGCGCAGTTCCTCGGGGCTCCGCAGGGCGACAAGCGCTCGTACCTTCCGTACAGCTACTGCGCGAAGTAGTTCGTACATCAAGTACGGCTACGGTACGCAGCAACCACGCACGACGACGAGGCGATAGGCGATGACGACGACGATGAAGATGTCCCGGGCAATCGGCGCAGCTGCTGCCGCCGCCATCGGCCTCGCCCTGCTCACCGGCTGCGGCGCCGACGCCGCCGCGGTCCCGGAGGGCTGGGGCAAGCTCGACACCAAGAGCCTCTCCGTCGGCTACCCCGAGAACAAGGGCTACAAGGAGCAGCCCGCCTCCGACCGCGCCAAGGCCAACGCCGCCGTCGCGCTGAAGGAGGAGGGCGGGCTGCGCACCGGCATGGTCTCCGTGCAGCTCGACTTCGCCACGGGCGTGGACGACGCCGGTGAGGCGGCGGCTGCGGCGGGTGCCGGTATCGGTCTCGGGGCGACCCGCAAGGAGACCTCGGACGTGCGACTGGCGGGTGCGGAGAGCGCCCGCGAGGCGCGCAGGATCGACTACGAGTTCACGTCCAGTGGCAAGGAGCAGACCCCGGCGCCGGGCACCGAGATGACGGGCGTCGTGGTGGCGGGCGTCGATTCGAAGGACGTGCCGTTCGCGGTCCGGATCAATGCGGTGAAGGGCTCGCTGAGCCGGCAGGACCTCGACGCCTTCGTCGAGTCGATCACCGTCAAGTAGCGGATCAGGGGCGCTCGTTCATGCAGATCCTGCCCGGCGGCACGGCCACGTTCGTGCTTCTGTCCGGCCTGTTCCTCGGCGCGTTCGCCGTCCGCTCGGCGCTGCGTCTGCATCGGGTGCTGCGGCTGGTCCGGCACGGCGAACACGCCGAGGGCCGGTGCGCGGACCGCCGGACGGTCGACCGGGGGCCGGGCATGGACCGGAGTTACGTCACCGAGTACGTCTTCGCGTTCCGTACCCGCGACGGCCGCGACATCGAATTCACCGACCATGCCCCGGGGCCGTTCGGCTTCGAGGTCGGGGCGCCGGTGCGGGTCAGCTACGACCCGGCGGCCCCGTCGAAGCACGCCACGGTGGCGGGCCCGGGGGCGTGGGGGCCGGTGGTGATGCCCGCGGTGTTCGCGGTCGTGCTGGGGGTGTTCGCCGTGGGGCTGCTGGTCGGGTTCGCGGCGATGCGGGGGTGGCTCTGACGGGCGTGCCGGCGTCAGAACCTGTCCCGGTCGTACGGCTCCGGGATCGGCTCCAGTGCCCCGGCCGCCCGCAGTTCCCTGTTGGCCTCGACGATCGCCTCGACGCTCGGCGCGGCCGTACCGCCCCGGGTGAGGTCGATGACCAGGCCGCCCGCCGCGGTACGGGTGTACGTGCCGTCGAGCCCTTCGGGTGCCGACGCGGCCCGCCCGGCGGAGAGATAGACCGCCCGGCCGCAGCGAGGATGGGAATTCTCGAGGTCGAACTCATCGGACACGGCCCGGTACTCGGACTTGTTGTACACCTGGCCGGCGTCGATGTCCCAGGCCTCGGCAATGACGCGAAGCATCTCGGGGGTGCGCCGGATCACCTCTGCCGATTCCTCCACCTCGCGGGAGCGGAAGGTGACCGCGAGGGAGTTCGTGACCCACTGGGAAGTGCCACCTGCGTGAACGGCCACGGTCACACGCGGCATCCCCGGGTTCTGCGCCCAGAGTGAGGACGTCATTCCGATCACGCCGATGTCCGGTGCCACGTTCTTCCGCTCGATGTAGGCGGTCAGAGTATCGACCGAAGGTTCCAGAACGGGGTCCGAAGCAACCCCGTCCTCCGCCTCGTGCCACCCGTCGAACGTCGGACCGTCAATACCCTTGAGTCCGTTCAAAGTAGTGAGCCAGCGTCCGGCAATCGCTGATGTGCTCTCTTCGCGGACGCCCCACAGGCCGTTGGCCACGACGTACAACACGGCTTTCCCTTCAGCCTTGCTTCCCGTTCCGCTTGCCCGGTCCTCGGCCGCCCGTACTCAGCCCGTCACATCACCAGGCGTGTGAATCACCTTAACCTTGATGCCCCGGGACTCGAACATTTCCCTGGCCGCCTCCGCGACGTCCGGATCGGACAGGTGCCATTCGACCGGCTTCCCACGCGCCGCATCCACTTGCCGGGTGGCCTGATCCGCCCACCGATCCGCAACCTTCGGGGTGAGTTCCCCGGTCTCGGCGTTGTAGAAGTCCTTGCCCTTGTACCCGTACTTCGCCTCCAGGTAGGTGCCGCGCGAGGCGTCCCAGCCATCGAAGTCGACCGGCTTCCCCGTGAGCTTGTCCAGCGGAACCCGGTACTCCTTTCCGCGGCCCACCTTGGAGATCTGCTCCTGATAACGGGCCCCCATTTCGGTCGGGTAGTTCCAGACGCCCGGCTTGATTTCCTGCCAGTTGCCCTCCCCGCCGTCCTTGGCCCCGGCCGGCGGGTCCTTCAGGTCCTTGTACCAGGCCGGCTTCGGTTCGTTCTGAGCACGCTCCAGGTTCTGCCGCCGCTTGGCCGCGTCAGCCGCCTTCTTCGCCTCGTCGGCCAGCCTCTGGGCCTCGTCGGCGGCCGCCTTCTTCTCCGGGTCGACCTCGTCGCACTTCCCGGTGAGGAACCCGACGGGTACGGATGCGCGGGCCGCGGCCAGGACGCCGGTGCCGGAGCCGGGCAGTCCCACGCCCGCATCGTTGCCGTACGGGACTCGTACGCGGCCGCCCATGCCGACCGTGCAGCCCTTGAGGCCGGCCTGATCGGCCGCATCATCGGCGTGCTGCTGCGCTTCCTTCGCGGCTTTCTCGGCGCCCGCGACATCGCCCGCCTTGGCGGCCTTCTTCGCCTTGGACGCGGCCTCCGAGGCCTTCTCGGCCACTTCGCCGAGCTTGCCGAGTTTCCCGAGCTTGCCCAGCTTTCCGAACTTGCCGACGAGCTTGGCCTCGCCGTAGCCGGGGATGAACAGCGAGCCGATGTTCCACAGGCCGGTGCCGATCGCCTGGCCCTCGTCGCCCCTCTTCCACATGTCGCGGACGTCGTCGCCGATGAACATGTCGTCCAGGACCTTCAGCCCGGTGCCGCCGGACGCCTTGGTCCAGTCCCAGACCGCACCGAGGTAGTCGCCCTTGGACCACTTGTCCCCGGCGTCCTTGGAGTCCTGGCTCCACTTGTCGCCGAGGCTCTTGCCGTAGTCCTTCAGGCCGTTCCACGCCTTGACGGGGTGGATGATCGTGTCGAAGGTGCCGGTGATGTCGCCCCACAGCCCGTCGCCGATCAGGCCCTCGAAGAAGCCACCGGTCTGGTGTGCGGCGCAGGAGAAGAACGCGCCGACGCCGGAGGTGCAGCTCTCGCCGGGCTTCTCGTCGCCGCCGTTGCCTCCGTCGTCCACATCGTCGCCACCGTCCGGTTCCCCGGAGGTGTCCATGTCGTCGCCGCCGTCGTCGACCTGGGTGGCGGTGTCGCCCCCGCCGGAGCTGCCGGAACCGGAGCCGCCGGCGGCGTCGGAACCACCGGCCGCATTGGAGCCACCGGCCGCATTGGAACCACCGGCCGCGTCGGAACCACCTGCCGCATTGGAACCACCAGCCGCGTCGGAACCACCTGCCGCATGGGAACCACCGGCCGCGTCGGAGCCACCTGCCGCGTCCGCCCCTCCGGAGTCCGTACCACCGGACGCAACCGCGCCACCGGAGTCCGGTCCGCCCGAGCCCGAGCCGGAGCCGGACCCGCCGGATTCCGTACCCCCGGATTCCGTACCCCCGGAATGCCCCCCGTCCCCCGCCACCACATCGCCCCCGGGCGCAGGGCACGCGCTTCCGGTCAGCTGGCAGATCGCGTTCCGCATCTGACCGGTCAGCTGGGCGCCGATGCCCGTGGCGATGAGTCCGCCGATGAGAGCCACGACCACCAGGACCATGCCCAGGTATTCCATCGCGGTCTGACCGCCGTCGTCGCGGCGCCATCTGATCATCCGCGCGATACTGAACCGCCGGTGCGGCAACCGCTGTTCGAGGGGAAGCTCGAACCAGTCACGCGAGCTCGGCCGGAACAGCATGATGACAACGGCGACGGGCATGACCAGCTGCGTCACGCCCCGCCCGCCGCCGTCCCCGCCGAGGGTCGCCAGCGCGCCGAGGGTGAGCCAGACGTGTACGGCCAGGAGTCCGCGCCAGATCCAGATGCCGCCGGTCCGCAGATACAGCGAGAGCACGAATGCGGCCACGCTCGGCAGCGCCGCGTACAGCAGCAGCCCGAGCAGTTGGCCGTCGACCTCATTGACCGCCGACGCCACCGTCAGCACACCGGCGCCGCCCAGGACCGCGGCCGCGAAGAGGACCCGGACGAGGATCAGCACCGCCTGCAACGGGCGCGGCAACGGCTGCCTGCCCTGCTGAGCCACGGCAGCACCCCCACCGGCGCCACCCGAAACCGCAAATCCGCCTATGCCAGACACGACGAGTCCCCCAGCTTGCCGGTGTGCAGCCACAGTTCAGCCACTCCACGCATCCGACCACATCGGCACCCATCGGGCATGGGCCTCAGGACCCAATGTGAGGCTCAAAGTCGCCGATTTCGCCCGGAGTTGCGGATACGCAGAAGGTCAGGGAACCGCCCCGCTACCGGCTGGGGACCTCGCTCCCGAACAGCATCCACGGCGACTGGTCGAACGACGCCACTCCGGACAACTGCGGCTGCATCGCAGCGATTTCATGCCGCACAGCGAGCGTGTCCGGCCAACTGTCGAAGAATGCCGTGCCGTTGATGACGACACCACTCCAGTCGGTCGCCGCGGAAGCGCCCTCCCGGTCGACGACGAAGCCGATGCAGAGCACGGAAGCCCGCCCTATCGCCTCCCTGATCGCCCGCGCGGCCACCTCCTGCTCGTCGGGCGTCAGCCGCCCGAATCCGAATTCGAGCGCGACGACTCCGTCCCCCATCCGCCGGATGCGCGCCGGAACTTCGGCTCCGCTGTTCACCCACAGCAGGAAGTCGACTCTGTCGAGCCGCTGCAGGCCGGCCAGGAGCACGAGTTGCTCCCTGGTCACCCACGAAGGAGTGCCCCATGGGTCCGGCCCCGGGCCGAGGAGCGTGACCCGCCTCGTGACGGGGTGTCTGAGCCGCAGTCCTGCCGCGTCGAGATCACCGAAGAGCGACTCGGCATCCGGGCGGCTCCAGCCGAGGTGGTACGAGTAGAAGAAACCGTCACTCATCAACACATCACCCCAAGAAGTGGTGGAGCGTGAAGATCCAGGTGCGCATGGGCACCCCGGGCAGGCGCTCATGACGGGCGCCTGGCCAGGTGGGCTCATGGTTGGTCGCGTACGAGCGTAATGAGCTCCGCCCGCCCGGGCTTGGGCCCACGGACCCAGGGGCGGGCCCCAATGAACAAAGCGATGGACAGGGAGCCGGGGATCGCAGATCGTGTACGCCGATGACACGCACCGATATGCCTCCCGCATGGGACGAGCGCACCCAGCTGGCCACCTTCCTCGACTACGCCCGCGACACCGCACGCGCGAAATGCGAGGGAATCTCGCCGGAGGATGCCCGCCGGGCGCCGCTGCCCGGCTCGCCCCTGATGACGATCTCCGGGCTGATCAACCACCTCAGCTGGGTCGAGTACTACTGGTTCGAAGTGGCCTTCCTCGGCGGCGAGGACGAAGGGCCGTGGACGGACGAGGACCCCGACCGCGAGATGCGCATCGCGGTGGACATGCCGCTCGCCGATCTGCTGTCGGAGTACGAGGCCCGGACCACCCGCTATCGCGCACTGGTCGCCTCCACGGACCTGGACACGCCGTCCAAACGGCCGCAGCGCGACGACCGGTACCCCGATCTGCGCTGGGTTCTGCTGCACCTGATCGAGGAGACCGCGCGGCACAACGGCCACCTCGACATGATCCGGGAGATCGTCGACGGCACCACCGGCGTCTAGCCGGCCAAGCCGGCACGGTAGTTGTATGGGCCGGTCAGTGGGTCCCGGAGAACAGCGCGTCGAGTTCCGGGAAGGCGATGCCGCCGGCGAGGGACCCGTAGTCACCGGTCTCGAAGAGCTCCCGCGCGGCGCGGCGGGCGGCAGCGTACGCGGCCTGCGCCACGCCCGAGCCGAGACTGACGCGGGCCACTCCGAGGGCGCCCAGCTCGGCGACGGTCGGGGCGCCCGGTTCGGCCATGACGTTCAGTGGTACGGCGATGTCCTCGGCCAGCGCCGCGATCACGGTGGTGTCGGTGACACCGGGGACGAAGATGCCGTCCGCGCCGGCGTCGACGTACATGCGCGCCCGGGACAGGGTTTCCGCCAGTCGGGTGTCCGGGTCCCCGAGCCCGAACAGGTACGTGTCGATACGGGCGTTGAGGAAGAGGTCCGCGCCCGCCCGGTCGGCAGCCTGCCGGGCGACGGCCAGCCGCGTCGCGAGTTCGCCCGGGGGCCGGGTGCCGTCCTCGATGTTGACGCCGACGGCGCCTGCCGCGAGTACCCCGGTAACGGTCTCGGCGATGTCCGCCGCATCCTGCCCGTACCCGCCCTCGATGTCGGCGGTGACCGGAACCGCGACAGCGGCGGTGATTCGGGAGATCAGTTCCAGTGCCTGTTCGCGGGCGAGGGCGTCGCCGTCCGGGGAGCCCAGCGACCAGGCGACACCGGCGCTGGTGGTGGCGATCGCGGGGGCGCCCGCGGACTCGATGACACGGGCGCTTGCGACGTCCCAGGCGTTGGCGAGCGCGAGAGGTCCGGCGAGGGTGTGCAGGGAGCGGAAGAGGCGGGCTTTGTCCAGCTGCGTGGTGGTCATGCGGGCAGTCAAACATTGGCCGTCGGTCGTCCGCTGGCGAGAATCCGACATCGGCGTCGACCCGGATCTACGTGCGGGCTCCCTCGGGGTGGTGCCGGTGGTGGCCGTCGGTGGGACGGGACGTGAGATGCGGCCGGTGAGAAGGAGTGCGTTCGATGACCAGGAGGGCGACGTCGTCGGCGGGGTGGCCGCCGATGTGGGCGAGCAGATCGCGGTGGATGTGGTGCAGAAGAGTATCGGGGTTGGTGGCGGGGAAGGAGGCGACCCGTTCGGCGAGCGGGTAGAACGCTCCGGACGGCGAGCGGGCTTCGATGACACCGTCGGTGTAGAGGACGAGCATGTCACCGCATGTGAGGGTGAACGGGTCGATGCGGTCGTCGTCCTCGATGGGTCGTTCACGCACGCCCAGCGGAGGCAGGGGCTGTCGGGCGTGCAGGACGGTGACCCGCTGATCGTGCACCAGCAGAGGCGGGGGGTGCCCGCAGTTGATCATCTCGGCGTCCGGCAGGGCGTCGTCGGGGATCTCCAGGACGAGGCAGGTGATGAAGTGCTCGCCGGGGTCGTGCTCGGTGTCCGCCACGTCCTCCAGGTTCCGGGAGACGCTGTCTCCGAGGGCAGTCACCAGCCCGGGGAGGGCGTCATACCGGTGAGCGCCCTCCCGGAATGCCCCCAGCACCAGCGAGGCCTCACCGATGGCGGCCAGCCCGTTGCCCCGGACATCACCGATGACCACCCGGGTCGCGGCATGCGCGGCGCGGGCGAACGCAAACAGATCACCCCCGATCTCGGCCTCGTCCTGCGGGGACATGTACAGCCATGCCACCTGCAGCGGCCCGATCCGGCGTGGCGGAGGCCGAAGCAGAGCCCGCTGAGCCGTCTCCGCCACAGAGCGTGCCAGACTCAGCGCCCGGTCGCGCCGCTCCCGCGCAAACCGCATGAGAACCACCAGAGCGGAGAGCACGGTCAGCGCGATGATCTGCGCCGTGCGGTTGGACGTGGTCAGTCCGCCGAGGAGGACGGCGATGAGCACCTGGGCCGCCACTGCCAGGACCCCGGCGAGAGCGGTGAGCCGTGGCCCGGCGAGGGAGGCGGTGAGAGCGGGCGCGATGACCAGCAGTGGGCCCAGCTGGACATGGCGCCCGGTGTACACATCCAGCACGGTGATCGTCACAATCAGCACGAACGGGATCGCCACCAGCCCACCGCCGACTGGATGCTCCCTGAAGTGATCCCACAGACGTCGCACACCCATATGACCCTCAGCACCTCCTGGGCGCCCGCCGCCGCACCTCACCGGGATCCGTCCGAGGGTCGCCAAGCGCTCGGGGTGAGGCGCCATCGCCCTCGTCTCCCATGATGACCGCGCCGCGCCACCCGTGCCTCACCAGCCCGAGGCAACCCGCCCATCGCCCGCGTCGACAATGCTGCGGCCAATACGCCCGGTCGGGCGGTGCGGTGCCAGGGGCGCCGGAACGGTGAACAACCCCGGCCGCCCGGAGTTCTGCCCTGTCCGGCTACTCCATCGCGGCAATGCCAGGTGCGATGTGCTCGGCGACCTGGTGGGTGAAGCTGACCGGGTGCCGGTCGGGCAGCACCTGGATCTCGCTGATGCCCAGGCTCGCGTACGCCTCCGCTTCCGCGAGGAACGCGTCCGGCCTGGCCAGCACCGGGCCGTTGTACATCACGGTCTTCGCGATGGCGTCGTAGTCACGGTCCTCCGCGGCGCAGTGGGCGCGCAGCACATCGAGCTTGTGGGCCACTTCTTCCTGGTCGGTGGCGAACAGATTGCAGGCGTCCGCGTAGCGGGCGGCCAGGAGCAGGGTCTTCTTCTCGCCCCCGCCGCCGATCATGATCGGCGGGCGCTCACCGATCGGCTCGGGCACGCACAGCGTCTCGGCGAGCTGGTAGTGATGGCCCCGGAACGGGCCGTTGTCGTCGCTCCACATCTGCAGGCAGATCAGGATCGTCTCCTCCAGCCGTTCGAACCGCTCGGCGACCGGTACCACCGGCACTCCTAGCCCGTACTGCTCCCGCTCGTACCAGGAGGCGCCGATGCCCAGCCTGGCCCTGCCGCGCGACAGCACATCGAGGCTGGTGACGATCTTCGCCAGCAGCCCGGGGTGCCGGTACATCACACCCGTGACCATCAGGCCGAGCGTCATGCGCTCGCTCAGCGCCGCCACGTAGCCGAGCGTGGTGTACCCCTCCAGCATCGGGTCGTCGGCGACGGTCTGCCCGGTCTCCATCTGGAAGTAGTGATCCATCACGGTGAACGACGAGATCCCCGCCTGTTCGGCGATCCGCACCGACTCCGCGAGCGTCGGCGCGATGAGAGCGGGGTCGGCCGGTGTCGAGTAGTTCCAGTAGTGCAAGCCGAGATTCACGTCCGACCTCCGCAGGTCAAGGGAGAGCAGGCCGGGACGACATCGCCGCCCCGGCCGGGGTGGTCGGCCGGATTCGTGCTCCGGGCCCGCCGGCGTTCCACCTCCTGACCACGCGCCCCACAGCCACCGTCCGTAGCCGGTAGTCACGCTACGCGCCCATGCAACAGTCGGCATTTCGGTACGCCCTCCCGCCGATGCCGGGCGCGACCTCCACCGGATGGGGCGGCCTGATCGCGCCGCCTCGGGTGGGCTCGACCCAGCGGCAGCCGCGAGGCGGGGTCGGACCACCCTCTTGCGAGATCGCATGGCACCACATGGCATCGAGCGGCACAGCTTGGCACCACCCGACGCCATCCAGTGCCACCCGGCGCCACTCGGCGCCACACGGCGCCATTCCGCGCCCTCAAGAGCGCATGAGCACGCATGGAGCCACAATCACTCAGGTAGGCGCCAGGATGTTTTCGCAGGTCAGGGCGATTACGTCGACGACCGATCCCAAGATGCCCCTCCATGGCTTGCGCATGGCGCCATCGTGATGCCATGATGGCGTCATGGACCTCACCCCGTATGTCGACACCCTCCGCCGCGAACTCGCGGTGGCCGCCGAAGCCGGCGGCGACGAAGCCCGCGAGCTGGCAGAGAGGCTCACCGCTCCCCTGGAGTCGGCGACCCGGCTGACCATGCTCAACGTGCTCTCCGCCGCGATGGACGAGATCACCCGCGAACTCGCCCCCGGCTCGGTCGACGTACGGCTGCGCGGGCTCGACCCCGACTTCGTGGTGACACTGCCGCCCACCGACGGCGGCACCATGGAAACGGCCGCCGCGCCCGTCGAACCGTTCAAGACCGCGGCCCCGGCCGACGGCGACGAGGGCGGCACCGCCCGCGTCAACCTGCGTCTGCCGGCCCACCTCAAGGCGCGCGCCGAGGAGGCCGCGGGCCGCGAGGGCCTGTCGGTCAACGCGTGGCTGGTGCGGGCCGTGTCGGCCGCGGTCGACGGCGGCACCCGGCCGCGTACGACGCAGAAGACCCACACCATCGGACAGAGCATCACGGGCTGGGTGCGCTAGCCGCGCCCCCGCCCGCACCACCTCACCCACACCACGTCCCACCAGCGGGGACGCCCCAAGGACTCAAGAGGACGGGACAGCCATGCCTTCTTTCGACACTCCCGAAGCGATCTCGGTCACCGCACGCGTGGAAGCAGGTTCCATCCAGTTCACCGCGGGCGACCGCCTCGACACCGTCGTCGAGATGCGGCCCCGCAACCCGAAGAAGGACCTGGACGTGCGGACCGCCGAGCAGACCGAGGTCACGTACGCGGGCGGTGTACTGACCGTCAGGACGCCCAAGTCCAATCTGTTCGGCCGCACCGGCATCGTCGACGTGACGGTCGAACTGCCCACCGGCTCACGCATCGACATGACCGGCGCCTGGACCCAGGTACTCGGCGAGGGCCGGCTCGGCGAGGTCCGCGTGAAGACCTCGTCCGGCGACGTCCGCCTCGACACGACCGGCCCGCTGAAGCTGACCGCGTCGCACGGCTCGATCACCGTGGACCGGGTCGAGGGCACGGCCGAGATCACCACCAGCTCCGGCAGCCTGCGCGTCGGCCTCGTCGACGGCCCCGCCGTCCTGAAGAACTCGCACGGCACCACGACCGTCGGCGCCGCGACCGGCGAGCTGCGGGTGAGCGGCGCCAACGGCGACATCGAGATCCGGCGCGCCGAGGACTCGATCACCGCCACCACCGCTCACGGCACCCTGCGCGTGGGCGAAGTGGCCTGCGGAACCGTCCAGTTGGAGACGTCCTACGGTGCCATCGAGGTCGGCGTCCGCGAGGGCACCGCCGCCTGGCTCGATGTCACCTCGGGCTCCGGCCAGGTGCGCAACACACTCACCGCGTCCGAGGCCCCGGAGGAGACCGAGGACACCGTCAAGATCCGCGCCCGCACCCGGCACGGCAACATCGACATCCGCCGCGCCAGGGCCTGAACGCCTCCATACCCCGCACCACCCCCAACCCGCCCACTCCCCCTGCCACTTCATCCTTCGAACGGGAGGACTCCATGCCTTCTTCTGTCATGCCCACGTCCAGGCGAGGTGACGGTCACCCGGCTCCGGCCGCCGTCTCCACCGCCGGCCTGCGCAAGTCGTACGGCGACAAGACCGTCCTCGACGGCATCGACCTGCACATCCCGGCCGGGTCCGTGTTCGCACTGCTCGGACCCAACGGCGCCGGCAAGACCACCGCCGTGCAGATCCTGTCCACGCTCATCACCGCCGACGGCGGTCAGGCCCAGGTCGCGGGCCACGACGTCGCCACGTCACCGGACGGGGTGCGCGCCGCGATCGGCGTCACCGGGCAGTTCTCCGCCGTGGACGGGCTGATCACCGGTGAGGAGAACATGTTCCTCATGGCGGACCTGCACCACCTCTCCAAGCGCGAGGGGCGGCGGGTCACCGCCGAGCTGCTGGAGCGCTTCGACCTCGTCGAAGCCGCGAAGAAGCCCGCCTCCACCTACTCCGGCGGCATGAAGCGGCGCCTGGACATCGCCATGACCCTGGTCGGCAACCCCAGGATCATCTTCCTCGACGAGCCCACCACCGGCCTCGACCCCCGCTCCCGCCACAACATGTGGGGCATCATCCGGGAACTGGTCACGGGCGGCGTCACCGTCTTCCTCACCACCCAGTACCTGGATGAGGCCGACGAGCTCGCCGACCAGATCGCCGTCCTCAACAACGGCAAGATCGCCGCCCAGGGCACCGCCGACGAGCTCAAGCGGCTCATCCCGGGCGGGCATGTACGGCTCCGCTTCTCCGACCCGTCCGCCTACCAGGCCGCCACAGTCGCGCTGCGCGAAATCACCCGGGACGACGAGTCCCTCACCCTGCAGATCCCCAGCGACGGCAGCCAGCGCGAGCTGCGCTCCATCCTCGACTGGCTGGACTCCGCCGGCATCGAGGCCGACGAACTCACCGTGCACACCCCCGACCTCGACGACGTGTTCTTCGCTCTGACCGGCTCCACCGTGCCCAAACAGCCCAGCCAGCCCAGCCAGCCCAGCCAGCCCAGCCAGCCCAGCCAGCCCAGCCAGCCCAGCCAGCCCAGCCAGCCCAAGGAGGATGTCCGATGAGCTCCCTGTCCCTCGCCGTACGCGACTCATCCACAATGCTGCGCCGCAACCTCCTGCACGCGCGGCGCTACCCGTCCCTCACCCTGAACCTGCTGCTCACGCCGATCATGCTGCTGCTGCTCTTCGTCTACATCTTCGGCGACGTGATGAGCGCCGGCCTCGGCGGCGGCGGCGCCGACCGCTCCGAGTACATCGCCTACCTCGTGCCGGGCCTCCTGCTGATGACCATCGGCAGCACCACGATCGGCACCGCGGTGTCCGTCTCCAACGACATGACCGAGGGCATCATCGCCCGCTTCCGCACGATGGCGATCCACCGCGGCTCGGTGATCATCGGGCACGTCATCGGCAGCGTGCTGCAGTCAGTCATGAGCGTGGTCCTCGTCGGCGCCGTCGGCGTGGCCATCGGCTTCCGCTCCACCGACGCCACCGCCCTGGAATGGATCGCGGCATTCGGGCTGCTCACACTGTTCGCCCTGGCGCTCACCTGGATCGCGGTCGGGATGGGCATGGTCAGCCCGAACGCCGAGGCCGCCAGCAACAACGCGATGCCGCTGATCTTCCTCCCACTCATCTCCAGCACCTTCGTCCCGGTCGACGCGATGCCGGGCTGGTTCCAGCCCATCGCCGAGTACCAGCCGTTCACCCCGGCCATCGAGACCCTGCGCGGCCTCCTGCTCGGCACCGAGATCGGCAACAACGGATGGCTCGCGGTCGCCTGGTGCCTGGGACTGGCCACGCTCGGCTACTTCTGGTCGAAGGCGGTTTTCAACCGCGACCCCAAATAGCCGAGACGACCCGCGCGAGCCCGGCTCCCGCAACTCGTTCCGCCCGGGGCGGCGTACACCGACACCACGTCGGCGTACGCCGCCCCGTCCGCGCGTTCCTCGCGCGGGCTGCCGGCCGCCGCGGCGTTCGCGGTACAGCTCGTCGAGAGGAGGCAGGCCTGCCCTGCCTCCTTGACCAACACCGACTGCATGGCGTTCACACACCGCATAGATGATTCACCGTGATTCGACACCGAGGTCCGCGCTCCTCAACTACCTTGCTGCCGTGGACCAATTGATCACCGAAGATCCGACGAGCATCGGCCCGTATCGCCTGATAGCCCGTCTGGGCGCGGGCGGTATGGGCCTGGTGTACCTGGGACGCTCGGAAGCCGGACGAACCGTGGCTGTGAAGGTGGTGCAGGCCGAGCACGCCCAGCACCCGGAATTCCGCAGGCGGTTCGCACGCGAGGTGGCGGCTGCCCGGCGGGTGGGCGGGACCTGGACGGCAGCCGTGCTCGACGCCGACACCGAGGCCCCGGTGCCCTGGGTGGCGACCCAGTACATCCCCGGGCCCGATCTGACCACCGTGGTCGCCAAGGACTTCGGGCCGCTGCCCGAGCACTCGGTCCGCACCCTCGCCAACCGCCTGGCAGTGGCTCTGCAGTCGGTCCACGGGGCGGGCCTGATCCACCGCGACCTCAAACCGTCCAACGTACTGGTGACGGTGGACGGCCCGCGCGTGATCGACTTCGGTATCGCACGGGCCATGGACAGCCTCGCCGGGGACAGCCTGCACACCCGCACCGGGATGCTCATCGGATCCCCCGGCTTCATGTCGCCCGAGCAGGTGCGCGGCCTCGAACTCACCCCGGCCAGCGATGTGTTCTGCCTGGGTGCCGTCCTCGTCTACGCCGCCACCGGCCGCCTCCTCTTCGGCGCCACGGAAACCGGCCTGAACGCGCACCTCTTCCGGATCGCGGAGGAGGAAGCGGACCTGACCGGCGTACCGGACTCACTCGTCGGTCTCGTACGCGCATGCCTGCACAAGGACCCGGCACAGCGGCCCACGCCCGCCGACGTGGCCGCCCGTACGGCCACCGACCAGGGCGGCGAATGGCTGCCCGGCTCGGTACTCGCCCAACTCGGGCGCCACGCGGCCCAGTTGCTGGACTTCGCCCCGGAGACAAGGACCGCGCAGCCGGACCCCCGCATCCCTGCCCAGGCCAATCGTCCCCCGCAGCCCCAGCCGCTTCCCCCACCTCCCGCCTACACCCCGACGACCCCGGCGGACCTCCACCCGGCGCCGCCGGGGTTCGCGCCATCCGCGGGCCCGGTGCCGGGTGCCTGGCCTCCGTCACCGGCCCCGGCCGACGTCCGTGGTCCGCACCCCAGGCGCTGGTGGGGACTGGCTGTGGCCGTGCTGGCGCAACTGCTGGTGCTGATCGGCACGACGACCACGAACATGGCACTGCCGTCCATCTACGCCGATCTGGGCCTCGGTGCCGACGACCTGGACTCGTTGCCCCTCGCCTCTGCACTGGCATTCGGCGCACTGCTGCTGCTCGGCGGACACATCACTGATCTCATCGGCCGCAAACGGACGTTGATCACCGGTCTGGTCGGCTACGCGGTGGCGGGCGTGATCGGCGGCTTGTCCCCTTCTTTCGGCGTGCTCATCGGGGCCAACGTCCTGCAGGGCGCGTCCGCCGCGCTGCTCTCATCGGCCGTGCTGGCCCTGGTATCGGCCGGCTTCACCGATCCGAAGGAGCGAGGCAGGGCTTTCGGGATCTATGCGGCGATCGCCGGCGGCGGAACGGCGATCGGCCTGTTCGCGGGCGGATGGCTGATCGACAGTCTGAGCTGGCGCTGGTGCTTCTACGCCGGCGTCCCGCTCGCCGTGACAGCGGCGATCGGTGCGGCCGCCCTGGTGCACGACGGCCCGGTCCGCTCCCCTGCCCGCCTCGACGTTCCGGGCCTGCTGCTCGGCTCCGTCGGGCTTGCCGCCCTCGTCTACGGCTTCGGCCGGGCCGAGCCGCGCGGCAAGATGGATCTCCTGGTCGTGGTCCTCCTCGTGGGCGGGCTCGCCCTGCTCCTGGTCTTCGCCTGGTGGCAGACCAGGACGACCAACCCGCTCCTGCCGCCGTACGTCTTCAAGGACCGCAACCGCGTCGGCTCCTGCCTCGCCCTGGCCTTCTTCGGCATGGGCATGCTCGTCCAGCACCTGGTACTGACCAGGTACCTGCAGGGTGCCCTCGGCTATACCCCGTCCCAGATCGGTGTGGCCCTGCTGCCCATGGCCGGTGCGGTCGTCATCGCCTCCACCCAGGTCTCCGCCCGCCTGTACCGCCGGCTGGCGCCCCGCGGCCTCATCGTGCCGGGCCTGGTCCTGGCGGCGATCGGCCTGGCACTCCTGACCGGCCTCGACTCCGACAGTGCGTACGCCACCCAGGTGCTGCCCGGCACTCTCCTCATCGGCTTCGGTCTCGGCCTGGCCTTCGTGCCGCTCTTCGCCACCGCGACCGGCGGGATCGCCCCGCAGGACTCCGGCGGGACCTCGGCGATGGTCAACACGGCCCAGCAGTCGGGCGGCTGGGCGGCCATGCCCCTGTTCGGCGGCATCCTCGCCTCGGCGGTCTCCGCCCGCCTGGATCACACATCAGGCGCTCCTGAGGGCTTGACCGAAGCGGCCGAGCAAGGCTTCCTGCTCAGCCAACAGAACCTTCCGGCGTCACTGCCCAGTGTCGTCAGGGAGGCCGACAGGGCGGTCCTGGGCGGCTACTCCGTCATCCTTTGGTGGGCGGTCGGCCTCACGCTGCTCGCGGGCCTGCTCGCCGGCCTGCTGGTCACGGCCAAGGCTCCGAGTGGTGACGCCGGCTCCCGTTGATCCCGTGCCCCGGCCGATTCGCCGGCCCGGCAGGGTGCGGGCACTCCATGACGATGTACGGGACGCCGATCGAGCAGCGTGAAGCTCAGCCGGAGGCCGTACGTCTCCTGCCGCACGGCCTGCACATACGAGCCAGAGATAGACCCTTTCCGGACGCGATTGCGCCACGCCGCTGACGTCGAGGTCACCGAAGACATCCTCGATCTCGACCGTTCATGCGCCTTCGACGCCGCCGAAGCCTCCGGCGTCTCCGGCGCCCCCGGAGGAGGAAACACGTGCACGCACGCCGGTCACGTATACGCGCCCTCGCCGCGACTTTGACCGCGACGGTGATCGCGGGTGCCGCCGCGGCATCGGCGGCTTCCGTTCCCCGAACGCTCGCAGTGGCGGACCGGGCCGAGCTGTCCCGGCTCGCACAGAGCTATCTGCAACAGCGCGCCGACCTGGTCACCCGGCCCGCCGCGCAGTCCCCCGTCCCCGAACCTCCGACCACCGCCACCCCGTCGATGCGCGCCGGTCTGCGGATGGAATTCGCCGCGCTGGTCCGTCGGGGCCGCGCCTACCAGCAGGCCGACGGCGGGTACATCCGCGCCATGGTCGAGGTGAAGGTGAACGACACGGCCGTGAACGGGCGCACCGTGTCCCTGCACATCACGGAGGACGCCCGCCTCTACCACCCGTTGACACCCGCTCAAGTGACCGAGGGTGCTCCGGAATACGAGGAGTACGCGCTTCCCCACACACTGACCTTCACCCGCACCCCTTCAGGAGCCTGGCTGCTCGCCTCGGACAGGCCCGAACTGAACGACGGGGACCTCGCGCCGAGCACCCAGGTCACCACGCCCCGCACGGCATGAGCGTCTTGACGTTCCGCCTCACAACGAACGCATGCACGCGGAAGCGCAGCTGACCAAGTACCGAGCACATCTCGACTGGATGGAGGGCGCCTCGCTTCCTTCCGACGAGTCCCGGGACTTCATTCACGCTGTCTCACTCCAACTTCAAGGAAGTTCAGGATGCCCGAGGTCAACTGGGAAGAGCCTCACTGCGGTGAGGGAAACAACTGCTTCAGGCTCGGCACAGACACAGAAGGCAACGGCTTGGCGTGGGCCTTGATGTAGCTGGACTTGCCTGCGCCGGGCGGACCGGTGATGACGTACAGCATGTAGATACCCTTCACGCAGGGGGTGCCGTGAGCGGTCGCGAAGACTGGCATGACGACAGCGAGTACGAGGCATTGGCCGCGGATGGTGAGCGCCGAGCAGCTACTGCCCTGAAGGGCATGTTTGCCGCGGTGGCGCTGGCTGCTGCGGCATTGATCGCGGCGGTAGTCGCTTTGATTGTCTGGGTGTTTCTGGTTCTGCTTGAGAGAGGCTAAGCCCGTCTCCGTTCACCACCTCCGTGACGTCTTGAGCGGCTGCGGGCCGATGCGCGCGCCCTTCTGCGAGTTGCACCGCCTGTGCATGGACCCGGCGTTGGCCGGGTCGAGGGGGCTGCCGCCCTTGGACAGCGGCATGATGTGGTCGAGGGTGAACGACAGCGGGTGCCGCGGGTCGAGGTTCGGGTCGATGTTGTGGCCGCACCGCCAGCACGGGTGGCCGAGGACCTTCAGCTCGGCGACGAGGCGGCGGTAGGGGCGCCCGTTGCGCGGGGTGCCGGCCACGGGCGCCACCTCCTTACAGGTCGTCGCCGAGGACCTCGCGTCGGGCAGCGAGTGCCTTGCGGTTGAGGGCATTGCTCATGCGGATCGCCACGAAGGTGAGCAGGAAGAAGCAGACCGTGAACAGGATCTGGGTGATGGTGCTGACGACACTGATGTCGCGAGTGGCACCAGCGGTGATCAGCATGATCGCGTTGCCGGAGAGCCAGGCGAACCAGATGCGGAACTTCTCGACCCGCACGGCCTTCTGTACGTCGCTGTAGCTGGGCATTGCGTCCCCCCAGGGATGTGCTGTGGAGGGGGCAGTGTGGCATGTGCGTGCGCACGGCGTGGAGGAAATGCGAAGACCAGCCATCAGCATCCTCAACTCCGTCAGGCGGCGTTCGCGACTTCGGGCAGCGGCGGCGGCTCGCCGGGGGTGATGAGCTCTCGCGTCCACTCGTCGCGCTCGGCTTTGTTCAACTCGAAGACTCTGTATCGGACGTTGCCCCTGCCGGACCCATGCCGCCGAATCCGCCCTTCATGAGCCCAGCGTCGGATCGTCACGCCAGGCCGGCCCGCGTAGTAGGCGGCATCCTTCTCGCTGACGAGTCCACGAACAGCGGCCATGTTCACCTCCGCCGGGTACGGCTGAGGGCCACCCCGTGGGGTGACCCTCAACGACACACGTGTCCAGTGAGGCAGACGATACGTTCGCCCACGTCATCACGTCAAGCTATGGCCGTTTCTCCCGCGATAGGGGCCCACTATCCACCAGACTGACCTCATGCCTACGGTCTTCATGGTGCAGGCGGATTCGCAGGAGGAGTGCGCCGCCGAACTGGCCCGCATGTACGCGGCTTTCAATCTGCGGCCACTGCTGCCGCTCACCCGCAGCACAGGGACCGAGCGGTGGCTGGCACGGGCCGCGGCAAAGGCCCCAAACCATGAGGTCCGGGGCCTTGCTGGGCTCTAGCTGTGGCGTCTCAGGCGGTTGATCCCACGGCCACGCTACTGAGGATGTCGGCGTGGTCGAACGCCAGCGGCGGCAGGCCGTCTACGGGCCACCAGCGGGCGGTGCGAGCGTCGTCCGCGGCGACAATCGGGGTGTCGGCAGGGACGACGGTGAGGTACGCGGCCGTGACGTACCGGCCGCGCGGGTCGCGGTCGGGCTGGTCCCAGACGCCGACCTGGTGCAGATCGGCGGCGGCCACGTGGACGCCGGTCTCCTCCAACAGCTCTCGGACGGCTGCGGCGCGGCTGGTCTCCCCAGGGTCCACGTGGCCGCCAGGCAGCGCCCAGTGCCCCGGTATGCCAATCCGGACCCTGAGCTGCGTGAGGTGCCGGTCGAGGCGTACTGCCGAATGCCCCCACGCAACAGTTGCGTCATCTCGTCTCGCCCCCCCTGTTCGGCACTCATCATCGGGGACAGGGCCGAAGCTGTCTGCTGCTCAGGATCTCGGCCTTCCCACTCCAAGACTGGAAGCACAGCGGTGAGGCCGAAGCTATTGCGTACTCGTCAAGGCGGCGGGCGTCGTGGGCTCGCTGCCTTTCACCAAGGGGTGCCGCCGGCCGGCGGGCTCGGTGCACGTCCTTGAAACTCGACATGCCGGGTCACCACGCCTACGGCATCGGCCTCGAAGCAGAACCGGATGTCTTCTTCACCCCGTGGGCTTCCCGTCGTGCGCGTCAGCCGTCTGGATTGAAAGTTCCCGCGACGGCGGGCCCAAGGTCAGCGGGGAGGTGAGCAACCGCGAGGGCGATTGCCTCCTCCACTGTGACGGCTTCGGCGATGACACCGCCGTGAGGGAACTTCTGGACGCGATAGGGGTTGCCCTCGTTCGACGGGGCGATGGCGACCTCGGGTGGGCAGGGCATGCCGGTGCGGGCGTTGAAGCCGATCGTCCAGTGGCTGGAGAACGGGTACAGCTGCCGCAACCGCGGTTCCGCATGGACCGCCTCCACGAGCAGGCCGAACTCAGGGAAGTCCGGCGCGTCAGCCGCCTCTTTCCGAATCAGACGCCATCGCACCTCAACCGCCGGGGCCGGACCGCGTTCGTGGGCCTCGGCGAGCTCAGCGAAATGCACGAACGGCAGCAACTCCTGCAGTTCCCGCAGGCTCCTTCCTTCTCCCCATGCCACGCCTGCCCACACGACATCTTCGAGGACTGATGTCGCTCCGGTAATGAGCTCGACGCCTCGGCTCCAGCCGGAGAAGCCGAACCAGCGGCACTCGGCCCCGATGTGCACGGACAGCGGCTCGCGCTCGGGAACCGAGGCCGCGATGCCGGCCGAAACCAGTGATCCCCAGTCGCCGGGCACCGTCACGAGTTCGACACCGAGAACGACCGCCGCCCGCTCCACCGCGGCGACCAGGCTGCCCGCAGCAGCGAGACCGGGATAGAGGTCGGAGTCCACTTTCGCAGTGTGCCGCACAGAGCCACGATTGAGACAGCAGGCAATGCACCGGGTCAGTAAGGCGGCCTCGCCGGGGGCGGGCCCTTGTTCTGCAACGTGACACCCGGCCCTTAAAGTGTCACGTCCGTTCGCAACCCCCTACGGCCCGGTGGAGATTCATGAGGCACCCGGTCGACGCATCCTCGGGGTTCGACGGGGCACAGTATCTTGCTCGGGAATGTCAACGGGGCACCACCATCAGGGACTTGGCGCCCTGGTGCGGCGGGCCTGCCTCGCGGGCACCCCACTCCCCGCCCCAGTCGCCCGCGACAGCGGCCAGCAGCCAGAGCGCCCGCTCGACCACCTGCTGAAGAAGCCCGAACAGGCGAATGTGACGCTTCAGGTCATCCCCTTCGAGGCAGGAGCTTTCCCCGGCGCCGGGCAGACCGTCCTGTACGCAGAGGACCGGTGCCTCAGCTCGACACCGTGCAGATCGACAACTCGCTCGGACCGCTCTTCGTCCACACGGACGTGCAACTGCTCAAGTACCGGGCCAACTTGGACTGAATGGAGGGCATCGCACTGTCGCCGGACGAGTCGCGGGACTTCACACACAACATCGCACGCCAACTCTGAGGAGATGACCGATGCCGGACGTCAACTGGGAAGACTCATTCTGCGGAGAAGGCAACTCCTGCTTCCGGATCGGAAGCGACGAACAGGGCAACAGCTACATCGCTGTCGCGGGTGCGGAGGAACACTTCCTCACCGACAGCCGCGAAGCGCTTCAGCAGATGATCCGCGACATCAAGGCCGGCAAGGCCGACCACCTGCTGTAACAGCAAGGGCCCGGCACCGCGACGCGCTCGCGATGCCGGGCCCCTGTGTGCGCAGGCGCCTCAGGAAGAGGTATCGCGCGGGACAACCCGTCGCAGGACGTCACCACCTGCATGCCGCAGCGAGGGCGGATTCTGCATCCACCGCCGTCAGACATGCCACCAATGAGATCGCGAACGTCAACGGGGCAGCACGACCAAAGACTTGGTGCCACGCAGCGGCGGAGAGGCCTGGCAGGAATCCCACTCCCCACCCCAGTCGTCCACAACAGCGGCCAGCAGCCAGAGCGCCTGCCGACGCCGCGTCTCGCAGAGTGTGGTCATGTCCGGTTCGGGGTGGTGGGGATGTTGGTCCCAGACGAGGAGGCGGAGCGCGTCGTACCGGTGGCGCAGGGATACGTACAGCTCCTTGCCCGGGCTCATCCTGGCGGTCACGGTGATGAGTTCGGCGACCGCGAGCGTGGCCGGCCAGATGTACGGGGCGAGCCCGTGCGTCTTGAGAGCGGCGGCGATCGCGGTACGGCCGATGAGCGCGCTGCGGATGTCGCCGGGGAGGGTGAAACTCAGCGCGAGCCCACGTGCGGAGCGCCCCTTGGAGCGCAGGTAGGGCTGCGGGTTGGGATGCGGGCTGCCGGGATGCGGATACGGATACGGGACCGGCGTACGCGTCTCGGCGACGGCCGGGCAGAGTGCGGCGAGTGGAGATGAGTGCATGAACTGACTCCCCTTGCAAGGGTGGCGAGTTGGCGGCGTCTCTCTTTCGCGTGGGTGCGCACAAGTGGCTCACACGGTTGCGTTATGGACGAGCAGTGGCTTGTCTCCCTGGCGCGGGACTGCCCCTCCCAGGGCGGGAGGTTGCGGGCAGGACCGCGCGATGCACTTCCGGCTCGTCGCGTGAGCGGTGCATCACTTAAAGTAGCGCAACATTGGCACTATTGCCGCGGGATTGGAGGCAATTGCCTCTCTCTCGTT
Source organism: Streptomyces atratus (assembly GCF_014648655.1). GTDB lineage: Bacteria > Actinomycetota > Actinomycetes > Streptomycetales > Streptomycetaceae > Streptomyces > Streptomyces atratus. The sequence continues at coordinate 577,404 of NZ_BMRN01000001.1, forward strand.
GGACTGGGCTCCCACTGCAGCGGCAGACTGTGTCCACAGTCCGTTGGAAGAGAGGGCCCATGCCGAGCAGTTCCACTCCAACAGAGCGCCAGAAGCGACTCGGCGCCGAACTGCGCAAGATGCGCGTCGCAGCAGAGGCGAGCACCGTCTACGCGGCGGGCTTGCTGGGCATCGACCGTACGAAGATCTCCAACATGGAGGTCGGTGTGCGCCCGATCGCGCCCTCGCGCGTCCGCACCTTGGCCTGCAACTACGCCTGCGCCGACCCCCAATACGTCGACGCACTCGCGGAGATGGCCGAGCAGCGCGAACGTGGTTGGTGGGAGCAGTACAGGGGCACGCTCCCACCGGGCCTGCTGGATATCGCCGAGCTCGAATGGCACGCGACTCGTATCCGCACAGCGCAGACCGTCCATCTTCCTGGCCTGCTCCATACCGACGAATACGCCCGTGCGGTGTTCGGCGCCGTGCTGCCCGAGCTGTCCCGTCTGGAGATCGAGTTGCGGGTTGCGCACCGGATGGAGAGGCAACAGGTACTCGACCGGGAATCGCCCATCGACTACGTGGGTTACGTCCACGAGGCCGCCCTGCGCATGCAGTTCGGCGGCCGGGACGCCACGCAGGCGCAGCTGGTCCATCTCTGCGAGATGTCAGAGCGTGAGCACATCGAGGTGCGGGTCATTCCAGTTGATCGGGGCGCGTTCCCCGGCGCCGGACACGCGCTCCTCTATGCCCATGGCGTCGTGCCCCAGCTCGATACCGTGCAGCTCGATTCGGCTCACGGCCCTGAATTCATGCATGCCGACGCTCAACTGACGAAATACCGCGCACACCTGGACTGGATGGAGGACGCTTCACTGTCCACTGCCGCGTCCAGGGACTTCATTCACGCGATCTCCAGCCAAATCTAAGGAAGTTCGCCATGTCCGACATCCATTGGGAAGAGCCGTACTGCGGCGAAGGAAACAACTGCTTCAGGCTCGGCACAGACTCCGAAGGCAACGGATTCATCGCGATCCGGGGTGAGGAGGATCGTTACCTCACCGACAGCCGCGAAGCGCTTCAGCAGATGATCCGCGACATCAAGGCCGGCAAGGCCGACCACCTGCTGTAACAGCCAGGGGCCCGGCACCGCGACGCGCTCGCGGTGCCGGGCCCCTGTGCGGGTGCCTCAGGAAGTCGTGCCGCGCGGGAAGGAGACCTCCACGCGGCGATTCTTCTTGCGGCCCTCTTCCGTGCTGTTGTCGGCGATCGGGTATTGCTCGCCGTAGCCACGGATCTCGAAGGTCACGGTCGACCCCAGATCCTTCACCAGCACCGCCTGCACGGCGTTGGCGCGCTGCTTGGACAGCACGTCACCGTGGGCGGAGGAGCCGAGGTTGTCGGTGAAGCCGAAGACGCGCACCTTGGTGGCGTTCTGCTTCTTGATCTCGGTCGCGATCGCAGCGATACGGGAGTTGGCGGCAGAGCTCAGCTTGGCACTGTCCTTGCCGAAGAGGACCTCGGCCTGAAGCGCGAACTTGACGTTCGCGTTACTGTCCTCGCGACGCTCTTCGCCGCCCTCGTCCTCGATCACCTGGACGATGTCGAGCACTTTGGCGGGGGCGAGTGTGCCGCCCTCGGGCATCTTCAGGTCTGGGTCATTGGGATCGAGCTTCACAGGAGGCACTGACGTCGCCTCGGTGCCGGGCGGCACGCTTGGGCCGTCGTCAGCAGAGGCGTTCGAAGCTCCGAGAACGGTGACGCTCGCCATCAGCAGCGCAGCCGCGACGGCCTGTCCCGCGAGACGCGGGGGCCTGCGATGAGTACGGACGTGGTTCATGTCAGCCGTCACCCGGAGATCTTCAGCGAGGTGGTGGCGAAGGTCGGCAGCATGAAGTCGACCTCGGTCGTGGTGCTGGGCGGCGCCGGGAACTGCATGAATACCGGTGTCGATCCGCCGGGCTGGAGCGGCAGGATTCCTGTGGTGCAGAGACAGCGGTTGTCTGTGTCCCGGAGAACGTAGTAGCGCTTCTTCCCCGCCTTGTCGATCAGCGCGGCGCCTGCGACCGAGTTGGGGTTCTTCTCCACGATGAGGTTCTCGGTACCCGCCCAGCCGCTTGTGGGCTGGTTCGTGTCGCTCCCGTTCTTGACTTCGCCTTGCACCGTGACGAAGCCACCGGAGTCCCGCTTCACCTGATTGATGACGAGTGTGATTCCGCGCTGGCCCCTGATTTCGGCAAGCTTCACATTCGGGTCCACATTCTCCCCGGCAGCGGTGTCCTCCTGCTTCGCCCCCTTGTCCCCGTCGGAGGACTCAGAAGGCGTGGAGGAGGACGGCGAACCAGTGTCCTTCGCCTTGCCACCGTCATCAGCACCGCAACCGGCGACGGCCAAGGCCATGGCCGCCGTCAGTGAGACGGCTGCCACTACCCTTCGGGACTTCGTGGAGCGCCGAATGCTCATGGGTTCGGAATCCTTTACTCGTTGTTCGCTGTCAATTGTCGACCAGGTGCACGTCGTAGAGAATCTTGCTCACCTGGGACCAGGGCGGGGGACTGCTCGGCGCGATTTCGACCATCCCGGCGTCCCCGCACGTGAAGATGTACAAGTCCTGGACACCGTCATCGTTGAAGTCCAGGGCCTTCCAGCCGGGGCAACGGAACTCGACAATGGCAGTGGCCGTGGCCTTCGCGACCTTTTCCTCCGTACCGGGAATCACCGACGAGTCCACCGGTTTACGGCCCTCGACCTCAACCTTGATCCGGTCTCGATAGCCACCAATCGGCGGCGGCTGGCAGTAGTTGACATCCGCCTGATTCGCTGCGGCAAGTGCCTGAGCCGCTGGGCACCCAGTGACCGCGTGGGTCCGCAGGAACTGCTCCAACATGTTCCCGGGGAGCGACGCGAGGAATGGCGCCTCAAAGTCCTCACGAGTCTGTTGAGCGGCGGCCAGTGCAGCGGCGTCCGCCGCACCCTGGGCTCCATTGCGCAAGGCCGATGCCTTGCCGACGGCAAAGAACGCGAACACGAGGAAGAGCAGGCCCGCCACCATCACTACATAGATGGGGAAGGCCTGCCCTGCATCGCGCCGTTTGCGGCCGATCATCAGCCCGCGGTGATGGAGCTCACGAGACCCGAGATCCGACCCGAGATGGCGCCACCGATACCCGTAGCCATGATCGCACCGATGATCGCCACGACCACCAGGATGATGCCCAGGTACTCGAACGCCGTCTGGCCGCGGTCCTTGGCCTCGTAACGCTTCTGGATCGCGCTGACCGCGGTGTTGGCCCAGCCGTTGACGCGGACGGCGGTCTTCAGGGTGATGTTCGACATGATGTTCCCCTCCGGGTTCGGCCGACCGGTAGCCGGCCGACTCGCACGTTTCCTGGGTGCCGCCCGCGGTTCCGGCTTCCTCCTGGCCGGACCCGCTGGCGACATGAGAAACATACGGCGGCACACCCTGCTCGCCGGAGGGTCCCAGGGCCCATTCCCGGGCCCAAAGCGTCAGTTGGGCCTGTGACTCCGGTACGTGCCGGGCCCCACGCCCCGCACGTACCACGACAGTCCTGCTCTCCCGCTCAGCCACGATGTCCACCGCCCCCGCGCGCCCCTGGTCCCGCCGTGGGAGCCGTACCGAGCCAGCGGGCGATGGCCTCGCTGCGAGTGGTGCTGTGCAACTTCGTGAAGATGCGATTGATGTGGTTCTTGACCGTCTTCTCGCTGATGAAGCAGGTGGCGGCGATCTGCTGATTGCTCATGCCGGACGCGATCAGCTCCATGACCTCCACCTCCCGCGAACTCAGTCCGTATTGCTGCCGGTTGAGAGCCACACCTGGCCCCCTGGTCATGGAAGACTGTGCCACAACTGGTTGCAGTTGCGAAAGACCCTGTGCTTTATGGGCTGGTCGCGCCGCAGGTGGAGCCGGTTCAGGCTTCGGCGCATGTGCAGGCGCACCGTGTTGCTGGACCGGAGTCGGGCCGTGGCCGTCGTAGCCGAGGCCCTGGTAGGGAACACCCGTGGTCAGAGCGGCGCCGAGTCCTTCCGGGAGCGGCCGTCCCTGCGGTCCGGGGCCCTGACGCATATGGGCGAGGAGGGCATTGGCCGCGGTGGCGGTGAAGTGGGCGCGGCCGTCTCTGGTGTCGCGCACGGCCTGCACCAGCTGGTCGGCCGTGAACTCGCCGTGGACCAGATAGCCGCTCGCACCCAGGCGGAGCGCCTCGTGGACGATCTCACTCTCACGGCTGTAGGTCAGCATCATGACAGGTGCGACCTGAACGAGGTGGGGCAGGGCGGATATGCCGTCCACGCCGGGCATGCGGACGTCGAGCAGAACGACGTCCGGGCGGTGTGTGACGGCCTTGTCGTATGCCTGACGGCCGTCCGTGGCCTCGGCCACGACCTCGATGTCGTCTCGGCCGGAGAGCAGGACGCCCAGGCCGGCCCGGACCACTGGGTTGTCGTCGGCGACGACGACCCGAAGGGCGCCGGGGACGGGCGCGGGCGGCGGCCCCGGGAAGGGAGGCAGGGACTCGGATGCCGCGGACTGCTGGGAGACGGGAGCGGGAACCGGGAACGCGTGGGAGCTGGGTTCCGAGTTGAGCGGGGTGACGTGCGAGGACGTGTGCTGGGAGGCGTGATTCTGTGCGGCCCAGTTCTGGCCCGACGCGCGGGAGACATCGTCCGGCATCTGCGACCTCCTCTCAGGGTTCTATGGGGGGTGAGGGTGGGGTGGTACTGAGCTGATCAGTTCACTCGTAGTGCGTCTGGAGCGGGAGCAGTACTGAGAGCGGCGATCGGGAGTTCCAGGCGTACTTCGGTGCCCTTGGCCGCCTGGCCCTTTCCGATACGGATGCGGGCGCCGATGGACGCCGCCCGTTCGACCATGCCGACGAGGCCGAAGTGCCCGGCGTGCCGAAGGTCGTCGAGCGTGGTGCCTGCGGGCAGGCCGCGCCCGTCGTCGTACACGCTGACGCGCAGGACATCGCCCTTCACGCCGACCAGTACGACGAGGTAGGTGGGTTGGGCATGGCGGTGGGCGTTCTCCATCGCTTCGGAGGCGACGGTGAGCAGCTGGCGCGCGACCGCCTGCGGGACGTTGGGGACCGGTGTCTCGTTGAGAAGGCGGAAAGTGGCCGTGAGCGCGTGACGTCGCGTGAAGTCGTCCGCGCGGGCCTGTAGTTCGCGTACGACGTCCACTCCGCCGTCCAGCCCGGACTCGCGTCGCAGGTCCGAGAGGAGTTCCCGGGATTCGGCGGCGGCGCGGCGGGCGGCGCGGGCGACCAGTTCGGCCTGGTGTTTGACGGTGAGCGGGTCCATGCGGTCGGACGAGCCGGCCAGGCCGTCGGCGGCCAGCGCCAGGCCGTGCAGGGTCTTGGCGACCGAATCGTGCATCTCCCGAGCGAGGCGGGTGCGTTCGCCCTCCACGGCCTCGCTGACCGCGAGACGGGCCCGGGTCTCCGTGAGGGCTTGGCTGGCCGTACCGAAGCGGAGAAGCAGGTTGCGCAGGGTGACTCCGACGGCGCCCGCGATGATGCAGAAGCCGGGGAGGAGGACCGCCGTGGCATCGGCGGGTTGCAGCTTCGGGTCGGTGTTGTACACGCCGAGGACGATGACGGTCTGGAGCGCAGCGAACACCGCCGCGCCTCGCCAGCCGGAGACGAGTCCGGCCAGCAGCGGGGTGCACACGGTGACGTACGCGAGGGTGGACTCGGGGCCGGCGGTGATCAGCAGCAGGGCGCCGAAGAAGGCGTCTATGCCGAGCAGCCAGGGGTGGCGCAGCAGGACGGGACCGAAGCGTTCCCAGTCGCGGAACAGGACGTACGAGCCCATGAATGTGACGAGGATGGCGGACCCGATCAGCCAGGAGGCCAGGCCCGAGGCGGTGTGGCCGAGTGCGAACGGGGTGGCGATGGCGATCATGGCGAGCCGGAACCCGAAGACCTGCCGGCACATCGCCTGGAGCGCGTTCAGCTGGATCGCGAACGCCGGGCGCGAACCGGGATCGGCTATCGCCTGACGCACCTCTGCGTTCAGTCCACTGTGGATGCTGCCGAGTTGGAACGACACGAGCCTGTCACCTCCCTTCGCCTGTCTTGCCCACCGTCCAACGCGTTCACATCACTGGCCCGTGAGGAAGCCGAAGTCGATGTTGGCTCCATAGACAAAGCCGACCGTCAGCAGTACCAGGGTTCCGGGGAGAAGGAAGGTGGTGACCGCAAAGGTCGCCTTGGGGACGGCCCGGGCCGCCTTCCGGCGGGCGTTCTGGGCGTCGGTGCGCCGCATGTCGTTGGCGATCTGGATCAGCGTCTCGACGATCGGCGCACCCAGCTCCTCGCCCTGCTGGAGCGTGGTCACGAACATGGCGACCTGCTCCGAGTCATTGCGCTTGCGCAGCTGCTCGAAGGCTTCGCGGCGGCTGACACCCATGTCCATCTGGCGCAGGGTGATGCGGAGTTCGTCGGCCCAGGGACCCTCGTACTTCTCGGCGACACGTCCCAGCGCCTGGCGGAAGCCGAGGCCCGCCGAGACGACGACAGCCAGGACGTCGAGGAAGTCCGGGAGTGTCCGGTCGATGTGGTCGCGCCGGACACGGACCGCCGACCAGATGCCGACCTCGACCCAGAAGAGGCCGAAGGCGATCAGCAGCAGCGCAAGGAAAATCTGGCCACGCATGAGCATCGTGAAAGCGCCGAGCGCGCCGAGGCCGCCGTAGACGGCACGGCGTGCGGCGTAGCGGTCGATGGTCAGACCGCCCGGGTTGCCTGCCAGGTCGATCTGGCGGCGCTTCTTGTTGACGGCCTTGGGCCCCATCATCCGCAGCACCATGGGGGCCCAGCGCATGCCGAGTCGGTCGATGCCGGAGCCGACCGCGCTGGTCCGGGTGGAGCCGACCTCCAGGGCAATCGCGAGGTCCCCGGGAAGCTTTACGTCGCGCCGGTACATGCGGATACCGGCGATGGCTCCGTAGACCGCCAGACCCATGACCCCGGCGAGCAGCAGGTCCATGTACGCCCCGCCCATCAGACGTCGATCCGGGACATGCGGCGGATCACGATGAATCCGATCGCGTACAAGGCGATGGAGATGACCACCGCGACCTGACCGATGAAGGCACCTGTCATGCGGTCGAGTGCGCCGGGCATGACCGCGTTCATCAGGAGCATGGCGCCCAGGCCGAACATCGGGACGGCGTAGGCGGTGACGGTGACCTGGGAGAGCTGGGTCTTGACCTCGCGCCGGGTCTCCTTGCGCTCCTCCAAAGTCTCGGTGAGGTTGCGCAGCGAGCTGACGACCGTACCGCCGGCCCGGTTGGACAGGACGAGGGTCGTGACGAGAACGACGAGTTCACGGGACGGCAGCCGGTCAGTCAGTTCACTCATCGCGTCTTCGAGGGGTTCGCCGACGGCGAGGCGTCGGGAAACCCGGGCCAGTTCCTCGCCCGCCGGGTCCTCCATCTCGTCGGCCGCCATGCTGATGGACGTACGCAGCGCGAGGCCGGCTTGGGTGGCGTTGGCGAGGATACGGGCGAGCTCGGGCAGCTGGTTGATGAAGCGCTCGGTGCGTTTGGTCCGCTGCCAGTTCAGGAAGGCGTTGGTGCCCCAGAGACCGATGAGGGCGGCGACCGGGCCGAAGAAGCTGGCGAGCAGGGACGAGGCGATCATCCAGAGGGCGGCCATGGCGGCAAGCGCGTAGACGAAGAACTCGCCCGGTGTGATGTCGAGGCCGGTGGCGGCCAGCTTCAGTTCGAGTTTGCGGCCCAGGCCAGTCTTGCGCAGCCTGCTGTCGAGCCCTCGGAAGCGGCGGCGGCGCCCGGTTTCCGGGATGTGGCCGGTGTGCGAAAGGCGGTCCACCAGGGCGTCCCGGTCGGCCTTGCCTCCGGAGTAGGCGTGCAGGCCGGCGACGCCCGTGACGCCGGCGAGCAGCGTGACGCCGATCGTGAGAAGGGGGAGATTCGTCATGGCACGGTACCTAGTTGGCCTCTCGGGTGGCGAGCTGTTCGGCGGATTCGGCGACCCCGAAGGCCTGCGGGATGGGCTGGCTGGCCATGTAGAGACGCTCGGCAATCTTGCGCGGGAGCGGGAGGTAGTTGAACTCGCCGTTGATCCGCCCCTCGGCGTCCATCGGCTGGGCGTCGAACCGGGCGACGGTCACGATGCGGTAGGGATCGCGGCCGTGCGAGTCGAGGACGGCGATCTCGGTGATCTTGCGGGAGCCGTCGGCGTGCCGGGTGAGCTGGACGATGACGTCGACCGCGCTGTTGATCTGGTCGTGCAGTGCTTCGAACGGGATCTTGATCTCTGACATCGAGGCCAGAGTCTGCAGACGCATGAGCGCGTCCTCGGCGTTGTTGGCGTGGACGGTGGCGAGCGAGCCGTCGTGACCGGTCGACATCGCCTGGAGCATGTCGAGCGATTCACCACCACGGGGAGTTGCGGACCAGGTCACGGATGGTGATCTGGCCCTTCCCCTCCACGTTCGCCGGGCGGGACTCCAACCGGATCACATGGCTCTGCTGGAGCTGGAGCTCGGCGGAGTCCTCGATGGTGACGATGCGCTCGCTGTCCGGGATGAGGCCGGAAAGCGCGTTGAGGAGCGTCGTCTTCCCGGTACCGGTGGCGCCGGAGACGATGACGTTGAGCTTGGCCTGGACGAGGCCGGCGAGCAGGATCAGCATCTGCTCGTCGAGCGACCCGACGTTGATCATCTCCTGGAGCGTGAAGGCCCTCGGGAACCGTCGGATGGTGAGCGTCGCACCGCTCAGCGACAGCGGCGGGATGATCACGTTGACACGCTCACCACTGGGTAGACGCGCGTCAACCATGGGGTTCGACTCGTCGACTCGGCGGTTGACGGTCGACACGATGCGCTCGATGGTCTGCATCAGCTGCTCGTGCGAACTGAAACGCATCGGGAGCTGTTCGACCTTGCCGCTGCGCTCGACGAAGATCTGGTCCGGTCCGTTCACCATGATTTCGGTGATGGACGCATCTTCGAGGAGTGGTTCCAGAATGCCGAGACCGAGGGCCTCGTCGACCACCCGACGGATCAACTGGGTGCGTTCGACAGTCGAGAGGACCGGTCCCTCACGACTGATGATGTGGCTGAGCACGCGCTCCAGCCGGGCCCGCCGGTCTGCGGCGGCGAGCGAGGACATCTCCGCCAGGTCGATCTCTTCGAGCAGCTTGGCGCGGTAGGTGGCCACCATGTGGCTGTCCTCCCGCCCCCCGCCGCTCTTCTCGGGGGCGGTCATGCGTGCCCGCAGACTCATTGCGTAACTCCTCGTTCCCACTTGCTTGTTGATCCGCCGGTGAGGCAGCGGTGCCGTGCTCCGCGGCGGTCAGGTGCGGGGCATCGTGGAGCTTCGTTCGGCCGTGCTCCAGATGTTGATGCCCGGAAGGATGTCGGGCACTTCGACGTGGGCGGTGCAGGTGACTTCGTCGAGGGAGGAAGACTCGTTGTCGATGTCGGCCCGTTCGGCGGTCCAGCCACTCATCGCGTCCTTGCCCGCCTGCTCGTCGCAGTCGCCCGACGACATGCTGGCCATGCGGGCTGCCGCGCGGGCCCCGGTCCCTGCCTGGTTGGCGGCGTACGCGGCTAGGCCCGCCTGGATCGCGAGGAGACCGACCAGGAGCAGCAGGGGGATGAAGCCCAGGTACTCGATGGCGACCTGGCCGCGGTCGCGGCGGGTGGCGTCGGCTGTCCCGCCTGGTGTGTGCGTGCGCATGCTCATCGCTCAGCCCTCCAGCGGGAACGCCGCGTTGCCGGTGACCGGGTACTTCCAGTTGAGGATGCCGGGCACCAGGACCGGCACCTGCAGCTTGACCTCGGCCGTGTACATGCCGGACTTGGAACGGCACTTCGTCTGCTTCATCGACTTCCGCCAGGCCTTCGGCAGGTGCTCCTTGGCCGCGTGCCGGCATTCCTGCACCCGCAGGCCCTCCGTGATGGCCCCCTGGTGCGCCGCCTTGTCCGCCGCGTTCCCCGCCAGGGAGAACGTGTAGCCGATCAGCGCGCACTGCCAGAGCGCGATCATCAGCAGGATGATCAGCGGTGTGACACCCAGGAATTCGATCGCGGTCTGGCCGCGGTCGCGCTTGCGGCCGAGCAGGCGGCCGTACATCCGGTCACGCGTCAGGCCCCGCGCCGGGGACGGATCACCGTAACGCCTTCCCCGTATCTCCGTGTCTGTCGTCTCGGTAACTGCCATTGGTCAACTTGCCCCCTTGGTCGTCGCCCGGTTCCGGGCGTCGCCGTCGCGTCGGCCGACGCGTGGGCGCCCGATCGAGCCTCGGTCGTTCTTGAACATTCCGCCGGCCTTCGCACCGCTCTTCGCGGCGCTCTTCTCCGCCTTGTCAGGAACCTTCACGATGCCCACCTCGCCCGCAAGGGCCCAGAGGGCCTGTTTGACGGTGCTCTTGGAATCGAGTTCGTGCAGCCGGCCCGCGTCGACGACGCTCTGGAGTTCCTTGAAGTTCGCGGGAACGGCTGTGTTCGCCGTCCGGGTCCCGGTGATCTTCTCGATCAGCTGCGGCTGGATCTCGGTGTTGCGGATGAACCGGTTGACGACGGTGACCGTTTCCTCCGCCTTGCGGATCTGGAGCCGCTCCCACATGCGTACGAGGCGCTTGGCACCGCGCACCGCGATCACATCCGGTGTGGTGACCAGCAGCGCCGTGTCGGCCATCTCGATGGCCGCGGCGCTCGCTCCCTGCAGCTGACTGCCGCAGTCGATGACCACGACCTCATAGCGCGAACGCAAGGCGCTGACGATCTGCCGGGCCGACCGGTCGCTGACCTCCTCGGCGCTCTCGCCCTCACCGGGTGCCAGGAGCAGCGAGAGGCCGGAGCCGTGGGTGAACACGGCATCGGACAGGACACGCGGCGAGATGTCGGTAATGGTCGACAGGTCGACGATGGAGCGCCGGAACTGCACATCGAGGTACGAGCCGATGTCGCCGGCCTGGAGGTCCATGTCGACCAGGGCGACGGTACGTCCGGACGCCTGCGCCGCCAGGGCGAGTTGTACGGCTGTGACGGTGGCGCCGACGCCGCCCTTGGCGCCGCTGACCGTGATGACGGTACCGCCGGGGCCGGTGAAGACATCGGCCCCGGTGCTCAGGTGACGGCGGACGCCGACGGACCACTGGGCGGCGGACTGGATCCGGTTGGCCAGTTCCTCGTAGCTCAGGGGCAGGGTGATGACACCTCGCGCCCCCGACTCCATTGCGGACGCGAACAGGCCGGGGGTGACGTCGGCGGTGATCAGCACGACCCCGATGGCGGGGAAGCGCAGGGAGACCTCCCGGATCAGTTCCAGCGCGGGCACCGGACCGATCCGCTCGTGGACCAGCACGACCTCGGGCAGTTCGTCGAGCGATTCGCCCGCGAGCCGGGCGAGGGTGTCGATGAGCTGGGTCGAGTCGGTGACCGGAGCGGCCGGTTCCGCGTCGGGGAGCTGGCTGAGCAGGGTGGTGACGGATCTGGCCGCGTCGACGTCACCGACGGCCGGGAGGATCCTGGTGGTCATGCGATCCTCACTTGTCCTTGTCGATCGTGTAGGTGCGGTCGCCCGGGCGGATGGTGCTGTCGCTGCCGGAGGCCAGGAGCGCGAGGCGTACGTGCTCCGCGAAGGACTCGGCGTAGGCGATGCGCTGGGTGTCGAGCGTGTTGAGCGCGAAGGTGATCGGGACGGCCTCGGTGCCCATGTTGGACTTGCCGTCGCGGTTCGGCTCCAGGGCGGTCAGCTTGCCGACGTCCAGCACCTTGGCGTTGGAGACGATGACCTTGGACTGGGAGGGGTCGCCGTCGCGCTCACCGGCGAAGGTGGCGTAGATGTTGACCGTGGCACCGGGGGTGATCTTGCCCGCGACGCCGGTCGCGGCGTCGATCATGATGGCGATCTCCTGCTCCCCGGGCTGCAGTTCGGGGCGCTTCTGCATCATGTCGGACTGGAGCAGCGAGCCCTTGCGCAGCTGGGTGACGGCGATCTTGCCGTTCACCTCGGAGAGGTCGGTCACCGCGTTGGTGGAGAGCCAGCGCTTCGGCATCGAGATCTTCTCGAACTGACCGGACGACAGGGCGGTATAGGGCGCTACGTCGGACTTCAGCTGATAGGCCGAGACCTCGGGGCCGACCTTGGTGTTGACGTCGCTGATCACCGAGAGCACGCCGGCGAAGGCGCCGAAGGCGCACAGAACCGACAAAAGCAGGAGTATCACGCCGCGGCGCTGGCGGGAGTTCATGGGCCGGACAACCTCGTTCGAATCGGATGCGTGGGGCAGCGGACAGGAGGGCGTCTACGGAGGAAAGCGGAAGCGCTAGGACTGCGGTGGTGCGGGCGCTCCCTGGCTGAGGACACCGGCGGAGTGCATTCGGCTCTCGGCTGCGGGTAGCGGGGAGGAGCAGAACCCGCAGCGGTCACCGATGAGGTCCATTCCGCACCAGTGGCAGTTCTCGCGACGTACGGAGGACACCAGCTGGTACAGGATGGAGATGTCTGGAAGATAGGCGGCGAATTCAACCAGTTTTCCGGTTCCCCACCATGCCGGGGAATCCGAAGGAAGCGCGGCCTCGTGAATGGACTGGACCTGCCACGCGGGTGCCAGGGTCTGCTTCACCCACTCGGACTGCGACTGCCCTTTGGCGATCATCAGATGTGTGGCGAATTCCGGGCCGGTCGGTGGGTCCGCCTTCGGGCCGACCTTGACGAGCTGCGGTTCCGGCCCCGCGACCACGGCGAACTGGGAGCCCGGCACCCACGACTTGGCGTGCGTCCTGAGGTCGACCGGGACCCGGTCGAACTTGGTGACGGAGTTCAGCAGGGCGCCCGCGTGGATGTAGTGGGACAACAGCCGGGCGGCGGAGGCGACCACTCCCGGGCTGAAGTCACAGATGGACAACTGGCGGAGCTGCCTTACGAGTACGGCGACGCCCAAGGGGGGGAGGTCCACCTTGAGCAGAGCGATGCGGTCGCTCTCCAGCACGGACCGTACGGAGTAGAGCCGGCGTTCGTGGGCGGGCGCGATGCCGGTCGGGTAGACGGCGACGACGTAGCCGTGCTGTTCGAGCAGCACGTGCATGTCACCGATGGCCATCTCCAACGCCTGGGCGTCGGGAGCCTGCAGCAGGGCCGCTGTCGGCGTCTGCTGGTCGGTCGGAGGTAGTACCAAATCAGCACTGGTCACTGCTATTGCGGTCGGCACGCTGTTCCCCGTTTCGGCTCCGGCCAAACGACGGTCATGACGTCGGCCGCAATCGCTCCTGCTCCGCGGTTCTGCCTCAGCACTTTATCCACGTCCTACCTGGCAGAGAACACTTTTCGGAGGCCAGTACGACAACCTGTGCGGGTCGCCTGCACAACATCTCCATGCTAAATCGGATCAAATCGAAAATCGTTAACTCCTGTACCACTGCGGAGTGTTACGAATCCACCTTCCGATTACCTGTCGTCGAAGATTCATCTCCGCACGTCAGGCCGGATGCGGAACCTGCCGCACAGGGCTCCAGTGGGGCCGGATCGTCACTGTCCGAGCATCTGGGCCACGTCACCCGCACGAGGGGCACGCGAGCTCAACAAATCGTCAATTTGTTGGGGAGCCACGGCCGTTGCGGAACCTCTGAACGGCCGTTCGGGGGTGGCTGACGGGGCGGCCACGGAGTACCCCGGCAGGCACAGCGCGCACAGCCGGCATCGCCAGAGGTCTTGACAACTTGATTGGTCTGGACCAGTTTATCGGCCAGCGGTGACCACCGTCGTTCAACTGCACTCCCCCTTCATCTTTGCGCCACCCCCCGGACAGCCCGGGTACCGCCGGTCGACCCCACCGGCTCAGTCCAGGTACCCGGTCCGGCATCCCCAACTCCCCCACGGAGGCAGCAAGTGGAACCTTCCCCCGTCAGCGGTCACAGAATCCGCAGGCGTCACACCCGGCCGCTCCTCGGCGGAGCCATGGCCGTCCTCGCGGCAGGCGCGCTGACCGCCACCGGTCTCGTCAGCAACGCCGAGGCCGCCGATGTCAACGTCGCCAAGAACGCGGGCTTCGAGTCGGGGCTCGCCAACTGGACCTGTTCCGGCGGCAGCGGCACCACCGTCTCCTCCCCCGTGCACGGTGGCACCGCCGCCCTCAAGGCCACCCCGGCCGGCCAGGACAACGCGAAGTGCACTCAGACCGTGGCCGTGAAGCCCGACTCGACGTACACACTCAGCTCCTGGGTGCAGGGCGGGTACGCGTACATCGGCGCGAGCGGTACCGGAACCACCGACGTGTCGACCTGGTCCCCCGGCTCCAGCAGCTGGACCCAGCTCACCACCAGCTTCAAGACCGGCCCGAGCACCACCTCGGTCACGGTGTACACGCACGGCTGGTACGGGCAGGCCGCCTACCTGGCTGACGACATCTCGGTCAGCGGCCCCGACGGCGGTGGCGGCACCGACCCAGGGCCGGAGATCCCCTCAGCGCCCGCCGGTCTCACCGTCGGCGCGACCACACCCTCCTCCATCGCCCTGTCTTGGAACGCGGTGTCCGGCGCGACCGGCTACACCGTCTACAAGGACGGTGCGAAGGCCACCACGTCCACCGGGACCTCCGCCACGATCACGGGGCTGGCCGCCGACACGGCGTACCAGTTCACGGTGACCGCCACCAACGCGGCCGGTGAGTCCGTCAAGTCCGCGGCGGTCAGCGGGCGTACGGCCCAGTCGGGCGGCGGCAACCCCAACCCCGGCACCTCGGTGCCGAGGCACGCGGTGACCGGCTACTGGCAGAACTTCAACAACGGCGCGACCGTGCAGAAGCTCAGTGACGTGCCCGCGAACTACGACATCATCGCGGTCTCCTTCGCCGACGCCACGACCACGCCGGGTGCCGTCACCTTCAACCTGGACACGGCGGGCCTGAACGGCTACACCGTCGACCAGTTCAAGGCCGACATCAAGGCGAAGCAGGCAGCCGGGAAGAACGTCATCATCTCGGTCGGCGGTGAGAAGGGGTCCGTCTCGGTCAACAGTGACGCCTCCGCCACCAACTTCGCCAACTCGGTCTACTCGCTCATCCAGGAGTACGGCTTCAACGGCGTCGACATCGACCTGGAGAACGGTCTCAACTCCACATACATGACGAAGGCGCTGCGCTCGCTGTCGCAGAAGGCGGGCTCCGGCCTCGTCATCACGATGGCGCCGCAGACCATCGACATGCAGTCCACCTCGGGTGAGTACTTCAAGACGGCGCTCGGCATCAAGGACATCCTGACCGTCGTCAACACGCAGTACTACAACAGCGGTTCGATGCTCGGCTGCGACGGCAAGGTCTACTCGCAGGGCTCGGTGGACTTCCTGACCGCGCTCGCCTGCATCCAGCTGGAGGGTGGCCTCGACCCGTCCCAGGTCGGCCTCGGTGTCCCCGCCTCCACCAGCGGCGCGGGCAGCGGCTACGTCTCTCCGTCGGTCGTGAACGCGGCCCTGGACTGCCTGGCCGTCGGCACCAACTGCGGCACGTTCAAGCCCGCGAAGACCTACCCGGGTCTCCGCGGCGCGATGACCTGGTCGACCAACTGGGACGCCAAGTCGGGCAACGCCTGGTCGAACGCGGTGGCCCCGCACGTGCACGGCCTGCCGTAACACCGTCCGGCATCACTGACCAGCAGCGCCGCCGCTCCCCCGGCGGCGCTGCTGCATGTGTCCCGGGCCTGTCCCGGATCCGGGCGCGCTGTCCGGGACAGGTCCGACCCATGGCCTCGTGGGCGCCCGCGTGCCACCGTGGTGGGGGTGCGGTGGCGCGACAGGGGGAGTGACATGGCGGGGGCGCGGGTTCAGGCGCTGGGCGCGGACGATCCGGCGGTGCTCGGGCCCTACCGGCTGATCGGGCGGCTGGCCTCCGGCGGCATGGGGCGGATCTACTTGGCCCGGAGCGAGGGCGGGCAGGGCCCCGAGGAGCCCGGCCCGGGAGCCGAGGGCGCCGGTGGGCTCGTCGCGGTGAAGACGCTGCTCGCCGAGGGGGACGTCAGCGATGTCGACCGGCGGCGGTTCGCCCGGGAGGTGACTCTCGCGCAACGGGTCGACAGCGCGCACACCGCGCGGGTACGGGACGCCGACCCGGGCGCCGAGCGGCCCTGGATGGCCATCGACTACATCGCCGCTCCCCCGCTCTCCGAACTGGTGCGCACCTGCGGGGTGTTGCCCGCATCGGCCGTGCGATGGGCGGCGGCCGGCACCGCGGAGGCACTGGTCACCCTCCACCGGGAGGGCATCGTGCATCGGGACGTGAAGCCGCAGAACGTTCTGCTGCCGCTCGACGGCCCCCGGCTGATCGACTTCGGCATTTCGCATGCCAGCGACCTCACCCGCACCAGTCTCACCCTGGGCACCATCGCGTTCACCTCGCCCGAGCAGGCGCGCGGCGAGCCGTCCACGGCCGCCTCGGACGTGTACTCGCTGGGCGCGACCCTGTTCCTGTTGGCCACCGGGCGGCCGCCGTACCGCGCGGACGGCGACACCCTGCGCCTGCTCACCCGGGTCCAGCGCGGCGAACTCGACCTCGGCGGGCTGCCGAAGGAACTCGTCCCGACGATCCGCCCCTGCCTGGCCACCGACCCGGCCCAACGCCCCACGCCCGCGGATCTGCTCGGCCGGTTCCGGGCGGACCAGGCCGGGATGCCGGCGACGCACAGCGGCAGTCGCTGGCTGCCGCCGCGCTGGACGGCGCTGATCGGGGAGTACGCGGCCCAGGGCCGGGACCTCGCGCGCACGAACCGGATCGAACCGGAAGCTCCGACCGTCGACCAGCGCACGAGCGTGGTGCCGCCGCCGAACACCACCCGGATGTACACCGAGGAGCGCGAGGCGCACCTGCGGCGGCTGCGGGAACGCGAGCGGGTCCTGCGGGAACGGGAGCGCGCCGCCGAGGAGCACGAGAGGGCCGAACGGGAACGGGCGGAGAAGCGCGCCGCGCGGGAACGGCAGCGCGCCGCCGAGGAGCACGAGAGAGCCGAACGGGAACGGGCGGAGAAGCGCGCCGCGCGGGAACGGCAGCGCGCCGCCGAGGAGCACGAGAGAGCCGAACGGGAACGCGCCGCGCGGCGTGCCCGTGCCTCGTCAGCACGGCCGCCGTCGTCCTCGTCGTCGTCCGCGTCGGCACCTCGCCGCACACCCACACCGACACCGACACCGACACCGACGACACCAACAACACCGGTGGCGAAGAAGTCCTCCGGCAGCGGCTGGCTGCTCATCCCGGTCCTCTTCTTCGTACTCGTGATCTGGCGGCCCTGGGAGTCCTCGGGCACGGACAGCACCACGGGCAGCACCAGCAGCACCGCGTCCGGCGGGAGTGCCTACGGTTCCACTGCGAGACAGACCCCGACACCCACCCCCACGCCCACCCCCGACGCCACGGACCTGGCGTTCCGCGCCGTGCGTTCCGGCGACTGCCTCAACGTCTACGACGACGGGCACGGGAGGTGGAGCGCCTCGGTACCCATCCGGGTCGGCTGCGATTCCGCCAACGCCTATGTCTATGTCACCAGCGCCACCTCCACCTCCGGTTCCCCCTACGACTGCGGCAGCGGAAACGGCCGCGGCGAGTGGCACCACTCGGCGGACGACGGGTTCGACACGACCCTCTGTCTGTCGCGTCAGTTCCGTAAGGGCCAATGCTTTCCCGCCGACCTGAAGGGGAGCGTCCAGGCCGATCTGATGGTGGTCTGGAACTGCAACTCCGACCGTGTGCCGCTCGCGGGCTACTCGATCGTGCAGATCACCGGCTACTTCCGGGCACCCAAGTCGTACAGCGGCCAGATCTGTCCGTCGGATGCCGGGCAGCCGTACTGGTACTGGAAGGTGGACGGCGACAAGAACATCGTCTGCACCCGCCAGTCCTGACCCGGCACCCGGCGTGGGCCGACCGCGCTCTTCTGGTCGAACGTGAGCCCCTACGGCACCTTCCGTCCGGTACATGGGCGCCCGGCTCGACCTGGGGCCGGCCGTGGCCGTGGCCGTGGCCGTGCCCCCGCACCTCGGCAGATGCCGCCCCAACCCGTCCCGCCCCAGGGCGGCGTACCCCGACACCGCGTCGGCGCACGCCGCCCCGTCGGCGTTCTCGGCCATCCGCCGGGCCCACTGCGCCGGCATCGTCGGCCGGCACTCCCTCAGCACCCCGAGCCGTTCGGCCGGTGCGACGACGTCAGCGGCGACCACCCGTCTCCGCCCAGCACGCTGAAGTCCACGTCGAAGCGGGTGTCGCAGTCGCCCGGGGACGGGACAAAGGAGCCTCTCGCGCTTGTCGTCGACATGTCATGTGATTCAGATCACGGGCCGCAGGTGCATCGTGGGCCGCGTGCCAGTGCCTTCTACAGGGTGTAGGCAACCGGCGAGAACAGGGACAGTGCGGATGGAGCAGAGTCGAGCCCGTGCGTTCGACGAGTTCGTGGCTGCCCGCTGGTCGGCGCTGCTCCACCTGGCCCGTCTGCTCGTGGGAGGCGATCGGCATCGGGCCGAGGACTTGTTGCAGGAGTCCTTGGTCAAGCTCTGGTTCGTCTGGCCCAAGGTCGCGGATGAGGCACCGGAGCCGTACGTCCGCAAGGTGATGATGCGTGCGGCGGCACGCTCGGGGCAGCGGCGTTGGTGGGGTGAACGCCCCGTCGAACAGCTGCCCGAGGCGGCGGTGGTCGGCGATGTGTCCGCGGACGTGGTGGAGCGTTCTCGGCTGGAGGCCGCGCTGGCCCAGTTGTCGCCGAAGCAGAGGGTGGCGGTGGTGCTGCGCTACTACCAGGACCTGCCCGAGGGGCAGGTGGCGGAGGCACTCGGGTGCCCCGTGGGCACGGCTCGGTCCCATGCCGCACGCGGAGTGGCGCAGCTGAGGCAGCTCCTGGGCCATGTGAACGAGCCGGTGCAGTGAAGGAGAACCCCATGGATCACTTCGAGCGGCAGCTGGCACAGATGATGCGCGACACCGAGGCGCCCGCACCGTTCGAGCCGAAGCACCGGGAACGTCTCTGGGCAGGGGTGCGTGTCCGCTCCCGGAGACGGGCCGCGCAGAGGGCAGTCGGCTCCGTCCTGGCAATCGTCGGCCTCAGTGTCGGGCTGTTCCTGCTGCCCGGCCGTACGACCCCGGTCGAGCCCAGCCACCCCGGCCCACAGCCCGCGACGAGCCCGTCGCCCTCCGCCTCGCCCGCGACACCCGACGCGTCCCTGAGCGCGCCCCCCTCCTCGGACACCTCCACCGCCCCCGCGGCCCCGGACGGGAACGCCACAATCATGCCGCCACCCTCGACCTCGGCCCCGCCTTCGGGTACGGCGACCGCGCGGAACTAGCCGTCGAACGCCTCGTCCTCGCTCGTCACCCCGTAACGCGGCAGCACACCGTCGCCCCGAGTTTCTTCGGCCTGCCCCGTACCAGGTCACAAAAAGGATAAAACATGAGAAGTCAAGGGTCACTTGCCCTGAAGGACCTGAGCCGGCTGCCGCACCGCACACCGGTGGCGACGCATCACCCGGAGCCCGTCCTGGACGTGGTCGTCCCCGTGTTCAATGAGGAGAGAGATCTGGAGCCGAGCGTGCGACGGCTCCACGCACACCTGTGCGAGACCTTCCCCTATCCGTTCCGTATCACCATCGCCGACAACGCCAGCACGGACAGCACCCCGCAGATCGCCGCTCGGCTGGCGGACGAACTGCCCGAAGCACAGTGGCTTCGGCTGGCCGAGAAGGGGCGCGGCCGGGCGCTGCGTACCGCCTGGTCGCTCTCGTCGGCCCCCGTACTCGCGTACATGGACGTGGACCTGTCCACGGAACTGACGGCGTTGCTGCCGCTCGTGGCCCCGCTGCTCTCCGGCCACTCCGATATCGCCATCGGCACTCGCCTGGCCCCCGGTTCCCGGGTGGTGCGCGGCCCCAAGCGAGAGATCACCTCTCGTTGCTACAACGCCCTCCTGCGCTCCGTCCTCGCCGTGGGCTTCTCCGACGCGCAGTGCGGATTCAAGGCGGTGCGGCGTGATGTGGCCGAGCGACTGCTGCCCCTCATACAGGACTCGGAGTGGTTCTTCGACACCGAACTGCTGGTGATCGCCGAGCGTGCCGGGCTGCGCATCCATGAGGTGCCGGTCGACTGGGTGGACGATCCCGACACCCGGGTCGACATCCTCGCCACGGCACTGGCCGATCTGCGCGGCATCGCCAGGATCGGCGGGGCACTGGCGCGGGGCACGCTGCCGCCGGGCGGGTCGCTCCGCGCCGGTGGCGCCGACGCACCGGGCAGGCTCGCCACCCAACTCGTGTGCTTCGCCGCCGTAGGAGCCGTCAGCACCCTCGCATACCTGCTCCTCTACGCGGCGCTGCGCCCGGCGGCCGGATCCCAGGCCGCCAACGCACTCGCGCTGCTGGTCTGCGCCGTCGCCAACACGGCCGTGAACAGGCGGCTCACCTTCGGCCTCCGTGGCCGCGGCGGTGTGCTGCGCCACCAGAGCAGGGGCCTGGTCGTCCTCCTGATCGGCCTGGCGCTCACCGGCGGATCGCTCGCCGCCCTGCACCACGCGGTGCCCTCGGCCGGGCAGGCCATCGAACTCGCCGTACTCCTCGCCGCCAACCTGGCCGCGACACTGCTGCGGTTCCTGTGCTTCCGAGTGTGGGTGTTCCGCGCATGATCAGGACCACCGCCCGTACGACCGCGAACGCCACCCCGATCTGGAACGCGAGGCTGTCGCAGCAGCCCGCCACCACGGGCCCCGACCGCCGGCGCCGGTTGCGCCGCACAGCCGAGCGCTACGGTCCCGTACTGGCCGTCTACGGCACGCTCAAGTTCATCGGCTTCGCCGCCTTCATGTGGCTGCTGCACTCCGCCGGGGACTACCGCACGAAGCACCCGCGCTTCGGCGGCGGCGCCCACCCGTGGGACGTCCTGGCCAGCTGGGACGGCTGGTGGTACCAGCAGATCGCCGCGCACGGGTACGACCCTCGGCTGGTCCCGATCCCCGGCGCCACCGGCCCGATCACCCTCGAAGGGAACTCGGCGGCGTTCTTCCCGCTCTACCCGGCGCTGATGCGGCTGGTCTCCGAGCTCACCGGCCTCGGCGTGTACGGCGCCGGCCTGCTGGTCTCCGTCGTCGCCTCCCTGGCCGCCGCCCTGGGCATCTACGCCGTCATCGAACGCCTCGGCGGCAGACGGGCCGGGCTGGCCGCGGCCGGACTCTGGGCCGTCTGGCCCGGTTCCGGCGTGGAGTGGGCGGTCTACTCCGACTCCCTCTACGTGGCCCTGGCCGTCTGGGCCTGCCATGCCGTCCTGAGCCGCCGCTGGCTCACCGCCGGTCTCCTCACCTGCGTGGCAGGGCTCAACCGGCCCACCGCCGTGGCGCTGATAGCCGCCGTCGCCGTCGCGGCCCTGCTCGCGCTCCACCGTCGCCGGGACGGCATCCTGCGTCCGGTGGTCGCGATGGCCGTCGCCCCGCTCGGCCTCCTCGCCTATCTCGGCTGGGTGGGTCACCAAATGGGCGACTACGGCGGCTACTTCAAGCTCCAGTCCGGCGCCTGGGCCCACGAGTGGGACTACGGCCGGCACACCCTTGACGTCCTCACATCCGTCCCGGTGGGCCACTCCGACTATCTCTCCGCCTGGCCCTTCGCGGACCTGATCGGCGTCGGTGTCGTCCTGCTCGCGCTCGCCCTGCTCACGCTGCTGATCCGGCTGCGTCCCCCGGCCGTCCTGATCGTCTACACCGTCCTCACCCTCGTCCTCGTCCTGGGCAGCCAGCAGATATTCGGCAACGTCTCCCGCTATCTGCTCCCCCTCTTCCCGCTCTTCCTCCCGCTCGCCCTCGCCCTGCGCCGCCTCAGCCCGACCCACCAGCTGATGCTCCTCGGCGTCGCGGCCCTGGCTTCCGGCTCGTACGCGGGCTACGGCCTTTTCGAACTCGGCGTCCCGTAACCGACGGCCCCAGGAATGGATGCCCGATGACCACGACCCTGCCCACCGCCGTGTGGGGTGGTGTCTCGGCCGGGTGTGGGGTGGCGGCGAGCAGCATGGGTGACTCCGTTGCCGGAGAGGGCTTTTGGGCAGGGGGAGCGCGGCACGGCGCTCCCGTGGTGCGGGGCGCCGTGCCGTGCGCGGTGGTGCGGTGGTGCGGGTGCGGCAAGTGGATCGGCTGGTTCAGCCGAGGACCGCGAGCGCGTCGATCTCGATCAGCAGGCCCTTGGGGAGACCGACGTAGACCGTCGTACGGGCGGCCGGGGCCGCCTTGAGGTTCTGCTCGCCGAAGTAGGCGTTGTAGATCTCGTTCATCTCGGCGAAGTGGTCCACGTCCGTGAGGTAGACGCGCATCATCATCACGTCGTCCCAGCTCGCGCCGCCCTCCTCCAGGATCGCCTTGACGTTGGCGAAGGTCTGGAGGGTCTGCTCGCGCAGCGTCGGACCGGCGGGGGTGGGCGCCTGGCCCTCGATGGCGGGGAGGAAGCCGACCTGGCCGGCGACCTGGAGGATGTTCCCCTTCTTCACGCCGTGCGAGAACTTCGCGGGCGGCGTGGTGTGGGTGCTCGGGGTGAGGGCGATCTTCTCGGTCATGGCTGTTCAGGCTTTCTTGGGTTGGTTGGTGCCGGAGTACTCCCGGCTGATGGTGTCGGCGGTGCGGCGCACCAGGGGGAGCAGGGTGAGGAGTTCCTCGGCCGTCACGACGACATTGGGTGCGGAGACCGACATCGCGGCGACGACCCGCCCGTCCGCACCCCGGATGGGAGCGCCGATGCAGTTGATGGACTCCTCGTGGCCGCCGAGGTCGGTGGCCCAGCCCTGTTCACGGACGGCGGCGAGCTCCTTGAGGAAGGCGCCGGCGTTCGGGGTCGAACGGGACGTGTACATGGGGTAGTCGAGCTTCTCGGCGACGGCGCGCCGCTCGGGCTCGGTGAGATCGGCGAGGAGCAGCTTCGCGACGGCGGCGACGGTGATCGCGACGGGCTTGCCGATCCGCGAGTACATCCGGACCGGGTAGCGGCTCTCGACCTTGTCGATGTAGAGGACCTCGTGCTCCTCGTACACCGCGAGATGCACGGTGTGGCCGCAGCTCTCGTTGAGTTCGACGAGGTGGGGGTGGGCGATCTCCCGTACGTCGAGGTTCTCGACGGCCTCCTGCGCGAGCGCGAAGAGGCGGGCACCGAGGCGGTAGCGCTGGTCCTGCTGGCGGTAGACGAGTCCGTGCTCGTGGAGCGTACGGAGCAGGCGCAGCGCGGTGGACTTGTGGACGCCGAGCCGCTCCGCGACCTGCCCGAGGTCGGCGGGCCCCTCTGCGAGCAGCGGCAGGATGCTCAGCGCCCTGTCGACGGTCTGACTCATACGCGTGCCTCGCTGCCCTCGGCCCGGTCTTCGCCCGGGACGCCCCTCTTGTCCGTTCGCTCGCTGCGCTCGCTCACGTCGTACGTACCTCCTGGTCGTGCCCCGTCCACCCGGGGCCGAGACGAAGTGTCCCCCAGGCCTCGTCGTCCAGTGCGGCAAGGGCGTCGGCATGAGCGCGGGCCGGAGGGGCGGTGAGGTCGCCGGGGACGGTGAGGACGGCGGCGGCCATGAGGTGGCCGTGCCGGACGCGGTCGCGCACGGGGAGTTCGCGGAGGGTGGCGGAGAGGAACCCGGCGGCGAAGGCGTCACCGGCGCCGACGGGGGCGACGACGTCGACCCGCAGGGCGGGGACCGCGGTGACGTCGTCGGCCTCGCCCGCGCCCGAGAAGACCGTCGCCCCGTCGGACCCGCGCTTCACGACCAGCACCCCCGGCTCCGGCAACGCCGCGCGAATCGCCTCCGCGCCCTTCACCCCCCACGCCTCCTCCGCCTCGTCCTCGCCGACGAAGACCAGGTCGGAGCGGCGGGCCAGGTCCAGGAGCACCTCGGGGGCCGCGTCGGCGTCGCGCCACAGGCCCGGCCGGTGGTTGACGTCGAAGGAGATCAGCGGGCGACCGGGCCGGGGGGCGGTCAGGTCGTGGAGCAGGGCCAGGCAGCCGGCGGAGAGCGCCGCCGTGATGCCGGACAGATGCAGGACGCGGCCCGCGAACAGCGCCTCGTACGGGACGTTGTCCGGGGACATCGCGGAGGCGGCGGACCCGGCCCGGTAGTACGCGACCTCGTGCACATCGGTGGCCCGGTCCGTCGCCGTACGGAAGTAGATCCCGGTGGGCCGCACCGGATCGCGCTGCACGGCACAGGTGTCGACCCCGTAGCCGGCGACCGCCTCGACGAGGTGGTCCCCGAACCCGTCCGCACCGACCCTGCTGACCCAGGCCGCCCGGTGCCCGGCGGCGGCGAGCGCGCAGGCGACGTTGGACTCGGCGCCGCCGATACCGCGACCGAAGGAGGGTACGTCGGCGAGGCGTCCGGGCTGCGACGGCAGGAACGTCACCATGGACTCGCCGAGGCACACGACTTCGGCGGTCGTGGCGGCGTCGGCGGTCCTGGCCGGGGTTCCGGACACTCGGGGCTCCTCGCGGGGTCGGCTGGTTCGGTGATTCGGCGGATATGGCGGGGCAGCGGTGCGGCGCCGGCTGCCGGCTTTCGGCATTGACCCGGCGTCGGCTCGGATGTTAGACAGCGTTAAGCGATATGCGCAATGGGTGTTGCATATCCTGCAACGAATACTTCGATCGAGGAGGCCCCCTTGGCCGCCGACCGTCCTGTGGCCGGACTTGCCGACGAGCTGGTCGACCACCGCTTCAAGGCGCTCCCGCCCGACGCGGAGGGGCTGACCGTCGGCGCCCTCGCCGCCGAGCGACGCAATCTCTTCACGGGCGGTTTCACCACCCCGGTGCTCGCCCTGTCCGCCGAGTCGGTCGAGCACAATCTCGCCCTTCTGGAGACGTACGCGGAGCACCACGGGCTCGCCTTCGCCCCGCACGGCAAGACCTCCATGTCTCCGCAGCTCTTCGCCCGCCAGCTGGAGCACGGCGCCTGGGGCATCACCGCGGCCGTGCCGCACCAGGCGCGGGTCTACCGGGCGTACGGAATCCGGCGGATCTTCCTCGCCAACGAGCTCGTCGACGCCGTGGCCCTGCGCTGGCTGGCCGGTGAGCTGGACTCCGATCCGGACTTCCGCTTCATCTGTTACGTGGACTCGGTGCGCGGCGTGGAGCTGATGGACGAGGCGCTGCGGGCGGCGGGCGCCTCCCGCCCCGTGGACGTCGTCGTGGAGCTGGGCGCGGGCGAGGGTGCGCGTACGGGTGCCCGTACCGAGGCCGAGTGCGCGGCGGTCGCCGATGCGGTGGCCGCGGCCTCGACGCTGCGGCTGGTGGGCGTGGCCGGTTACGAGGCCGAGGTGCCGGACGCGTCCGGCGAGCGGGTACGGGAGTGGCTGAGCCGGCTCGTCGCGCTGGCCGTCGACTTCGACCGCGCGGGCCGGTTCGCGGCGTCGGCGGCCGACGAGGGGATCGTGATCAGCGCGGGCGGCAGCGCGTGGTTCGACGCGGTGGCGGACGTGTTCGCCCAGATCCCGGAACTCTCCGGTCCGGTGCTCAAGCTGCTGCGCTCGGGGGCGTATGTCTCGCACGACGACGGCCACTACCGCCACCTGACCCCGTTCAACCGTGTCCCGGAGGAGGGGGCCCTGCAGCCCGCCTTCCGGCTCTGGGCCCAGGTCGTCTCCCGCCCCTCGCCCGAGCAGGCGTTCCTCAACGCGGGCAAGCGGGATGCCGCGTACGACCTCGACCTCCCGCAGGCACAGGTCGTACGGTCCGGCCGCGACGGCTCGGTCCGGCCCGCGAAGGGTCTCGCGGTCAGCGGTCTGTCGGACCAGCACACGTGGGTGCGTACGGAGCCGGGCGCGGAGCTGGAGGTGGGTGACTGGGTGGGGATGGGTCTGTCGCACCCGTGCACGAGCTTCGACAAGTGGCAGCTGATTCCTCTGGTGGAGGCGGACGGCACGGTCACGGATTACATCCGCACGTTCTTCTGACCTCTGCCCGTCCCTCCCCGGGTCCGGGGGCTCCGCCCCCGGACCCCCGCTCCTCGATCGCCGGAGGGGCTTGATCCTGGCGAAAGGCGGCCCACCAAATGGACGTGGTCATCCGTAACGCACACGTCATCGACGGCACCGGCACCCCCGCCCACCGCGCAGACGTGGCCATCGGGGACGGCCGGATCGTCGAGATCCACCCCGAACACGCCCCCGGCCCGCGCCCCACCGGCCGCCGTACCCTCGACGCCGACGGACTCGCGCTCTCCCCCGGCTTCATCGACATGCACGCGCACAGCGATCTCGCGCTGCTCCGCGACCCCGACCACAGCGCCAAGGCCGCACAGGGCGTCACGCTCGAAGTCCTCGGTCAGGACGGCCTGTCGTACGCCCCGGTCGACGACCGCACGCTCGCCGAGGTACGCAGGACGATCACCGGCTGGAACGGCGACGGTTCGGACCTCGACTTCGACTGGCGCACGGTCGGCGAGTACCTGGACCGCCTGGACCGCAACTTCGACGGCCGGGGCATCGCGGTCAACGCCGCCTACCTCATCCCGCAGGGCACGGTCCGGATGTACGCGATGGGCTGGGAGGACCGCCCGGCCACCGACGCCGAACTGACCCGGATGAAGGAGCTCGTCGCCCAGGGCATGGCGGACGGCGCGGTCGGCATGTCCTCCGGCCTCACGTACACACCCGGCATGTACGCGAACGACGCCGAACTCACCGAACTGTGCCGGGTGGTGGCCGGGTACGGCGGCTACTACTGCCCGCACCACCGCTCGTACGGGGCGGGCGCGCTCGGCGCGTACGAGGAGATGGTGCAGCTCACCAGGAACGCGGGCTGCGCCCTCCACCTCGCCCACGCCACCATGAACTTCGGCGTGAACAAGGGAAAGGCACCGGACCTCCTCGCCCTGCTCGACGACGCCCTCGACGCGGGCGCGGACATCTCCCTCGACACCTACCCGTACACGCCGGGCTGCACGACCCTCGTCGCGATGCTGCCGGGCTGGGCGAGCGAGGGCGGACCCGAGTCGATCCTCACCCGCCTCGCGGACGACAGGGTGGCGGAGCGGATCCGGCACCACATGGAGGCACTGGGCTCGGACGGCTGCCACGGCGTGCCGATCGAGTGGGACACGATCGAGATCTCGGGCGTCGGCGTCCCCCGCCTCGCCGGCCATGTCGGCCGTACGGTCGCCGAGTCCGCCCGCCTGCGCGGGGAGGCCCCCTGGGTGACCGCACGCCGGCTGCTCATCGAGGACCGGCTCGGCTCCACGATCCTCCAGCACGTGGGCCACGAGGAGAACGTCCAGCAGATCATGCGCCACCGGGTACACACCGGCGGCAGCGACGGCATCCTCCAGGGCGACAAGCCGCATCCGCGCGCGTACGGCACGTTCCCGCAGTATCTCGGCCGGTACGTACGGGAGTTGGGCATCCTGTCACTGGAGGAGTGCGTCGCCCACCTCACCTCCCGCCCGGCGAAGCGACTGCGTCTGACCGACCGGGGACACGTACGCGAGGGCTACCGCGCGGATTTGGTCCTCTTCGACCCGGCGACGGTGGCGGCGGGCTCCACGTTCGAGGAACCGCGTACGTTGCCGGCCGGCATCCCGCATGTGCTGATCGACGGCCGCTTCGTCATCGAGGACGGCCGCCGGACCCAGGTGCTGGCGGGCCGAGCGGTACGGGGAGCGGACCGCACCCGCTGATCCGGGCCGAAGAACCCCTACGACCACAACCGCGACGGGGTCGTGGACGCGACCTGCACGGGTGGCGAGCGCGTGAAGGGGTTCCATGGCTCGGCATCGTCAACGCCCTGCGAACAGTCAAGTGACCCCGTCGATCAACTTGTTGAGTCTCCACACGCGTCATACCACCCGTACCGCGAACCAACTGGAGACCTCTATGACAGCGCCGCGCACGTGCTCCCGTCGCCTCGTCGCCCTTCCGCTGGGGATGGTCATGGCGACCGCCCTCGCAATCCTGCCCAACGTCACGGCGTCGGCGGCCGACGCGGTCCCGACGGCCACGACGGCCACGACGGCCGACGCGACCTCCCTCAGCTACATCGTCAACGTCGCTACCGGACGAGGCCCGTCCACGACGGTGAAGAAGGCCATCGCCGACGCGGGCGGCACCATCGTGATCTCGTACGACCGGATCGGCGTGATCGTCGTCCACTCCTCGAACCGCGACTTCGCCCGGACCGTCCGCAGGGTTCCGGGCGTGCAGTCGGCCGGCGTCACCCGCAACGCGCCCCTTGCCGCGCAGTCGACGACCGAGGTCGGCGCGACGCGGGTGCTCAGCGCCCAGGAGGTCGCGAGCGCTCAGTCGGCCGAAGGCCAGGACCCCCTGGAGTCGTCGCAGTGGGACTTGCCCGCCATCAAGGCGGACAAGGCACACGAGAAGACGCTCGGCAGCCGCGACGTCACGGTCGCCGTCATCGACACCGGCGTGGACGACACCCATCCCGACCTCGCCCCGAACTTCGACCGTGAGGCGTCCGTCAACTGCGCCTCGGGCAAGCCGGACACCGCGGACGGGGCCTGGCGGCCGAGCACGTCGGAGGGCGCCGCCCACGGTACTCATGTCGCGGGTGAGATCGCGGCAGCCAAGAACGGCATCGGCATGACCGGCGTCGCGCCCGGCGTGCGGGTCGCCGGCATCAAGGTGTCCACCCCGGCGGACTACATCTACACCGAGGCCGTGGTCTGCGGCTTCGTCTGGGCGGCCGAACACCACGTGGACGTCACCAACAACAGCTATTACACCGACCCCTGGAACTTCAACTGCCTCGACGACCCGGACCAGAGAGCACTCGTCGACGCCACCACCCGGGCCTCGCGGTACGCGGAGCGCAAGGGCACGGTCAACGTCGCGGCCGCGGGCAACGAGCGCCGCGACCTGGACGCGGACTCCCTCACCGACCCCGCCTCCCCGAACGACGGCATGCCGGGCGACCGCGTGATCGACCCGCACAAGTGCCTGGTCATACCGCCCCAGCTGCCCGGTGTGGTGACCGTGGCCGCGACCGGCGCGAAGGGCATCAAGTCGTCGTTCTCCAACTACGGTCTGAACGTCATTGACGTCGCCGCGCCCGGAGGCGACTCCATCCTCTACCAGCCCCCGGCCGCGCCGGCCGGCGATGCTGGGATCCTCGGCACGATGCCCGGCGGCACGTGGGCCTTCAAGTCGGGCACGTCGATGGCGTCCCCGCACGTCGCTGGGGTGGCCGCCCTCATCAAGTCGACGCACCCGCACGCCACCGCCGGCCAGGTGAAGGCCCTGCTGTACTCCGAGGCCGACGCCACGCCGTGCACGGATCCGTACGACATCGACTCCGACGGCGAGATCGACGCCGTGTGCAAGGGGCCGAAGAACCACAACGGTTTCTACGGGCGGGGGATCGTGAACGCGTTGAACGCTGTGACGAAGTAAGGGCTCGGTTACTCCTCGCGGCCTGGACCGCGCCTGCCCCATCTGTCACCGCAACATGCCAGAGCCGATATCGACCTGACCAGGCCCTACTAGGTGGTCACACAGGGTGGGTCGTACGGCAGTTCGGGAACGTATCGGCTCCATTGCTGTCGGCTCAGGGCGCCGGAGCTTCCGGCGCAGATGCGACTGATGGCGGTCTCGACCTTCAGGTCCCAGAGCGTGGCCACGCCGTCGTCGGTGGTGGCAGCCAGGGTGTGACCGTCCGGGCTGAACGCCAGAACGGCCACGAATCCCGTATCCACGGTCAGCGGCCGGCCGATGGCGGTGGGGTGGTCGGGATCGGTGACGTTCCACAGGTTGATGGTGCCGTTGTCGGTGTGGCCGGCCGCTGCGAGGGTGTGCCCGTCCGGGCTGAACGCCACCGACCACAGGCTGCCGCCGGGCACAGTAAGGGGACTGCCCCTGCGCGTGAGGTGGTTGGGGTCGGTGGCATTCCACAGGGTGACGGTGCCGCGGCTGTTCCCGGTGGCGAGGGTGCGGCCGTCCGGGCTGAACGCCACCCAGGTGCTGGTGGCGATCGGCTGGTCGATCGGCTCCCCGATACGGACCCCCGGGTCCGTCGTACTCCACAGTCCGACTTGCCGGTTGCTGCCGTCGCCGCCGGCCGCCAGCATCGTGCCGTCGCGGCTGAACGCCAGGGATTCGACGGACCTCGTGTCTGAATTGGAGATGCCGGGTTGGGTGACGGGCTTTGCGGGGTCGCTGACGTCCCACAGGGCGATGCTGCCGAACTTGTCGTCGCCGGCCGCGGCCAGGGTGTTGCCGTCGGGGCTGAACGCCAGGGAGAAGATGAGCCCGTTCGCCCCGGTGAGGGTCTCAGGGAGGCGAACGGGATGGCTGGGGTCGGCGGTGTTCCACAGCGTGACGGTGCCGCCACTGTCGCCTGCGGCCAGGGTGCGCCCGTCCGGGCTGAACGCCACGGCGTCGACCGCGTCCTCGGGGCCGGTGAGCGGATCACCGCGGGGAGCGGGGTTGTTGGGGTCGGCGGTGTTCCACAGTGAGACGGTCTTGTTCTGGTTTCCTGCGGCCAGGGTGCGCCCGTCGGGGCTGAACGCCACGGACACCACATTGCCGCCGGCGCCGATGATCCGGGTCGGCGGCAGACTCCACAGATCGACGTTGCCGTCGCTGTTTCCGGCGGCGAGGGTGCGGCTGTCGGGGCTGAACACCACGTCGGTGACCGAGTTGCCCGGACCGGTCAGCGGCCGGCCCAGAGGACCGATGGCCCCGGGGCGGGTGACGTTCCACAGATGGATGGCGCGGTCGGCACTGCCGGCCGCCAGGGTGTGACCGTCGGGGCTGAACGCCACCGACATGACGGGCTGGGCGGGACCCGTCAGCGGCTTGCCCAGAGAGGTGGGGTGGCCGGGGTCGGCGACCTTCCACAGGTGGACCTTGCTGTCGGTGGATCCGGCGGCCAGGGTGCGGCCGTCGGGGCTGAACGCCAGGGAGTTGACGGGATGCCCGGTCTTCAGGGAACGGCCGCGGACGGGGTGGGCCGGGTCGGTGGTGTCCCACAGGCTGATGGTGCCGGCGTCGTCGTCGCATGCGGCGGCCAGGGTGTGACCGTCGGGGCTGAACGCGACACGATGGGAGAAGACGTCGGGGCAGTCGAGGTACAGGGGCGCTTTCGCGGGCTTGACGTCGTCGGGGTGGGTGACGTTCCACAGGCTGACGAATCCGGCGTGCCATACGGCGGCCAGGGTACGGCCGTCGGGACTGAACGCCAGCGATTCGACGGAGCTCAAGGCGTCCCAGCCCTGAATGCCGGGACTCTCCGGCCGGCCGAGCAGGACGGGGTGGCTGGGGCTGGTCAGGCTCCACAGGTCGACGAATCCGCCGGAACCGTCGTCGCCGTTGTGGCTCGTGTGGCCGCCGACGGCCAGCACCTGGCCGTCCGGGCTGAACTCGAGCGACAGGATCGAATTGACGGAACGGTCCACGGGCACGGGTCGGCCCAGCGCCACCGGACGGCCGGGATCGGAGACGTCCCACAGCCGGACGAGGTTCTGGTCGATGCTCCCGGCCGCCAGCATGTGCCCGTCGGGGCTGTAGGCCACGGTGTACACCGCGCCGCGCGGGCCGGGAAGCCGGGTGGCCAGCGGGGTGTTCTGGGTCGTGATGAGCCGGGACGCCGCATCCGGGTTCGGGTCCATACGGTAGGCGGTCAGCGCGAGCTGGGCGGACAGCGAGGGATCGGTCGGGCCCAGTTGCACGGAAGCGGAGGTGACGGCGGCGTTGATGGCCTGGTCGCGGGATTGCAGGGCCTTGGTGGCGAATTCCCGGGCGTTGGCCTCCTGCCGGAAGGCGAACACTGCGGCCAGCGAGGCGACCACGGCCAGGGCGGTGATGGTCGCGACCGCGGCGCGCCGGAGCCGTTGCCCGCGCCGCTGGTGGTGGCGGGCGGCCGCCAGAAAGGCCCGGGCGACGCCGCTGAGTTCCGCCCCGCGCGTCTCGGCCCAGGCGAGGGCGGTCTCCAGGCGGTTGCCGCGGTACAGCGCGGCTGCCTCCCGGCCGGCCTGTTCCCAGAGCGCGGCCGCGTCTTCCAGATCCTGTCGTACGAGGTTCCCGGTGCGGTCGTGCTCGATCCAGTCCCGCAGCCGGGGCCAGGCACGGATGAGCACCTCATGGGTCATCACCACCGTGTCCTGGTCCAGGGTCAGCAGTCGGCCTTCGGTGAAGTCGTCCAGGACTCTGGCGGCCGCATCCCGGTCGGGCGCGTCACGCAGCAGCTCCTCGGACCGGACGCGCCGGCGGGTGTCGTCGGCGTCGCGTCCCACGATGACGAGCCGCAGGAACACCCACCGTGCGGCCTCCTGGCAGGGCGGCGGCAGGGTGTCGTAGAGCCTGTTCGCCGTCATGGCGATGGCGCCCTGGATGCCGCCGGTGACGCGGTACCCGTCCACGGTGAGCGTGTGGCCGTGGCGCTGCTGCCAGGTGGCCCGCAGCGCGTGTGCGAGCAGCGGCAGTCGGCCCGTGGTACTCGCCCCGACGGATCCGCCGACCGTGCCCAGCTCCGTCAGCAGCACCTCGACCAGGCCGTCTTCGACGTCCAGTCCCACGCTGCCTGCCGGGCGGCGGATCGCGTCCTTGAGTTCGCCCTCCGTCATCGGCTCCAGCAGGACCGGCCCGGCCCGGAGCGCCGCCCGGAGCTGCGGATGGGCCGTGCACGCGGCATAGAAGTCCGCGCGTACTCCCAGCACCACGACCGCCCCGCCCGAGGGCCGGGCCAGACGGTCGAGCACGTCGATGAGCCACTGCCGTTCGGTCTCGTCGCCGCAGGCCGTGAAGATCTCCTCGAACTGGTCGACCACGACGACCAGGCCCGCGGAGGGGGACTCCCCGGCG
Source organism: Streptomyces atratus (assembly GCF_014648655.1). Classification (GTDB taxonomy): domain Bacteria; phylum Actinomycetota; class Actinomycetes; order Streptomycetales; family Streptomycetaceae; genus Streptomyces; species Streptomyces atratus. The sequence continues at coordinate 610,156 of NZ_BMRN01000001.1, forward strand.
GGCGCCGGATCGCCGGCTCCGGTGATCTCGCGCAGCTCGGCAAGGCACCTTGCGGGATCGGCCCGCCACGCCGGTGCCGTGCGCCGGGCGGTCTCGGCGTCGAGCCCGGCGGCGGCCGCCAGTGCCAGGGCCGGGGATGCCGTCGGGGTCAGCAGCAGCCGCGGCCAGGTGCTCGACCCCGCCACCGGAAGCCGGCCGTCGTCCAGGGCCGGCAGTACCCCGGCCGCGAGCAGGGACGACTTCCCTGCCCCCGAGGGGCCGATCAGCACCAGCGGGCCGCCCTCACGCATCCGGGCGTCCATCCGCTCGCACACGAGGTGGACCATGCGCTCACGGCCGTAGAACCACTGCTTGTGTTCGTCGTCGAACGGGACCAAGCCCGGGTACGGGCACGGCACTTGGTCGGCGCCGGGGCCGGGCACGGTTCTGCGTCCCTCGTCGCCGAGGCGGACGTGGAGGTCGCGGCCGGCCATGAAGGCGCTGCCGCCGCCGGTCACGCGCGCCTCCTGCCGTCTCGGCTGCCAGAGGGGCGGCTCGTCGGGGGGCGATGCCTCGGTGCTGCGTTCGGTCACGCCTGTCCGTCCCTGGTGACGGTCATGTCCCGGCCGGCCAGGAACGCGTCGCCGCCGGAGACGTGTGCCTCCAGCGTCATCGAGCCCGTGATCTGCTGTTCCGGGGTTCCGGCAGCGCGCGGTTCCCCGCCGAACAGCGCGCGCAGCTCGTCGACGACGTCCGGCCGCGTGGCCATGAGCCGGATGATGCGGGCCTGCCACTCGGCGACCAGCAGCCCCTGGAGCTCCTCGCCGTCGCCCGTCTGCCGTGCCTGAAGCAACTCGCCGCGCGCATCGGTGAGTTCCTCCTCGACGCGCTCCGGGTGAGCGGACCGCCACAGCGCCAGGACCAAGGACTTGGCCGCGCCCCAGCCGTCCGTCGCCAGCAGATCGATCAGGCGCGCCGCGGCTGCCGATGCCAGGCCGGCGAGTTCCACACTCGTCTCCATGTCTTCTCCTTGTCCCTTACCGCCCGTGGGCCGCGATGGCGGTCATGGTCAGGTGGGAGGCGATGAACACGTGGTCGCCGCCCACCGTCCACATGAACCCCACGTCCGGCTGCCCGGGGTCGCTGTATCTCCACCGGGCCCTGCCGGTGGCCGCGTCGATGGCCCAGAGCGTCTTGGCGCCGTCGGTGGCGAAGACGGTGTCGGCCGAACACTGCGCGCTCTTGCCGCCCATCGCGAGGGAGGCGTTGAACTGGTTGGAACCGCCCATGTCGTTGGCGCCGTCGAGCGTCGCGACCCACTGGATCGTGCCGTCGGCCGTGGCCAGGGCGGCCAGGTCACTGCCGACCGGTACGTAGACGGTCGCGCCGTCCGGGCTGGAGAACGGGGTGCCGATCTTGACCTGGTCCCCGTTCTTCGCATCGAAGCGCCGATGCCACTTCTCGTTGCCCGTGGCCGCGTCCACGGCGAACAGCGTGTCGCCATTGCCGCCGGCGAACAGGAACAGCCCGGCGGCGTAGCACGTCAGCGGCCAGCCGGTGTTGAAGTAGTACGACTTGTACGGGATGGATACCTTCCAGCCGCGGGCACCTTTCCTGCCTGCGTCGATCATCTGGACGCGGCCGGGTTTCTTGGCCGGAACGGCCGAGGCAGCCAGCAGGTGGGAACCGGTTGGCGGCACGAGCACGTTGTTGATGTCCGTGCCCTTGACCTGCCACAGCCCCTTGCCGGTCGCGGCGTTGAACGCACGGATGTAGCCGGTGGTCGGAGACTCGGCCGAGTACTTCCCGCCTTTCTGGCGCACCTGTCCGCATACATAGACCGCGTCCCCCGCGACTGCCACATAGTTACTCGGGTACATCGACACCAACGTGGGGCCGCCGGGGTCGTAGGCGGCAAGGTTGGTCGCCCACTTCACCTTCCCGCTGGCGGCGTCGAACGCCGCCAGCAGGCCTGGCTGACTCGGTGTGTCGCAGAGCAGGTAGAACACTCCGTCCGCGTACGCCGTCCGGTACTCGAAGCTGCTCGTGCGGAACATGTTGGTCGTGTTCAGTGGGTGGAACACGGATTTTCCGGTCGCGGCGTCCAGGAACGACGTAGCCTTGGCCGTGACCACCATGACCACCTTGTCGGACGCTTCCAAGCAGGTGGGGGCGTGCTTTCCGGCCTCCGACCATGCCTTGACGGCGTCGGGTCCGGCCAGAACGATCTGTTCCGGCCCGTCCGTCGAGGACGGCGACGCGGAGGAGGCGGACGTGGATCGCGCGCCCGACGGAGAGGTCGGCCGCGCAGTGGGCCCGGGCCCGCCGGCCCGGCCGTCGGGTGCCGGTGACGAGTCGCCGGAGAAAGCGAGTGCTGCCGCGGTCCCGCCGAGTACGGCCGCGCCCCCGGCCAGAGCGGTGATCAGCTTCCGGCGGCTGACACCCGCGCCGACAGCGATCTCCGGCGGCGGAGGAAGCGGGCCCAGGCCGCCACCCCCGGCGGACACCGATCCCACCGCCGCGGTTGCGGCGGCCATGTCGGCGGTCACCGTCGGCGGCAGCCAACTGCCCGCCAGGGCAGGCAGGTTCTGATGCCTCAGGTAGGCGATGAGTTGCTCCGCGGTGGGACGGTCCGACGGTTCCGGGTACAGGCAGCCGCCGATCACGTCACGCAGCGACACCGGGAGTGCGTCCGTGTCCGGCTCGCCTCCGGAAGCCGCGAACAGCACGGTCGACCCGAGGTCGAACATGTCGTCCGTCGGTGAGGGTGCCGGACTTCCGGTGGCTCCCACCATCCCCAGTGCGGTGATGCGGGGCCCGTCCATGGTCAGCAGCACCGAGTCCGGGTTCACCTCGCCGTGGACCGTACCGGCCGCGTGGAGTGCGGCCAGCGCCCGGGCGAGGCCGTCGGCGAGCACCCGCAGAGCCGGTTCGGACAGCGGGCCGTGCCGGTCCACCGCCTGCCGGAGCGGCAGTCCGGCGGTGAACCGGGTCGCCAGCCAGGGAACCGGCGCGTCGGCGTCGGCATCCACCACCGGTATGAGGAAGGCACCGGACAGCGTCCGTGCCGCCCCGACGGCGGCTCGGAACCGCTCCCGGAACCCCGGGTCCGCGGCGAGTTCGGGCCCCACGACCGTGACCGTGACGAGGAGCCCCTCGTCCGAGCGGGCCGCGAAGACTTCGCTCCCGCCGGCGGTGCTCTGTCTTCCGAGCAGCGCATACGGCCCGATCCGACGAGCACCGTCTGCTCCGGGATGATCCATCCTCAGCCCCTCACGCCAGCCTGATCGTCTGATCACGGGCCGCCTGGTAAGCGCTGCCGCCGCCGGACACATGGGCCGTCATGGTGATTGATGGCTCCGGATCGGCGGCCGGCTCCGTGCCGTGCCCGGGTTCGACAGCGGGGTCGGTATCGGTATCGGACAGGAGAGCGGTCACCGCGTCGCCCAAGTGCTCCAGCCCGTCCGGCAGATGGGTCTCCGGAACGCGGAGGAACTGCAGGCGCGCCAGCTCCGCGATCTCGGCCGGCAGCGCCGAGGCGTCGGGCAGCATCGTCGCGTCACCCAGAAGTACCGGGACGACGCGGTTTCCCGCCCGCAGCGCTGTCGCGATCTCCAGCCGGACCCAGTCGTGAGCCCGGTCCAGGAGCCGCACCCCGTCCTCGCTCCGCGCGTCGAGCCACCCTGGCCCGATCAGTACGCACATGAGCTCGCACTCGGCGGCCTGCCTCCGCAGGATCTCGGCGAAATCGGCCCCGGGCGGTATCGACCGGCCCGACTTGAAGATCTCGTCGGCACCCAAGCGGTCGGACAGCGCGCGGTAGACGCGATTTCGCATCCACCGGGAGTCCGGTTTGCGAAAGCTGAGGAAGATGCGCGGCACAATTGCCCCCTCTCTGGCAAGCCTTGACGTCAGGGATCGTGCTCACCCTAGGGGCGCCGTACTCGCCCGGTGGCTATTCGCCGGGGATTGAATAGCGGCCGCAGGGCTCCGTACGCTGGCGGGTATGGATCCGGCGGACAGCTCGGCAGGGACGGTCCCGGCAGGGAGATCGCCCAGCATGCGTCTGCCGCCGGGCGACTTCGGCGTCGTCCTGGCCACACTCCGGGCACGTCGGGGGTGGAGCGTGCGCGAGTTCGCCCGGCGTGCGAACGTGTCCGAAGGGCAGATCTGCAATCTGGAGAGCGGGCTGCGCAACCCGACGCCCGCTGTGGCGGCGGCATGCGACGCGGCCTTCGGCACCGGCGGGGAACTCGTCGAGCTGGCCGGGGCCGGCCGCCGCGGCGCCCGGGCCGAGGGCGTCGTCGAGGCCGGCCCCGTGGTCGCCGGATACGAGCGGGTCCTGTGGGAGCTGAAGGACATCGGCAGATCCACCGGACCGAGGTTCGTCACCGCTTCGATGAAGTCGATCACGCGGATCCTGACGGACGCCGGTCCGCACGCCGTTGGCGAGCAGCGTGCCGAGATCTGGCTGCTGGCCTCGAGGTTCGCCGAATACACGGGGTGGATGGCACAAGAGGCGGGAAATCCCGCGGAGGCGTTGCGCTGGACGAATCTCGCTGTCCGCTGGGGCGCACACGGCGGGGACGAAACGGTGGCCGCGTATGCCCTGGTCCGCAAGGCGTTCATCGCCCAGCACCGCGGTGACACCTATGCGGCGATCGGATTCGCCGACCAGGCGGCCGGGCACCCGGCGGCCAACCCGGTGATCCGTGCGCACGCCGCGCGCCGCGCGGCCCAGGGGCATGCGCGCCGTGGCGATGCGGGGGCCTGCCGGGAGGCACTGGAGCGGTTCAGAAGCCACGCCGCCGAGGCCATCGGCGACCGGAGCCCTCACTGGGGCCCTCGCACCGAGAACGGCAGCCCTCGGCTCATCGAGGCGTCCTGCATGCTCAGCCTCCGTCGCTTCGAGGTGGCCGCCGACCTTTTCGCCACCGAGCGCCGGCGTCGGCCGACCGTCCCGGCGGACAGCAACTCCCTGGCCCGCTTCGCGGTTCGGCAGGCGACAGCCCTGGCCGGTGTCGGCCGCCTCGACGACGCCTGTCAGATCGTCGAGGCCACGCTGCCCGTGATCAAGCGCATCGATTCGGCCACCGTCCGCGCGGAGCTGGGCCGTTTCGTGGAACAGGCCCGGACCCGGAGAGCCAGCCCGGGCCAACTCGCCCTCATCGACGCATCGTCCGCCCTCGCGATCGGCTGACGGTACGGACAGATCTGGCTAGGACGGGTCCCGGTCCTCCGCCGCACGCTCCTTCGCCCAGGCCAGGTCCTCCTCCGTCGGGGCGTCGTCCTGGGTGAGGCTCATCCGCCAGTAGCCGCTGAACTCCACGGCGGCCCTGGGCAGTCCGCGCTCCTCGACCAGATGGCGGCGCAGGGCCCGCACCGCCCCGGCCTCGCCGGCCAGCCACGCCGCACCGGACCCGGCGGGCAGTTCGGCGCCCCTCACCGCGTCCGTCAATGTCTCGCCCCGGTCCCGGTGCACCCAGTGGACGCTCACCTCGCCGGGCGAGTCGAGCACCTGCTCCTCCGCCTCGTCGGCCACCTCGGCGTACACCACCGCCCGCGCCCCGGCCGGGAGGGACTCCAGGAGCGTCCCGATCGCCGGGAGCGCCGTCTCGTCCCCGGCCAGCAGCAGCCAGTCGGCGGTGGGCAGCGGCCGGGCGTACATCGACGACGGGCCGACCATGCCGAGGACGTCCCCGGGGCGCGCGTCCCGGCCCCAGCGGGCGGCGGGTCCTTCGTCGCCGTGGAGCACGAAGTCGACGGCCATCAGGCCGAGCCGCCGGTCGTACGCGCGAACCGTGAAGCTCCGCATCAGCGGACGTTCGGACTCGGGGATCGCGAGGTACGCCTCGTACCACCGCATGCCGTACGTGTCGTCGGCGTCCGGCTCCGGCAGCCGCGGCACCTCCTGCCCGTCCCTCGGGAAGCAGAGCTTCATCTGCTGGTCGGGCCGGTCCTCCATGAGCTCCGCCGGCGCGTCCCCGGCGAAGGTGATGCGTGCCGTCCGCGGGGTGATCCGCTCCACGCCCACGACCCGTACGTACGACACGGGCAATGCCTGCCCCATCGCGGCACCCACTCTCTGCGACTGATAGTTTATGCCGTAAGGAATTACCTCGGCGAAGTTACTTTATGACGTAAGGAGTCGCAAGTGGTGGTCTTTGCCGGACAGGGCGACGCCCGCCGTTCGATGTCCCTGCTCTGGCGCACCGAACAGCCGGCGCAGCGGCGCCGCGGCCCCGGGCCGGGCCCCAGGCCGGGGCTGAGCGCGGACGCGATCGTGACCGCTGCGATCGCCGTCGCCGACGAGGACGGCATGGCCGCGCTCTCGATGCGCGCGGTGGGCGAGCGGCTGGGACGTACGGCGATGGCGCTCTACACCTACGTCCCCAGCAAGAGCGAGCTGCTGGACCTGATGTACGACGCCGTCCACGCCGAGTTGCCCACCCGGTACGCCGGCATCGACAACTGGCGTACGGGACTGACCGATTGGGCACACGACACGCTCGCGTTCCTCCTCCGCCACCCTTGGGTGCTCCAGGTCTCCCAGGCCCGCCCGGTCCTCGGCCCGCACGAGTACGCCGGCCTGGACACGCTCGTACGCCTGCTGAACGGAACCGGGCTCGACGCGTCGCTCCGGCGGCGGCTGGTCGGCACGCTGACCCACTTCGTCCGCGGCTGCGCCGGGACGGTCGCCGAGGCGCGGCAGGCCGCGGCGGTGACGGGCGAGTCGGACGAGGAGTGGTGGTTCGCCCGCTCGGCGCTGCTGGGCGAGGTGGCGCCCGACTTCGCGGACCGCTATCCGAGCCTGAGCGCGATGGAGAGCGAGGGCACCCCGCAGCAGCCGCCCTCCGCCCCCGGCGAGGAGGCGATGCCGTACCTGGAGCGCGAGGCGCGCGAGACGTTCGCCGTCGGACTCGACGTGATGCTCGACGGGATCGACGCGGCGATCCGGCGCATGGGCACTCCGTGACCCCACGAGCGCGCGTCGCCGCCGCGGTGCCCGGTCGGCATCGCGGCGGCGACGTGGCTCACGAACTCACGGCTTGGGCAGGGCACATCCCGGCCGGTTGAGGTCGAACTTGTTGCCGGTACCGATGCACGGCACGATGCCGTAGGTCTCCTGGGCGTAGTTGATGCCCTGGCGCACCGTCACATTGCCGCTCTCGTCGACCTCGCACGGGTTGTTGTCCGTGCACTGCTGTCCGTCCTCGTTGCCGGTGTTGTTGACGGCGACGACCTTGCCGGTCGCGTTGTCGATCACCGGGGAGCCGGACGTGCCGCCGATGGTCTGGCAGGCGGAGGTGTAGCGGACCGAGTCCTTCCAGGTCCACTCGCCCTCCTTGAGACGGTAGACGAAACCGTCCACATTGCAGGCGTACGTGCGCTTCCAGTAGCCGGAGACCACCGTGATCGCGGTGCCCTGGACCGGGTGCGCGGTGTTGAGCTCCAGCGCCTTGATGCCGTAGCTGCTCTCGATCTGGGCGTAGGTGCGGGTGAGTTGGTACACCGATATGTCGGTGTCGGTCATCGTCCCGTACGCGATCTTGCTCGCCCGCAGGGTGCCGACTCCGCTGCCCGAGGCGTTCAGCAGGGTGAAGCTACGGGTGGACGGCTGGTTGAACACGACCTCGCCCGGCCCCGGGAATCCCGACTCCATGCAGTGCCCGTTGGAGAGCACGAGCGCGGGGTCGGAGGGCTGGGAGCTGGGCGTACGGACGACGGAGCCGGAACAGTTGCTGAGCGCGACGGTCCCGGCGAAGTTGACCGCCTTGGGGCTGAGCTTCGTCTTGACGGTGTCGGTCGCTGCCGCGTCGTGGCCGGTGGCCGCGGTCGCGGGTGCGATTCCCGCCCCGAGCAGCAGAACGGTGAAGAGCGCGCCGACGAGAGGCTTCTTCATGTGGGGGTCCCCTCCAGTGACCTGTGCAGGGCCCAAATGGCCCCTGCGGCCGAAGTTCCTTCGGTTTTGACATGCGCATGTTGGCGCACGGCAAGGGCCCCCACAAGGGGCGGTTTCAAGCCGTCGGGTATCGGGCCGTTCGGTCTCAGGCCGTCGGGCCCGTGCCGGCCGGTCTCAGACCGCGGTCCGCTCCACCGGGATCCAGAGCTCCGCCTCGGCCTGTCCGGCGTCCTGCGACACCCGGGTGCGCAGGATCTCGGGACCGGGCCTGCTCCGGTACGGATTGGACGAGAACCACTGGGTGAACACATCCCGCCACAGATACTGAAGTGCCTGCGGGAAGGGCCCGGAGTTCTCGAAGACGGCCCACGCGCCCGCCGGGACCACCAGTGCGTCCAGGTCCTCGGGCACGGCCCCACCGGTCACCACGGCGTGGTAGTAGTCGAGTTCGGTCCCCTCCGCCCGGCTGTCGGCGAGGTTGTCGCTGACCGAGACGACTCCCTCCGGTTCCTGGTCGGACAGTTCCGCGATGCGCCGCACCGTCTCCTGTCCGATGCCCCGGATGAATTCGGCGATGGCCGGATTCATCCCTTCGTGCACGAGCGGAACCCGCGCCTTCTTCCCGACCACACGGAACTCCTCCTTCTCCACGATCCGGTACCGCATGCTGCCGCTCCCTTCGACCACGAGGTGGAAGGACATCCGGGGCTGGGACCGCAGAGCCGCACCGGTCCGTCTGGCCTCGCCGGGACCGACACCGTGCATGGCCCGGAACGCCCGCGCGAACGCCTCCCCCGAGCTGTACCCGTAGCGCACCGCGATCTCCAGCAGCGTCCGCTCCCCTGCCAGCACCTCGGCGCCCGCGAAGGTCAGCCGCCGACGCCGGATGTATTCCGTCAGGGGCATCCCGGCCAACGCCGAAAACATCCGCCGGAAGTGGTACTCCGACGTCAGCGCGATACGCGCCGCCTCGGCCGCATCGATCCGCTGACCGAGGCGGCCCTCGATGTGCTCCATGGCCTGGTTCAGCCGCTCCAGCACCCCGGACTCCTTCCCTTACGGGCACTCACGTCAGGAAGCTCACACCCCGGCGGACCCGACATTCCGTGCCCGGATCGGCCGGGTCGGGTGCGGCGGTGCGCCGAAGCGCGCGAGGCAGTGCCAGACCATCTTGAGCGACTGCGGCTCGTACCGGCCGGTGCGGGCCGCGTCTGCGATGATGCGGGGATCGAGCATGCCGTCCTGTGCGATCTCGGCGCCGAGATCCACGAACTCCGCACCCCGGTAGTCGGGGTGACGCCGCAACTGCTCGACGGTCAGCCGGAAGTGCGCGGAACCGAACCTCGGAGCCGCGCCGACGGCTCTGCGACGGAAGTTCAACGCCCCGTACACCGGCCGCTGTTCGGCGGGCGCATCGTCATACGCACCGTCGAAGATCCGGCTCTCCCAGCGCCACCGGTCACCGCCCGGACGCGCGGTCAGGCCGCCGTTGCCGGTGCCGGTGACGAACTGCGAACGGTAGACACCGTCCTCGGCCAGCCGGACCAGGATCGGCCGGCCGCCCGCCATCCGGTCGGGATGGAAGTTCAGCGTCAGGGGCAGTGCGGGGTCGAGCGGCCTGCCCGCGGACCGGGACTCGACATGGCTCAGAGCCCGCACCTGCGGCGACGGGTACGGGGCTGCGTTCACCGGCACAGTGTGCCGGAGTGCGGTTCACCGCCGCACCCGGATTGCGGCCGGCCGCCGGTATCAGGCCCTGTCCGCCCGGGTCGACGTTCGGGTCCGCCGCTCACAGGAGCCCCCCGCCTCCGCTTGCAGCACCAGTACCGAGAGGTCGTCCTCGACCGGCCCCACCCCGAAGTCGTGCGCCGCGCGCCGTACGTGCTCCGCAAGCGCCTTCGCCCCCAGCCCCATGCCCTGCCGGAGCACATCGGCCAGGCCATCGTTGTCGTCCAACTGCCAGTTGCCACAGCGGCGTTCGGTGACGCCGTCGGTCACACACAACAACGTCTCACCGGGCGCGAGGTCGAAGGTGCCGGCCCGGAACTCGGCGCCCTCATCGACGCCGAGCAGCATCTGGGGTTCGGAGGCCGGTTCCACCCTGCCGTCGGCGAACAGATGCAGCGGCGGGGGATGACCTGCGGTGGCGACCGTGCAGCGGGCTCCGGCCACGCACGGGTCGACCGTCAGTTCCCCGTACAAGAGGCTCAGAAAGCGGGAGCCCGTCTGCTCGGCGCCGAGCGCGAATGCCTCGGCGCTCTCCTCCGCCATCGCGACGTTCAGCCGGCCGAGCACCGACTCGACGCCATGGCCCTCGCGCGCCAGCAGCCTCACCAGGTGCCGGGCGAGGCCGGTGACGGACATCGCCTCCGGGTCCTTTCCCTGCACGTCCCCGAGCAGGAAGCACCAGTGGTCCTCGCCCATCGGGAAGATGTCGTAGAAGTCGCCGCCGACGGTCTGGCCCTCGCCGTGCGGCTCGTAGACGATCGCCGTGTCGACGCCGGCGATCGTGGCCAGCGTCGCCGGCAGCTGCCTGCGCTGGAGCGCGGCGCTGATCCTGCGCTGCCGGGTGTACTGGCGGGCGGTGAACACGGCCTGCGCGACCCTGCGGGCCACGTCCTGCACCATCCGCACCACGGTGTCGGTCATCTGCCGCTGCCCGGCCCGGCCGAGCAGCAGTACGCCCTGGTCGCTGTCGCGGGCGACGAGCGGGAAGGCGAACGCCGACCCGCCCGCACGGTCGGCGCCGGCACTCTCCGGCCACGGCCAGGGCGTACCCCCGGCGCGGAGCGCGGTGGGCGGCGGAAACCGTTCCAGTTCCTCCCGCAGCGGAGTCATGCGCTGCTCGTCGGCGTGCCAGACCCGGGACAGTTGCAGGCCCCTCCCCGGCGTGCTGAGCCAGATGCCGCACCAGTCCGCGAGCCGGGGTACGAGCATCTGGGCGGCGAGCGCGGTGACCATGGCCTCGTCGAGCTGGCCCGCCAGGAGTTCACTGGTCTCGGCGAGGAACGACGGGCCGCCGCGGTCGGCCCACTCGAGGGCGTGCCCGTGGGCTTGCGCCGGATGTGCGGGGGGCCCTGCGTCACGGGACCGTGCGCCGCTGCCGGGCTCGGTGGTACCGGGCCGGGAGGAGGCCGGATCTTTCGCAGGTGTCTCTCTCTCCGCGACCTCCAGCCGGAACCAGACCCGCTTCTCCGCCCGCCGGTAGGTCACGCCCCAGGACTCCGAGAGCGCGTTCACCAGCTGGAGGCCGTAGCCGGGCTCACCGTGCCGGGTGTCCACTCCGCCGCGTACCCCTCTGGAGGGGTGACGGTCCACGACCTCCACGACGACGCCCACCCGGGTGGCCGGGTTCCGCTCCAGGCGGCAGACCACGTCGATATCGGTGCCGGCGTACATGACGGCGTTGGTGACCAGTTCGCTGACGAGCAGGACGGCGTCGTCGACGAGCCCCTCGAACTCCTCGGGGACCGGCACCGGAGCGGGGACCGCGCCCGCATCGGTGGCCGACGCCTCTCCCCCGTGCCCGTCCGCGAGCGCCGCCGTCCACCCGTGGAGCGCCGCACACACGAATTCCCGCGCCCGGGCGGCCGCCAGCTGGTTCGCCGACAGCCCCTTCCTGGACACGGACTGGCTCGCGTGTACGGACAACGGGATCACCATTCCTCCCGTATGCACCAAATACGCACGAGAAAGAGTACTTTCGTGCGCTTTATACTATGACATGCGTGACTAAAGGAACCTCTGGCGAGCACCAATGGATCTTGGGCGGAGGGTGTTTCCATGGCACTGGCCCCGGCCCGGCCCGGCGCGGAACAAGACGGGCAGTGGGTTCGTACGAGCGATCTGCGCCCGTTGCTCGCCGCGATGAAGGCCCTGTGCGACGGTGATTTCACGGCGCGAGTGGAGGACTCGGAGGAACGGGGCGGGGCCACCCTGCCCGACGGGGTGCCGGCCGAAATGGCCGGGGTGTTCCAGCAGATCGTCGCACGGAACGCGCATCTCGCCTCGGAGCTCCAGCGGGTACGCCACGAGATCATCCGACAGGGACGGCTGGACGAGCGGATCTCGGCGAGTCCCGGCTCGGGGACCTGGACGACGAACACCGAGGCCGCCAATACGGTGCTCGAAGCGCTCGTGGTGCCCGTCGCCAAGGCCACCCGGGTGCTCGACGCCGTCGCGGACGGTGATCTGACCCAGCACGTCGATCTGCACGACGGGAGCCGCCAGCTCCGCGGCGACCTGCGGCGCCTGGGCATCGGTGTGAACCGCATGGTGGACCAGCTCTCCCTCTTCACCGGCGAGGTGACCCGGGTCGCCCGCGAGGTCGGCACCGAGGGCCGTCTCGGCGGCCGGGCGAAGGCGCAGGGGCTGTCGGGCGACTGGCTCCATGTGACCGAAGCGGTCAATACGATGGCGTCCCGGCTTACGGCGCAGGTGCGGGACATCGCGGTCGTGACGACGGCGGTGGCCCGCGGCGACCTGACGCAGCAGGTGACGGTCGAAGCCACCGGCGAGCTGCTGGAGCTGAAGCTCACGGTCAACACCATGGTCGACCAGCTGCGTGCGTTCGCCGACGAGGTGACCAGGGTCGCCCGCGAGGTCGGCACCGAGGGCCAGCTCGGCGGCCGCGCCCAGGTCAGGGGCGTGTCCGGGGTCTGGAAGGACCTCACCGACAACGTCAACTTCATGGCGTCCAACCTGACGTCCCAGGTCCGCAACATCGCCCAGGTGACCACCGCCGTCGCCAACGGCGACCTCAGTCAGAAGATCACCGTCGACGCGCGGGGCGAGATCCTGCAGCTGAAGTCGACGATCAACACCATGGTCGACCAGCTCTCCGCCTTCGCCGACGAGGTCACCCGCGTCGCCCGCGAGGTCGGCACCGAGGGCCAGCTCGGCGGCCGCGCCCAGGTCAGGGGCGTGTCCGGGGTCTGGAAGGACCTCACCGACAACGTCAACTTCATGGCCGACAACCTCACCTCCCAGGTCCGCAACATCGCCCAGGTCGCCACCGCCGTCGCGGAGGGCGACCTCGGCAAGACGATCACCGTGGAGGCCAAGGGGGAGATCCTGGAGCTGAAGTCGACGATCAACACCATGGTCGACCAGCTCTCCGCCTTCGCCGACGAGGTGACCAGGGTCGCCCGCGAGGTCGGTACCGAGGGCAACCTGGGCGGTCAGGCGCAGGTCAGGGGCGCTTCCGGGGTCTGGAAGGACCTCACGGACAACGTCAACAGCATGGCGCTCAATCTGACCTCTCAGGTCCGCAACATCGCCCAGGTGACCACCGCAGTCGCCAACGGCGACCTGTCGAAGAAGATCGACGTCGACGCGCGCGGCGAGATCCTGGAGCTGAAGGACACCGTCAACACGATGGTCCAGCAGTTGCGGGCGTTCGCGGACGAGGTGACCAGGGTGGCCCGCGAGGTCGGCACCGAGGGGCGGCTCGGCGGCCAGGCCCAGGTACACGGCGTCTCGGGGGTCTGGAAGAACCTCACCGACAACGTCAACTTCATGGCCGACAACCTCACCTCCCAGGTCCGCAACATCGCCCAGGTCGCCACCGCCGTCGCGGAGGGCGACCTGTCGAAGAAGATCGACGTGGACGCGCGCGGCGAGATCCTGGAACTGAAGTCCACGATCAACACGATGGTCGACACGCTCTCCGCGTTCGCCTCCGAGGTGACCAGGGTGGCCCGCGAGGTGGGCAGCGAGGGGCAGCTGGGCGGCCAGGCCCGGGTGGAGGGCGTCTACGGGACATGGAAGGGCCTGACCACCAGCGTCAATGAGCTGGCACTGAACCTGACCACCCAGGTGCGCGCGATCGCCGAGGTCGCCAGCGCGGTCACGCAGGGCGACATGTCCGGTTCCATCTCGGTGGAGGCCCAGGGCGAGGTCGCCGCCCTGAAGAACAACATCAACCTCATGGTGGCGAACCTCCGTGAGACCACCCGCGCCAAGGACTGGCTCGAGTCCAACCTGACCCGTATCGCCGGACTCATGCAGGGCCACCGCGACCTGGTCGAGGTCGCCGACCTGATCCTGCGCGAGCTGACCCCTCTGGTGAACGCCCAGTACGGCGCGTTCTTCCTGGCCGAGGCGGGTGCGGCATCCGGCGAGGACCTCGAGCTCCTGGCCGGTTACGGCATCGGACAGCCCGAAGGCCGGCGGCGTACCCGGATGAGCCTCGACTCCCCCGGCTGGGGTCTGATCACCCAGGCCGCCATGGAGAAACGGCGGATCCTCATCGAGTCGGTCCCCACGGAATACATCACCATCAGTTCCGGCCTCGGCGCAGCGCCCCCGGCCAGCGTCGTCATCCTGCCGATCCTCTTCGAGGACCGGGTGCTCGGAGTCATCGAACTGGCCTCGTTCAGCCGCTTCAGCGAGGTCCACCTCGCCTTTGTCGACCAGTTCGTGAACACGATCGGTGTCTCCATCAACACCATCATCGCCAACTCCCGTACCGAGTCGCTCCTCTCGGAATCCCAGCGCCTGACCGCCGAACTGCGCAAGCGCTCCGACGAGTTGCAGCTCACCAACGCCGAGCTGGAGGAGAAGGCGGCGCTGCTGGCCACGTCCTCCCAGTACAAGTCGGAATTCCTGGCGAACATGTCGCACGAGTTGCGCACCCCGCTCAACTCGCTCCTCGTGCTGTCCCGGCTGCTCGCCGACAACCCCGACGGCCACCTCTCCCCACAGGAGGTGGAGTTCGCCGTCACCATCCACCGGGCGGGCTCCGACCTGCTGCAACTGATCAACGACATCCTCGATCTGTCGAAGATCGAAGCAGGCCGGATGGATGTGCATCCCAAGACGCTGCCGCTGATCAAGCTGCTCGACTACGTACGGGCGACGTTCCAGCCGCTCTCGCTGGACCGCGGCCTGTCGTTCGACATCAAGGTCGGCGAGAACGTACCCCTCGAACTCTTCTCCGACGAGCAGCGTCTCCAGCAGATCCTCCGCAACCTCCTCTCCAACGCGATGAAGTTCACCTTGTCCGGCGGAGTGCAACTGCTCGTCGAACGCGCGACGCCCTCGGACTTCGAGGAGGAGACGCTGCGCAACGCCGACGCCGTCATCGCCCTGAGCGTCAAGGACACCGGAATCGGTATCCCGCCGGAGAAGCTCGACGGGATCTTCGAGGCGTTCCAGCAGTCCGACGGCACCACCAACCGCAAATACGGCGGCACCGGGCTCGGTCTCTCCATCAGCCGGGAAATGGCGGGCCTGCTCGGCGGCCGGATCATCGCCGAGAGCGAGCCGGACGTCGGCTCCACCTTCACCCTCTTCGTCCCCGCGCACTACACAAGTCCGCCCTCCGACGCCGTCCCCGCGGTCGAACCGCGCCCCGCGAGCGGCGCCACCCGAGCCATCACCGGCCCGACCCGCCTGGCCGGCCGGCCCGCGGCCCGGCCCGGAGCCGCGCAGGCCGATGCGCTCAGCACCCCGGATTCCTTGTCCCGTACCGGAACCCGGCCCGACGGCGGCGACGACGTCAGCTGGCCGGAGACGACCCGGCTGAAGGACTGGCTGAGCGGCCGCGCCGCCGGCGTGCTGGCCAACCGTCGCATCCTCATCGTCGACGACGACATCCGGAACGTCTTCGCACTGACGCATGTGCTGGGCCGCGTCGGCATCAGCGTCAAGTACGCGGAGAACGGCCGCGAGGGCCTTGAGGTCCTCGATCGGACACCTGACGTATCACTGGTGCTGATGGACATCATGATGCCCGAAATGGATGGATACGAGATGATCGCGGCGATCCGCCGCACACCTCGTTTCGCGGGCCTGCCGGTCATCGCGCTCACCGCGAAGGCCATGCCCGGTGACCGTGAGAAAGCCATCGAGAGCGGCGCGAACGACTACGTCCCCAAGCCGGTGGACGTCGACCGCCTGCTGTCCGTGATCTGCCGGCTCCTCGACCCGCAGTGCACTTCACCGGAGCCACGGCCCGATCCCTCCGACAACGCCCGCTCCACGGACCGGGACCGGAACGGCACCCTCCCGGACCAGGAAGATGGCACCCCGGCCGGCGGGGACGACGACAACGACGCAACAGGGCGGCCGTCATGACGGCGACACGGGAAGCAGCATCGGAGACCTCCAGCATCCTCATCGTCGACGACATGGAGGAGAATCTGGTGGCTCTCGAAGCCGTACTCGGCTCGCTGGCCCAAGTGGTCCGCGCACAATCGGGCGAGGAAGCCCTCAAGGCGATGCTGCGCCAGGAATTCGCGGTCGTGCTCATCGACGTGATGATGCCGGGCATGAACGGCTTCGAGACCGCCGCCAACATCAAGGGGCTCGACCAGACGAAGGACGTCCCGATCATCCTTCTGACCGGTGCCGCAGTCGATCCGAACTACGCCTACCGCGGCTATACGGTCGGCGCCGCCGATTTCCTGATCAAGCCGTTCGACCCCTGGCTGCTGCGGACCAAGGTCAACGTCTTCCTGGACCTGCACCGCAAGAACCGCCAACTCGTCGACCAGGCCGAACAGTTGAAGCGCCTCCTGACGGCCGACGGCGGCCACCCCGGGATCCCGTCGGCCGCCCCTGACGCTCACGCATCCGCCGAGCCGTCGTACGGTACGGACCACACGGACCCTACGGACCCCGCGGAACACCCGGCACCCCCGAAAGTGCCCGACCGGCTCGCCGAGGTCGCCGGCCGACTCGCCCAGGCGGAACTCCTGCTACGAGATGCCGACAGCCCTGGCCGGGCCGACCTCGCCGACCGCATCGTCGAACTGGAACAGGCCGTGGAACGGCTGATGGCGGCACGCGAGACATAGGAGCGCGCCCGGACGTGATTCATCACGCGTGATTCATCGCTCGCACGCGTTCACCCTGATCCGCAAGGAGAACATCGAGCCCACGGCCTTCGCCCCGCTGCTCGCCGACCGGCTCGTCGCCATGACGTCCTCCGTGCACGCGGCCGCCGCCCAACTGGCCGACGGGGACTGCACGCGCGGGGTGGTGTCCAACCTCGCCATGCAGATCGCGGGCAACGCCACCCTGCTGCGCACGGCCGAGGAGCAGGGGGTCAGCGCCGAACTGCTGACTCCGTACTCCGTACCCGGCCCTGATGGAACGTCTCCTCGCGGACGGGCGCGGCAACGAGAGCACGACGGGTGTGGTCGGCCTGCCGGCACTGTGACCCACCCGATTGCGTACGGTCGGCGCATGACATCCGACCGCGAAGCCGACCACGGCCACCGCACCGCCCCCGGCCTCGACCTCGACGCCTATCTCGCCCGCATCGGCTGGACCGGGGAGCGCCGGCCCACCGCGGAGGTGCTGCGCTCCGTGCATCGTGCCCACGCACTGGGCATCCCGTTCGAGAACCTGGACCCCGTTCTGGGCAACGCGCCCTCGCTCGCGCTCGCGGACCTGGAGGCGAAGCTCGTACGGGGTGGGCGCGGCGGGTACTGCTACGAGCAGAACACCCTGCTCGCCGCCGCGCTGACCGCGCTCGGGTTCAGGATCACGCTGCTCTGCGCACGGGTCGTGCTGGGGGCCGGGCCCGGGGACGTACGGCCGCGCACCCACATGCTGATGCGGGCCGAGGTGCCGGGCGAGCCGACCCCGTATCTGGCCGATGTCGGCTTCGGCGCCACCGGCTCGCTGCTGGAGCCGATCCCCCTGGTCGCGGACGCGGAGCTGCACGACTCCCCGCGCCGCCACCGGCTCGTGAACACTCCGCACGACGGGCCGCTGGAGCAGTGGGAGCTCCAGGCGCAGACCGCCGACGGGAGGTGGGTGGCCCAGTACGCCTTCACACTGGAACCGTTCGAGGCGCCGGACTACGAAGTCATCAACTGGCACATCGCGACCAACCCGCGCTCCCCGTTCCAGCACCAGGTGTACGTCCAGCGCACCACCCCGGACACCCACCTGTCCCTCACCGGCCGCACACTCGCGGTCACGGCGAACGACGGCACCCGTGAGGAACGGGAGCTGGCGGACGGCGCCGAGGTGCTCCGGGTGCTGGCAGCCGACTTCGGCATCCATCTCCCCCGGGGTACACGGCTGCCGGAGTGATGGCGGGGAAGCACCCTCGCGCCCCCAACGCCCCGCCCCCGCGCCCCTCACGCCCCTCACGCCCCGAACACTGCCGCTCACGTGGCGCATCTCACCCGTTCGCATCCGTCACGCCCCCGTTCCGGCCCATTCCAAGCCCCGCCCCGCCCCGGACCGGCGTTCCCACGGTCCGGGGGCGGTGGGCGCATGGCTATGGAAGACGGAGCGGGGCGCCGGGGTTACCCGGGTGGGGCAACCGGAGGGGAAAGCCCGGGCGGCGCGTGAAACGCAGTCGTAAGCTCCCAGACATGCAGGTCATCCAGTCCACGAAGCTCGCCAATGTCTGTTACGAAATCCGGGGCCCCGTGCTCGAGGAGGCGATGCGGCTGGAAGCAGCCGGTCACCGCATCCTCAAGCTGAACACCGGCAACCCTGCCGCGTTCGGGTTCGAGTGCCCGCCCGAGATTCTCGAGGACATACTGCGCAACCTCTCCGGGGCGCACGGTTACGGCGATGCGAAGGGGCTGCTGTCCGCGCGTCGGGCGGTGATGCAGCACTACCAGACCAAGGGGATCGACCTCGACGTCGAGGACATCTACCTGGGCAACGGCGTCTCCGAGCTGATCCAGATGTCGATGCAGGCATTGCTGGACGACGGCGACGAGGTCCTCGTACCGGCTCCGGACTATCCGCTGTGGACCGCCTCGGTGTCGCTGGCCGGCGGTACGGCCGTGCACTACCTGTGCGATGAGCAGGCCGACTGGATGCCGGACCTCGCCGACATCGAGCGGAAGATCACCGACCGCACCAAGGCGCTCGTGATCATCAACCCGAACAATCCGACGGGTGCGGTGTACGACGACGAGATGCTGCGCGGGCTGACGGAGATCGCCCGGCGCCACAATCTGGTCGTCTGCTCCGACGAGATCTACGACCGGATCCTGTACGACGGAGCGACCCACACCCCGACCGCGACGATCGCGCCCGATCTGATGGTGCTCACCTTCAACGGACTCTCCAAGAACTACCGGGTGGCCGGATACCGCTCGGGGTGGATGGCGGTCTGTGGTCCGAAGGCGCACGCCTCCTCGTACATCGAGGGGCTGACGATCCTCGCCAATATGCGGCTGTGCGCCAATATGCCGTCGCAGCACGCCGTGGCCACCGCGCTCGGCGGGCGGCAGTCGATCAACGATCTGGTGCTGCCGGGCGGGCGGATCCTGGAGCAGCGGGATGTCGCATACGACCTGCTGACCCGGATCCCCGGCGTGACCTGCGTGAAGCCGAAGGGGGCGCTGTATCTCTTCCCGCGCCTCGACCCCAAGGTCTACAAGATCAAGGACGACCGGCAGATGGTCCTCGACCTGCTGCGGGCCGAGAAGATCATGGTCGTGCACGGTACCGGGTTCAACTGGCCGGAGCCCGATCACTTCCGTGTCGTGACGCTGCCCTCGACCGAGGACCTGACGGACGCGGTGACCCGGATCGCGCACTTCCTGGACGGATACGGCCAGCCTTAGCGGACGGCCGTCCTCCCTCCACCCCGACATCGATTGCAGATAACTTTAGACTGAATCCAATGTAGGATGGTTCCACAGCAACACCAGGAGGCCATCCATGTACGAACCGATCCGCACCAAATCGGTCCACACACCGGCCGACCACGCCGACGACTTCCCGCACCGTTCCCGCGAGGAAGAGCTGGACATCCAGCTCGCCGGACACCTGGCCGCACTTCTCGCGGTCACCGACGAGCTGGATCTCGGCGCGGCGGGCGACCGCATCGCCGAGCAGGTGGCCAGGCTGCGCGGCGCGCCGCCCGCCCGGCACGCCGGTCTGACCGATGCACCCGCACTCGCGCTGCACCGCCGGGCCCATGCCCTCGCGGGCCGCGCACTGGTGGTGGCCGCGTCCCGCGCCGACACGGCCGTCGCGATTCTCGCGGCCGAGCGCATGGACGCCCACACGGCGGCGATCGCCGCTGCCACCGCCCCCGCCGCCCCCTCGCGACTGGTCGGCGCCCTCTGACGGCCCCGGTCCACGGGCCGCCGAGGCGCGTGGACCGGGTGCCACCCGTTGCTAGTTGCGGACCCGTACCGTCGCCGACGCCGTCGATGCGCTGTGCAGGTCGTCACCCGAGTAGCCGACCTCGTACGTCACCTGGCCGGCGGCCCGGGGCAGGTCGTTGACCGTGAAGGTGCCGTCGGGCGCGACTGCTGCCGATGTCAGCGTGCCGGTGCCCTTTCTGTCGGTGCGCTGCACGGACAGGGTGATCCCGGCGGGGAGCGAACGTCCCTGACCGGTCAGGGTGCCGGTGATCGTCAGGCCCGCGCTCTTCGTCGCCTCCGCGGGGGCCGTGAGCGTGATGGCGGTCGGGGCCTTGGCGACCGCGACGGAGAGCGCGATGTCCTCGGCCGGACGGTGGGTGATGTCACCGGTGAAGGAGACGCTGTAGGTGGCGTCGCCGACCAGCGACGGGACGTCGAGAACGGTGAACGAACCGTCGGCGTCGACCTCGACGGGGGCCAGCTTGCGGTCGCCGTTCGCGTCGTGGCGTACCGCGGTCACCCTGACCGGCTCGGCGGGCGCGGGCCCGTCCAGCTCCAGCCGGCCCCGGATACCGAGGGGTTCGCCGACCACGGGCTTCCCCGGGGTGGTGGAGAGAGTGCCGGTGAAACGGGAGTCGTACTGGGCGGCCGGGGGCTGGATGATGTGCAGCCAGAACTCGTTGCCGGACGTGCTGGCGGTGACGGCGAACAGGCGCGCCCCGTCCTTCGACCAGCCGAGCCCGCGCGGAGCGATCCGGTCCCCGTCGAGCGCGCCCTCGAAGGCGAACTCCAGCGGAGCCGTACCGTCTGCCGGGTCCGCGGGCTGCACCAGCAGGTCGGCCGTGGACCCGGTCGCCGCGGCGCCCCGGGCGATGTACTTGCCGTCGCCGCTGAAGGCGACCGCGGACGCCTTGGCCTCCTCGGGCAGCGGCTGGTACGCGGTCGGCGCGTCGGACAGGTCCGCGGCGTCCAGGAGCCGGGTGCCCGCGCCGTAGGCGGCGTCGGCGACGGCGATCCGCCGGCCGTCGGCGGACTGGGCGACGTCCTTCATGTCGAGCGCGCCCTGGCCCTCACTGTCCGCGAACCGGCGCTCCGGGCCGCGCACGAGCGTCTCGCCGCTCGCGTCGAACGTGGCGAGGAACGGGTTCGGCTCCCCCGTGCTGCGGGCCTGCGCCATGACCAGACGGTCGGGCGCCTCGGGGCCGCTCGCCAGCCGCAGCCGGCCCGCGGCGTTCCAGCCGGTGTTGACGGACTGGGTGCCGTTCGTGCCGTACAGCCAGGTCCGGTACGTGTCGCAGCCGGAGTAGGTCGGCGTCTCGGTGTGCCACTCCTTGCCGCCGACGAAGGCGACATCGCGCGGGCAGCCCACGTCGGCGGTGGTGAAGGCGAAGCCGGTGCGCTCCTGTGTCACGGTGTCGAACGCGAGGATTCCCGAGGACTGCGCGACATAGAGCGTCCCGCTGTCCGTACTGAGGGCCATCCCGGACGGCGCGGTACCGGTGGGCAGCGAACCGACCTTCTGCCCCTCGAAGTTGTAGACGTGAACTTGGTTCGCGACCCGTTCCCTGCGGTCGTCCGTGATGTAGACCCGTTCGTGCACGGAGTCGACGACCATGGCCGAGTACGACGAGATCGGCAGCTTGGCCACGGTGTCGCCGGCCACGGGGCCGCCGGCCGCATGCGCGGCGGGCGGGGCGAGGGCGGTGAGTCCCGCGGTACTGAGTGTCAGCGCGGCCAGCGTCGCCGCGATGCGTCCATGATGCCGGATCTTGTTCAACTGAGTCCCCCACAGGCCAGGTTGACCCCCGGCCGGCTCGACCGGAGGCGATGTGAAGGAACATCGAAGCGTTGTGGAGGTGTTGTGTGCAAGCTTATGGCGATGCTTGGACGTTCTTTATAAAAGGGGCAGGAAAGGGCGACCCCCGGAACCGTAAGGGGATTCCGGGGGCCGTACCGCGGCGGGCCATTGACCCCACAGGTCAGGGCGGATGTCCGGAGACCCGGCCGCGGGGTGTGGGGGGCGCATCCGCGCGGGGTGCGCCCGGGGGCGTCAGCCCAGGCGCTGGACCAGCGCGCGGTACTCGTCCCACAGCTCCTTCGGCGTGTGGTCACCGAAGGTGTTGAGGTGCTCGGGGATCAGCCCCGCCTCCTCGCGCCAGACTTCCTTGTCGACGTCGAGCAGGAAGTCCAGGTCGGAGTCGGAGAGGTCCAGGCCTTCGGTGTCCAGGGCGCCCTTGGCGGGCAGGACGCCGATCGGCGTCTCGACGCCCTCGGCCTTGCCCTCCAGGCGCTCGACGATCCACTTCAGGACGCGGCTGTTCTCGCCGAAGCCGGGCCACACGAACTTGCCCGCGTCGTTCTTGCGGAACCAGTTCACGTAGTAGATCTTCGGGAGCTTCGACTGGTCCGGCTTGTCCGCGCCGACCTTGATCCAGTGGTTCATGTAGTCGCCCATGTTGTAGCCGCAGAACGGCAGCATGGCGAACGGGTCGCGGCGCAGCTCGCCGACCTTGCCCTCGGCTGCGGCGGTCTTCTCGGAGGCGACGTTGGCTCCGAGGAAGACGCCGTGCTGCCAGTTGAAGGACTCGGTGACCAGCGGTACGGCCGAGGCGCGGCGGCCACCGAAGAGGATGGCCGAGATCGGCACGCCCTTCGGGTCCTCCCACTCGGGCGCGATGATCGGGCACTGGCCGGCCGGGACGGTGAAGCGGGCGTTGGGGTGGGCGGCGGGCGTGTCGGACGCGGGCGTCCAGTCGTTGCCCTTCCAGTCCGTGAGGTGGGCGGGGGCGGTCTCGGTCATACCCTCCCACCAGACGTCACCGTCGTCGGTGAGCGCGACGTTGGTGAAGACGGAGTTGCCCCACATGGTCTTCATGGCGTTGGCGTTGGTGTGCTCGCCGGTGCCGGGCGCGACGCCGAAGAAACCGGCCTCGGGGTTGATCGCGTAGAGGCGGCCGTCCTCGCCGAACCGCATCCAGGCGATGTCGTCACCGATGGTCTCGACGGTCCAGCCGGAGATCGTGGGCTCCAGCATGGCGAGGTTGGTCTTGCCGCAGGCACTCGGGAACGCGGCGGCAACGTACTTCGGCTCACCCTGCGGCGGCGTGAGCTTGAGGATCAGCATGTGCTCGGCGAGCCAGCCCTCGTCGCGCGCCATGACGGAGGCGATGCGCAGCGCGTAGCACTTCTTGCCGAGCAGGGCGTTGCCGCCGTAGCCGGAGCCGTACGACCAGATCTCGCGGTCCTCGGGGAAGTGCGAGATGTACTTGGTGGTGTTGCACGGCCACGGAACGTCCTCCTGGCCCTCTTCCAGGGGTGCGCCCAGCGTGTGGACGGCCTTGACGAAGAAGCCGTCGGTGCCGAGCTCGTCGAGGACGGCCTGTCCCATGCGCGTCATGGTGCGCATCGAGACGGCGACGTACGCGGAGTCGGTGATCTCGACGCCGATCGCGGAGAGCGGGGAGCCGACGGGGCCCATGCAGAACGGGACGACGTACATCGTGCGACCGCGCATGGAACCGCGGAAGACACCCTTCTCACCGGTGAAGCTGTTTCCCTCTTCCCCCGTGAAGATGGCCCGCATCTCGGCGGGGGCCTTCCAGTGGTTCGTCGGGCCCGCGTCCTCCTCCTTCTCGGAGCAGATGAAGGTGCGGTCCTCGACGCGCGCGACGTCACTGGGGTCGGACGCGGCGTAGTAGGAGTTCGGGCGCTTGATCTCGTCCAGCTTCGTGAACGTGCCCTTGGCCACGAGCTCCCCGCACAGGCGCTCGTACTCGGCCTCGGAGCCGTCGCACCAGACCACCCGGTCCGGCTCGGTGATGGCTGCGATCTCATTCACCCAGGAAACGAGCTCCTGGTGGTCGGTGGGGGCAGTGAGGGGAGCCGCGATGTCGCGCGCCACGATCGCTCCTTGATGAGGGTGTCTGTTTGGTAGTTGCCCCGTGGGGGCCGCGACCCGGATGCTTCGTAGCCGCTCATCCGGTGCCGAACGCACTCATTTGATCATCCGACCGATTCGCCCATATGTCCAGGGGGCCGCCCACGTGAGCATCGCCACTCGCATTCGTTACCTACGGTTGCGTAGGTACGATGCGGGAATGACTGCTGCCGCCGCCGCGCCCGAGCCAGCCGGGCTGGAAACAGCCGAGTCCGACGCCGTCCCGGTGAAACCACGGATGCGTGGCTGGCTGCACGCCGGAATGTTTCCCGCCGTGATCGTCGCGGGGATCGTGCTGATCGCGCTGACGGACAGCGTCCGCGGCCGGATCGCCTGCGGCATCTACGTCCTGACCGCGTGCCTGCTGTTCGGCGTGAGCGCGCTCTACCACCGCGGCACCTGGGGTCCGCGCGGCGAGGCGGTGCTCCGCCGGCTCGACCACGCCAACATTTTCCTGATCATCGCGGGCACCTACACCCCACTGACCCTGCTCCTGCTCCCCGAGTCGACCGGGACGCCGCTCCTGTGGGCGGTCTGGGCGGCGGCGACCGCGGGCATAGCCTTCCGGGTGTTCTGGGTCGGCGCCCCGCGCTGGCTCTACACGCCCTGTTACATAGCGATGGGCTGGGCCGCGGTCTTCTTCCTGCCGGACTTCATGCGGACCGGCGGGATCGCCGTGCTGGTGCTGGTCGTCGTCGGCGGGCTGCTCTACAGCGCCGGCGGTGTCATCTACGGCATCAAGCGGCCCAATCCGTCACCGCGGTGGTTCGGCTTCCATGAGGTGTTCCATTCGCTGACCCTGGCGGCCTTCGTCGTGCACTACGTCGGCATCTCACTGGTGGCCTACAACCACAGCTGAGCACTCCCTTCCACCTCCTCCCCCGCAATGGCCGTGGCTCGAAAGCCGCGGCCATTCGTCATTCCCGGGCCCGGACAGGCGATACACATTGACACTCACCATCTTTTGAGAGTTACTTTCACTTGACTGTGACTCTCGAAGGAGTTTTCCCATGAACCGACGCTGGTGGGCCCTGGGCGCGCTGGTCGCGAGCACGCTCGTCCTCGGATTCGACATGACGATCCTCAACGTGGCGCTGCCGACCATGGCCGAACAGCTCAGCGCGACCACCGGCGAGCAGCAGTGGATGGCGGATGCATACGTCGTGGTCTTCGCCGCTCTGATGCTCCCGGCCGGGCTGCTCGGTGACCGGTTCGGCCGTCGCCGGATGCTCATCACCGGCCTCGGCATCTTTCTGATCGGCTCGCTCATCGGCTCGCTCGCCGACGCCGTGCCCGCCGTCGTGACCGCCCGCTGCGTGATGGGCATCGGCGCGGCGCTCGTGATGCCGCTCGCGCTGGCGGTGCTGCCGTCGCTGTTCGGCGCGCCCGAGGACCGGGTCAAGGCCATCGGCATCGTCTCGGCCGCGTCCGCGCTCGGGCTGCCTCTCGGCCCGATCCTGGGCGGCTGGCTGCTGGACCACTTCTGGTGGGGCTCGATCTTCCTGATCAACATCCCGATGGTGGCGATCGGTATCGCCGCCTGCGCGTTCCTGCTCCCGGAGACCAGCGACCCGGCCTCCCCGAAGGTCGATGCCGTCTCCACCGCCCTGACCGCGACCGGTCTCGGCGTGCTGATCTACGCGATCATCGAGGCGCCCGGGCGCGGCTGGGGCGACCCGCTGGTGCTGGGCATGTCGGCCGCCGGTGTCGTGCTGATCGCCGCGCTCGTCGTACGGGAACGCGGCGCCGAGCGTCCGATGCTCGACATGTCGCTGCTGCGGCAGCGCCCGTTCCTGCTGAGCGCGCTCGCCGCGACCCTGGTGATGTTCGTGATGTCGGGGCTGATGTTCATCCTGCCCGGCTACCTCCAGGCGGCCCTGGGCCACGACGCGTTCGGTACGGGGCTGCGGATGCTGCCGATGATGGGCGGGCTGATCCTCGCCGCGAAGACGGGCGCCCCCGTCACCCGGCGGTTCGGGGCGCGCGCCACGATGACGGCGGGCCTGGTCGTGCTCGCCTTCGCCGCGCTCCTGGGCAGCCGTACGACGGTCGACAGCGGTTACGGCTTCACGGCGCTGTGGCTCTCCGTCGCCGGGGTCGGCTTCGGCTTCGCCGTCGTCCCCGCGATGGACGCCGCGCTGGCCGCCCTGCCCGCGGACCGTGCGGGCAGCGGGTCGGGGCTGCTGATGACCGTACGGCAGACGGGCAGCGCCCTCGGGATCGCGCTGCTGGGCAGCCTGCTCGCCGGTGCGTACAGCAGCCGGCTCGACACCACCGGCGTACCGGACGCCGCCGCGGACACGGCCGGGGACTCGGTCGTCGCCGCCCATGTCGTCGCGGCGAAGCTCGGCGCGCAGCGGCTGGCCGACTCCGCGGACGCGGCGTATCTCCACGGCATGAGCGTGGTGCTTCTCGTCATCGCTGTCACGGCCCTGGTGTCGGCGCTGCTGGTCGGGGCGTTCCTGACGAACCTCCGAACCCCCTCGCAGGAGCGGACGGACGTGGCCCCCACGCCCGCCGATGCCTGACAATG
The DNA here is from genome assembly GCF_014648655.1 of Streptomyces atratus. Classification (GTDB taxonomy): domain Bacteria; phylum Actinomycetota; class Actinomycetes; order Streptomycetales; family Streptomycetaceae; genus Streptomyces; species Streptomyces atratus. The sequence goes on from NZ_BMRN01000001.1 coordinate 636,585, forward strand.
GCGACCATGGCCGCCACCTCTCGTCCCCCTTCCGTTTCCGCCCCCGGAACACCGCCCCCACTGGGGTTGCGCGAGCGGAAGAAGCTCAGGACCAGGATCGCGATCCGCCGGGCGACCTATCGGCTGATCTCCGAGCAGGGGTACGACGCGACGACGATCGAGCAGATCGCGGAGGCGGCCGAGGTGTCGCCGAGCACCGTCTTCCGGTACTTCGCGACCAAGGAGGACATCGTCCTCACCGACGAGTACGACCCGATCATGGAGGCCGAGCTGCGCAACCGGCCGGCCGACGAACCGCCGCTGGAATCGCTGCGGTTCATCATGGCCAAGGCACTGACTGCGTTCCTCGCGAGCGAGGAGGAGGAACTGCGGCAGCGCACCCGGCTGATGGTGGAGGTCCCCGCCATCCGGGCGCGGATGACGGAGACCATGTCGGACACGGCGAAGGTGCTGGCCCGCGCGCTCGCCGACCGCAGCGGCCGCAGCCCCGACGACCTGGAGGTCAGGGTGTTCATCGCGGCAGTGCTGGGGGCGCTGCGCGAGGTGACGCTGTACTGGGGCGAGCACGGTCAGGAGGGCGACCTGATCACGATGATCAACCAGGCGCTGGACACGCTCGAAGGCGGGCTGAAGCTGTAACCGGGGCTTCGCCCTCAGCCCCCCGGCGGCTCCGTCCTCGGTCGGCTCCGCCCTCAGTCGCCGGACGGGCTTGATCCGAGGCTCCGCGCCAGCGCCTCCCGGTCCGTCGTCGGCGCATCGCAGACGAAGTGCCTGCACACATACGCCGTCGGCGCCCCGCCCACCATCGGCCGGTCCGCCAGCAGTGGGAACTCCGTCCCGGCCGTCTCACCCGCCGCCACCACCGCACCGGGCGCCCGCCCCAGCAGCGCCGTACGGTGCAGTGCGCCGCCGACCGGTCCGGCGACCGCGACCTCGCGCGGCCCGTCGAGCAGCGCCTCGGCGACGGCGAGCCCCCAGCCGATGAACCGGGGAACCCGCGGGCCGAGCGCCTTCACCACGCCCAACGCGCCCTCCGCTGCGGTGCGATGGGCCTTGGAGCCGGTGTATGCGGCGTACGAGAGCAGCGCACCGGCCGCCGCCGTCCAGCCCGCCGGGGTCGCGCTGTCGGTGGGGTCCTGCGGGCGGCGGATGAGCTTCTCGGCGTCGTCCGCCGTGTCGTACAGCTGCCCGCCCTCGCCGGTGAAGTGCTGGAGCACGATGTCGAGCAGGAAGCCGGCGAACTCCAGCCAGACGCCCTCGCCGGTGACCGCGGCCAGGGCGAGGAAACCCTCCGCGACATCGCCGTAGTCCTCCAGGACCCCGGCGTGCCCGCCGGTCCGTCCGTCCTTCGACGTACGGGTCAGCCGGGCCACGTCGCCCATGTGCACCCGTACCAGCAGATCCGCCGCCTCGGTGGCGCGCTCGATCAGATCGGGCCGGCCGAAGTACGCCCCCGTCTCGGCGAGCGCGGCGATCGCCAGGCCGTTCCAGGCGGCGACCACCTTGTCGTCCCGCCCGGGGCGCGGGCGCAGCTCACGGGCGGCCAGCAGCTTGGCCCGTACGTCGGCGGCCCGGCCCGCGTCCACCACGGTGCCCGTCCGCGCGAGCCGGAGGACCGAGGCGCCCTCCTCGAACGTGCCCTGCTCGGTCACCCCGAAGTGCTCGGCGGCGAAGGCCGCGTCCTGATCGCCGAGGACCTCCCTCAGCTGCTCGGGCGTCCATACGTAGTACGCGCCCTCGACATGCCGGCCGGCCCCGTCCTCGCTGTCGGCGTCGAGTGCGGAGGCGAAGCCGCCCTCCGGCGTGCGCAGCTCGCGCACCATGAAGTCGGCGGTCTCCAGAGCGACCCGGCGGGCCAGTTCCGAGCCCGTCGACCGCCACAGGTGTGCGTACGCCCGGCAGAGCAGCGCGTTGTCGTAGAGCATCTTCTCGAAGTGCGGTACCAAAGGTCCACCAGTCCTCGGCGTGAGTACGTACCGGTGGAACCCGCCTCCCACCTGGTCGTACAGGCTCGAACGAGCCATCGCGCCGCACAGCCCTTCCGCCATCTCCAGCGCGGCCACGGAGCCGGCCCGCGCGTGGTGGCGCAACAGGAACTCGATCACCATCGACGGCGGGAACTTGGTGTCTCCCCTGAACCAGCCGCTCGCGGAGTCGATGTCCCTGGTCAGTTGGAAGAGGGCCAAGGCCTGCGTCTCCTCTGTGGGCGTCTCGGCATCCCCGATACTCAGCTCACGCTCGGCAAGGTCCCGAGTGATCTTCCCCGCGACTTCTCCCACCTCGTCCCGTCGGCTCGTCCAAGCGTTGTGCACGCCTTCGAGCACCTGACGGAAGGACGCCATGCCATGGCGAGCCTCGGGCGGGAAGTAGGTGCCGAAGTAGAAGGGCTCCCCGTCCGGCGTCATGAACACGGACATGGGCCAGCCACCCTGCCCAGTGGCGGCCTGCACGGCCTCCATGTAGACCGCGTCCACATCGGGCCGCTCCTCACGGTCGACCTTGACGGACACGAAGTGCTCGTTCATGTACGCGGCGGTGTCGTCGTCCTCGAAGGACTCGTGCGCCATGACGTGACACCAGTGACAGGCGCTGTAGCCGACGCTCAAGAACACGGGGACATCGCGCCGCCGGGCTTCTTCGAACGCGTCGGTCTCCCAGGGCCACCAGTCAACGGGGTTGTCCGCGTGCTGGAGGAGGTACGGGGACGTGGCCTGCGCGAGTCGGTTGGGCATACCCCCATCCTTGCGCACCGGCCTCCGTCCCGCCCATGCGCCACGGGGGCAGCGCACGAACGGGACGGAGGGGTGCCGGCTCAGTGCTCGCGCGGCCGAACCGGGGGCAGGAGCGGCAACGGGTCGCCATCCACAGGTGGGCGTCTCCGCTGAGCGGGGCACGGCCATCGGGCCCGATCCTCGTCACGGCGGACCTCCCGGTGGGAGCACAAAGAAGCCCCGGACGGACAGCCGGGGCAGCGCGTGAGCGGCGGGAATCGCGGGCGGTGACGAAGTGATGAAATGGCCCTGTTGTCCGGGTTGCCCCTTATGGATGGCGTTTTGGTTCTATACACGGAACAGAACTAAACGTCATTCCGTCACTTCGTCACTACGTAGGGGCCAGCGGGCGCGTCCACGCTGCCCCAACGCACTCACGCGGTGCGCGACAAATGAGCAAGGCCGGGTCCGATGCCCGACCTTGCGCTTCGAACTCACTTCTTGGTGGTCGTGTCCTTCTTCGACAGCCAGTCGAACTCAAGCCGTTCCAAGATCGGGGTGTGATCCCCCTGCCGTGCTGCGGGCTTGACCCTGATGCCCTTCTTTCCAAGGGCGCACTTCAGGAGCATCCGCTTGTCCGCCATGTCCGCCGCTTCCCATGCCTCACGCAGGGTGTCGATGTGGGTGAGGGGCGATAGGTCTGCCTCCGCATCCAACGCCTCAAGGGTCGCGGCGGTGCTCTCGATAACGGCGCGCTGCCCTTCGCTCAGTTCCTCGAAGCGCTCTTCGTCCATCTTCCCGTACACGTAGAAGTCGTCTTCGAGCTTCTTCACACGCCACTGGGCGGCCTCAAGGGCCTTCTGGGCCTCTTCCTTCTTCGCCTGCGTTTCGGGGTCCGCGAAGGCTAGCCACCGGCGGGCTATCTCGATGACCACCGGGTCACCCGGCTCAAGGGCCGTGATGTGGTGGATCCAAGCCTGTCCCACCGCGTGGTCGATGCGGTCGGCGAGGGTCACCACTCCCTCGCAGATCGACTTGCCCCGCGTCTGCCGGACCTCGCACCGGTAGCGTCCGCCTCGGTGGCTCATCGAGCCGCCACACGGTTCAAGCTCGCCCGTGCCCTTCTTGTCCCGCATCTGCCCGCACCGGTAGCTCCCCGTCCCCAGGTACTTCGCTTCCGGCTTCCCCTTCGCCCACCGTTCATCGGTCCGTTCGGCGATTAGGGCCTTGATCTTGAACCACTCGCCCGGCGCCACAACCCCCTTGCCGCACATGACGACTTCGCCCTTCTCGTTGCGCAGGGGCTCGCCGTACCCCTCCCAACTGTCCAAGGGGTTGCCGTGCTCGTCCGTCTTGCGCCGCCGGACCGGGACCATGCCCGCGAAGAGCGGGGACTGAGCCAGCTTGCTCACCGCCGTGGGCGACCAAGTGGCACCGCTCCGGGTCCGGTACCCCTCCACATTGAGTTGGTGGGCCGTGTCCTTCGTCGTCTTCTTGTCGAGCAAGAGATCCGCCAGCCTGCGAGCTGTGCCGTACTCGTCGGGATGGGGTTCGACCTTGCCGCTTCCGGGGGCGCTGTAGAGACCGAACGGTGGCCTGCCCGTTCCTCTTCGGCCTTCCGCCTTGTGCGAGTCATGGCCGATCTTCACGCGCTTCGCTATGTCCTTCGCTTCCTCCCTGGCGCGTTCGCTCAGAATCGCGAAGACCATGCGGCCGCCCTGTGATGAGTCCAGCCCTTCGGACACGGAGACGAGTCGCGATTGCCGGCGGTCGAACTCGTCGAGCATCCGGCCCACCGCCCCCATACCGCGCCGGTCGAAGCGGTCCGTCTTCCACACACCGAGCGTCTTGGACTTGCCGTCCATGATCGCTTGTGTGGCCTTCTCGAACTCCCTGCGTCGTACGTAGGTCTTGGAAGCCGAGAGTTGTTCAAACCAGACGTGCCGGATCTGAAGCCCGTTCGCCTGCGCCCAGCGCACCACGTCTCGCAGATGCCCCCGCAGCGTGGCCAGATCTTCCTTCCTGTTGCTGCGTCGCAGGTAGGCATCCATGAGCCCGGACGGGTCCGCCGTCGCAGGCTTGTCCAATCCCAGGGTTTCCAGTTCCTCAGGGCTGAGCCCCAACCCGACGAGCGTCGCGTGATCCTCGCGCACCACAACCCCCCTCTGTTCTCAGGGGAAATGGTACGGAAATGGTGGACCTTAGACCGCTACTTTCTCGAAGTGCGGTACGACCCACTCCCGGTCCACCGAGTAGCGGGCGAAACCCCCGCCGAGCTGGTCGTACATCCCGCCCATGGCCATCGCCGCACAGGTGTCGGCGGCCATGTCGAGGGCGCCTTCCGCCCCGGTGCGGGCGTGATGGCGCAGCAGGAACTCGATGATCATGGACGGCGGGAACTTGGGCGCGCCGCCGAACCCGCCGTGCCGAAGCAGAAGGGCTCGGCGTCGGCGGTCAGGAAGACGGTCATCGGCCAGCCGCCCTGGCCGGTCGCCGCCTGCACCGCCTCCATGTACACGGCGTCCACGTCGGGACGCTCCTCGCGGTCGACCTTCACCGGGACGAAGTGTTCGTTCAGATAGGCCGCGACCCGGTCGTCCTCGAACGATTCGTGCGCCATCACATGACACCAGTGGCAGCTCGCGTAGCCGACGCCGAGCAGCACCGGCACATTCCGACTGCGTGCCTCCTCGAAAGCCTCGGGCGACCAGGGCTACCAGTCGACCGGATTGTCGGCATGCTGGAGGAGGTACGGGGAAGTCTCACGGTCCAGGCGATTCGACATACCCGCATCCGCTCTCAGGCCCGGTTGATCGCATCGCTCTCTCGCGCTGACGCGCCGTACCCAGCACACTGGGCGGCGATGACAGCAGGGGCAGTTGCAATCGTCGCATCCGGAGGGGGACGCACATGCGGGACAGCCATCGGGCTGAAGCCGAACGGCTGTTGGTACGCGCCGTCGAGGAGGAGGTACGGCGGTCGGGTGGCCGGGCGGACGCCGGTGCGCTGACGGCACGCGGGCGGGCCGCGCTCGACTCCCTGGCGGCCGGGGCTGCCGACGAGTACGCCGCGTACCTCCAGGCGCTGGACGCGGCGGAGGCCGGACAGCAACCTCTGTCGCAGCGGTTCAGCCGATCGGCCATGGGAACTCCCCTGCTGGTGACCGGAGTTGCCGCGGTCGCCGCCTTCGGCGCGGATGTCGCGTTCGGTACGGCGGCCGGGCCGGCCCTCGGCGCGGGCGCCGTCGTCGCGGTCGCGGGGGCCACGGCGACCGTCGCCAGGATCACCGCATCGCACTGGCCCGCCGCCCACCGGCGCGCAGGTGCGCTCGGGCAGCCCGGCGGCGCCGAACAGCTGCGGCTGCAGTGGCTGGCGGCGCTGGAGGTCCGGGGCATCCGTCCGTTCCTCGACCAGCAGCGGATGCTTAACCCCTCGTCCCGCACACCGGCGAAGAAGGTCCCCGCGCAGTCGCGCACCGCACCGTCGCTGCGCGGCGGGGACCGCAGCGCAGCGGCCCGTATGCGCGCGATCCTTGAGCAGTCGTTCGGCCATCTGCCCGCATCCGAGGGGCCGTTCGCCGGGCGGCGGGCCGAGCTGGCGCAGATCGCGCAGTGGGTGCGGGAGGCCCGTGCGTCGACGGAGACCAAGCCGACCGTCGTCGTCCTGCACGGTGCGCCCGGCGCCGGGCGCACCACGCTCGCGGTACGGGCGGCGCACAGCCTGAAGGACCAGTTCCGGGGCGCCTGCGTGGTGGACCTGCGCGGCGACGTGGCCGGGGAGGCACCGCTGCCGACACGTGACGCGCTGCTGCATCTGCTGAACCGGCTGGGCGCGCCCCGCGAGCAGCTGCTGTTCCGAGAGGGGGTCTCCCCCGGTCGAGCGGAGTCGGAAACCCGGGGAAGGGGCTCCGCCGAGCAGCAGGTGCGGCGGCTGAGCGAGCTGTACCACCAGCATCTGACCGGCACCCCGGTGACGATCGTCCTCGACGACGCCGGCGACGCGGCCCAGGTCCGCACGCTGCTCCCCGAGCGTTCCGACAGCCTCGTCCTCGTCACCGCCCGCGAGCCCCTGGAGCTGCCCGCCGACCTTCCGGCCCGGGTCCATCAGCTGCCGGTCGGCGCACTGGGCGCGGCAGGCGCGGAGGAGCTGCTGCGCGAGGCGGCCGAGGCGGCGGAGCAGGGGCCGTACGACTCCCGGTCGACGGACACGGTCGTCGAGCTGTGCGGTGGGCTGCCGCTGGCGCTGCGCATAGCGGGCTCCTCGCTCGGTCCACGCACCCGGAGCGCGCTCGCCACCGATCTCGCCGCGTACGGACCGGTCGCACCGGTCGAGCGGGCGCTGTGGCTGCGCTACACCGACCAGTCCGAGCAGGCGCGGCGGCTGCTGCGGCGGCTCGCGCTGGCCGGGCGGGCCAGCCTGGGCGCCGCGGCGGCGGCCGCGCTGCTCTCGGCCGACGAGCAGGAGGCCGAGCGGCTGCTGACGGCTCTGGCCGGGGCCGGGCTCCTGGACCATGTGCGGGGCTCGCGCTACCGGCTGCACGACCTCGTACGGGGCTTCGCCCTGGCCCGGCTGCGGGACGAGGAGGAGGTGGCGGACCGTACCGCGGCCCAGGAGCGGCTGATCCAGAACTACGCGGAGCTGGCCGGTGCCGTGATCCGCATGGTGGACGGCAAGATGTCCACCCGGGCCGGGCAGTTCGGCTCGCACGGGTTCGGTTCGCTGGACTCGGCGCTGCGCTGGCTGGACGACGAGTCGAGTTTCATCACCTCGGCGCTGCGGCACGCCGAGGGCGTCGACCAGGGGGCCGTACTGGATCTCCTGGGCGCACTGTGCGACTACTGCCTGCTGCGCGGCGACCTCTACCGGCTGGGCGAGATCAGCGAGTTGACGCAGGCCGTGGACAAGGGGCTGCTGGAGCGGTCCGTGCAGTGGCGTACCGGCATCGCGGCCCGTCAGCTCGGCGAGCTGGACAAGGCGCGCACCACGCTGTCGTCGGTCGTCGGGCTGTACCGCGAGGCGCAGAACGAGGCGGGCACGGCGCTGGCGCTCTGCTCGCTCGGCATCACCCTGCACCACCAGGGCAATCTGACCGAGGCGTCGGCGCGGCTGCGCGAGGCGATCGAGCTGCAGTCCTCCGAGGAGCAGGCCGAGGACCGGGCCTGGTCGCTGCACGCCCTGGCCGCCGTGGAACGCGACCGGGCCCATGTCGCGGAGGCGCTGAATCTCCTGGACACCGCGCTGGCCCTGCACCGGGAGGGCGAGTCGCTGCACGGCGAGGCGTGGACGCAGTTCCAGCTGGGCCAGACCCTGCTGCGGATGGGCAACGTGGAGCGGGCGGAGGAGGCGCTGCACACGGCCCTGGACCTGTACGGCCGCACCCGCGACGAGCGCGGCGAGGCGTGGGCGCTGACCCAGCTGGCCCGCGCGCGGCTGCTGGACGGCGACCCGGCCCCGGCCGTCGAGCAGCTGGACCGGGCCCTGGCCCGCCACCGCGACAACGAGGACGCGCGCGGCGAGGCGTGGACGCTGTACTACCTGGGCCAGGCGCTGGAGGAGAACGGCGACACGGACCAGGCGGTGCGGCAGCTGGAGCGGGCGCGCACGATGTTCTCCCGGATGCGGGACACGTACGGGCTGGCGTGTGCCCGGCACCACTCGGGCCGGGTCACCCGCGACCAGCGGGCCGCCCAGACCGGGAACCTCCGCAACTCCGGCTTCGCCCGCCAGCTCCTGGCCGACGCCCGGGCCGACTTCCGGCGCATCGGGGTCGCTCACGGCGAGGCCTGGACGTGCCTGGAGCTGGCCCTGATCGACGCGGGCAACAACCGCGCCCCGCAGGCGCTGGAGCTGTGCGGCGAGGCGGCGGAGCTGTTCCGTTCCTACGGCGACACACGGGGCGCGGACTGGGCCCGCTTCCTGCGCTGCACGCTGCTGCCGTACGCGTCACCGGGCGGCAGCGAGGTGGGCACGGTGGTGGCCCAGCAGGAACTGGCCGACCTGCTCCTGGCCGGCCACCCGACGCGCGACAGCAAGCTGGAGGACTGCGCGGAGGCGTTCACCGTGGTGCTGAACCGCGGTGTGGACCTGGAGGACGGCTGGCAGGCGTGGCGCCTGGGCATGACGCCCACACGCCACGCACGGGAGGTCATGGGGGTACCTGTCCCATGACCGGCCCGTGGGGCGTTCGAGGACGTCTTCGACCCCGGCCGGGCACAACCGTCCCGTCCGGCGCCAGGGGAACGGGGCGGTACCGGACACCCCGGTACCGCCCCGCGCCTACTTCCGCTTCGCGGACCCCGCACCCGCGGCAACGGCGACACCGGACGTCGCCTCCGGGTCCGGGGCCTCCTCGAAGTCGACCTTGCCCATGTGCCGGTTCATGGACTTCATCAGCAGCCACACGCCCGCGGCGAGCGCCGCGAAGACGAGGAAGCCGAGAACGCCGGGGGTCACCTTGTTCTTGTCGAGCTCATCGGCAAGCGGAACGAGGTCGGTCAGTGCCTGGGTCGCGTACATATCAGGCATTGTCGCGGATGCCCGCGAAGAGGTCGCTCTCGGGGAGGGAGGTATCGACGAGAGACTTCGCCAGCTCGTACTCCTCGGTCGGCCAGACCTCCTTCTGGATGTCCATCGGGACGCGGAACCAGCCGCCGTCGGGGTCGATCTGCGTCGCGTGCGCGATCAGCGCCTTGTCGCGGATCTCGAAGAAGTCCGCGCACGGAACATGCGTGGTCAGCGTGCGTTCATCGCGCTCGAACTCCTTCCAGCGCTTCAGCCACTCGCCGTACGGGGACTCCAGGCCCCGGGCCAGCAGCGCCTCGTGGAGCGCCACCGTGCGCGGCCGGTTGAAGCCCTGGTTGTAGTAGAGCTTCTGCGGCTGCCAGGCCGTACCGAACTCCGACTCGGGGAACGTCTCGGTGTCCGACGCGCCGTCGAACGCGATCATCGTGATCTTGTGGGTCATGATGTGGTCGGGGTGCGGGTACCCGCCGTTCTCGTCGTACGTCGTGACGACCTGCGGCCGGAACGCACGGATGCTGCGGACGAGACGCCCCGCGGCCTTCTCCTCGTCCTCCAGCGCGAAGCAGCCCTCGGGCAGCGGCGGCAGCGGGTCGCCCTCGGGCAGACCCGAGTCGACGAAGCCGAGCCACTCCTGCTTGACGCCCAGGATCTCCCGGGCCTCGTCCATCTCCTTCTTGCGCACCTCGTGGATGTTCTCCTCGATGTACGCGTCGCCCTGGAGCTTCGGGTTGAGGATGGAGCCGCGCTCGCCTCCCGTGCAGGTCACGACCAGCACGTCCACCCCCTCGGACACATACTTGGCCATGGTGGCCGCGCCCTTGCTCGACTCGTCGTCGGGGTGGGCGTGAACGGCCATCAGTCGCAGCTGCTCAGTCAAGACTCGATCCTCGTTGATTGGACGCCATGGAGAGGTGTCGTCCCGAAGGGACGTCGGTTCGGGGTGGCGGTCGGGGGGCGGGTGGCGGGCTTCTATAGTGACCGAACCGGGGGGTGGAAAATTCCTCGATCCCCGGTACGGGAGGAACGATCATGACTGCGGTGCGCGAAGCGCTTCCGGAGAACCGCTACGGCCGCTCCGCGGACCAGCGCGCGGACCGCAAGCTCAAGATCATCGGTTCGGTGCTGGGCGTCGCCCTCCTCGGCGTGATCGGCTGGATCGGATACGACTACATCGCCGGCCAGGGCATCAGCGCCGAGGTGATCAAGTTCAAGGTCGTCTCGGACCAGCGGGTCGATGTGCACCTGGAGGTGCGCAAGGGCACCGACACCAAGGGCTACTGCACGCTCCGCTCGCAGCACGAGGACGGCAGCGACGTGGCCCGCAAGGACTTCCGCTTCGACGGCCGCACGGACCGTATCGACCGCGTCCTGTCGTTGCGTACGACAGCCAGGGCGACCAGCGTCGAGCTGCTGGGCTGTACCGACGACGGCGGGGCGGCACAGTGACCGCCGCACGCCGACGCTGAATCACTGTTGTAGCCGCTGACCTGCACATACGCAGTCCTGACGGTTTACCTTCTCCCCCTTTTCCTGCGGAATTGTTAGGCTCGTGGTTTCGCCCACCCGTGGAGGCACATGCTTACGGGTAGGGCGATGCTTTGTATTCCCAGTACCGACGAGGAGCACCCTGTGACCCAGACCAGCGAAAACGTCACCTGGCTCACGCAGGAGGCGTACAACCAGCTCAAGGCCGAGCTGGAGTACCTGTCTGGTCCCGCGCGCACGGAAATCTCCGTAAAGATCGCGGCGGCCCGTGAGGAGGGTGACCTCCGGGAAAATGGCGGGTACCACGCGGCCAAGGAGGAGCAGGGCAAGATGGAGTTGCGGGTGCGCCAGCTCACCCAGCTCCTGGAGCACGCGAAGGTCGGCGAGGCACCTGCCGACGACGGCGTGGTCGAGCCCGGCATGGTTGTGACGATCGCCTTCGACGACGACCCGGACGACACGATGACCTTCCTGCTCGCCTCGCGCGAGTACGCGAGCTCGAACATCGAGACGTACTCCCCGCAGTCGCCGCTCGGCACCGGCGTGAACGGCAAGAAGATGGGCGAGGACGCCGAGTACGAGCTGCCGAACGGCAAGACGGCCACCGTGAAGATTCTCGCGGCGAAGCCCTACACGGGCTGATCCCGCACCACTGATACGGGGAGCCTCCGGCCCGTCGGGCCGGAGGCTCCCCGTATGTGCGGCCGTCTCCGTACCGGCCGGGGCGGCCTCGCCGGTCGTCCCCGGCCCGTTCCCGTCGCCGGTCTCCGCCTCGGCGGAGTGTCCGACGAGGGAGAGGAGGACGTCGTCGAGGGTGGGGCGGCGCAGTCCGATGCCGTCGATCTCCACGCCGCGGGCGTCGAGGTCGCGGATGGCCTCGGCCGGCAGCTCGGCTCCGCCGGAGACCGGGACGGTCAGCTTGCCCGTGTGCTCGACGACGGTGACCTCACCTTGCCGAGCTGGACGAGGACGGCCCGGGCCGGGTCGAGGTCTTTCCGCGCCCGGTGACCGCGTACGGCGAACACGCCTGCGGCCACCTGGCGACGCCGCACCATAACGCGATACATCGCGACACACAAGCGTCAGCTCATCACCAGATAGCCCGCGTCGTGCAGCGCCGCCGAGACCTCCTCGCAGTGCTCCGGCCCCTTCGTCTCCAGCTGCAGTTCCACCTCGACCTCGGTGAGCCCGAGCCGGGGATCGGTCCGCACATGGCCGATGTCGAGGACGTTGGCGTCGACCACCGAGAGCACGGTCAGCAGCGTGGCCAGCGCGCCGGGCCGGTCGGTCAGCCGCAACCGCAGGCTCAGATAGCGGCCTGCCGCCACCATGCCGTGGGTCAGGATGCGCTGCATCAGCAGCGGGTCCACATTGCCGCCCGACAGCAGCGCGACCACCGGCCCGCGAAACGACTTCGGATCGCTCAGCAGCGCCGCCACCGGGCTCGCACCGGCCGGTTCCACCACCAGCTTCGCCCGCTCCAGACAGAGCAGCAGCGCACTGGACAATTCGTCCTCGGAGACCGTACGGACCTCGTCGACCAGCTCCCTGACCAGCTCGAACGGGACATCACCGGGGCGCCCCACCTTGATGCCGTCCGCCATCGTGTTCAGCGTGCCGATCGACACCGGGTGCCCCGCGGCCAGCGACGGCGGATAGCAGGCCGCGCCCGCCGCCTGCACGCCGACGATCCGCACATCGGGCCGGACCGACTTGACCGCCACCGCGATGCCCGCGGCGAGACCGCCGCCGCCGATCCCGACCACGATGGTGCGCACCTCGGGGCACTGCTCAAGGATCTCCAGGCCCACCGTGCCCTGGCCGGCGATGATGTCGGGGTGGTCGAAGGGGTGGATGAAGACCGCACCCGTCTCCCGCGCGTACTCCTGGGCGGCGGCCAGCGTCTCGTCGACGACATGGCCGTGCAGCCGGACCTGTGCCCCGTACTGGCGGGTGGCGGCCACCTTCGGCAGCGGCGCCCCGACCGGCATGAAGACCGTCGACCGTACGCCGAGCAGAGCAGAGGCGAGTGCGACACCCTGCGCATGGTTTCCGGCGCTCGCGGCTACGACTCCGGCCGCCCGCTCCACCGGGGACAGGCCCGCGATCCGTACATAGGCGCCACGCAGTTTGAACGAACCGGTCCGCTGCAGGTTCTCGCACTTGAAGTGGACCGGCGCGCCCACGAGCTCGGTCAGATGGCGGCTGCCTTCCATGGCGGTCACTCTGGCCACGCCGGAAAGCATCTTCTGCGCCCCGCGGATGTCGTCGAGGATCAGTGGGGGAAAATGGCCGGGCGCGGGGAAGTTCATACAGTAAGTCTTGCAGCTCGGCGGGGCGCCGGATGCCTTGTGCGGTCCCGTCCTGAGCCGTTGTCCACAGGTTTGTGCAGCACTGGTACGCGTTGCCCCGTGGCCGCGTACTCTGTCCCCCACCCATCCGACACCGCACGAAGAGAGCCCCCGGCCATGCCCCCTCAGGACATGACGACAGCTGCGTCTCCTTCCGGGGGCGCCACCCCCGAACCCACGGGTTCCGACCACGTCCTCGATGCGCTGCAGCACCAGGTCGCGGTATTCGCCCGCCGTGCCGAGCAGACCCGCCTCGGCGGTGTCGGCCAGGTGCGTAATTCCATGGACCGGGCCGCCTATCTGCTGCTCAACCGGCTGGACCGGGAAGGCCCGATGGGCGTCAAGGCACTGGCCGCAGGCATGGGGATCGACTCCTCGACCGTGACCCGGCAGGTCGCACCCCTCGTCGACACCGGTCTGGTCAAGCGCACCTCGCACCCGGAGGACGGCCGTGCCGTCGTGCTCCAGCTGTCGCCGCGCGGCCAGGCACGGCTGGACGAGGTCCGTGAATCCCGGCGCGAGCTCATGACACAGGTGACGGACGACTGGACGGCCGAGGAGCGCGAGACGTTCTGCACGCTGCTCACCCGGTTCAATCTGGCACTGGCCGCCCGCCAGACCTCGCCCCAGGCGCCCCCGGCCGGCTAGCGGGAGCGACAGCACCCGACGGTGCTGCGCAGACTGTCGGGCGCACACCTCTTGACCATGAGCCCGGCAACGGCTCGGATGAGGACTGTGCGAGAGCGCCAGGCGGGCCGGGAGCGGCGCCGCGCCCAGGAGTTCGAGACCTTCGTGGCGGGCGCGGCCGGCCGACTGCTGCACACGGCCACGCTGCTGACCACCGAGCCCATGCAGCCGCCCGGAGCGAACCCCCGGGCCCAGCGGATGCTCACGGCCGCGCTGGCACGCACGTACGCACAGTGGGGACGGCTGCGCGGCGAGGACCCGTACGACCGCACCCGGCGGGAGCTGGCCATCCGGTTCGCCCACGAGGTCTGGCGGCACCACCGGCCGCGCGGCGGGCTGCTGGACCGGCTGACGCCGCAGGAGCGTCTCGTTCTCGTGCTGCGGCTGTACGAGGGCGTCGCGGAGGAGCAGGCCGCGGCGCTGCTCGGGGTTCCGGTGGAGCGGATCCGGGCGATCTGCAACCGTTCGGTGGCCACGATGCGCGGCACTCGCCGGCCCACGGCGCGGTGGGGGTTGCAACGGCCGCTGGGGGTCTCGCCATGAGCCGCAGCAGCAACCGCGAGGACGAGGTCCGGCGCATGCTGGACGGTCCGCATCCGCAGGTGCCCGCCGATCTGGCACAGCGGGCGACGGAGCGCGGCGGCCGGCTGCTGCGCCGGCGTCGTTTCGCCCGCAGGCTGGTGCAGCTGGTGGCGCTCGCCGCGGTGGTCGCCTTCACGGTGTGGGCGGTGGCGGCGCAGCCGTGGCAACCGCCTCCCACCGAGACGACACCGCCGCTGGGCGGCTGGTGAGGGCCGGTCCGGGGCGAACTATCCTGGAACGAGGCGTCACGGGGAACCGGCCGAGGAGGCTGTGATGACCAGGAAAGTCGCCGACTGCCGCAAGTATCCGAGCGTCACGAACTGCTCGCTCACCATCTCCGGCGAGGAAGAGGAAGTCGTGAGGGCCGCGGCGGAGCACGCGGTTTCCGTGCATGAACACACCGACAGCCCGGAACTGCGCGAACAGATCCGGGCGTCGCTGGACGACGAGAAGGCCGGCGTCTGAGGTTCCGAGGGCGGCCGGGCCCGAACGATCGAGCCCGCCCGCCTCTGTCCGGCCCCGAGAGCCTCTAGCCGAGCGCCTGCGTCAGATCGGCGATCAGGTCGTCGGCGGACTCGATGCCGACGGAGAGCCGGACGAGGTCGGCGGGCACCTCGAGCGGGGAGCCGGCCGCCGAGGCGTGCGTCATGCGGCCGGGGTGCTCCACGAGGGACTCGACGCCGCCCAGGGACTCACCGAGGGTGAACAGCTTCGCCCGGTTGCAGACGTGGACCGCCGCGTCCTCGCCGCCCACGACGCGGAAGGACACCATGCCGCCGAAGGCCTTCATCTGCTTGGCGGCGACCTCGTGGCCCGGGTGCTCGGGCAGCCCCGGGTAGAGGACCTGGGTGACCTTGGGGTGCCGGGTCAGCAGATCGGCGATCTTCGTGGCGTTCTCGCTGTGCCGGTCCATGCGGACCGCGAGGGTCTTGATGCCGCGCAGCACCAGCCAGGCGTCGAACGGTCCGGCGACCGCGCCCATCGCGTTCTGGTGGTACGCCAACTCCTCGGCCAGTTCCGGGTCGTTGACGATCAGCGCACCGCCGACGACGTCCGAGTGGCCGCCCATGTACTTCGTGGTGGAGTGCACCACGACATCGGCGCCCAGGGCGAGGGGCTGCTGGAGGTAGGGGCTGGCGAAGGTGTTGTCGACGACCAGTCGCGCACCCGCCGCGCGGGCCACACCGGCGATCGCGGCGATGTCGGTGATGCCGAGCAGCGGGTTGGACGGGGTCTCCACCCAGATCGCCTTGGTGCGCGGAGTGATCGCCGCCCGTACCGCCGTCACGTCCGAGGTGTCGGCGACGGAGAAGTCGACGCCCCACCGCGAGACGACCTTCGCGAACAGCCGGAACGTGCCGCCGTAGGCGTCGTTCGGGATGACCACATGGTCGCCGGGGGTGAGCAGCGTACGGAGCAGGCAGTCCTCGGCGGCGAGGCCGGAGGCGAAGGCGAGTCCGCGGCGGCCGCCCTCCAGGGCCGCGAGGTTGTCCTCCAGGGCGGTACGGGTCGGGTTGGCGCTGCGGCTGTACTCGTAGCCGCCGCGCAGTCCGCCCACGCCGTCCTGCTTGTACGTGGACACCTGATAGATGGGCGGAACAACGGCGCCGGTGAGGGGATCGGCGGTGTTTCCCGCGTGGATCGCGAGAGTCTCGAAGCTGTGCTGGTCGCTCATGGGGCCCGAGCGTAGTTCGTCGCGAGGGCGCCCACAGGGCTACCGGGCCGTCCGGTGACAATGGGGGTATGGAGATTCTCTGGTTCCTGATCGCACTGTGCATGCTCGCCGCGGTCATCGGCCCCTTCGTGCTGCGCCGCCGCGGCGGTATCCGTCAGGTCGCTCCCGGATCTCCGGACGCCGCCGATCCGGACACCTACGGCTTCGTGCGCCAGGAGGAGCTGGACATCCGGCTGCCGGGCCCGGACCAGGATCTTCTCGATGTGCTCGATGTCGTGCAGCGTTCCCAGGACTGGCGGGCGGCTTCGCAGTTGCTGGCCGGTACGCCCAAGGAGGGCGAGGTGCGGTGGCAGCGGGTGCAGGCGTTCGCCGGCGCCGCCTCGCTGGAGCTGGCGCAGCAGCCCGGTGTCGGTGGTTCGTGGCTGCGCAAGTGGCGGGCCGATGCGCCGAAGGACGCGGGCGGTGCGGCGGTGCACGCCGAATTCCTGGTGCAGCAGGCGTGGCGTTCGTCGACCGCGGGGACGGACGACTTCCGGATCATCCTGGAGGAGGCGCGTACGGTCTGCGGCGAGGCGGCCCTGCTGGCACCGGGCGACCCCGTTCCGTACCTCGTCGAGCTGGCGGTCGCCCGTGGACTCGGTTACTCGCACGAGGAGTTCGACCGGCTCTGGGCGAAGGTGATCGACCGGGCCCCGGCGCACATGGGCGCGCACATCGCCGCGCTGCACTACTGGTGCGAGAAGTGGCACGGCTCCCGCGAGGAGGCCGACCGCTTCGCCACCACGGCCGCCGCCCGCGCCCCGCAGGGCTCACTGCTGGCCGCGCTGCCGCTCTTCGCGGTGTACGAGCATCTGCCCGAGGTCAATCTCGTGCAGGGCTTCTACCGGAGCGCGGTGGTGACCAAGGCGGTCGAGGGCGCACTGTTCGCGGTGCACGCGGCCCGCGCCGACGATCCGATGCTCGCGCACGTGCGCCATCTGCTGGTGCTGTTCCTGGTCCGGATGGAGCGCTGGTCGGAGGCGATGAACCAGCTCGTCCACATCGACGGCCATGTGGGCGCGCTGCCGTGGACCCAGAGCCCCGACCCGGCCGCCGAGTACACGGTCTACCGGGCACTGGCCGTCGCCGGCTACGAGGCGAACGGCGGCAGCCCGGCGACGCTGCCGCGGTAGTCCTGAGCCCCGGGGCCCGGCACTCGCTGTCGGCGAACGACAGAGTCCCGCCACGCGCTGCCGCGGTGGCCGCGAGCCCCGGCACCCGCTGCCGAGGCGCTGCCCGGGCGACCGCCCGACGGCCCACGGCTGCCCGGCGGCGGACCGGTGACACCGCCGGGGCAGCGGCCCGGTGACACCGGAGCGGCATAGCGGTGACGTCGGGGGCAGCGGACCGGTGACACCACCGGGGCGGTCGCCCGTCGCCCGTCGCCCGTTCTCCGGGCGACGGCCAGGGCGACACGGCCCCGGTCCCGGGCTGCCCGCATATCGCGTTGCCGCGCCCGACCGCGGGACGCCATACTCCGATTCCCCACGCGCACCACCATCACCGCCACCCGTCCCCTTCCCGTGGGGGAATCCGTCCGATGAGCCCAACTCTGCGTGCCCTCCGCGCCATTGCTCTGTTCGCCGGCTTCTACCTGCTGGGCATCCTCCTGCTCTCCGTCCTCTGCGTCCTCGACTGGGCCGCGTTCCGCTGGACGTGGATCCCCGTCGCCGTGATGGTTCTCGCACGCACCTCCGTGCTGGCGCTCCCGATCGTGCGAGGCATGTTCGTACCGCGCATACCGAAGGACGACGATGTGCGTGGACTGCACGTCGACGACACCCGGCAACCCCGGCTCTGGGCCATGGTCCGCGACCTCGCCGACCGGGTCGGCACCCGCACACCCGACGAGATCGTGCTCACCGACCAGGTGGACGCCTCGGCCGTCGAGGACACCAGGTTCCTCGGTCTGTTCGCCGGCCGACGCCGACTCCTCGTCGGGCTGCCGCTGATGGCCGGCCTGTCCGAGGCCCAGCTGCGTTCCGTGCTCGCGCACGAGATCAGCCATTTCGCCAACTCCGACACCCGCCTCACCGCAATCAACACACGCGGCCGGATCCAGACCGCCCGCACCATCACCCACTTCCAGGAGTGGGTGGGCAAGGCCGTCGCCACGGAGCGGGCACGCCAGGAGAAGAAGGCCGCCAAGGCGCTCGCCAAGGGCAAGAAGGCCAAGAAGATCGACCCGAGCGACGCCGGTACCTCGCTCCGCAGGATGGCGGCGCTGTACCAGCGGTACGCGCTTTTCTCCAGGCGCATCACTCTGTCCGACACCCGCTGCGCGGAGTTCGCGGCCGACGCCGCCGCGGTGCGGATCGCGGGCCGTGACGTGACCGCGTCCGCACTGCTCGAAACCCAGGTCCTCCTCGACATGCACGAGGACTACATGGACACCTACGCCACGCTCGGCGTGGCGGCCGGGATGCTGCCCCCGCCCGGCCAGGTCCTCGGCGGCCTACGGCATGTGCTGGCCGCGCGCAAGGACGAGCTGGAGGAGATGCGCGACTCCATGCCGTTCGAACCGTCCGCCCCTTACACGCATCCGTCGGTCACGGAACGTATCGCCCGGATCGAGGCGCTGCCGGACGACGGGCGCGCGTCGGAGCCCGTGGAACCGGCCCTGGGCCTGCTCGTCGACACCGAGCGCACGCTGGCCGCTGCCGAGGAGCAGGTGCTGACACCTCAGATGCTGCGGCTGCGCCGCGTCGACTGGCCGGACCTGGTGCACGAGTCGATGACGACATACGGGAAGTGGTCGGCGCAGAAGTTCAGCACGGCGGTCGCCGAGGTGACCGGCGGCGACGGCTCGGTGACCGACGCGCTCGACGCGCTCGACGCGGGCGCACAGTGGCAGATCGCCGACCGCCTCCCCAAGTCCGACGAGGCCCGAGCGGCGACCGGACGCGCGGCCCGCGAGTTCGCCAGGCCCAAGCTGCGCGACGGGCTGAGGCAACTGGTCGTGAGCGAGTACGTGCGGCAGGGGCGGGCCCGCTGGCGACTGTCCTGGATCGACGACGACACGTCGCTGGAGTTGCCGCGGGGCCACGAGGAGATGCTTCCGGTGGCGCTGGACGCGACGGTGGCGGATGTCCCGGACACGAAGTTGCTGCGCGAACTGCTCACCGTTCCTGGCCAGTGTGCATGAGTGAGTCCTGGACCCACCCATGTGAACCCGCCGACAGCAACTCACAACCCCCTGACCGCCTTACCCGCTTGCGACCCGGACCGGGACTTTCCATGACACCCCTGCTGCTCCTGTCGGCCGCCGCTCTGGGCGGGTACCTCTGGGCAAAGGCCCGGAAGAAGCCGTCGCAGACCGCGCGGAGCACTCCCGGCCCGCCGGAGGCCGCCGCGGAACTCGGCCTGGTACCGCCCGACGGACTCGACACCGCGGACGCCTGCGCCCCCGACCCGCGCGACGAGGAGATACGCGCCACCGTCCGCTCCGGCGACTGGCGGGCGGGCGCCGCCTTCCTCGACGAAGCGGGCCGGGACTGGCAGGAGCGATACCGGCGCGCCGCCGTCCTCCAGGACGAGGCCGCGGCCGACGACGCCTGGCTGCTGGCCTGGCGCGCCGCGCGGCCGAAGGACGCGGGTGCGGCCCTCGTGCACGCCGGTGCGTTGACCGGCGTCGCCGCGCAGGTCCACGGTACGAAGCCGACGCGGCGCCCCACGTGGGAGCAGTCCTGCGTCTTCCACCAGGTGATGGTCAGGGCCCGCGAGGCGTGCCACGAGGCCCAGGAGCTGGCGGGCGACGACCCGTGTCCGTACATCGCCGAGATCCCCTGCGCCCTGGGCCTCGTCTACGATCCCGGCGAGTGCCATGACCTGTGGGCGGAGGTCGTCGAACGCGACGCCCCCCACCTCGCGGCCCACGACGCGGTACTCCGGTACTGGTGCCACAAGTGGCCCGGCTCGCACGCGCCGGCCGCGTATTTCGCACGCGAGGCGGCGCGGCAGGGCGCCCCTGGCCGGCTGCTCTCGCTGCTCCCGCTGTACGCCGCCTTCAAGCAGGAGCGGGCCGACCGGAACGCGGATGAGGATGTGTACTACAAGAGCCCGGAGCTGATCGCCGCGGCGGACGTCTGTCTGGTCGACGTGGCCGCCGCCGTGGCGGCCGACCCCGGAGACCGGCGGATCCTCCGGGCCCGCCACATGCTCGCCTGGACGCTGTACTGGCAGGACCGGTACGAGGCGGCGGTGGAGCAGTTCCGGGCGATCGACGGCCACTTCGACGGCGGCGCCCCGTGGTCGTACTTCAGGGATCCGAAGAAGTACTACGTCCAATGCCGCGGCTACAGCGCCCGGCGGGTCGTGGAGGCGAACGGCAACTGACCGTCACGTACGCGGTGCGGACGCCGGAATCTCCGGCGCCCGCACCGCGTTGTACGGACCGTGAACGCCAGCCCCCGGAGGAGCCCCCGCATGTTCCTGCATCGCCGTACCCCCCAGCTCCCCACCGCCGAGGAGGCCCTCAAGGGCCGCCCCGCCCCCGAATTCACCGTCCCGTCCCGCCACACGGTCCTCGGCAACCCGCTGCTGGGCCCGTACCCGGAGGGTCTGGAGATTGCGGACTTCGCGCTGGGCTGTTTCTGGGGTGCCGAGCGCAAGTTCTGGCAGACGGACGGCGTCTGGACGACGCTCGTCGGCTACCAGGGCGGCTACACCGAGAACCCCGCGTACGAAGAGGTCTGCTCGGGCCTGACCGGCCACACGGAGGCGGTCAGGGTCGTATTCGACCCGAAGACCGTCTCGTACGCCGAGCTGCTGAAGCTGTTCTGGGAGTCCCACGACCCGACCCAGGGCTTCCGCCAGGGCAATGACGTGGGCACGCAGTACCGCTCGGCGATCTACACCCACTCCCCCGAGCAGGAGGCGGCAGTGGCAGCCTCCCGCGAGGCGTACCAGAAGGTCCTCACGGGCTCCGGGTACGGCGAGATCACCACGGAGATCCTCCCGGCGGAGGGCCGCACGTTCTGGCCGGCCGAGGGATACCACCAGCAGTACCTCGACAAGAACCCGGCGGGGTACTGCGGGATCGGCGGGACGGGGGTCTCCTGCCCGGTGGGGATCGCTCCAGCAGGAGAGTGACAGACGCGAAGAGTCTGCACAGTGTGAGCCCTGACCAGCTGGTGGCCAGGGCTCATCCGACGGCCCGCAGCGAGCCCCGTCCGGCATCAGGTGTCGCAGCCCGTCCGGGTTGGCGTGTCCGGCCCGCTCGGCGAGCGGGTCGGCAGTTCCTGCGCGGGCAGGTCCGACAGCAGGCCCAGGATGAAGTCCTGGGCCCGGCAACGCGGTTCGACCCGTGCGAACCGGTTCGCGATCCGGTCCATCAGAGCCTCGAATCCGGACTGCCGGCGGGCGGGGTCCACGCTGCGACCTGCTGCACATGATCAACAACAGTTCCTGGCAACGCTGTTGGGCCGACTGCTAGATTCGCCGCTCGGCCCTGTTGTCGATGGAGAGGTGACGACGTGACTGACCCCTTAGAGAGCGCAGCCCGCCCAACGCACAGCCGCAGAAGCCTGCTTACCGGCGGCATCAAGCTGGCCGCGGGGGCGGCGGTGCTCGGCGGCGGCTCGCTGCTTGCAGCAAGTCCGGCGTATGCGGCAGTACCCGATTCGCCGAAGTTCTATCTGCCGGGGGCGGGTGGCAATCCCGTCTTGCGCCAGACGCTCCATCAGCCCAACTGGGCGATGCAGTCGTTCGCCTACGACAGTGTCAACGAAAACATTTACTTCGCCCAGCACAAGGTGGGCAGCGACACCGGTGATCTGTGGCTGAGCAAGACGGACCTGTTCGGCAAAGTCCTGAGCACGATGGCCATCCACGGCTTCGGCCACGGCTCGTCGATGGGCGTGGAGACGGCCGGTGCGGGCAACTCGCCCTACATATGGATCGAAAGCCACTCGGTCAACGACGCCGGTACCCGGATCGCCCGCTTCCGCTGGGTCGATGACGGGACACTGGAGACGACGTCCTCCTCCATCTACAACCGAACCCCTACGGTCTCCAGCTTCGCCCACAGCCCGCGGCCGGCGATCGACACGCACTACGACCGCGTGCTCTTCCGCTACCACTCAGGGAGCGCCACTCGCCCCTGGCGCATCGCCGTCTTCACCCTCGCCGACGCCGTGGCCGGGCGGTTGAGCGACGGCTATCGCCTGACCGAGCGGGCGATCCCGACCAACCAGGAGCTGGGGCTGACCGACGCCGACTCCTTCCAAGGCATCACCTCCTGCGGCCGCTACGCATATCTCATCTTCGGCGGCCCGAACCGCTCCTCCTATCTCGTCACCCTCGACCTGAACGACACCGGGTCGAGCTATGTCGAGAAGTTCCTCACGAACGCCGGCGAGTCCCTCCCCGGCCGCGAGGCCCAGGGAATCGCCATCTGGCGGCTCAACGGAGCGCCCAGGCTCGCCTTCGGCTACTCCTCGAAGATCACATCGACCGAACCGGATACCTTCGAGTCAAGCGTCTTCTACAAGAGTGAGTTCTCCGCCTGACCGACGGGTGGGGCGAACGCCCGGCATCCGTCGGGATGCCGGGCGACATGACGAGATGCAGCACCTCACCCAGCCGGTGCACGACGCCGTCCACCGGCGCGACTGGTCGTTCCGGCGACGCCACCACCAAGGCCGCGCCCGCGCCTGCCACTACCAACGGCGGGCCACCACACCGGGAAGATCACGATCTACGGCTGGAGTACTGACTCCTCGTCCACCAATGGCACGCAGCGGCGGCGTTCTTCGGCGTCGTCGTGGTCGTGAACACGGCCCTGGCAAAGACCCTTCGGCGCCGCACACCGCAGCGCGGAGCGCCGGCTGCCTGACGTGACAGCGGCCCGGCCGCGGAGGGCGGCCGGGCCGGTGTGGCGTCGGATCGGCCGGATCAGATGAGCCCCTGGGCGAGCATCGCGTCCGCGACCAGTTCGAAGCCGGCGATGTTGGCACCCACCACGTAGTTGCCCGGGCTGCCGTAACGCTCCGCGACCGTGTGGCAGGAGTCGTGGATGTGGCGCATGATCTCCGCGAGCCGCTCCTCGGTGTGGGCGAACGTCCAGGAGTCGCGTGAGGCGTTCTGCTGCATCTCCAGGGCGCTGGTGGCCACGCCGCCCGCGTTGGCCGCCTTGCCGGGGGCGAAGGCGACGCCCGCGTCCTGGAGGATGCGTACGGCCTCCGGGGTGGTGGGCATGTTGGCGCCCTCGGCGACCGCCTTCACGCCGTTGCGTACGAGGGCCAGGGCGTCGGCCTCGTGGAGTTCGTTCTGGGTGGCGCAGGGCAGGGCCACATCGCAGGGGACGTTCCAGAGGCCGGTGCCGGGGACGAACCTGACGTGTTCGCCGCGGCGCTCCGCGTAGTCGGAGACGCGGCCACGGCCGGCCTCCTTGATCTCCTTGAGCAGGGCGAGGTCGATGCCCTTCTCGTCCACGACGTACCCGTCGGAGTCGGAGCAGGTCACCACGGTCGCGCCGAGCTGCTGGGCCTTCTCGATCGCGTAGATCGCGACATTGCCCGAGCCCGACACGGCGACGCGCTGGCCGTCTAGGGACTCGCCGCGGCTGCGGAGCATCTCGGCGGTGAACAGGACGCAGCCGTAGCCGGTCGCCTCGGTGCGCGCCTGGGCGCCGCCCCAGCCGAGGCCCTTTCCGGTGAGTACGCCGGACTCGTAACGGTTGGTGATCCGCTTGTACTGGCCGAACAGGTAGCCGATCTCGCGGCCGCCGACGCCGATGTCACCGGCGGGGACATCGGTGTACTCGCCGAGGTGACGGTGGAGTTCGGTCATGAACGACTGGCAGAACCGCATGATCTCGGCGTCGGAGCGGCCCTTCGGGTCGAAGTCGGCGCCGCCCTTGCCGCCGCCGATGGGCATGCCGGTGAGCGCGTTCTTGAAGATCTGCTCGAAGCCGAGGAACTTCACGATGCCGAGGTTGACCGAGGGGTGGAAGCGCAGCCCTCCCTTGTACGGTCCGAGCGAACTGCTGAACTCGACCCGGAAGCCGCGGTTCACATGGATGTCGCCGGAGTCGTCGGACCACGGCACCCGGAAGATGAGCTGGCGCTCCGGCTCGCAGATGCGCTCGATGATCCGGGCGTCCACGAACTCGGGCCGCTGTTCGAGGACCGGGCCGAGGGTCTCCAGGACCTCCCGTACCGCCTGATGGAATTCCTTCTCACCCTGGTTGCGGCGGAGAATCTCCGCGTACAGCGGCTCGATGACACTCATGTGGGTCATACCTTCCGTGGGTCGGCATCGCGCGCGTGGGTGCCCCGTCCCGGGGGCACCAGCGGTCCCCCTCCCCATTGAGGGCGTCGCCCAGACATCGCACGCTCTGCGGCTCACGGAAGCGACGTACAGAACCGTTGTGGCACATCGATTGTCCCAATGGCCCCGGAAAATCGTTCACCGCGTCCGTATTCTGGGCCGGGTCTACGACTCCGCCGGGCGGCGCAGCATCCACAGCCGCGCTCCGGACGCGAGGACGACCACGCCGGAGACGACGCTCAGCGCGATGTGCAGACCGCTGTCGTCCATGAAGAAGTTCAGGGAGACATTCGCGGCGATCGCCGCGCAGAGCACGATCCAGAGCAGTGCTTTCATGAGCTTCGCCTTCCGTTGTCGGGTGATGGATCCATTCTCCCGGCGCGTATCCGCCGTCACGAGGGACCGGTCCCCCACATCCGTGGTGTAGCCAGCTGAACCATCATGCGGTTCCAACGGTCCCGCTAGGGTTTGCGAGGTGGGGATCACCGAGAGAGCTGCGACGCGCGAGCGGGGAGACGAGCGGGTCGGCGCCCGCGTGCGCCGAGCGGTCACGGATCCGGACTCGGCGCGGTGGTGGGTGCCGGGTCTCGCGGTGCTGGTCGTCGTGCCGTTGTACCTCGTGTGGGCGCTGGTGCTGGCCACCGGCGGCGGTGATCTGGCGGCGCAGTTCGCCTGGGCCGGGTTCGCGTCCCGGCATCCGGGGTCCGCGTACAACCTCTCCTGGTACGGAGGAACGCACACCGCCAACTACAGCCTGCTGACGCCGCCGCTCATGGCGGTGTTCGGGGTGCGGGCCGTCACCGTCGCCGCCGGGCTCTGCGGGTCGTGGGCGCTGGGGCGGCTCTGTGTGCGGACCGGGGTGCGGTGGCCGGTCGCGGTCTCGGTGCTGGGGTCGTTGGTGCTCTGGTGCAATGTCGCGTCCGGGCGTACCACGTTCGCAATGGGCGTGGCGATCGGGCTGGCCGCGCTGTTGTACGTACGACACCGTGCGGGTGTCGCCGCGGGCTGCGCGGCGCTGGCGACGGCGGCGAGTCCGGTGGCGGGGCTGTTCCTGGTGGTGGCGGGTGCGGCGTACGGGCTCGACCGGCAGTGGCGGCGGGCGGCCGTGCTCCTCGTGCCGCCGTTCGTGGTGGTGGCGGCGACGACATTGCTGTTTCCGTTCACGGGCGAGCAGCCGATGGCTCCGGGGAAGTTGTGGATGCCGTTGGCCGCCTGCGCGGTCCTGTGGCTCGCGGCGCCGCGCGAGGGCGGCTGGCGGGTGGTCCGGTTCGCGAGCGTGGTGTACGCGGCCGGTGTCGTCCTGACTTTCCTGATCCCCTCGCCCATCGGGACGAATGTGGAGCGGCTGGTGGGGGTGGCCGGTCCGCCCGTGCTGCTCGCGGCGGCACCGGCCGCCCTGGCGGGCTGGGCGCGGGGCGGACTGCTGCCGCGGGTGCGGGCGGTCGTGCTCGTCGGGATGCTGGCGTTCAACACCGGCTGGCTGGTCGACAAGACCGATGACGATCTGCGGGTCTCCACCACCGTGCCCACCTGGGCGGCGCACACCGACGGTGTGGTCGCCGAGCTGCGACGGCTCGGTGCCGAACGGACCCGGGTGGAGGTCGTACCGGCCCGAAACCACCGGGAGGCGTCCGTGCTCGCGCCGCATGTGAACATGGCGCGCGGCTGGAACCGGCAGCTCGACGTGGAGCGCGGGCGGCTTTTCTACGGGGGAAAGCCGACCCCGGCGGCGTACCGCGCCTGGCTGGACCGGTGGGGCGTGGGTCTCGTGGTGCTGCACAACGGCAGGCCGGACGGCCCGGCCGTGGCGGAGGCGGAGATCGTCCGGCGCGGGACCGACTGGCTGGAGCCGGTGTGGCAGGACGCGGGGTGGCGGATCTACCGGGTGCGGGACGCCGTCCCGCTGGTCTCCGCGCCGGGCACCGTCGTACGCGGGGACGACGCCTCGCTGGTGGTACGGATGCCCGCCGCCGGATCGGTGACGGTACGGATCGCGTACTCGCCCTGGCTGCGGGCCGATGGCGGCGGGTGCGTACGGCAGGACGGCGAGTGGACGCAGCTCACGGTGGAACGGGGCGGCGAGTACCGGCTGGACTCGCACTACCGGCTGTGGCCGTCCGGGGCTTGCCGGCGGACGCTGCTCGGCAGTCAGTGGTGACGCCGAGGCCGCGGTTCAGTCGGTGACTCCGAGGTCCTGACGCATCAGTTCCCGCATCGTGTCGAGGCAGGGGTCGGCCGCTCTCAGGTCCTCCAGGGCCCGTTCGACGCTCTCGCCGTCACGGGCGAGGCCCCGGTCGAGGCGTTTGATGGCGGCGTCACCGGCGGCGAGGACCCGGTTGAGGTCGCGGGACGCCTGCAGTATCCGTTCGGGGACGATCATCTGAGCCTCGGCGTAGCGGTCGCGGTGGTCGAGGCGGGCCTCTTCGAGCTGGGCACGTTCCTGCTCGGTGTAGACGTCGTCGCGGATGCGGTGCAGGGCGTCCTTGAGGAGTGTGTGGAACTGCCGGGAGGCCCGGTTCATGGCCGTGTACTGGGCACGCCGCTCCTCGAACTTCCGCTGCTCACCGACCAGTCGGGCCTCTTCGGCGCGCTGGCGTACGGTCAGCCGCTGTGCGAGAAACGGGGAGAAGAGGGTGCCGAGCACCCCGACTACTGCGGTGATCATGGCGGTGATGGCGGCGGTCATGACTGCGAGATTAATGCGGCGTACGGGGCGGCAGGAGAGCGGTCCCGGGCACACGGTGACGGGTAATCGGACATGATGCCGTCATGACCACGTCGCCGGGGCACAGACGTAACCGAAGCTGTTCCGGGCCGGCCTTACCGGCCGTCCGCACACCGCCCGGACCGGGGTACCCGGGACCCGCCGGACCGTACGCCCATCCGGCTCTCCCGCCCGTCCCCGGGCAGCGCGCCGCGCCCCGAATCCCACCGCGCGTGGGCGACATGCGCCGCTATCTCGCCGTCGGCCTCGACTGCTACCTCTGCCTGGTCACCGGCGGCTTACTGGCCCGGCCGCATGTGCACACGGCCGGCATCCCCGAGACCGTCGGTCTGCTGCTCGGCCCGACGCTCGCGTTCTCGTTCCTCAACCAGGTGGTCCTCACCGCGATCGCCGGGGGCGGCGCGGGCAAACTGATCATGGGGATACGGGTGATCGGACTGCCCGACGCCGGGCGCCCGGGGCCCTGCCGGCTGGTGCGGCGCTGGTTGTACGGACTGTGCCGGCTGCCGCTGCAACCCTGGTACGCCCTGCGCTCGTACCTCGCGGGCCCCGGCGTCCTTGCCCTCAGCGCCTTCTGGAGCAGCGGGAACGACGATCCGGTGGGCCTGCGCCAGGTCCGCCACAGCGACCTCATCGCTCACCGGCATGCCGCAGCCGGACACCGCTGAGGCCGGGCCGCGCCACCTGCGGCAGACGTACCGGACCACCACCGACGGCCTGACCGGCCGAACCGCTGCCACCGGTCGACAGCGGGGCGCCCGCCGGACGGCCGGCGCCCCGCACGTCCTTCCTCAGGCCGCCGCGTTCTCCGTGATCGTGACCCTGCCCTTGCGAATCGTCGCCAGCCGTGGCGCACGCCGGGCGATGGCGCTGTCGTGCGTGACCATGATGAAGGTCAGGCCGTGCTCCTTCCACATGGTCTCCAGTACCTCCATGACCTCGTCGCGCATCGACTCGTCGAGGTTGCCGGTGGGTTCGTCGGCGAGCAGCACCTTCGGCTGCTTGACCAGGGCCCGCGCGATCGCCACGCGCTGCTGCTGGCCCCCGGACATCTCGCCGGGCAGATGCCCGAGCCGTTCACCGAGTCCGACGGAGTCCAGTGCCTCGGCGGCCCGCCTGCGCCGTTCGGCCGCCTTGCCGCCGAGCGGTACGAGTGCGGTCTCGACGTTCTCCTGGGCGGTGAGCGTCGGGATGAGGTTGAAGCTCTGGAAGACGAAGCCGATGTTCTGCGCGCGCACTGTGGTGAGCCTGGCCTCGCTGAGCTTCGCGAGGTCCACACCGTCGAGTTCGACGCTACCGCTCGTGGGGCGGTCGAGGCCGCCGAGCATCTGCAGCAGCGTGGACTTGCCACCGCCGGTGGGGCCCTGGATGACCAGCCGGCCGCCGTCCTCGATGGTCAGATCGACACCGTCGAGCGCGTGGACGGTGGTCTTGCCGCGCGTATAGCGCTTGGTGACGTCTCTGAGTGTGTACATGGGTCAACTCCTGCTGGAACAAAGTGGGGTGGGACGCCGGGTGGGCTATTCGACGCGGCGCAGGGCGTCGGCGGGGCGCAGCCGGGAGGCCCGCCAGCCGCCGAACGCACCGGCGATCAGCCCGCCCGCCACGGCCAGCGCGACGGCGATCAGGATGGTGGAGAGCGAGACGGGTGCGGTCAGCGCGACATCGAGCGTCCTGGACGCGCTCGGCCCGCCCGGTCCGCCCATGAACCGGCCGCCGCCCATGCCGACGCCCGAGGAGCCGAGTTGTGCGGTGAGGGTGGGGCTGACGGCGGTCACGACGTACGCACCGGCGAGACCGACGGCGATGCCGAGTACTCCGCCCAGCAGTCCGTTGACGAGTGCCTCGCCGACGACCTGGCGGGTGACCCGGCCGCTCTTCCAGCCGAGCGCCTTGAGGGTGCCGAACTCTCGTACCCGGCGGCTGACCGCCGAGGAGGTGAGCAGGCCGGCCACCAGGAAGGCGGCGGTCAGGACCGCGATCGACAGCCATTTGCCGACGCCGGAGGCCAGGTCGGAGGCGGTGGAGAGGGAGCCGGAGACGGTGTCGGCGAGATCGGCGGAGGTGGTGACGGTCGTACCGGAGACGTTCTTCTGGATGGTGGACTTGACGTGGTCGATCTGCTGCGAGTCCGAGGCCTTCACATAGACCGTGGTGACCTTGTTCTTCGAGTCGGCGAGCGTCTGCGCCTGCTTCAGCGGGATGTAGAGGTTGGCGGCGGCGTCACCGCTGTCGGCGGTCGAGACCCCGACGATCGTGAACTCGGTGCCGTGGATGGTCACGGTCTTGCCGACCGCGAGCTTCTTCTCCTTGGCGTACGCGGAGTCCACGACGGCGACCTCGGCGTCGGTCTCGGACGCCTTGAACGTACGCCCCTTGGTGATCTTCGACGAGGTCAGCGGGCCGAGGGCCTGCTCGGTGACGTCGGTGCCGTACACGGTGTAGGAGTTGACGTCGAAGGAGGCGCCGCCGCCCCTCACCTCGCCCTGCGGCTGTGTGCTGCCGCCCTCTCCGCCGGGGCCGCTCGGGCCGCCCTGGGCCGGGCCGCCCTCCTGCCGGAACTCGCCGCGCTTGAACTGGCCGTCGACCTTCATGACGTTCAGGCTGAGTCCGCCGACGGCGTCCGCTACCCCGTCCTGCTTGCCGATCGTGTCGACGGTGGAGGAGGCCAGCGTCTGGAAGCCCTGGACCAGGACCCGGTCGCTGCTCTGGTTCGAGTCGTCGTCGTTGCCCTTGGCGTCGAACTCGAACTTCGGGCGCCCGCTGCCGGAACCGGGAGCGGCGGCGGCCTTGGTGACCGTCATGTCCGTACCGAGGCCGTACAGCGATTCCAGGACCTTGTCCTGGGCCTTGCTCATGCCGGAGGAGACCGAGCTGACGATGATGACCAGCGCGATGCCCAGGGCCAGTCCCGAGGCGACGACCAGCGCCGCCTTTCTGCGGCGGCGCAGCTCGCGCCGGAGGTAGGTGAAGAACATGGCGCGAGGCTAGGGACGGGGCGTGATGGTGAGATAAGGCCACGGTAAGAGCCGGATGAGAACGCCTGCGAACGCCACAGGCGGCGGCGCCGCGGATCCGAGGGGATCCGGGTGCCGCCGCCTGCGTACGGGGATTCGGTACTGCGGGAGGGGAGGTGCGTGCGGGTCAGGCCTGGGAGCCCGCCGTCCACTGGGCCCAGCTCATGTTCCAGCCGTTGAGGCCGTTGTCGGGGGTGATGGTCTTGTCCGGGGAGTTCTTGACGATGACCACGTCGCCGACGAGGGAGTTGTTGTAGAACCAGGCGGCGGGCTGGTTGGCGTCGTTCGCGCCCTTCACGTCGGCGAGGCCGACACAGCCGTGGCTGGTGTTGGCGCTGCCGAAGATCGACCGCGCGCCCCAGTAGTTGCCGTGGATGAAGGTGCCCGAGGTGGACAGCCGCATGGCGTGCGGCACGTCCTTGATGTCGTACTCGCCCTTGCCGTCGGAGTCGGTGAAGCCGACCGTCGCGCCGTTCATCCGGGTCTCCTTGAACTTCTCGGAGATCACCATCTGCCCGTTGTACGTGGGGTTGGCGGAGGAGCCGGAAGAGATCGGGATGGTCTTGATCGTCTTGCCGTCCTGGGTGACGGTCATCATCTTCGTGTTGGCGTCGACCGTCGAGACCTGGTTGCGGCCGACCTTGAAGGTGACCGTCTTCTGCTGCACACCGAAGACGCCGTCCGCGCCCTCGACGCCGTCCAGCGCGAGCTTCAGCGTGACGGTGGAGCCGCCCTGCCAGTACTGCTCGGGGCGCAGGTCGAGACGCTGCGAGTTGAACCAGTGGCCGACGACTTCCTGACCGCTGCTGGACGACACGGTGATTGCGTCCTGGACGGCCTTCTTGTCCGTGATCGGCTTGTTGAAGTTGATCGAGACCGGCATGCCGACGCCGACGGTGGAGCCGTCCTCGGGCGTGAAGTTGCCTATGAAGCTGTTGGCGGGCGACACGGTGGTGAACGAGGAGTTCTCGTGCGCCTCGCGGCCCTTGGAGTCCTTGGCCGCCGCATTGATCTTGTAGGTGGTCGAGCGCTCCAGCTGGACGTCCGGCTTCCAGCTCTTGCCGTCGGCGGCGAGCGTGCCCTTGACGGTCGCACCGGCCGACGTGGTCATGGTGACCTGGGACAGCGTGCCCTTGGTGACGGTGACCTTGGCGTCGTTGTTGATGCTCGCGTTGGTCGCACCGTTCTTCGGCGCGATGGTGATCTGCGCCTCCGACGCGTCCTGGGCGGCTGCCTTGTCGACCTCGGCCGCCTGCGACTTCTTCGAGCCCTCGGCGCTCGCGCCGTTGTCGTTACAGGCAGTGAGCACCAGAACGCCACCGAGCAGTGCGGACGCGGCCATCAGGCCCTTGCGCCGCTTGCTGTCCGTCATCACACGTTTCTCCATCGTTGCCTAATCCCCAAAAACCCCGAGCAGAGCCGCCGACGACCGGCGAAACCCGTCAATGTTCCTAGAACCCATGGAAGGGGTCTTCCGTTCCACATCCAAGAGAGATGTGGGGAACAACACTCATCGACGCATCCGCGTCGGCGGTGGTTCCCGGTGCCGGTCACGTATACACGGCCGGTACGCACGACGGCCCCGGTACGCGGAAAGCGGGCCGGGGCCGTGGCTCACCGCCTGCTAGATCCGCCGCTCCGCACCGCCGCTCGCGCCGCTGTGCTCGCCGTCGTCCTCACCATTGTGCGGGACGTCGCCGTCGCCCCCCTCGTCGTCCTCGTCGTCGAGGTCCCAGTCGTCCGGGGCGTCCGGGTCGTAGTCGACGCTCTCGCTGCTCCAGGACGCCTGGGTGAGCTCGACCCCCGGCACCTCGCTGACCAGGTCGAACGGATCGATGAGGGAGGCGAGGGCCTCCGCTCCGTCCTCCCGTACGGCCGCCTCGGCCTGCATGCGTTCCTCGGCGGACTCGCCGCCGGGCTCCCCGTACTCGGCGGCGATGGACTCCAGTGCGGTACCGCTGAGGGCGGCGGGGTCCGTGATCTCCAGCACCATTTCGACCTGAAGTCGAACAAACCGTGATGTCTCAGAAGTGCTCATATGCCGGAGCGTAAGCTCCCCGCCCTCGCGACTTTCCTGCGACCCGCTGCTTTCACTAGCATCGGCGTACAGGCCTAACTCACGGCTGTGACAAGGGGGATCGATTCCGTGGCCGCTGCTCTCCGCCCGCTTCTGACCGCCACCGCTGCGGGCACGTTGCTGGCCGCCCTGTGGTTCGTACCGTCCGCCAATGCGACGGACGAGTCGGCCGGCACGCCGGGCGCACAGAGCCGACGGGTGACTGCCGCCGTGGACACCGCGGCCGGTCCGAGGCTCGCGGACACCGGGACCGGGGTCGACACCACCCCGTATCTGATCGGCGGCACGGCGTTCCTGGGCATCGGCGCAGCGTTCGTCACCTACTCGGCACGCCGCGCCGACGCCCTGTCCGTCTGAATTTTCTGTGGGTCCTACCAGCCGGGATCACGCCGTGTGCCTATGCCAGTACATGGCGATGCGCGTGCACAACGGTGCGACGGGCTGTCGGGCGTCCCCGTGCGTCCTTCGGCGGACCGGACTCGGCTCCGACGCCGTCGAGGCCGCTCGCCATAGGGGATTCATAGATGCTTCCCGGATCATGTTCCGGCACTGACCGATCGGATCCGTGATGACGAGGGAGGCGGTTATGAGCGACAGGACGCCCCATGATGCCGACGGCCGCGACAGCGACGAGCTGCTGGCGGAACTGGAGAAGGAGATCACGTCCTGGATGGACCAGGGGGGTATGAATCTGATGGCCGTCCTGAACAACCAGAGCGTCTCCGACGAGGCGACCACCAAGGACGCCATCAGGGACCTTGTGCAGCAGGACGGCTTCGGCGGGCCCGAGACCGCCGTCAGCACCTCGGGACTTCTCGGCCGACGGGACATCGGCTCCAGCACCCGGTGGAGCAATCTGCTGGCCGCCTACATCGACTCCCTGAGCTGTTCGCTGCTGCCGCACCCCGGCGACGGGGACGCCATGGTGTCGTTCGGCCTCGACGAGGGGCACGCGGGCGGTTGCGGCTGACCGCTTCCCGTCAGCAGACGGCCGGCCGTCCGGCCGTCCGGCGTGCCGGGGAAAGCGGTTCCACGCGGCTTCGCTCGCGGGCGAAGAGGCGTACCAACGGCATGAAGCGGTAGCGCGGCGGGACCCGGCCGACGACCTCCAGCAGGCCGGTGCCGGCCAGGCTCTCCAGAGCGTCCTCGGCGTCCTCCTCCGAACAGCCGAGGACGTTCGCCGCCTGCCGTGCGCCGAAGGTGTCGGGGCCGGCGGACGCCAGGACGCCCAGGGCCGTGCGCACGGGCCCGGTCACCCGCTGGTGACCGGGGTGCAGGGCCGCACGGATGTCGAGGTCGCCCATCCTCAGTTCGTCGAGCCTGCGCCCTTCCGGTTCGAGCCGGGCCGTGATCACCTCGGCCCGCCAGTGCGGGTGCGCCGCCATCCGGGCCGCCACGATCCGCAGGGCGAGCGGCAGCCGGTCGCACAACTCGACGATGCGGGCGGCCGCTTCGGGCTCGGCCTCGATCCGTTCGGCCCCCACGATGGCGCTCAGCATCCGGCGGCCCTCGTCGGAGCCCATCGGACCGAGGGTGATCGGGCGCACTCCCGGCAGAGTGGCGAAGGAGCCCCGGCCGGTGATCAGCGCGCTGCTGCCGCCCGCGCCCGGCAGCAGCGGATGGACCTGGCGGTCGTCGACGGCATTGTCCAGGAGCACCAGCATCCGGCGGTCGGCGAGCAAGCTGCGGTAGAGCTGGCCGCGCTCCTCCGGGGACGCCGGAAGGTGCCGCTCCGCGACACCCATGGCCCGCAGGAACCAGCCGAGCACCTCGGCGGGGGCGCGGGGGCGTCCGGACTGCCCGGACAGGTCGGCGTGGAGCTGGCCGTCCGCGAACCTCTGCCGTGACCGGTGCGCGGCATGGACAGCCAGGGCCGACTTGCCGGTACCCGCAGCGCCCGTCACCACGACGTGCCGGGATCCCGCTCCGCGCAGGGCTGCCGCGATGCCGTCCAGCTCCGGACGGCGGCCGGTGAAGTCCGCGACATCGGCGGGCAGCATCGCGGGCACGACGCCGCTCCAGGCGCCGCGGTCCCGCACCCGCACCGCCGGAGGGCTGGGCGCTCCGTCCGGCAGGGCGAGGGCCGGACCGATGACCGCCACCTCACGCGCGGCGGGCCTCGGAAGGGTGCCGGTCAGCACCGACTGCTGGATGTCGCGCAGTGCCCGGCCCGGGTCCACGCCCAGTTCGTCACGGAGCACCCGGCGGCCGCGTTCGTACACCGCGAGCGCCTCCGCCTGTCGGCCGCACCGGTGAAGAGCGGTCATGAGCTGGCCGAGCAGCCGCTCGCGCAGCGGGTTCTCCATCACGAGCCGCATCAGCTGCGGGACGGCCGTGTCGTGGCGTCCCAGGGCGAGTTCGGCTTCGATCCGGCCTTCCCGCGCGGACAGGAGGGCCTCATCCAGAAAGGGGCGTTCTTGTTCCGTCAGATGGGCAGTGACGTTGGAGAGCGCCGGCCCGCGCCGCAGCGCGAGCGCCTGCCCGAGGTGGTCGGCGGCTGCGGCGAAGCGGCCCGCCGTCAGGTCCGCGCGACCACGGCCCGCCAGGCTCTCGAAAGCCGTCCAGTCGAAGAAGGCGTCGTGCGTCTCCAGCCGGTAGGCGTTGGCACGGCGCTCCAGGTGGACGCCGGGATGCAGGCGCTTTCTGAGCTGGGAGACATAGGTGTAGATCTGGGCCGTCGCGGTGGCGGGCGGTTCGCACCCCCAGAGCAGGGCCTTGAGCCGGTCGTCGAAGAGCGGCCGGCCCCCGGCGAGCAGCATGGCCGCGAGGACGGTGCGCTGCTTCGCTCCGCCGAGGGTGACCGGCTGCCCGCCGGCCTCGGCCTCGACCGGCCCGAGTACACGGAACACGAACGGGTCGAAGCCGTTCACACCTGGGGGCTTCCGAGCTCGCGGACCTTCGGCCGGGCACGCTCGCTGCGCGGCACGGCGAGCAACCGGACGAGGATTCGTCCCGCGGGTCCGAGTCCGGCGACGCGGTCGCGCATGGTGCCGCTGTACCCCGGCATGTTCGGCCTCCAGTAGCTGGTTCAGCCCGTGCGGTGGGCCACGAAGTCGCAGAGTGCGTCGAGGACCCTGAGCGCCGGAGTCTGCGGCAGTGCCGTGAGGGCTGTACGGGCCAGCGCCAGGCGGTCGTACATCATGGATCCGGCCGCGGCGAGCGCGGCGGAGTCCTGCAGGAGTTCCAGCGCCCGGCGGTGCTGCCGCGTCCCGGCGGCCGGTCCGGTGGCGATCAGGTCGCGCAGTTCGCCGTCGCCCAGGTCATCACCGGCAAGGGCGAGCAGGACGGGGAGGCTGGGCACCCCGGCCTCCAGGTCCATGCCCGGTTCCTTGCCCGACGCGGAGAGGGGCGAGCTGATGTCGAGGAGGTCGTCGGATATCTGGAAGGCGAGGCCCAGTTGCTCGCCGTACTCGGCGAGTACCGTGACGTACGCATCGGGCGCGCCCGCCTGTACGGCGCCGAGCTGCAGCGACAGGGCGATCAGGGAGGCGGACTTGCCGGCCGCCACCTGGAAGTAGTGGTCCAGGGGCGCGGTCCCCGGCCCCGGACCCAGCAGTTCCTGTGTCTGGCCGTGCACGAGACGGTCGGCGGCCACGGCGTTCATTCGCACCGCTTGCGGGCCGAGTTCGCAGGCCACCTGGGCGGCCAGGGCGAGGAGCCAGTCCCCGGCGAACACCGCACGGCGTTTTCCCCAGAGGGCGTTGGCGCTGGGCGCGCCGTGCCGGGTGCCGGCGTCGTCGATGACGTCGTCGTGGTAGAGCGAGGAGACGTGGATGAGTTCGGCAAGGACGGCCGCCTCGATGACGTCCTCGCTCCCCGGATCCCCGAACTCCGCGCCCAGCAGGACCAGAAGGGGCCGCAGCCGCTTTCCGCCGGTGGCCACGAGATGACCGACGAGTCCGGCGACACGTGGGTCGACGCTGCGGGCGGTGCGCTCCTGAAGGCGCTGTTCAGTGCTCCGCAGACGCTCGGTCAGCCGGTCCCGCAGTGCCGGGTCGTCGGCGGCGAGTCCGGACACGAGCGAACGTCGCTCCGGTGCGCTCAACACGTTCATCCGGGCTCCTGAGGGCATACGGGACAGCGGATGTCAGGACTGTCGCACCGGGCCTGCAGCACGGGCAACGACCCTGGCAGGTTCTTGCCGGACCGGCAGTTCTCCGGCGGTGGCGGCGGAGCACGCCCGCGCCCTCCGGGCCGCCCATGCAGAACGCCCGGCTGGGAAACCCCAGCCGGGCGTTCTGCATGAACTGCTCGCGGCCTGATCTGATCAAAACCGACCATGTGTCGCCAACGGCCCCTGGAAACCGCCGAGCGCGCGGCCGGGCCCTCCGGTACGGGGCGGGCGCTCTCAGCGAGCGGTCGCCGTGCTGTAGGCGCGACCCGACATCGGGATGACCACGGCGAGGATGACACCGATCAGGACCAGCGACATCACGATGGGGTGCTCGGCCGGCAGCCCCGAGCCGATGCCCACGGTGGGATTGCCGAAGAGTTGCCGGCAGGCGGTGACCACCATGCTGACCGGGTTCCACTCGGCGACGGCCCTCAGCCAGGCCGGCAGCCCGTCGGGCGGGACGAACGCGTTGGACAGGAACACCAGCGGCATCGTCGCCATGAACGCCAGGGCGTTGACCGATTCCGTGCTGCGCAGCGCCAGACCGAGCAGCGCGCCGAGCCACGACATGGCAAAGCCGAGCATGAGCAGAAGCCCGAACGCCGCGAGGGCCTTGGGCAGTCCGTTGTGGATGCGCCAGCCGATGAGATAGCCGACACCGGCCATCAGGAGGCAGGACCAGGCGGCGAGCGCCATGTCTGCGGTAGTACGGCCGATCAGCACCGCGGATCGGGAGATCGGAAGCGAACGGAAGCGGTCCACCAGGCCGTTGCTCAGGTCCCCGACGACGCCCAGGGCCGTCTGGGAGATGTTGACCATCATCACCTGGGTGAAGATGCCCGCCATGATGTACTCCTGGTAGCTGCCGCCCTCCACCTCCATGGCGCTGCCGAAAAGCATGCCGAAGATCAGCACGAAGGCGATCGGCATGATGGTGACGCTGATCAGCTGCTCGGGTACGCGGTGGATGTGCCGGAAGTGACGGCCCACCAACGCCCGTATGTCACTGAGTGTCTCGGTCACGCCGAATCCCTCTCCCTGGCCGTCTGGCCGGTCAGCGTCATGAAGACGTCGTCGAGCGAAGGGCGCCGAACGGCGAACTCCGCTATGTCGATGCCGAGTTCCTCCACCGCAGCGGCTGCGGCGGCGACACCGCCCATGCCGTCGGGCAGCGGCACCGACACGGTGCGGCCGTCCTCGGAGACGGACGGGGTGATTGCGAGCCGGGCGCCGATCGCGGCAACCACCTGGGGGGTGTCCTCGGCGGCGAACGCGGCGACCTCGAGGCGCTCGTTGCCGACCTTCTGCTTCAGCTGGTCGGCGGTGCCGTCGGCGATGACCTTGCCGGAGTCGATCACCACGATGCGGTCGGCGAGCTGGTCGGCCTCTTCCAGGTACTGGGTGGTCAGCAGGACGGTGACGCCCTTGGCCACCTGCTCCCGGATCATCCCCCACAGGACGAGCCGGCTGCTCGGGTCGAGTCCGGTGGTCGGCTCGTCGAGAAAGAGGACCGGCGGGTCGACCATCAGGCTGGCCGCCAGGTCCAGGCGCCTGCGCATGCCGCCGGAGTAGGTCCGTACCACCCGGTCGGCGGCGGAGGAGAGTTCGAACCGCTCCAGCAGCTCGTCCGCCTTCCGGCGCGACGGGCCCTTGCCCAGGTGCAGCAGGGTGCCGACGAGCCGCAGGTTCTCGCGGCCGGTGAGCCGTTCGTCGAGGGCCGCGTACTGGCCGGTGAGGCCGATCCGGCGGCGTACCTCCTTGGGCTGCTTGAGGGCGTCGAATCCGGCGACCGTCGCCCGGCCCTCCTCCGGCTGGAGCAGGGTGGCCAGGATGCGGACGGTGGTGGTCTTGCCCGCACCGTTGGGGCCGAGCAGTCCGAGGACCGTTCCCTCGGGCACGGAGAGGGACACCCCGCTCAGCGCTTCGTGCCCCTTGTAACTCTTGCGGAGGCCTTCGGCCTCGATGGCGTTCGTCATGGCTTCACCTCGATGGTTGACGGGTCCCTCCGGGTCCGTCCGTCCGGCTGCGGGACGTCGGTCCCCGGGACGGACGGGCGGTGGGGGCGGTGGCGCAGGTGGAGGGCGGCGAGCGTCATCGACACGCCCCAGATGAGGAACACGGGGTACCAGCAGGAGTTCCAGGGACCGAAGGAGGCGGCCACTTCCGCGCTCGGCTCGGCCCTGCCCACGGCGATGAAGAACCGCAGGTATCCATGGCCGAGTCCCCACAGGGCGAGCCCGGTGCCGACGGTCAGGGCCGCCCCGATCCGGAGCCACCGGGGTAAGAAGTCCCCCCGGGGCCGGAAGGGGGCGGTGGCCGCGAGCTCGGCGATCACCGCGCAGTACTCGACGGTCCGCCCCCATCGAGACACCGGGACCACGGACGCCGGTGTGGTAGCCGCTTGTGCGTTCGGCATCGTATTGCTCTTCCTCGTCATCAGGACCTGCGGACGGAACGAACAGCCGTCAGCTCCACCGGGCGAGCCCTTCACGATCCGCCTCGAAGCGGACGGGCAGGCTCTCCAGGCCGCTCAGGAAGTTGGAGAACACCGGCTCCACCGGGCCATTGGGCTCGATGCGGTCCACCACGGTCCGCACCGCGCCGAGCATGGCGTTGATCTCGACACGGCCGAGGAACGCACCGAGGCAGAAGTGCGGCCCGTAGCCGAACGACACGTGCTTGTTGGGGGTGCGTGCCAGGTCGAACGTCTCGGGTGCGTCGAAGATGTCCTCGTCCCGGTTGGCGGAGGTGTTCCACAGCGTGACGATGTCGCCGGCGGCGATCCGCTGCCCCGCGACCTCGACGTCCCGCAGCGCCCGGCGGCCGAAGTGCATGCCCGGGGTCGTCCAGCGCACCACCTCCTCCACAGCGCTTTCCACCGTCGCCTCGCCCTGCTTCAACGCATTCCACTGCTCCGGATGACGCATCAGTGCCTGCACCCCGCCGATCATCGACAGCCGACTGGTCTCGTCGCCGCCGAGGATCAGGCTGTAGCAGTTCAGGACGATCTCGTCCTCGCCGAGCGGCTCCCCGTCGATCCGGCCG
Organism: Streptomyces atratus; assembly: GCF_014648655.1. Taxonomy (GTDB): domain Bacteria; phylum Actinomycetota; class Actinomycetes; order Streptomycetales; family Streptomycetaceae; genus Streptomyces; species Streptomyces atratus. The sequence goes on from NZ_BMRN01000001.1 coordinate 675,886, forward strand.
GTGGCCAGCACGCTGATGACATCGTCGACCGGGTTCCTCCTTCGCTCCTCGGCGAGCTCACCGAAGTACAGGAGGATCTCGTTGCGGGCGAGCCAGGAGTCCTCGGCACTGGTGTCGGCCATACTGGAGCTGAGTGCCTGCTTGTTGAGGCCGAGCAGGAAGCCGCGGTCCGCCTCGGGGACGCCCAGCAGGTCGCAGATGGTGGCGATCGGGATGTGCTCCGCGACATCCCGCGCGAAGTCCGCCTCGCCCCGCTCCACCGCGTCCTTGAGGAGCGTGCGGGTGCGCTGCACGACCTGCTCCGAGATGTGCTGCAGGGAGCGCGGCGAGAAGGACTTGAGCATCAGCTTGCGGATCGCCGCGTGCCGGGGGCCATCGGTGACCGCGAGCATCTTTCCCGCTGCGGAGTCACTGCCGTGCAACAGCGTGACCAGCACGTTCCCCCGCTCGGAGGTGAAGTTGCCGTCGTCCTTGTACAACTTCATGATGTCGTCGTACTTGGACAGGACCCAGAATTCGGGCCCGGCCGCGGTCGCGGGATGGCGGTGTACCGGGCGCTCGGTGCGGAACCGGCGCCACATGGCGTGAACGTCGGTCGTCTGATAGGTCATGGGATCGGTCAGGTCGAAGCTGTCGAGCTCACGGTCCTCGACGTCGGCTCCGCCCAGTGCCGTCGCGGTGGCGCTGGTCATAGGGGACTTGCTCCAAGTGGGTGCGCTGTGGCGGGTCGTCGGTACTGCTCCGGCGGTTCACCGGAGCTCGCGCAGCTGCGCGGCGAGCGCCCGGCCGATCTCGCCGATGGGCCCCGGCCGGGTCAGCTCGTTGTGCCCGCAGTCGACGACCTGGATGTCGACCCGCCCCTCCACGAAGGGACGCCACGCCGCGGCCATCGCCTGCGGGGAGGCATGGTCCCGGCCTGCGACGGTCAGCCTGACATCGCCACGGACGACGCCCAGTAGACCAGGCTGTACGGGTGGATGATGCTGTTCGACATATTGGTGCCAAAACGGGCGCGCGAGCTGATACAGCGCTTTTCCATACCGGCAAGTGCGCTCCCCGGCCCGCAGGACCTCCATCACCTGCTCGTACACCAGCGGCTCAGCCGGGTCGCGGTCCCCTGCCCGGCCGCTGAGGTCCAATAGCGTGGCCGGCACGTCCTGTTCGTCGTACGCGAGACCCGCGTGCCCCCTCGGAGGGGATGTCCGGGCCGGTGTCCAGCACGGCCGGCAGCCCGGCCTGCTCGCCCGCCTCCCGGAGCCGGGTGGCGATCACGTGCGCGAGGATTCCGCCGAGGGACCGGCCCGCCGGGTGACAGGGACCGGACGGCTGGACGCTGCGAATCCGGTCGAGGTAGTCGTCGGCCATCTCATGGACGGAGGAGGGCAGTTCCTCGTCGCGGGCGAGCCCTCGCGCCTGGATCGCGCAGATCGGGTGGTCGGCCGGGATGTGCCGCAGCAGGCCCGAGCAGCCCCACCCGATACCGGCACCCCGGGTGCAGGCAGAACACGCCCGGTCCCGAGCCGCCGGGCCGCAGGGGCAGCAGCACGTCGAACGGGTCGTGGTCGCAGCCGGCGGTGAGCTCGGCGGCCGGTGCGGCCACGGTCGGGTTCTCCGGCAGGCTGCGCACCGGGAGCCGCACGCCGAACGCGCCCGGCTGATCACCCGGGTCGCGAGCAACGAGCCACCGTCCGCCCGTGCCGCAGGAGCGCGGCGTGCACCTTGCAGGCGCCGTGGACACCGCGGTTGTCGGCATGGATCGCGGTGATCGCCTCGGGAGGTCCCGGTCGCGGGCGGCGCGGGCCGACCCGGACCGGCGTACCGCGGCGCAGTAAGTGCTCGGCGCGATCTCGGCGTCGGTGCCCCGCAGGGCGTCGCAGATCGGCTGGACGCCGAACTCCTCCTTGTGCCGGCCGATGCAGGCGACCCTCATCGCAGTGGACAGTCCAGCTCCGCCGCGAAGAAAGCCGACGCAGACTTCAAGATCGCGTCGGCTCGGCGCAGTTCCTTCACCTCGCGTTCCGGTTCGGCGATACGGGCCGCGTCCTGGCTCGTGGTCCCCTTGCGCAGCCCCTCGTCCGTCTCGGCACGCTTGACCAGGTCCGCAGCGCCTCGGGGTGCCCTGGTCGAGCCGTCACTGACGGCCGGGCACCGACGCGGGCACGGCACCTCGCACGCCGCCCGGGGCCGGAGCGCTCAGCAGTTCCCACCCCCTGCAGCGTCCTGCGCGGTCTCCCCCACTCCGTCCGACGGCCCGGCGCCTCTCCCGGGGCGGCGGCACCAAGCTGCCGCGGACGATGTCCGCGTCACCGTTCGGGCCCCGCCCCCGCCTCGCCCCGCCCGGAACACTGCGCAGCATGCCCTTCCAGCAGCGACGAGGGCACCGACGAGGGAGAACCCGTCATCACCGTGAACGCCGAACGGCATCCCTCCCGGGGATGGCAGTTTCCTGCAGACACAGCAGTTTCGTGCAGACATGGCAGTTTCGTGAAGCAGGGCTTGTGGAGCCTCGGGGGCTGATTGGAGAGTCACGGGGCCGAGGAATACCGGTGGTTTCTTCACGGGGTGGGTGACATCCCTTCAGCGCACCGGATGTGCGCTCCATGAAACCCGGAATCGTCGTACCCACCGCCCTGACACCCCTGCTGCGCAGCCAGCAACTGAAGAACGAAGCTGGATCGAGGTTGAGTCACATGTCCGAGCCGCGGTACGAGCGTCTTCCCCTGACCGCAGGCCAGTCCGGTGTCTGGTTCGCGCAGCGGCTGGACCCCGAGAACCCGATCTACAACATCGCCGAGTACGTGGACATCCCCGGCCCGGTCGACACGGAGCTGTTCGAAAGCGCCTTGCGGCACGTGGTCAAAGAGACGCAAGCACTGTGCGTCTCTTTCGCCGAGGAGGCCGGACAGCCCTGGCAGACCATCGGCGCGGCACCCGCCTGGGACTTCCCCGTGATCGACGTGAGCGGCAGCGAGGACCCGCAGGAGACGGCCGAGGCGTGGATGAGGGCGGAGGCGCGTACCCCGGTCGATCCGGCCACCGGCCCGTTGTTCGCCTTCGCGCTCCTGAAGCTGGGCCCGGAGAGGTTCTGGTGGTACCAGCGCTACCACCACGTGGTGATGGACGGACACGGTGTCGCACTCGTCGCCCAGCGGGCCGCCGAGGTCTACACGGCCCTGCGCGCGGGGCAGACGCCCGGTGACAGCCCGTTCGGTCCGCTGCGGGACCTGCTCGCCGAGGAGCGGGAGTACCACGACTCCGGAACCCGGGACCGGGACCGGGACCACTGGACCGGACTGTTCGGCGACCGGCCCGAGCCGGCCGTCCTCGCCGACGGCCGACCGCAGGTGCCCCGCGGGCTGGCCCGGCAGAGCGCCACGCTGCCCCTCGGTGTCGCGGAGGGCCTGCGCACGGTCGCCCGGGAGGCGGGCGGCAGCTGGCCGGCCGTGGTCATCGCGGCCGTCGCCACCTACCTGCACCGCCTGACCGGCAGCGAGGAGGTCGTCCTCGGCCTGCCTGTCAGCGCCCGGACCGGTCGACGCGCTCGCCAGGTGCCGGGAATGGTTTCCAACGTCCTCCCCCTGCGGATCACCGTCAGCCCCCGGACGACCGTGGCGGAGCTGGTCCGCCACGTCTCCCACCGGATGCACCAGGTCCTCCGCCACCAGAGGTATCGGTACGAGGACCTGCGCCAGGACCTCGGACTACTCGGTGGGCAGCAGCGCCTGCTCGGCCCGCAGGTCAACATCGTGATGTTCGACTACGGCCTGGACTTCGCCGGCCGACGGGGCCGCGTGTACAACCTGGCCGGCGGGCCCGCCGACGACCTGGGGATCGTGGTGGACGCCCGGGACGGGCTCTCCGAGCTGCGGATCGACCTGGACGTGAACCCGGACCTGTACGACTCCGATCAGCTGGCCGCCCACCACCGGCGCCTCCGGAACTTCCTGGAGCACTTCGCGACCGCCGATGTGCACCGGCCCACCGGTCTGCTCGACGCCACCACCCCCGCCGAGCGCGAGCGCGTCCTCGCTCTCGGATCCCCTGGGCTCTCCCGGTCCTCCGGCGCGGCCGGGACGTCCCGCGTCGGGGCGACGCTGCCGGATCTGTTTGCTTCACAGGCGGCGGTGACGCCGCAGGCGGTGGCGGTGGTCTTCGAGGACACCGAGGTCACCTACGCGGAGCTGGACGCGCGAGCGAACCGGCTGGCCCGGCTGCTGATCGCCCGCGGAGTGGGGCCGGAGGACTTCGTGGCCCTGGCCCTGCCCCGCTCGGTGGAGCTGGTCGTCGCCCTGCTGGCGGTGCTCAAGGCCGGCGCGGCCTACCTGCCCCTGGACCCCCAGTACCCGGCCGAGCGCATCGCCTACATGCTGGCCGACGCCCGCCCCGCCCTGCTGCTCACCGACACCGGCATCCGCCTCGACGGACTCGCCGCGGACGGGACGCTGCCGCCCCGCCTGGACATCGATGCCCGGGAGACACAGGAGGCTCTGGCCGGCTTCCCGGCCGGGGACCTCACCCGTTCCGGTGAAGCCGCCGGGGCGGGTCCGGACAACGCCGCGTACGTCATCTACACCTCCGGATCCACCGGACGCCCCAAGGGCGTCGTCGTACCGCACCGCAACGTGGTGCGGCTGTTCGACGAGACGGAGCACTGGTTCGGCTTCGGCGCGGACGACGTCTGGACGCTGTTCCACTCCTACGCCTTCGACTTCTCGGTCTGGGAGATCTGGGGCCCCCTGCTGCACGGCGGCCGCCTGGTCGTCGTTCCCCACTCGGCCGGCAGGTCGCCCGAGGAGTTCCTGACCCTCCTCGCGGAACAAAGGGTCACCGTCCTGAACCAGACCCCCTCGGCCTTCTACCAGCTGATGCAGGCGGACCAGGAGCGGCCCCGGACCGGGGCGGACCTGAGACTGCGCCGGGTGATCTTCGGTGGTGAGGCCCTCGAACCGTGGCGCCTCGCCGACTGGTACCGCCGCCACCCCGAGGACGCTCCCGTCCTGGTCAACATGTACGGGATCACCGAGACCACCGTCCACGTCACCCACTTCGCACTGGACGAGAGCTGCACCGCCGTCGGCAGCGGCAGCATCGTCGGAGAAGCCATTCCCGACCTGCGCCTGTACGTGCTGGACGCCGGTCTGCGGCCGGTGCCGCCGGGGGTGGTCGGTGAACTGTACGTGGCCGGGGCCGGCCTGGCCCGCGGCTATCTGAACCGCCCCGGCCTGACGGCCGGACGGTTCGTGGCCTGCCCGTTCGGCGAGCCGGGGGCGCGGATGTACCGCACCGGCGACCTGGGGCGCTGGACCGCCGACGGCACCCTGGAGTACCTGGGGCGCGCCGACGACCAGGTGAAGATCCGTGGTTTCCGTATCGAGCTGGGCGAGATCGAGAACGTCCTGCAGGCGCATCCGGATGTGGCCCAGGCCGCTGTCGTGGTCCGCGAGGACCGGCCCGGGGACAAGCGCCTGGTCGCCTACGCCGTGCCCGGCCGGAACGGCCCGGCCGCTCTCACGAGCCTGCGAGCGCACGCCATCGAGGCCCTGCCGGAGTACATGGTGCCGGCGGCGTTCGTCACCCTGGACGCGCTGCCGCTGACCCCCAACGGCAAGCTCGACCGCAAGGCCCTGCCCGCCCCGGACTTCACCGAGGTCTCCACCGGCCGGGCGCCGCGCACCCCCCAGGAGGAGATCCTGTGCGGGCTGTTCGCCGAGATCCTCGGCCTGCCCTCGGTGGGCATCGACGACAGCTTCTTCGAGCTCGGCGGCCACTCCCTGCTCGCGACCCGCCTGGTCGGCCGGGTCCGTTCCGCCTTCGGCGCCGAACTGCCGATCCGGGCCCTGTTCGAGGCACCCACGGTCGCCGAACTCGTCAGTCGACTCGACCTCGGCACGGAGCCGGCGCGCACCGCCCTGCGCCCGATGGAGCGTCCTGTCGAGGTGCCGTTGTCGTTCGCGCAGCGGCGGCTGTGGTTCCTGGGACGGCTGGAGGGCCCCAGCGCCACCTACAACCTGCCGCTGGCGGTCCGGTTGTCCGGTCGGCTGGACCGGGAGGCACTGGAGGCGGCGCTGGCCGATATGGCCGAGCGGCACGAGAGCCTGCGCACGGTCTTCCCCGAGAGCGAGGGCCGGCCGCGCCAGCTGGTGCTGGACCCGCAGCGCGGCCGCCCCGGCCTGCCGGTCACCGAGACCGACGAGGCCGGGTTGCCCGCGCTGCTCACGGCGGCGGCCGGTCGGCCGTTCGACCTGTCCTGCGAGGTGCCGTGGCGCGTGGAGCTGTTCGCCCTCGCCGAGGACGAGCACGTGCTCTCCCTGACTCTGCATCACATCGCCGGTGACGGGTGGTCGCTGGCGCCGCTGGTCCGGGATCTGGCGGCCGCGTACACCGCCCGGTGTGCGGGGGCGGCGCCGGAGTGGGCGCCGCTGCCGGTGCAGTACGCCGACTACACCCTGTGGCAGCAGCAGGTCCTCGGCAGCGAGGACGACCCGGACAGTGCGCTCGCCCGGCAGCTGGACTTCTGGCGGCAGACCCTGACCGGCCTGCCGGAGGAGCTGGCCCTGCCCACCGACCGGCCGCGCCCGGCGGTGGCCTCGCACCGGGGTGGAACGGTGGAGTTCGCCTGGGACGCCTCCCTGCACGCCGGGGTGGTCGCGCTGGCCCGGAAGTGCCGGGCGAGTGTGTTCATGGTCCTGCAGGCAGGCCTGGCCGCACTGCTGTCCCGGCTCGGGGCCGGGGAGGACGTTCCCATCGGCAGTCCGATCGCCGGGCGTACCGATGAGGCGCTCGATGATCTGGTCGGCTTCTTCGTCAACACCCTGGTGCTGCGCACCGACGTCTCCGGTGATCCGACGTTCCAGGAGTTGGTGGAGCGGGTGCGGGAGGCGGATCTGGCCGCCTACGCACATCAGGACGTGCCGTTCGAGCGACTGGTCGAAGAGCTCAACCCGGTCCGCTCAATGGCCCGCCACCCCCTCTTCCAGGTCATGCTCGCCTACCAGGACAGTCCGGACACCCGCCTGGAGTTGGGCGGTCTGCGGGCCGACGTTCAGCCGGGCGTGCGTAACACAGCCAAGTTCGACCTGTCCGTGGACCTGAGTGCGCAGCGGACCGAGGACGGTTCGCCCGGTGTGGTCGAGGGCGTCATCGAGTACAGCGTGGATCTGTTCGACCCGGAGACGGCGCAGGCGCTGGCCGGGCGTCTGGAGCGTCTGCTGGCCGCGGTGGTGGCCGACCCGGACCGGGCGGTCGGCGCGGTCGAGATCCTGGACGAGGCCGAGCGTGAGCGGGTGCTGTCCGGGTGGAACGACACCGCGCAGGAGGTGCCGCGGGCCACGCTGCCGGAGCTCCTCGCCGCGCAGGTGGCGGCGACGCCGCAGGCGGTGGCGGTGGTCTTCGAGGACACCGAGGTCACCTACGCGGAGCTGGACGCGCGAGCGAACCGGCTGGCCCGGCTGCTGATCGAGCGGGGGGCGGGCCCGGAGCGGTTCGTGGCGCTGGCCCTGCCCCGGTCGGTGGAGCTGGTGGTGGCGATCTCGGCCGTGGTCAAGACCGGGGCGGCCTATGTGCCGGTGGACCCGGAGTATCCGGCCGATCGGATCGCGCACATCGTCGAGGACGCCCGGCCGGCCCTGGTGGTGACCGTGGCCGAGGTGGCGCAGAGCTCGCCGGCCGAGGCGATCCGCGGCGGGTTCGTGCTGGACGCGCAGGAGAACGCCGAGCTGCTGGCCGGGTATCCGGCCGGGGAACTGCTGGACAGCGAGCGGCTGCGGTCGCTGTCCCCGGCGCATCCGGCGTACGTGATCTACACCTCCGGTTCCACCGGCAAGCCCAAGGGGGTGGCGGTTCCGCACGCCGGCATCGTCAACCGGCTGTTGTGGATGCAGCACCGGTATCACCTGATGGCGGACGACCGCGTCCTGCAGAAGACCCCGTCGGGCTTCGACGTCTCCGTCTGGGAGTTCTTCTGGCCGCTGATCGAGGGGGCCACGCTGGTCGTGGCCCGGCCGGGCGGGCACCGGGATCCGGCGTACCTGGCGCGACTGATCCGCGACCAGCGCATCACCACGCTGCACTTCGTCCCGTCCATGCTCCAGGCGTTCCTGGACGATCCGAGTGCCGCCGACTGCCGCGGCTCCGCCCTGCGGCGGGTGATCTGCAGTGGCGAGGCGCTGTCCGGGGAGCTGCGGCAGCGGTTCTTCGCCGTGCTGGACGCCGAACTGCACAACCTCTACGGCCCCACCGAGGCCTCGGTGGACGTCACCGCGTGGGAGTGCATGCCGGAGGAGGACCGGCGGAACGTGCCGATCGGCCGGCCGGTGTGGAACACCCGGGTGTACGTGCTCGACGCCGGTCTGCGGCCGGTGCCGCCCGGCGTCTCCGGCGAGCTGTACCTGGCGGGTGTGCAACTGGCCCGCGGGTACGTCAACCGTCCGGCCATGACGGCGGAGCGGTTCGTGGCCTGCCCGTTCGGCCCGGCCGGGGCGCGGATGTACCGCACCGGCGACCTGGTCCGCTGGGGTGCCGAGGGTGAGCTGGAGTACCTGGGGCGCGCCGACGACCAGGTCAAGATCCGCGGTTTCCGTATCGAGCTGGGCGAGATCGAGACCGTGTTGGCGGCGCATCCGGACGTGGCCCAGGTGGCGGTGGTGGCCCGCGAGGACCGGCCCGGGGTCAAGCAGCTGGTGGCCTATCTGGTGCCGCGTGACGGTGGTGTGGCCGGTGCGGCCGGTGCGGACTGGGGGACGCTGCGCAAGGAGGCGGCCCGGGTACTGCCGGATTACATGGTCCCGGCGGCGTTCGTCACCCTGGACGTGCTGCCGCTGACCGCCAACGGCAAGCTGGACCGCCGGGCGCTGCCCGCGCCGGACTTCGCGGCGGTGGCCACCGGCCGGGCGCCGCGTACCCCGCAGGAGGAGATCCTGTGCGGGCTGTTCGCCGAGATCCTCGGCCTGCGGGCCGTCGGGATCGACGACAGCTTCTTCGAGCTCGGCGGCCACTCCCTGCTCGCGACCCGGCTGACCAGCCGGATCCGTTCGGTCCTCGACGTGGAACTGCCTGTGCGGGCCCTGTTCGAGGCACCCACCGTGGCCGAACTGACCGAGTGGCTCGACGAGGCCGCGGGCAGGGCCAGGACGGCCCTGCGGCCGATGGAGCGTCCTGTCGAGGTGCCGTTGTCGTTCGCGCAGCGGCGGCTGTGGTTCCTGGGACGACTGGAGGGCCCCAGCGCCACCTACAACCTGTCGATGGCCCTGCGGCTGTCCGGGCGGCTGGACCGGCAGGCGCTGGAGGCGGCGCTGGCGGACGTGGCCGAGCGGCACGAGAGCCTGCGCACGGTCTTCCCCGAGAGCGAGGGCCGGCCGTACCAGCTGGTGCTGGACCCGCAGCGCGGCCGCCCCGCCCTGCCGGTCACCGAGACCGACGAGGCCGGGTTGCCCACGCTGCTCACGGCGGCGGCCGGCCGGCCGTTCGACCTGTCCTGCGAGGTGCCGTGGCGCGTGGAGCTGTTCGCCCTCGCCGAGCACGAGCACGTCCTCTCCCTGACTCTGCATCACATCGCCGGTGACGGGTGGTCGGTGGGTCCGCTGGCCCGGGATCTGGCGGCCGCGTACACCGCCCGGTGTTCCGGGGCGGCGCCGGAATGGGCGCCGCTGCCGGTGCAGTACGCCGACTACACCCTGTGGCAACACCAGGTCCTCGGCAGCGAGGACGACCCGGACAGTGCGCTGGCCCGGCAGTTGGAGTTCTGGCGGCAGACCCTGACCGGCCTGCCGGAGGAGCTGGCCCTGCCGACCGACCGGCCGCGCCCGGCGGTGGCCTCCCACCGGGGTGGAACGGTGGAGTTCGCCTGGGACGCCTCCCTGCACGCCGGGGTGGTCGCGCTGGCCCGGAAGTGCCGGGCCAGTGTGTTCATGGTCCTGCAGGCAGGCCTGGCCGCGCTGCTGTCCCGGCTCGGGGCCGGGGAGGACGTTCCCATCGGCAGTCCGATCGCCGGGCGTACCGATGAGGCGCTCGATGATCTGGTCGGCTTCTTCGTCAACACCCTGGTGCTGCGCACCGACGTCTCCGGTGATCCGACGTTCCAGGAGTTGGTGGAGCGGGTGCGGGAGGCGGATCTGGCCGCCTACGCACATCAGGACGTTCCGTTCGAGCGACTGGTCGAAGAGCTCAACCCGGTCCGCTCAATGGCCCGCCACCCCCTCTTCCAGGTCATGCTGACCTTCCAGAACACCCCCGGGGGCGACTTCGGCCTGCCCGGGCTGCGGGTGACGTCGAAGTCCGGCAGCCTGGACGTCTCCAGGTTCGACCTGTCCTTCACCCTCGCCGAGGAGCAGGACCCGGACGGCGCTCCCGCCGGTATCGACGGATACCTGGAATACAGCGTGGATCTGTTCGACCGGGAGACGGTGGAGGTGCTGGCCGGGCGGCTGGAGCGTCTGCTGGCCGCGGTGGTGGCCGACCCGGACCGCACCGTGGGCAGCGTCGAGATCCTGGACGAGGCCGAGCGCGAGCGGGTGCTGTCCGGGTGGAACGACACCGCGCGGGAGGTGCCGCAGGCCACGCTGCCGGAGCTGTTCGCCACGCAGGTGGCGGCGACGCCGC
>NZ_BMRN01000002.1:0-379802 GCF_014648655.1 Streptomyces atratus
GTACCGGTATACCGGGCATGACTCCAACCCGTGGGTCGGTATCCCCGGTAAGGCGGTGGATATCGGTGTGGCCGCCGATGGCACCGTCTGGCACGTCAACTCCGGTGGCGGGATCTATCGCTACACGGGAGACCAACCGAGCTGACCCCAGGCAGCAACTGCGAGAGGCCCCTGCCCGGGATGGCAGAGGCCTCTCGTGGCCGAGCACCAGCGCGGCCGGGCCGCTGCCGCGTTGCCCGACCTCGGCAGAGGGAGCAACTTGAAGGTGCTCTGCGAGGCGTAGAGGGCATGACCGAGGAGGGCGAGCAGTCACAGTGTTCCCACTCCGGCAACAGCTCCGAGTGCGCCCTCGCACACAGCCGACCGCTCGGAGCTCTCACTCTGCGGCATTGACGGCCCCTCCAGGTGTATTGATCAGGAGCGTCGAAGGGGGCCTCACACACTCCTGGCGAGCAGGAATACCCGCGCTTCGAAGCGAGCGGTTACCAACATTCGAGTGATCTCAATCGTGTTGATCATCACGCCGTGCTGACTGAACGTATGAGCTAGCGTTCGGAAAGTGATCAACACCGCACTCCCCTCTGACCAGGCCTCTTCAACCGCCGCCGCGCTGACGAGGGCGCTCTTCGGCGAGCGGATGGATGAGCTTCACGAGCCCTGGCGCAAGCTGTTCAGTACTGAGCCGTTCAGCTTCAGGGAAGGGCTGTCACCTGATGAACGTGCCGCACTGTCCTATAAACGTTTACGCCTGATCAACGAAGCGCTCGACAGACCCGAGGACTTCGTGGCCGATGTGGAACGACTCACGGCACTCCATGAATGGGTCGGCCCGGTGGACGCGGGTTTGGGAACAGTGGCGAGTATCCACTACAACCTCTTCCTCGGCAGCCTCCTCGAACACACGTCGGGCCCGAACCGCGATCTGCGGGAGTTCGTCGAGCTGCGGCGCGCAGGAACGTTTCTGTGCACGGAGGCCGGGCACGGCAACAGTGCCTCCCAACTGGAGACCACCGCCACGTACGACCGAACCGCGGGCGAGTTCGTGTTGAACACTCCCAGTGCGGCCGCCCGCAAGTTCATGCCGAACACCAGCTCCACCGGCGGGCCCAAAACCGCTGTCGTCGCCGCCCGACTCATCACGGACGGCAAGGACCAGGGCGTCTTCCTGTTCCTCACTCCGCTCAGCGACGAGACCGGGCGACCGATGCCAGGAGTCGAGATACGCAGGCTGCCCCAGACAGCCACCGCCCCTGTCGACCACTGCGTCACCTCCTTCGACCATGTCCGTCTGCCACACGAAGCGCTTCTGCAGTCCGACCACGGACGCCTCACGCCGGAAGGCGTCTTCACCAGTTCGATCGGCAGTCCCCGCAAGCGTTTCCTGCACTCCATCGGCCGCGTCACCGCCGGCAAGCTCTGCATGAGCGGCTACAGCCTCGGTGTCACGCGCCACGCGCTCGCTGTGGCCGTACGGCACGCCCACGTGAGGCAGACGTCCGGCGTGACAGCAGGCGGCAGTGTTCCGCTGTTCGCTCACCGCAGCCACCACGCTCCGCTCATCGACGCCATCGCCACCACCTACGCCGCGACTCTCCTGCACCGCGCCGCGGTACGGCAGTGGGCGCAGGCAACGGAGCCGGAGCGGGAGAACGGTGAGCGGTTCGCAGCCATAGCGAAGGGCTGGATCACCTGGCGGGCCCGTGCCGTCATGACCGAGTGCCGCGAACGCTGCGGTGCGCAGGGGCTTTTCCTGGCCAATGGGATCGCGGGCCAGCTGGCGGCCAACGAGGGAACCATCACAGCGGAGGGTGACAACCTCGTCATCTGGGTCAAGGCCGCCGGCGAAATGCTTCTTGGGCACTTCACTCCGAAGGAGCCCCATGATGCGCCGCCCGAGGCTCGCGACCTCGACGATCCGGTCTTCCTCCAAGACCTGTTGGCGGACATCGAACGCATCTGGCACCAGCGTGCACGTACGCGCCTGCGCAGCGCACCGGCCGGCAATCCCCTCAACCGATGGAACACCGCCGTCACACCGGCTCTGGAACTGGTCGACGCCTACGCGCACAGCCAGGCTGCCCAAGCTCTTCTGGACGCCGCCGACCAGGCTCCTCACCCCGAAGCGCGGCGCCAGCTGCGTTTGCTGCACCGCCTGTTCACCCTGCGCCGCATCGCGGCTCACAGTGGAGACCTGCTTGCGGAGGGGCACCTGACCAGCGCTCAGGTGAGGCAGCTCCCCGACGCGGCCGAGAGTGTCGTCGTAGACCTCGCACCCGAGGCCGTGACCCTCACGAACGGATTCGCCGTCGTGGAGGACGTTCTCCGTGACCATCCCATCAACCATCCTGATGCCTTCGACGGCATCGAAGGCAGCCTGCTGCCCGGGTGAGAGCTCAAAGTGAGATCTCCGCGCCGTGCGCTCGGCGGCGCCGTGCCGGGAAAGGGCGTGTCACCACAGGGGACACGGTCCTAGAGTGGCGCGGTGATGACCCAGATGATCGTGCTCAACGGCGGCTCCAGCTCCGGGAAGTCCGGGATCGCCCGGTGCCTGCAGGCGGTCCTGCCGGACCCCTGGCTGGCCTTCGGGGTCGACACACTGATCCAGGCGATGCCCGCGTCCATGAGTGCATCGGACGCGGGCATCGAGTTCGCTCCGGACGGTGAGGTGATCGTCGGCCCCGAGTTCCGTGCGTTGGAGACGGCGTGGATCGAGGGGGTCGCCACGATGGCCCGTGCCGGAGCCAGGGTCATCGTCGACGAGGTCTTCCTCGGCGGGGCGGCGTCGCAGCAGCGATGGCAGAAGGCGCTCGGTGGGGTGCAGGTGTTGTGGGTCGGCGTCCGGTGCGAGAGCGCGGTCGCCGCAGCCCGTGAGGTCGCGCGCGGCGACCGGGTCACGGGAATGGCGGCGTCGCAGGCGGATGTGGTCCACCGGGGCGTGATCTACGACCTGGAGGTGGACACGACGCGGAGCGAGTCCATGGAGTGCGCGCGGATCATCGCCGACCGCATCGAGTGATGCGGTGGGTTGCTGTGGTCGCTTCCGGCCACAGCACTACACGTCGCCGAGCTCCAGCTCACCGACGACCTGATCCCCGCTCATCTCCCCGGTCAGCCGGAAACCGAGCTTCAGATAGAACTTCTCGGGCCCGTGTGCCCCGGGAACCCAGGTCACGGTCGTACGCGTCTGCCCGCGCCGTCGTATCTCCTCGCACACCGCCTCCACGGCGAAGCGGCCGTAACCACGGCCCTGTTCATCGGCGGCGATGTTCAGGCGCCAGAGCCCGGAGCGGAGCCTGTCATCCGGCTCGTCCGGATCGAACCGGGCATCGAAGAAAGCCATGACGAAGCCCACGAGCCGCTCACCGTCGAAGATCAGCCGGGGCCAGGCGACCTCGGGTGCGGCATACGCCTGGGCCAGCGACCAGGCGACCGGCTTCACGAGCCCGTCCTGGTCGGGGCGTACTTTCAGCAGGCAGGCGGCCTCGACGTTGTCGGGCGTGACCTTTTCGAGGCGAAGTGATGAAGACATGTCTGCAACCTACAGAGCACGCTGAAAAACCACCGGGATCAACCGCCGACGCACGATGCAGGAGCGCCTTCGCCCCCGTTACGGCCATCGGGCCGTGACGGGGGCGTCTGAACAAACTCCCTTGCGGGAAGCGTCAGTTGGCGGGCGCCTGGTACAGGCCCCGGCCGGCGCGGTGCGCCCGGGAGGTGCCGACGAGTCGGTCGAGGGTGCTGCGTACGGTGTTGATGCTGTTGGGGGTGAGTTCACGCCCCAGGGCCTTCGTGACCTCGCGGGCACGGACAGGTGTGTCGCCGAAGGTGGACAGCACCTTCATGGCCATCTCGGTGAGGCTGCCGCTGTCGTCGACGGCAGGTGCGGCAGGGGCGGCAGGGGCTGCCTTCTTCGACGCCCTGGCCTTGGCGGGCTTGGCGTCCTTGGCAGGAGCGGTGGCCTTGGCGGGCTTGGCGTCCTTGGCGGGCGCGGTGGCCTTGGCAGGCGCGGCGGCCTTCGCGGGCTTGGCGGACTTGGTGGCGACGGCCTTCTTGGCCTGCCCGCGCTCGGTCTTCGGCTTGGCAGGAGCCTGCTTGCGGCCCTTGGGCGCAGAAGTCTTCCGGGCGGTGCGGCGCGCGGGGGCGGCCGCTGCCGGCTCCTGCGGGACCTCCGCCGGGACGACGGAGTCAACGGAATCCTGAGCCTGCTGCGGAATCCTGGGAGCGGCAACGCTCTCGGTCTCCGCCTCCGCCTTGACGTCCACGGCTTCTGCCTTGACGTCCTCCGCCTTGACCTCCTGCGCCTCCGTGGTCGAGGAGGAAAGCGGGGAAGTGGACAGCGAACGCAGGGCCGTCAGTGCGGTCCGCACCGATTCCAGGCGCTCGGTGACGGTCGCGAGCTCCTTTTCCAGGGTTTGCTGGTGCTGTTCCAGACGAGGAAGTTCCGCCTGCAACAAGGCAGTTGTGGCATCGATGGTGCCGAGCGTGTTGGTCTCGGAGGTCATGTTGTCGCCCTTCTCTCCCGGCCGACCGATGGTGACCGATATGTTGCAGCGTACGGTGCGTTGTGTTGTGGCCGGAAATCGACCTTCGGTGCGAACTGTCCCGAGGCACCTTCAACGCTGACTGCCAGTCTCCTGAAACTCCCTGCCGCGCGTCCGGGAGACGGTCTGATCGGCACTCATTTGGCCGCACATGCCTCACCGGAGCCGGCCCCCTCCAGCCCCCTTCTCCAACCCGCTTCCGCCCCCGGTCACCTGCCGTCAGCCGTGGCCGGCCACATCGCCGCCGCGCGAGGCGGCCTCAGCCATGCGAGCCGTGGTGCCGGCGCCGTCCAGTGCCTCGCGGATGATGTCCGCGTGCCCACTGTGGTGCGCGATCTCCCGGAAAACATGCAACAGTACGTGCCGGACGGTCCACGTGATCGGTTTCGGCGGCGACCAGGGGTACTGCGGGAGAGTCACGAGGCGGTCGAGGTCGGGCTCCTGCCGGACCGTGCGATCGAACTCCGCTGCCGCCGCATGGAAGGCATCGAGCAGGCCGGCCAGGGTCTCGCCCTCTGTCATCCGGGTGCCGTCGGGGTCGAGATCGGCCCGGTCGACCTTGCCCGGCGCGGTACCGTCGACCACCGCGAGCCATGTCCGTTGTACTTCGCCGAGATGCTTGAGCAGCCCGCCGAGCGTCAGCTCGCTGACGGTGGTGGCGACGCCGGCCTGCTCATCGCCGATGCCCGCGACGGTGTAGAGAAAGTTGGTGCGCTGATCAGCAACGAGCGCGAGCAGATCCTCGCGCTCACCGCCCTGTAAGTCGTTCGCGCTCGTCGTCCCCATGGGTCATGGCCCTCCTGGTCGGCTCGTGGGAGCCACACCAGGATGCCTTCCGCGCAGGCGGGCGGAGCGGAGACGGATGGGTACGGCTGGAACCGGGTCGGGCGGAGGGCGGCAGAGGCGAGGAGATCCATGCCGCCCTCCAAAGGTTCAGTTGCCCGAGCCGGAGTTCACAGCGTTGCGCCAGACAGTCAGGTCCAGCGTCATGTACGTACTGGGCGAGTCCTCGGGCGAGAAGCCCTGATGGTCACGAGGCCCATGTGCCCCGTGCCTGTGACGACGAGATCTGCCGCCCCTTCGAGAGCTTGCTCACGTAGATGCACTCGGTGAATCGGGTGTCCGCGCGGCAGGCGGCGAGCGATCCCTCCTGCCTCGGATCGAGCAGCATCAGATTCCCGTCCTCGCTCTCCGCGTCGAGGTATCCGCCGGTGTCGTAGGAGAGTTCGTACCCACCGTCCTCGCCCTCCTGAGGCCGGACATTGTCGTCCCCGAGCGTCAGGTGGTAGCCGGCGGTGAGGTTGATGCCCTTGTAGTCGACGGGCTTCGGCCCGGGTTTGACGCTGGGCTTCGGGCTGCTCTCCGGGCTCCCGCTGTTCTTCTCCTCGCTGCCCTGTGAAGAGCCGCCGCCTTGTGCGGAGTTGTCGCTCTGCGTCTGCTTCCCGTCGTCGCCCTTGAGTAGGAAGTACGCCGTGCCGCCACCGGCGATCCCGAAGATCAGCGCGGCGGCGATGGCGATGACCGCGCCCCGGTTGCCTTTACGCTTCGCGGGCTGGGGTGCCTGGGGCATGGGGCGGCCGGGGTACATCTGCGCGTGCGTCGGAACCTGGGTCGGGGCGTAGGCATGGGCCTGCGCTTGTGCCTGCGCCTGGGCCTGGGCGGGAGTGCCGTACGGCCCTTGGGGCTGCGCCGGGGTGGGCGGGCCGTACGGCCCGTGGGGCTGGGCGGCCTGAGTGGGCTGAGCGTGCTGGGCGTGTTGGCTCGTGGCGGGCGGGCCGTAACCCGGGGGTGGGGTGGCCGGGGCGACCGGCGTGGTGGGCGAGTAGGCCGCGGGCGGTGCGGAGGACGGGGGAGGCGGGGTCTGGACCGGGGCGGGGGCCGCCGCGCGTACGGTGATGTCGGCGGCGACCGAGCCCGGCAACCAGTCCTCGGGGCGACGCGTCAAAGGACGGCTCGTCGGCGCGCGTTCCGATGAGGGGCCCGGGGGAGACCCGATGACCGGCTCCGGTCGACTCAGCTCCGAACGTCCCCGAGTGTCCGCATCTCCTGGCCGGTGGGCGGCGTCTGTCGCGCACCGGTGCGGTCCAGTCCCAGCCGCAAGGCCATGGCAATCAGTGCGGCGACCGCGAACCCGGCTCCTGCCCAAGCGAGTTGACGGGCACCGTACTCGGCCAGGACCCAGCCCCCGACCGCGGTTCCGACGGTGATGCCGAGGTTCGAGAACGAGATGAAGAGGCTGTTGCCGAACTCGGGCGCGTCGACGGCGTCCCTCCCCAGCCAGCTCTGGCTCACGATGAGCCCGCCCGAGTGCACGGCCCCCCAGACCAGTACGGCCACAACCATCGGCGCGAACAGCGGGCCGACGGCGTACAGGAGCACGTAGACGAGCAGAATCAGCACGGGGTAGGCGACCACCGTACGAATCAGGTTGCGCCGCAACAGCCCACCGAAGACGAAATTCCCCAGGATCATGATGACGCCGAACGCCATCAGCATGGCGCTGACCCACGTGCCGTCCATGTGCGTGACCTGGCCGAGGTACTCGGCGAAGTAGCCGTAGACCGAGAACATCGCCGCGAAGACGAGGACGACCGACGTGATGGTCAGCCACATCCGGGACTGCTTGAGAACGCTCAACTGGGCACCGTAGGACACCCGTTGACCGACAGGCATCGACGGTACGAACCGCAGGATGCCGAGGAAGGCGATCAGGTTGACGAGCGCACCGAACCAGAACGCCGACGCCAGGGACACATGCTCCGCGAGGTACGAGGTCAGCGGCACGCCGAAGGCGAAGCCGACGGTGACACCGCCGAACACGGTCGCCGTGGCCCGGGTCGCGTCTCCGGCGGGCACCAGCCGCGCGGCGGTCGCGAGCGCGACCGCGAAGAACACGGGGTGGAAGAGGGCGGGAACGACGCGGAAGGCCAGCATCACCTCGTACTGCGTGGTGAGCGCGTAGACGGCGTTGGAGACGGCGAACACCGCGATTGCGGCGGCGAGCACCTTCTTACGGTCGATGCCGGAGGCGAGCAGTGTGGTGAACGGCCCGGACACGGCGATGACCAGGGCAAAGACGCCGACGAGCCACCCCGCGGCGGACGGAGTGACACCGAGCTCGGCCGAGACCTGGGGGAGTACGCCGACCATGCCCATCTCGGTGGTGATGATCCCGAACACGCCCAGGGCGAGCACCAGGACGGTGAGGGAGGTCTTTCTCATCGGGACCTTTCATTAAATCTAGAAAAGTAGATACATTGAGCTGTGGGAGAGGGCGTGCGCACGGAAATCGAGTGGGCTACAGGTGGGCTACAGCTCGTCGCGGACGTGCGCGGCGAACTCGGCGATCACCGTTTCGTTGCGTCGGTAGTACGTCCACTTGCCGATGCGTTCCGAGGTGAGCAGTCCCGCGTCCTTCAGGGTCTGCAGATAGCCGGACACCACCGACTGTGCCAGCCCGGCGCGCTTCCGGATGTCGCCGACGCACACACCGATGTGGAAGCCGAGCCCCTGCTGTCGGTAGGAGTCCTCGTCGAAGTACTTCGCCGGATCCTTGAGCCACTGCATGAACTGCAGGCGCGCGGGGTTGGCGAGCGCCTTGTGTACAGCCAGGGGATCCATCGGTCTGCCTCTCTGTCTGCCTCTCCCAGGACGCATCTAGCTTTCGCGATATGTAGGGACAAGTCAAATCGGGTGGCTTCCCCCCGCTCCCTTCGGGCGATGTTCTGAGCGGCAGGGAGTGGCGGAGTGGTCGGGTCGGCCCGGTCGAGGACCGCCGAGGATCAACGGGGCGTAGGCGGCACTGCCGGGCGACGTGTCCCTGGCCGGTGAGCGTGACGATCCGAGCGTTCGGCAGGGGGTTGCCGCCAGGTCGGCCAGGCGCTCGCGCAAGTGGGCGGGACTGAGGTCTCCCTCGACGAGGGGCGTCGGCATTCCGAGCGCTGCGAAGCGATCAATACCGACGCCGAGCGCCGCTCGAACCCGCTGGTCGGCGAACATCGCATCGACCGCGCCCGCGGGCGTGGGGACGATGTCGCGCATGTGGATCCGCATCGCCTCGACCGGGTCGCCCGCGTCGAGCGCCGCACGGGCGTGAACCCCCGACCGGTGGGGGTCTGCGCTGTGATGCACGGCCACCGCAGGATCTCCGGTTGTCCTCACAAGCCATCGGTGATCAACGCGGTGGCCGTCCTCATGCCCGCGCCACGCCCAACGTCGAATCCGAGTGACGTCGGACTGGCCGCATCAGCCAACGTTCGCCCTGGTGTTCCCCGTCCCTTGCGCCGTTCTGTGAGCCGGTAGGCTCGTGGCCGTTTCCGGGAGCTGGGGGAGAGCTCAGACGGCTTTGGTCAAGAGCCCGATCCCTCATGTATCCCGTTCAGGAAAGACGCTGGATCATTGGGCGCATCCCGCCTTACGGTGGCGCCATGAGCGATCACTCGGAAGTGCCTGTCGCGCCCGTCGAGGCCTATGAACCCCCCTACTACGTGGCTGTCTTCACTACGGTGCGAACCCAGGATCAGAGCGGCTACAGCGAGACCAACGCACGCATGGAAGACCTGGTGAAGGGCATCCCTGGGTTCCTGGGGATGGACCACGCGCAGACTCCCGGCGGGCTGGGCATCACCGTCGGGTACTTCCGCGACGCCGACGCCCTTACGGAGTGGCGGTGCAACGCCGAGCACCGCGCGGCGCAAAAGCGTGGGCAAGCCGAGTGGTACCAGAGCTATACGCTGCATGTGGCGAAAGTGGAGCGGAGCCGCGGGTTCATGCGAGCGTAGGTCCTGCAGAGCCCGACAGCAGGCTGACCAACCGAAGTCACCTCCTGGTCCGGTGAAGCGCCGTCCCGCCAGGCTGTCCGGGTGGCAGAACGAGTACGCGTCCGCGAGATCGATGACGACGAGGGCAAGCGCCTGCTGCGGATCATCCGCAGGGGCACCGGCTCGGTGGTGACCTGGCGGCGGGCCCAGAATTGCCTGATGCGGCACTAGGTGAGAGTAGACACCACGTACGCGGCGGCCTCGGCGAGGAGGGCCTGGTCGTACTCGGCGTCCTTGGTGGCCTTGCTGGACATGATCGCGATGACGAGTGGCGCGGCATTCGGGGGCCACACCACAGCTATGTCGTTGAGGGTGCCGTAGTCACCGGTCCCGGTCTTGTCCGCCACGTTCCATCCCCGCGGTACGCCGGCCCGGATACGTTGCGCGCCGGCAGCGGTGGCGTTGCGTTCCAGCAGGCGGCGGAGGAAGGCGCGCTTGTCCGTCGGCAGGGCGTCCCCCAGCAGGATCTTCCGGTAGTTGGTACCGAACGCCCGGGGCGAGGTGGTGTCGCGGGGATCTCCCGGGGTGGCTTGCGCGATCGTCGGCTCGATCCGGTCCATCCTGGTGACCGTGTCGCCGAGGCTGCGCACGTACGCCGTGAACCGGGCCGGCCCGCCGAGATCGCGGAGCAGGAGATTTCCGGCCGTTCCGTCGCTGTAGCGGACCGCGGCATCACACAGCTGTCGGATCGTCATTCCGGTGGCCACATGCCGCCTGGTGATGGCCGAGCTCTTCATCAGGTCGCCTTCGGTGTACCTGATGACCGTATCCAGGTGCGACAGCGGATTGCGGTGCAGGACCGCCGCCGCCGCCAGCCCCTTGAACGTCGAGCAGAACGCGAACCGTTCGTCCGCCCGGTGGGTGAGGGTGGCCCCGGTGCCGGTGGCGAGGGCATACACCCCTAAGCGGGCTTCGAACTTCCTTTCCAATTCGGCCAGTTGAGCGTGGCGAGTGCGCGCCGTGGCGGAGGGGGACGAGGGCGCGCCCGCTGACGGTCGCGTCGCTGTCCTCTTGCCCTCCGCGCATCCGGCCAACGGCAGGAGTGCCGCCACCCCTAGAAGAGTGCGGCGCGTGATGGCCGGCTGTCGTGACGTCATGGTCTTCCCTCCACTGGGGCGAGTTACGACTACGGCAAGCGGGCTCGAGTTCGCTTGCCGCAGATGGGGTGACCGCCTGGCAGTATTTCCCCTCCGGAAGCTCATTACCGGCAAACCGGTATCTACCTCGAGAGATGACCCAGGTCGGGCAGAAGGCAATCTGGCATCCGGCAGTACATGCTGTCCAAGACAGAAATGCGCAGACCCATGCTGATCCGGCATAGCTATAAGCTCCGGCCGTGGACATGGTCAGGGCCTGCGAGGCGTTCGTGGCGGTGAGTGGGCATGGCAGCTTCACCGTCGGTGCCGCTGCGGCAGGCATGCCGCAGTCGGTCGTCAGCCGGCGGATCGCCGCCCTGGAGGAGCACTTCGGCGCCAAGCTGTTCGACCGGTCGTCGCGAAACGTCACTCTGACCCCGTTCGGCCGGGACATGCTGTCCTCGGCCCGGCGGCTGGTCGAACTCGTCGAGGCGATGGAGCACGACGCCGAGTGCGCCAAGCGGCGCCGGTTCCGGCTGGCCGTACCGGCGGTCTCCGCCCCATGCCGGCTCGCCGGGCTCGTTGCCGAGGCGCGTCGGCACGACCTGAATCTCGCCCTGCACGCAGCCGGGCCGGGTGAACGCGCGGCGCTCGTCCGGACGTTGGAGGTCCGGGCGGCGATCGTGTCCGTACCCGCGGACGGAGCGCCATGGCGGATACCGTTGGGGCTGGCCGGCAGCGCCGAGCCGGCGGGGCAGGCGATATACGTGGAAAACCTGCGCGCGGGCCGGGCCGGACGTAACGCACGCCGACGACGCGTCTGGATCCAGCCGGAGGATGACGTGCCGCACGTACGCGACCGGGTGATCCGCTTACGGGACGGGGTCGGCCTCCAACCCGCCCAGGTCGTGGTCTCGGCCTCACTCGTCGACGCCGCGGCCGAGGTGCTCGGCTCGGCCGACCTGTTGCTCTGCTCCGCCGTCCAGGCCGACGAACTGGGGCTGTACTGGCGGCCGATCGGCGAGTTGGAGCTGGTACGCGGTTACGACGTCGAGGCCGGACTGCGCGAGGATGCCCAGCGCATCCGGACCCTCCCGCTCGCCACGATCGGACGCTGCCTCGGCATGTCGGACCACGGTAGCCGGAGCGGCGACGTGCCGGGCGACGGTGAGGCGTAGTGGTGGGGACGACCAAGGTCCTGCGCGATGCGCGGGAGGCCCTGCACGACGGCGGCCTGCGCGGCTCGTTCCTGGTGCGTGACCTCGACACCGGCGATGAACTCGCGATCGACGCCGAGGTGGAGTATCCGATCGCTTCCCTGGTCAAGGTGCCGCTCGCGATCGCCACACTGGAACGTGTCGGACGCGGCGAACTCGACCTGGCCGCAACGATCGTGGTGCAGCCCGGCCGCGTCACCGTGCCGGGACCGACCGGCCTGACCAAGTTCCGGCACCCGGCCACGGTCGCGCTCGAGGACCTGCTGTATCTCAGCACGGCGATCAGCGACGGCACCGCGGCCGACGCGCTGTTCGCCCTCACCCCGCCCGCCGCGGTCACCGCGGAGCTGCGGCGGCTCGGCTACGACGGCATCGTGGTACGCCACCTCATGGGGGACCTCACCCAGACGCCGGCCGAACGGTTCGCGCCGACCGAGGTGCACCTTGCCCACGCCCTCGCCATCGGCGCGGCGACAGCGGGACAGGGGCATCCCGTGGCCCAGCTCGACATCAGCCGCGCGAACGTCGGGTCGGCCCGGACCTTCGTCGACCTGCTGGACGGATTGTGGCGGCCGACGACGATCCAGCCCGCCACCGCGGCGCGGGTCCGCGAGCTGATGACGAACAACGTGATCCGGCAGCGACTGGCTCCCGACTTCAGCTCCGACGCGTCCCGGTGGTCGTCGAAGACCGGTACGTTGCTCAACCTCCGACACGAGGTCGGGGTCGTCGAGCACGCCGACGGGCAGGCGTTCGCCGTCGCCGCCCTCACCGAATCCCGCGTACCGGCCGTGCTGCAGCCCGAGACGGAAGCACTGATGGCGCAGGTCGCCCGGACGCTCCGCGACCAGTTGCGGATGGCATGAACGGATGGACGCTCCCACCACTCCTGACGGCTCAATGGGTCTTCGCCCGATGATCCGTCAGGTACGCCATCACCGCCCGGTTGGCCTCCCAGCCGTCGGGGAACTCGACCGGGACGTTCAGGTGGACCGGCTCGGTCGACTGGCTCGTCTGATGGTGAGAAGCCCTGTTCGCGTGGGGCTGCCCGCGCCACGGTCATGGGAACACGCTCGGAGCCTACGTTCTCAATCGTTATGCGGGACTAACTGGGCAAGCGGTGCGCTGTGTGACACAAGTGGTCAGAGGTGCATTGACGGGCGCACGCGGTCGCAGGAGGCTGAGCGGACCCCCCACGCAAACCCCCCACGGTAGCCCCCTTTCTCCTTCACCGTTGGATTGCCCATGCGCCCACTCGTTTCCGCAGGCACGCTCACGGCCGCCGTCACCGCGGCCCTGCTGCTCGCACCCACGGCATACGCCACCGCCCCCGGCGACAACGGCACCGTGAAGATCCACGACGCCGCGACCGGTGAAGAGCTCCGTAAGAACGAGCCTCACGTGTGCACCTTCTATCTCGATGCCTTCGGTTTCGACGCCGACCAGAAGGTCGACTGGCGCATCGAAGCCTGGCCCCCGACCGCCGAGGTCAAGGGCGAAACCGTGAAATCCGGTTCGCTGACGCTCGACGACAAGGGGCATCGCCGTTCGCAGGACCAGTCCCTGCCCGACGGCCACTACAAGCTGTTCTGGAACTTCGACGGCGAGCACGGCCGGGCCAAGCACAAGGTCTTCTGGGTCGACTGCGACGGCAAGGGGCAGCCGGGTGGTGGCAAGCCCGGCAAGCCCGATGAGCCCGGCAAGCCCGGTAAGCCGTCGACGCCTGCCACCCCGTCGACGCCTGCCACCCCGTCGACGCCTGCCACCCCGTCGGCGCCCGGCACTTCGTCCGGCCCGGCGCGGCCGACCGCGGAGCCCACGTCGTCCGCCCCCGAGGGCACCAAGCCGACGTCCTCGACCTCCTCCCCCTCGTCCCCCTCGTCGTCACCCTCCGCACAGAGCGGCGGGGACCTCGCCGAGACCGGTAACGGCGCGCCCGTCGGCCTGCTGTCCGCAGCGGCTGCCGCGCTCGTTGCGGCCGGTGGCTACCTGGTGTTCCGCCGTCGCAAGGCGCAGCAGCAGCACTGACGCACACCGGTGCCCCCGTGCTTCGCAGTACGAGCACGGGGGCACAGTCATGCGCGGTCTCAGCCGGACGCGCGCAGACCAACTGCCGGGAGCCCCGAGGCACTCGGTGATACTCCGTGACCGTGCCGGGGCAGTGAGCAGGAGTGAGTCCTGTCTCACCGGCACGCCCCGAACGGTGTTGGGCGCACTGGTCCTCCGCTTTCACGACCTGGGCGGCGACGCATATCACGTATGCGGTCCGTCCCAGGTGGGCGGAATCCCTACGACCTGGCCATGTGGGTGTGGCCAAAGGCGACGGGGAGGCCCCGAACCATCACTCTGGTGATACGGGGCCCCGACTGCTGACACCACACCCGGCGTCCCAGATCGCGTTACACACGTTACGCACACCTAGATGATTGATTCCAAGTGGTCAGTGGTCAGTGGTCATAGGCGGTCAGTGAGCGCAGGACGGGCTGTCCCATGTAGTCGTTGTGCCAGATCGCTGCGGTCAGCGCGAGGATGCGCTGCATGACGCGGGCGATGACCCCGCCGGGCGTGCGTCCTCGATGTTGTTCGAGATCGAGCTGTCCCTTGAAGGTCTCGTTGACTGACTCGATGACCTGCCGCAACGGCTTGAACAGGGGTGCGCCGGGCCGTTCCGGCTCGCCCTTGCGGGCCGGCCGCAGTAGTCGGATGTCCTGCTCAGCCAGTTGATATTCGAAGTCACGGCCGAAGTAGTTCTTGTCGCAGATCAGCGTCTGGCCGGGTCGGCTGGCGAGGAGGGCCGGTTCGGCGGCGAGCAGGGCCAGCAGGGTCTCGCGCTCGTCGGCCTTGGCTCCGGGCAGGGCGAAGATGACGGGCAGGCCCTGGAGGGTGCACACCAGGTGCAGCCGAAGACCCCAGAAGAAGCGGCTGTGGCTGGCGCAGTACCCGTACTCGGTCCATCCGGCCAGGTCGGAGCGTTTGACAGTCTCGCGTGAGCGGCCACACTCCACCGGCGTGGAGTCCACGATCCACACGTCGTCGCTCCACACGGTGGTCTCGGTGGCCAGGAGCCGGGTGACCCGGCGGAGTAGCTCGGCCGCCTTGCGCAGGCGCTTGTTGTAGCCGGGCTGCTTCGGCCGGTACGGGAAGAGATGCCGCAGGTGGGAGCGGGCATGGCGGAGTCACCGGGCCTCGGAGGTGAAGCCGGGCATGGCCTGCATCATCGCGAGCGTGACCAGCTCGGCGTCGGTGAGCTTCGGGGCGATACCCACCGCCGGCCGCCACGGAGCAAGCTGCGGCGAACCTTTCAGCAGGTCGTCGGCCTCCGCATGGAGTGCGGTTGCGAGGGAGCCCAAGTCTGGTGCCATAACTTGACTTTGGGTTCCCTTGTCTCATCAGCTGCGGGTTCCCGCTTCTCGTGGCTGGCGCCGGGTGGACCGCGCCCGGTTGCCGCAGCCGAGGGAACACCATGCCTGGTCACGGCGCCTGGCCAGGAAGAACATGCCGCAACTGGGGGCGGGGCAGCGCCGCACCCGCTGACGGTCCGGACCCGCGGCCAGGACGAGCGTCTCGCGGGCGACGACGGCGTCGGCGCCGCCACCCTGTTCCTGCTGTGCGAGCAGACCGTCGCCGGTCATCCGGAAGACGACGGGGGCGGACGAGGCGAGTTCGTTCAGGCGGGTCCGCAGGCTGTCGGTGAGCGGCCGCTGTCCGGCTGTCGCGTCCAGCGCGTCGCGGACCAACCCACGCAGCCGCTCCAGCTCCTCCAAGGAGAGGGCGGCCAATCTGCGGTCGGCGGCGCGGGCGCGCCATCGCCTGGTGAGTTCCCGATCGGCGAAGAAGTCGATGTCGCCTCGCCCCGGGCCTGCGCCGACGACGACGGTGTTGGCCAGGTCGAGGACCGGGTCCTCGCCGATCCACGGCATTTCCTGCAGGTCCCGGATGGTCATGCCCCTCAATCTACTGGATTCAGGTCAGCGAACCCGTGATAACTTCAACTCACGGATTTGATCCACCAACTCCGTGAGTCACGTGATCGACGAAGGGTGATGCCATGAGTACGACCATCGAGTACGTCAGGTTCGACACCGACGACCCCGCCGCTCTCACCGCCCACCGGGAGCAGCTCGTCGAACTACTCAAGGAGCATTACGGCGACGGCTTTCAGGGCGCCCACCTCGCCCAGTTCGACGACGGCACCGTCCTGGACTTCATCATCTGGTCGTCCGCCGCCGTCGCCGAGCGCGCGGCCAAGGAAATGCCGACCGACCCCCGGGCACAGGGCTTCTTCAGCCGAATCGGCACCGTGCACGAGATGCGGCACGCTCAGGTGCTGCACACCGCATAGAGCCCGAGATCAAGGAGAATGACGCTGTGCCCTCGGCAGACGAACTACTCAGCGCGGACACCGTCGCCAAGCTCGCCCGATGCCTCACGCGAGCCGGTGACGGGATCACGGCGCATGAGACCCGGGGGTGCAGCGCCGCCCTGGACGGGCTGAGCTTCACCGAGCGTGTCGCCCTGATCAGAAATGCCGTCCTGGCTGATCTTCCGGCGGACTACCCGGCCTTCGCGAACGTGTTGCGCGCCGCACTGCGGGACAGCGATTTCACCGGATGGATGGTCTTCCCTGTCACCGAGGCCGTCGCCGTACGGGGCCGGGACGCCTTCGAACCGGCGCTCGCCCTGCTTGCAGAACTCACCCCGCGCCTGACCGCGGAGATCGCCGTCCGGCCCTTCCTCCGTGCCGACCTGGAACGCGCGCTCCGGGTCATGACGCCGTGGACCGCGCATCCCGACCTCCACGTCCGCCGACTGGCCAGTGAGGGCACGCGGCCAAGACTGCCCTGGGCGCCCCAGCTTCCGGAGCTGATCGCGGATCCGACACCCACACTGCCCCTGCTCGACGCGCTGTACCGGGATGACTCCGAATACGTCCGCAGATCAGTGGCCAACCACCTCAACGACATCAGCCGTGACCACCCCGACATCGCCACTGGTGTCGCGGCGCGCTGGCTGAGCGAGCCGGCACCGACGACGACCCGGTTGGTACGGCACGGCCTGCGGACCCTGATCAAGTCCGGCCACACCGGAGCCCTTACGCTGCTCGGCCACTCCCCGGACAGTCCCGTCGCTGTCGAGGGCCCGCACGTCCACGCCTCAGAGATCCGGGTCGGCGACTATCTGCTGTTCGACTACTCGGTGACCAACGCCCACCATCAGACCGCTCACCTCGTCATCGACTACGTCGTCCACCACGTGAAAGCCAACGGCAGCCGCACTCCCAAGGTCTTCAAACTCGCCACGCGGTCCCTGGCTCCCGGCGAGACGTGGCGCGCGACACGCAGACACTCCTTCAAGCCGATCAGCACACGGCGCTACCACCCGGGTGTCCATCTGGTGCAGCTCCAGGTAAACGGCCGATCCCACGGGGAAGCCTCGTTCACGCTGCTCTGCTGAGGGCAACCGCCTCGCATCCCGCTTCGGTGACGTATCCGCCATCGCGCCGCCACCCCCATGGGGCTTCCGCCGCCAGAAACGGGAACCTGCATCCGCGCGGCTATCTCTTGGAATCAATCATCTAGTCAGGCGCACCCACAGACCAGGAACACCGTTCACTCAATCGTGTCCATGTTCGCCAAAACAAGTTACTGGACCAGCAGTTGTGAACCCCCGCTGCAGCGCCTTCTCCGGGGAGTGGTGTGAAGTCCCATTCGCATGGCGGGAGATGAAAACAATGCGGTACGGTGACCAGGCCATCACGCTCTGTGCGCCATCGTGCGCATGGAGCGGCCCCCGGCGGTGCTGTAACACCAACCGAGGGCCTTCATCACCAGTGGATCGAGACCACCGGAAATGCTGCGTCATGCTATCGCGCCGTCCGCGCGCTATACGAAGGCATCGCACGATGTCGTCCGCCATCCGCGTCTGAACAGTGACGCGAAGGTCCTGCTCGTGTACGTCCAGGGTCTTCCCGAGAACGCCATGGACAGGCCCCTGAGCGAACTCGCCCAGAAGCTGGGCATCAAGGGCCGCGCGTACCAGAAGGCGAAGCAACTGCTGGTCGAGCACGGGTACGTACACGAGTGGCGGAGCCAGGGCGGCGGCGGCCGCTGGATCACTGAGCAGCTGGTCGCGAACAACCCTCTGACGAGTGAGCAGGCGGGACACCTGCGAGGGACCTCATCCGCAGCCGCCCCGCCACCGAGTGAGCAGTTCCCGACCGTCGGCGAACCGACTGCCCGGCCGGCCGGTGGCTATGAACCGGTAGAAGACCACAGTGATAAGACCACTCCCCACCCACCCTCCGAAGCCGAGCCAACGGCGGACCCGGATCCCGAACCGACGGCGAGGTCGGCCGACTCCCTCCAACTGGCCCGGGCAGAACGGGTCCTGCTCTCCCTGCGCCACTCCCGCCGCGAACTGCACCTGGGCCTACGCGAGGCCCGCGCACTGGCCGTTGAGGCGGTCAAGTGGCTGGAGCGCGGCCTGAGCGAGTCCGACCTGCGCCAGGCCTTACTCGCCGAACGCCCACAGGACGGCGTGCGCTCAGCAGTCGGCTTCCTCCGCTACCGCCTCATCCAGAAACTTCCCGAGCCCCAGGCCCCACTCCCGCCGTACGAGCCCGCGCCCGTCCGTGAGCTGCTGGAGTGCGAGGGCCCGGGCGAGAAACACGTCTTCCGCCCACTGGCCGACGAGACGGAATGCGCCCCGTGCCGCCGGTCGACAGCACACACAACGTTCCACAACGCCCCCGCACCGGAGCCCGACCGTGTCCCGTGGCGGGAGCGGATCGCGAGAATCAACGGGACGTCGGCGGCGCTGCCCGCGCGGCAGTAGGACTGTCCGACCTGACTGCCATAGTGCGGTCCATGGATGAGGACTCCTTCTGGGCCCTGATGGAGGGCTCTCAGCAGCAGACCGGTGACCCGGACCAGCGGCTGGAGGCGCTGCGTGAGCAACTCATGCGTCGACCACTGGCAGAGATCGTGCAGTTCCAGTCGTGCCTGCACCGGGTGCGACGGCGGATCGACACGTGGGAGATGTGGGTCGCCGCCGAGCAGATCCACGGAGGATCGTGCTCCGACGACAGTTTCTGGTACTTCCAGTTCTGGGTGGTCGGCCTCGGCCGAGAGACGTACGAGAGGGCTGTGGCTGATCCGGATTCGTTGGCGGAGACCCCGAAGCTGCGCGCGCTGGCCGGACGCCCCCTGCAGGACTGGTCGGACGACGAGTGGCCCGAGTGGGAGTCGCTGGACTACGTCGCGGCCGAGGCCTTCGACATGCTGACGGGCGAAGAGGAAGGACTTGAGAAGGCACTGGAGGCCGAGGGCCTGGACAACCCGTGCAATCCCGAACCGAGCGGCGAGGCGTGGGATGTGCGGAACGTGGACGAAGCGTCTCGTCGGCTGCCGCGTCTCAGCAGGATGTTCCCGCTCACCGGCTGAGCGCTCGGGGGCGCGTGGGTGCCGGGGCAGTCGGTTTGCTCTGGCGTTCCTCAGCCCCGGTGCAGAACTGGCGGCGCCACTTCGGCCACAGCTCGCCGACGTGTCGGATCGCGGCGACCAGGGCGACGGCCTTGTGCCCGCTGCGCCCGGTGTAGCTCAAGCACGCCACGTCCACTCGCGCGGAATCTGCTGAAGGTTCCGCGGCCCAGTCGCACCAGAGACACTCGGCCTCGAACGTGACGTCCGCGTCGGGGTGCACGGTGATGCGATGCAGCACGTAGCGGAAAGCGGCTCGCACGCGAGGGGTCGTCATGGGCGCTCCTCGTGATGCCGCCGCACCGCGACAGCCGACGTCACCAAGCCGCATCAGGCGGAAGACGTCGTTGAGAAAGCCATCGACGAGACGGTGGCCGAGGTAGTCACCCCGCCGCGTTGCTGTCGTAAGCACGGCGGCCCCGCCTCATCCGTGACGGCTGAGGCGGGGCGCTCGGATTTGTACATTCACTCAGGCCGGAGGTCCGGAAGCCTCCGATCAGGTGGTGTACTCCAGTTCGGTCATGGCGGCCTGCCGGACAGCCATGGCTACCTGAGATATGTCGAGCCCTGCCAAGTACTGGACCAGGGCGTCGCGAGTGTCCAGGAGCTGTCGACCCAGCTCGGCCCCTCCCAGTTGTCCGGGACGGATGACGCGACGGAACTCGCCCTCTGCGATGACGCCCCGGGCGGTACGTACGTTGTCCAGGGCTAAGAAGTCACCGATCCCGGGGCCCTGGCCCAGATGACGATTCCGGACCACGAGACCGCGGTCGAGGTCCCCAAGGCCGCGATCACAGCCCTTCTGGAGGAACCACATGGAGCTGATCTCCAGCGCCGAGCGCAACCAGCTCTTTGAGAGCTTCACGCACGACGCCTTCCACCTGGAGTTGAGGGACGACTACTCAGTTCCGGACGAGGCGGGACCTTTTGAGGACTGGCTCAACGGGACACGAGCCGACGACTCGTTCATGGAATCCTGGACAAAGCTCATGAAACGAGTCACGGACTCAGGAAAGACCGTCCGCCGAGTGCGGGTTGTCACCGAGCCGCACAGCCCCTACATCCAGTGGGAGTACGCCACCACTGACGTCAACGAAGAGGCCGGCGAGTCGATCCGGTGGTTGCCGCGGCACAAGCTTCCCGAGGGCCTGCGCTTCCCCGTGGACGGCAACGACTGGTGGCTCTTCGACGACAAGCTCTTGGCCGTGGGGCACTTCGACGACGCAGGACGTGTCCTGGGCTCCGAGGTCATCGAGACGCCCGCCATCGTCGCTGAGTGCATCCGCGTTCGGGACCTGCTCTGGCCCATCGCCACTCCCACCATCGAGTACAAGCCCTGACAGACCTGTGAGCGACCAAGCACGAGAGACACGTGAGGCGTTGGGTGCCCGGCTGCGTGGATTCCGCAAGGACGCGGGGTTCAGCAGCGGCCGGGCCTTCGCCGCTGCCACTGGCTGGCAGGAATCCAAGGGGCGGCGCCCGGCGTGCTGCCGGCCCCGCACGGTGGCGCGGGACCGGCACGGGGTGGCCGGTGGGCCGGGGGTCAGGAGGCGGGCAGGACCTTCCAGGAGCCGGTGCCGGTGCCGCGGTCCCAGTAGTGGCTGGTGGACACGTCGTACTTGGCTCCGCCCTGCTGGTTGGACAGGCCGTTGGTGTCGAGGAAGCCGCCGTTGGCGGAGCCGTAGTCGTTGAGCAGGTGCACGGTGTCGTTGGTACGGATGTGGCCGTCGGCGGGGGAGGACTTCTTGCCGAAGATGTGCCACTTGCCGGTGCCGGTGCCGCGGTCCTTGGTGGCGGTGGTGGACACGTCGTACTTGGCACCGGAGCGGGCGGAGTGCCCGTTGGTGTCCAGGTAGGTGCCGCTGGAGTACTGGTTGACGAGGTAGACGACGTCGCCGCTGGTGACGCGGGTGCCGTTGGCCTTGCCGGTGGCGGAGACGATCTTCCAGACCGACGTCTTGGGACCGCGGCTGTTGGGGGTCTCGTTGGTGCTCACGTCGTAGGTGGCGCCGGGTTGCGCGGAGTGCCCGTTGGTGTCCAGGTAGCCGCCGTCGCCCTGGTACTGGTTCTGCAGCAGGATGTTGCTGCCGTAGGTCAGTTCGTTCAAGGCCGCGGAGCCGGCCGCCGCCGTCGGAGCGGTGAATGTGGCTGCCACGGCGGCGAGAACGGCCGTGGCCGCGAGGGCGGGCATGGCGAAGCGGATGCGCATGGGTCTTCCTCTGCTGTCTACGGAAGGGTGGGTACGGAAAACTGACGGCAATCACACAGGGTTGATTGTCGGATGCTGAGCGTAGCAATATGTGATCTAGGTTCGGTTGGGGCGCGCCCCGGCCTTCGCGAGGCCATCGGGCAGCGCGCCCGGTGCAGGGCACCGCCTCGCGGGCCTGGGCCGGCATCGGCTCCACCGGAATGGCATCATGTCGTCCTGCATGAGCTGTTCGCGGCCGAAGTCAACGAGCTCGAATGTTCCGGACTGACGCTGTGAGCCGCCCTGTTGTGACCCCAGTCGCAACAGGGCGCCATCGCTCAGTGAGTTGGCTGAGCTGCCCGTTCCTCACAGCGCCTATGAAGTCGCTCCAGGCCCCCGTGCGCACCTGAATCCGCGCTGGTTGCTACCGACGGAGTCCCGTGGCACGCACCGCTCATCACCTTCCCCCTTCGCAGACGAGGAAGACCTGCAACGACGACCGGGCGAGCGGCCCTTGGCACTCCGTGGTCCTGAACGCTCTGCGATACAGCGCCCGAAGCCTCACCGAAGCAGCGAGCGAGGGGCGCAGGCCCCGGCCGCAAAGGGTCCGCCGCCGCGTGAGCGTCTACCGCTTCCCCCGACACAACCGCGACCGCGGGGTCTCCGGGATTCCGCCCTGGCGGAACGCAGGGCCCGCCAACGCCTCCGCGCTCAGGCAGGGAGCATCCGGCGCCTGGTGAACACTCCCACCGGAGAACTCGCGCGCGAAGCCGCAGACATGGCGGACGTACCACCGGCGAACCACCGGCACAGCTCGATCTGGCTCGCCTGAGGGTGCGAAGTTCCGTTCGCATGGCGGGAGATGAAAACATACCCATGCCCGGCACCGACCAGGCGCAGTCGATCGGCGGGACCGGTCTCGACGGTACCCATGTCGTGTGGCCGGCGGACGACGACGCCGACGGCACGATGGCAGCCCCTCAGTCGCAGGACGGTTGGTGGTTCAGGTGCGGGAGCAGTGCTTTCCACTGCTTCTTCTCGACGCTGAGGGGGTGGGTGTCGCACAGCCGGTCGTAGATGCGGTCGGTGTCGAAGTCGATCAGGTAGGTGAGTCCCCTCGAGTACCGCCCTTCCAGGTTGCTGTTCGGGATCACAGCCATGAAAGGGCTGCCACCGGGCAGCAGCCTCAGGTCCTTGACGCCTTCCACGGTGGCGATGGCCGGCGTGCGCCATCTGCCGTCCTTCTCTGCCTCCCAGATGCGGTAGGGCTCGTCCGTCAGGACCCACCTCCCGTCCGGCGACGGCCTGATGTCCGTGAGGGCACCGTCGAGGCGCATCTCGCCCATCTCCCGGGGCTTGTACGGGTCTCTCGCGTCCCAGAACTTCACGGTTCCGTCGGTGAGCGTCGTCGCCAGGACGCCTTTACCGACCGGCTGATAGCCGCCGGACGCGGCGGGCAGCAGGGCAGCCTTCCGGGGCCTGCGGATGTCTCGCATGTCCCAGAGCTGGGTCCGCTGGGCGAGAGCGTCGTGCATCAGGAGCCGCGTCGAGGGCACGTAGCCTGCCTGCCCCATGGCCGCGTCCTTGATGAGGAGGCCCTTGACCGGCTCGGCGGGATCAGTGAGGTCCCAGATGCGCAGGTCCAGCGGTCTGCCCCGCCCTGGCTCGCCCCGGTCCACGATCGCGAGCCCCCGGTCGCCCAGGAAGAACAGACTCTCCCATTCGGAGACCGGCACCGCGGGAATCGTTGCGCGCCGCACCGGGCGGCGGACGTCCCGTATGTCCCATACCTGCACCGTGCCGGTGGCCAAGCCGCCGAGGACCAGAAGCTTGCCGTCCGCGGATACCGCTGTGCGCACGTCCGCGGCCGTCACCGGGATCTCTGCTCCCGGAACCGGAGGTCTCTTCGCGTCTTTGCCGAAGTCCCACAGCCGGAACGCGTGGTCCTGCGTGCCCTGCGTCCATCGGTGCGCCATCAGCACCGGACGCTTGGTCCCCGGGAGGAAGTAGCGGGCCTTCCACGGCTTGGGCAGCGTGAATCGCAGACGTGGATCGGCCCCTTCGGCCGTGTCCGCGCTGCGGAGGTCCCAGACCTGGGTGGTCTCTGTGTCCCCTGTGCCCTCGGCGACCATGAGCGTTCCGTCGTCGCTGATCGGACTGGTGCCCGGGTCCCCGTCGGTCATCGCCCCGAGAAGCCGGGGTGCGGGAGCACGCTGTGGCCAGACTCGTACGTTGCCTCCCATGTCGCCCGCGGCGAGATGGTGTCCGTCGGGGCTGTAGGCGACCGACTGGGTCGGCTCGCCCCCGCGTGCCGTCCCCAGTTCGGCCAGGGAGCCGAGCAGCTCCGCACCGGTCGCGACCGTTCTTCGGAGCTGGGCGCCCCCGCCGGCCCCGCTGTTCGCCGCGGCGAGCCTTTCCCCGTCCGGGCGGAAGCTCAGTGAGGGCAGGTCACCGTAGTCCCATTGGCTGCCCCACTCGTCCTCGGGCTCGATGCGCTTGAGCCGGCGGCCGCCCTCCACCGTCCACCAGGCCATCTTTCCTCCTGCGCCGGTCGCGACCACCAGGTCCCGCGTCGGGTGGGCGGCGACTGCCATCACTGAGGGGGTCTTGGCGGTGTCCAGCAGCCGCGCCCATGCCGGATCGCGCACATCCCACAACCGCACTTCCGCCGGCCGCTCCGACGCGCCTTTCCCGCTGATGCCGTTGCCCGTGACCAGCAGGCCGTCGTGGCGGAAAGCCAGCGAGATGAGCGCGGTAGGAGCCGCCGAGCGGTCCGTCCGCAGCAGCGGCGCCGAGGGTTTTGACACGTCCCACAGCCGTAGACGTCCCTTGTCGTTGCCTGCCGCGAGCGTGCGGCCGTCCGGAGCGAACCCCAGGGTGTACGTGATGCCTTCGGGGACGCCGCGTGTGGCGAGCCGCTCGGGCCGCCGGGGGTCGGTGACGTCCCATAGGGCGAGTTCCGTGGCCGTCTGCGCCGCCAGCAGCCGGGTGCGCGGGTGGAAGGCGATGGCTGCGCTGCCCTTCAGTTTCAATGTCCCCGCCTTCACGGGCACGTTCCGGCGGGAGATGTCCCACAGCTGCACCCGCCCGCGGCGCTGGCTGGTTGCCAGGACATCTCCGTCCTGGCTGAACGCGATATTGAGCACCGGCTCGCGATGCCCGCCCGAGACTTCGACCGGCGTCTGGGTCAGGTAGGCCGAGTAGAGGCTCGACCGGGTGGCGGGCGTCTGTGCCGTGCGGTACGCCGCCAGGCTGAGCCGCAGCGCGGTCTGCGGATCGCGTTCGCGCATGGCGTCCGCCTTCGCTGCCACCTGGTCGGCGAGCAGGACGGTCGCCCGGCCCTCCGCGTCCCGCTGCGCGCCGCGCGCCAACACGGCGAGCGTCGTGGCGAGCAGGGCCAGCACGGCCACGACGGAGAACGCGGCCCGGCGCAGCTTCCTGGTGCGGTGCTCCGCGCGACCGCTCGCGTGGAGGAAATCCCGCTCGACGGGCCGCATGGGCAGCGTGCCGCCGCTCCCGGGGAGCTGGGTGCGCGCCGAAGCCAGCTGATCGCCCCCGTACAGGCCGCTCTGCGGGCGGCCCGCCTCGTGCCATCCATCGGCCGCATCACTGAGCCTTCGGCGTGCGAGGAGTCCGGCCCGGTCGTCCGCGATCCAGTCCCGCAGCCGTGGCCAGGCGTTGAGCAGGGAGTCGTGGCACAGCTGCGCCTCGTCCTGGTCGACGATGACGAGCCGGGCCGCGGCCAGCTGTCCGAGCAGATCGGCGGCCTGGTCGAGTTCCCGCGCGGGGACGCGGCGGCGCACCGCGCGGCCGCCGTCGTCGACCACCAGGACCATGCGTAGCAGCAGTTCCCGCAGCCGGCTTCGGTCGTCGGCGCCGAGCGCGTCGTGGACTTCGTCGGCGGTCCGGGCGACGGAGGTGCGGATCCCGCCCGTGGCCTGGTACGCGGCGAAGGTCAGCGTGGTGCCGCGGCGCCCGGCCCAGGTCTGCCGCAGGGCGTGGGCAAGGAACGGCAGCGCGACCGCGTCGCCCTCGGCGGC
This sequence comes from Streptomyces atratus, assembly GCF_014648655.1. GTDB lineage: Bacteria > Actinomycetota > Actinomycetes > Streptomycetales > Streptomycetaceae > Streptomyces > Streptomyces atratus. The sequence continues at coordinate 25,361 of NZ_BMRN01000002.1, forward strand.
CCGCTCCTGGCGCAGTTCGCGCAGGATGTGGTGGGACAGCCCGTCCTCCAGGCGCAGCCCGGCGTGTTCCGCGGGCTGTTCGACGGCCGCTCGCAGTTCATCGTCGGACATGGCGGCCACGGTGAACTGCCCGGACCTGACGATCCGCGCGAGCCGTGCGTCGTTCAGGCCCTGGTCGTAGAAGTCGGCGCGCAGACCCAGCACGATGCGGGGGCTGCCGGAGACCGCCCCGGCCAGGGCGCGGACGAACAGCTCGCGCTCTTCCACGTCCCGGCACTGGGTGAACATCTCCTCCAACTGGTCGATGACCAGCACGCCCGGCCCGCCGCCGCCGAACCGTCCGGTGCCCAACTCGTTCTCCACCTCGGCGAACGGCCGCCCCACCGCCGTTGCCCAGCTCTCCACGAGCGTACGGAACGGTCGCGCACCGGGCCCCGGAATCAGCAGCACCCCCTCACTCTCCAGACCGGCCACGAGTCCGGCCCTGAGCAGGGAGGACTTACCGGCTCCCGACGCGCCCACCAGGACGACCGGCCCCGCGTACGGTTCATCGGTCACCCGGCTCACCAGGCTGCGCGTCAACTCCTCACGACCGAAGAAGAGATGGTGCTGCTCCGGAAGGAACGGCCGCATTCCGGGGTAAGGGCACGGGCCGCCTCCCTGCGCGGGCTCCGGTTCCATGGCGGCGTCGTGGACGAGCCTGCCGGGGTTACGGGCGAGGATCAGGTCGGAGGCCCGGCCGACACCATCCGAGTGCGGGCGTGCGGCACTGCCCTGGAAACGGTGGTCGAGTATCCGGTAGAGATCGAACAGGGTGAACCAGGCAGGCCCGCCCGGATCGCCTTCCGTCAACAGCCTCAGCAACTCCCCGCTGAACAAGGTGTGTTCGGCATCTGCGGGCGCGAACGAGGCGGCATAGTGCGTCGCCGAGGCCAGCAGAAAGCTGCCCTCGGGGCGGGCCGAGGTGATGACCTCGCGGTACGACTCCTGCGGCGCGGCTTGCGCGAGGCCCGAGAAGCAGCAGTCCAGGACGACCACTGTGCTTGCCGCGGCCTCACCGAGCCGCTTGCCCACCTGGTCGTAGGGGACGGCGTGGACGGTGTCGTCGGCCGAGGAGGTGCCCGCTGTGGCCAGGTACAACTGCCGCCCGGGGCCGACCAGGCCGTGGCCGATGAAGTAGAAGAGGACAACTCCGCCCTCGGAGGCGTCGATAGCGGCCTGCACGGCGGCGAGCACCTCGGTCGGCCCCTCCGGGTCGATGATCTCGGTGACCCTGCCGTCCATGCCGCAGTTCTCCCGCAGCGCCGCGGCGACAGCCCGCGCCGAGCGCGCGGCGCCGGGCAGGTCCGACAGTGCTGTGCCGCCACCTCTGCCGTACCGACCCGTACCGACCACGACCGCATGGCAGTTGGCGCCGCTTAAGTCCCCTTGCTGATCCGTCATGGTCGGTTCCGCTCCGCCGTGTCCGGCTGCTGGTCTTCCCGCCCGTCCGTCGACGGGGCGGGTTGCGGCGGCTGCTGGAGCGCCTCGGCCACCCGCTGCGCGAGATCGCCGGCTCCTTCGGCCGTCAGCCCCCGCACCCGCTCGGAAGTGACGGTGACCTGCGTACCGTCCGGCCGGTTGATCGTCACCGTCTGGTTTCCCCGCCTGCTCTGCAACCAGGCGACGACGGCTGCGGCCACGGCAGCGGTGAGCCCGCCGGGTGTCAGCAGCACGGGGATGAGCTCGGCCGCGCCCCCGCTCATGCTGCCCGGCATGGGCGGCCCGGACAGTGCCCGACCGACGGCGCCCCGCAGCTCGGGATTGCGCCGCAGCCACTGCCGCAGATCGTCGGTCTCGGCGGGGCCGCCGACTTCCAGGGTGATCCTCATGTCCACTCCGGGGTAAGGGTGTTCCACACGAGTCCGCCGAGGATATCCGCCTCTTACCGATGGCGACCAGGCGTTCCTGAGTCATTCCGCAGCGTGATCAGCGGCTTCGGGTAACGGCCCGTTATGCGTCGGCTGCCCGCAGTGAGGTGAGGCGTGCCATCTCCTCCTTCGAGAGCCGCAGCGCGCCGGCCGCCATGTTCTGTGCGAGGTGGTCCGGATTGCCGGTCCCCGGGATCGCCAGCACGTGCGGCCCCTGCTGCAAGGTCCAGGCCAGTCGGACCTGCGCGAGGGACGCCCCGTGCGCGCGGGCGGCGGCGCGCACCGCCTCGCTGTCACCGGAAGCCGGACCCGCCTCGCGGCCGGGACCGGCGATCGCGAAGAACGGGACGAAGGCGACGCCGAGTTCACCGCAGAGCTGCAGGAGTTGCCGGTCCTCGCTGGACGCGCCGATCCCGTACGGGTTCTGCACGCAGACCACCGGGGCGATGGCCCGGACCTCGGTCAGTTGCTCGGACGTGATGTTGGAGACGCCGAGGTGGCGGATCAGCCCGGCGTCGCGCAGCTCGGCCAACGCGCCGAAGTGCTCGCTGATCGAGCCGGTCCGCATGCTGGGTGGCACGCGCAGGTTCACCACGTCCAGGTGATCGCGGCCGAGTTGGCGCAGGTTCTCCTCGACCTGGCCGCGCAATTGCGCCGGTGCGGCCCACCACCACGCGCCCGAGGGATCCCGGCCCGGCCAGACCTTGGTGGTGATGACCAGGTCCTTCGGGTACGGCGCCAGCGCCCGGTTGATCAGCTCGTTGGCGGAGCGCGTTGCGGAGAAGTAGAACGCGGCGGTGTCGATGTGGTTCACGCCGAGCTCGACCGCTCGCCGGAGTATGCCGATCGACTGCTCGCGGTCACGCGGCACGCCGCGGTCGAAGGGCGCGGTACCTGTCAGGCGCATCGCGCCGAACCCGACACGGTTGACGGTCAGGTCGCCGAGCTGCCAAGTGCCCTCGGCTGCCGAGGTGTTCGTTCGTGCGCTCATTACATGGATCTCCTCTTGCGGATTGGGGAACGGGGGACCCGATGGGTGATCGCGACGCGTTCAGGCCGCTCGGCGGGGCGAGCACCTCAAAGCGGGGCAACCAGCGCCGGAGCAGGCGGGCCCCGGGCATGAAAAAAGCCTCCCCGGCGGATCGGTATCCGCACCGGGAAGGCTCACGCGATGGCCAGCATTCTAGCAGGGCAGCAGCAAGGGCGTCCGTCAGCAGTTCATCGGATTCGGGGGCTTCTGGGACGGGTGTCCCAGCGGCAGAGGGACCAGGCGCGTCGGATGAGGCAGCGGACGGCGATGATGGCACTGTCCGACCTGACTGCCATAGTGCGGTCCATGGATGAGGACTCCTTCTGGGCCCTGGTGGAGGGCTCTCAGCAGCAGACCGGTGACCCGGACCAGCGGCTGGAGGCGCTGCGTGAGCAACTCATGCAGCGGCCACTGGCGCAGATCGTGCAGTTCCAGTCGCGCCTGCACCGGGTGCGACGGCGGATCGACACGTGGGAGATGTGGGCCGCCGCCGAGCAGATCCAAGGAGGATCGTGCTCCGACGACAGTTTCTGGTACTTCCAGTTCTGGGTGGTCGGCCTCGGCCGAGAGGTGTTCGGGAGGGCTGTGGCCGATCCGGATTCACTGGCGGAGGTTCCGGAGGTGCGCCGACTGGCCGGACGTCCCCTGAAGGCCTGGCCGGACGACGAGTGGCCCGAGTGGGAGTCGTTGGACTACGTCGCGGCCGAGGCGTTCGACATGCTGACGGGCGAAGAGGAAGGCCTTGAGAAGGCGTTGGAGGCCGAGGGTCTGGACAATCCGTGCAATCCCGAACCGAGCGGCGAGGCGTGGGATGTACGGAACGTGGGCGAAGCGTCTCGTCGGCTGCCGCGTCTCAGCAGGATGTTTCCGCTCACCGGCTGAGTCCACTCAGGAACTGTCCGGGTCTCTTCCGCCTCGGTTGCAGACCAGCGGCTGAACTCGGTTGCAGCGGGCCTGTGGTTGGCGCGCTGAAGTCAAAGTGCTGGCGCAAGACGCGGACGAGGCCATGGAGCCAACGGACCTGGTGACGCGGGAGCGTCCGGCGGGCCGGTGGGCGTAGGCAGGTGGTGGCCGGCACCACGGGCATGGCGGAGCCTTCGACGCGTCCTCGCGTGGGGGGCTTCGCCATGCCGGCCCATGGTGCCGGCTCAAACGGGATCGATGGGGCGTCCGGTGCTCTGCCGAGTGAGGGCTGACCTCGCCGGTGGCGGGGTCTGCGATCAGCGGGGCTCACCGAACGACCACGGCAAACGATGTACGAACGTGCCGGAAGCTCTTGTGCCCACTGAGCCCGGTGCGGCCCATGCACTCCACGTCGACACGCGCGGTTCTGCGGCAGGTTCGGCGGCCCAGTCACACCAGAGACGTTCGGCCTCGTACGTGATGTCCGTGTCGGGGTGCTCGGTGATGCGCGGGTTGCGTGCCCACGCGATGCGACGAACGAAGTCCCGATTGCAGTGGTCCTCAACAAGCGCCGCGCAGTCGTCGAGAAATGCATTAATTCATGGTGATTCGTGCTCACCCAGGGAACGCGTGAGTCGAATCGATATGTCTTCAGAAGCTGCCAGAAGCATATTCGACTCCAACATGCGAACGAGTGTACGTATATCTGCGCCGAGGATTGCACTTGGTGGTCCTGATTCGCCCATACGTGCACGTGGGCCTGGTGTCAGAAGAGTTGAGTTAGGTACACTCAATGGCAATAAAAGGAGAGGGGGGTGGTCGCCATGGGACCGCCATGATGCCCCGAATAGCGGGGCGTTGAGCCAATCGAGGCTCAACGAATCAATGACATATATGAGGTGATATGCCGTGAAGGTCTAGAAGATGAGGAACTGTCAAATGTTGTCTCTGTTCGCCCAAAAAGTATCTGTCTCTCTGAACGTCATCCTCGTCAGCACCACCGTCAGTGGAGTTGTCGCCACCTGTGCGGTTGTTGCTGGAGTGGCCACCCTTACTGCGGTCGGCCTGGCTGTCGGTGTGATTCCGGTAGTGGGAACGTTCGGATTTGTTGTTACCAAGGCCTTGGGCCTGACTTCATGATTTGAGACCCATCCATCGCTGCGGAGCAGCCAGCTCCGCAGCCTGACCGAGGAGTTGGGACCGCTCCCGGAAACCTAGGCTCCACAGCGGCCCCGAATAGGGTGAGGCCCCGAAACCATCGGGGCCTCAGTCATGTCAGCCACCAGCTGGGGCCTGCCGTGATCCGGCCGCCGACGGGCCGACGAACGGCGCTGTTGTCGCCGCTGTAGTCGACCGCGACTAACTCGTGGACGTCGAACTCATCACGGAGCCGACAGAGGTGGTGCACTGCTCGCTGGTGCGCGATGCGGCGTGGCGTCACGCCGTCCCGCAGAGCTGTTCGCGGCCGAAGTCAACGAGCTCGACTGAAAGCACGTGCTGAACCGGTGAGTACGGACTACCGAGAGGCACGGGCGGTCCTGGGGGCCAGGCTTCGGGAACTCCGCACTTCGCGCCCTGGGGCCCGCTCATCGGCTCGGAATTGGCCGCATGCCTCGGCTGGGCACAATCCGAGATCAGCAAGCTGGAGAACGGCCGTCAGTCTGCCGCCCCCCGAAGATCTGAGGCTGTGGGCGGACGCAACCGACCACCCGGATGCGTACGAGGAGATGCATGCCCGGCTGAGGGGATTCGGGTCCCACGTGCGTTCATGGCGAAGGCAGCTCGCGTCCGGCCATCGCCCGGTACAGGACACCTGGAACGAGATGGCCGCCAGTGCCTCGACCACCCACGAGTGGGAACCGACGATGGTGCTGTCCATGCTCCAGACGGCCGACTACGCGCGCCATGTCTTCCTCGGACCCGCGGAGCTTCAGAACTGGTCCGCGACACGGAAGAAGCCGTCCGCTCACGGATGAAACGGCAGGAGTGGCTGTACCGCCCGGGCAAGAGGCTCCACGTCCTGATGTGGGAGGCGGCGCCGCACACCCTGATCTGCCCTCCGCAGGTACTGGCCGCGCAATTGGACCGCCTGGCCGGCGTCACCGGCATGGAAACCGGCGATCTAGGGATCGTCCCCCTCCACGCAGCGGTGAAGGCCTCTCCGGCCAATGGCTTCTGGAGCTTCGACGGCCGCCTCGTGATCACTGAGGACTGGCATGCCGAACTCTGGCTCGACGACGCGGACACCATCGCCACGTACCAGCGGGTGTGGCAGGCCCTGAGCGAATCCGCCGTGTTCGGAGCTGGGGCACAACACGTGATCGCCCAGGCACGTCGGAGCCTCGGCGTCCGCTGACTCGGCCCCGAAGCCTGGATTGATCGCTCACCCTCAACCGCTGGCGGAGCACCCCGAGTCTGATCACGAGCGCCCAGTGCGCCCCCTGGACGCTGGCTGTCGCAGGCTCTGTACGAAATCGGTCCAGGTGCTTCGTTGGACGGCGATTCGCGGCCCTTGGGGCTGCTTCGAGTCGCGTACACCGATGGCGGATATCAGGTCGGCGACCTCGATGCACTCGGTGCCGCTACCGCCGCTGTAGGACGACTTGAACCAGTGCGTGCGTTCGTGATCCATCAAAGCTCCCCACAGACTTGGTCCAGGAGCGCGGCAGACAGGTCGATATCCAACGCCTGCGCTCGCAGGTACTCGAACGCCAACTTATAGCGTGCGAGTTCTTGCGGCTTCTCCATGAAGAGTCCGCCACCGATGATGTCCACGTACACGACGTCGAGTTCGGGCGCAGGGCCGCCGAGGACGACGAAACTGCCCACCGCAGCGGCGTGAGCACCCGCTTCGAACGGCAGTATCTGAACAGTGACGTGGGGCTGGGTGGCCTGCGCACTGAGATGCTTCAACTGCTCGCGCATGACGGCGCGGCCACCCACGATGCGTCGGATGACCGCTTCGTCAATCACTGCCCAGATGTGCGGAGGTTCGGCCCGAGCGAGGAGCTCCTGCCGCTTCATACGGATGTCCACCATGTGGTGGATTTCCTGGTCCGTACACCGCATCTCTGAGGCGCGATGAACTGCTTCTGCGTACGCGCGCGTCTGGAGCAGGCCAGGCACGTACATGCAGGCGTAGTGGTCCTCACTGACCACTTCGTCTTCAAGGGTCAGCATGAGATTCATCGACTCGGGGATTGGATCCGCAAGGGATCGCCACCATCCCTGGATCCGGGCGCCTTTGGCTAGCTCGACCAGTGAAGCACGTTCCTGATCCGAGGTGCCGTACTCACGGCAGAGGGCGTCGACTGCTGGCCACTTGACCGCGCCCTCCTTCGTCTCGTAGCGGCTCAAGGTTGCCTTGGAGATGCCGACCCGAGCCCCGGCCTCCTCCAATGTGAGGCCCTTGCGCTCACGGAAACGGCGTAGATCTGCGCCGAGTTGACGTCTACGAGTGGTTGGTCCGACTGGCATGGCTGTGGTCCTTCACGTTGATCCCTAAGAGCGTGCATCGTGCAGGGTGCATCGAGCAAGACAGCGCACTCCGGGGGCGCGCGTCAGTTCGCGTGCTCCCATTGCTTCTCCATGAGAGTTCCATTTTGAGAGTTCCACTGTCACCGTATGAGAGACAGCGGGCACACATGGTGACCGCCTGGTGGTGGAGGAGTGGTCGGCTTGGATGAGTGTCGTTTCGGCGTGGACAGAAAAGCTTGGGATCTGGCGTTTCTGGCAGAAGCGGAGGAGCTCGCCGGCCTACGGCGAGTGATGCGGTTACACCTGGAGCGCTGGGGGTTGCCGGGAGTCGTCTACGCGGCGCAGATCTGCGTCACGGAGCTAGTCGCAAACGTGGTCAGGCATGTAGGTCCCGGCACCCCGTCGTGTCTCGCCGTATCCATGAACGGAGACCGCCTTCGCATTGAGGTAAGCGATCCCGATCTGCAAGCACTCCCTACGCTCATCACGGCAGCGGGGGAGAGCGAGGCGGGGCGGGGTATGGCCCTTGTGGACGGTTTCGCAGATCGGTGGGGCGTCATCCCGCGCGGTGACTCCAAGGTCACCTGGTGCGAGCTGGCCACCGGCCTTCGGTCATCAAACGATCACGTCGATGGCCCTCAAGTCGCGAAAGCGGAAGCGCTGCTGGGGCTTTGTGGGCTAGGCGGCGTCCCGGCTAGCTCCCGTCGCGAACGGCTGAGCCTGACCTTGGGGAGGGAGATGGCGATCGATCTCATTGTCGACCTCCTCCATTGGCTCCGTGCCCACGGTTGCGATCCGGACGACGCACTCGACTGCGCGCAAACGCACTTCGAAGCCGAGGCGGCCGATCTGGCATGAAGCAGCCTTTGCCTGAGGAGCTTGTCGAAATCGCCGAAGAGCTGGATGACTTGGAAGCGGACTGCGACTGGAGAGACTCGTGCAACCTGTGGTGCCTCGTGTGCGCTGCACAGCATTGTGGCTTCTTGCCCGGAGTATCGGTGCACCAACTCGTGCCCCTCGGTCGGCGGGACGACTTCTTCCTCATCACTGTTGAGGTGACGCCGACGCTCGTGTTGGGGACAGCACCCATTCACTGGCGTGAAATCGAACCTCCAGCTCCGGGTACTGGGACGGCGGCGATCGGTCATCTGTTGGCGAGGATCGGCGATGAGTGCTCGAAGTTGCTCGTGGCCTTTCACGAGAACGCCGCAAGTCGCTTCGATGAGTAGCCAAACCGATCGTCGACCTCTCCACCGGCTGTGCCCGCGGCCAGGACCCCGACGAGGTGTCGGACCGGGCCCAGTCGGTGGTCGCCTTTAGGTCAAGTGTAGTGGGAATTCGGCCACTTAGCCTCACAAGATGGCAGGAGTGATCAAAAATGATCGAATAGCCGGAAGTATGTTCGCATGGCTGCGTACAGAGCTTCCTTTGGGCATGTAGGTGAGTTCCTTCCGGGCGTCCATTTTGAATCCCGGCAAGCTGTCAAGGATGCCAAGCTTCACAAAGAGCGCGAGGCGGGTATCTCCTGGGGGCTTGGTGCTGACGGGGAGAGAGTTGCCGATGCGATCGTGCTAAATCAAGGCTATGAAGACGACCTCGACAAGTGGGATGAGGTCATTTACACGGGTGCTGGCGGTCGGGATCGAAACACTGGTCGGCAGATAGAGGATCAGACTTGGGAGAACCGTGGCAACGCGGGTCTCCGGAGAAGTCGGCTGCTGGCAAACCCCATACGGGTCATCCGGGGCAGTGAAGGTGATCGAGATTATTCGCCTGTAAGTGGATATCGGTATGACGGCCTCTATCAGATTGTCGAGGACTGGGCTGAAGTCGGTAAGGCCGGCTTTCGGATCTGTCGGTTTAGGCTGCGTCGCCTCCCAGCTGAAACGCAGGAACTTACGCCCGTTGAGCAGCAGGTCCGAGACATCCTCGACCGGCAGGACCAAGCTGCAGCAGATGAGCACAGTGCTGACGCGTCTGAGGCGACTACTCAGCGACGGACGACTACGGTCGAACGCATCGTCCGCGACACGGCTGTTGTCCGCCGGGTTAAGCGGTGGCACAAGTACACGTGTCAGATCTGTGGTCTAGCGCTGACAGTTGGGGCTGAGGGTAAGAGCTATGCCGAGGGGGCGCACATACAAGCGCTTGGCGGCTCGGCAGGGGGTCCCGATGTCGAAGGGAACGTGTTGTGTCTGTGCCCCAACTGCCATGTTCGACTTGACCGTGGTGCCCTTTATCTGACCGATGAGTTCCATGTTGTGGATCGCTATGCAGAAGGTCTGACCTCGCGATCGGTTCCGTTGAGGACGGTGGATCAGCATCGCATTGGAAAGCGATTCCTTCGAGCGCACCGACGTTTCTGGCGTATAAGCGATCTGGATCGCTAACCTGCAGCAATCGCTGAGTAGGTCCATACATCAGCAGGAATCTCATGACGGAGCTTCCAGACAATGCCCATGGGCTTGTTGCCCTTGTGTTCGACGTACTCGGCGGGGCCAAGAAGTATCCACGGCTGGGGGCCGCCAATGTCCGTCTTCTTGTAGCGGCGGACGAAGAGCAGGACGTGGGTGTCCTTCTCCTTGTGGGTCTGGTAGCGGATGCCGGTGGGGGATGCCTCGGAGGTCTGGTTCTGGGATTCCCAGTGGAACAGGGACTCGTTCAGGGCGTAGTCCTTGTAGCGAGTCTCCGGGGAAAAGTCCTTCTCATCCTTTTCGAGGGTGATGAGTAGTGCGTCGGTCTCTATGTTTTCGCACCACTTCACACCTTCGCGGAAGTGTCCCGGCATGAAGCCGCCCACGTAGGACTGCCCCAGGGCGGGGAGGATCTCTTCGCGGCTGTACGAGGAGTGCACTGTCAGCGGCAGGCTTGCATGCCTGCCGAGCAGCGCGACGGGTACGTGGTCAGCCTGGTCCAGGACGTGGGAGAGGACCTGGCGGAGCTCGTCGCGGAAGGCGTGCTGAGGGCGAAGGGTGTTGAAGCCTGCCTGGTAGCTGTTGAAGTCGCCGCCCAACGGCCACAGAGAGAAGAAGAACATGCGCGCGTAGGCCTGTTCCTGCTCGCTGAGGTCGTCGTATGTGGGGGCCTCGTCAGCGAGGAGCTTGCTGTACGCGGCGGCTCGGATCGGGTCATCGACGTGAAGGAACGCCGATATGCGCTTCAGTAGGGGTGCTTCACCCTCTGGCCCGGTCTCAGGGAGGAGCTTGGCTCGGCGGAGTAGACCCGTCCATGAGTTCCCGTTGCCTCGGTAGAGCTCCTTGAGCTCTCGACCGCTCTCCTTGAGGTAGTCGGCGAGCTGAGGTTCAGCGTACTTGGCGACCTCGCGAGCAAGTTGAGTGACGTTGACGCTGATCTGACTGCGGATGTTGTCAATGATCAGCTCTTTGGCCTTCGACTCAAGGATGATCTGGCAGCCAGAAGGCAGCTGCGGAAAGTCGTGTTCGATGTTGGCGAGCAGGCGATTGCGGGTGAGGTTGGTCAGCGCGCGGAACTGCTCCTCGAAGCGGAACTCCTTGCGGTGCTGACCGATGAAGTCCAGGACAGTGAGGACGGCCTTGTCCTCGGTCCGACGCAGGCCTCGTCCCAGCTGCTGGAGGAACACTGTGGCGCTGGAAGTAGGGCGCAAGAGGAGCAGAGTGTCGACGTCAGGGATGTCGAGTCCCTCGTTGAACAGGTCGACAGAGAAGATGACTTGGAGCGTGCCTGCCTTGAGCTGATCCAGGGCGTCCTTGCGCTCATGGCGTGAGGTCTCGCCGGACAGGGCGATCGCATTGAGTCCGGCTCGACGGAAGAAGTCAGCCATGAAGACTGCGTGCGCGACTGACACACAGAAGCCCAACGCGCGCATAGAGCCCGGGTCGGCAACCTTGTCCTTCACGGCCTGCACGACGAGCCTGGCTCGTGCGTCATTGCCAGTGAAGAGATTACTGAGGGCCGTGGCGTCGTACGACCCCCGCTTCCAGGTGATGGCGCTCATGTCGGTGTTGTCGGTGACGCCGAAGTAGTGGAATGGGCTGAGTAGGTCGTTCTCCAGGGCTTCCCAGAGACGCATCTCTGCGGCGATCCGACCGTCGAAGAACTCGTCCTGGATGTTCAGCCCATCCATGCGTTCCGGGGTAGCGGTGAGTCCCAGCAGTTCCTTTGGCTCGAAGTGATCCAGAATCCGGCGGTAGGTGGGGGACGTGCCGTGATGGAACTCGTCGATTACGATGACGTCAAAGTGGTCCGGAGCAAAGCGTTCCAGTGAGCGGGAGTTGAGCGACTGGACGCTGGCGAACACATGCGTCCAGTTGTCAGGGATATCCCCACCGACGAAGAGCTCGCCGAAGTTCGCGTCAGTCAGCACGTTCTGGTAGACGCGCAGAGACTGTTCCAGGATCTCCTTGCGATGGGCGACGAAGAGAAGCCGCGGGTCACGGCCCAGCGTCCGCCGCAGGCGCTTGAAGTCAAGAGCGGCCATCACAGTCTTGCCGGTGCCGGTCGCCGCGACGAGGAGGTTGCGGTGCCGATCGTGGACGGTGCGCTCCACTTCGAGGCGCTCCAGCATGTCGCGCTGGTGCGGATAGGCGCGGACTTCAAGCCCGGAGAGCGTGATGGTGGTGCCGCCGCTTTGGCTGGACCCGCCAGCGTGAGATAGCGCATCGTCCAGTCGCTGCGCGTCGCTGTCGGGGTCGTATGGCTCGAAGGAGCGCTCACTCCAATACGCGTCGAATGTTGCTTCGAACTTGCGGAGGACAGATGGCGTGGCGACCGACGACAGCCGAACGTTCCATTCGAGCCCGTCTAGAAGCGCGGCCTTGGACAGGTTCGAGCTGCCGACGTATGCCGTGTCGAAGCCGCTCTCGCGACGGAAGAGCCAGGCCTTGGCATGAAGGCGTGTTGAGCGGAGCTCGTAGTTGACCTTCACCTCGGCACCGAACTCGCGGACCAGGCGATCCAGCGCGCGACGCTCCGTGGCTCCGATGTAGGTCGTCGTCAACACGCGGATGGGTACGCCGCGATCGCGTGCGGAGGAGAGCGACTGCTCAAGGACTCGCAGTCCGTGCCACTTCACAAAGGCGCAGAGGAGATCAACACGGTCCGCCGTAGCCAACTCAGCGCGCAGTTCAAAGCCCAGGCTCGGATCATCAGGCGAGTTGGTGATCAGTGCCGTCTCGGAGAGAGGTGTTGCTGGGCGAATGGCGTAGACGCCAGGAGCTTCTTGCTCCGCGACAGCGAGCAATTGCCGAGGGCCCTCGATGACGAGATCGACCCACTCGGTCGCACCTTCGATGGTGTTGAGCGAATCCAGGATGTGGTTGGCGGCAACCACCTGCTCCGCAGGTGAGAGGCCCTGGAGGACCCGCCGCACGACGCTCCCGATGTGGCGTGACAGCACGTGAGGTGCAGATTCAGCGCCGACTATTTCATCGATGGAGCGCCAGCCCGTGGAGTCGAGTTGCTTCATACGCTCTTCGAGGCGATGGGTGATCAGTGTCTCGTAGAGCCCAGCAACCGGAGCTGCTTCGCCTGCAAAGTCGTCGGGCATGGCCGAGTCCCCCTCGTCTCGTCAGCTATGCATGCAGTTCTATCAAGCAGGACTGACGAAGCCGCTATCGCATGCGCCTGCCCGTGTTGGGCGGAGGGTCTTCAGAAGGGTGTCGTGAACATCCCAAGGTAACTTCCATCAGCGCCGAGGATGCAGCCGAGGGGGCGTTCCCGATGCCACCGAAGGTCCTCGCCCGGAAGCTACGGCAGCGCTGATGCAGAGAGCTTCGTCGCCGCCCCCAAATCCGAGATCGGCTCCATCCTCCGGCCCAGCCGCGAATCGGCTCGGGCCGGCATCTCCCGCTTCGCGCAGTGCACTGCAACCGCCGACAGCTGCACTCCACGCCCGGCTGCCGAAACCCGCACGAAGCGTCTCAAGTAGAGTCACGACATCGCCCTCGCAGCGCAGAGATCGCGTGTCCACCCCGCTGGGGGAGCTTCACCGGGTGGAAACACCACACTTGAAGGAACCACCGCACATGAGCGACAGCCGCACCATCACCAACCCTGCCGGGCTGCACGACCCCACCCCGTTCGGTTACAGCCATGTCGCTTCCGCACCCGGCGAGCTGGTGTTCATCGGTGGGCAGTACGCCTCCGACGACACCGGTCAGGTCGTGCCCGGTGACTTCGCCGCGCAGGTCGAGCGGTCCTTCGGCAACCTGCGCATCGCGCTCGCCGGGGTCGGTCTCGGCTTCGAACATGTCGTACGGCTCGGCACATACATCGTCGACCATGACCTGGAGAAGCTGGAGATCCTCGGCAAGGCGCTGCACGGCGCCTGGGGCGACCGGCTGCCCGCCCAGACGCTCAGCGGGGTCGCTTCGCTCGCGCTGCCCGGGATGCTCTTCGAGATCGACGCGGTCGCGGTCCGTCCGGCCGAGGGACCCGAAAGCTAGGAGCGTGGGTCGCCAACGGGCAACCGCCTTGCCGGGCTCGGTCCGCAGCTTGCGGGCCATGCGTTCCTTGAGCTGCCCGCACGCGTGTCTCACACTGTGGGGCTCTTCAGCGGAGGGAAGCCTGAGCAGTTCCTACGGAGTTGATGGCGTCGGGCCCCTCAGGGCTTTGCCGATTTCGGATGGCCAAGTGGGCCTGTACCGGGCAACGAAATCGGCGAAGTCCTCGCACAGGTACTTCGGATCAGACGGCTTCAGCCGTATCTGCTGGTGACCCGTGTGCACCCACCAGATCTCGAAGTCGGTCACAGTCCCCTCGACAGGCCAGTCCTCGATTCGGCGACGAGGCAGAAGCACGACGTCGACGAACCCTTCGACACCGAGGCCGATGTCCACGAAGACACCGATCGCCCCGGGCTTGGGCACTCGGACGACTGTGCCCGTGATGACCTGACCGAAGCGCAGCTCACCTTGAACTCGCTCCCATTCCGCCTCCGTCACCATTCACGCATCCTCGCACGAGCACCGGCCCGGACAGGTGGGCCCGGTGCGAGCTTCAGCTCGCGCCGGGCCCGACATCTGAATTCGCCAACAGCGTCAGTGTCCGCCGGGGCGGCTCGGGGAGTGGATGGTTTGTTGTCCGGGGCGGTTCGCCGCGGTCAGGGGGCCAGACGGTAGGCGCGCAGGATGGTTTGTTCCACGGTGCCGCCGTCGGTGTTGCGTGCCGTGGCCTTCAGGGAGACGAAGGAGCCGGACCCTGCGGGCGGGGTGATCGTGACGCGGTGGCTCGCGCTGCCGTCCGAGGTGACCGGGGCGTCCTGCCATGTCGCGCCGTCGTCGAAGGAGACCTGCACGTTGAGGCTCTTGGTCCGGGATGCCGCGGCGCCGACCTGCCGTTCCACCCGTGCGGTCAGTGTGTGCTTGGTCCGGGCGGTCTGGTTGGTGGTGTCCACGGGGGCGATGAAACGTACGACATCAAGTGGCAGCGCGTCGCTGCGCACCGCGCCGTCGGGGCCGGGTGCGACCGCCGCGGAGCGGAAGGTCCATGCCGTCTCCACTGTCGTCGACAGCGACGCCCACGGCTCATCGCGGGTGGCCCGGGCGGTCAGCCGGTAGGTGGCCGCGTCCTGGGGGACGGCGAAGGTGGCCCCGGGGGAATCGCTGGAGCCGAGCTTCTGCCCGTTCTTCGCCAGGGTGATGTGCACGGTGTCCTGCTGCCAGTCGGGCATCGGGCCGCCGTAGTGCCTGGGGGCCGCGTCGCTGAACAGCTGCGGTTCCGCGCTGATGGTGCCGTCACTGGCACGGAGAAACGACGGCGCGCCGTTCTTGACGGGCGCCAGGCCCGGGCCGATGACGGCGGCGTTCCAACGGTCGGTGCAGGTGCTGCCGGCCGTGCACGAGGCGATGCCGGTCTGGGTGACGGGCAGCGGCGCGAACTCCCCACCCTCGCCGATCTGTTGGCTGAAGTACGTCTCGCGCTGCTGGCCGCGCACGGTCAGGTACTCGGTGCGTGCCGCGGGCAGCGCGAAGTCCGGTTCGGCGATGCTCATCCCGCCCAGACCGGACTCGGTGGGCCAGCTGGACGTGCTGCCTGCCGTACCGGGCCCCTGCGCGTAGTAGTCGTTCTTGACGGCGGCCAGGTCCTTGCGGGCGAGGCGGAAGGCCGGGTCGGGGAAGGAACCGGTGGTGAGCAGCAGCAGGTCGTAGTGGTCGGGCAGGCGTCCCTTCGGTGCCTGCGCGCCGTTCTGGATGCTGCGGACGTAGAAGCCGAGCGTGCCGTCGGACACCTGCTTGCCGGGGACGACGTAGAGCCGTCCGGGCCTGCCGAGCAGGGCGCCCTGGTCCGCGCACGTCCGGTCCCCTGCCGGGCGGTAGCAGTAGCCGGCCGACAGCGAGTAGGGCTGAGCGCCGGGGTCCGGGACGGCGACGGTGATCGGCTTGCCCTGCCGGGCGTCCACCGTGCGTGTGCTGTCCTGGCGGATGTCCAGCTCGGGCTGGAGGAACATGGTCGACGTCGGTGCAGCGTCGTCGGTTCTGGGAGTGACCAGGGTGCCGCCGAGGTTGTAGCGGCCCTCCGGCACGCGTGCGGTGGCCGTGCCGTCGTCGAAGGTGAGGCCGAACGTCCGGCCGTCGTCGAGGTTCGTCAACTGTGCGGAGGAGAAGCCCTGTTCACGTGAGCCCGGGCCGAGGGGTGCGCCGTTGCGGTCGACGGCCTCGACCGTGACCTGGCGCTGTACGGCCTCCTTGGTGACCGCGAAGGCCGGGCCGGTCACAACGGTGCCGTCCTCGGCGGTCGAGGTGAGACGGCCGCTGAAGGAGGTGCCGGCCGCCGCGGCGCCCGGGTCGATGGTGACCGTGGCCTGGGCCGTGCCCCCGGCGGGGACGGTCAGACCGGTCGGCGACACGGTGAGCAGACCCTTCGGTCCAGGCTCGCCGGCCCGGCCGGTGGCGGCGGCGGCCACGGTGAGGGAGACCTCCGCCGTGCCGGTGTTGTGGTACGTGACGGTGCGGGTGACCGGCTCTGTGGCCTTCGGGTCGTTGAAGTACACGCCGGTGTCCTCGGCGGTGGCGAACACGCTCTGGGCGGTGGCCCGCGCCACGTCCAGGCGTCCGGCGCCCTGCTCGTACGCACTTTGCCCGGCGACCGGTTTCGCCGAGGAGGTCAGTGCGGCCTTGAGCTGCGGCCCCTTCCAGTCCGGGTGGGCCTGGGCGAGCAGCGCGGCGGCGCCGGCGACGTGCGGCGTGGCCATCGAGGTGCCCGACAGGGCGGTGTAGCGGTCGTTGACTGTGTTGTTGCCGTCGGTGCCGGCTGCGCGGGCCGCGACGATGCCGATGCCCGGCGCCGTCAGGTCGGGCTTGACCGCGTGATCGCCCAGGCGCGGCCCCTGGCTCGACAGGCCGGCGAGCGCGTCGTCGCGTTCGACGGCGCCCACGGTCAGTGCGGCATCGGCCGTACCGGGCGTGCTGACCGTACCGGGGCGTCCGAGGTTGCCGGCCGCCGCGACGAACAGCGTGCCGTGGCTCGCGGAGAGGTTGTCGACGGCCTGCGAGAGGGGGTCGGTTCCGTCGGTGACGGCGCCGGACAGGCTGATGTTGACGATGGGTGCCCGCGCCGCGGCCCACTCCATGCCCTGGAGGACCCATGACTCCTGCCCGCCGCCGTTGTCGTCGAGCACCTTGCCGACCAGCAGTTCGGCGTCGGGGGCCATGCCCCGGTAGCGGCCGTCGGACGCGGTGCCGTCCCCGGCGACGGTGGAGGCCACATGCGTGCCGTGACCGTCGCCGTCCGAGGCGGCGCCGCTGATGGCGCCGTTGCCCTGCGTGAAGTCCGCCGACTCGCCGATCGAGCCGGAGAAGTCGGGGTGTGTGGAGTCGATGCCGGTGTCCAGCACCGCGACCTTCACGCCCTTTCCGGTCCAGCCGGACTTCCATGTCTGCGGCGCACCGACCTGGGCCGTGCTGCGGTCCAGGCTGGCGCCGACCTTGCCGTCGAGCCACACCTTGGCCACGCCCGGGGCGAGAGCGGCCGCCGACTTCCGCTTCGATGCGGCGGGGCCCCACTCCTTCCAGACCTGGGACACCCGCTTCTTGTCGGCCCGCAGCGCGGCGCCGTGCACACTCGCCAGGGCGCGCACGGCCGGTGCCCAGGCCGGCGGCTGCGGAGCGGCTCTCCCGCCGACTGCCCTGTCGTAGGTGACGATCAGCGGCAACTGCGGGCTGTGGGCGTCGTCGTACCCCTGGGCCACGAGCCCCGTGATGTCGAACAGCCGCGGGTCCAGGTGCCCGGCGCGCAGCGGTGCCACCGCGTCCTGCGGCACCAGCGACACCGAACCGCCGGATCCCTGCTGGGTGAACGCGATGTCCTCGCGCCCGGGGCCGGGTCGTACCGTGACCACGGACACCGTGCCGTCGGCGCCGACCCGGGCGGTGACCTTGTCGCCCGTGATGAGCGTCATCTGCACCACCGACCCCGCCCCGGCCGCCGTGGCCGCGCGGGGCGGGGCCGCCCCGGCGGGCGGCGCGGCCGCCGTACCGATCAGCAGTGCGCCCAGCACGAGGGCGGTCGGCGGGCCTGCCGTACGTATGCCTCGCATACGTGTCCTCTCGATCGCGCGGCCCCGCGGGAGCGTCCGCCCCCATCACATGGGTGGATGCTCCGGACGCGGGCGCCGCCTGCTCCCATGTCTCGACAGGAACGACGGAGCGGACGGGGTGCGGGGAGGTCACGGGGAGTCAGAAAGAAATTATTCGGAGAGATCTCACGGCTCGTGACATCCCCGCACCCGGCCCGCTCCGTCGAAGGGGGCAGAGACGAACGGAGGCACGCATTGCGTACCGGTGACCTGGAGGAATTCCGCGGCTTCGCCCAGGATCGGCTGGTGCACCTGCGCCGCGCCGCCTACCTGATGTGCGGTGACTGGCACCACGCCGAGGACATCACGCAGACGGCACTGGCGAAGCTGTACTCCGTGTGGGGGCGGCGGCGCCAGATACGGAACATGGAGGCGTACGCCCACCGCGTACTGACTCGGGCCTGCGTCGACCACATGCGGCGACGCTGGCGTCGCGAACAGCCCTCCTGCGTACTGCCCGACCGCGCCGAGCCCTGCGCGGACCCGGCACTGGGGCTCCAGGTGCGCGCCGCGCTGGCCGTCCTGCCGCCGCGGCAGCGGGCGGTGGTGGTGCTGCGTTACTGGGCCGATCTGGACATCGCCGCGACCGCCGCGGCCATGGGCTGCTCCATCGGCACGGTGAAGAGCCACACCGCACGGGCACTGGCCCGCCTGCGCTCCCTCCTGGGGGACGACGCGGACTCCGACACGTTCGGGGCGTTCGCCCCTCCAGCCGATTCCACCCGAAGGAAGGCCGTACTGCGATGAACAACCACGATGTCAAGACCCTTCTGGAGGCCGGGCTCCATGACGAGCCGCCCCTGCGGACCAGCGTCGACACGGCGGTCGCGGCCGGACGGCGCAGCCGTGTCCGCCGCCGCGGAGCACTTGCCGGAGCGGGCCTGACCGCAGGGGCGGCGGTGGCCGCCCTGGCACTGGTCATGCCCGGCGCCGGCCCGGCCGCGACCCCGTCGGCCGCGGCCGACCCGCTCGTCGGTCCGCTGGTGCCCGCCGCGGCCGGCAGCGCGGCGCCGCAGACCGTGCGGCCCGACGCCTTCGGGCCGGGAACCGAGCACACGACCCGGTGGAGCAGCAAGCGGCTCGCCGACACCCTGGTCGGGCTGCTCCCGCCGGGGAAGGCGACCGTCCGGGAGGGAGACTTCCCCGGCCGGACCTACCGCGTGCAGTGGGACAGCGGCACCGGCCCGGTGGAGTTCGTCGGCGGAGCGGAGTACACGGCCAAGGCCCCGCAGGTGCCGCTCTGCGCGAGCATCACGATGCCGAAGGTCGCACCCCGGCCGGGCGCACCGGCTCCGCGCGACACCGCCCCGGCGAGCGACTGCCAGGTGGTCGAACTCGCCGACGGCGCACGGGCGGAGGCCGTGACGCTGCGGTTGCCCCGGGACGGACAGCCGTCCTGGTACGTCCGGGTGCTGCGCAAGGACGGCCGCACGGTGACCCTTCAGCAGTGGGCCGGCCGCACGGACGCGAAGGGGGCGCGCAGCACGCGGTCGCAGCCGCAGCCGGACACCACCGCGATGCTGAAGATCGCGAATGACCCCGCCTGGAAGTTCTGACCTGCGCCATGGCCCCGCCCCGGCCACTGACGGTGCGGACCGGGGCGGGGGGTGACCCGGGGCCACGCCGGCAGGAGGCGACGGGGGACGGGCCCCGGTCGGTGTGGGGCGGCGCGGCGGGGATCGGTGCTCCGGGCACCTGAGCCGTCGTCCGGCGCGCCTTTGGCGGACCGCGTCCCTCGGACCTCCGCCACCCTCAGGCCTCGCCCGCCGTACTCCGTACGTAACCGAGCCCGGGGCGGTCGTTCAGCAGGGTTTCCTCTCCGGTGGGGACGAACCCCGTGCGGGTCAGGACCGCGCGTGAGGCCGTGTTGTCGAGCGCGGCTGCTGCGCGCAGTGTGGTCAGGCCGTACTCGGTGGCGGCCAGGGTGCAGATCTGGCGGACGGTGGCCGTGGCCAGGCCCCGGTGGGTGGCCTTTTCGGCTATACGGAAGCCCAGGTCGGCGGAGCCGTCCGCGACGTCGACCAGGTTGAACCGGCCCAGGATCTCGCCCTCGGCGTCGGAGTCGGTGTCCACCAGGACGTGGAAGTGGCAGGTGCCCGCGGCCTGTTCGGCGAGCAGCGCGGCGTGCCGGGCTTCGAAGTGGGCGAAGTAGTCGTCGCCGCGATCCGGCACCGATGCGGCGAAGAAGGCGCGGTTCTCCTGCTCGAAGGCGAGCAGGGCCGGGGCGTGATCGGCGCGGAGGCGCTGGAGTTCGGGCATGGGGGGAAGGCTACGTGGCCTCGGGAGAGGTCGCCTCGCGGTTTTCGGGCCCTGTCGTGGAAGAACGGGGGCCCCGTCGTGGAGGTGAACGACGGAGCCCCCGGCCCGTTCCGTCACTCCGTCCCGTGGCACTCCCGGTACGTCCGCCCCGAGCCGCACCAGCAGGGTGCGCTGCGGGCCGGGGGCCAGGGGACCGCTCGGCCGCGGGCGGCGAGGGTGGTGGCGTACTGGGGGAGGAGGTCCGGGTCCGCCGGGGACGTGGCTTCCGAGGCGGCGAAGGCCTCGTACGACGGGACCGTGCCCGTCACGATGCCGAGGTTCGGGGTGCCGGCCTGGTGGAGGTCCCGGAGTGCGGCTTCCAGGCGGGCCAGGTGGTCGGTGTGGGAGGGGTACTCGCTGCGCAGGACCGGGTACGCGCCCAGGAGTTCGTCGAGTTCGGTGGCCGGCCAGTGCAGCACCGCAACCGGGAACGGGCGGGACAGCGCGGTGCGGTACGTGCCCAGTTCGGCGCGGAGGCGGGTGATCTCGGCCCGGAGCTCACCCGGGTCCGAGGAGCCGAGCGCCCACAGGCGCTTCGGGTCGTGCAGCTCGTCCAGCGTGACGGAGGCCGTGTGGACGGTGTCGGCCAGCTCGTCCCAGACATCGTGCTCGACGCCCATCAGCCTTCGCACCCGGTGGCGGCCGATCAGCAGGGACTGTGTGGCGTACGGGACCTCCTCGCCCGGCGTGAGGAGGAGCGTCAGCGCGGTCGTGAAGAAGTCGTGGGCCGCCTCCAGCTCGTCGTGCGCTTCGAGGGTCTCGGCCGCGATCTCCCAGGGCGCCGGGTCGTGCGGCCCCGCGGCACGGATGCCGTCGATGATCGCGCGGGCCTCGGCCTCGTGGCCGTACTCCCACAGGTTGGCCGCGTTCAGGGCCTTGACCAGGTGCGGGTGGTCGAGGCCGGGGGAGCCGAGCAGTTCGTCGTAGAGGGTGGTGGCGCGGGCGCGGTCACCGGCGAGCTCCAGATGGGCCGCGGCCTGGAGGAGCAGCGGCTCGCGGTCCTCGGGGTACTGCGCCGCGGTGCGCAGCAGGCGCTCGGCTTCGGTGATGTGGTCAGCAGGCGTGTCGGGGCGCATGAACCACACCGTACTGCTGTACGGCACCTGGACGGAGGGTTGTTCCGGCCCTGGAGAGTTACGGCACATGGCCCTATCGTGCGGGCCGTGCGGGAGCGGATACCGGTTGTGACGCAGCGGAACTTGCGAGGGCGCCGGGTCGCCGCGCGCGGGTTGTGGACGGGCGCCGAGGTGGCGGTGACCTTGGGTGTCGTCCTGTTGTTGCTCGTTGTTCATCAGCTGTGGTGGACCAACCGGCAGGCCCGCGCCGACGCCCAGCACAAGGTGCAGGCCCTTCAGCGGGAGTGGGGGGAGCCGCAGGGGCAGCAGCAGGAACAGCCGCGACAGCCGCAGGGGCCGGAGGACGGTACGGGGAGCAGTGGCGGGTCCGGACCCGGGGCTTCCGGCGGGGGTTCGTCCGGGGGGCGCACCGCACCCCCCGCGCCCCGCTGGGATCAGGCGTACGCCGTCATCCGTATCCCGCGGCTCGGGCTCACCGCCCCCGTCGCCCAGGGCATCAGCAAACGCGGCGTCCTCGACAAGGGGTACGTCGGGCACTACCCGCGCACCGCACAGCCCGGCCAGGCCGGGAACTTCGCGCTCGCCGGGCACCGCAACACGCACGGCGAGCCCTTCCGGTACATCAACCGGCTGCGGCGCGGGGACCGGATCGGTGTCGAGACCCGGGACGCCGTCTACACGTACACCGTCGACCGGACGCTCGGGCAGACCAGCGCCCGTGACAGCGGTGTCATCGCGGCCGTCCCGCGCAGCAATGTGAAGCCGTACACGGGGTACAGCACGGCCGGTTCCTATGTGACGCTCACTACGTGCACGCCCGAATTCACCTCCCGTTACAGGCTTGTCGTGTGGGGGAGGCTGACGGGGGTCCGGGCGCGGTAGCGGTGTCGCACTAAGGTTCCCTGACGTGCTCAGACGACGTCCGCAGTTGTTGTGGTTGCTGGTCCCCCATGTCCTGTACCTGGGGGCGCTGCCGTTCGTGAACCGGGTCCATCCCGTGGTTCTCGGACTGCCGTTCCTCTTCGTGTGGCTGCTCGGGGCGACCCTGCTGACACCCGTCGCCGTATGGCTGACCCGACGGGGGGACCGCCGGTGAACGCCGCAGTCGCGACCTCCGTCTTCGGGGTCTTCATGGTCGTCACCGTCGCCCTCGGGCTGCTCGCGATGCGCGGGCGGAGCAGAGGGAGCGGAGACGGTGGCGGGCTCGCGGAGTGGTCCGTGGGCGGGCGCAGCCTCGGGACCGTGTTCATCTGGGTGCTGATGGCCGGCGAGGGCTACACCAGCTTCAGCTACCTGGGCGCCGCGGGATGGGGCTACAACTACGGGGCGCCCGTGCTCTACGTGGTGGCGTACATGTCCTGCGGTTACGCCCTCGGCTATGTCGTCGGGCCGATGCTCTGGGCGTACGCGCGCAAGCACGGACTCGTCGGGATCACCGACATGGTGGCGCACCGCTTCGGACGGCCCTGGCTCGGTGCGCTGGTCGCCGTCCTCGCGACCGTCTTCCTGCTGCCGTACATCCAGCTCCAGATCACCGGCATGGGCGTGGTCGTATCGACCATCTCCTACGGTGCCATCAGCCTGAACCAGGCCTACTTCATAGCCTTCGCCGTCACCACCGGCTTCGTCGTGGTGAGCGGGCTGCGCGGCAGCGCATGGGTGTCCGTCCTCAAGGACATCCTCGTGATCGCCACGCTCGGCTTCCTCGCCCTCTACGTACCGATCCACTACTTCGACGGCTACGGGCCCTTCCTCGACCGGCTCGTCACCGAGAAGAGCCAGTGGCTGACCTTCCCCGGGCACGGGGACAGCGGGCTCGGGCAGGCATGGTTCATCACCACCTCGTTCCTCAACTCCCTCACCGTGGTGATCTTCCCGACGACCGTCGCCGGCTATCTCGGCGCGAAGAATGCCGACGTGCTGCGCCGCAACGCGATGTGGCTGCCCGCCTACAACGTGCTGCTCTTCGTGCCGATGCTGCTCGGCATGGCCGCTCTCTTCGTCGTGCCGGGGCTCGTCGGCGCCGAGTCCAACCTGGCGCTCTTCAAGCTGGTCGTGGATTCGCTGCCGGCCTGGGCGGTCGGCGTCATCGGTGTGGCGGCGGCTCTGTCGTCGATCGTGCCGATGGCCGTCTTCATGCTGGTCATCGGCACGATGTGGGGGCGCAGTGTGCTGTCGCTCGTGCCGCGGTGGGAGCGGCGGCAGAAGGGCGTCGCCCAGAGCGTCGTGGTGGCCTCGGGTGTGATCGCGCTCGTGCTCACATACACCGCGCCGAACACCCTCGTACGGCTCTCCCTCATCTCGTACGAGGGGATGGCGCAGCTGCTCCCCATGGTGCTGCTGGGGCTGATATGGCGGCGGCTGACCCTGCTCGGGGCGATGAGCGGGCTGGTCGTCGGCGTGGGCCTGGTGTGCGGGTTCGTGTTCACGGAGAACGATCCGGTGTGGGGGGTGAACGCGGGCATCGTGGCGCTCGGCGCCAACCTCGTCGTCGCGCTCGCCGTGACGTACGCGGGTCCGCGCGAGCGCGACGACCGGCCGGACAGCGAGGTGCTCGCGCGGGACGAGATCGGGGTTGCGGAGGACGGGGCGGACGCGGAGCTCAGCCTCGCTCCCGCAGGAACAGGACACTGACCGTCGCCGGCCGGGCCAGGCCCCCTCTGGCCGGTCGTCCGCACCATCGGGGCGTGGGGGCGCGACCACATTCCCGGCACCCGGCCGATGCGCGTCTTCGTCCACGTCTCCTGCGGTACGGAGCTGGGCGTGTACGGCGAATGCCCGGCCTGCGCGCTGCCCGTACCGCCCGAGGACGTCGAGATGCGACCGGGCGACGGACTCGATCCGGACCCTGCCGATCCGGTCAGCCGCGCACTGCTCGCGCCGACTGCTGCGGCCGCTGGAGACCGATCGCGCCTGAGCGCGGACGGGTATGCCGGACCCATCGTGTATAACGGCTGGAGAGCCGAACGCACACCTGCGCGAAAAGCGCGGCTGCGTGAGTTCGGCCGTCAGGTCGCGAAGGGGAAGAAGGGAGGGGCCGATGAGCGGTGACGTGAACCGTCTGCGCGATGGCCTCGCCCGGCTGCTCCGCCCCCTGGGGCTGCTGCTCTTCCTCGTCACCGAAGTCGTCCTCGCCGAAGGCGGCAGCCTCTCCGCCGCCGTCGCGCTCGCCGCCACGGCCGCCGCCGGTTCCGCGCTCGTCGCAGCCTCGGTCATCAGCGCCCGCTGCGCCGTCCCCGTGCCCCGCACCCGGGTCCGTACGGCCATACGCGACCGGGAGAAACGCACCGCGTTCCTGCCGCAGCGAGACCCGGACGCCAAGGGGCGCAGACGCCCCCGAGCCCCCGGCCGTGCCCTCCCGACGGCCGCGTAGGGGCTCGCACCAGCAGTAGCCACCTCTCGCGGTTCGTCATGCCGAGTTCGCTCTTCTTCCCGGCAAGACGAGACCCCCGGAGGGCTCACCCATGTCCGTCTTCATGTCCGCATTCGCCGCTCTGGTCGGCGCAATGGCCGATGTGATGCACCCGCTTTTCCAGGGCGCGTCCGCCGCCGCCGCGATCGTGCTGTTCACGGCGCTCGTGCGGCTCGCCGTGCACCCGCTGTCGCGGGCCGCGGCGCGAGGGCAGAAAGCCCGCACCAGGCTCCAGCCGCAGATCGCCGAGCTGCGCAAGAAACACGGCAAGAACCCCGAGCGCATGCAGAAGGCGCTCATGGAACTGCACAAGGCGGAGAACGTCTCGCCGCTCTCCGGCTGCCTGCCGAGCCTTCTGCAGATGCCCGCCTTCTTCCTCCTCTACCACCTCTTCTCCAGCCAGACGATCGACGGCCACCCCAACGAGCTTCTCGGCCACCAGCTCTTCGGCGCCCCGCTCGGCGAGCACTGGCACGACGCGCTCGCGCACGGCGGACCGTTCGGGGCCCAGGGCATGGTCTACCTCGGCCTGTACGCGATCGTCGCCGTCGTGGCCACCTTCAACTACCGGCGGACGAAGGCGCAGATGGCCGCCAACCCTGTCACCCCGACCACCGGCCCCGACGGACAGCCGGTCCCGGGCATGGGCATGATGACGAAGCTGATGCCCCTGATGTCCTTCGCCACGCTTTTCACCGTCTCCGTCGTACCGCTCGCCGCCGCGCTGTACGTCGTCACGAGCACCACCTGGACCGCGGTCGAGCGGGCTTTCCTCTATCGCGACATGCCGGCCGCGGGCACCGCCATGGCCACCGCAGCGTGATCGGGGCGGCCAGTGCGCTGGTCCAGTGTGTGAACAGGGTCTTGCAGAGTGATCGGATGTCTTGGACGATCGGACAAGCCTGCGATGGCCGACACCCATCCGACGGGCCCGATCTCGACCAAGGGGAGAAAGACCGTTGAAGCTGCTTCGTGTGGGTACGGCAGGCGCGGAACGACCGGCACTGCTGGACGAGGACGGAACCCTGCGTGACCTGTCGGGAATCGTCACCGACATCGACGGCACGCTGCTCGCCGACGAGTCCGCGCTGGCCCGGGTACGGGCCGCCGCGGCCGCGCCCGGCGAGCTGCCCGAGCTCGACGCCGAGGGGCTTCGGGCCGGACCGCCGCTCGCCCGGATCGGCAAGATCGTGTGCATCGGGCTGAACTACCACGACCATGCCGCCGAGACCGGCGCGGAGATTCCCGCCGAGCCGATCCTGTTCTTCAAGGCGCCGGACACCGTCGTCGGGCCCGACGACACGGTGCTGGTGCCGCGCGGCAGCGTCAAGACCGACTGGGAGGTCGAGCTCGCGGTCGTCATCGGGCGCACCGCTCGCTACCTGGAGTCCGCCGAGGAGGGGCTCGCACATGTCGCCGGATACGCGACGGCGCACGACGTCTCCGAGCGCGAGTTCCAGATCGAGCGCGGCGGCACCTGGGACAAGGGCAAGAACTGCGAGACGTTCAACCCGCTGGGGCCGTGGCTGGTGACGGCGGACGAGATCGCCGACCCGCAGGCGCTGCCGCTGAAGCTCTGGGTCAACGGTGAGCTGAAGCAGGACGGCACGACGGCCGACCAGATCTTCCCGGTGGGCGAGGTGGTCCGGTATCTCAGCCACTTCATGACGCTGTACCCGGGCGATGTGATCAACACCGGGACGCCGGCGGGGGTCGCTCTGGGGCACCCCGAGCCCAAGCCGTATCTGAGGGCGGGGGATGTCGTGGAGCTGGAGATCGCGGGGCTGGGGCGGCAGCGGCAGGAGCTGAAGGACGCGTAGTGGTGGTGTCGGGGGCGGGGCGGTTCGCCGGGGGTGCCCGAGTGGCCGCTCTGTCCTCAGGTGCCGGACGGGCTTGACCGACCGGTCATAAAGGTCGGAGGGGTGGGGTGCCGCGGAATCAGCACCCCACCCCTCCTAGCCGTCACGCGCCGATCGTCGTCGCGAACTGTTCCAGCGCCTCGACCACCAGGGCGTGGTCCTCCGCCTGGGGCAGGCCCGAGACCGTCACCGAGCCGATGACGCCCGCGCCCTCGACCGCGATCGGGAACGAACCGCCGTGCGCGGCGTACGTGTCCGGGTCCAGGCGCGAGGACTCGTCGAAGGTCGTCCCCTTCGACCGGAACCGGGATCCGACCAGGTACGAGCTCTCGCCGTACCGTTCCACGACCTTGCGCTTGCGGTCGATCCAGGCGTCGTTGTCCGCGCTCGATCCCGGCAGCGCGGCATGGAACAGCTGCTGTGCGCCGCGGCGGATGTCGATCGCGACCGGGGCGTGCCTTTCCCTGGCCATCGAGACGAGCAGGCCGCCGAGCGCGTACGCGTCGTCGTAGCTGAAATGCGGCAGCGTCAGTCGGCGCTCCTGAGCGATGAGCTCGGAGATGGTCGGAGCGGTGGGATTCATACGGTCTGCTCCTCGGTATCGGTATCGGTATCGGCGGAGGTGGACGGGGTTGCGGCGGGCAGGGGCACGGTCACGCCCTCGCGGGCCGAGCGGCGCGCGGCCTCCAGTACGTCCAGGGCAGCGGCGGCCTGGAGGGCGGTCACTGGATTGTCACCCTTTCCGCGCAGTGCGTCGGTGACCGCCGCGTAGTACGCGGGGTAGTCGCCCGGCAGCGTGCGGACCGGGGCGCCGCCGCCCGTCAGCGGGGACTCGCCCGAGCCGATCCGGCCCCACAGGTGTTCGGGCTCCTCGCCCCACGGCCGGTTCGCCGTCGGACGCGCGCCCGCGCGCAGGTCGGCCTCCTGCGGGTCGAGGCCGTACTTCACATAGCCGGCGGTCGAGCCGAGCACCCGGAAGCGCGGGCCGAGCTGGGCCGTGGTGGCGCTGACGTACAGATGCGAGCGGACCCCGTTCGCATGGGTGATCGCGAGAAACGTGTCGTCGTCGGCGGCGGCGCCGGGGCGGCGTACATCGGACTCCGCGTACACCTGTACCGCCGGCCCGAACAGGACGAGCGCCTGGTCGACGACATGGCTGCCCAGGTCGTACAGCAGCCCGCCGATCTCCTGGGGGTCGCCCGACTCGCGCCAGCCGCCCTTCGGCTGCGGGCGCCACCGCTCGAAACGGGACTCGAAGCGCTGCACGTCCCCCAGCTCACCGTCGGCGACCAGGCGGGCGAGAGTGAGGAAGTCGTTGTCCCAGCGGCGGTTCTGGAAGACCGAGAGCAGCACCCCGCGCTCCTCGGCGAGAGCCGCGAGCTCCCGCGCCTCGGCGGCCGTACCGGCGATCGGCTTGTCCACGACGACCGGCAGACCGGCCTCGATCGCGGCGGTCGCGATCGGGACGTGGGTCCTGTTCGGCGAGGCGATCACGATCAGATCGAGTTCGTCCGCGCGCCCCCACAGCTCCTTGGGCGACGCGGCGAACCGTACGTCGGGGAACTCGGCGCGCGCCTGCGCCTGCCGCTCCTCGTTCGAGGTGACGACCGTGTCGAGGACGAGACCCTCGGTCGCGGCGATCAGCGGGGCGTGGAAGACGGAACCCGCCAGGCCGTAGCCGACGAGTCCGACGCGCAGGGGGGTCTCGGACAGCCCGGGCGTCTCGTGAGTCGCGTTGCCAGTCATGCCCGCCACTTAAGCAACGCTGTTGCCAAAGTGCAAGCGACAGGGACAATGGGGCTGTGAACAGGAGTAATAGCGGCGCGAACCTGCCGACGCTGCGCAGCCACAATGCGGCGTTGGTGCTGGATCTGCTGCGGGTGGCGGGCGAGTGCGGCATCAGCAGGCTCGAACTCGCCGAGCGTACGGGGCTCACGCCGCAGGCCGTCAGCAAGATCACCGCGCGGCTGCGGGCCGAGGGGCTGGCGACCGATGCGGGCCACCGGGCCTCCACCGGGGGCAAGCCGCGCACCGTGCTGCGGCTGGTGCCGGACGCCGGGTACGCGGTCGGCATGCACCTGGACCGCGACGAGCTGACGGTGGTGCTCGTCGACCTGGCCGGCGCGGTCGCCGCCAGCCGTACCGCCCCGCTGGACTTCGGCGCCCCGGCGGACGAGGTGGTCGCGGTGGCGGCGTACGCGGTCGCGGCGGTACGGGACGGGGGTGCGCAGTCCGTGGACCTGCCGGTGCTCGGGGTCGGCGTGGCGGTGCCGGGGCCGCTCGACCACCGGGGCGGGGTGCTGCACCGCGTCACCGGGTTCCCGCAGTGGGACGGGTATCCGTTGCGGGACGCGCTCGCCGCGAGGACCGGGCTGCCCGTCGTCGTCGACAAGGACACCAACGCCGCGGCCCTGGGCCTCGCCCTGCGCGCGGCGGGCGCGGGCGACTTCGCGTATCTGCACCTCGGGACCGGGCTCGGCGCCGGGCTGGTCCTGGGCGGGGGGCTGTATCGAGGGGCCCGTACCGGGGCCGGTGAGTTCGGGCACCAGACCGTCCAGCTGGACGGGCCGGTGTGCAGCTGCGGGGGGCGTGGCTGCATCGAGGCGCTCTGTCTCGCCGCCGTCGCCCGCGGTGATGTCGCGGAGGCCGCACGGGTGCTGGGTACCGGCGCCGCCAACCTCGTCGGGCTGCTCGACATCGACCGGGTGATGCTGGGCGGCCGTACCGTCGCCGCCGACCCCGACGCGTACGTGCGAGGCGTCCGCGCCGTGATCGACGAGCGCGCCCGGCTGGGCGGAATCGACGCGCCCGTGCCGGTCACCGCCGCCGGGGGAGGGGACCGGCCGGTCGCGGAGGGGGCCGCGCAGCTGGTCCTGGCCCCGCTGTTCGGGCGGGTCGCGGGTGCGGACGTCGAAGGTGCGGACGGGGGTGCGGTCCTGGTCCCGTGACCGCCCGGCGGGCGCAACTGAGCTGATCGAGCGGTTCCGGGCCGCCGGCCGGGCGGCCCTGAGGCATGTCGGTGCCGGTCGCCTCGCGCGCGCGTGGCAGCGTCGCGGCCCAGAACCGGTGAACTCCGGCGCACGGGGCGAGCCGACCATCTCGCGAGCAGCGAAGGGTGCCCCCCACATGCCCCCCACACCGGCCCCCACACCGCCCCCGTCCGGCGAGCCTTCCGCTTCCACCCCCGCATCCCTCCCCGCGGCCGGTGCCGTACCCATCCCTCTGTCCGCCGCCGCCTCCGTCCCCGCATCCACCTCCCCCGCACGTCCTCCCTCGCCCCCGCACCCGCTCCCCGGGCGGACGCGCCACGGGCTCGCGCTCGGGCTGGCGGCGGCGAGTGTGGTTCCCGTCGTCCTCGGTGGCACATCCGCCGCACCCGCCTCCGCCGCACCTTCGGTCACCCCGGTCTCGAAGCCGGATTCCGCCACCGCCGACCAGCAGCCCACCTGCGGTGATCCCGACGCGAGGGACTTCCCGATCAGCACCCGTATCCACGGCGGTCCGGACACCTACGCATCCGGTGGCGGCTACGGAATCTGGTTCCTGGACCTCACCAACACCACCACCGAGTCGTGCCGGGCCATCCATCCGGTGCTGGTCCTCACCGACGAGGACCGGAAGCTGACCTCCGACCAGATCCAGTTGGAGTTCTCCGAGCCGAGCCGTCCCGATGTGGAGCACCGCGTCATCTGGGAGACCACCGACCAGGACGAACACATCGGCGTCTTCGGCGGCGACGGCGCCGATGCCTTCGAGGGCTTCACCATTCCCGCGGGCCATACCGTCACCGTCGAGGTCCGGATGGCGTTCACCTCGGACACCGGCCCGGGCCGGATGACCGTCAATGCCGCGATCGTCCAGCGGCAGCCCGCAGCGAGCGGCGGGACCGGGAAGGACGACGGGGCCTGGGTCGGCGAGTCCGACGAATACCCCTTTGCTGTCGTCGACGAAAGCGACGCGACCGGAGAGATGGACGAGACGGAGGAGGTCGGTGGGACTGGGGAGGTCGGTGGGACTGGAGAGGTCGGTGGGACTGGAGAGGTCGGCGGGGTCAAAGATGCCAGAGGGACGGGAGATGCCAGAGGGACGGAAGAAGTCGGTGGGACTGGAGAGGTCGGTGGGACTGGAGCGGTCGGCGGGGTCGGGGATGCCAGAGGGGCGGGAGAAGTCGGCAGGACTGGAGAAGTCGACGGGACAGGGGAGGCCGGCGACACCCCTCGCGACGCCCTGCCCGACGGAGCCCGGCCCACCGCCGCCGGCACCGGTGACGCCCCGCGGCCGCTCGCACCCGGCCGGGCCCCTGCCGACAGCGCCCTCCCCGAGCTGGCCGCAACCGGCCCGGCCACCGTTCCGTACCCCGGTATGACCGTTGCCGGGTTCCTGATCGGTGGCGGGGCCACAGTGGTCTGGTCCCGCCGCCTGCGCCGCCGCCCCCGCCTCTGAACCGCCCCTTCCGCACCCCGTCGCCAGGCCCGTCCGCGCCTGGGCGTTCACGGGTGTTCATGTCCGTCTGCCACCATCGGGCCGTGGACTACCCGTACGACCAGACACCTGGCGCACCCATCCGTTCCGGCATCCCGGAGCATGGCCGTATCCCCAAGTACTACGCGGTCAAGGCCCGTGTATCCCTCCTCATAGAGGAGCTGGGCGAGGGCGGCACGCTGCCCACCGAACGCGATCTGGCCGAGCGCTACGGAGTCTCGCGCGAGACGGTGCGCCAGGCGCTGCGCGAACTCCTGCTGGAGGGGCGGCTCGCCCGTCAGGGGCGCGGCACCGTCGTCGCGGGCCCCAAGCTGGAGCAGCCGCTCTCGCTGGCGAGCTATACGGAAGGCGTACGCCGCCAGGGCCGCACCCCCGGCCGTCACCTCATCGGTCTGGAGCGGTTCCCCTGCCCCGAGGCGCTGGCCGCCGACATCGGGGTCGGGCCCGGCGAACCGGTCTGGCACCTGGAGCGGGTGCTGCTCGCCGACGACGACCGGGTCGGCCTGGAGAGCACGTATGTCTCCGTCGCCCGCGTACCGGATCTCGACAAGGGATTCGACCCCGACTCGTCCTTCTACGCCTACCTCCGCGACCGGCTCGGGATCTCCTTCGGCGATGCGGACGAGCGGATCGAGACCGTGCTCGCGACGCCGCGTGAGGCGCTGCTCATCGGTACCCCGCCCGCACTGCCCATGCTGCTGATCCACCGGATCTCGCGCGATACGGGCGGGAAGCCGCTGGAGCGCGTGCGGACCCTTTTCCGCGGGGACAGGTTCTCCTTCACCGCGCACCTGGGCGCGCAGGGCGGACGCTGAACGACCCCGGACGCGGCAGCCGCCGATCGACTCATCAAGATAACGAGAACGTAACGGGTCTGGTCCAAGCTTGGGGTCCGGTTCACCCTCCCGTTGCCGTACCGATCCGTACGGGTCACCGGCCCCGAGGAGCGTAGCCGTCGTGAGAGTCATCGTCGTAGGAGCCGGCGTGGTGGGAACCATGCACGCCTGGCACGCAATGAACCGCGGCCACGAGGTCGTACAGATCGAGCGCGAGAGCGAGGCGCGCGGGGCATCGCTCCGCAATTTCGGACAGATATGGGTCAGCGGCCGGGCCGGTGGCGAGGAGCTGGAGACCGCACTTCGCGCCCGTGAGTTGTGGGAGGGCATCGGGGCCCGGGTCCCCGGTCTCGGCTTCCGGCCCTGCGGCTCGCTCACCCCGCTGCGCACCGAGCTGGAGACCGCCGTCGCAGAGGCCGCCGTCGCCCGCCCCGACGCGGCGGCGCGCGGCTACAAGCTGCTCACCGCCGACGAGGCCCGCGCGATCAACCCCGCGCTGCGCGGCGACTTCACCGCCGCCCTGTGGTGCGGGCGGGATGCGGCGGTCGAGCCGCGCACCGCCCAACTGGCACTGAAGCAGGAGCTGTTGAAGTCCGGGCGGTATACGTACCTCGGTGGGCGTGAGGTCCGCGAGGTGATGGGTACCGCCTCCGTCCGCGACGACCACGGCGATGTGCACACCGGTGACGCCGTCATCCTGGCCACCGGCGCCTGGCTCGGCGGACTCGTCCGCGAACTGGCCGGCCCCGATCTGCCGGTGCGCCGCGTACGCCTCCAGATGATGCAGACCGACCCGCTCGGCGAGCCGCTCACCACCTCCGTCGCCGACGCCGACAGCTTCCGCTACTACCCGGCGTACCGGAGCGAGGCGCTGGACACCCTCAACGCCCGGCAGGCACAGGCGCCGACCGCCGCCGAGCACAGGATGCAGCTCCTGATGGTGCAGCGCCGCGACGGCGGACTGACCATCGGCGACACCCACGAGTACGAGCACCCGTTCTCCTTCGACACCGTCGAGGAGCCGTACGAGCACCTCACCGGGGTCGTCGAATCCTTCCTCGGCCGCCCGCTGCCGAGGATCCGCCACCGTTGGGCCGGGGTTTACGCCCAGTGCACCGACACCGGCCGGGTCGTCCACCGCCAGCAGGTGCGAGACGGCGTCTGGCTGGTCACCGGACCAGGTGGCCGCGGCATGACCTGCTCGCCCGCAATCGCCGAAACGACCGCCGACGAACTGGGCTGGTGAAGAAGTTGACCTCGCAGAACCCCCTCGACCTGATTGTGCTCGACATGGCCGGCACCACCGTCGCCGACGGCGGCCTCGTCGAGCAGGCCTTCGCCGCCGCGGCCCAGCGCCTCGGCGTGGAGCCCGGCTCCGCCGACCACGCCGGAAAGCTCGACTACGTACGCGCCACCATGGGCGAGTCCAAGATCTCCGTCTTCCGCCACCTCTTCGGTGACGAGGACCGGGCCCAGCAGGCCAACACCGCCTTCGAGGAGGCGTACGGGGAGCTGGTCGACAGCGGCCTCATCGCCCCGGTCCCCGGCGCCCGCGAGGCGATCGAGGAGCTGAAGGCAGCCGGCCGCACGGTGGTCCTCACCACCGGGTTCGCACGCGTCACCCAGGACGCGATCCTCGCCGCACTCGGCTGGCAGGACCTGGCCGACCTGACCCTGTGCCCCGCCGACGCGGGCGGGCGCGGACGCCCCCACCCGGACATGATCCTCGCCGCCTTCCTGCGCACCGGTGCGGTGGACGGCGTCCAGCAGACCGTGGTCGCCGGGGACACCTCGTACGACATGCTCAGCGGCATCCGCTCCGGGGCCGGGATCGTCGCGGGCGTGCTGACCGGCGCACACGACAAGGACCAGCTGACCCGCAACGGGGCCACGCACGTCCTGCGTTCGGTCGCCGAGCTGCCGGACCTCGTCGCCCGGGCGGAAGCATGACCGGCGGGGCCACCGGCGGGATCCGTTTCGATCAGGTCAGCGTCGCGTACGGCGGGAACACCGTCCTCGACCGGCTCGATCTGACCGTCGAACCCGGCGAGGTCATGGCGCTGCTCGGGCCTTCCGGGTCCGGCAAGACCACCGCCCTGCGCGCCGTCGCCGGATTCGTGCAGCCCGCCTCGGGCCGGGTGTACCTCGGCGACCGCGATGTCACCGGGCTGCCGCCGCACAAGCGCGGCATCGGCATGGTCGTCCAGCAGTACGCCCTCTTCCCGCACATGCGGGTCCACGACAACGTCGCCTTCGGACTCAAGGCCCGCAAGGCGGCGAAGGCGGAGATCCCCGAGCGGGTCGCCGAGGCCCTCGAACTCGTCGGCATGGCCGCCTACGCCGAGCGCTACCCGCGCGAACTCTCCGGCGGCCAGCAGCAGCGCGTCGCCATCGCCCGCGCGCTCGCCATCCGCCCCGGCGTGCTGCTGCTCGACGAACCGCTCTCCGCGCTCGACGCCCGGCTGCGCTCCGGAATGCTCGCCGAACTGGCGCGACTGCACCGGGAGTTGCCGGACGTCTCCATCCTGTACGTCACCCACGACCAGGTCGAGGCGCTCACCCTCGCCGACCGGATCGCGGTCATGGACAAGGCGCGGCTGCAGGACTGCGGCACCCCGCAGGAGCTGTACCGCCGTCCGCGTACGGAGTTCACCGCGTCGTTCGTCGGCAACGCGAATCTGCTGCCGGTCACCGTCGCCGACGGCGCCGACACCGTCGACTTCGCGGGGCGCGCGCTCGACGTACCGACCGGCGAAGCGGCCGGCGGTGCCACCGCCACCCTGTGCGTCCGGCCCCACCTGGTCGGGCTCGGCGACGGGCCCAACGCGCTGAGCGGCACGATCGCCGAGGTGCAGTGGCGGGGCTCCACCCACCGGCTGTACGTCGACGTCGACGGACACCGGGTCAAGGCGGACCTCCGCGAGCTGCGTGAGACGCCGGCGCTCGGTGACACGGTGACGCTGCACTTTGCCGCAGAGGATGCGGTGCTGCTGCCTGCGGGCACGGCACCGGGAACCGGGGGAGGGGCGCATGCCTAGCGCGCCGACCGCGGACGTTCGCCCGGGACCGTCGGGCAGCAGGTCCGTCCTCGAACGCCGGACGGGCTCGATCGACGGCCCGCGCAAGCCGGTCGAGGGCCCGGACCGGGGTGCGGGCGACCGCAGGATCCCCCGCTTCGTCTGGGCGCTGCCGCCCGTCGCCGTCCTCGCACTCGTCTTCCTCTACCCGCTGGCCCTCGTCGTTCAGCAGTCCGTCAGCCCGGACGAGGGCGGCACCTCGCTCGCCCCGTACGGCGACGTGTTCGCCTCCGAGTCGTTCCGCTCCGCGCTGACGACCACCGTGTGGCTGGCGGTCGGTTCGACGGCCGGATGTCTGGTGCTGGGCTTCGTCCTGGCCATGGTCATCGCGTTCGTGCCGTTCCCCGGCGGCAGGGCGGTCGCCAGGTTCATCGACGTCTTCCTCTCCTTCCCGTCGTTCCTGATCACGCTCGCCCTGCTGTTCATCTACGGCAATGCCGGCATGGCCAACGGCCTGTGGACGGACGCCACCGGGGCATCGAGCGGCCCCTTCGACTTCCTCACCACCCCGTGGGGCGTGCTGCTCGCCGAGGTCACCTACTTCACCCCCTTCGTGATGCGCCCGCTGCTCGCCGCGTTCTCGCAGCTCGACACCGCACAGCTGGAGGTGGCGTCCTCGCTGGGCGCGGGGCCGGCCCGGATCGTGCGGCAGGTGATCCTCCCCGATGCGCTCCCCGCGCTCGCCGCGGGCGGCAGCCTCGTCCTCGTG
Organism: Streptomyces atratus; assembly: GCF_014648655.1. Taxonomy (GTDB): domain Bacteria; phylum Actinomycetota; class Actinomycetes; order Streptomycetales; family Streptomycetaceae; genus Streptomyces; species Streptomyces atratus. The sequence continues at coordinate 60,985 of NZ_BMRN01000002.1, forward strand.
ATGTGTCTCAACGAGTTCGGCATCGTGCTGTTCACCGGTGCGAAAGGGGTCACGACCCTGCCGATGCTCGTCTACAGCAAGGCGATCCTGGAGTCCGACTACCCGGCCGCCTGTGTCGTCGCCGTCGTCAACATCGCGATCTCCGTGGGTCTCTACAGCCTGTACCGGATGGTGAGCCGCCGTGTTGGTGCATAGCCGTACGGGGAAGTGGGCCGCCTGGGCCGTGTTCTTCGTGCTCTTCGTCCCGCTGTTCGCGGTGCCGCTGCTGGTCATCCTCGCCGCGTCGTTCACCACCAACTGGTCCGGCGCCTTCCCCTCGGGCCCGACCACCGAGCACTACGCGGCCGCGACCGGCGGCGACTCCCTCCAGGCCCTGACCACCAGCCTGATCACCGCCGTCAGCGCCAGTCTGCTCGCCCTCACCGTCGGCTCCTGGGCCGCGCTCGCCGCCACCTCGCTGCGCAGGCGCGGCAGGAGGTTCCTCGACGCGCTGTTCATGCTGCCGGTCGCCGTGCCGTCGGTCGTCGTCGGCCTCGCCGTGCTCGTCGCGTTCAGTAAGCCGCCGATGCTGCTGAACGGGACGCGCTGGATCGTGATCCTGGCGCACACGATTCTTGTCACGGCGTTCGCCTATTCGTCGGTTTCGGCGGCAATAGTGCGTCTCGACCCGATGTACGAACAGGCGGCGGCCAGCCTCGGCGCCCGACCCTCGTACGTCCTGTGGCGCATCAAGCTGCCGCTCCTGCTGCCGGCCCTGACGGCGGCCGCAGGGCTCTGCTTCGCGCTGTCCATGGGTGAGTTGAGCGCCACGATGATGCTCTACCCGCCGGACTGGACACCGCTCCCGGTGCAGATCTTCGCGGCCACCGACCGTGGCTCGCTGTTCACCGGAGCAGCCGTCGCCGTGGTCCTGATGGGAACGACGCTGCTCGTGCTGCTCGGCGTCGCCCGAATCCGCACCAGGGCCTCGTACCGCTGATCCGTCGATCCGTGGATCGGCCGATACCCCCGTACTGACTCCGGCCGGCTTCCGGCCGACACCCAGGAGATACGACCGCCATGCGCAAGAACCACCTCAAGCCCATAGCCGCCGTCACCGGCTGTCTCGCCCTCGCCGCCACCCTCTCCGCCTGCGGCGGCTCCTCGGCCGCCTCCGACGAGAAGGTCGTCACCGTCTACAGCGCGGACGGCCTCAAGGGCGAGAACGGCGACGGCTGGTACGACAAGGTCTTCAAGGACTTCGAGAAGAAGACCGGCATCGAGGTCAAGTACGTGGAGGGCGGCTCCGGAGAGATGGTGCAGCGCGCCGTCCGCGAGAAGTCCAACACCCAGGCCGATGTGCTGGTCACCCTGCCGCCGTTCATCCAGCAGGCCGACAGCAAGGGCCTTCTGACGGCGTACGCACCGGCCGGCTCCGACAAGGTCGACGGCGCCGACAAGGCGTCCGACTCCAAGTGGACCTCCGTCGTCAACAACTACTTCGGCTTCATCCACAACAAGAAGGAGCTGAAGTCGGCACCCACCACCTGGGAGGAGCTGCTCGACGGAAAGTTCAAGAACAAGATCCAGTACTCCACCCCAGGAGTCGCCGGTGACGGCACGGCCGTACTGATCAAGGCCATGCACGACTTCGGCGGCAAGGAGCAGGCGATGGAGTACCTGAAGAAGCTCCAGGCAAACAACGTCGGCCCGTCCGCCTCCACCGGCAAGCTCGCTCCCAAGGTCGACAAGGGCGAACTGCTCGCCGCCAACGGCGACGTCCAGATGAACTACGCACAGTCCAAGGACATGCCGAACCTCGGCATCTGGTTCCCCGCGAAGGAGGGCGGCAAGGCCACCACCTTCGCTCTGCCGTACGCCGCCGGCCTGGTCGACAAGGCCCCGCACAGCGCCAACGGCAAGAAGCTGCTCGACTTCATGCTCTCCGAGCAGGCCCAGAAGGACGTCAGCGCGGTCGGCGGCGGCTTCTCGGCCCGCAAGGACGTCGAGGCCACCGACGCCAACGCCACCGAGCTTGCCGGGCTGATGGACGGCGTGGAGATCTTCCAGCCCGACTGGTCGGACATCGGCACCAACCTGGACACGTACGTCGAGGCCTGGAAGGCGGCCACCGGCAGCTGACCGCAGGCCGGCGATTCACCTTGAGGAAAAGGGACTTCGGCGGATCATCGCGCAAAGGTAACGGGTCTGGACCGTCCCGAAGGCGGCACCGGGCGGCCGGGCGCCGGTGGTCCGGCACCGGGTGATTCGGCACCGGGCGTTCCGGCCGTATCGGCTGGTTGAACGGACGGCCTAAAATCGGGGATGTCGGCGCTGCACAACGCGGTGCCGCCGGCGTCCCCGCACACGGCGTACGGCAGGAGTCCCACATGGCAGAGCGCAAGCCGATCTCATCCTGGCTCACCGACATGGACGGAGTCCTGATCCACGAGGGGACTCCGATCCCCGGGGCGGATGCCTTCATCAAGCGGTTGCGGGACTCGGGGCTGCCCTTCCTGGTCCTCACGAACAACTCGATCTACACCGCTCGTGACCTCCACGCCCGCCTGGACCGCATGGGTCTCGACGTACCTGTGGAGAACATCTGGACCTCCGCCCTGGCCACCGCCCAGTTCCTGGACGACCAGCGGCCCGGCGGCACGGCGTACGTCATCGGAGAGGCCGGGCTCACCACCGCCCTGCACGACATCGGCTATGTTCTCACCGACCACGACCCGGACTACGTGGTCCTCGGCGAGACCCGCACGTACAGCTTCGAGGCGCTCACCAAGGCGATAAGGCTGATCAACGGCGGCGCCCGCTTCATCTGCACCAACCCGGACGAGACCGGCCCGTCCGCCGAGGGCCCGCTGCCCGCCACCGGGTCCGTCGCCGCCCTCATCACCAAGGCCACCGGCAAGGCCCCGTATTTCGCGGGCAAGCCCAACCCGCTGATGATGCGCACCGGGCTCAACGCGATCGGCGCCCACTCCGAGTCCAGCGCCATGATCGGCGACCGGATGGACACCGATGTGCTGGCCGGCCTGGAGGCGGGGATGCAGACGTTCCTGGTCCTCACCGGTCTCACCGCAATGGCGGATATCGACAGGTACCCCTTCCGGCCGTCCACGGTCGTCGATTCCATCGCCGATCTGGTCGACCTCGTCGACGTGAGCTGAGCCCGGCGGGGCGCCGGCCCGAGGGGGCGGGGGGAAACGTTCCGAGGGGGCCTTGCCTGCCAGCCCCGCCCCCTGTGCTCCTGCGGATGCGAAAAGCCGGAGCAGGCGTGAACCTTCCCTAAGGAGGTTCACGATGCGTTCGATACCCCTCACGTTCTGTGCCGTCGCGGCCGTCGCGGCGACCCTGGTGCCGGCTTCCGCCGCGCTGGCCGAGTCCGGGTCCGACCAGACGGGCTCGGACTCCCGCACCACACTCTCGGTGACCCCGCCCTCCGCCGCCGCGGGCGGCGACGTGGCCCTCAGGCTGGACGCCTGCGGGGGCAAGGAGGCCAGGGGCACTTCCGATGCCTTCGTCTCGGAGGCGCGCTTCTCGCCCGCCACGGACGGGGGGCTCTTCGCGCAGGCCCGGATCAGCTCGGACGCCTCCCCGGGCGACCACGACATCCAGATCGTCTGTACGGACGACAAAGGCACCAAGGCATCCGGCAGGGTCACCGTCATCGACCGCGACCGGGCGACGCCCCTCGCCCCGGTCAGCGCGGGCGGCGGCGGCACCGCCGTCCTCACCGACAAGGAAGCCCATCAGGACGGCCCCGGCGTCGTGCATGTGGTGATCGGTCTGGCCCTGGCCGCCGTCGCGGCCGCCGCCGTGGGGTTCCGCAGCGTGCGCCGTCGCCGCCCGGCCGAGGACTGACGTGTCCGCCCCCGACCGCCCCGAGGGTCGCGGTCGGCTGCTCACCGGAGTGACCTGGGCCGTCCTGCTGATGGGTCTGTGGCTCTGGGGCCGCGACATCGCCGACGGCTCCGGCGCCAGCTCCGCCCCGACCACTGGCGACATCGCCGCGGTCGGGCGCCCGCTCGGCGTCCCGCTGCCGCCGCCGCACGACCCGATCGAGGGCGCCGCGCCGGAGCGCGTCGAGGTCCCGTCGATCGGCGTCGACGCGCCCGTGGTCGCCCGTGGCCTGGACAAGGACGGGGCGATCGAACCACCGCCGTTCGACACGCCCCGGACCGTCGGCTGGTACGGCAGCGGCACCGAGCCCGGCGCGAAGGGCCCCGCCCTCTTCGTCGGCCACGTCGACACCGAGACCCAGCCGGCTGTCTTCTACGGGCTCAGCGCGGCCCGCCCCGGTGCCAAGGTCGAGGTGACCCGCGCGGACGGCAGGGTCGCCGAATTCACCATCGACGACGTTCAGGTCTTCACCCGGGAACGCTTCAACGCCGACAAGGCGTACGGCCCTCGTGAGAAGGGCCGCGCGGAACTCCGTCTGATCACCTGCGGCGGCACCTACGACCGGGCGGCGCGCTCGTACGACGCGAACGTGGTCGTCTCGGCCTACCTCACCGGTGAGAAGTCCGCAGGGAGCGGCAGCGGCTGACGGCGCCGACACGGGAGGCCAGGGGGGCGGACCGTGCCAGACGCTCCAGGTCCATGAACCGCCTTGGCTCAGCACCTTTCTGACGTAACGTCGGCAATCGGTCACTCTCGGCTTCCGGGTGAACGGACAGAAGCCCTGTGCCAGGATGAAGGGGACGCGGCAGTGCACCGCCGCCGCACCCGAGGGGGAGTGGATGTACGGCAGCTGCAACGGCCGGTCGGGCGTGGTGCGGGCGGGTGCGGTGGCCGCGGTCGGGGCCGTTCTGCTGCTCGCGGGATGTTCCTCCTCGTCCGGCTCATCCGGTTCATCCCCCGGTTCCGGCGGCGCGGGAAAGAATGCCGGTGCCATCGGTCAGCGTCCCGGGGGCAGCGATCCGTACTGGGTCAACCCGGACGGGAACGCGGCCAGGCAGGTCGCCGCGTACACGAAGGACGGCGACGGGGAGAACGCCGGCCTGATCGAGAAGATCGCGCGGCAGCCCGTCGGCGAGTGGATCGGCCCGGACGATCCGGAGGCCGAGGCGAAGGGCTTCACGGAGGCGGCCGAGAAGGCCGGCCGGGAAGCGCTGCTGGTCCTCTACAACATCCCGCACCGTGACTGCGGCCAGTTCTCCAAGGGCGGCGCCGCCGACGGCAATGCGTACCGGGCCTGGCTGGAGGGCGTCGCCAAGGGTATCGGTGACCGGCGCGCCACGGTGATCCTGGAGCCGGACGCGCTGCTGCACATGGTCGACGGGTGCACGCCGCAGGAGTTCCACGAGGAGCGGTACGACCTGCTGAAGGGGGCCGCCGAGCGGCTCAAGCAGCAGCCGGACACGCGCGTCTACATGGACGCCGGCAATGCCGGCTGGCGCACCCCCGACGCGCTCTTCCGGCCGCTTTGGCGGGCGGGCATCGCAGCGGCCGACGGATTCGCCGTCAACGTCTCCAACTTTCAGACCACGGCGGCCAGTACGGACTTCGGCAAGCAGCTCTCGGCGAAGATCGGCGACAAGCCGTTCGTCATCGACACCAGCCGCAACGGCAACGGCCCGTACAGCGGGGGCGCGCCCGAGGAGAACTGGTGCAATCCGCCCGGCCGCGCGCTCGGCGAGACGCCGACGACCGACACGGGTGACGAACTGGTCGACGCATACCTCTGGGTCAAGCGGCCCGGCGAGTCCGACGGTGACTGCAAGGGCGGCCCGAAGGCGGGCGATTGGTGGCCCGAGTACGCGCTGGGGCTGGCCCGGGCGACGAAATAGGGTGCGGGGCGCCCCGGATCGCCGGATGCCCCCGTGCGGGGCGCCCCGGATCACCGGACGCCCCGCCCCGGGGACCCGCACCTACGGCACCTCGACCCACATCCCCTCGGACGGCGTCCCCCTGTCGTCCGTCACGAACAGCATGTACCACCCCGACGGAACCAACGCCCGGTTCCCCGGCACCGTCACCGTGATCCCGCCCGCCGTCCTCTTCAGGCCCAGCGCCACCGACCGCTGGTCGGTGTCCGTGACATGGGTGACCGCACTCGGCCGCATCAGCTTCGCCGAGGTGATCGTCGCCCCGCGAGCCGTCGTGAACCTGCCCGTACCGCCGCGTCGGATGCTCTTCGGCCCGGCCGTCAGCTCCGGGCGCGAGCCGCGGTACAGATACGGCGGCGTGTAGATCTCGATGCGCTGCTCGAAGACACCCGGCCGGGTGTTCGCCCGGTCCGCGTAGAGCGAGTCCGAGCCGAAGACCATGACCCGGCCGTCAGGGAGGAGTACGGACCCCGAGTGGTAGTTGCGGCCCACCGCCGGGTCGGCGACCCGCTTGTACGTGTCCGTCCTCGGGTCGTACAGCCGGGCCTGCAGCACATTGGACCCGCCGCGGCCGCGGTAGTCGTTGGAGCCGCCGGTGACCAGCAGCGAGTCGTCGGGGAGGAGGGAGGCGCTCGGATAGCGGGTGCCTTCCTCCAGCGAGGCGCCGTCCCGGAACCTCGGGGCGGGGTCCTTCAGGTCGACCAGACGTGACTTGGCGCTCGACCTGTCGGACTCGCCGACCCCTCCTCCGCCGATGACCATGAACTTCTCGTCCTGGGCCGGGGGCAGCCGTACCGTCGCCGAGGTCTCCATCTCGTCGGCGTCGCCCATGCCGGGGATCTTCCTGAAACGGTTCGTCGCCAGATCCCAGATGCCGGGCTCGCGGCCGACATCGGCGGGGCCGTATCCGGCGTTCGAACCGGAGTAGAAGAGCTTCCCGTCGTTCAGCAGGAAGACCGCGGGGTACGTGGGGAACCTCCGGACGATGCCGGTGTACTGCCACTTCCTGGTCTTCGGGTCGTAGATCTCGTCCTTGCCGGGGACGATCTGCCCGATCTCGTCCAGCCCGGAGAGGGCGAGGACCCTGCCGTCCCGGAGGGTGGTCAGCGTCGGGTACCAGCGCGCCTCGTTCATCGGGTCGACGGTGATGTACTTCTCCGCCACCGGGTCGAACTCGAAGGCTTCCCGGATGCCCTGGAAGTCCTTCTTGTCGAGGGCGAGCTTCTGCGCGATTCCGTACACGTTCCGCGCGTCGGAGCCGGTCAGGCCCGCGATCCGGTAGTTGTCCTCGGTGCCCGTCCCGTACTTCTCACCGGATTTCTGTGCCTCGACATAGATCCGGCCGAGGCCGGCGTCGTTGCGCAGGAACGCGCCGGTCCTCCGGTCGAAGACCTTGGTGGCCCTCTCGACCAGCACCGGATCCTTGGAGACGAACGTCCTGCCGTTGGCACTGCCCGTGAACCGGGTGCCCGCGGGCAGGGTGATCGGCTTGTCCGGGTCCTCGTTGTGGACGATCATCAGGCCGCCGGCCTTGGTGACATCGCCCTTGAGCTTCTCGTAACGCCTGGTGCCGCCGGCTATGAGCAGCTTGCCGTCGGGCAGCTGGGTGTGACCCGAGCAGAACATGTCCTTGGGCGTGGGCATGTTCGTGAACTCATCGGTCTTCGGGTCCCACAGCACCGACCGGAAACTCTTCGCGTCGAAGTTCTTCCGGTTGTTGCCGGAGCCCGCGACGAGCAGCACCTTGCCGGTGTGCAGCAGTGCCGCGTGGATCGTATTGATCCGGTACCCGGAAGGGATGTCCAGGAGGTCCCAGTGGCCGTTCGCGGCCTTGTAGTCCGGCTTATTGATCTTGTACTCGTGGTAGCGCTCGCTGCTGAAGCGGTACACCCACGGCCCGTTCGCTCCCGAGAGCGCCAGAACCACCGCCGTACTCATCGCCATGCGGCGGGTACGGAGGCTCGGACGGTACTTCATCGTTCACGTCCTCCAAGAGCGGTCTGCATGGTCCGTTCGTCGTCGGCCCGCTCGGGATCGGCCCGTATGCGCGCCGGCTGCGGGGGTGGGGTGGTGCGCCGCTTCCGCTTCTCCGTGCGGACGGTGTACTGCCAGCCGAGGACCGGTGCCGCGGTGATCAGCAGTGCCATGGCGGCCCAGGTGAGCATCGCCGGATGGCTGTGTCCGAGTACGAAGGAGGCGGTGATGGAGCCGCCGAAGACCAGGAGGAAGAAGAGGTGGATCCGGAAGGTGCCGAAGAGGGTGTCCGGGCTGGACGAGTCACCCTTGGGCGTCACCACGAACGAGCTCTTGCGGCGCAGCACGGCATCCAGCAGCGAGCGTGCGTAGACCGGGGCGGAGAGCGCGGACATCATCATGCCGGCCAGGCCGCCGGAGCCCTCGGGCTCGTGCGGTGAGACATTGTGCCGCCGGTTCCAGATGTACAGGCCGATCTGGAGCGCCGAGGCATTGCCGTACAACATCATCCAGACCGTCGGGTCGATCTGCACGCCCGAGGCGCCCGTCCCCAGGAACAGGGCGCAACTCAGCGCCGCGAGGATCCAGTTCAGGGCGGACATCGGGTAGAAGATGATCATCATGGTGTAGTTGAAGAGCTTGCCCACGGGGAGCGAGAAGAAGCCCTTCCAGTACTGCTTGAGGATCGTCTCGTACGTCCCCCGCGACCAGCGAAGCTGCTGGGTGAAGAAGTCCGTCCACGCGGTCGGGCCCTCGCCGACGGCCAGCACGTCCGGGGTGTAGACCGAGCGCCACTTGCGGCCGGTCCGCGGATTGCGGGCGCGGTGCATCTCGAAGCCGGTCGCCATGTCCTCGGTGATCGAGTCGTACAGACCGCCGATCTGCTTGAGGGCAGAGATCCGCACCGCGTTGCTGGTGCCGACGAACATAGGGGCGCCGTAGCGGTTGCCCGCGCGCTGGATCAGCGCGTGGAAGAGGAACTGCTGGGACTCGGCGGCCTTGGTGACCAATGTGTCGTAGTTGCCGTAGACCTGCGGGCCGATGACGAAGCCGACGTCCGGGTCACGGAAATAGCCGAGCATCCGCTCCAGATAGTTGGGCAGCGGTACGTGATCGGTGTCGACGGAGGCGAAGAAGTCGTACTCGCCGCCGTGCGCGTCCAGCCAGGCGTTGTAGTTGCCGTGCTTGGTCCTCGCCCGGTGCGCACCCTCGGCCCGGTTCCAGTGCGCGACGCCCTTGCGGGTGAAGTGGTGCACCCCGAGCCGGGCGCAGACCTCCTTCACTGCCGGGTCGTCGCCCTCGTCGAGCAGCCAGACGTGCACCGTCCCGCGGTGCCGGATGCGGACCGCGGCCTGAAGGGTCTTCGTCACCATCTCCAGGGGCTCCTTGCCCGGGACGAAGGAGGTGAGGAAGGCGACCCTGGTGCCGGTCTCCGGTACGACCGGGACCGGGTCGCGCGCGACCAGCGTCGCGTGTGCGTTCGACAGGACGTTCAGTGTGCGGAAGAGCTCGATCAGGCCGATCGAGACCAGCATCACGATGTCGAGGACCAGCAGCGTGTCGTTCTTGAGGTTCGGATCGCGCCGCGTCCAGTGATCCGGCTGCATGAGCCAGACGAACAGGCCGATCGAGACGAGGGGCGCGGCGCCCAGCAGGAGCGCCGCGCGGATTCTGTGCGGCTCCTGCGAGAGCAGCGAGCGGTACTGCACCCGGTACGGTCTGTCCGGATCGGGCCGGGTCAGTGGGCCGGCGAGCCGGCTGTAGTGCTCGTAGTCGTAACGCGGCAACGCATTCTCCGGGTGCCGCCGTTGTTCCCCGGTCCTCGGCCGCGCCAGGATCCGGAGCTGAGTGGTCCGGGAAGGGTCGTTGTTCTGCTGCCGGGCGCCTGTCGGCGTCGACGTCATGGGTCATCCCCCTGCACGCATGGTCGGTGCGTGACTGGTCGGTCGTCTCGGCCGCGGCGATTCCCCGTCGGTCGCCGCGGGCGACATCAATGGCGGGCGACCTTCCGCTCAGAGGCGGAACGGCGCCCTTCCGGTTGCCTGATGCCTCCCCGGCATCTGTCCCTGAGCGGGGCCCCCACCCCACGTGGCGGACAACCGGAACTTCCCCCTCTGCATCCCCCAACTGCATGGCGCATCAGCCTGGTTGGAGCTGGCGGCCCCCTAGACAGGTTGTCCGACCCCGGTCCCGATCGCAAGGGTGAAAAGGGTGGGTTACCAGTCATACGTGCGATTTGCGGAGTCCTTGCGGAGGGGCGCGCGGAGGCGTATGCGAGAGCCCTGTGCGCCTCTGAGTGACGGGACGGCGACTGTGTGACAGCGGCGCGTCGCCCGTGGGTCCCGTGAAAGCGGCGATGCGGGGGTCCGGTTCGCGAACGAACAAGACCCCCTCACGCATGGTGAGGGGGTCTTGACTTTGCGTGCGCCGCCAGGGACTCGAACCCCGGACCCGCTGATTAAGAGTCAGCTGCTCTAACCAACTGAGCTAGCGGCGCCTGCTGACCTGGAGAACTCTACCTGAAGGTGAGGTGTGCTCCTGACCATTTCCCGTCCATCACGGCCTGTCGGATGGTCGTTTTTTCTCTTCTGTCCGTCAAAATGCGATATGTCAGGAGAGTTGAGACACTGGCGCCCGTGCAGATGCGCCCAAAGATCTTGACGAGCACGGAGGGGAGTCGCATGACTGTGCCGGCTTTCGAGGAGTACGTCCCCGCCGGCGACTGCACCTGTGCGGGATGCGCCGCACAACGGCGCAGCGCCGCCAGTGCCTTGCCCATGCGGTACGGAGGTCATCCGGCCGCACATGGCGCGCGCCGCGCGCTGGTGCTGGTCACCGCGGCCGGAGTGGTGCTGAGCACCGGCGTGGCCGAGGCGGCGAGCGCGCCGGGCGACCGGGCGGCGGAGCCGACCGGAGCCGCCCGTGCGGACGGGACGACGGTGTCGGTGGACCCGGAGACCCCGGCCGACGAGGGCGACCCGCTCACCCCGGCCGACCGGGATCCGGGCAGTCCGCAGGGCGGGCCGGGGCCGCTGCGGGGCGCGGGGGCCTCGGGCCCGCCCTCGTCCACCGGGACCACATTGCGCAAGACCAGCCGGGCCGCGATCATCGACCGCGCGAAGAAGTGGGTGTCCGCACCGGTTCCGTACAGCATGAGCAAGTACTGGTCCGACGGCTACCGGCAGGACTGCTCCGGCTATGTGTCGATGGCCTGGAAGCTGCCCGGCAACGAGTGGACCGGCAGCCTCGCCAAGTACGGGCAGAAGATCGCGCGGTCGAAGCTGCAGCCAGGCGACATCCTGCTCTTCCACAATCCGGCCAACCCCTCGAAGGGCTCGCACGTCACGATCTTCGGCGGCTGGACCGACAAGACGCACACCCGCTACACGGCGTACGAGCAGACGAAGCCGCACACCCGCAAGCAGACGACGCCCATGGCGTACTGGACCAACTCCGGCAAGTACGTCGCGTACCGCTACAAGGCGCTCAGCAGCGACAGCGGAGTGTCGACGAAGGCGTTCCCGGGTGCCGGAAAGTTCGGCCCCGGCATCAACAACACGTACGTCACCCAGCTCGGGAAGATGCTCGTGGACCGGGGTGGCAAGCGCTTCTACAAGGTCGGCCCCGGGCCGGGCTGGGGCGAGGCCGACCGGCGCGCGACCCGGGCTTTCCAGGAAGCCCAGGGCTGGAAGGGCAAGGAAGCGGACGGCATTCCCGGCCCCCACACCTGGCGCCACCTGGCCAACGGGACCGGTCGCGACATCCCTGCCACCAGGAGCGGCCAGGGTGATTCGAACTCGGCTTCGAAGTTCCCCGGGCGGGGCCATTTCCGGCCCGGTCGGTCGAACAGCCATGTCGACAGGCTCGGCAAGCAGTTGGTGAAGAAGGGATACGGCAAGCACTACCTGTCGGGACCGGGACCCCGGTGGACCGAGGCGGACCGGCGCAATGTCGAGGCATTCCAGCAGGCCCAGGGCTGGCGGGGCGGAGCGGCCGACGGCTACCCCGGCCCGGAGACCTGGCGACGACTCTTCGCGTGACAAAAAGGACATGACGGAGGCGGGAATGGGATCCACGGTGTCGGACAGCTCCGGAACCCCGGAGGACGCGAGGGAACGGGAGCAGGGGGAAACGCCGGTGCGGGTGTGGGGTCCGGACCAGGTGAAGGCGCGCGACGGGGCGGGGGCTCCGGGCGAGGAGACGGCTCTTGAATCGGGGCGCGGCGCGGGCTCAGGGGCGGCATCGGGTTCGGGTGACCGTGCGGGCCCGGGGGCCGCCCCGGACGGGGAGCCGGGCGCCGGTCCCGACTCGGTGGTCGACCTCGTGCTGGACCTGGTCCGGGGTGAGGACGTGGACTCCGCAACCCTCGGCGCGACCTCGGCCTCGGTATCGGTCCCGGCCGTGGGCACCGCACCTGTCCCGGACGCCGCGCCCGTCCCGGCCCTGACCGGCCACCGCGCCGGGCCCGGTTCCGACGCCCCGTCCTCCCCCTTGCCTCCGTCCCCGTCTCCCTCCCCGCACCGGGCCGTCCCCGACACCGTCTGCGGCTCCCTCCCCGCCGCCGGGGGTGACGGGGCCGAGCACGCCGACGACGCCCCGCGAAGGACCGGGCGGCATCACGCGGTCATCACCAATGAGCGGACCGCCACGATCCCCGTACACCTCCTCTTCCGTGAGGACCCCGAGCGCACCGACGCAGCCGCGCTCCCCGCCGGTGTGATGCGGAGGGGGGCCGACGGTGACCAGCCGTCGGAGGGGGTGCGTCGGCCGCCCGTGCCGAGGGGGCCGCAGGTGCAGCCCTCGACGCGGCCGGCGCCGACCGGTGATCCGCAGCTTGTCGAGCGGTCGGGGCCTGCGCTGCCCGGCTGGGTGGCACTGCTTGCCGGGCCGGCCGCGATCGCTGCCGGTGGGGCTGTCCTCTGGTGGGTCGGCGCGCTGCCCGCCACCACGCTCGCCCGGGTCGGGATCGGCTCGCGTCCGTACGACGGGATCGGTTCCGGTGCCTGGGCGGTGCTCGCCGTGCTGGTGACGGCGGCGCTCTTCGCGCTCGGCGGCCTGAGTCGCGGACGGGTCGGGTATGCCTGGGTGCTGACGCTCTTCGGCGAGTACCGGGGGAGTGTGCGGCGGACCGGGCTGATGTGGATCAGCCCGCTGCTGCAGCGCCGCCGGGTCGACGTACGCCTGCGGCACTGGCGCAGCGAACCGCTCCCCGCCGTGGATGCCAACGGTACGGCGCTGCGCGTCGTCGTCCTCGTCATCTGGCGGATCAGGGACACCGTACGGGCGACGCTCGGGGTCGCGGACCATGAGGCGTATCTGCGGGAGCAGGTCGAGGCGGCGATGGCCCGGGTCCTCTCGCAGCTGCCCGCCGACGCCTTCCACGAGGACGCGCACACCCTGCGCAACGCGGAGGCCGTCGGTGATGCTCTGACCCGGATGCTGAAGGCGGACTGCGAACCCGTCGGCATCGAGGTGTACTCCGCGCAGCCGACCGGAATCGAGTACGCACCGGAGATCGCCGCGGCCATGCAGCGTCGCCGGATCGCCGCCATCGACGCCAAGCACCGTGACAGTGTGCTGACTTCGGTGGTTGACGCGGTGGACGACACTGTCAACCGGCTGACCGCGAGGGGGCTCGTGGAGCTGGACGACTACGAACGGAAGGTGCTGGTCAAGGACTTGACGGTGGCCTTCTACACCGGACGCAGTGGCGGGGAGGGCGCCTGAGGGCTTCGGGGGGCGCGCCGACGGCGAAACGGAATCCAACTCCCATTGGTCTGGACATGTTCATATCGCGTCAATAATCTAAGGCTTGGTCTAGACCGCAGCACGTGCGCGCATCAGGGCTCATGGAACCTCCCCCACGTTCTTGAGGAGCGACAGCAATGCGTAAAAGGGCAAGCGCGGCCGTAGTCGGCCTGGCGATAGCGGGCGCCTCGATGTTCGCGACGAGCAGTGCCGGTAGCCACGGCTACACCGACAACCCCATCAGCCGCCAGAAGCTCTGCGCCAATGGCACGGTGACCGGTTGCGGCAACATCCAGTGGGAGCCGCAGAGCGTCGAGGGCCCCAAGGGCTTCCCGGCGGCAGGGCCGGCCGACGGCAGGATCTGCTCCGGCGGCCACTCCGAGTTCGCCCAGCTCGACGACCCGCGCGGCGGCAACTGGCCCGCCACCGATGTCACCGCGGGGCAGGGCTTCGGCTTCCGCTGGCAGTTCACCGCGCGCCACGCCACGACGGACTTCCGCTACTACATCACCAAGAACGGCTGGGACCCCACCAAGCCCCTCACCAGGGCCGACCTGGAGCCGCAGCCCTTCATGACGGTGCCGTACGGCGGTAAGCAGCCCCCGGCGACCCTGACCCAGCAGGGCACCATCCCCACCCAGAAGACCGGGAAGCACATCATCCTGAGCGTCTGGACCATCGCGGACACGGCGAACGCGTTCTATGCGTGCTCCGATGTTCAGTTCTGACGTGTAGTCAGTTACCGTGCGGCGCCATGGGGAGCGCAGGCACCGTCGCGGAGCTCGTACAGCGCCAATGGGGCGACCACCGGCCCGGACTGAGATCTGAGGACACCGTCCTCAGCCATCACCAGGTCGCCTCGGGCGCTGCCGCACGGGCCGCGCTCCTGGCGGATCTGCTGCCGGCGGGCAGCGAACCGCACCTCGGGGTGCTGCTGGACAACACCCCTGAATTTGCCCTCTGGTTGAGCGCGGCGGCCCTGGCCGGGGTCGCCGTCGCCGGTATCAACCCCACCCGGCGCGGCGCTGAACTGGCCCGCGACATCCTGCACATCGACTGCCGCGTCCTGGTGACCGAACGCGCGCATCTCTCGCTGCTCGACGGCCTGGATCTCCCGGGTGTACGGGTGCTGGTCACCGACACCGATGCGTACACCGAACTGCTCGCCCCGTACGCCGGAGCGAAACCGGGCGACACGGTCCTGGCCGAAGTCGGGCCCGGAACCCGGATGCTGCTCTACTTCACCTCGGGCTCGACCGGTGCCCCCAAGGCCGCGATCTGCTCCCAGGGGCGGCTGGCAGCGGCCGGGCGGTCCCTCGTCGATCACTTCGGCGTCCGGCGCGAGGACGTCCACTACATCTGCATGCCGATGTTCCACGGCAACGCGGTGATCGCCGACTGGGCTCCCGCGCTGGTCGGCGGGGCCGCGGTCGCACTGTGCCGCCGCTTCTCGGCCTCAGGATTCCTCGACGACGTACGGGCGCACGGCGCTACGTACTTCACCTATGTCGGCCGCGCTGTGCAGTATCTGCTGGCCACCCCCGAGCGCCCCGACGACCGCGAGCATTCGCTACGGCTCGGCTTCGGCACCGAAGCCGGCGCGGTGGACGCGGCCCGCTTCCGGGAGCGGTTCGGGGTGCGGCTGGTCGAGGGCTACGGCTCCTCCGAGGGCGGCGCGGCGATCCAGCGGACCCCGGACACCCCGGAGCGTGCGATCGGGAAGGCGGCGTCGCGCGACGATCTCGCGGTCGTCGACCCGGAGACCGGCGAGGAGCGGGCCGCCGCGGTCTTCGACGAGTCCGGAAGGCTGACCAACGGGGCTGATGCGATAGGGGAGTTGGTCAACCGGGGCCGTACGCCCTTCGAGGGTTACTGGCGCAACGCGGCGGCGGAAGCGGACCGGGTGCACGGCGGCTGGTACTGGACCGGGGACCTCTTCTTCCGCGACGCCGACGGCTTCCTCTACTTCGCGGGCCGTACGGACGACCGGCTGCGGGTGGACAGCGAGAACCTGGCTGCCGCGGTGATCGAGAACATCCTGGCCCGCTGGCAGGACGCGGCGGCCGTGGCGGTGTACGCGGTGCCGGACCCGGTCGCCGGTGACCAGGTGATGGCGGCGCTCGCGATGCGGGAGGGCACCGCCTTCGACCCGTCCGCCTTCGCCGCGTTCCTCGGGGCGCAGACGGACCTGGGTACGAAGATGGCCCCCCGCTTCGTGCGCATCGTCCCGGCGATGCCGGTGACGGCGACGAACAAGGTGCACCGGGTGGGGCTGCGCCGCGAGGGGTTCTGGTGCGGGGGGTCGGTGTGGTGGAACGGTGCCCGGGGCGGGTACGAAGCGTTCGGCGAGGAACAACTGGAAGCCCTGCTGGGCGAGTTCAAGGCACACGGGCGAGACGGCCTGCTGCCCTCGATCTCCCCCATGGCCTGAAGGCCATGGCAGGGGCCCCTCGACGGGCTTGAGGATCAGGCCCGTCCGGCGACCGAGGACAGAGCGGCGAGGTGGGTGGAGCCGCACTGAGACCGACCGGCAAATAGGGGGCGGCGTCGCGGGGCTGGGCACGCACATCTGCCGCGTTGTCGTCAATCATCATGGCTCCTCCCCAAGCTCTCGGCTGCGCTCGGAGACCCCATCTGTCTCAATCCTCCGCCTCGCAGCTGCACGCACCCAGCCCCGCTCCTTCTCCCACCCCCCATTTGCCGGTCGGTCTAATGCGTCAGGACCAGCTCCTCCCGCGCCGCCACCGCGGACCTCCGTCGCAGCAGCGTCACGGTCAGCACCGCTCCCGCCAGCAACAGCGCGGCCCCAGCCACTGAGGCGTACTGCATGCTGTGCACGAATGCCTCCCTCCCGACCGAGATCAGCGAACCGTCCCCCGTGGCCACCGCGCCCGGCAGCGTCTTGCGGGCCGCCTCCGGTGCCGAGCCGGGCATGTCCGCGCTGTAGACCGCCGTGGCCACCGCACCCAGCAGGGCCATCCCCATCGCACCGCCGAACTCCTGGCCCGTCTCCAGCAGCGAAGCCGCCGAACTCGCCTTCTCCGGCGGGGCGGTGGACAGCGCCAGGTCCGAGACGAGCGCCATCACGGTGACGATGCCGCAGCTCATCACTGCGCAGCCGCCGAGCAGCAGCCACAGCGAGTCCGTACCGGTCAGGGCGAGTACGGCGAAGCCGGCGGCGGCGATGACGAAACCGGCGCAGACGACTCGCGTACGGTCGGTCCGCTGGGCGATCGCCGTGGCCGTCGGGGCCGCGGCACCCACCGCCAGTGACGGGGCCAAGCTCCACAGCGCGGCCTCCATCGTGCCCATGCCGAGCACCGACTGCAGATACTGCGTGGTGAAGAACGCCGAGCCCATCATGGCGAAGGCGGCCAGCGAGTTCAGCCCGATTCCCGCCGCGAAGCCGCGGTCGCGGAACAGTTCCCGGCTGATCATCGCGTCGCTGCGGCTGCGCTGGCGGCGGACGAAGAACCAGCCGACGAGGAGCCCGGCGGCGACGATCAGTCCGTATCGCAGATCGATCCCATGGGCGGCGCTCTCCTTGATCCCGTAGACGACGGGCAGCACGGCACCCATCGACAGCGGCACGCTCAGGAAGTCGAACCGACCGGGGTTCGGGTCCTTGAACTCCGGAACCAGCACCGGCACCAGGACCAGCAGCAGCACCATCGCCGGAACATTGATGAGAAAGACCGAACCCCACCAGAAGTGCTGCAGCATGACCCCGCTGAGCACCGAGCCGAGCGCGATCCCGCCGGCCATGGCACCCGACCAGATGCCGATGGCCCGGCCGCGCTGCCGCTCGTCGCGGAACATGTTCCGCACGAGACCCATCGTCGACGGCATCAGCGTCGCACCGCCGATCCCGAGCAGCGCGCGGGCCGCGATCAGCATCTCGGGGCTGGTGGAGTACGCGGCCGCGACGGACGCGGTACTGAACGCGAACGCCCCGAGGAGCAGCAGCCTGCGGCGGCCGATCCGGTCACCGAGCGAGCCCATCGTGATCAGCAGACCGGCCAGGGCGAAGGCGTACACATCGAAGATCCAGAGCTGCTGGGTGGCGCTGGGGGCGAGATCCCGGTCGATGGACGGGATTGCGAAGAAGAGGACGGAGACGTCCATCGAGACGAGGAGGAGGGGCAGCAGGAGGACCACGAAGGCGGTCCATTCCCGGCGACCGGCGAGGTGGCCGCGCTCGGCGGTGGTGCTCGTGGCGTTCGTCATGCCAGGAAATGTACGAGCGTTTAAAACGCTTGTCTAGTACGCATGTGTAAAACGTTCGTACATCTCTATGGGCAGCAAAAAACGCACTGGGCGGCTCACGTGTGTACGTGAACCGCCCAGTGCGTTGTCTGTGCGCCGCCAGGGACTCGAACCCCGGACCCGCTGATTAAGAGTCAGCTGCTCTAACCAACTGAGCTAGCGGCGCCTGCTGACCAGAAAATAATACCTGGTTCCGAGGGGTGCTGATGACACGCGCCCGCGACGGGTCCGCGGGGACATCCGGCCTGACCGGACGGCCACTAGGAGGGTGCTGAAGATCTTGGCCGGGCTCGCGACGCCCGGCACGCACATCTGCGGCGTTACCGAAACGCCCTCATAGCTCCTTCCCCAAGCTCTCAACTTCGTTCGAGCAGGGGAGACCCCATTCGAGGACGCTCCGGCGCCTTGCAGCTGCACGCACCGAACGCCGCTCCCTGAACCGGCCAAGATCTTCAGCACCCTCCTAGTGGCTGGGGAGTGACACGCGGGCGGTGAGCCCGCCGCCGGGGTTGGGGGTCAAGGTCAGGTCGCCGTGGTGGGCGCGGACGATACCGGCGACGATGGCCAGGCCGAGGCCGTGCCCGCGGCGCGCGGGGTCCTTCTCGGCCATGCGTCCGCTGCCGCGCAGGAACGGTTCGGTGAGGTGGTCGACCGTGTCGGGCAGGAGGGGCCCGGTGTTGGTGACGGTCAGGACGGCGCGGCCAGGGTGTACCGGGTCGGGGCCGGTGGTCAGGGTGAGCGATCCGCCGGTGGGCAGGTTGTGCCGCAGGGCGTTGTGGAGCAGGTTCAGGGCGAGCTGGCGGAGCAGTACGCCGTCGCCGGTGGCCGGGGCCGGGTGGATGTCGGCGGAGAGGGTGATGCCTCGTGTCCGGGCTTCCTCGCGGACGAGATCGAGGGCTTCTTCGGCGGTGTCGGCGAGATCGAGGGGCTGGGTGGTGGGCGGGGTGTGGTCGAGGGCGGAGAGTTGCAGCAGGGCGTCGGTGACCTCGATGCCGCGCTGGTTGGTCTCGCGCAGCCGGGCCACGAGTCGGGGGTACTCCTGGCCGTCGGGGTCGGCGGTGGCGACGTCGAGCATGGTGCGGTTGATGGCGAGCGGGGTGCGCAGTTCGTGCGAGGCGTTGGCGGCGAAGCGCTGCTGGGCGTCGAAGGACCGCTGCAGGCGGGCGAGCATGGTGTCGAAGGTGTCGGAGAGATCGGTGAACTCGTCGCGCGGACCGGTGAGTCCGATGCGGTGGTCCAGGGAGCCGTCGGCCGCCCGCCTGGCAGCTCGGGTGATGTCCTGCAGGGGCCGCAGGACGCGGCCCGCGATGAACCAGCCGCCGCCGACCCCGACGAGCGCCAGCAGGAGCAGCGTGAGGCCGGAGGCTTCGAGCAGGTTCTGAAGGATCTCCTGCCGGGAAGGGGCGCCGCTGTCGTCCCGTGGGTTCGCGGCGGTCAAAGGGTAGTTGGGCACGAAGCGCATGGCCAGGTAGACAACGGCAAGGGTGAACGCGCCCGCGACGACCACGAACAGGGCATAAGTGAGGGTGAGCTTCATCCGGGCGGTCAGCCGCCGCGGCCGAATGGGGCGCGCCGGGTCGTCCGCCGCCGGTGCCGCTGCGGTGGCTCGGTGGGGTGCCGATCGCCGGTTCACCGTCCGTGTCCCGCCGGTTCGTCGAGCCGGTATCCGACGCCGGGCACGGTGTGGATGGACCACGGTTCGCCCAGCCGTTTGCGGAGCGTGGACATGGTGATGCGGACAGCGTTGGTGAACGGGTCGGCGTTCTCGTCCCAGGCCCGCTCCAGCAGTGTCTCCGCGCTGACGACCCCGCCCCGCGCCGTCATGAGGACTTCCAGGACGGCGAACTGTTTCCTGGTGAGCGCGACGTACTTCCCGTCGCGGAAGACTTCGCGCCGGAACGGGTCCAGCCGGATTCCGGCGTACTCGAGGACCGGGGGTGTGCTGTCCTTGGGCCGGCGGGCCAGTGAGCGGAGCCGTACGACCAGCTCTTTCAGGTCGAAGGGCTTGGTCAGGTAGTCGTCGGCGCCGATCTCGAACCCGGTGACCTTCTCGCTGAGGAGGCCCGCCGCCGTCAGCATGAGCACGCGGCAGCCGAGGCGCCGCTGCACGATGATCCGGCACACGTCGTCGCCGTGCGTGCCGGGGATGTCGCGGTCGAGTACGACGACGTCGTACTCGTTCACGTCGAGGCGCTCCAGGGCGGTGTCGCCGTCCCCGGCGATGTCGGAGGCGATGGCCTCAAGCCTCAGACCCGCCTGCACCGCCTCGGCGAGATACGGCTCGTCCTCGACAATCAGCACCCGCATGCGGCCTCTCCCACTCTGTCTCAAACCGGCCGATACCCGACTTCCGGTCCAGCCTACGGCCCTATGAGGGAACGGTGGCGAAGAGTGATTTCCGCACTGCGGAGGGCTCCTGCCGAGATTCCCGCCGCGAGCCGGACCGGCCGCCGGTCCTGTACCCGGCCATCCCTATTGGAGCGGTCCGGGCCTATCGAAAACGTATCGGGAAATCGAGACGGCCCGACAACACGGCCCGCCCTTGACTCAAGGCATTACCGAGCGGCACCCGCCGCTGTGTCCGTGATGCCTGGAGGCCGCGATGCACGACAACCACGTGGCGAACCGCTCAGCCGCGGCGGCGCGCCGATTCCCCGGCTGGATGATGGCAGGAATCGGCGCATCCCTGGTTCTGATGCTGTCGGCGATATGGGTCGTGACGACCCGGAGCGAACCGGCCGCACGGGCTACCGCACCAGCCGCACGGGCTACCGCACCAGCAGAGCATCCGCCGGGCAGCGGCGGAGCGCCCGCGGAGGTCCCGGCCGCGGCTGCCGACGACGGTGCCCTGCCGGACGACCGTGAAATCACCCCTTTCGACACCCGGCACACGGCCGTCGCCCGTCTGGACAAGCGTCTGCTGAAGGCCGTGCAGGAAGCGGCCCGGGATGCCCGGGACGACGGCATCGAATTCGTGGTCACGTCGGGCTGGCGCAGCAAGGAACACCAGCAGCGCCTGCTGGAGGAGGGAATCGAGAAGTACGGGAGCCTGGAAAAGGCGCGGGAGTTCGTGAACACCCCGGAGAAGTCGACCCATGTGTCCGGGAAAGCGGTGGACATCGGTCCCACCGACGCCGACGACTGGCTCATCCGTAACGGCTCCGCCTATGGCCTGTGCCAGGTCTACGCCAACGAGATGTGGCACTTCGAGTTGCTGACCAGCCCCGGCGGCACCTGCCCCGGCCCCCTGAACAATGCCGCCGGCTGACGGGTACGCATCGCCTCGCCCTGAGCCGGCACCGCCGAGCCGGTCCGCGCCGACCCACCCCCTCCTTTGAAGGACACGGCATGCCCAACCTGCACGAGGACCCACACCCGGATGTGTACATCGGTGGCGGATTCTTCGACCCCGCCCAGATACCGCCCATCGATTCCGAGCCCGAACAGCAGACCGCTTCCGAGGCAGCACCCGTGCCGGACCGACAAGCCCACGACCGGCCGGACCACATGTCGGATCGGCATGGACGTGACTACGGATGGCGCAAGGGCCGGGTTCCGACCGCCCTGGCGGTTATGACGGGGATCGTGCTGGTCGGCCACTCGCTGGTTCCCAACTCGGTGGGCAATCCGGGCAGCCTGCTCGAAACCCTGCTGCCCTGGACAGGTCTGGCCGTGCCCGTGCTGCTGTCGGCCGCCCTGCTCCGCAGGTCGGTGCCGGCCGTCGTCGCCACGCTCCTGGTCGCTGCCGTGTGGGCTGCGATGTTCGGGCAGTTGTTTCTCGGCGGTCGGCCGGGTGCCGAGCCGGACCTGACGGTCGTCACCCACAATGTCGGTGCCGCCAACCCGGACCCTGCCGGGACCGCCCGGACGCTGCTTGCCGCAGACCCCGACCTGGTGGCCCTGGAAGAGATCACCGATGACGCGATGCCCGCCTACCAGAAGGTGCTGGGCCGCAGGCTCACGCACTCGGTCCACATCGGCACCGTTGCCCTGTGGAGCCGCTACCCGATCGACGACTCGGAGCGCGTCACCATCGACCCCGGCTGGAGCCGCTCCCTGCGCGCCCGGGTCCAGGGGCCGGGCGGCCCGCTCGTCGTCTACGTGGTGCACCTGCCCTCCGTCCGGGTCGGCGCCTCCGGATTCACCATCGCACGGCGCGACCGAGTCCTGACCGCGCTCGATCAGGCAGTCGACCAGGAACGGCAGAAGAAAGTCCTCCTGATGGGCGATCTCAACGGCGCCACCACCGACCGGGGCCTCGCCTCCCTGAACTCCCGGCTGACGTCTGTCCAGGACGAGGCGGGGACCGGCTTCGGCTTCAGCTGGCCCGCAGCGTTCCCGGTCGCCCGTATCGACCACATCCTCACCCGGGGCGTCACCCCTACCGACGCCTGGACCCTCCCCGCGACCAGCAGCGACCACCGGCCCGTCGCCGCCAGGCTGAAGATCAGGTCAGAGCGCCAGTGACAGCAGGACCGGCGCCGCCCGCCGATTCAGCGTGGCCGCCGCCGCGCGCAGGCGATGCGCGTCCTCGACCGGCAGGGACAGTGCCAGGCAACCCGCCGACGACCCGGCCGTCAGCGGTACCGCCGCGCACACCGTGCCGACCGCGTACTCCTGGAGGTCGAGCACCGGGACCGTCGCCGACTGGCTGTCCAGCTTGGAGAAGAGCACCTTCTCGTTGGTGATCGTCCGCGAGGTGAGCCGGGCCGTCTTGTGGCGCGACAGGTGGTCGCGGCGGCCGTTCTGGTCGAGCTGGGCCAGCAGGCACTTGCCGACGGCCGAGGCGTGCGCGGAGGAGCGGAAGTCCACCCACTCGTTGACCGCGGGGGTGCCGGGGCCGTCGGCGTACTGCGTGACGCGGATCTCGCCGTCGACGTACCGGCTGATGTAGACCGCCGCACCGACCGAATCGCGCAGCTGCGCGAGCATCTGCTGGAGCTTGGTCTCCAGGGCCTGTCTGCGGGCCGCGCCGGAGCCGAGGAGCAGTAGCGAGGAGCCGATGACATACGCGCCGTCGGTGACCTGCTCGACGTACCCCTCGCGGCGCAGCATCAGCAGCAAAGAGGTGAGATGCCCTAGGGGCAGTCCCGTCTCCCGGGAGATCTGGGTGTCCGGCACGCCGGTGCCGTGCTTGGAGACCGTTTCGAGAACGCGAAGGGCGTACTGCACCGAATGGAACGGCGCGGTCGGTTCGGGCTTCAACGTCACAGTTTCCCCCCACCAGGTTGTGACCGCAGGCTCTGCATCACGATAGCCGCCAAGAGCCCTTTCCGGGGCGGCTGTTGGTGACTTGATGGGGCGTCCCGACGCCGTAAGCTGGGGTGCACCCGTATGGCATATGCCAGAGTCATTGGCGTGCGACAAAGTGCCGAGGTCACAGCACTGCGGTGAGGAACTCGCGCGTACGTTCGTGTGCGGGATCCGTGAAGATTTTTTCCGGTGATCCAGACTCGATCACACGTCCAGCGTCGAACATCAGTACCGTTTCTGAGACGTCCCGTGCGAAGTTCATCTCGTGGGTCACGCAGAGCATGGTGATGTCGGTGTTCCTGGCGATGTCGCTCAGCAGCTCCAGTACGCCCGCCACCAGTTCCGGGTCGAGTGCGGACGTCACCTCGTCCAGCAGCAGGATCTCCGGCTGCATCGCCAGCGCTCGGGCGATCGCCACCCGTTGCTGCTGGCCGCCGGAGAGCTGGGAGGGGTGTGCGTCGGTCTTCCCCGAGAGTCCCACCAGATCGAGCAGCTCACGGGCGCGGGTCTCCGCCTCGTCGCGGCCCATGCCCAGCACACTGACCGGGGCCTCGGTGATGTTCTGGAGCACCTTCATATGGGGGAAGAGGTTGAACTGCTGGAAGACCATGCCGATCTTCTTCCGGGCCTTGCGCAGATGCTTCTCCGTCGCCGGCCTCAGTGAGCCGTCGGGCGCCCTGGTGTGGGACAGCGGGTCGCCGTCCACCCAGATCACTCCGTCGCTGACCTTCTCCAGCGTCATCAGCAGCCGCAGGATGGTGGTCTTGCCCGAGCCGCTCGGCCCGATCAGGGTGACGTTTTCGCCGCGCCGTACCGAGAAGTCCAGCCCGTCGAGGACGACATGGTCGCCGTACCGCTTCACGACGTTGTCGAAGCGGACCAGCGGACGGCCGGTCTGCGACGTGGCGGGGACCGGGGCGATGTCCACGGCCGCCGCGGCCGCCGTCTTCTGCAGGGGGAGGGGTTCAGTGGCCAAGACGCTTCTCCAGCTTTCTCATCAGCAGCGAGGTGGGGTAGCTCGCGACCAGGAAGACCAGCCCGGCGAGCGTGAATGCCTCGGTGTAGGCGAAGTGATCGGCGCCGTACTTCCGGGCCTCGAAGACCATTTCCTGCACCGTGATCACGGCGAGGAACGGGGTCTCCTTGAACATCGAGATCGCGTAGTTGCCGAGGGCGGGCAGCACATTGCGCACCGCCTGCGGCAGGATCACGGCCTGCCAGGTCCGCCGCGGGGAGAGCGAGAGCGCCCGGCAGGCCTCCCACTGGCCCTTCGGTACACCGTCGATCCCGGCGCGGTACACCTCGGAGGTGTACGTGGAGTAGTGGATGCCCAGCACCACGATGCCGATCGTCAGCGGCTCAACGAAGGTGAACAGGGCGGCCGCGCCGACCAGTTGGACGAGCAGCGGGGTGGAGCGGATGAACTCCATCACGACCCGCACCGGCACCGTCACGAACCGGCTCGGGGCCCGTCCGGCGATTGCGATGGCGAGCCCGAGGACCGCGGCGACGAGCGTGCCGAGCACGGTCGCGAGCAGCGTGACCTCGAAACCTTCGAGTACCAGGGGAAGGGCGTCCCGGGCGGCGCTCCAGTCGAAGCCGTTCACCGGGCACCTCCGGCCGTCGATGCGACGGCTTCCGCGGCGCTGCGGCCGCGCAGCAACGAGCCCGCACCGGTCTGCAGACCGAGTCGCCGTTTGGCGCTCCGCTCCAGCAGATTCATCAGCAGGGTCAGCGCGTAGGCCAGGACGAAGTAGGTGACCAGCAGGGTCATGTATGCCGTGAGCGTCTCACCGGTACGGTCGCGCAGCTGCTGGATCACGGTCATCAGGTCGGCCGCGGAGATCAGCCACAGCAGCGGGGTGCACTTCAGCAGCTGGATCAGCAGATTGGTGAAGGACGGGATCATCTGCACCCAGGCCTGCGGAAGGATCACCTTCCGCATCCGGCGCAGCGGCGTCATGTTCAGCGCGACGGCCGCCTCGTACTGGGCGCGCGGTACGGAGTTGACCGCCCCGCGCACCACCTCGGAGCCGTACGCACCGTAGTTGAGTCCGAAGGCGACGACACCGCAGAGCAGCGGCGTCAGTTCGTACCCCGTCAGCGGCGGCATCGCGTAGTGGAGCCAGAACAGCTGGATGTAGAGCGAGGTGCCGCGGAAGAACTCCACGACCACGCGTGAGACACCGCGCAGCACCAGCAGCCGGCTGACCGACATCAGACCGAGGACGAACGACAGGAGCAGGGCGAGCAGCGCGCCCAGGACGGTGGCCTGGAGGGTCACCCACAGCCCCGAGCGCAACTGCGGCAGATCGTCGAAGAAGGCGGAGAAGAAATCACTCATGCGGTGCGTTCCGTCCCCGTCAGCCCTTGCACAGATCGGCCGTCTTCAGGGTGGCCGGCGGGAGCTCGGTGGCCCCGAATCCGTACTCCCCGAGCAGGCCCACATAACGCGAACTGTCCGAGACGATCTTCTTCAGCTCGCGGTTGAAGGCGTCCCGCAGATCCTCGTTGCCCTTGCGGAAGACGGCACCGCCGGGGCTGTACTGCTTCTTGCCGTCGAGCTCCGGCAGGAAGGCCTCGGTGACCTCGGTGTCGGGGTTCGTCTTCGCGAGCAGGCGCAGCGAGATGCCGGTGAGCAGGAACGCGTCGATCCGGCCGCCCTTGACCGCGTCGGCGCCGTCCTGCGGCTTCTGCAGCGACTTGATCCTGTCCTTGGAGATGCCGGCACCCTCGGCGTACGAGCCCTCGACGGCACCCGACATCACGCCGACGGTGATCCCGGCGGCCTTCGCCGATGCCAGGTCGGTGACCTTCTTCGGATTGCCCTTCTTCACCATCAGTGCGGTCGGCGAGATGAACTCGGGCTCGGAGAAGATGGCATTGGCGCAGCGCTGCGGAGTGATCGCCATGCCGGCGCTGACCACGTCGTACTTGCCCGCCTGCAGCCCGGGAATCAGACCGTCCCACTCGGAGAGCGTGGGCTTCAGTTCGTCGACGCCGAGCGCCTTGAAGATCTCCCGGTGCAGGGTGGGCGCCTCGCCCTTGAGCTGCCTGCCCTCCAGATAGCCGTACGGGGCCTCATTGGCGTACGCGACCCGGACGAAGCCCTGCTTGCGGAGCTTGTCGAGCGCCCCCGCGCCGTCCGCGGAACCGGCGTCGGTCCTGCTGCACGCGGAGAGCAGACCGGGAACGACGAGCAGGCCACCCACGGCCGCCGATCGGTTGAGAAAGCCCCGGCGGGACAGGTTCGGGAAGTCAGCCATGGTTCGCAATCTCCTGGAGCGGTCGAACAGTCCGGACAGGAGGTGCGCCTGCCCGATCCCGTACGTCTATGCAGGAAGAGGCCTCCTGTGATCGAACGGTGACCGGAGCGCGACCTTCCCGTGTCCAGTCGCGGGCGGAGTGCGAAGGCCGGTGCGCAGTGCGTATTGCCCTACGTGGAAAGCTCCATGACTGACCGTCATGCGGAAACGTCCGTGAGGGGCGGGTGAAGTGACCGGCGGGCCGGGCCCGTTGAGGTCACTCGCTCCGGTCCCGGGCGGGGACGTACCCGCGCTGCTTGTCCACCACGTTCGGCAACGGCTCTCCCGCCGACCAGAGTTCGTACATCTCCACGAACTGCTCGCCCAGCCGGTCCCGCCAGCCCGCCGTGTCACCGCTCATGTGCGGCGACACGATCAGGTCCGGTACGCCCCAGAGCGGGCTCTGCGGCCCGAGCGGCTCCTGCTCGAACACATCGAGCGCCGCGCCCGCGATCCAGCGCTTGCGCAGTGCGGCGACCAGGTCGTCCTCGACGACCAGCGGGCCGCGCCCCACATTGATGAATCGGGCCGACGGCTGCATCAGCCCGAAGAACCGCGCGTCGAACATGCCACGGGTCGACTCCGTCAGCGGAGCCGCGCAGATCACCCAGTCGGCCATGGAGGCCAGCCGGTCCAGCTCTGCCACGCCGTGGATGGTGCGCCGCGCCCGGCGTCCCACGAGCGCCACCTGGACCCCGAGGGCGATCAGCAGCCGGGTGATCTCCCGCCCGATCGGGCCCGCGCCGACGACCACCGCACGGCTGCCCGCGACCTGCGCGCTCTCCCTGTGGCGCCACAGCCGCCGGTGCTGGAGCTCCAGAGTGCCCGGGAGATCCTTGGCGAACGCCAGCACCAGGCCCGTCACATACTCGGCGATCGGCCGCTCGAAGATGCCGCGCGCATTGGTCACCACCGTGTCGGAGGCCGCCAGCTCCGGGCAGAGCAACCGGTCCACGCCCGCGCTCGCCGTATGCACCCATGCCGGGCGCGGTCCGTCACCGGGCCAGGCGGCCCGTACCGCGTCGGAGGTGAAGTCCCACACCAGCAGGACGTCGGCCAACGGGAGCTGTGCGGCGAGTCCGGCCTCGTCCGTATAGCGGACGGAGGCCCGGCCGGTTAGCCGGCCGAGACGCGGCGACGGGTCGGTGTCCAGGACGAGCAGGGTGGGCTCTGACATGAGAGACGGTCGCTCCGCTGCCTCTGAGATGCACGGATTGACCACGCTCGCACCCCCGCCCGGCTTCGTCAACAGGTCGCAGTGGGGGTGGCGACGGATGGGGGAATACTGGGGAGGGACGGGCGAAAACGGCCACGGGCAGGGCGTACCCGGCCCCGCCCGGCCCCCGAGTGCCCGTCCAGGAACCCGCAGGAACAGGAAGGGTGGACATGACGACCCTCGGTTTTCTCTACCCGGGCCACCACTACGCGGAGGACGACTTCCCGCGGATGGAGATCCTGCTCGACGCCGTCAGGCTGGTCGTGAACCACACCGAAGTCGACGAGGACGTCTACGGGATCGACGCGCTGGTACGGACCGGCACGCCCGAATGTCTGGCCGCCGGGGTGGCGGAGCTGCAGCGCGCCGGTGTCGAGTCCGTCGTGTGGGCGAGCAGCGGCGGCAGTTTCCTGTACGGCTGGGAGGGTGCCCATGAACAGACCGCCGCCCTGGCACGGGCGGCCGGCGTGCCCGCCTCCAGCACATCCTTCGGTTTCGTCCATGCGGTACGGGAGCTGGGCGCCGACCGCGTCGCCGTCGCCGCGACCTACCCCGAGGACATCACCGCGCTGTTCACCGCCTTTCTCCGGTCCGCGGGCATCGAGGTGGCCGCCACTCACACCGCCTCTCTCCCCTCGGCCGTCGAGGCCGCCGCCTGGGACCTGGACAAGGTGAAGGAACTCGTCACGGCCGCGGACCGGCCGGAGGCCGATGCGATGCTGCTGCCCGACACGGCCCTGCACACCGTCTCGCACGTGACGGAGCTGGAGAAACTCCTCGGCAAGCCGGTCCTCACCGGGAACCAGGTGACGGTCCGGGAGGGGCTGCGGCTGGCGGACCGCCGGTCCTGGTCCCCGAGGCTCGGCAAGATCTTTGCCGAGCGCGAGGCGCCCCCGGCCCCGGTGGCCGCATGGGGCGCGGGCCGGGAGCGCGCGCACAGCGGGAAGAAGGGGTGGCCCGGAAAGCAGACCCACCCCGGCTGGTGAGCCGGGGGACGGTCGATGAGCCGAGGGATGGCCCGTGAGCCGGGGGAATAAGCGGAGACCACCTCCTGTTGTGCTTTTCCGGACGTATGAGCCGGACGTAGGCGCAACACCGGAGAGGCCAGGACGTGGACGAGATTCGAGGCGACGAGATCCGTGGCAAGACGGAGGGGACGGCCACCGTTCCGCTCTCCGTGCTGGACCTGGTGACCGTGGGCCAGGGCCGCACCGCCACCCAGGCGCTGCGTACGAGCGTGGACATCGCGCAGCTCGCCGAGCGCCGCGGATTCCATCGCTACTGGGTCGCCGAACACCACTCCATGCCTGGCGTCGCCTCCTCCTCACCCGCCGTGATCCTGGCCCACCTCGCCGCACGCACCGAGCGCATCAGGCTCGGCTCCGGCGGCGTGATGCTGCCCAACCACGCACCGCTCGTCATAGCCGAACAGTTCGGCACCCTGGAGGCCATGGCCCCCGGCCGCATCGACCTCGGTCTCGGTCGCGCCCCCGGCACCGACGGCGCGACCGCGGCCGCCCTGCGCCGCACGGACCGGCTGGGCGAAGGCGCTGATGACTTTCCGCAGCAGCTCGCCGAGCTGACCCGGTTCCTGGACGACGACTTCCCCGACGGCCACCCCTACGCCCGTATCCACGCGGTCCCCGGCCCGGTCCAGGCCACCGCCGAGGGCGGGGTCCAGTCCCCGGCCCGCCCGCCGATCTGGCTGCTCGGCTCCTCCGGCTTCAGCGCCCGGCTGGCCGGCGTACTCGGGCTGCCGTTCGCCTTCGCCCACCACTTCTCGGCCCAGAACACGGTGCCGGCCCTCGACCTGTACCGGGAGTCGTTCCGGCCGTCCGCGGTGCTCGACGCCCCGTACGCCCTGATCGGGGTCTCGGCCCTGGCCGCCGACGACGAGCGCGAGGCCCGCCGCCAGGTGCTCTCCGGCGCCCTGTCCATGGTCCGCCTGCGCACCGGGCGCCCCGGTCTGGTCCCGACACCCGAGGAGGCGGAGGCGTACGCCTTCAGCCCCATGGAGCGGGAGTTCGTCGACAGCTGGCTGGTCAACATCGTCCACGGCACGGCGGACGAGGTCCGTACGGGCCTCGACGACCTGGCCAAGCGCACCGGCGCCGACGAACTGATGATCACCGCCAACGCCCATGGCGGCGAGGCACGGCTGCGCAGCTACGAACTGATTGCGGACGCGTACGGGCTGCCGGCGGCCTGACACCGGCAGCCGGCGTTCAGACCTTCAGCCTTCCGCTGCCGATCAGCTCGGCGATCCGCTCCGGGGCCACCGCCCGTGAGTACAACCAGCCCTGCCCGGTGTCGCAGCCGATCCTGCGCAGCCGTTCCGCCTGGCCTGCCGTCTCCACGCACTCCGCGGTGACGGTCAGGCCCAGGCGATGCGCCAGTTCCACCATCGCCTCGACGATCGTCTCGTCGGCGGGGCTCGGGGGGTCGCCGTCGTCGTGGCGGAAGCCGCGTACGAACGAGCCGTCCAGCTTCAGTACGGAGACCGGCAGCCGGCTCAGATAGGCAAGGTTCGAGTAGCCGGTCCCGAAGTCGTCGATGGCGATCCGCACGCCCATTTCGCTGAGCGACTGGAGGGCCTGGAGCGGGCGGCCCGCCGAGCCCATCACGGCGGACTCGGTCAGCTCCAGCTGCAGCAGTCCGGGATCGAGGCCGGTCTCGGCGAGGATCTCCGCGACATCGGTGACCAGGTCGGAGTCCCAGACCTGCCGTACGGCGACATTGACGCTGATGAACAACGGCGGTTCGGCCGGGTGGTCGAGCTGCCAGCGCCGGGCCTGGCGGCAGGCGGACCGCAGCACCCACCGGCCGAGCTGGACGATCGAGCCGTCCTCCTCGGCGATCGCGACGAACCGATTCGGCGAGAGCATGCCGAACTGCGGGTGGTTCCAGCGGACCAGCGCCTCCACCCCGCGTACGACTCCGTCGGCCATGCCGACCAGCGGCTGGTACTCGATGGTGAACTCACCGCGCTCGACGGCGGGCCGCAGATTGGAGGAGAGCGTCTGCCGGGTCATCCGGTGGGCGTTGCGCTCCGGGTCGAAGACCGTCCAGCGGGCCTTGCCGTCCGCCTTCGCCCAGTACAGCGTGGTGTCGGCGGCCTGCATCAGACCGGTCGCCGAGGTGCCGGCCACGGCCCGTTCCACCACTCCGATCGAGGCCGAGACGGAGAGCCGCTGCCCGCCCAGGTCGAAGGGCTTCTGCAGCGCGGCAAGGACCGTGCGGGCCAGGTCGGTGAGCTGCTGCGTACCGGCGGAGTCCTCGACCAGGATCGCGAACTCGTCGCCGCCCAGGCGCGCCACGAGATGTGAACCGGGGCGGTGCGGGCCGTCCTGGGCCGCGCACTCGGTGAGCCGCGCGGCGACGGCGGCGAGCAGCCGGTCGCCGATCCGATGGCCCATCGTGTCGTTGACGGCCTTGAAACCGTCGAGATCGAGATAGCAGAGCCCGATACGGCCGTGTCCGGGGACACTGCCGTCCTGGTACGGCAGGGTCTCCAGGGCGGCCGAGAGCCGTTCGAAGAACAGCGTCCGGTTGGGCAGCCGGGTCACCGGGTCGTGCATCTGGAGGTGGCGCAGCCGCTTCTGCAGCTCACGCCGGTCACTGATGTCCGCGACGGAGAGCAGCACCCGGCCGGTCCCGGGGCCGTCGGCCCTGCCGGCCTCCGGTTCGGGCATCGGTACGACGGTGATCTCGGCCCACATCGAGCGCCCGTCGGGGTGCTTGAGGCTGCGGGTGCAGCGGAACCGTGAGCGCCGGCGGTGCAGCACCTCGCGGTACGCGTGCCAGGTGCGGCCGTCCGCCACGAGGTCGAGCAGATCGGCTGCGGACTGTGTGGTCAGTGCCGCGGCGGGGAAGCCGAGGAGGCCGCCGAGGGCGTCGTTGGCGGCGACGACCAGGCCCTCGTGGTCGATGACGGCCATCGGGAGCGTGGCGGCCCGGAAGGCGGCCCGGTAGCCGTGCGGCTCGGACCCTGCGGCTCCGACAGGGGGCCACGGAAGGTCACTCTCCGCGACCGAAGGTCCTGCGGAATGTGGGGATGTGCCCACCGCAGGCCTCGGCCCTTCGGAGGTTCCGCTCACCATTCGCTCCCGCCGTGCAGTTCTGTCCTGAACAGGTGTGGCCGGACTGGCCCGCCGCGCGGGGCGCCGTTGTCGGAGGCGGGAACCACGCGGGAAAGCCTGGTGAAGCATAGAGGTTGGTGCGTCGGCCGTTCCAGCGCCCGACCCCTCCGCGCCCCGCGTTCGCCCCACTTGGGTCAGTTGCGCGCCGATCCGGTTTGCCCGCAACTGATCTTTTCTGAGCGGTTCTGTTCTCTCGCAATGTCCTGGTGATTGATTGTGACTGTCCGTGAGGGTGAATGTTTCGACCGGCTGCTGACTCGACTGGGGCAGCTCAACAGGACGAAAGCCTCGAATCATCACAGGGTGGGTGGGTGACCGCATCTCGCACCCGGAGGTAGCTGTGCCGCGTCAGCACGGAACCGGGGGAGTGGCGAGGCCGAGCCTGCGAGGTGTGGTCGCGGCTGCGACCTCCCTGCTGGCGCTCGCTGCCACCTCCCTCGTCGCCGGGCCCGCCGTGGCGGCCACCGGCGAAGCGGGTCCGTGTGCGCTGCCCCGGACCGAGGTGCACCACTCGCTCGGCGTGGGGGACTGGAACGACGCCTACCCCCGCCCCGACCATTCCCTCGACGCGGTCATGGTCTTTCTCTCCTTCCCGGACCACCGCCCCACCCACACCCCCCAGGAACTCGCCGCCGACCACTTCCCCGCCACCACCCAGTTCTTCCAGCGCGCCTCGTACGGGAAGTTCACCCTGCGCCCGCACCCGCTGCGGCAGTGGATCCAGATGCCCAAGGCGTCCGACTGGTACGGCATGCAGCGGGACTGGAACAACGAGCGGCGCAGTGTCTATCTGCGCGACGCCATCGCCGCGGCGGATCCGAAGGTCGACTTCTCCCGGTTCGCCATCGTCTACCTCGTCGCCGACCCGGACGCCCCGGGCGTCGACTCCGACGCCACCAAGGTCGTCAACTTCGACCAGCCGCTGCACGCCGACGGTACGGACATCCGGCGCGTCGTCACCGTTTTCGAACAGCACCCGCCGGACCACAATGTGCTGGCCCACGAGACCGGGCACGTCTTCGACCTGCCGGACCTCTACCATCGGCCGTCCGACGGCAAGGGCGACTGGGACACCTATGTCGGCGACTGGGACGTGATGGGCAGTCAGTTCGGTCTCGCGCCGGACTTCCTCGGCTGGCACAAGTGGAAGCTGGGCTGGCTGGACCGCAGGCAGGTGGTGTGCGTCCAGCGCAGCCGGGACATCACCCTGGAGTCGATCGCTGCCGTGCCCGCGCCCGGGGCCTCCATCGGCACCCGGCTCGCGGTGATCAGGACCGGTGAGGGAAGCGCCGTGGTCATCGAGGCCCGCAGCGCCACCGGCAACGACCGGACGACCTGCACCGAAGGCGTCCTGCTCTACCGGGTGCGCAACGAAACCCCGTCCGGCGGGGGCCCGGTCCAGGTCATCGACACCCACCCCCGCACCGACGCCTGCTGGGACCTGTCCGTCTACGCACCGCTCGCGGATGCCCCGCTGGGGGTCGGCGAGACGTACAGCATCCCCGGCGCGCACGCCAGGGTCGAGGTCGCCGGCCGGACACCGTCGGGCGCCTGGACGGTCCGGATCACCACGGGGACGTAGGCTCCCGCGAACACGAAGAAGCCCCCTCGCTTTCGCGAGGGGGCTTCTTCCGTCTGTGCGCCGCCAGGGACTCGAACCCCGGACCCGCTGATTAAGAGTCAGCTGCTCTAACCAACTGAGCTAGCGGCGCCTGCTGACGTCGTAGACATTAGCATCCTGATCGGCGGGAGGAAAAATCGAATTCCTGGCCGCCGACGAGGGCGTCGACCTGGTCACCCGTACACAGGCCCAGAGCAGTGCGTCCGGCCCCGGCAGCCAGGGGCTGCGGGTGTCGGGGGCCACCACCCAGCGGGGCCCGGGGGTGGAGGAGGTACAGGTCAGGGGCGGTACGGTCACCGCGTCCCCGATGCCGTGGCAGAGCAGCGGCGGGACCTTGCCGTCGACGCCGTCCCGCCCCTGCGCGCCCCTGCCGGTCCGCGGTTCGTGGTCGCCGCCCCACTCCTCCCAGTCGAGCAGCGACGGCAGCCGCTGGGCGGTGCCGGGGGAGGCGAAGAGCAGCATCCGTCCGCGGTGAGTGGCGACGGGGCCGGAGCCTGGGCCGTCCGCCCACAGGTGTTCCAGCATCCGGCGCCCGAAGAGGGTGGGCACATTCACCACATCGAAGGCCGAACCGCACGGCAGCACCCCGGGCGAGGAGGGGTGGGCCTCCCACTGGGCCAGCGTGCTGCGCGGATAGGCCGCGGCGCCGGCGAGCCAGGCGGCGCCGGCCGCCGTGACCTGAGCCGTCTGGTTCGCGGCCCGGTCCCGCAGGAGGGCGAAGATGTCGGCGCCGTGGTGGGGGCCGT
Organism: Streptomyces atratus; assembly: GCF_014648655.1. Classification (GTDB taxonomy): domain Bacteria; phylum Actinomycetota; class Actinomycetes; order Streptomycetales; family Streptomycetaceae; genus Streptomyces; species Streptomyces atratus. Next base: position 95,072 of record NZ_BMRN01000002.1, read on the forward strand.
CGCCGTGATGCAGGGTCGTGTCGTCTGGCAGCCATGCGCTCATGTGCCCATGTCTACCGGGAGTGATCAAGAGGATTCCGAGAGTTGCCGGAAAGCGGGACAGGTGGGGGTGAGGGGGAGTATCTTGCGCTCGGGCATATGCCACTGGTTGTACCCGGTGTCAGGACCTGGTGTGGACGGATGGTCCGGATGGTCCGGTGCGATGGCGGGCCGGGGCCGGTGGCAGGCCCGGTGGGACCGGTGGGACGGTCGCGTCGGGGCCGACGCGGCGGTCAGGGCGTGGAGCCGCCCAGCAGGCTCCGGCCGAACTCGACCATCTTCTTGGCATAGTCCTCGGTCCACTCCGCACGCTGCGCGATGTCCGCGGTCGTCAGCCGGTCGAACCGGCGCGGATCGGCGAGCTGGGCGGCGGCGATCGCCTGGAACTCGGCCGCACGGTCGGCCGCGGCACTGAACGCCAGGGTCAGCTCGGTGGCGCGCGACAGCATCTCCTTCGGATCGTCCATCGACTCCAGGTCGAAGAAGTGCTCAGGATCGGCGACTGCCGCCGACGGCTCGAAGAGCAGGGGCGCGGGGCGCAGCCGCTGCTGCTCGTTCCGCTCGGGTTGTGGCATGTGGTGTTTCCTCCTTCGGTGGGCCCGACGGCCACCCTCCATTGTCCAACGTCGCGCAAGAGGGCTCCGCGGATTCCCGGAAGCGGGGCTTCGGCCTGCCGGGACCGGGCGCGCTCACGCCTCCCACCGCACCCGGTGCTCACCCAGATGTGCCAGCACCGCGTGGTTCGCCTCCCAGCCGTCCGGGAACTTCACCATGACCCCCAGCTGCACCGGCTCCGTCGACGGGTGCTCGTCCAGCAGCTCCGCGACGCCCGCCCGGCACACCACGATGCACGCATGCCGGTGGCGCGAGGCCAGTACGCACAGCCGGCCCGTCTCCAGATGGAACGCCGTGGCGTCCGGGCGGCCGGACAGCGGGTGCAGGACCACCGTCACATCGAACTCGCGGCCCTGGAGCCGGTTCGCCGTGTCCACCGCCACGCCCGTCACACCCAGCTCCGCCAGCGCCGCCCGCACCGCCGCCGCCTGGTCGCGGTGGGCGGTGCCGACCGCGACCCGGTCCGCCGTCACCGGAACCGGATCCGGGGAGCGCTCACTCGTCGCCGCGCCACCCCGGTCGAGGAGCCGGCGGACGACCAGGGCCACCGCCCGTACCGCCTCCGGATCGGTGCGCGGGGTGTGCCGGGCCGGGAGTTCGAGCAGACCCCAGCCGGATTCCGCGGCCTCGTCCAGCACCCGGTCCGGCGCCGAGCCGTCGGACGCGACGCCGAACGACAGCCGCCGGTCCCCGTGGTCCGTACCGCTGCGGAACGGGGTGTACGGGTAGAACGCGTCCGAGACGAGCGGCGCGGCGGAGGCGGGCAGCCGCCACGACACCGGCAGCCGGTGCTGCGGCAGTTGGGGATTGTGCGCGAGCAACGTGGAGACCGCGCTCGCGGACGGGTCGTACGACAGCCCCGCCCACTGGTCGGCGCCCACGATCGAGAACGGGTCCAACTGGCCCGGATCGCCGACGAACAGCGCCCGTTCGAAGAGACCCGCGACGGCCAGCAGCGCATCCGAACGCATCTGGTACGCCTCGTCGACGATCGCGTGCCCCCACGGCTCGACGTTCTTCACATGCGCCCACTTGGCGGCCGTCGAGATGACGACATCGAGTCCGGCGAGATCCGACGCCTTGGCCGACTTCCGTACATTGGCCAGGCCGTCCAGCACCTTGTCGTACGGGTCGGAGTCATTGCTGTGCAACCGTCCGACCGGCAGCCCCGGGTCCTTCTCGGCCAGCCGCACCACCAGGTCGTCGACCTGGGCATTGGTCTGCGCGACCACCATCAACGGGTGCCCGGCCGCCGCGAGTTCGAGTGCGGCACGCACCACGAGCGTCGACTTGCCCGCGCCCGGCGGGGAGTCCACCACGATGCCGCGCGACGTACCGCTCAGGGTGTCGGCGAGGATCGCGTCGGTCGCCCGCGCGGCCTGGGCGCCCGGGTCGAATACGGCCGTCACAGAAGGTCCTCCGCGGTCACGGGATCGGGGCGCTCGGCCTGCCCGGCAGTGGCGCCCGGCGGGCCGCCGTGCGTCCATGGCGTCTCCTCGGGGTCCGGCAGCTTCGGGCCGCCGCGCTGATCGTGCTCGAACAGCGTCCAGGCGATCCGGTCGCCCGGCTCGGGCACCGAACCCGGGGCCGGCTCCTTGCTCCGGCCCATCCGGTCGGTGATCCGCAGCACCAGCAGGGGCGCGTCCCCGTCCTCCGGCTCCGCGGCGTACTCCACGAACTCGGCGGTCTGCGGCCTGCCGTCCAACGAGCGGTACACCTTGGTGCGCTCCCCGAGATGCGGGCGCTCGTCCGTGCGGACCGTGACCAGCGGGCGCGGGGACGGGCGCTTCGACTCGCTGTACGCCATCACCACCCCCGTCACGTCGCCGACGAACGCCTCACCGGCCAGCCGCCGCCCGGCCAGCACCAGCGGATCGTCCAGCGCCTCCTGCGCCTCCAGTTGGGCCTGCGCCGTCTCGCGCGAGGCGAGCTTCTGCGCGGCCGTCACCGCGTCGTCCCGGCGCGGCTGCGGCGGCTCACCGGACCGCACCCGGTCCCGGTGGCCGGTGAACGACCAGCGGTCCCTCGTCCAGCGGTCCTCGGCCCGAGACCCCTCGGGCAGTTCCTTCAGCAGATCGAGCCCTCGCCACACCGCGTCCCAGGTCGGCCGCATGATCCCGGCCAGCAACGCCCTGATGTCCCGCTCAGCGGCGGTCAGTTCGGCGAGCCGGGCATCGGCCGCCAGACCGTCCTCGGCCGCTGCGAGGGAGGTGCGCGCCCGGTCGTACTTCTCGATGGCCGGCGCCAGCAGCCGGTTGTCGAACGCGGGGTCCGTGGCCGGACCGGCCGGCGGGCACAGCAACTGTCCTTCGCCGTCACGCTCCAGCTCCGCACGGAGCGCAGCCCGCGCCCCGGACTCGCCCGCCGGGGCGGCGATCCACGCCAGCAGCGCACCCAGATGCTGATCCTCCAGGCTGCTCTGCCCGGTCGCCCAGTGCCGGTTCAGCAGATCGGTCGTGGCCAGCAGCAGCGAGGAGCCCGGCACCCTGGCCCGCTCCCCGTAGTGCGTCAGCCAGCGGCCCAGCAGCGGGACACGCGCAGGGGCGGGGTACGGGGTGTCGGGATCGTCCTCGGCCGTGCGCCTGAACCGCATGGAGCGGCCGAGCAGCCGTACGAAATCGATGCCCGCCCGGCTCGGCACGATCAACTGCGGTGCGTCCGCGCACAGCTCGACCTCGACCTTGACCTTCTTCCCGGTCTCCGGATCGGTCTCATTGCGCTCGGTGGGCTCGACGACATCCTCGTACGCCTCGATGTGCGGCAGCACCGCCTCGGCCAGCTCGGCGAGGAAGGCGAACCGCAGATCCCGGTCGCGCGGCTGCGAAACCGCCAGCAGCCGGGGCGAATCCCGGTCGGTCCCGACGAGCGCGCCCAGCGGGGCGCCCGCCTCACCGGCGGTGGTCAGCGGCACCAGGACGAGCGGCCGGTCGGTGAGATGGCGGTGCAGGACCGTCGTCATCGGCTGCGCCCGGCCGCTCTCCACGGCCTCCAGCCGGGCCAGGGTGCTGATCAGCGACATGCCGCACTGCCCTCCAGCGCCTCGGCACGCAGCGCCGCCGCACGCCGCAGGGCCACGACCGTCGGATCCGCCGGGTCGCCCTCCTTGCCCGCGGCGGCGGCCAGCACCGCACCCACCGTCGTCAGCCCGCCGAGCTCACCCCGCACGCTCCGCCCCAGTGCCTCCACGGCACCGGCCGCGCGGGCCTTCGCCCGGCAGTGGAAGGCCAGTTCGCAAGCGGCCAGGCACTCCGGGGCGTACGTCGCGCCGACGGACTCGACCGCGGCGTCGAGCTGCTGCGGGGAGCACTCCGGATCGAAGGTGGTGCCCTCGGGCAGGGCCGCCGCGATGTCCTCGATCCTGGTCAGCCTGGCCAGCTGGCGCCGGGTGACCGCACGCTGTTTGCGTACGTCGACGACCGAGGCGGTGGGCAGATTGGAGAAGTCCTTCGGGCAGACCAGCAGCACCCGGTGGCCGACCTCCACGCCCTCGGTCAGCTCCGCGATCCGCTCCAGCGCCAGTACGTAGACGGCGGACTGCCGGGCCGCCGCACCGACCTTCGCCGCGTCGGCAGAACCGTCGATCATGGGGAAGGACTTGATCTCGACGACCGTCCAGGTGCCGTCGGGGTGCACCGCGACCGCGTCCGGCTCCAGGTAGGTGGGGGAACCCGCCACCTCCAGCGCCAGCATCGGGTGGTCCAGCAGCGCCCAGCCGCCCGCCTCGGTCGCCTCCCGCAGCGCCAGCGCCGTACGCGCCGCGCGGCCCTCGGGACCGGCCGCGGTCAGATCGGGCACCAGGACCTCGCGCGGCGCCTCGGCGCCGCCGCCGAGGCGCTCGTGGAGCAGCCGCATCAGCTCCGTACCGCCGTCGGCCTTGACCTTGGCCTCGAAGGCGTTGCCCCGGACGAAAGCGAACTGGGACTGGCCGAAGGGGGCCGGTGAACCGAGCGCCGTGGCCAGCGCGGCCTTGTCCACCCCGGCGCCGTCCAGCAGGGCGCGGCGCCGGCAGCCGGGGTTGGCGGCGAGGGCGGCCAGCGCGCGGGCATCCAGCGGACGCGGTGCGACAGCCGTGCCCCGCAGCTCAGCGAGCCGCTGCCGGAGTGTCGTCCCCCGCTGCTCCCGCGCCTGCGGGGGCAGCGGCGTCGGCCCGGAGTGCGCGACCGGCCGAGGCGTCTGCATCGGCCGATGCTGCGGCATCGGTGGAATCTGCGGAGGTGGTCCGCTGGCCAGGGATTCGCTCACCCGCCGAAGTCTTGCATCCGGCACTGACAATCGGGGACTTCGTGGTCCGGGCGAACCGTGGGAAGCGGGTTGCGAGCCGGTCCCCGACCCGGTCGGCGATACGCATCACCGGTCCGGCCAGCAGGGCTCCGACGCCCATCACGGCAGCGCCCGCGACCGCGTCGAGGAAGTAATGGTTGGCCGTGCCCATCACCACGAACGTGGTGACCAGGGGGTACGCGATGCCCGCGGCCCGTACGAGCGGGTGCCGGCCGTGACGCCACAGCAGGATGCCGCACCAGAGCGCCCAGCCGACGTGCAGGCTCGGCATCGCCGCGTACTGGTTCGTCATTCCGCCCATGCCGCGCGGAGCACTCGCCTCGGTGCCCCACCAGCCGTACGAGCTGTACTGCGCCATCGTGTCGACGAAGCCGTGAGTGGCGTGGAGCAGCCGGGGCGGGCAGGTCGGCATCAGCGTGAAGCCGATCAGGCCGAGCAGCGTGGAGGTCATCAGCCAGGTGCGGGCCCTGCGGTACACGGCCTGGCGGCGGCGGAAGAGCCAGATCAGAACGGCTGGGGTGACCAGATAGTGCAGGGACGCGTAGGTGAAGTCGGCGGGTATGCCTATCGAGGGGTGGGCGGTCAGCAGCCGGTTGAGTGGGTGCTCGAAGTTGATGTGGAGCGTCTTCTCCAGGTGCAGGATGCGCAGACCGTGGTCGACGGCCGTGGACACGTCGCCGCGCGCCACCAGTCGGCCCACCGAGTAGGCTGCGTACACGAGGGCCAGCAACGGCAGTTCGGTCCACCAACGAGGCCGCGGGCGCGGCACGTACGCGGTGCTGGCATGCTGCATCCGGAAGCTCTCCATTATATGTTCATGCGACCGACGGCGGGCGTTCAACCGTACGGTGCAGGCCGGTCGCGATTCCCCCCGGGGGTCCTTGTCGGGTGCCCCCTGTGTGCACAGATTTCTCCGCGCAGGGAGTGACGCCGATCCGGCCCCGGAGGTTGCCTCCCGAAGACGTGCGCGATGATGGGAAAACCGGACGATCCGTTCTGTCTCGATCTCCGGCCTCAGATCTCAGTCCCAGGGAGAGCCGTCATGGCACCGCGTATCCTGCTCGCCCGGCACGGCCAGACGGAATGGTCCGTCAAGGGCAATCACACAGGCAGGACGGACATCCCACTGCTCGACACCGGCCGTGCGGGCGCCAAGCTCCTCGGTGAGCGGCTGCACCGCAAGCCGTGGGCGGACCTGCCGGGCCTGGAAGTCCGCACCAGTCCGCTGCTGCGGGCCAAGGAGACCTGCGACATCGCGGGTTTCGGGGACCGGGCCGAGCCGTGGGACGCGCTGCTGGAGTGGGACTACGGGGCGTACGAGGGGATGACCCCGGCACAGATCAAGGCGATCCGTCCCGACTGGTTCATCTGGCGTGACGGGGTGCCGGAGGGGGAGACCCTGGCCGAGCTGTCCGCCCGGGCCGACGAGATCGTCGACTGGGCCCGCTCGGCCGACCGCGACGTCCTGGTCTTCGCCCACGGTCACATCCTGCGGGCCCTGGGGGCGCGGTGGCTGGGCGAGGACGTGTCGTTCGCGGCGCGCATCCGGCTCGATCCGACGTCGCTGTCGGTGCTGGGGTGGGCGTACGGTGCGCCCGCCATAGAACGCTGGAACGACACGGGCCACCTGGACCGGTAGTCCTGCCGCCCCCGGCAGCCGGGGCCGTCGATCGCCGGACGGGCTTGATCTTGCCGGCGCGCGGTGGAAACCGGCCCGGCCCGCGATCGAGGACGGAACCGGTCACGTCGAGGACGGAACCGGTCACGTGACGCGGGGAATCCGGGCCGTCCGGCGAGCTCCTACACCCCCGCTTCGGAGACCTCCGCGTGCCGCTCGAGGAATCCCCGTACCTCCGCCGCACCCCGCTGCGGCGCCAGTACCCCCGCCGCCCCCGCCAGCATCGCCCGGATGCGGGACGACTGGACGCGGTCCAGCAGGTCCAGCACCCGGTGGCCCGCCGTCGCCGCCTCTGCGGCCCGGCCCGCCCGGGCCAGGTCCGTGGTCAGCTCGGCCCGGTACAGCGCCAGGTTCCGGGTGAAGTGCGGGTCCTGGAGCCGCGTCGCCCGCAGCGCATGGCGGGCCGCCCGCGACCAGTCGCCCAGCGCCGACCAGCACTGCGCCTCCAGCATCTCCAGCTCCGCCTCCCGGAAGAAGGTCATCCACTCCGGATCGGCGTCGGACGGACCGCGCTCGAACGCGGTGTGCGCCCGGCCGATCGCCCGTTCGCAGCCCGTACGGTCCCCGAGTCCCGCCCGGCCCCCCGCCTCCCGCAGCGCGAGCAGCGCCAGCAGCCGCGGCGAGCCCAGCGGCTGCGCCGCCCGCTGCCCGGCCTCGGCCGCGCGTACGGACTCGCGGGGCCGTCCCGTGTCCCTGGCCAGGAACGAGGTATTGCAGAACGCATGCGCCTCCAGCGCCGCGTCGCTCGCCACCCGCGCCGTGGCCAGCGCCTCCGCATAGTGCGAGCGGGCGTCCTCGAACCGGCCCGAGTCATGGGCCAGCCAGCCCACCGAGATGGCCAGTTCGCCCGCCCCGGCATGCAGCCGGTCGGCCGTGGAGCGCCGGGTGGCGGTTCCGGAGTCGAGCAGCGCGTACGCCGCCCGCAGCGGCTGGGACGCCTTGCGGTACAGGCCGTCACCGCCGTGCCGGTCGTCGAGCAGCCGGATCTGCCGTACGGCCTTCTCGACGGCGCTCACCTCGGCCTCTCCGACCCGGTGCCGGTCGGGCAGGGCGGCGGCGGACGCGCCGTCGAGGCCGAGGCCCAGGGTTGCGGCCGCCATCGCGGTGGTGCCGCTCGTCATGAATACGCGACGCAGCACGTCGCTCTCCTCGTCGGTGTCGCTGTGGGGCGTGGGGGGCGGTGGGGTTTCGGCAGTGGTCCGTGCCCCCCGGCCGCGTACCGATTCGCGCGGTGAGAAGCCCAGGTCCGCCAGGGTGGCGCCGGGGAACATATGCAGGAAGACCCGCTCGTACGCGTAGTTGGGGCAGCGGATCTCGCCGGACTCCACGCGTCCGATGTACCGGGCGTCGCACGCGACCTGCTCGCCGATCTCGCGGGCGGACCTGCGTACCGCAGCGGCGAACTCCCCGGCGGAGCGCGGTCCGCGCAGCCGCCGGAAGGAGAGGTTGGGAACTGCCCCTGTCGACACCATGGCTGAGCCCTCTCTGGTGCAGCCGGGCTCCTGCTTCCGGTGTCCCGGCGGAGCAAGAACGTACCTGTTGTGACGGACCGCAGACGCGGCGTTTGCCTATAAAGGGGATATCTCGCCCGCGATCCGCCATGAACTGCCACCCTTTGCGGCGGCGTGGCACCGTAGCCCTTGACGCCGTCGGCGCGTTGGTCCACATGGAGACGGAATCCGGCTCCGCCCGGCGATGAGAGGAGAGGTCCCTTGTTGCACATCGGCACGGAGACCGGCTCGCGGACGACTGCGACGACCCCGGCCGCAACGGGTGCCACGGCGCCCACCGCGCCCACGGAGGACCACGGCGCCGTACCCTGCGACCTGGTGACCGTCCCGGCACGTCAGGGACTGGAGGCCGTGGACATCCTGCGCCGGGGCGCCGCCCAGGAAGCAGTCGGCCCGGTCCTGCACGACGGCGCCTGCGACACCCTCGGCTTCCTGGTTCCCCCGGGGACCGCCGAGGCATGGGACGTACCGGGCAGCGCCTGTACGCGGACCGACGGCCGCGGGCTGCGCATCCCCGCCGAGCCGCCCGTCACCGGCAGCGGCTGGCTGCTGCCGCCCGAGGAGGACGCCCCGGTCACCGACCCGGCCGTGCTGCGGGCCGCTCTCGACCAGGCGGCCCGGCTGATCGAGGCGGCCGACAACTGCCGCTGACCGCGGGCTCCCCGCCCGCGCGCTCATAATGGGCCGGTGGCCGGGTTTCCCCGGCACGGCCGGTTCCCTGCCGGCCCGGAGCGATGAGCAGTGAGCAGGCACGAGCAGCAGTGGCACGTCGAGGAGCGTCGAGCGCAGGCGCGGGCGCCCGTAAGAGGTCCGACCGCAAGGCCGACGGCAGGACCGGACGCGGGACCGGGCGCAGGACGGAACCCCTCGCCGAACCGGTGGACGGCGGTCTCGCCGAGCTGGTGCCCGACCGGGAGCGCCCGCATGCCTGGACGCTGACGCTCGACGGAGCCCCCCAGTCCCATGTGGACCTCGACGACCCCACGTATCTGTCCTTCGAGTACCAGCGCAGGATCGGCCACATCGCCGACCTCGTCGCACCCCCTGGGCAGCCCCTGCACGTGGTGCACCTGGGCGGCGGAGCCTTCACGCTCGCCCGCTACATCGCCGCGACCCGGCCCCGCTCCACCCAGCAGATCGTCGAGGTGGACGCCGCGCTCGTCCAACTGGTCCGCCGGGAGCTGCCGCTGGACCCGCAGGCCAGGATCCGGGTCCGGGCCATCGATGCCCGCGCCGGGCTAGGGAAGATCCAGGACGGCTGGGCGGACCTCGTCATCGCGGATGTGTTCAGCGGGGCCCGTACCCCCGCGCACCTCACCAGCACCGAGTTCCTCGCCGAGGTGCGCCGGGTCCTGAAGCCCGGCGGGAGTTACGTGGCCAACCTCGCGGACGGCCCGCCGCTGACCCATCTGCGCGGCCAGATCGCCACCGCGGCCACGGTCTTCCCCGAACTGGCGCTCGCCGCCGACCCGACCGTCTGGCGCGGCCGTCGCTTCGGCAACGCCGTGCTGCTCGCCTCGGATCTGCCGCTGAAGGTCGCGGAGCTGAGCCGCCGGGTCGCGACCGACCCGCACCCCGGACGCGTCGAACACGGGCGGGCGCTCGCCGACTTCACCGGCGGCGCGGCGGCGGTGAGCGACGCGGACGCCAGGCCTTCACCGGCTCCGCCGCCGTCGGCGTTCGGGTAGTGCGGGCACCATGAATGTTCGCCGGGGCCGGCGACACGCCGGTCGATGTTCGCAGAGGTTGAATCTCAAGCTCACTGCTTGAGGCTTGACATCAGGTCACGCATGTCGCTGATCATGGCCGATTGGTGCGGGGACAGGTCAGGGATGTCCGGCCCATCACCGGCCTCGGATTCGCGGCGGTCGTCGCCGTGGTGCTGCGTGATGGCGAAGATAGTCAGCGTGAGGACCGCTCCGCCCTCCAGTACCCGCAGCTCCGAGTCACCGTCCCGGGTCAGCAGATACGCCTTGTCGCCAAGTTCCGGAACTGTCTCCAGCTTCGCTTCAGGATCGACGCCGAGATCAGTCACTCCTCGCCGCGCCTCGAATTCGCCGCCGGGGTCGGTCTTCTTGTGCAGTGCCACCGTGATTCCGACGGTGTATTCGATGGACCAGCCGTTCCCGGGCCGCTCCGCCCCGGCCTGAGACCGAAGAGGGATGAAGCACCGGATCTGGTCGAGGGCGGCATGGTTCAACAGCCCTGATTTGGTCTCGGTGGTGGGCTCTCTCGGTGCGATCGCCGCGCCGATCGACTTCAGCTGTAAAGCTGGGCAAGGGTCTTGGCCCAGCTGGTACCCATGCATGTCCGGCTTCCGATCGCCTACTCCATACAGGAACAGCGCCGCCGCCCAGAGGGCCGATGCCATTACCACCCCGCCCAGCGCCCACGGCCACGGCCTTCGCGGCCGACGTTCCCCGACGAACTCCCGGTCGAAGCCGCCCATCACCTCGCGGGTTTCAACCCCACCGAACTCCCCCGCCATCTCCGGCTCGGAAATCATCCTGCTCCCCCTCGGTCGCGCCTTGTGCCTTCGTCGTGATGATCGCAGCACTGACTCCGTTCCCGCAGAGCCAAGCAGACGGATCCCGGACACGGGGAACCTATGCGGCCACAGCACCGGAGAAGGCTCAACTGCACGACCTCGACCTGTGGCGGACAGTCGTTCCAGGTGCAGAAGACCGACACCACCCGGCCGCCGTCCTGGCCGAAGTCCACCCGGATCCAGGTCGAGTCCGTCCAGACCTGCATCGACCAGTTGGGCGCCGGTGCGGCAGAGACCAGCTTCGCCCAGTCCTTGCCGACCTCGAAGACGATCCGGCCGCCGTCCGTTCCATAGCTCTTCACCGTGCCCTGACGCGGGGCGGAACGGGCGGGCGAGGGGCTGTTGCCCGCCGGGGTGAGGGACGGCTGCCGGGACGGGGAAACGGACCGCGGCGGTCGTGGTCGCCTTCGCCGTACCGCTCGGTCTCGTCATCAAGGAGAGTCCGCCCTTTCCGTCGCCCCCGGCGCCCCCGTGATGGTGCGTCGGGTTCGGAGACAGAACGCGGATACGCCCCCGGCCGCCCTCACCGCGAGACACCGCGTTCACCTTCCGGCGGGCGGTCGGGTGTGAATCGGGGATGACCAAGACCGCTCCGGGGGTGGGCGGAAATGCGGCGCGGGCGCGGCGGCTCGGCGTGACCGGCGAGTCGATCCCTCCTCGATAAGCCCTTGTCCTGCGCCTTTTCGGAACCGCGTGAGTCCTCGGCCGGTGCCCGCGGGATATGGCAAGACGTGGGCGGGACACGGTCTCGTGACTTGAAGGACACACTCGGGCAACGGAAGCGTCTTCAACTCTTGACACTCACCCCCTCAAGGCAGGAACCTTCCGACATCGACGCATGGGAGCGCTCCCATATCGTGCGGGGATTTCCCGCTCGAACGGCACTGCCCGTGTCCTCCCCCCTGAACCAGTCGGCACCCGCACTCACAGCGCGTATGCCACGCAGTCAGAACGCCAGTCCCACCCTGGAACAAGGAGTAGTGGAATGCGCATCACCCGCACCGTCGCCGGCCGGAGCCGCAGAGTCGCGGTTCTGGTCACCACGGGCCTGACAGCTTCGGCCCTGTTGCTGACCGGCTGCAGCAGCGATTCGGATTCATCGGACAACACGGGCTCCGATGCGAACGGGAAGATCACGCTGACCGTCGCCGACTTCGGGCAGTTCGGCTACAAGGAAGCCGGTCTCTTCGCCAAGTACCACGAGCTGCACCCGAACATCACGGTCAAGGAAGACGTCACCTCCGACGAGAAGGTCTACTACCCCAAACTGCTCCAGCAGCTGAACTCGGGCAGCGGTCTCGCCGACGTCCAGGGCATCGAGGTCGGCCGGATCAAGGAGATCGTCGACACCAAGGCGGACCGGTTCGCCGACCTGAGCAAGGTCATCGACGTCAACGAGTGGGTGTCCTGGAAGGAGAAGCAGGCCACCACGGCCGACGGCGCGGTGATCGGCGCGGGCACCGACATCGGTCCGATGTCGCTCTGCTACAACACCGAGCTCTTCAAGAAGGCCGGTCTGCCGACCGACCGTGAGGAGGTTGCCCAGAAGGTCGCCGGCGGCTGGGAGGACTACCTCAAGCTCGGTGAGGAGTACAAGAAGAACGCGCCCGAGGGTACGTACTTCATGGACTCCGCCAGCGCGATGTTCAACGCCGTGGTGAGCTCGAACGCGAAGCAGTACTACGACGAGAGCGGCAAGGCGATCTACAAGGACAGCCCCAGCGTCAAGCAGGGCTGGGACCTGGCGGCCGAGGCAGCGTCGAAGAAGCTGACGCAGGGCCTCGCCCAGTTCACCGACCCGTGGAAGGCCGGCCTGCGCAAGGGCACGATCGCCACCGTGGCCTGCCCCGCGTGGATGGCCGGTCAGATCTCGATCAACTCCGGTGACGCCAACAAGGGCAAGTGGAACATCACCACCGCTCCCGGTGCGACCGCCGCCAACTGGGGCGGCTCGTTCCTCTCCGTGCCCAAGTCGGGCAAGCACGTCGACGAGGCCACCGAGCTCGTCAAGTGGCTGACCGCCCCCGAGCAGCAGGCCGCGGTCTTCAAGGCGATCGGCAGCTTCCCGTCCAACAAGGGCGCGTACGACCTGCCGGACGTGAAGAACGCGAAGCTCCCCTACTTCAACGACGCGCCGATCGGCCAGATCTACGCCGATGAGGCCAAGTCCATCCCCGAGACGGTTCTCGGCCCGAAGGACGGCGTGATCAAGGACAGCATCTCCACCCAGATCAACAACATGGAGCAGCGCGGCACCAGCCCGGACGACGCGTGGAAGGCCGCGACCAACGTGGTCGACAAGGCGATCGGCTGATCGGCGCCGGTGCGGGCGGCCCCCAGGAGCCGCCCGCACCGGCACGCGCCCGGCCCAGCCCCTTACCCGGGCACCCCTCGTACAGGGCAACCCAGCAACGCAGGGAAGGACTCCCGCCCGTGGCCACCTCCACTCCCACCCCGGACGCATACGCCCCGCCACCCGGCGGTTCCCAGAAGACACCGGCGGCCCCCCGCCGGCACACATGGCGGAGCCGGCTGTGGCGGTTCGACGACAAGGCGTCGCCGTACGCCTACATAGCCCCGTTCTTCCTCGTCTTCGGCGCCTTCGGGCTCTATCCGCTTCTCTACACCGGCTGGATCGCCCTGCACCGGGTCGAGATGACCGGCATGAACCAGATGGAGTGGGTCGGCTGGGACAACTTCGACAAGATCCTGCATGACAGCGAGTTCTGGACCGCCGTCACCAACACCTTCCTCATCGGCGTCATGTCCACGGTCCCGCAACTGCTGGTCGCGCTCGGCCTGGCCCACCTGCTGAACTACAAGCTGCGCGCCAGCACCTTCTGGCGGACGGTCATCCTCACCCCGTACGCCACGTCCGTGGCCTCCGCGGCCCTCGTCTTCGCCCTGGTCTTCCGGGCCGACGGCGGCCTGTTGAACTGGGCGCTGGAGTTCGTCGGCCTCGGCCACACCAACTGGGCCAACGGCCACTGGACGTCGAAGATCGCGATCTCCGTCATCGTGATCTGGCGTTGGACGGGCTACAACACCCTGATCTATCTGGCCGCCATGCAGGCCGTACCGGCCGATCTGTACGAGGCCGCGTCACTCGACGGCGCATCGCGCTGGCAGCAGTTCCGCAAGGTGACCATCCCCTCGCTGCGGCCCACGATCCTGTTCACGATCGTCATCTCGACCATCGGCTCCATGCAGTTGTTCGGCGAGCCCCTGCTGCTGGAGGGCGGCACCCTCGGAGCCACCGGCGGCAACGAGAATCAGTACGAGACGCTCAGCGTCTACCTCTACAACTACGGCTGGAATCTGGGGCACCTCGGTCCGGCCGCCGCAGTGGCCTGGGCGATGCTCGCCCTCCTGCTGATCATCGCCGCGGTCAACTGGCTCATCGGCCGCTTCGTACGCAAATCCGCGGTCTGACCGGGAGCGATTTCCATGACCATGACCAGCCCCATCAAAGCCCCGGAGCTCGGCCTCCCGCAGCCGGCCCACCGGGCGACGCGGCGCCCGATCCGCTTCAGGCCGGGCGCGGGCCAGCAGTTGCGGGGCGGCCCGTTCGCCTATGCCGCGCTGGCCGTCGTCGGCATCGGTTCGCTCCTGCCGCTCTACTGGACTTTGGTGGCCGCGTCCCACACCCAGGACGAAGTTCTCGCCACCACACCGCCGTTCGTGCCCGGCGGGCGGCTGATGCACAACCTCGACGCCGCCTGGAGCCAGGCGCACCTCGGCAGGGCGATCGTCAACAGCGTCATCGTCTCCGGCTGCATCACGGCGGCGACACTCTTCTTCTGCACCCTGGCCGGCTACGCCTTCGCCAAGATGCGCTTCAGGGGCCGTGGCGGACTGATGACCGCGGTCGTCGCCACGCTCACGATCCCGCCGCAGCTCAGCGTCGTCCCGCTGTTCATGATGATGTCCGACATCGGCTGGGGCGGAAAGCTGGAGTCGGTGATCTTCCCGACCCTGGTGAGCGCGTTCGGGGTGTTCTTCATGCGGCAGTACCTGACCGAGGCGCTGCCCTACGAACTCATCGAGGCCGCCAAGGTCGACGGCGCGAACAACTTCCGCATCGTGCGGAGCGTGGTGCTCCCGGTTGCCCGCCCCGCGATGACGGTGCTGGGGATGCTCACCTTCGTACAGGCGTGGAACGACTTCTTCTGGCCCTACCTCGCCCTCAATCAGCAAAACCCCACGCTCCAGGTGGCCCTCGGCCAGCTGAGCGCCTCCTACACCCCCGACCAGAGCATCGTGATGGCGGGCGCCCTGATCAGCACGCTGCCGCTGCTCGTGGTCTTCGTGATCTTCGGCAAGCAGATCGTCGGAGGGATCATGTCCGGCGCCGTCAAGGGATGACACCGCGTCACCCGCTTTTCCCCGGACTCTCCGTACGGCCTGTTCCCTGACCGCAGGCCGTACGGGCCCCCGCAGCTCCACCCCGTACCTGCCCCTGTTCGTCCACCCCTGGGAGCGCTCCCGCATGACTGCTGCACGACCCGACATCGCCCCGAAGCAGGCGCCCGAGGCAACGGACTTCCCGACCGGTTTCGTCTGGGGGGCGGCCACCGCCGCCTACCAGGTCGAGGGTGCCGCCGCCGAGGACGGCCGCACCCCTTCCATCTGGGACACCTTCAGCCGCACACCGGGCAAGGTCCGCAACGGTGACACCGGTGACATCGCGGCCGACCACTACCATCGCTACCGCGACGACGTGCAGCTGATGAAGCAACTGGGCCTGAAGGCCTACCGCTTCTCCATCTCCTGGTCCCGGGTGCAGCCCACCGGGCGGGGCCCCGCCGTCGAACGCGGTCTGGACTTCTACCGCAGGCTCGTCGACGAGCTGCTCGAAGCCGGCATCACCCCTGTCGCCACGCTCTACCACTGGGACCTTCCCCAGGAGTTGGAGGATGCGGGCGGCTGGCCGCAGCGCGTCACCACCGATCGGTTCGCCGACTACACAGCCATCATGGCCGGCGCCCTCGGCGACCGCGTCGGCATGTGGACCACGTTCAACGAGCCGTGGTGCTCGGCCTTCCTCGGATACGGCTCCGGTGTGCACGCTCCCGGCCGCACCGAGGCCGCGTCCGCACTGCGGGCGGCCCACCACCTCAACCTCGCCCACGGCCGGGCGATCGAGGTTCTGCGTGGTCAACTCCCCGCCGGCGCGCAGACCTCGGCCACCCTCAATCTCCACCAGGTCCGCCCGCTGACCGACAGTGCGGCCGACGCGGACGCCGCCCGCCGGATCGACGCGGTGGGCAACCGGGTGTTCACCGGACCGATGCTGCGCGGTGAGTACCCCGAGGACCTGATCGCCGACACCTCGCACATCGTCGACTGGTCGCAGCTGGTCCACGACGGCGACCTGGCCGCGATCTCCCGTCCGGTCGACGTCCTGGGCATCAACTACTACACGCCTACGCTGGTTTCCACGCCCGCCGAGGGCGCCGGCGACTCGCGCAACGACGGCCACGGCAACAGTGACCACTCCCCGTGGCCCGGCTCCGAGCATGTGGCCTTCCACCTTGCCGAGGGGAAGGAGCGCACCGCGATGAACTGGGCGATCGACCCCAACGGCCTGTACAACCTGCTGATGGACGTCACCCGTGACCACCCCGGGCTGCCGCTGATGGTCACCGAGAACGGCGCGGCCTTCGACGACTACGTCTCGCCCGAGGGGCGGGTCGAGGACCCCGAGCGGATCGAGTACCTGCACGGCCACCTCGACGCCGTGCAGCGAGCCATCGCCGACGGCGCGGACGTCCGCGGCTACTTCCTGTGGTCGCTGATGGACAACTTCGAGTGGGGGTACGGGTACTCCAAGCGCTTCGGTGCGGTGTACGTGGACTACGCGTCCCAGCGCCGCATCCCCAAGGCGAGCGCCCACTGGTACGCCGATGTGATCCGCCGCCACGCACTGCCCCCGGTCACCGATCTGCGCTGACCCGTACACCCTCCTTCCGGGACCCGGCCGCCGTGCCGGGTCTCCGCCGTTTCCGCCCGGCTGCCGGGGCGACGGACCGAGGCGCGGCGCCGCCGTACGATGGGAGCGCTCCCAAAAATGATGTGCGCAGAGGCCGCCGGGCCCGGACGAGCGTCGAGGGATCGAGCACCAGGACTTGGTTCGGTTATCCGACTGTGAGAAATTGACCGCGAACGGGAGGCAGCCATGACGGCAGCGCGAGTACGGAGCGGCGGGCGGCCCACGCTCGAAGAGGTCGCGGCACGGGCGGGGGTGGGGCGCGGCACGGCCTCGCGGGTCATCAACGGCTCCCCACGGGTCAGCGCGCACACCCGCGAGGCGGTGGAGGCGGCCGTCGCCGAACTGGGGTACGTGCCCAATCGCGCGGCCCGCGCGCTCGCCGGGAACCGTACCGACGCCATCGCCCTCGTCGTGCCGGAGCCGGAGACCCGTTTCTTCGCCGAGCCGTACTTCTCCGACATCGTCCGTGGTGTCGGCGCGGCGCTCGCGGACACCGACATGCAGCTGCTGCTCACTCTCGTCGGCAGCGACCGCGAGCGCCGGCGGCTGGCCCAGTATCTGACCGCGCACCGCGTCGACGGAGTGCTGCTGGTCTCCGTCCACGCCGGCGACCCGCTCCCGGACCTGCTGGAGCAGCTCGGCATGCCGGCCGTGATGAGCGGCCGCAGATCCGCCTCCGAACCGCTCGCCTCGGTCGACTCCGACAACTTCGAGGGCGCCCGCGCAGCCGTCGACCATCTGATCTCCCGGGGCCGCCGCTCCATCGCCACGATCACCGGGCGCCTCGATGTCTACGGTGCCCGGCGCCGACTCGACGGCTACCGCAAGGCGGTCTCCGCGGCCGGTCTCGGACCGGATGAGCAGCTGATCGCCCCCGCCGACTTCACCGAGGAGGGCGGCGCACAGGCCATGCGCGATCTGCTCGCCCGCCGCCCCGACGTCGACGCGGTCTTCGCCGCCTCCGACGTCATGGCCGCAGGGGCCCGCCAGGTGCTGCGCGAGGCCGGCCGGCGCATCCCGGACGATGTGGCCCTCATCGGCTTCGACGACTCGGCCGTGGCCCGTCACATGGACCCGGCGCTCACCAGCGTGCGCCAGCCGATCGAGGAGATGGGTCGCACGATGGCCCGCGTACTGCTCCAGGAGATCGCGGGTGAGAACCAGGAGCGGCCGCAGATCGTGCTCCCCACGGAACTGATCGTCCGCGACTCCTCGTGACGATCGTCACACGGCCGTCGGTGAGGGTGGTTCAGACACGAGAAGGGCCCCGGTCATTGACCGGGGCCCTTCCCTTCAGGGTGAGTAACGGGACTCGAACCCGCGACATCCTGGACCACAACCAGGTGCTCTACCATCTGAGCTATACCCACCATGCCCGGTCTTTTTCTGACCGGCCGAGAAAAAGTGTACAGGGTCCGAGAGGGTGCTCGCGCCCCAGTTGTTCAGCCGCTGATCCCGGCCCCCGAAAGGCCCGTGACCAGCGGCATCGCAACGTCCTACGGAGTGGGCGGCGCGACACGTGCCGCGATCGCCTTGGCGCGCTCCGAGTCCGGCCCGGGCTGCGGCACGAAGATCGCCTCGCGGTAGTAACGCAGCTCCGTGATGGAGTCACGGATGTCCGCGAGTGCCCGGTGGTTGCCGTTCTTGTCCGGACTGTTGAAGTACGCCCTCGGGTACCAGCGGCGCGCCAGCTCCTTGATCGAGGACACATCGACGATCCGGTAGTGGAGGTAGCCCTCCAGAGCCGACATGTCCCGCGCCAGGAAGCCGCGGTCGGTGGAGACCGAGTTCCCGCAGAGCGGGGCCTTGCCGGGCTCCTTCACATGCTCGCGGACATAGGCCAGCACCTGGGCCTCGGCGTCGGCCAGGGTGGTGCCCTGGGCCAGCTCGTCGAGGAGACCCGAGGCGGTGTGCATCTGGCGCACCACCTCGGGCATCGTCTCCAGGGCCGTGTCCGGCGGGCGGATCACGATGTCCACCCCTTCGCCGAGCACGTTCAGCTCCGAGTCGGTGACCAGTGCGGCCACCTCGATGAGTGCGTCTTCCGTCAACGAGAGCCCGGTCATCTCGCAGTCGATCCACACCATGCGATCGTTCATGACCCCACCCTACGGGGCACTCCGTTGACCCGGCAGGGTCGGGCGCCCGGCGGAGTACGCGTCGGGGCCCGGTTTCCCGTGCTCCGGCTGCCCCGCCCCGACCGTCGCCGACGTGACGGCATGCGGACCCGGTGGGGTGGCCGCAGCCGTGGCACGCCGGCCCGCCGAGATGCCCTGCGCGGGCACGACCGGGTCGATCGCCGGGGCGAGGGTCTCCGTGCCACCGCCCTGCGGACGGCGGGCCCGGTAGGCGGCCCGGTACGCGGCGGGGGAGGAGCCCAGCTGGCGCCGGAAGTGCCCGCGCAGCGCGACCGGCGAGCGGAAGCCGCAACGGCCCGCGACCTCGTCGACCGAGTGCTCGGACGTCTCCAGCAGCCGCTGTGCCTGCAGCACCCGCTGGGTGATCAGCCACTGGAGCGGTGCGCTGCCGGTGAGCGAGCGGAACCTCCGGTCAAAGGTCCGCCTGCTCATGTAGGCGCGCGCGGCCAGTGTCTCCACGTCGAACTGCTCGTGGAGATGCTCCAGCGCCCAGGCCACGACCTCGGCGAGCGGGTCGGAGCCGATCTCCTCAGGTAAAGACCTGTCGAGGTAGCGCTCCTGACCGCCACTGCGCCGCGACGGTACGACGAGCCGGCGGGCCAGTGCCCCGGCGGCCTCCGTGCCGTGGTCCGTGCGGACGATGTGCAGACAGAGATCGATCCCGGCCGCCGTCCCGGCGGAGGTGAGCACATCGCCGTCGTCGACGAAGAGCTCGCGCGGATCGACATGCACCGACGGATATCGCTTGGCCAGCGTCGGTGCGTACATCCAGTGTGTGGTCGCCGGGCGGCCGTCCAGCAGACCGGCGGCGGCGAGCACGAACGCGCCGGTGCACAGCCCGACGATGCGGGCCCCTTCCTCGTGGGCGCGGCGCAGCGCGTCCAGCGCCTCTGCGGGTGGCGGCGAGGTGATCGAGCGCCAGGCGGGCACCACGACGGTGCCTGCCCTGCTGATCGCCTCCAGCCCGTAGGGCGCGGTCAGTTCGAGTCCCCCGGTGGTCCGCAGCGGTCCCTCTTCCCCGCCGCAGACGAGGAGTCGGTAGCGCGGAACTCCCGCGTCCTGGCGGTCGATTCCGAACACGGAGAGCGGGATCGAGCTCTCGAAGATGGGGCCGCCGCTGAACAGCAGTACGGCGACGACTTCTCGTCGTCGTCGCCCACTGAGCTTCCGTACAGCCTCCGTTGCGGCGGCGGAGTCCTGGCTCATGACGCTAAGCCCCCCTCGGTGTTCGCGTCTCCCTGGTCCTTACGGGCCTGTCGCTCCTGCACTTTTCCCCTCGGTCCTGCATGAGTCCCCGTCTTCGATACTCAAGATCGAATCTACTGCGTCCCGTGGTGCCGGAGTGACAAGTTCACCAACCGGCGTTATGTCGACAAGGCAACTTGGCGGGAAGCATTCGATCACGAAGGGTTTCATCCTGCGGCCGTGCAGGGAAGTGCGCCTCGCCTTCATGGCCCGTCCCCGTCGGGTGGAAGCGTACCGCGCGGTCTCTTCCTGCCTGGTGGCAAGGGGGTTGATCGGCCAATTCGGCAAGGAAGCGATAGGGGTGTGAAGTTGGCTGAAAATAGACGGTTGTGCGTACGTGATTCGGTCAGTCGACCGGCGCACAACCCCGATGGGCGGCCGCTTCCTTGCGCCCCCTCGGCAGGTCGGACAGCCGATCGTACGGAATGACGTGGTGCGCCGGCGGGCAGCGGGATCCCGACCGGCGGGCCGATATCGGTCCGCCGGCCGGGCGGAGAGCTCCGGACGGGGCGGACGTGCCGGGGTCGGTGCGGCGTGACTCTTGGGGGTGGGCCGCCGGCCCGGCGCCCGGCGGCGGAGCGGTGATCCACACCGGGGGTGCGGCGGTCCCGGTGCGCCGTGGAGCGGGTGACGGATACGGCCCCGTCCGGTCACCGAGGGCAGTCGCTTCGGCCCGTCGACGTCGATGTACAGCGCAACCGGCATTGCCATACGGGTCCGCCTCGGGCATGCTCCGTGAAACGTCGCACGCGCTTTGCGTGGGTCTGGGCAGTGGAGGAGTGGCGCCGTACCCTTGGGGGTAAGGGGTTGGGAAGATGATTCCCGGACACCGCAACACCGCCCGCTGACGCACCTTCCCCAAGTCGCTCTCCTCACGAGGACTCTCTTCGCCGAGACACCGATGGCCGGTCACGAAATCCCCGAACCCGCCGACCGCAAGCAGGTGGCCGACCCCATGTCGGACCCGCAGGCGGTCGAAGAGACACGTCATTCCTGCGACCCCGCCTTCCGGCATGGGGTCGTGGTCGGCTTCGACGGCTCGACGTCCAGTGAGCGCGCCCTCGCATACGCCATCGGCATGGCCCGAAGATCAGGTTCCGGCCTGATCATCGTCCATGTCGCCAATCGGCTGCCGACCACTGTCTGGGCAGGCTGCGAGCCGCCCGTCTTC
The DNA here is from genome assembly GCF_014648655.1 of Streptomyces atratus. Taxonomy (GTDB): domain Bacteria; phylum Actinomycetota; class Actinomycetes; order Streptomycetales; family Streptomycetaceae; genus Streptomyces; species Streptomyces atratus. Next base: position 116,290 of record NZ_BMRN01000002.1, read on the forward strand.
GTCGACGTGCCCGACCACCGCACCGAGGTGCTCGGCCTGGAGCTCGCCTGCGCGGACTACCTCTCCGAGGTTCCCTGGGTGCTCGTCGAGCGCGGCGGGGACATCTGTCACGAGCTGGAGGAGGTCGGCCGGGAGTACTCGGCCGACGCCATCGTCGTCGGCTCCACGCACGGCATCGTCGGCCGCATCTTCGGCTCGGTGGCGGGGCGCCTCGCGCGGCGCGCGCAGCGCCCGGTCGTCGTCATTCCCTGAGCGTTCCCCGTCCCGGACGCCCCTGCCGTCACCCCTGTCACCGGTTCCGGACCCGTCAGTCGACGTGGCGTCAACTCGCCTGTGGAAACCGGCAATCTACCGATGCGTAGAGGTGGATTGTGCGCTTGTGAAGGGTACATAAGGGTCACTGGGAAGCAGGACCACTGCATGTGAAGGGAGCCCGCCGTGGACAATGACGTCTCTGCGGGAAGCACCAGCACCTCTACCCTCGGCCATCTCGCCCTGGGAATCACCCTGTTGGCGTTCGGTATCGGTCACACCGGGGTCGTGGACGGCGTGACGGCGGCCGACGCCGTCTCGCTCGCGCTGTATGTCGGCGGTATCGCCCTGTTCGTCGCCGGTCTCCTGGAGCTTCGCGCGGGAAGCGGCTTCACCGGCACGGCCTTCGCCGGGCTCGGTGCCTTCTGGTTCACCTGGGGCACCGGTGCCGACGCGCATGTCTCCGGCCATGCGGCAGGGCTGTTCCTGCTGCTCTGGGCCCTGTTCGCGCTCAGCCTGACCCTCGGCGCGGCCGGTGGCGGTCTGCTCGCCCAGGGGATGTACGCACTGTTGTTCCTCGCGCTTCTGCTCCTGGGTGTCGGGCAGTTCGCGGGCAGCGGGAGCCTGGTCAAGGCGGGTGGCTGGCTCGCCGCGGTGTCGGGTCTCGCCGCCTGGTACGGGGCGACGGCGGCGCTGGCCAACTGGCCCACGGCGCTGCCGGGGCGTGCTGCCGGCCGAGGGGTGACGGCCACCGGCTGAGGCAGCGACCGGGCCGGTGCGGCAAGGGGAAGAGGCACCGGCCCCGACGGGAGCGGCCCCGTACCCGCGGTGGCGGTGGGTACGGGGCCGCTCTGCTCCGGGCGCAGCCCGTGCAGGGATGCCTACTCGACGGTGACGGACTTCGCCAGGTTGCGCGGCTTGTCGATGTCACGGCCCATGGCCAGCGCCGTGTGGTACGCGAAGAGCTGGAGCGGGATGCCCATCAGGATCGGGTCCAGCTCGTTCTCGTTCTTCGGTACGACAATGGTGTGGTCGGCCTTCTCCTGCACCTGGTGTGCGACGGCGAGGATGCGGCCGCTGCGGGCCTTGATCTCCTCCATCGCGGCGCGGTTCTTCTCCAGCAGATCGTCGTCCGGCACGATCGCGACCGTCGGCATCGAGGGCTCGATCAGCGCCAGCGGCCCGTGCTTCAGCTCGGAGGCGGGGTACGCCTCCGCGTGGATGTACGAGACCTCCTTGAGCTTCAGCGAGGCCTCACGGGCGACGGGGTAGCCGCGCACCCGGCCGATGAACATCATCGACTTGGCGTCCGCGTACTCCGCCGCCAGCTTCTTGATCTCGTCCTCGTTCGCCAGGATCTCGCTGATCTGGGCGGGCAGCCTGCGCAGCCCCTCGATGATCCGCTTGCCGTCGGCGACCGACAGATCCCGGATCCGGCCCAGGTGCAGGGCGAGCAGCGCGAACGCGACGACCGTGTTCGTGAAGCACTTGGTGGAGACGACACAGACCTCGGGGCCGGCGTGGACGTACGTACCGCCGTCGGCCTCCCGGGCGATTGCCGAACCCACCACGTTGACCACACCGAGCACCCGGGCGCCCTTGCGCTTGAGCTCCTGGACGGCGGCCAGCACGTCGTACGTCTCACCGGACTGGGAGACCGCGACGTACAGGGTGTCGGGGTCGACGACCGGGTTGCGGTAGCGGAACTCGGAGGCGGGCTCGGCGTCCGCGGGGATACGGGCCAGCTCCTCGATCAGCTGCGCACCGATCTGGCCCGCGTGGTACGAGGTGCCGCAGCCCAGGATCTTGATCCGGCGGACCCCGCGCGCCTCGCGGGCGTCCAGGTTGAGACCGCCGAGGTGCACGGTGGAGAAACGGTCGTCGATCCGGCCGCGGAGCACCCGGTCGACGGCGTCCGCCTGCTCGGAGATCTCCTTGTGCATGTACGTGTCGTGGCCGCCCATGTCGTACGACTCGGCCTCCCACTCCACGGTGGTCGGCGTGGCCGTCGTGGACGAGCCCTCCGTCGTGTACGTACGGAAGTCGTCGGCCTTGAGGGTGGCCATCTCGCCGTCGTCGAGGGTGACGACCTGGCGGGTGTGGGCTACCAGGGCGGCGACGTCGGAGGCGACGAACATCTCCTTCTCGCCGATGCCGAGCACGACCGGGGAGCCGTTGCGGGCGACCACGATGCGGTCGTTGAAGTCGGCGTGCATGACGGCGATGCCGTACGTGCCCTCGACCGACCGCAGCGCCTCGCGGACCTTCTCCTCCAGGGTCTCCGCCTGGGCGCGGGCGATCAGGTGGACCAGCACCTCGGTGTCGGTCTCGGAGAGGAAGACGACACCGTCGGCGACGAGCTTCGCACGGAGCTCGGAGGCGTTGTCGATGATGCCGTTGTGGACGACGGCGACCTTGTTGTCGGCGTCCAGGTGGGGGTGCGCGTTCTCGTCGCTCGGGGCGCCGTGGGTGGCCCAGCGGGTGTGGGCGATACCGGTGGTGCCGGTGAAACGCTTGGGAACGCGGGCCTCCAGCTCGCGGACCCGGCCCTTCGCCTTGACCATCTTCAGGGCGGCGGGCTTCCCGGCCGACGCCTTGCCGGTGATGACGATGCCTGCGGAGTCGTAACCCCGGTACTCCAGCCGCTGCAGCCCTTCCAGCAGCAGCGGAGCCACATCACGCTTCCCGATATATCCGACGATTCCGCACATAAAGTCTCTGCCCCTCCATCGACGTACCTGTGGTGCCCGTGCTCAGCCGTAGACGATGCGGCGCAGCTGGCGGAGCGAGAGCTCCGGCGGCGCGACCGCCCGGTGCGGCAGCTCGGCCGCGATCCGTTCGAAGATCTCCGTGTTCACCAGGCCGCCGGACTGCAGTTCGCGGTGGCGGCGGCGGACGAAGTCGTCGGTCGTCTCGTCGAAGTACGCCAGCACGTCGAGAACCACCCGGGCGGCTTCACCGCGCTGGAGCGCGGTGCTGCGCACCAAGTGATCAATGAGGTCGTCATGCGACGAGCGGCGTTCGAGCACTCGTTGATATTGCGGTGGACGGGGCACTTACGCAACAATTCTGCCCGATATCGGGCAGGAGCGGGTGTGATTGCGCTCTCGGGTGGGCCTGGAGGCGGTCAGCGGGGGGCATGGGGACGCGCTCAGAGTCGCTTCAGGACGGCCTGCTTGGCGGCGGTGAACTCGTCGTCGGTGAGAATCCCGGCCCGATGCAGCTCGCCGAGCTCGCGCAGCCGGCGCAGCAGCACATCGTGATCGTCGGCGGGCGGTGCGGGCACGGGTGCCGCTGGTGCGGCCGGGGCCGGGATCTGTGCGGGCCGAGCGCCTTCGGCGGCGGTCACTGTCTGCGCCCCCGTCGCAGCCGGCAGCCGGACCAGTACCGCCGCCGCGACCAGTACCGCCGTGTACTCCTTCTTGGACAGCCCCCACAGATCCAGCGAGTACGGATCGAACTCGGCCGCAGGAGCCGGGCCCGTGCCCATGTCCCCGCCCTGGCCCCGCACAAAGCGCAGATGCCCGTTCTCCAGACCGATGGCGGGCAGCCAGTGCACCCCGGTCACCTCCGACACCGGGAAGGCGACCGGGCCACCCGAACTCTTGACCTCCTTGGCCTTCCAGTTCCAGGTGAGGCGGATGACCTCTCCGTCGAACGAGGCCGTGCCGTCCCCGCCGCCCCCGGCGACCGGCACCGCGGGCCCCGGCAACAGAAAGCCGTCCACCGGCCCGGCGGGCACCTGCTCGATCAGCAGGGCGCTGCGCACCTCGCCGACGAAGTACTCCGCTGCTCCGCTCCGGTCCTTTTCCACCGTCAGCTGGTACGGATCCGCGGCGTCCTTGAGCCTGCCGTCCGCGGCGCGCAGGACCGGACAGACGCCGTCGCGCAGCCTCAGCCGAAGCCGGCCGCCCTTGCGGTCCGGTTCGAAGGCGATGCCCGCCAGTGCCCGGAGCGGGACCACGCACTCACCCAGCTCCTGCCGGAGCGGATGAATGCCCTTCCCCCGGCCGGGCACGATCCGCACCGTCTCGCCGTCGAAGGTCCACGTTCCGTCGCGCTGGATTATTTCCGCCATGGGGCAGATTCTCGCAGCCCGATAACGGGGAAGTGGTCTACACCTTGACCGTGCGTGGGACAGGCGATACGCATGGTGATGGTTCGTTGCTCAGGAGATCCACAGGTGTGAACCCGTCGAAAGGGACCCGGCTTGTGAGACTGCACAGGACACAGCGCACCGCCTTTCCCCGCCTTCTCGGCTCGCTGCTGCTTGTCACAGCGGCCGGCATCTCCAGCGTCGGCGCTGCGCCGGGAGGACAGGCGGCCGGCAGCGGCCCGGCCACTGCCGCCTCGCCCCGTCCGCTCGGGCAGACAGTGCCCGCCCCCGCCGAGGCGAAGCCCGGCGGTTCTCCGTACACCATCACCGCGGGCACCAGGATCCGCGTCGAGGACGGCTCGCGCGAGGCCCGGAAGATCGGCGACTATCTGGCGGGCGTGCTGCGCCCGTCCACCGGTTACGCCCTGCCGGTCACCGGTCGCGGCGGCGACGGCATCCGGCTCCGGATCGACTCCCACGACAGCGCGTCGGGTGCCGAGGGCTACACCCTGAAGTCGAACCGCGGCTCCGTCACGATCACGGCGCGCGGCCCGGCGGGGCTCTTCCACGGCGTCCAGACGCTGCGTCAGCTGCTCCCGGCCGACGTGGAGAAGAACAGCCGTCAGAAGGGCCCGTGGGAGGTCGCGGGCGGCACGGTCAAGGACGCGCCGCGCTATGCGTACCGGAGCGCGATGCTGGACGTCTCCCGGCACTTCTTCTCCGTCGCCGAGGTCAAGCGCTACATCGACCAGCTCGCCCTCTACAAGATGAACAAGCTCCATCTGCATCTCTCCGACGACCAGGGCTGGCGGATCGCCATCGACTCCTGGCCGCGGCTCGCCACGTACGGCGGGCAGACGGAGGTCGGCGGCGGAGCCGGCGGCTACTACACGAAGAACGACTACAAGGAGATCGTCCGCTACGCCTCCTCCCGCTATCTGGAGGTCGTGCCGGAGATCGACCTGCCCGGCCACACCAACGCGGCGCTCGCCTCGTACGCGGAGCTGAACTGCAACGGCGTCGCGCCGCCCCTCTACACCGGCACCAATGTCGGCTTCAGCTCGCTCTGCGTCCCGAAGGCGCTCACGTACGACTTCGTGGACGACGTGGTCCGTGAGCTGGCGGCGCTCACCCCCGGCAAGTACCTCCACATCGGCGGCGACGAGGCGCACTCCACCAGCCACGAGGACTATGTGGCCTTCATGGACAAGGCGCAGGCCATCGTCGGCAAGTACGGCAAGACCGTGATCGGCTGGCACCAGCTGACCGGGGGCACGCCGGTGAAGGGCGCGGTCGCCCAGTACTGGGGTTACGACCAAACGGGCGCGGCCGAGCGCAAGCAGGTGGCGGACGCGGCTGTGAACGGCACGAAGCTGGTGCTGTCCCCGGCGGACCGGAGCTACCTCGACATGAAGTACGACAAGGACACCAAGTTGGGCCTGGCCTGGGCGGGTTACGTCTCCGTCCAGCGCAGTTACGACTGGAACCCGGCGGCGTACCTGGACGGAGCCCCGGAGGGCTCCATCCTCGGCGTCGAGGCACCGCTCTGGTCGGAGACCCTGACCAACAGCGACGAGATCGAACAGATGGCGTTCCCCAGGCTGCCCGGGGTGGCGGAGCTGGGATGGTCGCCCGCGTCCACGCACGACTGGGACGCGTACAAGGTGCGGTTGGGCGCACAGGGGCCGAGGCTCTCGGCGCTCGGCGTCAACTACTACCGGGCGCCGCAGGTTCCCTGGGCCGCGCAGTGAGGTGACCGGGGCCGTCCGGCGACAGGTGTGTTCTCGATCGCCGGACGGGCTCGGCAGATGTCCTCAGTCGCCGGACGGGCCCGGTTTCATGCCTGTCCGGCGATCGGGTTCTTCAGCGTGCCGATCAGCTGCAGTGCCCCCGACGGATCGGTCAGATCGACCATCTGCTTGTTGTTCCGCAGCTGCAGCCGGTTGAGGCAGGACAGTGCGAACTCCTCGGCGAACATGTCGTACTGCTTGAACTTGTCGGCGAGATACGGCACCGACTCCTGGTACCCGGTGACGCACGCGGCGACCGTCCGCCAGAACGTCTCCTCGTCGAGCACACCCTCGTTCGCCAGCCCCGCACCGAGGAAGCGCAGGAAGCAGTCGAAGACATCAGTGAGGACCGAGAGCAGCTTCATGTCCTCGGGAACCTCGGCCCGGATCCGCTCGACCTGCGGCGGCAGCACCGCGTCCGGGTCCATGACCGCGATTTCCTCGGCGATGTCCTTGAAGACGGTGCGGCGTACGACCCCGTCCTCGACGACCAGGATGACGTTCTCGCCGTGCGGCATGAACACCAGGTCGTACGCGTAGAAGCTGTGCAGCACCGGCACCAGGTACGCGTCCAGGTAGTGGCGCAGCCACACCGCGGGAGCCAGCCCCGATTCGGCGATCAGCGCACCGGCGACGGAGCCGCCCTCGTGGTCGGTGTGGAGCAGCGAGGCCATGGTCGCGACCCGCTCGCCGGGGGCCAGGCCCGGCACGGGGCTCTCCCGCCACAGCGCCGCGAGCATTTTCAGGTACGGGGAGCCCTTGGCGGTGGCCGCCTCGTACGTCCGGTGGTGGTAGCCGATGGCCGCCCGCTCCCGGATGATCGAGAAACGGGCCTCGCGCAGCAGCTCGTCGCGCTCGATCAGCTCGGCCAGCCAGTCGTTGATCGCGGGGGTGGCCTCCATGTATGCGGCGGAGAGCCCGCGCATGAAGCCCATGTTGAGGACGGACAGCGCCGTTTTGACGTAATGCCGGTCCGGGGTGCTGGTGTTGAAGAAGGTACGGATGGACTGCTGTGCCAGGTAGGTGTCCTCGCCCTCGCCCAGACAGACCAGATGCCGCTGTGCGAGCTCCCCGGCGAAGGTGACGGCCAGTTTGTTCCACCACTGCCAGGGGTGGACGGGGATCAGCAGGTAGTCGTCGAGGTCGAGTCCGAGGCCGGTCATCGTGGCCGCGAACCGGGTCAGGGTCTCCTCGCCCAGCTCGCCCGCGATCAGCGTCCCGTAGTCGAGGCCGGTGCCCGCGGTGAAGGTGGCGCGGTCGCGGCGGGCGGCGAGCCAGACCAGACGGATCCCGGCTGCCGCCTCGGGGGCGTACGCCCGGTACTCGTCCACACCGAAGCCGAGCCGCCCGTTGTTGGCGACGAAGCAGGGGTGGCCCTCGGTCATGCCGGTCTCGATCGCCTGGAACCCGGCACGGACCAGCTCGGCGGAGGTGACGGGCGGCTTGGTCAGCTTGTACGCGGTGCCGGCGAGGGTGGAGGAGATCTCCTCCAGGTAGACCGGGAGGACCTCCGCCGAGAGGCCGAGTGCGGAGCGCAGCTCGACGAAGAACTCACCTGCTTCCAAAGGCAGTTCCGAACCGTGCCGGTGGCGGGTGATCGAGTCGGCCTCGACCTGCCAGTGGTCGAGGGCGTAGATCCGCGCCGTGAAGCGGTACTCGGTCGCCGCGTCGTCGCTGCGCACCGAGTAGTGGTCGTCGCCGAGCGGTGCGGGGGTCAGCAGCCGCTCGTGGCTGAACTCGGCGAGCGCCTTGCGGATCAGCAGCCGGTTGGCGGTGGCCCAGCGCTCAGGGGTGAGATGGGCGACGCTGTCGATGACGGGGGACATCAGACGCCACCCCCGGTCGCCGCGGCGAACTGTTCCCGTGTGCAGACGCTGAGCAGGGCGGTCTTCTCCGGCTTGGCCATCTCGCACAGCACTTCGAAGCCGACCGCCTTGTTGAGGGCGTGCACCGCGCTGTTGCGTACATCGGGCTCGACGACGACCCGGCGTACGGACGGGTCGGCGAACATCGCCTCCATCACGGCGGTGATCACACCGAGCGTGAAGCCGTGCAGTGGGGTGTCGGTCGGGGCGACCAGGAAGTGCATGCCGATGTCGCCGGGCTCGGCGTCGTACAGCCCCTTGAGCTCGACCTCGGTGGGGTCGTACCGCTCCATCAGGAAGGCGGGCTCCCCGTCGTACAGCCCGATGAAGGCGTCGTGGTGCGGGTGGGCGGCGATCGCCATGTACTCCCGCTCGACGTCCTGGAGTTTCGCATCGCCCATCAGCCAGAAGGAGGCCTTGGGGTGGGTGACCCAGCTGTGCACCAGTTCGACGTCGGAAATGGGGCCTTCCCTGCTCGAACGGCGTTGAGAGCTCGGGGAAGGGTCCAGGGGGCGGGTGGTGAAGGTGCCGAGGTCGTTGGTCATACGGCGAACTCCTGGAAGGCGATGGACTTCTCGACCGGGTAGTACTCACGGCCCAGCAGTTCGCCGATGATGTACGCGTTGCGGTAGGCACCCATGCCCAGGTCGGGTGAGGTGATCGAGTGGGTGTGCGTGCCCGCGTTCTGCAGGAAGACGCCGTGCCCGGTGGTGTCGATGGAGTAGTTGCGGGCCACGTCGAAGCGGCCGCCGCTGTCCCGGCGCAGCCGGTCGTGGATGTCCTCGAGGAACGCGGGTGGGCGGTAACGGTAGCCGGTGGCGAGGATCAGGCCCTCGGTGGTGAGGGTGTAGTTCTTGCCCTGCTCCTCCTGGTGCAGCCCCAGCGTGTACGTGCCGCTGCTCTCCTCGTAGCTCGCGCTGTCCAGCGAGGAGTTGGTGAGGAGCCGGGTCGGGACGGGACCGGGCAGGTTCTTCTGGTAGAGCAGATCGAAGATCGCGTCGATCAGCTCACCGTCGATGCCCTTGAAGAGGCCCTTCTGCCCGGACTCCAGCCGGTAGCGGGTCTCCTCGGGCAGCGCGTGGAAGTAGTCGATGTACTCCGGGGAGGTCATCTCCAGCGTCAGCTTGGTGTACTCCAGCGGGAAGAAACGCGGCGAGCGCGTCACCCAGTTCAGCCGGTAGCCGTGCACATCGATCTCGGAGAGCAGGTCGTAATAGATCTCGGCCGCGCTCTGCCCACTGCCGACGATGGTGATGGACTCCTTCGCCTGGAGAGCCGCCTTGCCTTCCATATAACGGGAGTTGTGCAGGTAGTCGCCGCCCAGGCCCTGGCAGGCATCCGGGATGTACGGGGGAGTGCCGGTGCCGAGCACGAGCCGTGGGGCCCTGAAGACGCTGCCGACGGCCGTGCGGACGGTGTAGAGCGCGGTGCCCTCGTCGTACGTGAGCGACTCGACGGTCTCGTCGAAGCGGATGCTGCTCAGTCCGGCGGCGGCCCAGCGGCAGTAGTCGTTGTACTCGGTCCGCAGCGGGTAGAAGTTCTCCCGGATGTAGAAGGAGTACAGCCGCCCGCGTTCCTTCAGATAGTTCAGGAAGGAGTACGGAGAGGTCGGGTCTGCCATCGTGACCAGGTCCGACAGGAACGGCGTCTGGAGATGGGCCCCTTCGAGGAACATCCCGGAGTGCCATTCGAAGTCCGGCTTGGACTCCAGGAACACCCCGTTCAGCTCGTCGATCGGCTCGGTCAGACAGGCGAGCCCGAGATTGAAGGGGCCGAGCCCGATACCGATGAAGTCGTGGGGTTCAGGAAGCGCGGTCAAGGGAGTCTCCCAGGTACTGCTCGGCGTGGCCGGAGATCAGGTCGAGTACCGCGGCGATGTCCTGCGCGGTCGTTTCGGGGTTGAGCAGGGTGAACTTCAGGTACTGGCGGCCACCGACCTTCGTACCGGCGACGACGGCTTCGCCGGAGGCGAAGAGCGCCTTGCGGGCATGGAGATTGGCCCGGTCGATCTCGGTGGGCGCGGTGACGCCGGACGGGATGCAGCGGAACACCAGCGTGGAGAGTTGGGGCTCGACGACGACGTCGAATCGCGGGTCGGCGGCGAGCAGCCGCCAGCCCTCGGCGGCCAGGTCGCAGACCTCGTCGAAGAGCTCGCCGATGCCGTCGGCGCCCATGACACGCAGCGTCATCCACAGTTTCAGGGCGTCGAATCTGCGGGTGGTCTGCAGCGACTTGTCCACCTGGTTGGGGATGCGTTCGGCGGCCGTCCGCTGCGGGTTGAGGTACTCGGCGTGGTACGTGGCGTGGCGCAGCGTCGCCCGGTCCCGGACCAGCACGGCCGAGGAACTCACCGGCTGGAAGAAGGACTTGTGGTAGTCCACGGTGACCGAGTCGGCGTGTTCGATGCCGTCGAGGAGGTGGCGGCGCTCACGGGAGGCCAGCAGACCGCAGCCGTACGCGGCGTCGACATGCAGCCAGGTGGAGAACTGCCGGCAGAGCGCGGCGATTTCGGGCAGCGGATCGATGGTGCCGAAGTCGGTGGTGCCCGCGGTGGCGACGACGGCCATCGGCACGGCGCCCTCGGCGACACACTGCTCCAGGGCGCGGGCCAGCGCCACGGTCTGCATGCGCTTGTTGTGGTCGACGGGGACGGCGATGACCGAGTCCGGTCCCAGACCGAGGAGTTTCGCCGACTTCTGGACACTGAAGTGGCTGCATTCGGAGGTGAGGATGCGCAGCCGGGTGAAGTGGTGCGGCGGCGTCTTGGCCTCTTCCCGGGCGAGCAGCAGGGCCTGCAGATTGGACTGCGTACCGCCGCTGGTGAAGATGCCGTCCGCGGCCGGTCCGAGGCCGATCCGGGTCGCGGTCCAGTCGATCAGACGGCGCTCGATCAGGGTGCCGCCGGCGCTCTGGTCCCAGGTGTCCAGGGAGGAGTTGACGGCCGAGAGCACGGCTTCGCCGAGGAGGGCGGGGATGACGACCGGGCAGTTGAGGTGGCCCAGGTAGCGGGGGTGGTGGAAGTAGACGGCGTCACGGAGATAGACGCTGTCGAGCTCGTCGAGGGCGGCGGACGCATCGCCCAGCGGCCGGTCCAGATCGATCGCGTCAACGACGGGAGCGAGCTCGTCGACGGAGATTCCGGTGAACGGCCGGTCTGTGGCGGCGAGTTTGGCTGCGACCCGTTCGACTCCTGCGGTCACGGAGCGCCGGTATTGCTCCGCGGTCGTGTCGTTGAGCAGGTGCGAACGCATGAAGGGGTCCTCCCGGATGCGGGGAAACTTCATCGGCCCTCAGGGCAGAAGGAGGGGGCGAGGACTCGATGCCGAAGTGAGGTTAGCCTAACCTAACTTCACATCGGGTTGTTCCTCGCCCCCGGGGGACGCAGAGGTTGTCCGATTTACGCGTACGGGGTGTCCGCTTCCGGTCTGCGGGTAGGGAGTTCAGGGTGTGCGGCGCACGGTCCGCGCCCTGCCGCCTTCCCGCTACGCTTCCGCGGTGGTCGCCGCCTCGCGCAGCTGTTCCTCGCTCATTCCGCGACGCCAGTACCCGACGAACGTCACGCGCCTGCGGTCGAATCGGCGCTCCTGCACGAGATGGCGGCGCAGTGCCCGCACCTGTGACGACTCGCCCGCGATCCAGACGTACGGCGTCCCCTCGGGCAACTCGGCCGCCCGGACGGCCTCCGGGCCGGCGGGTGCGCCTTCGTCCCGTACGAGCCAGGTGATCCGGGCCTTGGCCGCGGTGCTGAGGGCCTGGCGGTCCTCGGTGTGCTGGACCTCCAGCCAGACCCGGGCCTTCATGCCGGCCGGCAGCCACTCCAGGGCGGCGGATGCGGCGGGCAGTGCGGTCTCGTCGGCCCAGATCAGCACCCAGTCGGTGTCCTGCGGAGGGCGGAAGCGGACGGCGGTGTTGTCCTCGACGGCCGGGCCCAGCGCCTTGAGTGGATCGCCGGGGGAGGTGGTGGCGGCCCAGCGGCAGGCGGGCCCGCCGTCCTCGTGCAGCGCGAAGTCGATGTCGATCTCGGTCGCCCCGTCGGGTGTGCGGCGCTGGGCGCGCACGGTGTACGAGCGCATGACGGCCCGTACGTTGTCCGGAAGGGCGCGCCAGGCGGCGAACCAATTGCCGTCTTCATCGACCGGAACGACTGGTTCCGGCTGGCCGGGGTGCGGCAGGAACAGCGACAGGCTCTGGTCGCGTCCTCCGGCGGCGAAGCCGTCGAGTCCCGGGCCGCCGAAGGTGACCCGGAGCATGGAGGGTCCGAGTCGCCGGGTCCGCAGGACGGTCAGGCCGAAGAACCGGAAGGGGGCGATGGGGGGTGCGACGGACGTCGTCATGCGGGGGCTCCTCCCAGGAACCGGAAGCGAAGCCGGGAACCGGCCGCCGGTATGTTCGAAGGAAGGTTAGCCTAACCTCATTGAGTGTTCGAGGGTGCCCCCGGACCGTTCACCAGACGAGGACCCCGCCGCCCACGGCCCGGGCCCGCAGGGCGGCGGCGGTGATGTTGGCGAGCCGGGCCACCACGTAGTCCCGCCGGTCGCCGCCGTCTCCGGCCAGTGTTGCGGCGTTGCGGTGCAACAGCTCGCACTCTTCGAGGAAGTCGTCGATGTCCTCCGGCTCCACGTGCAGATTGCCGGTGGCCAGCTCGGGGAGGAAACGGGCGCCGAGCGCCCGCGCGGCCTCTGATCCCCACAACGTGGTCCGACAGACCTCGGTCCCGGCCATGTCGCTGCCGTCCTCGGCGTCGTCGAGGAGATGCGACTGGCAGTCCTCGTCGTAGATGAACGTATGCACCGTCAGCGTCATGCCCCGAATTCCTCCCGGCAGGCGTCGAGTCCCTCGAGCGTCACCTCGACGGTCCGGTACTCCTCCCAGCGGGCACGGTCCAGCCGCAGCCGCTGCAGAGTGACGGGCGCACCCCGTACCGCGGTGACCTCCAGTCCGTCCGGCAGATATCCGAGCCGGCGCGAGACGCCCAGCGAGCGCGGGTTGTCGGTCATGGCGGCCGAGACCGCGGTCCGGGCCCCGAGTCCGGCGAAGGCGAGATGCAGGGCGGCGGCCCGCATCTCGGTGCCGATGCCCCGACCCTGGTGGGCGAGGCCCAGCCACGAGCCGGTGCTGACCTCACCGGTCACGGCGAAGTCCTTCGCCGTCACGTCCTGACGCCCGACCACCTCGCCCTCGTGCAGCACGGCGAGGCTCAGTGCCCAGTCCCGTACGGACCAGTTGGCGACGGTGGCCAGCACATGCTGGAACACGGCCTTGCCGCACGCGGCGGGCGACGCGTCGGTCCAGGGGACCGTGAACGGCATATCGGCCGGCGGGTGCACCCCGTCCGCGGCGACCGACGCGAGGTCGTCCAGCAACTCCAGTTCCGGTAGGCGGAGTTCCAGACGGGGCGTGCGGAGGCGGAGCCCGTACAGGGGCCAGTGCTGCGGTTTCATGTACGGACTCTGCCGAAAGGCGCTGCACGCTGTCGAACGAATTGCACCCCGACCGTGCAGACGGGCCCCCGCCGGGGCCCGTCTGCGTCACGTGGCAGTGGTGGGCTGTTCCCTACTTCGTGAAGTACAGGTACTTCCACGCGCCGTGCGTCGTCGAGTTCACGTTGTCACCCGAGGAGCCCTTGACGTACGAGGAGCGCATCCGGGCGCGGATGCCGGACTCGCCAGGGGCTTCGAGGCGGACCACGGACTTGCCGTTGGTGCCCAGCGCGAAGTACTCGGGGTCCGCGTCGTACCACTTGCCCTGGTAGTAGACCTGGAGCCCGAAGCGCTGCTGGCGGCCCTTGTAGTACGTCATCGACGTGGTGAGGACCGGGTCGGTGTTCTTGTGGAACCAGTAGTACGTCGTGGAACCGATCTTGCCTGTCTTGTACTGCTTGGAGACGGAGGTGGAGACCTTCACCTTGGCATACGCGGTCGACTTCACGGTCTTGGAACCCGAGCGGGCATCGCCCGCGTAGACCGCGGTGACCGCGGTGTTACGGGTCATGCTCACGGTGACCGACAGGTTGCCCTTGGAGTTGACCTGGCCCTTCTTCAGCAGCTTCTTGGGCTTGTCGGCGCCGAAGGGATCGGCCCAGATCTCGACGGTGCGGTTCCTGTACGTCTTGCCGAGGTGGGCGGTGAACGAGACCTTGGCGCCGTAGGAGTAGGTGCCGCCGTTGCGGTTGAGCGTGAGGGCGGTGGCGGTGCGCGAGACGGCGACCGTGTCCTTGCCCGATGCGGGCGCGTGCGTGGCGTCGCCCGCGTACGTCGCCGTGTAGGTGACGTTGCCGCCGGCGGGCGGGGTGTCGCTGAAGGAGAACGCACCGGACGAACCGACCGTCTTCGTGCCGAGCGACTTGCCCTTGGGGGAGTCGATATCGGTCCGGGTGACGGTGACCTTGGAGCCCGAGGGGAAGGACTTGCCGGAGGTCAGTTTGCCGGTGACGTCGAGCTTCTTGGCGCGGGTCGCCTTGGCGGGCGCGGAGACGGTGGCCTTGACCGGGTAGCGGGTGGCGTCGTCGAGGACCCGCAGGGACAGCCCGCCGTAACTGTTGGCGAGGGCGAACAGCTTGGTCCCGTCGGGGGCCCACGCCAGTCCTCTTGAGGTGATGGTGTCGCCGCCCGGCGTGCCCTGGCCGTACGTGTACGTGCGGTACGGCGTCGTCGCGCCGGGCTTGTAGATGTAGATGTCCGTGTCGTACCAGCTGTAGGTGGACAGGGCGACCGTGCCGTCCGGGGCGATCGCGGCCGAGTTGGGATGGTCCGCCTTGGTCGGGTAGCCGCCGGTACGGGTGAGGTCGTCGGTGTTGATCGCGGTCGCCGCGTAGGGGGACTCGCCCGAGGCGGCGACGATCTTCTTGCCGTCGGCGCTGAGTGCGAAGTCGTCCATGTAGTTCGCGGCCTCGGACGGCATGCCCTGCTTGCGCAGGACGGGGGTGCTCGTCGACACGTCGTACACGGCCAGTCCGGACCAGGTGCCGTGGACGCCGAGCACCAGGGTGTTCCCGGCGGACTCCAGCTCGGGGGCGTCGTACCAGCCGATGCCGGGGAGCTGGTCGAGGGCGACCTCCGGGCTGCTCTGCGCGGGGTCGAACGAGCCCAGGTGGTGCGAAGGCTGCTTTCCGTACATGAACCAGACCCGCCCGCCCGCCACCGCCAGCGTCTGGGGCCGGGTGTTCTCGCCGGTGCCGTACTGCGCGGCGGCCGTCGAGGTGGCCGTCTCGATGGCCACGACGGCGTCGCTGCCCGGGACGGCCGCGTAGACGGAACGGGAGTCGGGCGCGATCGCCAGATCCTGCACGCCGGGGAGATTCGGGACGGTCGTCACGACCTTGCCCGCGTAGTCGGTGACGACGACCTTGTTGCCGCTCGGATCGCTGATGTAGACCCGCTTGTGTACACCGTCCACGGCGATGTCGCCGTACGAGGAGATCGGC
The DNA here is from genome assembly GCF_014648655.1 of Streptomyces atratus. Taxonomy (GTDB): domain Bacteria; phylum Actinomycetota; class Actinomycetes; order Streptomycetales; family Streptomycetaceae; genus Streptomyces; species Streptomyces atratus. Next base: position 131,716 of record NZ_BMRN01000002.1, read on the forward strand.
AGGGCCTTGCTGGAGTCGGCCATGGCCGACCCCGTGGTGCCGACGGCCAGCGCCGTCGAGCTGAAGAGGACCGCGAGCGCGGTCGACACGGTGCGCGTGCGCACGTTGATGTACCCCCACAGTGAAACCCGGTGGATGGGCCGGGTGACGAGTCGGGCCGCGCGGCATCCGGACACCGTTACGTGAAGACGGTGTGCAGGGCGCGGCCGTTGTTGTGAAGGGTATGTCATGGCGGTGACAGGAGGGAGGGCGGATGTGCGGAGGGATCGGGTGCGCGGTGCCGGGCGAACTCCGGTGCGGCGCCCGGTTGTTGCCGGGGCCCGGAGTGCCGGGTTCGGCCTGGCCCGGTGACCGGCCCGGAAAGCGGATCGGGCGGGCCCGGAACCCGGACCCGCCCCGTACCACCGCGAAGCGTCAGGCCGGCAGCCCCAACTCCCGCGCGATCAGCATCCGCTGCACCTCGCTCGTGCCCTCGCCGATCTCCAGGATCTTGGAGTCGCGCCACATCCTGGCCACCGGGTACTCGTTCATGAAGCCGTAGCCGCCGTGGATCTGGGTCGCCTCGCGGGCGTTGTCCACCGCGACCGTCGACGAGTACAGCTTCGCGATCGCGGCCTCCTTCTTGAAGGGTTCGCCGGCCACCAGGCGCGACGCCGCGTCGCGCCAGCCGATGCGGGCCATGTGGGCCCGCATCTCCATGTCCGCGATCTTGAACTGGATGGCCTGGTTGGCGCCGATCGGCCTGCCGAAGGCCTGGCGCTCCTTGGCGTACTTCACCGACTCGTCCACGCAGCCCTGGGCCAGGCCCGTGGACAGGGCGGCGATGGCGATCCGGCCCTCGTCCAGGATGCGCAGGAACTGGGCGTAGCCGCGGCCCTCCTCGCCCAGCAGGTTCGCCAGGGGCACGCGGACGTCGGAGAAGGACAGTTCGCGGGTGTCCGAGGCGTTCCAGCCGACCTTGGAGTACGGGGCGGCGACCGTGAAGCCGGGGGTGCCGGACGGCACGATGATCGAGGAGATCAGCGGGGCGCCGTTCTCCTTGTGGCCGGTCACCGCCGTGACCGTGACCAGTTCCGTGATGTCCGTACCGGAGTTGGTGATGAAGCACTTGGAGCCGTTGATCACCCACTCGCCCGTGGCCTCGTCGCGCACCGCCGTCGTGCGGGTGCCGCCCGCGTCCGAGCCGGCGTCCGGCTCGGTCAGGCCGAACGCGCCGAGCGCCTCGCCCGAGCAGAGCTTCGGCAGCCAGTGCTGCTTCTGCTCCTCCGTACCGAAGTGGTATACCGGCATCGCGCCGAGCGAGACCCCGGCCTCCAGGGTGATCGCCACGGACGAGTCGACCCGGGCCAGCTCCTCCAGGGCGATCCCGAGCGCGAGATAGTCGCCGCCCATCCCGCCGTACTCCTCCGGGAACGGCAGCCCGAACAGCCCCATCCGCCCCATCTCGCGCACGATCTCGTACGGGAACTCATGGCGCTCGTAGAAGTCGCCGATCTTCGGGGCGATCACATCGTGCGCGAACTCCTCGACGGTGCGACGCAGTTCCTCGTGCTCGGCGGTCAGCCGGTGGTCCAGGGACATGGTGGGTGTCACTCCTTGTGGGACTGTGTTTATCGAACCGAGAGCGCGCGGACGGTACGGGACGGGCTGGGTCGGCCCAGTTGTTCGGCGAGCCACACGCTGGTGGCGGTGAGCGCGTCGAGGTCGACCCCGGTTTCGATGCCGAGGCCTTCGAGCATCCACACGAGGTCTTCGGTGGCGAGATTTCCGGTCGCGCTCTTCGCATACGGGCAGCCACCGAGGCCGCCCGCGGAGGCGTCCACGGTGGTCACACCGTGCTGGAGCGCCGCGAGGGTGTTGGAGAGGGCCTGGCCGTACGTGTCGTGGAAGTGCACGCCGATGGCGTCGGTGCGCACGCCCTCCTCGTTCAGCTCGGAGAGCAGGTCCTGCACATGGCCGGGCGTGGCGACGCCGATGGTGTCGCCGAGGGAGAGTTCGTCGCAGCCGAGGTCCATCAGTGCCTTGGCCACGCGGACGACCTGGTGGACGGGGACGGGCCCCTCCCACGGGTCACCGAAGCACATCGACAGATAGCCGCGGACATGCACCTTGTCGGCCTTGGCGCGGGCGACGACGGGCTCGAACATGGCGAGCGACTCGTCGACGGTGCGGTTGAGATTGCGGGCGGCGAACGTCTCGGTCGCCGAGCCGAACACGGCGATGCGGCGGGCGCCGAGCGCCAGGGCCCGGTCCAGGCCGCGTTCGTTCGGTACGAGTACGGGCAGGGCGACGCCCTCGATGTCGTCGAGACGGGGGAACAGGTCCTCCGCGTCAGCCAGTTGGGGCACCCACTTCGGGTGCACGAAGCTGGTCGCCTCGATGCTGGTCAGGCCCGACGCGGCCAGACGGTGGATGAACTCCGCCTTCACCTCGGTCGGTACGACGGCCTTCTCGTTCTGCAGCCCGTCGCGGGCGCCGACCTCGTGGATGCGTACCCGTGGGGGCAGATCCTGGGCGGGCACGGTCATGGGCAGGGTGCGGGGTGTCATGCGTCCTCCCCGGGAGCCTCGGCGGGCGTCACCACGGCCAGGATCTGGTCCATGGCGACCGTGGCGCCGGCGGTGACATCCAGCTCGGTCACGGTCCCGGCGTGCGGGGCGGAGATGACGTGTTCCATCTTCATCGCCTCGACGACGAGCAGACTCTGACCGGCCACGACCTCGTCCCCGACCGCCACCTTCACGACGGTGACGGTCCCGGGCATGGGCGCGGCGAGCGTGTCCGCCCCGGAACGGGAGGCGCCGGCCAACGACGCCTGAACGGGATCGTGGTCCTGTACGTGCCAGGTGTCGCCGTCGCGGCCCAGCCAGGTCCCCTCCGGGGACGCGGCATGGGTGAACGTGTGGGTGACACCGGCGAGTTCGAGCGTGAGGTGATGCGGGGACAGCTCGATCAGCCTGGCCGTCTCCTTGCCGCCGGGCATCGGGGCCAGCGGGCCGCAGGCGCCCGTCGCGGGCTCCGGCGGCTGTGCGCCCTCCCCGACATGGCCGAACGTCAGCTCGGTGCCCGCCGGGCAGGAGCGCAGTGACACCTGTACCGGGTCGTGGCCCGGCAGCCGGAAGTGGCGCACCGTCCGGGCCGGGGTGCCGCCCAGCCGCCAGCCGCTCGCCACGGAGAACGGGTCCACCCAGCCGGAGCCGTCCATGGGGGAGGTGTTCGCCGGGGAGGGCTGCCGCAGCAGCGCCGCCGCCGCGTACACCTCCTCCGGCACCCCCTCCGGCACCAGCCCGGCCACCTCGCGCTCCACCAGACCGGTGTCCAGATCGCCCGCCACCACCGCCGGGTGGGCGAGCAGCCGGCGCAGGAAGCCGGCGTTCGTCGGGACGCCGAGGATCACCGTGTCCGCGAGCGCAGCACGCAGCCGGCGCAGGGCCGCGGCGCGGTCGGGGCCGTACGCGATGACCTTCGACAGCATCGGGTCGTACAGGCTGCCGACCTCGCCACCCGTGCCGAGCCCGGAGTCCGTCCGTACGCCGTTGCCCTGCGGCTCGTGCAGCGCGAGTACCGTGCCGCCGGACGGCAGGAAGCCGCGGAACGGGTCCTCCGCACAGATCCGGGCCTCGATCGCATGACCGGTGAGCTTTATGTCCTGCTGCTCGTAAGGGAGTCGCTCGCCCGCCGCGACCCTCAGCTGCCACTCCACCAGGTCCAGGCCGGTGATCAGCTCGGTGACCGGGTGTTCGACCTGGAGGCGGGTGTTCATCTCCATGAAGTAGTACGAGGCGGGGTCGTTGCCCGGGACGATGAACTCCACCGTGCCCGCGCCCACATATCCGCAACTGCGGGCCGCCTGGACGGCCGCCTCGCCCATCGCCGCCCGGGTCTCCTCGTCGAGCAGGACGGACGGCGCCTCCTCGATGATCTTCTGGTGGCGGCGCTGGAGCGAGCACTCGCGCTCACCGAGATGGACCACGTTGCCGTGGGCGTCCGCCAGCACCTGGATCTCGATGTGCCGGGGCCGGTCGATCCACCGCTCCACGAGCAGCGTGTCGTCGCCGAACGAGGCCCGTGCCTCGCGCCGGGCGGCCGCGATCTCGTCCGCGAGCAGCGCCTCGTCGCGTACCAGCCGCATGCCCTTGCCGCCGCCGCCCGCCGAGGGCTTCAGCAGTACGGGCGTACCGATCTCGCGGGCCGCGGTGTCCAGCTGGGCATCGGTGAGCCCGCTCCCGGACGAGCCCGGCACCACCGGGACCCCGGCCGCCGCGACCGTCTCCTTGGCCCGGATCTTGTCGCCCATCAGCGAGATGGCCTGGGCGGGCGGACCGATGAAGGCCAGCCCCGCCTCCGCGCACGCCCGCGCGAATCCCGCGTTCTCGGCGAGGAATCCGTACCCGGGGTGGACGGCCTGTGCGCCGGTGCGGCGGGCCGCGTCCAGCAGCGCGGGCACGCTCAGATAGCTCATCGAGGCGGGCGCGGGCCCGATCCGTACCGCCGTGTCGGCCTCCCGTACATGCCGGGCCTCCGCGTCCGCGTCGCTGAAGACGGCGACCGAGCGGACGCCGAGCTCACGCAGCGTACGGATGACACGTACCGCGATCTCACCGCGGTTGGCGACAAGAACGGTGTCGAACATCGTCATCTGTTCCTCACATCCGGAAGACGCCGAAGCCGGGCTCACCCAGCGGGGCGTTCGCACACGCGGTCAGGGCGAGCCCCAGCACCTGCCGGGTCTCCATCGGGTCGATCACGCCGTCGTCCCACAGCCGGGCCGTGGCGTAGTACGCATTGCCCTGGGTCTCGTACTGCTCGCGGATCGGGGCCTTGAAGGCCTCCTCGTCCGCCGCGCTCCAGTCGTCGCCCAGCTGGTCGCGCTTGACCGTCGCGAGGACGGACGCGGCCTGCTCGCCGCCCATGACGGAGATCTTCGCGTTGGGCCACATCCACAGGAAGCGCGGTGAGTAGGCCCGCCCGCACATCGAGTAGTTGCCCGCCCCGTACGACCCGCCGACCACGACGGTCAGCTTCGGCACACGGGTGCAGGCGACGGCCGTGACCATCTTCGCGCCGTGCTTGGCGATGCCGCCGGCCTCGTAGTCCCGTCCCACCATGAAGCCCGAGATGTTCTGCAGGAAGACCAGCGGGATGCCGCGCTGGTCGCACAGCTCGATGAAGTGGGCGCCCTTCTGGGCGGACTCGGAGAACAGGATGCCGTTGTTGGCGACGATCCCGACCGGGTGGCCGTGGATACGGGCGAAGCCGGTGATCAGTGTCGTCCCGTACTCCGCCTTGAACTCGGCGAACCGGGAGGCGTCCACCACCCGGGCGATCACCTCCCGTACGTCGTACGGCGTCCGGGAATCGACCGGGACGGCCCCGTACAGCCCGGCGGGATCGACCTTCGGCTCCTCGACCGGCTGCACCGACCACGGAAGCGCCCCGCGCTCCGGCAGCGTGGCGACGATGTTCCGCACGATCCGCAGCGCGTGCGCGTCGTCCTCGGCGAGATGGTCGGTCACCCCCGACGTACGGGAGTGCACCTCGCCGCCGCCCAGCTCCTCGGCCGTCACGACCTCGCCGGTCGCGGCCTTCACCAACGGCGGACCGCCCAGGAAGATCGTGCCCTGATTACGGACGATCACGGCCTCGTCGCTCATCGCGGGGACGTACGCCCCGCCCGCCGTGCACGAGCCGAGCACCGCCGCGATCTGCGGAATCCCGGCCCCCGACATCCGGGCCTGGTTGAAGAAGATCCGCCCGAAGTGCTCCCGGTCCGGGAAGACCTCGTCCTGCATCGGCAGGAACGCCCCGCCCGAGTCGACGAGATACAGGCAAGGGAGCCGGTTCTCCAGCGCCACTTCCTGGGCGCGGAGGTGCTTCTTCACGGTCATCGGGTAGTACGTGCCGCCCTTGACGGTCGCGTCATTGGCGACGATCACGCACTCCCGGCCGCTGACCCGGCCGATCCCGGCGATCACCCCGGCGGCCGGGGCGGCGCCCCCGTACAGCCCTTCGGCCGCCAGCGGCGCCAGCTCCAGGAAGGGCGACCCGGGGTCCAGCAACGTGTCCACCCGGTCCCGGGGCAGCAGCTTGCCGCGCGCCACATGCCGGGCGCGGGCCTTCTCACCCCCGCCGAGCCTGGCCGTGGCGAGCCGCTTGCGCAGCTCGTCGGCGAGCGCGTGATGCGCCGCCTCGTTGGCCTGCCAGGCCTCGGAGGCGGGATCGGCCGCGCTCGCCAGCACCGGTGCCTGCTGCATCGTGTCGAGCCCCCTTGCCCGTACCGCAGTGGTTAATGAGCGTTAACGTCTGACTCAAGGTTAACGACCGCTAACAGCCTTGTCCAGGCCGTTCGTCCGGTGCACGCAGTGGTTCCGGCAGGTATCGGTCACGTACGTCCCACAGAGGGCAGGGCGCGCGGTGGGCCCGGAATAATGACCCGCGCCGCTCCCCGACCCGGAGCGGCACCGGTCGAGGCCCGACGAGGGCCGTGACCGAGCGAGTTGCCTGGCGTGTGTGGTGGCTCCGGTCGTCATGGCCGGGGACGTGTAACGGCCGACGGCCGATCGGGTGGGGGAAACCAGCAGATGACGCAGCAGTCGCAGTCGCAGTCGGTGCGAGGGGCGGGCGGGGGAACGGCCGGGGGAGTGACCGAGAGGCCGCGCATCCTCGAAGTGGACGCCCTGCGCGGGTTCGCGCTCGCCGGGATCCTGGTCGTGAACGTCCTGACGACGGCCGGGCCTCCGGGTGTCAGGGGTGGGCTCACGCAGGTGCATGCGGCGGACGGGGCCGTGGAATGGCTGGTCGTTCTCCTCGCGCAGTCGAAGTTCTACCTGCTCTTCTCCTTCCTCTTCGGCTACAGCTTCACCCTTCAGATGGACTCGGCCGCCCGCGCCGGGGCACGCTTCGTACCCCGGATGTCACGGCGGCTGGCCGGCCTGTTCGTGCTCGGGCTCGCGCACGCGGTGCTGCTCTTCACCGGCGACATCCTCATGATGTACGCCCTGTGCGGACTGGTCCTGCTGGCCGCCCGGAACGCCGGGCCTGCGAAGGCCTGGCGGGCGGCGCTTTGGGTATACGGCGTCGCCGGAGGGTTCCTGCTGCTCGTCGCTCTGGGCGCCGCGCTGTTCGATCCCGGTGACCTGGGCGAATCCGCCGCAGCGAAGGCCGAGCTGACCGCCGCCTACAGGGGTGGCTTCACCGAGGTCGTCGGCGCCAACATCAGGGCTCTGCCCGAGATCGTGGCAGCCCTTCCGCTGATGGGCGGTTATGTCGTCGCCGCCTTCCTCGTGGGGTTCGTGGCCGGCCGGCGGCAGTGGCTCGGCGCAGCCGCGCTCACCGACCGGGCGCGGCTGCGCCGCATCTTTCTGACAGGTCTCGCCATCGGAGTCCCCGGGGCGGTCTTCTCCGCGGCCGGGATGGCGGGGCCGCTGCCGGAGCGCTGGGAACTGTTCGGCCTGGCAGTCGGTCTGGCCGCGGCCCCGGCGCTCTCGGCCGCGTACGCCACGGGGCTGCTGCTGTGGTTCACCACGCCGAGCGGCGCCGCGACGGCCCGGGTCCTCGCGCCCGCCGGGCGGATGGCGCTGACCAACTACCTGACCCAGTCCCTCGTCATGGCCCTCGCCTTCTCCGGGTACGGCCTGGGGCTGTACGGCCGCACGGGCGCGGCGGCGGCGGTCAGCGGGGCGCTCGTGCTCTACGCCTGCCAGCTCGCGCTCAGCGGGTGGCTGATGCGGCGCCACCGGCTCGGGCCCGTGGAGTGGCTGTTGCGCGCGCTGACGCTGTGGGCGTGGCCCCCGAAGGTGGCGGGAGGCCGCTGAACGGGGGCATCGCACAGGGCGTTGTGACCGGACGCTGCGCGGCCGCATCCGCCGGCGCGGGGCCTTCGGTGCAACAACTGGAGTTTGCTCATCCATTTGTTTGCAAAGCATTGAAGATGCATGGGGGCTTGGGTGATTTTCGGCCAAAGCTTTTAGTCATCACCTTTTGGCGGCTGGCTGGCTGGCCGACTGGTCGGCTGGCTGGGCAGGGTGCCCGCTCAATTATTTTGCTTTTCCCTTTCCTAGTGCGAACGGATGTCTTAGGGTGTGCGGGGAGCGCCGCTCGTGGTGCTCCATGGGGGAGGTGTATCTGATTTGACCACGCAGGATGCCTTGTAAACGGGTGCAGGGTCGCGCATGGTTGTCGTTGGAACGGGGGCCGGTTCCGCTCCCGGGGATCCGGCAGGGGCGCCGCTTCTGACCGGTCGTGAGCGCCAGGTTCTCGTGCTGATCGGGGCGCCGCCGGAAATCGGGTGATTGCCCGGCGGCTCGGCATTGCCGAACGTACCGTGAAGGCTCATTTGACCAGCATCATGGGGAAAGTTGGTGTGTCTTCCCGGCTGGAAGCCGCATTGTTCGCATACGCCCATCACGAGCTGATCTGCCCTGTGGGGCAATGCCCTTTGGGTCACCTCCCCAAGGTCCAATAGTGCGAAACATCGGAAGCGTTGAAGACTCCTTCTCGCCGGCCGGAAATACCGGCCAGGGCATGGTGTTTCAGGAACCGCTCCTTGAATCGTCGTGCCTCCTGGTGAGCAGGAGGAGTATTGATGCACAACAAGATGCGTATGACCGCTGCCGCGCTCACGGCGGTACTCGCGCTCGGTGTCGCGGCCCCGGCGGCGTCGGCGGCGGACACCGGCCGCTCCCGGGTTGCGTCCACCGCTTCGGCCTTACAGACGGCTCCAACCGGTGTCGCACTGACCGCCGGTGTGTCGAACGGCAGCGCGGCGACCGGCGTGAACGGCGGAGCAGCATCTCTCGGTACGCAGACCGATGTCGGCACGAAGGGCATCAGCGGCGCGGCCAAGAAACTGGTCGACAAGATAGTCAAGAGCAAGTACGGGAAGTCCGCGATCAAGGCGGCGAAGAAGGGGCGCAAGGCCTTCAAGAAGTGGGTCGACAGCCTGTCCAACTTCAACCCGCTGAAGTGGGTCATCAAGGCAGCGCCCGCCTATGTGATCGACGAGGTCATCTCGTACCTGATCAGCCATTTCTAGAACATCCGTAGGAAGATCGTGACCCCCTCCAACAAGGGAGGGGGTCACGTCCGCATTGATCCAGGAGGGTTTCGTTGTCGGAACGTCAGGAAGTGGTCGAGCGCAATTTATGGGCTGCTCCGGCACTTTTTGTTTTTGTGGCATGGGTGCTGTTCAAGATGGACGACAGCCCGTCGATGGGGAGAACCGCCTGGATCGTCTATGCGGCGGGCTGGATCCCGGTTGTCGGAATGCTCGGTCGAACCGCCGTGCAACGCAGGAATCCTGGAATCGGTGCCGTCTTCGGGGTCGGAATCCTCTTGATCATGGGCGCCGTATTCTGGGCGAACCATGGCTGATTCCCCCGCCCCGGCATGGATTCCCACGACGAGGGCGAACAGCGAACCGCTGATGCAGGCGACGGACTACGACGCAGCTACGCCGGCAAAGCGGTTGTGGACGGTGTGTCGCTGTCATTGTCCACCGGTACGGTGACCGGATTGCTCGGCGCCAACGGGGCCGGTAAGGCGAGTGGCGTTCGCCCGCGGCCGTGGTGATCTTCGTCTTCGGCGCGGGCTCGGTCACCGTGGAGTTCTCCCGGGGAGCGGCCCGCACCACGTGGCTGGCTGCCGGTTCGCGCGGCGTCGCGTTCGCCGAGAAGCTCGCGGTCGGGGCGGCGGTCGGGGCCGGGCTGGTACTTGGCTGCACCCTGTTGAGCGTGACGGTGGATGCGGTGACGCTCGGCATCCGGGGGGTGGGCCGGCCGGACTGGGCGACCGGGCTGCTGGTGTTCTGTGTGTTCGCCGCAGTTCTGGCGTGCGCCGGGGCGTACGTGTACGGGCCTCGGGACGCCCCTTGAGCGTGGAGTGCGGCGGACGCCTGCTGAACACTCCGCGTCCCTGGCGGCTGCACGTCCGCCGCAGGGGACGATGCCGGCGGTGATGCCGATCGGATGTCCACGGCGGGGTGTACACGATGTTCCGCACGGTCCGCTGCGCGTGTGCGGCATCCGCGCGGCGAGACGGTCGGTCACCCCTCGACCCGGTCAATGCGCGTTGACACGTTGCGCCGAAGTTAACGTTCGCTAACCCGACTGTCTAGAATCGAATCCATGACCACCAGGACGGACGCCCCCACTCGCCGCGAGCAGATCCTCAAGGAGGCTGCCCGCCTCTTTGCCGAGCGCGGCTTCCACGGCGTCGGCGTCGACGAGATAGGTGCCGCCGTCGGAATCAGCGGCCCCGGCCTCTACCGGCACTTTCCCGGCAAGGACGCGATGCTCGCCGAGCTGCTGGTCGGCATCAGTGAGCGACTGCTGGCGGGCGGGCAGCTGCGCGTGTCGGAGGACGCGGCCTGCCAGGACGGCTCCCCGCACGCCCTGCTCGACGCGCTCATCGAGGGCCATATCGACTTCGCCCTCGACGACCGCCCCCTGATCACCCTCCACGACCGCGAGCTGGACCGCCTCCGGGACGCCGACCGCAAGCGGGTCCGACAGCTCCAGCGGCAGTACGTCGAGGTGTGGGTGGAGGTGGTCCGCGAGCTGTATCCGGACCTGCCCGAGCACGAGGCCCGCGCCGCTGTCCATGCCGTCTTCGGCCTCCTGAACTCGACCCCGCATCTGGGCCGCCCCGACGCGCAGCCGGACCGCGCGGACACGGCGGCGCTGCTGCACCGGCTGGCGCGCGGGGCGTTCGAGGCGGCGGCCCGTCCGTAGGGCCTGTCGGCGGGTGCCCGGTGGGTGCGTCCGCGATGTCCGCCCGAATTTAAACATATGAATTGATGTGAAAGGGGTGAGGTGCTTCCTCATATTCCCTTTCATTTTCCTCGACGGCTCCGTCGGTCGGAGTGTCGCGGTGACCCGCGGGCATATGGTTTGAGTTGTCTCGCCCACGCCTGATGGGGAAATTAAATGAAAAGATGTCAGGTCTCGATCGTTGTCCCCTGTTTCAATGAGGACGAGGTGATCGAGGCATTTCACCGTGCACTGATCTCCGTCCTCGAACCGACTCGGCGGACCTTCGAGATCTGTTATGTCGACGACGGCAGCAGCGACCGGACCAGGGCCCGGATCGGCTCGCTCGCCACCGCGGACCGACGGGTCCGCTACACCTCCTTCAGCCGCAATTTCGGCAAGGAGGCCGCCATGCTCGCGGGGCTGCGCATGTCCCGCGGCGAAGCCGTCGTGCTCATGGACGCCGACCTCCAGCATCCGCCCGAACTTCTCCCCCGCATGCTGGAGTTGCGCCGACGCGGGTACGACCAGGTCGTCGCGAGGCGGGACCGGACGGGTGAAGGCGCCCTGCGCAGCTTTCTCAGCGCCGCCTACTACCGGGCCATGGGCCGGTGCATGGACGTCGAGGTCGTCGACGGCGAGGGCGACTTCAGGCTGCTGTCACGCACCGCGGTGGACGCCGTACTCGCGCTGCCCGAGACCAACCGGTTCTCCAAGGGGATCTTCTCCTGGGTCGGCTTCGACACCGTCAGCTTCACCTACCGGAACATCCAGCGTGCGGCCGGGAGTTCGAAGTGGGGCAGCAGGAATCTGCTCAACTACGGGATCGACGGACTGATCTCCTTCAACAGCCGTCCCCTGCGCCTGGCGATCCACGCCGGCCTCGCCCTCGCGCTGGCGGCACTGGGATACGCCCTGTGGATCATCGCCGACGTTGTTCTGCACGGTGTCGCCGTACCCGGCTACACCACCCTGCTGACCGCCGTCGTGGCGCTCGGCGGCATCCAGCTCGCCACGCTCGGCGTCATCGGCGAATACGTGGGACGCATCTACAGCGAGTCGAAACGCCGTCCGCATTACGTGGTGCGCGAAACGAACGAATCCCCGAATGTTCCCCCGGTCGATATTCCAGCCGATACGCCGGACGAGGTCCATGCAGCTTCGCCCGCACAAGTGGTCGAGAGGCCGATGGCGGGGCACGCCGGGGCGACCGCGCTCGGGGCCGCCAGGTCCCGCACCGTACGCCAATTCGTCATTTTCGCGATGCTCGGAACCATCAATACGGCGGTGTATCTGGCGGTGTACGCCTCGCTGAACACCTGGATTCCCTATCTGGCCGCGCATGTCGTCGGATATGCGGCCAGCATCGTGGGATCGTTCCTACTCAACTCGTACATCACCTGCCGCACGAAGCCGACCTGGCACGCCTTCGCCCGGTACCCCCTGTCGAGCATCGTCAATCTCGTTCTCACCGGCGCCCTGCTCTACCTCGGCGTCAGCAGGCTGGGCATGGACAAGAACATCGCTGCCGTGGCCGCGGGAATCCTCGCCACTCCCTTCTCGTTCCTGCTCGCCCGCTGGGCCATCGACTCCGGTGCTGCCCTGGCCCGCCAACGTGCCGTCTGACCGGGAGCCGTGCCGGACACACCACAGCTTGATCCCACACCGCCTGAACCTCTCGGCGCGCAAGACGCGAGCAACGTACGAAGGGCAGCAGCGCACATGACCGCTGACACCGCGAAAACCACTGACACACAGCAGGAGAACGAGAAGTCCCACCGACCGGAGAACCACCCCGGCTCCTCACGGCGATGGGCGACGATCTGGACGACGGCCCTCACCCTGCTGCCGCTCGCCCTGCTCGGCGCGGCCTTCTGGATCGGCCGCCTGGTCCGCCCGGGCGGGGACGACTGGTGCTTCCTCCCGGTCGTACGCGACGAGGGCGCCTCCGGAATGATCGCGAAATTCTTCCTCCACGACAACGGACGTGTCGCCAACGCACTGCTGGTCGTCGCGTACGGGGCGTACGGCGTCGCGGGGCAACGATGGTTCGCCCTGGTCAGCGGGGTGCTCATGCTGGGCATCCTCTGGCTGCTGACCGCCTCGGCGCTCAAGAGGGCCGGGCTGACCGGGCCGCGCGGACTCGCGCTGCTGGTGGCGGCGATGATGGCGGCGGTCTTCCTTCTCGCGACGTCCAACACGTACAAGACGTTCTACTGGCCCGCCTCCTCCGTTTCGCACACCCTCGCACCGGTCCTGGCCTGCGCCGCCGTGATCCCTCTGCTGCGCGCACGGACCGGGTGGGGACGAGCCTTCGCGCTGGGCACCGCATACGTGGGCGGGGTCTTCATCGGCACACTGTCGGAGGAGACGTCGGTCGTCGTGCTCGTCGTGCTCGCCGCTCTCCTGGTGATCAGCTGCTGGGCCCTTCCCGGTTCCGGCCGGACCCTTGCGCGTATCTGGTGCGTGGTCGCCTTCGCCGGGGTCGCGGTCGGGGCGATCATCCTGTACGTGTCGCCCGGCGCACGCGCCCGGCGTGAGCGGTTCGGCGCCGACACCACCTCCGTGTTCGGCCCGGAGACGCTGACGGTGGCGCTGCGGGCGTTCGGGGAGATCCTGGGGACGATCTTCACGACCTGGCAGTATCTGGGAGCGGTCGCCGTCGGCGTACTGCTGGGACTGATGGTGCGCGGTGGTGAGCAGGGACCGGGCGGGCCCCTGCGGCGCAGGCCCCTCCGCGTGGTCCTCGTCGGATTGCTCGCCTTCCTGGTCTCCGGGTACCTCTGCACCGTCGTCGCCTACCCGGCCTTCGGGCAGAGCGTGGTGAGGGCGCCGCGCATCTGGGGCGATTTCCTCCTGCTGTACGTGATGCTCCTGGTCGCCGTCGGCGCCCTGCTGGGACGGGTGCTGCGCAATCGCCGGTGGGGGATCAGTGCGCTGACGTCGGTGGCCGCCGGAGCCGCGTGTGCTGCGGCCTGCGTCGGTCTTGCCGTCCCGTTGTCCCAGCTGGAACCGAAGATGGACGTGCGCGCCCAGCGCTGGGACCGCCAGGACCGGTGGCTGAAGGCCCAGGCGGCGCGCGGCACCCAGGTGCTTCCGTACACACCGGTGTCGGTCAGCGGGATGGTGGAGCCGTTCGGCGATCAGGGCCGGAAGGTGTGGCCGGGGCAGTGCGTCGCCAAGTACTACCACCTCAAGAAGGTCACGTACTCGACCCGGCTTCCCTGAGCGGCCGGCGGGCCGGTCCGTGCGTTTCGCCGAGCAGCCGGCCCGTCCGTCGTGCAAGACACCCGGCACACTGTGCACACCTGACGGCACAATGGGTTCATGCCGATACCCAGCCGTGCCGCCCTCGTCGAACACCTCGTCCGTACGCGCATCGCCGGAGACGTCGCCACACCCCGCGACAACAACCTCTCCCACTACCGCAAGCTCGCCAACGGCGACCGCCACTACTGGCTGGGCCTGGAGCTCGGGGACCGGTGGCGCGACGAGCAGGACGTGCTGGCCGTGATGGCCGAGCGCTGCGGGGTCAGCGACGACCCGGAGCACCGGTTCGGGCAGGACACCATCGACCCGGAGCTGACGGTCGACGCCCTGGAGCGGATGGCGGCACGGCTGCGGAAGGCGGCGGCGGGGGCGCAGCGGGTGCTGTTCGCGACCGGGCACCCGGGCGGGCTCCTCGATGTGCACCGGCAGACCGCACAGGCGCTGCGGGCGGCCGGCTGCGAGATCGTACGGATTCCCTCGGGGCTGGTGGCCGACGAGGGCATGGTGTTCCAGTTCGCGGACGTCGCGGTGCAGGAGCGCGGCGCGACGCTCTGGCACACGCACTCGCCCGCCCCGATGGCCGCGATCCTGGACGGTCTGGAGCGGGAGGGCCGGCCGCTGCCGGACCTGGTGGTCGCCGACCACGGGTGGGCGGGGTGCGCGGCACAGCGCGGACTGGACGCGGTGGGGTACGCGGACTGCAACGACCCGGCGTTGTTCCTCGGCGAGGCGGAGGGGACGCTCCAGGTGGCCGTACCACTGGACGACCATGTGCTGGACCCGCGTTTCTACGACCCGCTGACGGACTATCTGCTGGACGCGGCGGGGCTGATCTGAGGCCGACTCGTCCAACGCCGGTTGATCGGGCGCCGGCTGATCCGGCGCCCGATGCTCAGGGGGGAAGCGTCAGTCCCGGGGGACGCGGACCACGCCCTCCTGGATGACCGTGATCGCCAGCCGGCCGTCCTGCGTGTAGATACGGGCCTGACCGAGCCCGCGCCCACCGGACGCGGACGGCGACTCCTGGTCGTACAGCAGCCATTCGTCGGCCCGGAAGGGACGGTGGAACCACATCGCGTGGTCCAGGCTCGCCCCGACCACGTCGCCGACCGTCCAGCCGCCGCGCCCATGGGCGAGGAGCACCGAGTCGAGCAACGTCATGTCGGAGACGTACGTCGCCATGCAGAGATGCAGCAGCGGGTCGTCCGCGAGCTTGCCGTTGGTGCGGAACCACACCTGGGAGCGGGGCTCGCGCGGTTCGCCGACCGTGCCGAAGGGCGGCGCGTCCACATACCGCAGGTCGACCGCGTCCCGCGCCTCGATCAGCCGGTCCACGACACCCGGATCGCTGAAGCGGTCCGCGTACCGGGGCAGCATCTGCGCGGCCGTGGGCAGCGTCTCTGGGTCCGGGGCGGGCGGCATGTCCGCCTGGTGCTCCAGGCCCTCCTCGTACGTCTGGAAGGACGCCGAGAGATGGAAGATCGGCTGGCCGTGCTGGACGGCGACGACCCGGCGGGTGGTGAAGGAACGGCCGTCACGGATGCGGTCGACGCTGTAGACGATCGGCGCGCCCGGGTCGCCCATCCGCAGGAAGTACGAGTGCAGGGAGTGGGCGGTGCGGTCGGCCGGGACGGTACGGCCTGCGGCGACCAGGGCCTGGGCCGCGACCTGGCCGCCGAAGACGCGGGGCACGACCGCCGAACGGCTCGTACCCCGGAAGATGTCCCGCTCGATCTGCTCCAGGTCGAGCAGATCGAGCAGGGAGTCAAGTGCTGAGCTCATGGAGGGAACGTAACCGCTCTTACAGGCCCATGGACTTGGCGATGATCGACTTCATGACCTCGCTGGTACCGCCGTAGATGCGGTTGACCCGGTTGTCCGCGTACAGGCGGGCGATCGGGTACTCGTTCATGTAGCCGTAGCCGCCGTGCAGCTGGAGGCAGCGGTCGATGACGCGGTGCGCGACCTCGGTGCAGAAGAGCTTCGCGGAGGCGGCCTCGGCGGCGGTCAGCTCACCGGCGTCGTGGGCCTCGATGGCGCGGTCGCAGACGGCCTCGGCGGCGTCCACCTCGGCCTGGCAGGCGGCCAGCTCGAACTTGGTGTTCTGGAAGGACGCGACGGTCTTGCCGAAGACGGTGCGCTCCGAGACGTAACTCTGGGCGAACCGGACGGCGGCCTTGGCCTGGGCGTACGCGCCGACGGCGATGCCGAGGCGCTCCTGCGGCAGGTTCTGGCCGAGGTAGGAGAAGCCCTTGTTCTCCTCGCCGAGGAGGTCCTCGACCGGCACCTTGACGTCGACGAAGGCCAGCTCGGCGGTGTCGGAGGTGCGCAGGCCCAGCTTGTCGAGCTTGCGGCCGACCGAGTAGCCCTCGGCCTTGGTGTCGACGACGAGGAGGGAGATACCGAAACGGCGGTCGTCCTCCTTCGGGGCGGCGGTACGGGCGCAGACGATGACCCGGTCGGCGTGGACGCCACCGGTGATGAACGTCTTGGCGCCGTTGAGGATGTAGTGCGTGCCGTCCTCGGAGAGCTTGGCGGTGGTCTTCATGCCGGCCAGGTCGGAACCCGTGCCCGGCTCGGTCATGGCGATGGCGTACATCGTCTTGCCGGTGACGAAGTCCGGCAGCCAGCGCTTCTTCTGCTCCTCGGTGGCGTACGCCTTGATGTACGGCAGGCAGAGCAGGACGTGCACACCGGAGCCACCGAAGTTGACGGCCGCGCGGGCGCACTCCTCGGAGATGATCGCCTCGAACTTGAAGGACTCGACCCCGGCGCCGCCGAACTCCTCCGGCACCTCGATGCCGAATATGCCCAGCTCCGCGAGCTTGTAGTAGAAGTCGCGGGGCACCTGGCCGGCCGCGAACCACTCGTCGTAGACGGGGGCGACCTCGGCCTCGATGAAGGCGCGGATGGTCTCCCGGAACGCCTCGTGGTCCTCGTTGAATACCGTACGGCGCACGGGGGTGCCTCCTTGGTCAGCTTCGGGCGGGATTCGGCCGGGACTGGCTAAGCGCTTGCTCAGTCCTGGTCAAAAGTTACCCGGCAGTCACCGAAGCTGTCCAGGGTGATGCTGAGCACGCCCGCGCGGAGCGTCCGGCAGCGGACGCGCGAGAGCCCTTCCCGGCCGCCGGCCGGGAAGGGCTCTCGCGCTGTCTGCGTTCCCTACTGCGGCTTGAAGGAGCGGATCTGGTAGCTCCCCTGGAGGTTGCCGCCGCTTCCGGCGGGGGTGGATCCGACGCGGGCGTTGTAGTTGGTCTGCGTGTAGTACTGAACGCGGTGCCCGGTCGCGTTCCACACGGAGCGCACGTTCTGGCCCCGCTGGATGAAGGAGCAGTCGTCGGCGGTATTCGCCCGCTTCTTGTCCGACCACTGGCAGCGGGTGCCGCCTCCGTTCCAGTCGCTGTAGATACAGAAGTAGCCGGGACTGCAGCTGTAGGAAGCCCTGGCGCTCTCGACGGCGGCGTTCGTGCTGGTGCTCTTCACGGCGGCGTTCTCGGCGGCCCCGGCGGCGGCGGGCCCGGCGCCGAGCCCCAGGGTCATGGCGATCGAGGTGACGGCGAGCGCGGTGACGCGGTTCATGACGGAAACCTCTTCTCCTGACGGTGATCAAGGCTCTGCCCCTGATCACCGGCAGCCTGGCACGGCTGTGACCTGCGCAGACAGGCGCGGATGCGGGGCGCTCGAAGCCCACATCGGGGGCCGCGGTGCTCCGCTGTACACCGGCGCGCATGCGTGCCCGGCGAGATCAACCGCGGACGCCCCACGCCCTCCCGGCGCACGCACCGTAGGGTGACCCCTTTTGGGGGTGGATCATGTTCAAAGGCGTACGCACCGTGATGGTTTTCGCGGACAGTCCTGAGGCTTCGGCGCGGTGGTACGGCGAACTGCTCGATGTCCCGGTGCAGGTCGATGTCAGTGATACGGGCGCGGTCTATGCCTGGGTGGAGATCGGCGGGGTCGAGCTCGGCTTCCACCCGGCCGATGACGCGCGCAACCCGAGAGGCGGCAGTCCGGTCGTGTACTGGAGCGTGGACGACGTCGACGCAGTCCGGGAGCTACTGCTGGCCGCGGGCTGCGAGCACCACCGCGGGCCCCTGACGATCGAACCGGGTCGGCGCATCGCGCAACTCCGCGACCCGTTAGGCACGATCATCGGCATCGACGGCAAGTAGGCGATGTGCAGGGTGGATGTGCTGAGTGGTGGCGCGGTCAGGCTGCGAACTCGCCGCTCTTGACCGCTGCGATGAACGAGGACCAGCCGGCTGCCGGGAAGACGAGGGCGGGGCCGTGCGGAGCCTTGGAGTCGCTGCCGCGGGTCAGGGTCGGCTCGCGGGCACGGTGTCCTTCGTCACCAATATGTTGCCGGACCAGCAGAGCCGGTAGAGGTCGACCTCGTGCAACAGGTCGCGGCCGGAACGGTAGAACTCGCAACGGGCGCCGGGCGGCTGGGGTGCGGAACGGGCGTGGTCGGGCGGGTAGGGGTAGGCGTGGGCCGGCAGCAGAGGGGTGAGTTCGGCGCGCGGCCGGCCGGTGGTCAGCTCGTCGAACCGGGAGGGCGGCAGCACGCTCGTCGTCAGTTGCCAGGCCAGGTAGACGGCGGCGGGCACGAAGAAGGCGGCTGCGACGACAGGCGCCACGAAGGCGGCGACGGAGCGGCGGCGGGCGGCGCTCCGTACGGAGGCGAGCCGCTTGGCGGACTCCGGTGCGATGGTATCCGTGTCCGGGGCCGGGTGGAGAGCAGTTCCGGATGGCAACGCGGACTCGGTGTGCCGCCCGCGGGTTCTGGCCTGTGTTCCGGGCGCCGTCCCGGGTTCCGGCTCCGGTCTCCCCGGACGGGCCGTGGTCGTGTGCGGGAGGACGGCGGTGACGCGGAATCCGCCCTGATACGGGCCGGTCCACAAGGAGCCGCCGAGAACCGTCACCCGCTCCCGAAGCCCCGTCAGGCCCCGGCGGCCGACGCCGACCGTCGGGCCTTCGGTCGCGTGCGCCGACCCGTCAGTCGGCGGAGCGGCGTTCACGACGCTCACGCGGGTACGGGCGGCCTCGTGTGTGATCTGCACCCGGATCGCACTGCCCGGCGCGTGCTTCACCGCGTTGGTGAGAGCCTCCTGCACCGCCCGGTACATTCCCCGTTCGATCAAGGAGGGCAGTGCGGGCATCGCCCCGCGCCGCTCCCAGCGCACCGGAACCCCGGAGGCGACCGCCCGTCCGAGAAGGTCCTCGAGGGTGTCGGTGACGGACAGACCCGCGCCCGGTTCCGTTCCGGTCGGGTCGTGCAGGACTGCGACGGTCTCCCGCAGTTGCTCCACGGCGTCCGCGATCGTCCCGCGCAACTCGGCGAGGTCGGTGCGGTCGCGGTTGGTGAGGTCGGGGGAGAGTTCCAGGGCCCCGGCACGCAGGGCGACCAGGCTCAGAGCGTGCCCGAGAGAGTCGTGCATGTCGGCCGCGATGTCCGCGCGTTCGGTCAGCCGCGCCCGCTCCGCGACCAGGTGCTGCCGCTCTTCCAGGCTCCGGGCCAGCCGCCAGCCCTCCCGTACGAGTTCGCGTCGGCCACGCCAGTGCCGTCCGGCCAACCAGGGCAGCAGGAGGGCGGCGGGCAGCACGGTCAGCGCGTAGAACCACCACACGGCCTGCGTCCGCAGCACCGCGCACGTCACGAGGTCGGCCGCGAGGCACCCGGCGAGCACCAGGAGCGGGCGCCGTGCCGCGACGACCCGGGCGCCCAGCAGACAGCTCAGGACGGCAAGCGACAGGACGTGGGCGTTGCCGGGGGTCGCGGAGTCGGCCAGGCCCAGCGCGCACAGCCCGTTGGCCAGGACGACCGCGGGCCCCGGCTGACGGCGGGACAGCGGTACGGCCAACGCCAGGACGGCCAACGGCAGGTACAGGTCCAGGGCCGGCGAGGCGGCTGCGCCCGCATCCCGGAATCCGTAGCCGGTGGCGGCAGCGAGCACGCCCCACAGCACCACATCGCCGCACACGGATCTGACCGGGGGTATGCGTGTGTGCGGCATGGCGTGTCGACCGTCCTTCCGGTGAATGTCCTCACCTGCCCGGGTCGATTCTGCGGGACGGGGCCGGACGCCCTGCGAGGGGGCACGGCAAGAACGTCCGGGCCGGTTCCGACGCGGGGTCAGGCGTCCCGGCGGCGCAGCACGTACAGGCCGATCAGGTGCGCGGTCGCGGCCCACGCCGCCACGATCAGGACCGCCGTCGCCGGCCCGTACGGGGCCTCGGCGCCGAGGCGCATGAAGTGGTCTCCGGCTCCGTGCGGCAGATGGTCGTTGACGTCCGCGAGCGTCGGGCCGCCGAGCCCCAGGAGCACGCTCGGCAATGCCCACAAGAGGGTGACGAGGATGGAGAGCGTGCCGGCCGGGTGGCGCGCGGCGAACGCCACCCCGACAGTCAGCACGGCGACCAGCGCCTGGTAGAGACCGACCGCGAGGACCTGCAAGAGGGTCGGGCCGGCCCCGAAGGAGGCCCGTCCGTCGAACGCCACCCAGGCCACCGCCGTCCCCACGACGGCGAACGTGGTGCCGGCGACGAACGCGACCACGGCCGCCACCAATGCCTTCGCCGCCTGGACCCGATGCCGCTGGGGCACCGACAGCAGGGAAGCCCGCACGCTGCCCGTCGAGTATTCGGAGGTGACCGCGACCGTGGCCAGGACGACGACGGCGAACTGGACGAGGACGGCGGAGGAGGCCGCCGCGTTCCCGACGGGCTGGACCGGATGCTCGTTGATACGGGCGATCGAGGCGTAGTAGTAGGTGAAGACACCGGTGATCGCAAGGCCCGCCAGAAGGCAGAGCCAGGGGGCTCGGACGGACCACAGTTTGGTCCATTCCGAGGCGGTCGCCCCGGCGAAGCCACCGGGTGCGCCCCGGTCGGGAGCGTCGGGGACGGCCCGCGACCGGTCCGTCCGCCTGACGGGTGTCGTCGGGGTGGTCACTGTCGGCCTCCTTCGTTCGGCGCTGCGCCCGCGGCGGTCGTGTCCGTGCTGCTGCCGCCCGTCGTGTACTCGACGCTGCGTGCGGTCAGGTCCATGTACGCCTGCTCCAGCGAGACCCGGACGTCGCTCAGTTGGTGCAACCGGACTCGGCAGTGGTGGGCCAGGTCGCCGATCTCGGCGGCGGTGCGACCCTCGACGGTGAGTTCGCCGGACGCGGACGTCTCGACACTCACCCCGTCGGCCGTCATCAGGCGACGGACCAGCGTTGCTCTTTCCTCGGGGTCGGGCACCACGGCGCGCGCCGACGCGGAAGAGGCGGCGGCGAGGAACTCCGTCATGGATGTGTCGCTCAGCAGCCGACCACGGCCGATGACGACGAGATGGTCGGCCGTCAGCTGCATCTCGCTCATCAGGTGGCTGGAGAGGAATACGGTGCGTCCTTCCGCCGCCTGGTCACGGACGAGCCGGCGGATCCACCGCACGCCGTCCGGGTCGAGGCCGTTGACCGGCTCGTCCAGGACGAGCACCGGCGGATCGCCGAGCAGGGCGCCCGCCACCCCGAGTCGCCCGCTCATGCCGAGCGAGTACGTGCCCGCCGGCCGGCGGGCCGCCTTGGTCAGGCCCACCTTCTCCAGCACCTCGTCCACGCGGCGTACCGGGATGCCGTTGGCCCGGGCCTGGGCGACGAGGTGCGTGCGGCCGGAACGGGCGGGGTGGACGGCCCGGGCGTCCAGCATCGCGCCGACCGAGCACAGCGGCCTGCGCAGGTCCGCGTAGGGCCGGCCGGCGATCAGGGCCCGCCCGCGCGAAGGATGGTCCAGGCCCAGAATCATGCGCATCGTGGTGGACTTCCCGGCCCCGTTGGGGCCGAGGAAGCCGGTCACGCGGCCGGCCCGGACATCGAATGTCAGCTCGTCCACGGCGAGGGTGTCGCCGTAGCGTTTGGTGAGTCCTCGGACGGTGATCACGGAGTTCCTTCGTGTCGGTCGCGGACCGCGGAATGCAGCTCGCGGAAGTCGACGGCGGCGCACACCGACGCGTGGTGGGCCCAGGGCGGCCGCCTCGTTTCCCGTACGGAAGCGACGCTAGGAGTCCGCGGCGCCGGCGCCCATTGGTCGAACGGCATCGGCGTCCTGCCCTTCGTCGGGGGTGCGCCCCGACCCGGGGCGGATCTGTGGGGCTTGCCATCCGCTCGGTGGTGCGCCGGCCGTAGGCTCGCCGCGTGAAAGAGACGACACCCGGCAGCCGGCCGGTCCGGGTCCTGGTGGCCGACGATGAGGCGATGGTCCGGGCGGGGGTGCGGGCCATCCTGGCCAGGGACACGCACGTCGAGGTGGTCGCCGAGGCGAGTGACGGGCACGAGGCCATCGCGCTCACCCGCCGGTATCGGCCGGACGTGGTCCTGTTGGACATCCAGATGCCCGGCCTGGACGGGCTGACGGCAGTGGCGCGGCTCCACCGGGAGCTGACGGCCGTCGGTGTGATCATGCTGACGACCTTCGGCCAGGACGAGTACGTCACCCGCGCCCTGGAGGAGGGTGCCGACGGCTTCCTGCTGAAGGCGGACGACCCGAGGGAACTGCTCAACGGGGTACGGGCAGTGGGAGCCGGCGGAGCCTACCTGTCCCCGCGTGTCGCCGGCCGGGTCATCGCCGGGCTGCGCGCGCACCGGGCGGCACATCCTCACCGCTCGTTGGAGCGGCTCACGGAGCGGGAACGCGAGGTGCTGGCCGGACTCGGGGCGGGGTTGTCCAACGCGGAGATCGCGAGCCGGCTGCACCTGGTCGAGGGCACGGTGAAGGCGCACGTCAGCGCGGTGCTGGCGAAGCTGGGCGCGCGCAACCGGGTGGAAGCGGCCATTGCCGCGTACGAGGCCGGCCTGGTCCCGCCACGCTGTGGCTGACCTGGTGTCAGCGTTCCGCCACGTGCCGATTCAGTCCTCGGCCACAGAAACGCCGAGCACCTGGGGTGGCGCGGCAGCGCCCGCCGGCCTGTCGTCACACCTCAACGACATTCCGCCCCGCCGAGGTACCCGGTTCAGCCTCGGCGGCGTGCAGCGGGATCACGCTGGGCGACGTTCCGGGCGACCGCGTCGGCTCCGGGGCGGGCGTATCGCTCCAGGGAGCGGACGGAGGCGTGGCGGGAGCGGGCCAGCAGCATCGGGAGTCGTCGCGCATCTCCTGAAGTCCCCTCAGGGGCACCAGTTCTGCGCACTCGCGAACCG
Source organism: Streptomyces atratus (assembly GCF_014648655.1). Classification (GTDB taxonomy): domain Bacteria; phylum Actinomycetota; class Actinomycetes; order Streptomycetales; family Streptomycetaceae; genus Streptomyces; species Streptomyces atratus. Next base: position 154,910 of record NZ_BMRN01000002.1, read on the forward strand.
GCGCGGGCGCCTCCCCGGAGGCCGCATCAGGCGTTTGCAGTCACCGATGGACGCTGTTCACCGCTGCCGCAGCGCGAACCACAGTTCCGTCCGTACGTCCATGTCGTCCAGGTCCGCGTCCAGCAGCGTCGCGCAGCGGGCGATGCGTTGGCGGACCGTGTTGCGGTGGACCTGGAGAGCTGTTGCCGTGCGGTCCCAGCTGCCGTGCAGGCTCAGCCAGCACCGCAGGGTCTCGGCCAGCGGCTCGGTGAGCGGGGCGAGGAGGGCGCGGGCGTGGGCCTCCGCCTGGTCGGGAGGGATCAGGGCGGCCAGGCCGGTTCCGGTGTCGGTGTGGTGGTGGGCCAGCGGGGTGCGGGTGGCCACGGCTCGGCCCAGGGCGCGGGACGCCTGGCCGTCGGCGAGGTCGAGGGCCGTGATGGGTGCGGGGGCGGAGGCGCCGAGCGTCCAGCCGGGCTGCGGGGTGATCCGGTCGCCGCCGGGGATCAGCACCCTGACGGCGTCGCCGCCCCGGCCCGCGTCGACCAGGGCCGAGCCCAGAGCGGCGCCCAGTGCGCCGGCGGTCAGCGGGTCGACCGGGCCGTCGCCGCTGCGGCGCGCGTACACCACCGTCCACTGCTCGGTGCCACCGAGCAGCGGGGCGACCTCCTCCGGGTCCGCGCCCAGCAGCATCCGTACGAGCGCGGCCGACCGGCCCGCCGCGTCGGCGCCCTGGTGCGGGGCGGCCAGCAGGGAGAGCAGGACGACCGCGACCCCGGCGATCGTGTGGTCGCCCGCCTCGCGCCGGTCGCTCGCCAGCGCCAGGACGAGGCCCTGGCCGCCGCCCAGTGCGTACGCGGACAGGTGCGCGTCCCGCAGCGTGTCGGTCGCGGACGTCGGGGCGGGGCGCGTCACGGCGGAGACCACCCGGGTGAGCCGGGTCAGCGCCGCCCCGATGTCGGGGGCCGGACGGCGGCCCGCCGCGTGCAGCTCCTCGCCGTCCGCGGAGAGCAGCACCGCCCGGCCCTCCAGCTGGGCCGCCAGCTGGTGCAGCACCGCGGGGATCGGATCGGGCCGGGCCGCCGCCGTGGCCAGGGCCTGCTGAGCGCGGGTCACCCGGCGCAGCTCGCGGTGCCGGGCCTCGGCCATCAGCCGCCACACCGCCCGGGCGATCGCCGTGAACGGGGTCTCGGGCGGCACTTCCACGAGCGGCAGGCCATGCCGGTCGCACGCCTCGATCAGTGCCTGCGGCACCGTGTCGAACACCGGCGTCACCCCGAAACCGAGCGCCGCCGCCCCCGCCTCCACCAGCCGGGCCACATAGGCGTCCGGGTCCTTGAGCAGCACCCCGGCGCTCAGCAGCAGCTCACCGCCGAGCAGATACGGGTACGGGTCGGCCATCTCCGAGGTGTGCACCCACAGCAGATCCGCCTCGGCCGGACCCGCGATCCGGTGCAGCCCGAGCTCCTCGCGGGCGAGCAGCTCGGTGAGCGGGATCGGGGGAGTGGGTGGAGTGGAGGGAGAGGGAGGAGAGGGCGGGGTGGGCGGGGTGAGCCCGGCCGAGGCTTCAGGCATGGACGGTCCATCCATCGATGACTTCAATTATGGATGAAACGTACACTTCAGCGTTGCTTGCGGGCCACCTACCGTCTTCACCACATACGACGTGCGCACATGACTGAAACGGAGGAAGCCCATGGCTGTCGACTACGCGGTGATCATCGTCTATCTGGCCGGCATGCTCGCCATGGGCTGGTGGGGCATGCGCCGCGCCAAGTCCAAGAGCGAATTCCTGGTGGCGGGTCGCCGCCTCGGCCCCTGGATGTACTCCGGCACGATGGCGGCCATCGTCCTCGGCGGCGCCTCCACCATCGGCGGCGTCGGCCTCGGGTACCAGTACGGACTCTCCGGCGCCTGGATGGTCTTCACCATCGGCCTCGGACTGCTCGCCCTGTCCGTCTTCTTCTCGGCGCGCATCGCCCGGCTCAAGGTCTACACCGTCTCCGAGATGCTCGACCTGCGCTACGGCGGCCGGGCCGGGCTCATCTCCGGTGTCGTCATGTGGGCGTACACGCTGATGCTCGCGGTCACCTCGACCATCGCGTACGCCACCATCTTCGACGTCCTGTTCGACATGAACCGGACCGTCGCGATCATCCTCGGCGGCGCCATCGTCGTCGCGTACTCGACGCTCGGCGGCATGTGGTCGATCACGCTCACCGACATGGTGCAGTTCGTCGTCAAGACCATCGGTGTGCTGCTGCTCCTGCTCCCCATCGCGGTGATCAAGGCGGGTGGCTTCAGCGAGATGAAGGCCAAGCTGCCCACCGAGTACTTCGACCCGCTGGGCATCGGCGGCGAGACGATCTTCACGTACGTGCTGATCTACACCTTCGGCATGCTGATCGGCCAGGACATCTGGCAGCGGGTGTTCACCGCGAAGAGCGACCGGACGGCGCGCTGGGGCGGCACGGTCGCCGGTACGTACTGTCTCGTGTACGCGATCGCCGGCGCCGTCATCGGCACCGCCGCCAAGGTCATGTACCCGAAGCTGCCCAGCGCGGACGCCGCGTTCGCCACCATCGTCAAGGACGAACTGCCCGTCGGTGTACGAGGGCTGGTCCTGGCCGCCGCACTGGCCGCGGTGATGTCCACGTCCTCCGGTGCGCTGATCGCCTGCGCCACCGTCGCCAACAACGACATCTGGTCCCGACTGCGGGGTGTGGTGTCGCGGGGCGGCGGTGAGGAGCACGACGAGGTGAAGGGCAACCGGGCCTTCATCCTCATCATGGGTGTCGCCGTCATCGCCATCGCCATCGCGCTCAACAACGTGGTCGAGGCCCTGACCGTCGCGTACAACCTGCTCGTCGGCGGACTGCTGGTACCGATCCTGGGCGGTCTGCTGTGGCGTCGGGGCACGGCGGCCGGTGCGCTGGCCTCGGTGGCCGTCGGCGGCCTCGCGGTGATCGGCCTGATGGCGTCGTACGGAATCCTCGCCAACGAACCGGTCTACTACGGCCTGCTGTCCTCGCTCGTGGTGTACGTGGTCGTCTCGCTGGCCACGAAGCCGACCGACGCGGCCGTGCTGGCCGCCTGGCGCGAGCGGCTGGCGGGGCGGGGCGGCGAGACCATGGAGACCGCCCCGGAGCCGGTCACCGCGTAAAGCGTTGTCCGCAGGCGCCAAACGGGCTTGATTTCGAATATCGTACGAACGCCCACAAAGCGTGCAGCACCCCGCGTCACCACGCGTCACCACGCATCGCAACAAGAAAGGCACCCCCATGAGCAGCAACGAATCGCCGCGCGGTCCGATCGACTCCTCCCGCGTCCCGCGGTACGCCGGACCCGCGACGTTCGCCCGGCTGCCCCGCCTCGACGAGGTCCCCGCCGTCGATGTCGCCGTCGTCGGCGTGCCCTTCGACACGGGGGTCTCCTACCGCCCCGGCGCCCGCTTCGGCGGCAACGCGATCCGTGAGGCGTCGCGCCTGCTGCGCCCGTACAACCCGGCGCAGGACGCCTCGCCGTTCGCCCTCGCACAGGTCGCCGACGCCGGTGACATCGCCGCGAACCCGTTCAACATCAACGAGGCCGTCGAGACGATCGAGGCCGCCGCCGACGACCTCCTGGCCACCGGCGCCCGCCTGATGACGCTCGGCGGCGACCACACCATCGCGCTGCCGCTGCTGCGTTCCGTCGCGAAGAAGCACGGCCCGGTCGCCCTGCTCCACTTCGACGCACACCTCGACACCTGGGACACCTACTTCGGCGCCGAGTACACCCACGGAACCCCGTTCCGCCGGGCCGTCGAGGAGGGCATCCTCGACACCTCCGCGCTCTCCCACGTCGGTACCCGCGGCCCGCTCTACGGCAAGCAGGACCTGGACGACGACGCGAAGATGGGCTTCGGCATCGTCACCTCCGCCGACGTCATGCGCCGCGGTGTCGACGAGGTCGCCGACCAGCTGCGCCAGCGCATCGGCGACCGGCCGCTCTACATCTCCATCGACATCGACGTCCTGGACCCGGCGCACGCCCCCGGCACCGGCACCCCCGAGGCCGGCGGTCTGACCTCCCGCGAACTCCTGGAGATCGTCCGCGGGCTGTCCTCCTGCAACCTGGTCTCCGCCGACCTGGTGGAGGTCGCCCCCGCGTACGACCACGCCGAGATCACCTCCGTCGCCGCCTCCCACACGGCGTACGAACTGACGACGATCATGTCCCGCCAGATCGCAGAGGCTCGTACGAAGTGAGCCACGATCACCACGACGAGCGCCCGCAGCTCACCCCCGAGCAGATCGCGGCCGCCCTGAACCCCCCGGCCGGACGCAACGGCGGCGACCTCGTCGTCGAGACCCTCCAGGGCCTCGGCGCGACCACCGTCTTCGGCCTGCCCGGCCAGCACGCGCTGGGCATGTTCGACGCGCTGCGCCGCTCCTGCCTCTCGTACGTCGGGCTGCGCGTCGAGAACAACGCCGGCTTCGCCGCCGACGCGTACGGCCGGATCACCGGGGAAGTGGCGCCTCTGCTGCTCTCCACCGGGCCGGGTGCCCTCACCTCCCTCGCCGCGCTCCAGGAGGCGGCGGCGGCCTCCGCTCCCGTGCTGGCCATCTCCAGCCAGATCCCGGCCGCGGGTCTGGGTGGCGGACGCCATGGCTACCTGCACGAACTGCGGGACCAGAAGGCGTCGTTCCGCGACATCGTGAAGTCGGTCCACACCGTCCGTACGGCCTCCCAGATCCCGTCGGCGATCGCCGACGCCTGGGAGTCCGCGCTCACGGCCCCGCACGGCCCGGTCTGGATCGAGATCCCGCAGGACGTACTCCTCGCCGAGACCACGCTCCCCGTCGTCACGGCGATGGACGCCACCCCGCCCGTCCTGCACCCCCGCCCCGAACTCACCGCTGTGGCAGCGCACCTGCTGTCGAAGGCCGAGCGTCCGGCGATCATCGCGGGCGGCGGAGTCGTACGGTCCGACGCGTCCGGCAAGCTGCTCGCGCTCGCGGAGAAGCTCGACGCCCCGGTCGTCACCACCTTCGGCGGCAAGGGCGCCTTCCCGTGGGAGCACCCGCTCTCGCTCCAGTCCTGGCTGGAGGACCGCCACACGACGGACTTCCTGGAGTCCGCCGATGTGCTGCTGGTCATCGGCTCCGGACTCGGTGAACTCTCCTCGAACTACCACACGTTCGCCCCGCGCGGTCGCGTCATCCAGATCGAGGCCGACGCCGGCAAGCTGGAGTCCAACCATCCCGCACTCGGCATCCACGCCGACGCCCGCGAGGCCCTGGCCGACCTCCTCGACGCGGTCGACCGCCGCGAGGACCCGTCGGCGTCGGACCGGGTCCGTACGGTGCTCGAAGCGGTACGGGACAGGATCGCCGGCCAGGAACTCACCCTGGAGCAGCAGCTCATCGCCTCGGTCCGCCAGGCGCTGCCCGACACGTCCCCGAGCTTCTGGGACATGACGATCCTCGCCTACTGGGCGTGGTCCGCCTTCGACGCCCGCCACCCGAACACGATGCACTCGGCCCAGGGCGCGGGCGGGCTCGGCTACGGCTTCCCGGCCGCGCTCGGCGCGGCGGCGGCCGACCGTACGAAGCCGGTCCTGGCGGTCTCCGGCGACGGCGGCGCGATGTACTCGATCGCGGAACTGGCCACGGCCCGCCAGTACGACCTCCCGGTCACCTGGCTGATCGTCGACGACGGCGGCTACGGCATCCTGCGCGAATACATGACGGGCGCCTTCGGCGAGGCCACGGCGACGGAACTCTCCCGCCCCGACTTCGTCGCCCTCGCCGAGTCCTTCGGCGTCCCGGCGGTCCGCACGACCCCCGAGACGCTCGCCGACGACCTGGCGAAGTCCTTCGCGGAGCCGGGCCCTTCGGTGGTCGTGCTCCCGGCCCTGCTGAGGATGTTCGAGCCGACGCATCTGTGACGCATCCGTAGGGCGCCAGCCCGCTGCCCACCCGCGCATCCGGTCGCCCCGGACACGCGGGTGGGCTCATTTCTTCGGCGGGTGTTCCTTCGCGATGAGCGCCGCTTGATCCTCCAGACCCCGGCGAAACTCCAGCCGCTCGTCGCCCTCGAGGCTGCTGGGCACGTCCTTGGCCGGCGGCAGGAAGTCGGGGATCGACCGGAAGACCGGGTCGGCCGCCGCCCCCTGGCCGCGTATCCGCGCCTGTACCAAGTAGTGGCCGACCTCCCGCAGAGGGTCTCTGAGAACGGGCTCCGGCCGCGCGGCGGCCTTCGCCACGCTCTCCGGTCGTCCCAATGGGTGGTGCTCGTTCTGCGCGAGCCTCTGCAGGGCCGCGATCGCCGCGTAGAGCCGGCCACAGCGGTACGCCTCGGCGTGCCGGGCCGGCTGACCGCTCGTCATGGTTCCCCCTCGTCACCGTGCCGGACTGCACAGGGGCATCGATACCCGCGCAACCGGTGAGGAACCGCACAGTTCGGGGCGCGCAACTTTTTGGCCGGTCGCGAGTCATTACTGACGGGTGTGCCGGGGGCGCGCCGTACGGATCCACTCAGGGGGAAACACCGCATGAAAGAACAGCCTCGTATATTCCGCCGTGCGCAGGGCGCGCTGTCCGTCGCGCTCGCCGCAGGCGTGCTCGCACCCGTGGCGCTCGGCGCCTCGCCCGCCGCCGCCGCGACGCCGACCGTGAGCTGCACGTCCGGCAAGGCGGGGCTGGCCGCCAAGCTGTCCAAGGACATCACCGCCGCACTCAAGGGCCGGAAGTCCACGACGGCCATCGCGCTCTACGACCGGACCACCAAGACGACGTGCTCCTTGCGGGCGACGACGAAGTACGACTCCGCCAGCGTCGTGAAGGCGACCGTGCTGGCGACGCTGCTCTGGGACAACAAGAAGCACAACCGCTATCTCACCCAGCGCGAGATCAACCTCACCACCGCCATGATCACCAAGTCCGACAACAACGCGACCACCAGCCTGTGGAAGCAGCTCGGGGTGACCAAGGTCAAGGCGTTCCTGAAGGCCGCCGGGATGACGCACACCGTGCCCGGCTCCGGTGGCTACTGGGGGCTGACCCAGATCACCGCCCAGGACGAGCAGCGGCTGCTGACCCTGCTGACCGCCAAGAACTCCGTGCTGAGCGACAACGCGCGGACGTACGAACTGGGCCTGATGCGCAAGGTCGTTTCTTCCCAGCGCTGGGGCACGCCCGCCGGTGCGCCGTCCGGCGTGACCGTCCAGGTGAAGAACGGCTGGCTGCCGCGCGCCACCCACGGCTGGCGGGTGCACAGCATCGGCGCCTTCACGGGCAAGGGGCACGACTACGCGATCACCGTGCTCACCCAGGACAACAAGACGATGAACGACGGCATCAACACCATTCAGGCCGTCGCCCGCGCCGTGCACAAGGACCTCAACCCGGCCGCCGGCGCGTTGACGACGATCGCCCCGCCCGCCGCCCCGCAGGAAGCGGTGCCCGCGGTACCGGAGGCACCGGCGGTACGGATGCTCACCGCGACGCCGCGGTCGTAGCCGGGCAGCGGACGGCGTACGCAGGTCGTAGGCAGGACGTCGCACCGGCCTACGACCACGGACCCGTCTTTTGTAACAGCGGGATGAAATCCGCTGCCCACCGCGTTGGTGCCTTCCGGTAGACCAGGTCGAACGGGAGGCACCGGTGACGGACGCAGGGGACGCAGAGGACGCGGCGCAGGCCCCGGGCTGGGTTCGGCGGCTGTGCGGCTACGCATGGCGCTACCGGCGCAATGTGCTGCTGGCGCTCGGCTCGTCGCTGGCCGGCATGGCGGTGATGGCCCTCGTCCCGCTGATCACCAAGGTGATCATCGACGACGTCGTCGGCGACCACACGCGTTCCCTGGCCGTGTGGACCGGACTCCTCGTGGTCGCCGCCGTGCTGGTGTACATATTCACGTACATCCGCCGCTACTACGGCGGCCGGCTCGCCCTCGACGTACAGCACGATCTGCGTACCGAGATCTACGGGACGATCACCCGCCTGGACGGGAAGCGTCAGGACGAGCTGTCCACCGGACAGGTCGTCGGGCGTGCCACCAGCGACCTGCAGCTGATCCAGGGGCTCCTGTTCATGCTCCCGATGACCATCGGGAACGTGCTGCTCTTCATCATCTCCCTGGTGATCATGGCGTGGCTCTCACCGCTGCTCACCCTGGTCGCGATCGCCGTCGCCCCCGCCCTCTGGTTCATCGCCCGCCGCTCCCGCTCCCGTCTCTTCCCCGCCACCTGGTACGCCCAGGGCCAGGCCGCCGCCGTCGCCGGAGTCGTCGACGGGGCCGTCTCCGGGGTCCGGGTCGTCAAGGGGTTCGGGCAGGAGGAGCAGGAGACCGGAAAGCTGCGCGAGGTCGGGCGCAGGCTCTTCGCCGGACGGCTGCGGACGATCCGGCTGAACTCCCGCTACACCCCCGCCCTCCAGGCCGTCCCCGCGCTCGGCCAGGTCGCGATGCTGGCCCTCGGCGGCTGGCTCGCCACCCGGGGCGAGATCACCCTCGGCACGTTCGTCGCGTTCTCCAGCTACCTCGCCCAGCTCGTCGGCCCGGTCCGGATGCTCGCCATGGTCCTCACCGTCGGACAGCAGGCCCGGGCAGGCGTCGAGCGCGTACTGGAACTGATCGACACCGAGCCGACCATGAAGGACGGCACCAAGGAGCTCCCGGCCGACGCCCCCGCGAGCGTCGAATTCGACGACGTACGGTTCGGCTACGACGAGGAGCGCCCCGTCCTCGACGGCTTCTCGCTGACCATCGAGCCCGGTGAGACCGTCGCCGTCGTCGGCGCCTCCGGCAGCGGGAAGTCCACCGTCTCGCTGCTGCTGCCCCGCTTCTACGACGTGACGCACGGCGCCGTCCTGGTCGGCGGCCACGACGTCCGCGAACTGACCCAGCAGTCCCTGCGCGCCGCCATCGGCCTCGTACCGGAGGACAGCTTCCTGTTCTCCGACACCGTCCGCGCCAACATCGCCTACGGATTCCCGGACGCCACCCAGGAACAGATCGAGGAAGCGGCCCGCGCCGCCCAGGCCGACCGGTTCATCGCGGACCTGCCCGAGGGCTATGACACCAAGGTCGGCGAGCACGGACTCACCCTCTCCGGCGGCCAGCGCCAGCGCGTCGCGCTCGCCCGCGCCATCCTCACCGACCCCCGGCTGCTCCTCCTCGACGACGCCACCTCCGCCGTCGACGCCCGCGTCGAGCACGAGATCCACGAGGCGCTGCGGCAGGTGATGGCAGGGCGGACGACCCTCCTGATCGCCCACCGCCGCTCCACCCTCGGCCTCGCCGACCGGATCGCCGTCCTGGAACACGGCAGGCTCGCCGACATCGGTACGCACGAGGAGCTGGAGCGTCGCTCCGCGCTCTACCGGCGACTGCTCACCGACCCGGACGAGCTGGGCGGCACCTCGCCCGGACACCAGCGACCGACCACCGCCGCCGACACGACCCCCGAGGACGACCGGGCGCTCCAGGAAGAACTGGACGCCGAGTTCGACGCCGAGCGCGGCATCAGCCCCCACCTGTGGATCCGCAAGGAGGAGCCGCGCGACACCGGTGCGGCCGGCATGCCCGCGACGCCCGAGCTGCTCGCCCAGGTCGAGGCCCTGCCGCCCGCCACCGACACACCCGACATCGACGAGGCGCGGGCCGTCCGCGCCGAGGAGTCGTACGGGCTGCGCAGGCTGCTGCGCGGCTTCGGGCTGCCGCTCCTGGTGAGCCTGGCGCTGGTGGCGGTGGACGCGGGCGCCGGACTCCTGCTGCCCGTACTGATCCGGCACGGCATCGACCAGGGTGTCTCGCAGCTCGCACTCGGCGCCGTCTGGGCGGCGTCCGCGCTGGCCCTGGTGGTCGTGCTCGTGCAGTGGGCGGCCCAGATCGGCGAGACCCGGATGACGGGCCGCACCGGCGAGCGGGTGCTGTACTCGCTGCGGCTGAAGATCTTCGCGCAGCTCCAGCGGCTCGGCCTGGACTACTACGAACGCGAGCTGACCGGCCGCATCATGACCCGGATGACGACGGACGTGGACGCGCTGTCGACGTTCCTGCAGACCGGTCTGGTCACGGCCTTCGTCTCCGTCGTCACCTTCTTCGGCATCATGGTCGCGCTGCTGGTACTCGACGTACAGCTGGCCCTCGTCGTCTTCGCGACGCTGCCGGCGCTGATCATCGGTACGTTCTTCTTCCGCCGCAAGAGCGTCAAGGCGTACGAGCTGGCCCGGGAACGCATCAGCGTCGTCAACGCCGACCTCCAGGAGTCCGTCTCCGGGCTGCGGATCGTGCAGGCGTTCCGCCGCGAGCGCGACGGCGCGGACCGGTTCGCGGGGCGCAGCGACCACTACCGCGAGGCCAGGGTCCGCGGTCAGTGGCTGATCTCGGTCTACTTCCCGTTCGTGCAGCTCTTGTCGTCGGTGGCCGCGGCGGCCGTACTGATCGTGGGCGCGGGCCGGGTCGACAACGGCACGCTCACCACCGGTGCGCTGGTCGCGTACCTCCTCTACATCGACTTGTTCTTCGCCCCGGTGCAGCAGCTCTCCCAGGTCTTCGACGGTTACCAGCAGGCCACCGTCTCCCTCGGCCGTATCCAGGAACTCCTGCGGGAGCCGACCTCCACCGACGCCCCGGACGAACCGCTGGACGTGCTGTCGCTGCGCGGCGAGATCGCCTTCGAGGACGTGTCCTTCGCATACGGCTCCGGCGACGACGCCGAGGAAGCCCTCATCGGTGTCGACCTGCGGATCCCGGCCGGTCAGACGGTCGCGTTCGTCGGCGAGACCGGCGCCGGGAAGTCCACCCTCGTCAAGCTCGTCGCCCGGTTCTACGACCCGACGGGCGGCCGGGTCACGGCGGACGGCACCGATCTGCGCCGCCTCGACCTCACCGCGTACCGGCACCGGCTCGGAGTCGTACCGCAGGAGGCTTACCTCTTCGCCGGTACGGTCCGCGACGCCATCGCGTACGGGCGGCCCGAGGCCACCGACGCCGAGGTGGAGGCGGCGGCGCGGTCGGTCGGCGCCCACGACATGATCGCCACCCTGGACGGCGGCTATCTGCACGAGGTCGCCGAGCGGGGCCGTAACCTCTCGGCCGGCCAGCGCCAGCTGATCGCGCTCGCCCGCGCCGAACTCGTCGACCCGGACGTCCTGCTGCTCGACGAGGCGACCGCCTCCCTCGACCTGGCCAGCGAAGCCCTGGTCAACCAGGCGACGGACCGGCTCACCGGCCGCCGCACCACCCTCGTCGTCGCCCACCGGCTGACGACCGCCGCCCGCGCCGACCGGGTCGTGGTGATGGACCACGGCCGGGTCGTCGAGGACGGTACGCACGACGAACTCCTCGCCCGGGAAGGGCACTACGCCGTGCTGTGGCGCACCTTCATAGGGGAGGACGAGCCCGCAGGGGTGTGAGAGCCGGGCCCGTCCACCGGTTCACTTGCCGATGCCGGAGATCTTGCCGGTCTGCAGGTCCGACCGCACGGTCAGATACGAGTACGTGGGGTGCTTGCCGTTGCTCCAGGTGAGCCGCACCTTCGACCAGGTGTGGCCCGCACCGCTGTCGCCGGAGGTGATCCGGAAGGCGAGCGGGGTGTTCTGGGCGCGGAGCACACCGTCCGCGTGGTTGCGCTGCTCCCATGTCTTCAGCTGGGTGCGCAGGTGGGGCGTCAGATAGAACGTCCTCAGAGCGGTGGCGAGCTTGCCGCCGCCCTCCGCCGTGACGGCATCGATATAGGCGGCGTAGAAGTGGGCGACCTGCTGGAACGCCGGAGTGCCGGCGTCGCTGCGTACCGGCGCCGCGGCCACCGGGGCCTGCGGGGCAGCCGCGGCGGCCGGGACCGCGGCGACGACGGTGAGGAGAGCGGTGGCGAGAAGTGTCCGGCCGGTGGCGCGCCGGCCGCGGGGGCCCTGTGAGTTACGGAGTTGGAGCATGGCAGTTCCTGCCTTTCGTGTGGCTCTGCCCTGTTGGAGCCATGCTGTGGCGATTCGGTTGCTCCGGAGGCGGAGCGCGCCGGGTGCAACCTCCGGATGGCCTCCTGCGTCGTACGCAAGTACGTGTAAGTGCCGAGCAAGGGCGTAAGTGTTCGATCGAATGATGAGGCTGCTGATGATCAGAGGGACCGGAAAAGCCGGAGCGGCCGGCTGGGGCGGAAGCGGCCGGGGGTGCCGGATGCTCGTGCGTCTGTTCGCCCTGCCGCTGGTGGCCGCCGTCGGTCTGGTGCTCAGCGGCGGTGCGGCGAACAGCGCCGACGCCGCAACGGCCTGCGCCGGGCGCCCCGCGAAGACGGTCGAGTTCAAGACCGGTGAGCTGCGCGTCTACAAGAGCCGCTCCTACGCCTGCGCGGTCGCGGTCGCGAAGAAGCAGGGTCCGCGCCGCACGATGTCCGTGCGTATCCAGGCGCGTGGCGGCAGCCCCGTCAGCGACAGCGGCAGATACACCCAGCAGGCGGGCCCGGTGACGGTCCACGCGCTGAACCGGTGCGTCCGGGCCTCGGCCACGATCTCGGGGAAGTCCGGCTCCACGGACTGGATTCTCTGCTGACGGCGGCGGCTCGTCGTCACTCCGTGCCGCCAGGGTCTGGCGGCACAGGTGTTGCCCCGCTAGGTTCACGACGTCTGTTGTGAATCAAGGGGAGGGTGCATGCGCAAGGCGCTCAGAGGGTTCCTGTCGCTCGCGATACTTATCGGCACAGTGAGTGCGACAGGTGCCTCGGCCGGGGCGGCCACCGCCGCGGAACCGACCGCGTTCCGGAGCACGGCCGGCAGTGACAGCGGCACGAGCACGGACATCAAGGACCGCATCCTGGCCATCCCGGGAATGAGTCTCATCGAGGAGAAGCCGTACGCGGGCTACCGCTACTTCGTCCTCGAATACACCCAGCCGATCGATCACCGGCACCCGTCCAAGGGCACGTTCCAGCAGCGGATCACTCTGCTGCACAAGGACACGTCCCGCCCGACGGTGTTCTACACCAGCGGCTACAACGTCTCCACAAACCCCAGCCGCTCCGAGCCGACCCGGATCATCGACGGCAACCAGGTCTCCCTGGAGTACCGGTTCTTCACCCCGTCCCGCCCGGCGCCCGCCGACTGGTCCAAGCTCGACATCTGGCAGGCCGCCAGCGACCAGCACCGCGTCTTCACCGCGCTGAAGCAGATCTACACCAAGAACTGGCTGACCACCGGCGGCTCCAAGGGCGGCATGACCGCCACGTACTTCGAGCGCTTCTACCCCGAGGACATGGACGGCGTCGTCGCCTACGTCGCGCCCAACGACGTGGTCAACAAGGAGGACTCGGCCTACGACCGGTTCTTCGGACACGTCGGCACCAAGGAGTGCCGCGACAAGCTGAACGGGGTGCAGCGCGAGGCGCTGATCCGCCGCGAGCCGCTGGAGAAGAAGTACGAGGAGTACGCCGCCGAGAACGGCTACACCTTCAACACCGTCGGCTCGCTCGACCGGGCGTACGAGGCCGTCGTCATGGACTATGTCTGGGCGTTCTGGCAGTACAGCCTGCTGTCCGACTGCGACACCATCCCGGCCGACGCCAAGACCGCCCCCGACCAGGCGATCTGGGACTCGATCGACTCGATCTCCGGCTTCTCCGCCTACGCCGACCAGGGCCTGGAGCGGTACACCCCGTACTACTACCAGGCGGGCACCCAGCTCGGTTCGCCGGACATCGAGCAGCCGTGGCTCGGCAAGCTGAGCCGGTACGGATACCAGCCGCCGCGCACCTTCGTGCCGCGCTCCATCCCGATGAAGTTCCAGCCGTCGGTGATGCGTGACGTCGACAACTGGGTGAAGCACCACGCCAACCACATGCTGTACGTGTACGGAGAGAACGATCCCTGGGGTGCGGAGCGCTTCCGGCTCGGGGCGGGCGCCCGTGACAGCTATGTCATGACCGTGGCCGGCGGCAACCACGGCTCCAACGTGGCCGGGCTCGCCGACGACGACAAGGCGAAGGCCACCGCGGCCATCCTGCGCTGGGCGGGCGTCGCCCCGGCCGCCGTGCAGGAGGACCCGGCGAAGGCGAAGCCGCTCGCGAAGTTCGACGAACGGCTCGACAAGCGGGACGTGACGAACGAGCGCGGGCTGCGGCCGTAAAAGGTCCTTGTGAAGCGGTCCTCGCGTCAGGGAAGGGGCTGTGCACACGCACAGCCCCTTCCCGGTTCCCGGGGGTCTAGTACGTCAGCCCGTAACCGACCGGGTGCAGTACCTGCGCCGGATCGTCCGCGCGCTGCACCGGCACCGGCAGGGTGCCCTCCGGTTCGGCGCGGCCCGCGATCACCCGGGCGGCGGCCCGCAGTTCGACATCGGTCCAGGAATACGTGGCCAGGTTCGCCGCGAACCCGGTCCCGGCCAGCTGGGCGATGTCGTACGGATTGCGGATCGCGACCGTGATGACCGGGATGCCGGTTGCCGCCAGCGCGCTCACCAGGGTGCGCTGCGAGCTGGTCGCCGAGACGTTGTACGTCCCCACGATCACCGCGTCCTTGCCCCGTGCGGCCGCCACCGCCGCGTCGATCTTCGCCTTGGTGGGGGCGGTGCCGGTGGACAACGCGGTTGCCGCGTAACCCAGTTCCACGAAGGCGGTGGCCAGGGTGGTGGTCGGCGGGCCGGTGGTGCCGGACGGGGAGGCCGGGTCGGCGCCGACCACGAGGAGGTTCTTGTGGGAGCGACGGGAGAGCGGCAGCACCGCGCCGTCGTTGGCGAGCAGGGTGGTGGTGCGCTCGGCGATCCGGTCGGCGGCGGCGAGATGGGCCCGCGTCCCGACGGTGCGGTCCACTCCCTTGTGGCTGACGAACGGGTCGTCGAACAGCCCGAGCTTCGTCTTCAGCCGCAGGATGCGCAGGATCGATTCCTCGATCCTGGCCTCGCTGATCTCACCGCTCTTCACGGCCTCCAGGACGGCGTTCCAGGAGACGGCAAGGTTCGGCGGGTTGAGCAGCTGGTCGACGCCCGCCTGAAGCGCGAGGACCGGCACGCGCTCGTCGCCGTACTTCGTCCGTACGCCCTCCATGCCGAGCGAGTCGGTGACCACGACGCCGTCGTAGCCGAGCTCCTCGCGCAGGATGCCGGTGAGGATCGGGCGGGACAGCGTCGCCGGGTCCTCGGCCGGGTCCAGCGCCGGGACCACGATGTGCGCGGTCATGATCGAGTCGATGCCCGCGGCGATCGCGGCCCGGAACGGCGGCGCGTCCAGCTGCGCCCACTGCTCCCGGGTGTGGCGGATGACGGGCAGACCGGTGTGGCTGTCCGTGTTGGTGTCGCCGTGGCCCGGGAAGTGCTTGGCGGTCGACGCGATGCCGCTGCTCTGATACCCCTTCACCTGGGCGGCGACCATCCCGGCCACGGACTGCGGGTCGGAGCCGAAGGAACGTACGCCGATCACCGGGTTGGCCGGGTTGACGTTGACGTCGGCGTCCGGGGCGTAGTTCTGGTTGATGCCGATCGCGGCCAGTTCGGCGCCCGCGATCTGCCCGGCCCGGCGGGCGTCGGAGCGCGAACCGCCGGCGCCCAGCGCCATCGCGCCCGGCATCAGGGTGGCGGGCTCGCCGACGCGGCAGACGATGCCGTGCTCCTGGTCGGTGGAGACGAGGAGCGGCAGAGGGGTGGGGCCGGCGAGACCGGCGCGCTGGATGCCGTTGGAGAGGTCTGCGATCTGGTGCGGGTCGCGGGTGTTGTGCGCCCAGGCGAAGTAGATGATCCCGCCGACGTGGTACTTGGCGATCATCTCGGCGGCGGTACGTACCCCGATCTCCGCCATGTTGGCGTCGATGTCGGCCTGGTCGGGCTCGGTGGCGGAGTGCCCGTACACCCGCATCACGAAGAGCTGCCCGACCTTCTCCTCCAGGGTCATCCGGGAGATGAGCCGCTTGAGGCGCTCGGTGGTGGCGGCTGAGGTGTGGTGCCCGCCGCTCGGCCCGCTGCTCGCGGACCTCTGGGCGGCGACGGCGCCGGGGGCGACGACCCCGCCCGTGACGGCGGCTGCGGCGGTCGCGGCGGTTGCGGTGAGGAGGGTGCGTCTGGAGGGGCGGTGGTGCACGTGAGCTCCTTCGGCCGTACTCGGGGACGAGGGGGTGGTGAAAGAAACTTCCAAGGAGCACGGATATCCAGAAAATAACTTCCGGTCAAGGGCTCGGACCGTTTTGAGCCCGTCCGGTGATCGGGGAGGTGCGGGCGAACCCGGGCAGGTCCGGTGATCGGGGCGCGGGCCGGGACGCCTGCCGGGACGCCTGCTGGGACCCCTACCTCAGCCCCGCCGCGGGCCCGTGCGCCTGGAGTGCCGACACCGCCGCCGTGATCGCGGGCCGCCGGGCCGCCTCCGTACGCCACAGCGCATACAGCCGACGCACCGGTACGGGATCGAGCGGCACCGCCACCACCCCCGCCGGCAGCGGCCCCCGCCCCAGTCGCGGGATCACCGCGACCCCGAGACCGGCGGCGAGCAGGGCCAGTTGGGTGTGGTTCTCCTCCGCCTGGTGCCGGATGTCGGGCTCGTAACCCGCCGCGCGCAGCGTCCGTACGAGCCAGTCGTGGCAGACCGTCCCCGGCGGCTGGCAGATCCACCGCTCCTTCGCCAGCTCCTCGCGCCGCACCGCGTCCCGCCCGGCGAGCCGATGGCCCTCGGGCACCAGCAGATCGCACCGGTCCTCACCGATCACCGCCTGCGCCACCCCCTCCGGGGCGGGCAGCGGGGCGATGTCCCAGTCGTGCGCGACCGCCAGATCGATCACACCCTTGGCCACCAGGTCGACCGAGAGATGCGGATCGACCTCGGTCAACCGGATATCCAGGACCGGATGGTCCCGGCCCAGCCCGGCCAGTACGCCGGGCAGCAGCCCGCGCGCCGCGGACGCGAACGCGCCGATCGACAGCAGCCCCGTGGGCAGCCCCCTGCGCTCCTCCAGCGTCGTTTCCGCGCGCTCCACGATCGCCATCAACTGCTGTGCCGTCTCGGCCAGATGGAGCGCATCCTCGGTCAGTGCGACACCGCGCCCGCGGCGTTCGAGGAGGGTCGTACGGGTCTCCCGCTCCAGCTTGGTGATCTGCTGCGAGACCGCCGACGGGGTGTAGCCGAGCGCGGCGGCGGCGCCCGCGACGGAGCCATGGACGGAGATGGCGTGCAGTGCGCGCAGCCGGGACAGATCGAGCACCGGAACCTCCTGGATGCGGGCCCTCGCGATTCATTAGCAACGCTCAATTCCACCATGAAGAAATCGGCGCTGGTGCTACATGGTCGGTGCGGGTGATCCTCGGTGCATGCGTCCCCTCCACATCGCCCTGGCCGCCCTGGTGGCCGCCGTCTGGGGTGTCAATTTCGTCGTCATAGAGGTCGGCCTCGGGCACTTCCCCCCGCTGCTCTTCTCCGCCCTGCGCTTCCTGGTCGCCGCGCTGCCCGCGGTCTTCTTCGTCGGCCGGCCCAAGGTCGCGTGGAAGTGGATCGTGGGTGTCGGGCTCGTCCTCGGAGTGGCGAAGTTCGGGCTGCTCTTCATCGGCATGGACCGTGGAATGCCCGCCGGCCTCTCCTCCCTCGTGCTCCAGGTCCAGGCGGTCTTCACCGCCCTCTTCGCGGCGCTCGCACTGGGTGAACGGCCGGGAAAGGTCCGGGTGTTGGGAATGGGGGTGGCCCTCGTGGGCATCGGGGTGGCCGCGGTCGACGAGGGCGCGAGCGGACCCGTACTCGCCTTCGTCCTGGTGATCGCGGCGGCGGCCTGCTGGGGTGTGTCCAACGTACTGACCCGCAAGGCCGCGCCGCCCGACTCCCTCAACTTCATGGTCTGGGTCTCGACCGTGCCCGTGCTCCCGCTGCTGGGCCTCTCCCTCCTCCTGGAGGGCTGGGACCGCGATGCCGATGCGCTGGCCGCGCTCGACTGGAGCGGTGTCGGGATCATCGTCTACGTCGCCTGGATCACCACCGTCTTCGGCTTCGGGGCCTGGGGCTTCCTGCTGCGCCATCACCCGGCCTCGTCGGTGGCCCCGTTCACCCTGCTCGTGCCGGTCTTCGGGATGTCGTCGGCCGCGCTGCTGCTGGGCGAGTCGGTGAGCCCGCTGCGGTGGTGCGCGGCGGCGCTGCTGGTCGGCGGGGTGGCCCTCACCTCGCTGGCGGGGGCGCGGCGGACCGGCCGGGCGGCGTCGGACCGGGCTCCCGAGCCCGGTGGGCCTGCGGGACCTACGGAGCCTGTGACACCGGAACCGGAACCGGAACCGCGGCCGGCACGGACCTGACCGCAGCCGCCTACGACTTGGGCGCCCCCAGCTGCAGCAGATGCTCCCGCCCCGCGCTCAACAGCCCCGGCAGCTCCGCCGCCCCCGGGTGCCACCGCTTCTCGTACTCCCAGCAGACCCAGCCGTCCGGGTCCAGCGTGTCCAGACAGGCCCCCAGCGGCAGCACCCCGGCACCCAGCGCCAACGGCTCGGTGTCCTCGGCCGATGCGATGTCCTTCACCTGCACGTAACCCAGGTGCGGGGCCAGCACCGCATGGCTCGCGGCAGGTTCCTCGCCCGCCAGCCAGGTGTGCATGATGTCCCAGAGCGCACCGATCTGCCCGTGCCCGACCGTCCCGACGACCCGGGCCACATCGGCGCCCGCCCGGTGCGAGTCATGGGTTTCGAGCAGGATGCGTACGCCCAGGCCGGCGGCGTGCGGAGCGGCGGCGGCCAGCCGGCGGGCGGCGGTCGCATCGGCCACGGCGGGGTCCTGGTCACCGCCGCCCGGGAAGACCCGGACGTTCTTCGCACCCAGGTCGTGCGCCAGCTCCACCAGCCCGGCGAGCTCGTCCAGCGCGGCCCGGTCGTCCCCCTCGGCCGCGACCCGGACATACCCGGCGACGGTCAGGATCTCGACGCCGCCCTTCTTGAACTCCTCGACGACATCGGCCCGTTCGAGCGCCGAGATGCCCGGGTGCACCGGTTCCTCGGGGTGGGCGCGCAGCTCCACCCCCTGATACCCGTGCTCTGCGGCGAGCCGGACGACATCGGTCATCGGCATCCCCGGCACTCCGAGGGTCGAGAAAGCGAGCTTCACGTGCGTGTTCCTTCCATCGGTACGTGCCACCGCGCCGTACACGTCGGACAGCGGCCGGCACATCATCGGCCCGGGGCGTGCATACCGGTACCCCCGGGCCGCGGGTACAACCTCAGCCCACCCGCGGCGGCGCCGTCGACCCCCGCACCATCAGCTCCGCCGCGATCGTCGCGATGCCGCCCGGCGGCGGCTTCTCCTTGCCCATCGCCAGCCGGCCCGCCCGCGCGCCCGCCTCGAAGAGCGGCAGTCGTACGGTCGTCAGTGCCGGTACCGCGTCCACCGAGAACGGCAGATCGTCGAAGCCCGCCACCGAGATGTCCTCGGGGATGCGCAGGCCGCGGTCCCGGATCGCCGCACTTGCGCCCAGCGCCACGGTGTCGTTGGCGGCGACGACAGCCGTAACCTCCGGTTCGCGGCGCAGGAGTTCGTGGGTGGCGTCGTAGCCGGAGCGGCGGTCGTAGGGGCCGTGGACGGTGAGGCGCTCCTCGTCACCCGCGAGGCCCGCCGCTCTCATCGCGTCGCGGTGACCCTCAAGACGGTGCCGGGTCGTCGTCCGCTCCAACGGGCCCGCGACATAGCCGATCCGTCGGTGGCCGAGTGACAGCAGATGTTCGGTGAGGCGACGCCCCCCGCCCCGGTTGTCGAAGGCCAGTGCGGCCACGACCGCCTCGCTGTCCGGCAGCGGGGGCCGCCCGCACAGCACCACCCGGGTGCCCGCGTCCGCGAGTTTCGCCAGCTTGGCGGACATCGCTGCCTGGTGCGCAGGGTCCTCCACGGCGCCTCCGGTCAGGACGACGGCCGCGGCGCGCTGGCGCTGGAGCAGGGTGAGATAGGTGAGTTCGCGCTCGGGGGAGCCGCCGGTGTTGCAGACGATGGCGAGCTTCTCGCCGCCCGCCCGGCCCGAACCGTCCCCGGGTCCGCCGATCTCGGTCTGCGCCGCCCCCGCCATGATCCCGAAGAACGGGTCGGCGATGTCGTTGACCAGGATGCCGACCAGGTCGGAAGTGGCCGCCGCGAGTGCACTCGCGGGCCCGTTGAGCACATAGTCCAGGTCGTCCACCGCGCGCAGGACCCGCTCCCGGGTGGATGCGGCCACCGGGTAGTTGCCGTTCAGCACGCGGGAGACGGTGGCCGGGGACACCCGGGCGCGGGCCGCTACATCCGCCAGGGTGACTGTCATCGCTTGCCTCCGAGGAGTGACGAGGAGTGGGAGTGGAGTATGACCGACCGCGTGCCCCCTCTTGTCCGGGCCGCTGTCGGCAGGCTAGCGTCATCATCGATAGAAAGCGCTTGCTACGGGTGTATGGAGGAACTTTCGTGACACGCAGGACAGTGCGCATCGCCATGAACGGCGTCACGGGTCGCATGGGATACCGGCAGCACCTGGTGCGCTCGATCCTCGCGATCCGCGAGCAGGGCGGCCTCGATCTCGGCGACGGCGACGTGCTGTGGCCCGAGCCCGTTCTGGTCGGCCGCCGCGCCCATGCGCTGGAGGAGCTCGCCGCGCAGCACGGTCTGACCGAGTGGTCGACCGACCTCGACGCGGTCCTCGCGGACGACAGCATCGACATCTACTTCGACGCCCAGGTCACCTCGGCCCGCGTCGAGGCGATCAAGAAGGCGATCGCCGCGGGCAAGCACATCTACACCGAGAAGCCCACCGCCACGGACGTCGAGGGCGCCCTGGAGCTGGCCCGCCTGGCCCGTGACGCCGGGATCAAGCACGGCGTCGTCCAGGACAAGATCTTCCTGCCGGGCCTGCTGAAGCTGAAGCGACTCATCGACGGCGGCTTCTTCGGCGAGATCCTCTCCGTACGCGGCGAGTTCGGCTACTGGGTCTTCGAGGGCGACTGGCAGGAGGCCCAGCGCCCGTCCTGGAACTACCGTGCCGAGGACGGCGGCGGCATCGTCGTCGACATGTTCCCGCACTGGGAGTACGTGCTCCACGAGTTGTTCGGCCGGGTCTCCACCGTCCAGGCGCACGTCCAGACGCACATCCCGCAGCGCTGGGACGAGCAGGGGAAGCCGTACGCCGCCACCGCCGACGACGCCGCGTACGGCATCTTCCAGCTGGAGAGCGGAGCTGTCGCACAGATCAACTCCTCCTGGACGGTCCGCGTCAACCGCGACGAGCTCGTCGAGTTCCAGGTCGACGGAACCCACGGCTCCGCCGTCGCCGGACTCCGCAACTGCCGTGTCCAGCACCGCTCGGCCACCCCCAAGCCGGTCTGGAACCCGGACCTCCCGGTCACCGAGTCGTTCCGCGACCAGTGGCAGGACGTCCCCGACAACGCCGTCTTCGACAACGGCTTCAAGGCCCAGTGGGAGCTCTTCCTGCGCCACATCGTGCTCGACGAGCCGTACACCTGGGACCTGATGGCCGGCGCCCGCGGCGTCCAGCTCGCCGAGCTGGGCCTGAAGTCCTCCGCCGAGGGCCGCCGCTTCGACGTACCGGAGCTGACGCTGTGACGATCCCCCTCCTGCCCGGCGCATCGGAGCTGATCCCATGACCATCCACCTTCCGCAGGGCCCCTACGAACCCCGCACCACCCCGCTCGACCTCGCCCCCGGCGATGCTCCCCTCGCCTCCCGTACGGTCTTCTCCGCCGCCCATGTCGTCGCCGACCCGTACGCCGACATCAGCCCCGACTCACCGGCCGCCGTCGACTGGGACGCCACCCTCGCTTTCCGCCGTCACCTCTGGTCGCACGGTCTCGGCGTCGCCGAAGCCATGGACACCGCCCAGCGCGGCATGGGTCTGGACTGGGCCGGCGCGGCCGAACTGATCCGCCGTTCCGCCGCCGAGGCGAAGGCGGTCGGCGGCCGCATCGCCTGCGGCGTCGGCACCGACCAGCTTCCCGCCGGACCCGCCTCGCTCGCCGAGGTGCGGTCCGCGTACGAGGAGCAGCTCACCCTCGTCGAGGAGAGCGGCGCCCAGGCCATCCTGATGGCCTCCCGCGCGCTCGCCGCCGCGGCGAAGGGGCCCGAGGACTACCTGGAGACGTACGCACACCTCCTGCGCCAGGCCTCCGAACCGGTCGTCCTGCACTGGCTCGGCCCGATGTTCGACCCGGCGCTGGAAGGGTACTGGGGCTCCTCGGACCTCGACGCCGCCACCGACACCTTCCTGAAGGTGATCGCCGAGCACCCGGACAAGGTCGACGGCATCAAGATCTCGCTCCTGGACGCCGAGCGCGAGATCGACGTCCGCCGCCGTCTGCCCGGCGGGGTCCGCTGCTACACGGGCGACGACTTCAACTATCCCGAGCTGATCGCGGGCGACGACCGCGGCTTCAGCCACGCGCTGCTCGGCATCTTCGACCCGCTGGGCCCGCTGGCCGCACACGCGGTCCGGGTCCTGGACACCGGGGACGTCCAGGGCTTCCGGGACCTCCTCGACCCCACGGTCGAGCTGTCCCGCCACCTCTTCCAGGCGCCCACCCGGTTCTACAAGACGGGCGTGGTCTTCCTCGCCTGGCTGGCCGGCCACCAGGACCACTTCACGATGGTCGGCGGCCTCCAGTCCGCCCGCTCGTTGCCGCATCTGGCGAAGGCGTACGAACTCGCCGACCGGCTGGGCCTGTTCCCCGACCCGGAGCTGGCCGAGTCCCGGATGCGGGCCCTGCTCGCGGTCAACGGAGGCACACGATGAGCGACGGCCGTCTCTCCATCAACCAGGAGACCATCAAGCAGTGGTCGCTGCCCGAGCTGGCCGAGGGCTGCGCCAAGGCGGGCATCGACAAGGTCGGCCTGTGGCGGGCCCCCGTGCAGGCGTACGGCATCGAGCGCACCGCCCGACTGCTCGCCGATTCCGGCCTCTCGGTCACCAGCCTCTGCCGGGGCGGCTTCTTCACCGCCATCGACCCGGCGGAACGGGCCCGCGCCCTGGACGACAACCGCGCCGCCGTCGACGAGGCGGCGGCCCTGTCCACCGACACCCTGGTCCTCGTCTCCGGCGGCCTCCCGGCCGGCAGCAAGGACCTGCACGGCGCGCGTGAGCGGATCGCGGACGCCCTGGGCGAACTCGCACCGTACGCGGCCGAGCGAGGCGTACGTCTGGCGATCGAACCGCTGCACCCGATGTTCGCCTCGGACCGCTGCGTCGTCTCCACGCTCTCCCAGGCCCTGGACATCGCGGAACGCTTCCCCGCCGAGCAGGTCGGGGTGGTCGTCGACACGTACCACATCTGGTGGGACGACCAGGCGGCCGCACAGATCGCCCGGGCGGGCGCGGGCGGCCGTATCCACTCCTTCCAGCTGGCGGACTGGATCACCCCGCTCCCGGCGGGCGTCCTGCTCGGCCGGGGCCAACTGGGCGACGGGTCCGTGGACTTCCGCGCGTTCCGCACGCTGGTCGAGGCCACCGGCTTCGACGGCCCCATCGAGGTGGAGATCTTCAACGAGGCCCTCTGGGCCCGCGACGGCGCCGAAGTCCTCGCGGAGGTCGCGTCCCGGTACGCCGAACACGCCTGCTGAGAAGGCATTTTGCCGCCAGGGTAAAGAGATCACCAAGACGTGCAACCGTTCGGCACCTTGCCGGGTCGTATCTGGCGTCGGGCGCTTCCGGGGAGGGATCCGGGGGGATCGGGAAGCCCTGACGGAGGGGGAGAGCGAGGGGGGTCCGGTCTTCTGACCGGACCCCGTTTCGTCTCCTGGGCGCAGATGCGTCGGTCATGTTCTCCGCTGGGGTCTCCGCGCTGAGCCGCAGGCGAGGGAGACGTTCCGCGCCGGCTGAGGGCGAGGCTCAGGTATCGAACTCGCCCACCCAGTTGCGCTTCACGAGAGCCACGGGCAGGTACTCGGACTCGACCTCGACCGCTACGCGTCGAACTCGCCGCGCCAGGCGAAGTCCAGCAGGGCGCTCGGCAGATAGCCGGACTCGACCTCGATCGGAATGCCGTTGGCCTTCGCCAGGCACGCCACCGCCAACGGGGCGATGGCCACGACCCCTTCGATGTTCTGGGTGCGGTCCTCGTCGGCCGTCCAGTACTCCTTGTGCCAGCGAAGAGCGTCGTTCAGGGCCTCGTTGAAGCCTGCTGCGTCCTTGCGCAAGTAGCGGTAGAACATCATGATCGGCGGGTACTCCAGCTTGCCCATGGTCTCGGCATCGAGAACGTGGGTGACCTCGGGAGCGCTCAGGTCCACGGCCCGCACCAGGTGCTGGCTGACGTCGTCACGCCGCAGCCAGAAGCTCCGGAGGGTTTCCACCCAGGCGTAGACGTACTCGTCAAGCACTCCGCCACAGTCACGCAGCAACGACGCCGGCACCTGCGCCAGCATGTCGAGGCGGCCCGTCTCCCGGCAGATCAGCGCCAGGAAGAAGGCGTTGAGCCAGGTCCCCGCGTTGAGGTAGAGCTGCGGGCCGGTGGTGGCGAGTTGCCGCTCCTCCTGGCGGATCTTGCAGGTCACCGTCTCCTGATTGGTGAACGTGGCGGCGAAGACCGCCGAGTGCACCTGCATGGTCAGCAGCCAGGATTCCCAGGTCTCCAGCATCACCGCATCCGGGTCCCCGACGCAGCGGATGCGCGCCACGTTCAGCGACGTGGTCAGCGCCCCGCTCCTGGCGCGATGTGAGGTCCCGATGGTCTGCAGCGAATTTGCCAGGGACTTCTCCATGACGGGGACGACTGCCTCCATCTCAGCCACTGGATAGCTCTGGCGGGACACGCTCGTAACCACTGATCTCCCTTGTCAGATTCAGATCTTGAAGTATTCGAGGACCGCTCCGGCGTACGTACCCTTGCCCTCGACGGCCTTCACCATCGCATACTCCAGGTTTCCGCTTTCGAACGCCGGCCTCAGCTCGGCCGCCAGATTGGCGTTGGTCCAGGTCTTTCCAGCGCTGTCGGTCACCGAAAGTAGAGGGCGGGCTTCCATTTCAGAGATGATGGTTTCCAGGTAGTGGCTGGTGCCCTGCTGCACCATAAACTTTTCGGCGGCGCCCTTGCCTCTGCGCCAGATGAGCCCCGAACTCGGCGCCTTCGCCTCGACGATCAAGAGCTTGCCGTCCGGCCGCCGGTACAACTGATCGAACATGTTGGCGCCGTTGGGTGTCTTCGGGAGAGGCTGCTCCACCGCACCCTCGAACCGCTCAGGCACCACGTGCAGCCGCGCGGCATCCTCGCCCAGGCGTTCGGAGTAGCTGCTGTTGTTGGACGTCTGATCGTCGAAATGATCGATGAACCGTTTCCGGGCACGCTCCACGTCCGCCAGCGTCTGCTCGGTCGGCGCAGCCTTGTGCGCACGCTCGGCGTTGGACAGGTCCACAGAGACCCTGCGGTCCTTCGCGACATCGTCGAGGTGGTCGATCTGGTCGACCGGGGTGCTCCCGCGAGTCAGTGGGTCGCGGCCGTACCTGATCTCCGACGGGGCCGAGGGCAGGTCGTGCTTGGAGATCCAGGATCCGTCGCTGTCCTTCGCGAGGATGGGTAGTTCGACCCCGTCGATCTTGGTGTGGATGCTGTGGCGATGGCCGTCCGACCGGTAGTACAGGTCGAACCAGGATTTGTCGGGGTCGTTCGCACGCCGGACGAATTCGTCCTGCTTGACCTTGATTTCCTCAGCGGTCAGCTGCCGACCGCCCGAGGGGGGCGCCGGCTGCGCCGCATCATTCGTGCCGTGTGCCGCGTCGTCCAGGCCGCCTGCGCCCGGGGTCTCCGGGAGGTGGGTGCCACCCGTGAACGGGGGCTCGTGGTGGCCACCGCCGCCGGGGCCATCCATGTGGCTGCCCGTGCCGGGAGGGCCGTCGCCGTGGCCAGTACCCGAGGGGCCGTCGGTGTGGCCGCTGCCCGTGGAGGGGGTCTGATCGCCTTGGTGCAGCGGGTCGTTGCCGTGGCTGCCGCGGGGGGTGTTGTCCAGGTTGTTCGTGGGCAAGTGGTCGCCCGCGTGGCCGCCAGGGGTGTGGCCGCCCCTACGGAGCGGGTCGGAGATGTCGCTACCGAGGCGGATGCCGTCGTCACCGCGGCTGCCGACGCCCGCCAGGACGCGGTCCGGGACCTCGGCCGTGCCCGGGGAGTCCACCTTCGGGGCGTCGGTCTTCGGTACGCCCGCGCCCGCGTCCGGCTTGCCCGTCGTGGCGTCCTTCGCGTGCTGGGCGATGCTGCCGTCCTCGTTGTAGAGGTTGCCGTCGCGGTCCATGTACGGCGCGCCCTCGTCGAAGGGTGACTTGATCGTGCCTTCCGGCAGTGCCACAGCTCCCTCGGGGAGTTTGACTGTGCCGTTGGGGAGGGTGACTGCTCCGTCCGGGAGCGTCGCGCCCTGAGGGAGGTGGACCGTGCCGTCGGGGAGCTTGATCGTGCCCTCGGGCAGGGTGATGACGTTGTCGGGGAGTGGTGGGAACTCGACGCGGCCCATGCCCTTGAGTCCGGCCAGCACGTCGCCGATCTTCGAGAGTCCCGCGCCCGCGCCCTTGAAGACGTAGGTCATGGGGTCGACGATCCGGCCGGCCTTGCCTGCGAAGGACAGGGCCTTGGCCGCCATGCCGGCCTTGCCCGCGCCCGCTACCGCGCTGCCGGTGCCGCCGGTGAAGACGGTGGTCAGGACGTTGAAGGTGACTGCTCCCGCGGCTCTGGAGGGGTTGTTGCCCCATTGGTCCCAGGCCACCAGCGCTTTGCCGGTTTCCTTCATCGCGGTGCGTGAGTCCCTTATCCAGGACGGGAGTTTGTCATCGGGGAGTGCCCAGAAGGCGGCGTTCACACCGGGGATGATGGCGATCGCTACTCCGGTGGCGAGTTTGGCCAGGCCGGTCCATGCCTGTTTCGCGGCGTCCCAGCCGTCGACGCCGAACAGGGTGCCCAGGCCCTTGATGGTGCCCCAGACGCCGTCGACGACGAAGCCCTTGCCGAAGTCGTAGGCGTGCTCCCACACCTGCCACCAGGGGGTCGACTCCTCGACCGCGTCTCCCCAGGGCAGGCTTTTCGCCTGCTTGAGGGCTTCGGCGTCGTAGCCGTACATGCCCTCCTTGGTGGAGCCGTCGTTCGTCTTGAGTGCCTTGCCTCCGACCAGGGCGACGATTTTGGCGTGGCAGGCGCGTTCCACCTCCTGGAAGGCGGCCCAGACCTCGGCTATCTCGTTGCGGCGGTGGTTGTTCTCCTCGACCAGGTCGCCGTCTTCGCGCCACTTGTCGTCGCCGTCGACCTTGACGCGGAAGGCGACGGCTTCCCGCTTGAGCTCCTTGAGCTTCTCGACCAGCGGGTAGGCGTCGTCCGAGTAGGTGCCCAGTGCACCGGCGATGACACACAGGTCCGAGCTCAGGGTGAGCCCGGTGTCCGCGACCGGCTTGGTCGTGGCGAACAGTTGCTCCGCCTCGGGTGCTTTGTAGAAGGCGTGCAGTCCGCCGAAGCTGGTGTGGACGTCACCGGCGGCCGTCGCGATCTTCGCGCCGTCGGTGGACAGTGCTGTCACCTTTGTGTCGAGCAGGGCGAGGTCACCGGTGAAGACCGGTATCCCGACAGGGTCGACCGGAGCGTTGCCGCTCACCTGTGTCCCCCGGTGTCCTTGAGGAGGTCCAGGCGTACGGCCTTCGCCGCGTTCTGCGCGTGCTCGGCGGCTTCCAGGTCGCCCTCGCAGTACGCGTTCGTGGCTTCGACCGCGCCCAGGACGGCCGCCTCGATGCGCTCGGCCATCGCCTTGAAGTCCTTCTGGCGCTCTCCGAGGTACTCGCCCAGTGCCGCGGCCACCGGCCCCATCGCCTTTTGTGACAACGGCGCCTTCCCCGGTGCCACCGGGCCCTGCAAAGGCGTGGCGGCCTGCGGGCCGGGAACGGCCGTACCCGCCGCCTGCGCAGCCTCCGACATGGTCGTCATCAGTGCGGTCAGGGCCTTCTCCAGGTCCCCGGCATGCGTACCGGTGACCTTCAACTGGCCCTGCACCCCCTGCGGTCTGATGTCCCACGCCACCATGCGAAAGCCCCCTCTGCCGAACTGTCCTGGCACACTGCGTATCCACAACCCATGCCCCGCAGGATCGTTCCTTCTGATGCGGGGAGGAGCGCCTCAGCCGATGTTGTCGACCGCGGCCTTCGCGCGCGTGATCGTGTGCTGAGCCGTTCCGTCGTTCTTCTCCAGCGTCGTCTTCAGCAACTGGATGATGTTCTTGACCTCCTGCGACGAACGGTTCCACCGCAGTTCCTTGCCGTGGTACTCATCCGCCACACCGTCCGCCGCGAAGTCCGCCATCGCTGCCTTCACCTGCGCGTCACGCGCCGCGATCACTTCCTCCAGCTGCGCGATCACCACCTGAATGTTGCCCTGCGCATCCGCGGACGCACCCGTGTCGTACGAACGACGATCACTCTGACCAGCCATCGGAAACCCAACCCCGTCTGTCAGCGGCCGCCGAAGCGCGCCGCGTCGAAGTTCGCCGCCGACATCTGCTGCCGCGCGTTGTCACCCTGCTCCTGATCACCCGAGCTGAACGCCGCCTCCATCCCCGACTGACCACCGAGGAGAGCCGACAGCGAACCGTTCAACGCCGCCGTGATCTCGTCCGACCGCCCCTTGAACGAATCAAACGCCGCACGCCCCGCACCGTTGAACTTCCCCTCCAACGGCTGCGCGGCCTGCACCAGCTGACGAATCAACGTCCCCAGATCAGTACTCGACCCACGCGACTTCGACGACAGCGTCGAAAGAACCTGCGCCCCCATGTCGAACTTCATCCAGTCCCCCGCCAAGTCTTGCGAACGTATGTGCTACCACCTTTATCAACTCTGCGTTGCCGATGCAATCAAGGGGCATTGCGTTGCGAGTGGCGTGTGAGGGGCCGGAGCGAGAGCCAGGGTGCCCAATTCGGCACATACTTGAACTATTTTCCCCTCACTGGTGGCGGATCGTTTTTTGAGTGGCCCGGCTGCCGCGTACTTTCGGCCGATTCTCGTCTCGTTCGCAAAGCCGAACGCGACGCTGCTCCCGGTGCACCGCAGCTGGTGAGCGGCGGGCTGCCATGTGGGCAGGCCGGGCGCTCGTGCTGGGCCCGTTCGCCGTGGAGGTGGGGCGGCCCTTCCCGGCCGTCGGCGGCCCGATCCCATAAGACGTCGTTTCCTTTGGCTCGGCGGGTCGTTGTGCCGTGCATGACGTGTTTCGTTGAGCGGCTAGTGCCGGACGAGTTGTGGGTCTTGTTCCGTCGAGTGGTGCCGCCGACGGAGGTGGTCCGTCCGCAGGGCGGTGGTCGACGGCGGGCGGGCGATCGTGAAGTGTTGGCGGCGATCTTGTTCGTGGCGACCACGGGCTGCACGTGGCGGCAGTTGCCGCCGGTATTCGGACCGGCCTGGCCGACGGTCTACAGGCGATTCGCGCAGTGGTCGAAAGCGCGGGTGTGGGCCCGGCTGCACCGCGTTGTTCTCGATGAACTCGGTGCCAGGGGTGAGCTGGACTGGTCGCGTTGCGCGATCGATTCCGTCAGCATCCGGGCGGCGAAAGGGGGCCTTTGACGGGACTAAATCCGACTGACCGCGGCAAGTTGGGATCGAAGATTCACCTGCTTACCGATCGGAACGGCCTACCGCTGTCGTTGGGGATCTCCGGGGCGAACATGCACGACAGCCAGGGCCTTGAACCGCTTGTGCGCGGTATCCCTCCCATCCGGTCCCGCCGCGGCCCGCGCCGCCGACGGCCGGCGAAGCTGCATGCCGACAAGGGCTACGACTACGACCACCTGTGTCGATGGCTCCGTAAACGCGGCATCGCCCACCGCATCGCCCGCAAGGGCATCGAATCCTCACAGCGACTGGGCCGTCACCGCTGGGTGGTCGAGAGGGCAGCGTCCTGGCTAGCAGGCTGCCGACGTCTGCACCGCCGCTACGAGCGCAAAGCAGAACACTTCCTCGCCTTTGTGGGCATAGCAGCAGTTCTCATCTGCCACCGCCGACTCACGAGGCGAAGCGAAACTAGAGCCCAACACGCTCAGGGCGGGCGTTCTGACGCCCGCACGCCATGACCTTCGCCAGAATGTCACGCAGCCGTGTGACGTCCTCTGCCGGTACATCGAGGATTGCTTCGATCTCCGCGTCCTCCAGCGCCAAGGCATCGAGGGAGTCCTGGGCTAGCGACACGGTGAGCACGTTGTCCGTCAGGGCTATCTTCCGGACGCAGCCGTAGGCCGTGTTTTGGTCAGGTGTCACCACACAATGCGTGTCCCAACCGAGCGCTAGGTCCTGCCGGGAGGGCTCGGCGACGCTGCCCATGAACACCAGGCTGAAGCTGCCTTCCTCCTCGTCCTCAGCGACACCGGCCAGCATGACGTCGTCGCCGGGGATGATCTCAGCGCCCACCACACGCGCTGTGAACCTGTATGTCATGCCTGAGTTCTACCAGGCCGCCAAACGGCGCCTACAAGCAAGCCGACCAGGAGTGGCCAGCTACCAACCTCCAAAAGAAACGATGTCTACTAAGTGCTTCGGTGGGCTGGGCGTGGTGTTCCGGCGGGCGTCCTGGTCGGACGGGGTCAACTGGGCGACGGGTCCGTGGACTTCCGCGCGTTCCGCACGCTGGTCGAGGCAACGGGCTTGGACGGCCCCATCGAGGCGGAGATCTTCAACGAGGCCCTCTGGGCCCGCGACGGCGCCGAAGTTCTCGCGGATGGCGCGTCCCGGTACGCCGAACACGCCTGCTGAGAAGGCTTTTTGCCGCCAGGGTAAAGAGATCGCCAGGACGTGCAACCGATCGGCACACTGCCGGGTCGTATCTGGCGTCGGGCGCTTCCGGGGAGGGATCCGGGGGATCGGGAAGCCCTGGCGGTGGGGGAAAGCGAGGGGGTCCGGTCTTGTGACCGGACCCCTTTTCGCCTGGTCGGGACCGTCTCGCGACGTCCCGACGTTTCATCACATGCTGATCAGTAGGCCGAGTTGACGTTGTCGATCGAGCCGTAGCGATGTGCCGCGTAGTTGCAGGCGGCGGTGATGTTGGCGACCGGGTCGTAGATGTTCCACGAGGTGCCGGGGACGTGATACGCCCTGAAGGTCGGGTCGATGACCTGGAGCAGACCCTTGGACGGGATGCCCTTGGCGGCGTTGGAGTCCCAGTTGTTGATGGCATTCGGGTTGCCACTCGACTCGCGCATCAGATTGCGGTGGATCCCGTGGTAGGAGCCCGGGATGCCCTGCGCGCGCATGATCTCCAGTGACTGGTTGATCCAGTTGCTGACGCTGCTGCCGGACTGGGCGGGAGTGGCCGAGGCGGCCGGAGCACCGACAAGGGAACCGGCGACGACTGCGGCTCCTGCGGCGGCCATGCCCAGTGAGATCTTCTTGGTCTGGGTCATGTGAGCGAACTTCTTGGACATCGCGGAGATCTGCATCGGAAATTACCTCTTCCGTGGGGATGCCAAGAATTGTTAAGCCGGGTTCAAGTTTCGGTCAATCACTCTCTTTACTATCGGAATACGTACAGAGAACGGGCAACGGCTTCCGAAATCGCCGCAAACGGGCCATGAAGCGGGCTCTTTGTCCTACTAAGTCGCATCGTGGTGACGTGCGCCATATTGGCCACATCACACGACGGAAGTGTTAAATCGCCCCAAAACGGACATCGTTATGTGGCCCATGGTGCGCGAAAATAAGCCCTCTATTCATCCCGTGTAATGAATGAAATGCGCGGCGCATTTGGAGCGCGGTCGGGCCATTTGAAGTGGCCTGAGGGAACCCGCGGTCCCCACCGCGCACGACCGGCATCACGCTGCGGACAGACGGATCTTTGTGGTTCCGAATGCGGATGCGTGCAGCCGTGGGCGGCGGTCGGCCGCGGTGCGGCGACGGCGGCGGACGCTGCGGCTCGCCGGGTGCGGTGCGGGCGTGAAGTCCGCCGCGACGGAGTCACGGCGTGGCGCCGGACAAGTCGCGGCCGGGCGGGGAGGTGTGGGGGAACCGCCTCTTTCGTGGTCAACGAGGTCAAGGCGGGTGCAAACCGGTCGACCGGCCCTTGCAGCGATGAAGAACCTGACAGACCCAAGGACCGATCACTGAGGAAGAGACCCTCGACCTGTTGCGCGACCCGGCCCTGCGTGAGGGCTTCCTTTCGCGCGCATGACAGTGTCCCGCAACTGGCCGCCACTGCTGGCCAGGTGCGAGACGCAGCCTGGTTCAGGGATTGATGCTGCCGTCCTTGACCGCCGAGACGAACGACGACCAGCCGTCGGCGGAGAAGGTGAGCGCGGGGCCGTTCGGGATCTTGCTGTCGCGGATGGGGACGTCGACGTAGCCAGCGGCCGCCTCAAGAC
Organism: Streptomyces atratus; assembly: GCF_014648655.1. Taxonomy (GTDB): domain Bacteria; phylum Actinomycetota; class Actinomycetes; order Streptomycetales; family Streptomycetaceae; genus Streptomyces; species Streptomyces atratus. The sequence goes on from NZ_BMRN01000002.1 coordinate 187,125, forward strand.
AGTCGCCCTGACCGCCACCGCTGTAGCTGGACTTGAACCACCCGGTGAGCGTGGACGAGTCCGAGACACTGAACTTACTGCTGACCATGTTCATATTCCTCTGCTGCTGCCCGCACGAGGGCCAGTGATTCCTGGTGCGACATCGCATCGCTCAAGGCAAGATCGTAGGCCGTCCGACAGGCCTTCACCAGAGCTGGATCGTCCATCAGATGCCCTGTCAAGAAGCCCTCGACGTATGCCACCGAAGCGGAGTCCTCAAAGCCCATGAGGGATGCCAAACCCTCTTGCAGTGAATGGGCCCCCGCGCTGAACGGCAGGACATGCAGCCGCAGCCGTCCGGCGTCGGCCATGTCCGCGATTTTGCGCAGTTGCTCCGCCATGACCTGTGGCCCACCGACCTGACGCCTGAGCACGGCCTCGTCCAGCATGGTCCACAGGACAGGGTTCAACGGGCCGTCGAGGATATGCGCACGCTCGGTCCGGATGACGACATCTCTGTCAAGGTCCTCCTGCCGATGGTTCGGCCGGTACGCGCGGAACAGCGCACGCGCGTAACCGTCCGTCTGGAGCAGTCCGGGCACCAGAGAGAGGGCGAATTGCTGGATCAGCGTTGCCTGCCGCTCCAACTCCGCCATTACGGCGAAGTGATCTGCGTACTTCGTCTCCAGGTCCTCCAGCCATCGGGCGAAGAACCCATCCGTCTGAAGCGCCCGGTCGACCCTCTGGGCGTCATCCGGGTTCGGCAGTCGTCGCCCCGCCTCGTAATGACTGATCAGCGTCGGCGAGCATACGACCTGATCGCCCAGGGCCTCCTGTGTCAGCCCCGCCGCTGTCCGCCGTAGCCTCAGCTCCTCCCCGTACTTCTCCCTCGGTGTACGCGCCTTCCGGTTCATCGCCATCCAGCCTCAACTCCTGTGTCTGACCAGCGGGCTGTCAAGCCCGAACCCCTGGCAGCGTAGCCACGCCCGACCCCACTCTGTGATGAGTTCGCGACAGAGCGCATCCGTTCGTGGGTAAGTCAGAGGGAGAGCACGCCGACATGAAGGATCTCGTCCGCCGGTTCACCGAGTCGCTGGTGCGGTTGTTGCGCCCAGCCCCCGTCACCGTCCATCCGTACTCATGCGTATACGTGGCCGGCCCCACCGTCCGTCGTACCGGTGAGCGTCCGCTGTATGGAGAGGACGGCCCACTGGTGCGTCCCTATCTCGTGGCGCACGAGCGGCAGGTGGCCGAGGCGCGGCGGCGATCGCGCACGTTGTGGATCGCCGTGCACGCTGTGGACACCAGGCCCAGGCCCTGGCCCCTTCGCCGAGCCGAGGTCGCCGCGTGAACGGGGAGCAGGGCGAAAGCCGCACGTTCAGGTTGCTGCCCTGGACGGCGGCGGAGGGCAAGCCGTGTTATGTCCTGGGGGACGGCACCGGCTATGTGTCACGGATGGCCGACGGTATCGAGAGCATCCAACTCGGCATGGCGGACGACCTGCTCGGCCACGCCGCCGACCTTCTGGCGGACCGGCGGGTCACAGGCGCGGAGCTCCACTTCCTCGCCAGTCGGCTGAGCGAGTCGTTGCAGGAGGTCAAGCGGGTCGCGGAGAGCCGGGGTTCGCGACTGAGCGCGAGTGGACCTGTTCCGGACAATGGCAGGCTGGGGCACCGAGAACCGGACATCGACAGCCGGTGAGTCGGCAACCCGCCTGACGACGCCAACGAGGAGAACGGATACACCGTCGCCCACGTCGACACCGGGCACGGCAGTGGTGATCTCCTCGTGGCGGTCGGCGCGCGGCTCGGTGCCCAGGTGGGCGATTTCCTGCGGACGGAGGCGTGCTGGGGGCTGTTGCGGACAGGGACGGTGGTGTAGCCCCGGGCGACTTCGAGGCACTCGCCGTCAGCGGAAGAGGTCGAGGAACCCGTTCACCCAGATCGCAACGAACGCGATTGCCAAGAGCGCGCAGCCCATGGCCGCCAAGGACTGGCGGAACGAACCCGTCTCCGGCGCGTCACCCCGCACCTCGGCGAGTGTGTCCCAGGTGACCGGATGGCCGAGGGCCTTGGCGGCGGCGGTCCGCACGGTTGCCAACTGCTCCTCGACGAAGGGTGAGTCGGCCGCCGATTCCGGGCCTTGCCAGGCCAGGGCGCGCATCCGGCGCACCGGGTCGCTGTACCTCTTCTCGAACGCGGCGACCTCGTCCGGGAGCCTGTCCTCTTCGAGGTACGTCCAACGGCCGGCCTCGGCAGGGTCGCCGTACATCCGGTAGACGTCGGCCAGGCGTCGGCGCAGAGTCGGGTAGTGCGGGTAGGACGAGACCAGTCCGCGCAATCGTTGGCGGGCCATGGGCACACGTCCCGCGGCGAGGTCCGCGTCCACGCGCTCCAGCGTCTCTTTCAGTGCCATGCGCACATCATCGGGCGTGCCCGCGGATATGTGTAAGTGAATTGTTTCAAGGTGCCCCGAGACCGACTGGTTGTAGCTTCTGCGCATGGCCGGAAGTGCGCTCGATGCGGCAGAGGACGGTCCGAAGACGTGGGCGCACATGCGCAGGGGGAGGTCGGTGTGGTGCTGGGGTTGCTGGGTTTCTACGACGAGTTCAATGACGCGGGGGTGCGGCCGAACGGCCGGCTGCGTGACGCCGTGCGTCCTGCCGGCGAGGCCGACGAGGGCGAGATCGTGGCCTACTTGGATGCCGGTCATGTGCTGCTGGACGTGATGGAAGCCGGGCGGGACGTCCTCACCGGGCTTCCGCACCGCTATTCCGCAGGGTGCTCGTCGCTGGTCACGGACGGGTCCTGGCTGTGGCGGCAGGACTTCCCGCATTACCTCGCGACGCATCACGTTGTCCTGCCCGAAACGTTCCTGGCCCACGTCCGCGACTCCGATTACCGCATGCCCGCACTGGTGTGCGCCGACTTCGCGCCGCACTATGACGAGACCATGCCGGTCGTCGGCTGGTCATCCGCGACTCCATGGCCGTTGACGAAGGACGTCATCCAGCCCGAGTCCCGCCGTGTGTGAGCGCGGCGGCAGCCCCGGTGATCACTGCCCCTGTCAGCAGGGGCAGTGATCACCCGGCGCCGGACCGCCACGAGCTGCACCGTCGCCTTCTTCCGCCGGTACCTCATGGGCGACACGTCGGCGGAGGCACTCCTGACCGGCCGGGAGAAGCCGCCCGACGTGCCCGACGTGCCGGACGTGGTGAAGGTGGAGTACGTGAAGCCGCACTGAAACGACGTCTTAAGCGGCGGTCCGGCCGGTCGCGGCGTGAGCGGGCGAGGAGGCGTGATGCGAACCAGCGACGAGATCTATCACCGGGTCCGCTGGGACCCGCGGTTCGACCCGGCCCGGTTCGTGCTGGGGGTCAGCCAGCGCGGGGATGCCTGCAAACGCATCCCGCTGTCTTCGTTCGTGCCCGGGGGCGACATCCCGTGGCACCGGGTGGTGTTCATCGAGGCGGACGGCGAGGTGGTCTGGGACCGGGCCACGGGCGTGGACCGCATCGATGCGTCGGGCGCCGGCCGGGTGCGGGACCCGCAAGCGGACCTGAGCTTCGATACGAGCTCCGGCAGGGGCGATCCCGTCGGCGTCCTCGACGTGCCCCCGACGGCCCGCACAGCGGTGGCCTGGATCCCGCCTGCGGAGCTGTGGCCGCCGATCCAGGACATCCGCCGGGATTACGATCCGCAGATCCACCGATGGCCGCCGCACGTCAATGTGCTCTTCGGCTTCGTGCCGGAGTCCGACTTCGAGCGGGCCGCCCCGCTGCTCGCCGCGGCGACGGCCGAGACGCCGGTCTTCACCGCCCGGCTGGACGGGGTGCGCACCTTCCGGCACAGGGCGTACTTCACCGTGTGGCTCGACCCGACGGCAGCCGGCCAGGCGCCGTGGGCCCAGGTGCACCACCTGCTGCAGCAGCGGTTCCCGCGCTGCAGTGGGCCCGCCAAGAACTTCACCCCACATCTGTCCCTGGGCCGGACCCGGGATCCGCGGCGAGTCACCGCCGACTGTGCCACCCGGCTCGACACCATGACGGCGACAGTCTGGGAACTCGTCCTGCTCTCACGCAGGGGCGACGGGCCGATGCGGCCACGGGCCACGGTCGCCCTGCGAACGGGCGAGGTCCGCCGGCTGCCCGCGCCCGGCCTCGGAGCGCCGGGCCCGGAGGACACGGCGTGGCTCTCCGGGATCACCGACAGATGAGGCCATGGCCGGCTGGGGCAAAGCGCCGCCGGACAGTCGAGCCAGGCGGCGCGCCGCGACTCCGGGCTGAACCGGGCCGGCAGGCGGATGTCCGTCACCAGCTCCCGGACCCGTGGCACGGCTGCCTCGATAGGGACAACACTGTGCACGTTCGGACCATCTGCGTATTCCAAGGCGGCCTCCGCACGCGGGAGTTGCTGATCACTCTGATCCTGGACCACGGGCGCGAAAGGCCCTGGCCCGGCTGTGTTCCCGGCGGTCCGCACAGCGCTGCTCAGGCGCCGTCACCACAGGAAACGGGCGCCCCCGAGGCCGGGAATGCGTTGTCGGTGGGAACCGATACCGTCGGAACATGTCCAACATGGCCGTCCTCGAAGGGGTCCTGGAGCGGATCACCTACGCCAACGAGGAGAACGGGTACACCGTCGCCCGCGTCGACACCGGTCGGGGCGCAGGTGATCTGCTCACCGTGGTCGGCTCGCTGCTCGGTGCCCAGGTCGGCGAGTCCCTGCGGATGGAGGGGCGCTGGAGCTCGCACTCCCAGTACGGCAAGCAGTTCACGGTGGAGAACTACACGACCGTGCTGCCCGCCACCATCCAGGGCATCCGCCGCTATCTCGGCTCCGGCCTGATCAAGGGCATCGGCCCGGTGATGGCGGACCGGATCACCACCCACTTCGGCGTCGACACCCTCGACGTCATCGAGCAGGAGCCGAAGCGGCTCGTCGAGGTCCCCGGGCTCGGGCCGAAGCGGACGAAGATGATCGCCGCCGCCTGGGAGGAACAGAAGGCGATCAAGGAGGTCATGGTCTTCCTCCAGGGGGTCGGCGTCTCCACCTCCATCGCCGTCCGTATCTACAAGAAGTACGAGGACGCGTCGATCTCCGTCGTCAAGAACCAGCCCTACCGGCTGGCCGCCGACGTCTGGGGCATCGGCTTCCTCACCGCCGACAAGATCGCCCAGGCCGTCGGCATTCCGCACGACAGCCCCGAGCGCGTGAAGGCCGGGCTGCAGTACGCGCTGTCGCAATCCACCGACCAGGGCCACTGCTTCCTCCCCGAGGAGCGGCTGATCGCCGACGGGGTGAAGCTGCTCCAGGTCGATACGGGGCTGGTCATCGAGTGCCTCGCCGAACTGGCCGAGGATCCGGAGGGTGTTGTACGGGAGAAGGTGCCCTCGCCCGAGGGCGGCGAGCCGATCACCGCCATCTACCTCGTGCCGTTCCACCGCGCCGAAGTCGCCCTCGCGGCCCAGGTGCAGCGGCTGCTGCGGACGCCCGAGGACCGGTTGCCTGCCTTCGTGGACGTCGACTGGGACAAGGCGCTGACCTGGCTCGCGGGCCGTACGGGGGCGAAGCTGGCCCCCGAGCAGGAGGCCGCGGTCCGGCTCGCGCTCAGCCGCAAGGTCGCCGTCCTGACCGGTGGGCCCGGCTGCGGGAAGTCGTTCACCGTCCGGTCCATCGTCGAGCTGGCCCGCGCCAAGAAGGCCAAGGTGGTGCTGGCCGCGCCCACCGGGCGGGCGGCCAAGCGGCTCTCCGAGCTGACCGGGGCCGAGGCGTCCACCGTGCACCGGCTGCTCGAACTGAAACCGGGGGGCGATGCCGCGTACGACCGGGACCGGCCGCTGGACGCCGATCTGGTCGTCGTCGACGAGGCGTCGATGCTGGATCTGCTGCTCGCCAACAAACTGCTGAAGGCCGTGGCACCCGGTGCCCATCTGCTGCTCGTGGGAGATGTCGACCAGTTGCCGTCGGTCGGCGCGGGGGAGGTGCTGCGCGATCTGCTCGCCGACGGCAGCCCCGTTCCGGCGGTCCGGCTGACCACGATCTTCCGCCAGGCCCAGCAGTCCGGAGTCGTCACCAACGCGCACCGGATCAACTCCGGAGTACCGCCCCTCACTCAGGGCCTCAACGACTTCTTCCTCTTCGTGGAGGACGAGACACAGGACGCGGGCGTGCTCGCGGTGGACGTCGCCGCCCGCCGCATTCCGGCCAAATTCGGGCTGGACGCGCGGCGTGACGTACAGGTCCTCGCCCCGATGCACCGTGGCCCGGCCGGGGCGGGCACGCTCAACGGGCTGCTCCAGCAGGCCATCACCCCGGGCCGCCCCGACCTGCCCGAGAAGCGGTTCGGCGGCCGGGTCTTCCGGGTCGGCGACAAGGTCACCCAGATCCGTAACAACTACGACAAGGGGGAGAACGGTGTCTTCAACGGCACGGTCGGCGTCGTCACCGCCCTCGACCTGGACGAACAGCGGCTGACGGTACTGACCGACGAGGACGAGGAGATCGGTTACGACTTCGACGAGCTGGACGAACTGGCCCACGCGTACGCCATGACGATCCACCGCTCCCAGGGCAGCGAGTACCCCGCCGTCGTCATCCCCGTCACCAAGAGCGCTTGGATGATGCTCCAGCGAAACCTGCTGTACACCGCCGTGACCAGGGCCAAGAAGCTCGTCGTGCTGGTCGGCTCGCGGCAGGCGATCGGCCAGGCAGTCCGCACGGTTTCCGCAGGCAGACGCTGTACGGCGCTGGATTACCGGCTGTCAGGGGGCTTGGGCGGAGGATCCCCGGAAAAAATGATCGATCAAATCGGTGGGAAACATCACGGAGGCCTTCCGGAACCTGAGTCAAGGGGGCAGGATGAGTAAGCTCGCGGCACTCAGTGCCGCGAGTAGGTCCAATGGACGACCCCGAGTGCACTCTCCTGAGCCAAATGGGGGAGGGTGGAGACAGTCAGGGAACCTCGAAGAAGAGGCACTATCTCGGTGAGGGATGACGTGAGCGAGCACACCAACAACGCTGTAGTACTGCGGTATGGCGATGGCGAGTACACCTACCCGGTGGTCGACAGCACCGTCGGCGACAAGGGCTTCGACATCGGGAAGCTCCGGGCCAATACCGGCCTGGTCACGCTGGACAGCGGATACGGCAACACCGCAGCGTATAAATCCGCCATCACCTACCTCGACGGTGAGCAGGGCATCCTGCGCTACCGCGGCTACCCGATCGAGCAGCTCGCCGAGCGCTCGACGTTCCTCGAGGTCGCGTACACGCTCATCAACGGTGAGCTTCCCAAGGTCGACGAGCTGTCGACCTTCAAGAACGAGATCACCCAGCACACGCTGCTGCACGAGGACGTCAAGCGGTTCTTCGACGGCTTCCCGCGCGACGCCCACCCGATGGCCATGCTGTCCTCGGTCGTCAGCGCGCTGTCCACGTTCTACCAGGACAGCCACAACCCGTTCGACGAGGAGCAGCGCCACCTCTCGACGATCCGTCTGCTGGCCAAGCTGCCGACGATCGCCGCGTACGCGTACAAGAAGTCGATCGGCCACCCCTTCGTCTACCCGCGCAACGACCTCGGGTACGTCGAGAACTTCCTGCGCATGACCTTCTCGGTCCCCGCCCAGGAGTACGACCTGGACCCGGTCGTCGTCTCCGCGCTCGACAAGCTGCTCATCCTGCACGCGGACCACGAGCAGAACTGTTCGACCTCCACCGTGCGTCTGGTCGGCTCCTCGCAGGCGAACATGTTCGCCTCGATCTCCGCCGGTATCTCGGCGCTGTGGGGCCCGCTGCACGGTGGCGCCAACCAGTCGGTGCTGGAGATGCTCGAAGGCATCCAGGCCAACGGCGGCGATGTCGACTCCTTCATCCGCAAGGTGAAGAACAAGGAGGACGGCGTCCGGCTGATGGGCTTCGGCCACCGCGTCTACAAGTCCTTCGACCCGCGCGCCAAGATCATCAAGGCTGCGGCCCACGACGTGCTGTCCGCGCTCGGCAAGTCCGACGAGCTGCTCGACATCGCGCTGAAGCTGGAGGAGCACGCGCTCTCCGACGAGTACTTCGTCTCGCGCAACCTCTACCCCAACGTGGACTTCTACACGGGCCTGATCTACCGGGCCATGGGCTTCCCGACCGAGATGTTCACCGTGCTCTTCGCGCTCGGCCGGCTCCCCGGCTGGATCGCCCAGTGGCACGAGATGATCAAGGAGCCGGGTTCCCGCATCGGCCGCCCGCGCCAGATCTACACCGGCGAGGTCCTGCGTGACTTCGTCCCGGTCGAGGGCCGCTGAGCCTCGTACCGACCCCTGCACCACCCCGGCCGCCGAGGCCGGTCGTCTTCGCCCCGAGTACCGCGCTTTCGCACAGAGCGCGGTGTCCGGGGCGATTTGCGTGACCGGCGCAGCCGTGCGCGGTGCCGCCCGCCGGGAGGGCAGCAAGAAGCGCCCCGCCATCGATCCCCCCACGGGCCGACAGCGAGGCGCTTCCCATATCCCGGAGCGGATTCCCCCCACGGGATCCGGCCGGGCGTCTGCGGGAGCCGAAGCTCCTGGGCGCTCCTCACCTACTGCGAGCTGCGCTCTTCACTTGTACTTCCAGTGCGGTCCGCCGGGGTACGTACGCACGGGAGGGCCGCTCAAAGCTCCCCGGTGCACGTGCCCCGGCCAACGCTTGCCCGAAGCATCCCCCAAGACGCTTCGATGGACGTCCCCCAAGACATCCTTGGCATCGCACTCTTAGACTCGCGAACCCACCGGATGGTTACCCTGAAACCGGTGTGATCTAAATCTCTTTGTGGAAGTTACGTGAAGGCGCGCAACCGCAGGCTGTTCGTCACGACGAAGACCGATGAGAACGCCATCGCCGCTCCCGCAATCATAGGGTTGAGCAGGCCAAATGCCGCAAGGGGTAGGGCGGCTACGTTATAGCCGAATGCCCAGAAGAGATTGCCCTTGATGGTCGCCAGGGTGCGCCGGGAGAGCCGGATCGCATCGGCCGCCACCTTGAGATCTCCACGAACGAGGGTCAGATCGCTCGCCTCGATCGCGGCGTCCGTACCGGTCCCCATCGCCAGGCCGAGATCGGCGGTGGCGAGAGCGGCCGCGTCGTTGACCCCGTCACCGACCATGGCTACGGAGTGCCCCTGGGCCCGGAGCCGCTCGATGACGTGGACCTTCTCCTCGGGCAGGACCTCGGCATGGACCTCGTCGATTCCGACGGCGCGGGCCACGGCGTCCGCCACGGCCCGGTTGTCGCCGGTCAGCAGAACGGGGCGGAGGCCGAGTGCGCGCAGCTCGGCGACGGCTGCCGCGCTGGACTCCTTGACCGCGTCGGCGACGGCGAGGACGCCGCGTGCCTGCCCGTCCCAGGCGACCACGATCGCGGTACGGCCCTGAGCCGCCGCGTCCGCCACGGCACAGGACAGGGTGTCGGGGATGACGATGCCCGCGTCGGCGAGCAGTTGCGGGCGGCCGACCAGTACCTGGTGTCCGTCGACCGTGCCGCGTACGCCGAGGCCCGCGACGTTGGCGAAGTCCTCGGGGGTGGGGAGGGGGCCGCCGATGCGTTCCGTGGCTCCGGCGGCGACGGCCTGGGCGATGGGGTGCTCGGAGGAGTGCTCCAGCGCGCCGGCCAGCCGCAGGAGCCGGGTCTCGTCGGTGCCGGGTGCGGGGTGGATGTCCTGGAGGGCCATCCGGCCGGTGGTGACCGTGCCGGTCTTGTCGAGGACGATCGTGTCGATGCGGTGTGTGGTCTCCAGGACCTCGGGGCCCTTGATCAGGATGCCGAGCTGGGCGCCGCGTCCCGTACCGACCATGAGGGCGGTGGGAGTGGCGAGGCCCAGGGCGCAGGGGCAGGCGATGATCAGTACGGCGACGGCGGCGGTGAACGCGGCGGTCACGTCGTCCGTGAGGAGCAGCCACGCGATCAGGGTGGCCACTGCGAGCACCAGCACCACGGGGACGAAGACCGCGGAGATCCGGTCGGCGAGGCGCTGCACCTCGGCCTTGCCGTTCTGGGCGTCCTCGACGAGCTTCGCCATCCGGGCCAGTTGGGTGTCGGCGCCGATGCGGGTGGCTTCGACGACGAGCCGGCCGGAGGCGTTCACGGTGGCCCCGGTGACCCGGTCGCCGACGCCCACGTCGACCGGGACGGACTCGCCGGTGAGCATGGACGCGTCCACGGCGGACGCGCCCTCGACGACGGTGCCGTCGGTGGCGATCTTCTCGCCGGGGCGGACGACGAAACGGTCGCCGACGGTGAGCCGGCCGACGGGGACACGTACCTCGGTGCCGCCCCGGAGGACGGAGACGTCCTTCGCGCCCAGGTGCATCAGCGCGCGCAGGGCGGAACCGGCCTTCCGCTTGGACTTCGCCTCCAGATAGCGGCCCAGCAGGATGAAGGTGACGACGCCGGCCGCGACCTCCAGATAGATGGTGGACGAGCCTTCCCCGAGCTCTCGGCTCCGTTCGAGCAGGGGAGACCCCATTGCGTGCGAGACCGTGAAGTCGAAGCCGTGCCGCATCCCGGTCATGCCTGCGTCACCGAGGAACAGCGCCCACAGGGACCAGCCGAAGGCGGCGAGGGTGCCGACCGAGACCAGGGTGTCCATGGTGGCCGCGCCGTGCCGGAGATTGGTCCAGGTGGCACGGTGGAAGGGCAGTCCGCCCCAGACGACGACGGGGGCGGCGAGGGTCAGGGAGAGCCACTGCCAGTTGTCGAACTGGAGGGCAGGGACCATCGCGAGCACGACGACGGGGGCGGCGAGGACGGCCGAGATGATCAGACGCTGACGCAGTGATGCGAGGGCGCCGGCGGCCTTCCGCTCGGCGATGTCGTCGGCGCCGGTCTCGGAGCCGGCCTCGGTGCCGGTCCGGCTCTCGGTGGCTCGTCCGGTGCGGACTCGGGTGCTGTCCGGGCCGCCGCCGTCAAGGGCTCCTGTGACGGTGCTTGCGGGCGTGACCGGTGCGGCGGCCCGTGCCGGAGCGGGCGGGGTCGGTTCGGGGCGGCGTACCGGCTGCGCCGTATAGCCGGTCTTCTCGACCGTGGCGATCAGATCCGCGAGGTCGGTCCCTGAGCCGAAGGAGACACGGGCCTTCTCGGTCGCGTAGTTGACGGTGGCGGTGACGCCGTCCATCCGGTTGAGCTTCTTCTCGACGCGGGCCGCGCAGGAGGCGCAGGTCATCCCGCCGATCGTGAGTTCGGCCCGCGAACTCTCCGCTGATGGGGGCGCGGCCTCTGTTGCGCTGTGCATGTCCGAACTCCTGAAACGCCGACCGGGCCGTACCCCACCAGTATCTGCTGGTCGGTCCGGCCCGGCGGCAAAAGGGGGTGGTGCGGGTGTACGCGGCGTACCGGGTTCGCCCCGAGCGTGTTCAGGCCCGGCCGACGAGCTCGTAGCCGGCCTCGTCGACCGCGGCGCGCACGGCGTCCTCGGCCAGCGGGGCCCGGGAGACGACGGTCACCTGGCCGGTGGAGGCGACGGCCTTGACCGAGGTGACACCCTCGATGCCGGAGATCTCCTCGGAGACGGCGCCTTCACAGTGCCCGCAGGTCATGCCGGTCACCTGGTAGACGGTGGTCACCCCGCCCGCCGGGGCGCCGGAGTCCGCACCGTCGTGGCAGGAGCCGCTGGGCGAGCAGCAGGATCCGGTGGCCTGGGGGAGCTGGGTCTCGGTGGTCATGGTGTTCTCCTCATCGACGAGCGCAAGGGTGTGATGTCGGGAACCCCGGGAGACCCGGTGTGCCCCGACACTCATCACACTATACCCCTAGGGGGTATGAATGCGAGTGAGGCGTGGCCCGCGCTCTCGACGGCGGCGAATCCGAATCCGACCGTATTTGTCCGAATCGTATGGCGTGTGGAGCTGTCGGGCATGTGGGGAGTGGGCATTCGGGGGAGCCGGGAGGTGCGGCATCGCGGACCGGCCGGCGAAGCCCCGTACGGCGGCAGGTGGGAGCCGTTCCCCGCACGGGGCCGGAGGTGTCAGTCCCTGCGTCCTCGGTTGCCGGGTCTTGAGGCGACCCAGGCGCGGATGGTGTCCGCGTACCAATAGGGCTTGCCGCTCTCCACATGGTCGGGTGACGGGAGGTGGCCGTGTTTGCGGTAGGAGCGGACGGTGTCCGGCTGCACCCGGATGTGCGCGGCAATGTCCTTGTAGGACCAGAGTTTTCTGTCCGTCATGTATGACACCTCTCTGCGCCGCAGCGCAGCCGGGCAGGCCGTCGGGGGGAGCTGCGGGCGGACGCTGACGATCACTCGGCCTGCGCCCGGTGCAACGACAGGGGGAGAGCTCCGGGGAGGGGCTGTCGAGCGCCTGTGACGGAAGACCCGCGTAACGGAGACATGTGTGACGAGGATGTGATCTCTGTTACAGAACGCATGCATGCCCAACGGGGCTGTGGGAGAGGAGTCCGGCGTGCCGGCTTACGCCGGTGGGTAGGGGAGAGGGCTCGTGCGGGTCGGTCCCGCGTGCCAGAGCGCCGACCAGGTGACCGGGGTGACGAGGCCGTCCGGCACGAGCGGTGGGTTGTCCGCCTGGAAGCGCTGTACGGCGAGGAGGGTCTGCGGTCCGAACGTTCCGTCGAGCGCCGACCACGGCAGATAGTGGCGGTTGGCCAGCATGCACTGCACCTGGGAGACCCGATCGCCCCGCTCGCCGTACATGGTGAGCCCGTCGCCGTCGTAGAAGGCGCAGACCGGGCTGGAGCCGGGCGGTGGCGGCGGGTTGTACTCGTCGGCCGAGGCGCCCGGGGCGGCGGCGAGGGCGACGGCCAGGGCGACGACGGTCAGGGCCGAGGCACCGGCCGTCCTGCGGGACGACAACATCTTCCGGATCATGGCGAGTTGCTCCTGGTGCGGTGGTGGTGCGTGCGGTGGTGGGGCGCGGCCGGGGCCGCGCACCGGCTTCTCGTCGAGGACAACACCACGTACCGCCGCTACGTCACTTCCCGGGGCGGCTCGGCGTGTCGGAGTGCCCGGTGCGGGCTGCCGCAGGAGCGGAGGAAGTCCCGGGTGCGGCGGGCGATGGGGAAGGGCTTGTCGGGCGGGCAGGGATACATGTCCTGCTCGACGATGGCGAAGAGATCGACGTCCAGCTTGCGGGCGGCCGCGAGTACGGGCTCCAGCGCGGGCACCCCGCCCGGCGGTTCGCACATCACTCCGCGCGCCACGGCGGGGCCGAACGGCACTTCGTCCGCCACGACTTCGGCCAGGACCTCCGGGTCGACCTGCTTGAGGTGCAGATAGCCGATCCGTTCGCCGTAGGTCTCGATCAGCTTGACGCTGTCGCCGCCGCAGTAGGCGTAGTGGCCGGTGTCGAGGCAGAGCGAGACCAGTTCGGGATCGGTGGCGTCGAGGAAGCGGCTGACGTTCTCCTCGCTGTCGATATGGGTGTCGGCATGCGGATGGACGACGATGCGCAGCCCGAAACGGTCCTGCACCTCGCGGCCCAGCCGTTCCGTCTGGGTGGTGAGGCTGCGCCACTGCTCCGCGGTGAGGCTGCGGTCCTCCAGGATCTCGCCCGTCCTGTCGTCGCGCCAGAACGACGGGATGACCACGAGATGCCCGGCGCCCATCGCCCGGGTGAGTGCCGCGATGTCGGCGACATGCGCCCAGGTCCGATCCCAGACGTCCGTTCCGTGGTGCAATCCGGTGAAAACGGTCCCGGCCGAGACCGTGAGCCCGCGGCGGCGGGTCTCGTCGGCGAGGCGGGCCGGGTCGGTCGGGAGGTAGCCGTACGGGCCGAGCTCGATCCACTCGTAACCCGCCTCGGACACCTCGTCGAGGAAGCGCTGCCAGGGCACTTGCTGCGGATCGTCGGGGAACCACACACCCCACGAGTCGGGTGCCGAACCGATACGGATACGGGCCGGAGCCACTGCGGAGGAGGTCATGCGGCCAGCCTTCCGGCCCGGACAACGCGTGTCAATCATTCGTCCTTATGTCCGGACAAAGCATTGACAGGGTTCCGGGGGAGGGCTAGACCTGGGAGCAGCCGCCCCGGTCGCCGGTCGAAGGGATGCATATGCCTGAGCTGTACGACGTGATCACCATGGGCCGGATCGGTGTGGATCTCTACCCCCTGCAGACCGGTGTGCCGCTGGCCCGGGTCGAGACGTTCGGGAAGTTCCTCGGCGGCTCACCGGCCAATGTCGCCGTCGCGGCAGCCCGGCTCGGCCGGCGGACCGCCGTGGTGACCCGCACGGGCCGGGATGCCTTCGGGGAGTATCTCCACCACGAGTTGCGGGAGTTCGGGGTGGACGACCGGTGGGTGACGCCCGTCGACGCGTATCCGACACCGGTCACCTTCTGCGAGATCTTCCCGCCCGACGACTTCCCGCTCTACTTCTACCGGCAGCCCAAGGCCCCCGACCTGGAGATCCACGAGTCGGAGCTGGATCTCGACGCGGTGCGGTCCGCCCGGGTCTTCTGGATGACCGGCACCGGGCTGTGCGCCGAACCGAGCCGCACATCGACCCTCGCCGCACTGCGCGCCCGCGACCGGTCCGGCATCACCGTCTTCGACCTCGACTGGCGCCCGATGTTCTGGGACACCACAGAAGCGATCCCCAAGGCCGCGTCCGATCCCGCCGCCCGCTACCGCGAGGCCCTCGCCCATGCCACCGTCGCCGTCGGCAATCTCGACGAATGCGAGATCGCGACCGGCGAGCGCGAACCGTACGCGGCCGCCCGCGCCCTGATCGCCGCGGGCGTCGAGCTCGCCGTCGTCAAACAGGGCCCCAAGGGCGTACTCGCCGTCCACCGCGACGGCACGGTGGCCGATGTGCCGCCGCTGCCCGTCGAGGTCGTCAACGGCCTCGGTGCCGGTGACGCCTTCGGCGGGGCGCTCTGCCACGGGCTGCTCGCAGGATGGGAGACCGAACGCGTCATGCGGTACGCCAACGCCGCCGGCGCCATCGTCGCCTCCCGGCTCGCCTGCTCGTCCGCCATGCCGTTCCCGTACGAAGTCGAAGCGGCCCTGACCGAAGGTGCCGTCACCTCCCGCCCCACCGGAGCCACCCCATGACGCCCCCGGCCTCCTCGGTCTCCGAACTCGTCCAGCTGCGCATGCGCCACCCCGAGGCCGTCGCCGAAGCCGCCGCGCGACGCCGCAGACGCCCCCTCGTCGGCAGCGGCGGCCGTCTGATGATCATCGCGGCGGACCATCCGGCCCGCGGTTCCCTCGCCGTCGGCGACCGCGAACTGGCCATGGCCAACCGCTTCGAGCTCCTGGACCGGCTCTGCCTCGCCCTCTCCCGTCCCGGCGTGGACGGCGTCCTCGCCACCGCCGACATCCTCGACGACCTGCTGCTCCTCGGCGCACTGGAGAACAAGGTCGTCGTCGGCTCGATGAACCGCGGCGGACTCGCGGGCGCCGCCTTCGAACTCGACGACCGCTTCACCGGCCACCGCCCCGAGGACCTCGCCCGGCTCCGCTTCGACGCGGGCAAGCTGCTGCTCCGTATCGACTACGACGACCCCGGCTCGCTCGACACCATGCACGCCACCGCCCGTGCCATCGACGCCATGGCCGCGCACCGGCTGCCCGTCTTCGTCGAGCCGTTCCTCTGCCGCCGCATGGATGGCCACGTCCGCAACGACCTCGGCGCGGAGGCGGTCACCACCTCGATCGCCATCGCCTCGGGGCTGGCCGGGACATCCGCGTACACCTGGCTCAAGGTCCCCGTCACCGAGAACCCCGACGACATGGCCCGGGTGATGGAGGCTTCGACGCTGCCCGCCGTGCTGCTGGGCGGCGAGGTGGGCGACGACCTGGACGGCGCGTTCGAGAAGTGGCGCACGACGCTGCAACTGCCGACCGTCCAGGGCTTGGTGGTGGGGCGTTCGCTGCTCTATCCGGCCGACGGTGAGGTGGCCGCGGCCGTCGACACGGCCGTATCGCTGCTGGAGCCGAGAGGAACGGGCGGGGACCGGGTATCAAGTAGGGAATGGGTATGACGACGCACAACGAACCGCGGTACCACCTCGGCGCCGGGAGCGCGGCGAGCGGCCCCTACGCCCTCGACATCGACCCGAAGCGTGCCGGCTGGGACCGGTCGAGCCTGCGTGTGCTGGAGTTGGGACCGGGCGGAGTTCACACGCTTGTCACTGGGGAGAGCGAATGGATCGTTCTGCCGTTGACCGGTGGCTGTACGGTGCACACCTCAGGTGAGATCTTTGAACTGCTGGGCCGGGAAAGCGTGTTCAGCGGGGTATCCGACTTCGCGTATGTACCGCGTGACGCCCATGCACAGATCGCCTCCGGCGCAGGAGGCCGCTTCGCCCTGGCAGGAGCGAAGTGCGAGCGACGACTCCCCGCTCGCTACGGCCCCGCGCCGGAGGTACCCGTCGAGCTGCGCGGCTCCGGGAACTGCTCCCGACAGGTCAACAACTTCGCCGCCGCCGACACCTTCGAGTGCGACCGGCTGATCGCCGTCGAGGTACTCACCCCGGGCGGCAACTGGTCGTCCTACCCACCGCACAAGCACGACGAGCACCGCCCCGGAGTCGAGTCCGTGCTGGAGGAGATCTACTACTTCGAGGTGGAGAACGACGGCCTCGGCTACCACCGTGTGTCGCCGTCGAGGGACGGCGGTACGGACGTCCTCGCCGAGGTCCGCAGCGGCGACGCGGTCCTGGTTCCCGACGGCTGGCACGGTCCGTCCATCGCCGCCCCCGGCCGCACGCTCTACTACCTCAATGTGATGGCGGGCCCGGGGGAGCACCGGGAGTGGCTGATCAGCGACCACCCCGACCACGGCTGGATCCGCGACACCTGGCCGTCGCAGCCGGTGGACCCCAGACTCCCGCTCCACGGACCGGAGGCGACCTCGTGAGCGCACCACGCACCCGCAGGCTCACCACCGCCCAGGCCCTGGTGTCCTTCCTGTCCCGCCAGTACACCGAGCGCGACGGCCGGCGACAGCGCCTGATCAGCGCCACCTGGGGCATCTTCGGCCACGGCAATGTCGCCGGAGTCGGTCAGGCGCTCGTCGAGTCGGGCCGGGCGATGCCCTATCTCCAGGGCCGCAACGAGCAGGCCATGGTGCATGCCGCCGTCGGCTACGCCCGCCAGTCCGGTCGGCTCTCCGCGCATGCCGTCACCACCTCCATCGGCCCCGGCGCCACGAACCTCGTGACCGGCGCCGCCCTCGCCACCATCAACCACATCCCCGTCCTCCTCCTGCCCGGGGACACCTTCGCGACCCGGCCCGCCGACCCCGTGCTCCAGCAGCTCGAAGTCCCGTCCGCGGGCGACGTCTCGGTCAACGACTGTCTGCGTCCCGTCTCCCGCTACTTCGACCGGATCACCCGCCCCGAGGCCCTGATCCCGGCCGCACTCCAGGCCATGCGGACCCTCGCCGACCCGGCGGAGACCGGCGCGGTCACGCTCGCGCTGCCGCAGGACGTGCAGGCCCAGGCACATGACTGGCCCCAGGAGTTCTTCGCCGAGCGCATCTGGTACGTACGCCGGCCGGCCCCCGATCCGCATGAGCTCGACCGGGCGGTACGGGCCGTGCGCAGCGCCCGCCGGCCGCTCATCGTGGCGGGCGGCGGCGTCCATCACAGCGCGGCGCAGGAGACCCTCGCCGCGTTCGCCGCCGCCACCCGTATCCCCGTGGCCGCCACCCAGGCCGGCAAGGGCTCCCTGCGTCACGACCACCCCGCCGATGTCGGCGGCATCGGCCACACCGGCACCGCGACCGCCGACGAGCTGGCCCGCACCGCCGACCTGGTGATCGGCATCGGCACCCGCTACTCCGATTTCACCACCGCCTCCGCCACGCTCTTCGCCGACCCGGCGGTCCGCTTCCTCAACCTCAACATCACCGGCTTCGACGCGCACAAGCTCGGAGCGCTCCCGCTCGTCGCCGACGCCCGTACCGCCCTCGAAGCCCTCACCGCCGCGCTCGCCGCACGCAACCACCGCGTCGACCCGTCCTACGAGGCCGAGTACACCGAGGCCAAGGAGAAATGGGAGCGGCGCGTCACCGCCGCGTTCACCGCCGACGACCCGCACGCCCGCCCCACCCAGGCCCAGGTCCTCGGCCTGCTCGACGCCCTCGTCACCGAGGACGACATCCTGATCAACGCGGCCGGATCACTCCCCGGTGACCTGCACAAACTCTGGCGGGCCCGCTCCCCGCACCAGTACCACGTCGAATACGGCTACTCCTGCATGGGCTACGAGATCCCGGCCGCGATCGGGGTCCAGCTGGCCGCCCCCGACCGCCCCGTCTGGGCCCTCGTCGGCGACGGCACCTATCTGATGAATCCCACCGAGATCGTCACCGCGGTGCAGCAGGAACTCCCCGTGAAGCTGGTCATCCTGCAGAACCACGGCTACGCGTCCATCGGCGGCCTGTCCGAGACGGTCGGCGGTGAGCGCTTCGGAACGGCCTACCGTCACCGCGCCGCGGACGGCGCCTTCACCGGCCCCCCGCTCCCCGTCGACCTCGCGGCCAACGCCGGCTCGCTGGGGATGCGGGTGCTGCGCGCCAAGACCGTGCGTGACCTGCGCGAAGCCCTTGCCGAGGCGCGCGTCGCGGACCGTCCCACTTGTGTCTACGTCGAGACCGAAACGGCAGACACAGTGTCGGGCCCCCCTCCGGCGCAGGCGTGGTGGGATGTTCCCGTAGCCGAAACGGCCACCCGGCCGTCGGCCGTGAAAGCCCGGGAAGAGTACGACCGTCACGTCGCCGACCGACGCCACCACCTTTGAAGGAGTTCTGTCATGAAGACCGTCAACCACTGGATCGGTGGCAAGACCGTCGAGGGTGCGTCGGGCAACTACGGCCCGGTCACCGACCCGGCCACCGGCGCCGTCACCACCCAGGTCGCGCTCGCCTCGCTCGAAGAGGTCGACGCCGCGGTCGCCGCCGCCAAGGACGCCTACGCCACCTGGGGCACGTCCTCGCTGGCCGCCCGCACCGCGGTCCTCTTCCGCTACCGCGCGCTGCTCGACGCCCACCGCGACGAGATCGCCGCGCTGATCACCGCCGAGCACGGCAAGGTGCACTCGGACGCGCTGGGCGAGGTCGCCCGCGGTCTGGAGATCGTCGAGCTGGCCTGTGGCATCACCACCCAGCTCAAGGGCGAGCTGTCCACCCAGGTCTCCAGCCGGGTCGACGTCTCCTCGATCCGCCAGTCGCTCGGCGTCGTCGCCGGCATCACCCCGTTCAACTTCCCGGCCATGGTGCCGATGTGGATGTTCCCGCTCGCCATCGCCTGCGGAAACACCTTCGTCCTCAAGCCCAGCGAGAAGGACCCGTCGGCCGCCAACCTGCTGGCCGAGCTGGCCGCCGAGGCCGGTCTGCCGGACGGCGTGCTGAACGTCCTGCACGGCGACAAGATCGCGGTCGACGGGCTGCTGAACCACCCGGACGTCGCCGCGGTCTCCTTCGTCGGCTCCACCCCGATCGCCCGCTACATCCACACCACCGCCTCCGCCAACGGCAAGCGCGTCCAGGCGCTCGGCGGCGCGAAGAACCACATGCTGGTGCTGCCGGACGCGGACCTCGACGCCGCGGCCGACGCCGCCGTCTCCGCCGCGTACGGCTCCGCCGGTGAGCGCTGCATGGCGATCTCCGCGGTCGTCGCGGTCGGCTCCATCGCCGACGAGCTCGTCGCCAAGATCAAGGAGCGCGCCGAGAAGATCAAGATCGGCCCCGGCAACGACCCGGCGTCCGAGATGGGCCCGCTGATCACCGCCGCCCACCGCGACAAGGTCGCCTCCTACGTCAAGGGCGCGGCCGCCCAGGGCGCCGACGTCGTCCTCGACGGCACCGGCTTCACCGTCGAGGGCTTCGAGGACGGCCACTGGATCGGCCTCTCCCTCCTCGACAACGTGTCCACCGACTCGGACGCGTACAAGGACGAGATCTTCGGCCCGGTCCTGTGCGTCCTGCGCACCGAGACGTACGAAGAGGGCGTCGCCCTCATGAACGCCTCGCCGTTCGGCAACGGCACCGCGATCTTCACCCGTGACGGCGGCGCCGCCCGCCGCTTCCAGCTGGAGATCGAGGCCGGCATGGTCGGCGTCAACGTGCCGATCCCGGTGCCGGTCGGCTACCACTCCTTCGGTGGCTGGAAGGACTCCCTCTTCGGCGACCACCACATCTACGGCAACGACGGCGTGCACTTCTACACCCGCGGCAAGGTCGTCACCACCCGCTGGCCGGACCCGGCCGACGCCCCGGCGGGCGTGGACCTGGGCTTCCCGCGCAACCACTGACGCCACTGCCCTTCTGCACCGACGGCCCGTACGGAAGCTGTATCCGTACGGGCCGTCGTCATGCCCGCGGCAGCCCCGCGCTGACGTGTCGCTGACGCCGGGGACACATGCCCGTACCGCCGTTCCGACGGCGCTGGACTGCTCTCGTGCCCGTCGACTGGAATGGAGCAGGCACCCACGAAGCGCGGTACGGGGGCTCTTGCGGAGGCTCGACCTGGCGGAGGCGATGGCAGTGAGTGCGGTGGACGAACGCCCTTCGGGGCCCGAGACGGTGGGCACCGCCACGGTTGTGGACGACCTGCTCGATCTGCCCCGGTCCGAGCGACGGCAGGCATTGGAGGATCTCGTCGTCACCGAGTTCAAGATCGTGCTGCTCATGGACGAAGGTGACGAACTCCCTTTGGACGAGAGCTACTTCGACCTGGGGCTCACCTCGCTGACGATCACCGATCTGAAGCAGTCCCTGGAGTCGATGATCGGACATGAACTCAGCGCGAGCCTGCTGTTCAACAGCCCCACCGTGGGTCAGCTGATGGACCACATCTGCGACGAGCTGCTCCCCGGCCTGTTCCGCCCCGCGAGCGTGTCCGCACCCGCGAACGGCCCCGCATCCGCCGCTGCCTCCCGTTCGGCGGACCACTCGGCGGACGCGCTGGTCGACGAAGCCCTCAAGAACCTCTACCAGGGGTAGGAGACATGGCAGATCCGGACGACGCGACCACCGAAAGCGCCCTGAAGCAGGCTCACGAGGAACTGCGCAAGCAGCGCGAACTCCTGAAGGAGCTGCTGCGGGAGAAGTACGAACCGATCGCGATCGTGGGCGTCGGTCTGCGCTTTCCCGGCGGAAACAACTCCCTGGAGGAATTCACCGAGTTCCTGCGCGAGGGACGCAGCGCCATCGGACCGCTCCCGAAGGACCGCTGGGACGTCGAGGCATACGCGTCCGGCGAAGGCCGCGGCGTCATCCGGACCTCGGGCGGTGGCTTCCTCGACGGGCTCGAACGGTTCGACCCCAAGTTCTTCAGGACGGCCCCCGCCGAGGCGCACTGCCTGGACCCGCAGCAGCGGCTGGTGCTGGAGACCGCGTGGGAGTCCCTCGAACACGCCGGAATCGACCCGACCGGGCTGCGGCACGGCAACGGCGGCATCTACGTGGGGGCCAGCTCCCTCGACTACGTGATGGAGATGGATGAGCTCCGCGACGACGAACTGGACGGCCGGATCGCGGCCGGTGTCTCGCACTCGGGCATCTGCGGCAGACTCTCGTACTTCCTGGGCTGGCGCGGTCCCTCCATCACCGTGGACACCGCCTGTTCGGCCTCCCTCGTCGCACTCCACCTCGCCGTCCAGGGGCTGCGCCGCGGCGAGTGCGACATCGCCCTGGCCGGCGGGGTCAACGCCATTCACCACCCCCGCAGCACCGCGCTCTTCTCCGATCTGAGCGCGCTCTCGCCCGACGGCCGGTGCAAGACCTTCGACGACGCGGCCGACGGCTACGGCCGGGCCGAGGGCTGCGGCATGATCGTGCTGAAGCGGCTGTCGGACGCCCGGCGCGACGGCGACACCGTGCTGGCACTCGTCCGCGGCAGCGCCGTCGGGCAGGACGGGGAGAGCGCCGGGCTCACCGTGCCCAACGGTGCCGCACAGGAGGCCCTGTTACGGAGGGCGCTCGGCAGCGCCCGGCTGGAGCCCGGCGACATCCAGTACGTGGAGGCGCACGGCACCGGAACCCCTCTCGGGGACCCGATCGAGATCGGTGCGATCAGCGAGGTCTTCGCGGACTCGCACAGCAGGAACGATCCACTGATCGTCGGCTCGTCCAAGACCAACATCGGACACATGGAGCCGGCCGCGGGGATCGGCGGAGTCATCAAGGCCGTTGCCCAGCTGCAAAGCGGCGAGATCTTCCCCCACCTCAACTTCGAGAAGCCGTCGACACGCATTCCCTGGGAGGTCTCCCCGGTCGAGATCCCCACCGAGACCCGACCCTGGAAATCCGGCACCCGACGGGCGATGGTCAACTCCTTCGGCTTCGCCGGCACCCTGGCGTCCGCCGTGCTCGAAGAGGCTCCCGCAGGTGCGGACGGTCCCGCCCCCCAAGACGTCGGGCAGGCCGGGGGCGGGAGGGACACGAACCGCGAAAGCGGCCATGTCTTCACGCTGTCCGCCAAGTCGGCCCGCTCGCTCGCCCTGCAGATCGAGCGCTACCAGCGACTGCTGGCCGACCGCCCCGACCTTCCGGTCTCCGCCATCTGCTGCACGGGCAACACCGGGCGCGCCCACTTCGACCACCGGATCGCCGGAGTCGTCCGCGACCACGCCGGCCTCTCCGCGCTGCTCGCCGACCGGGCCGCCCGGTCCGCGACGGCCAGGCCGGAGGTCGTACGCAAGGCGGTCTTCCTGTTCACCGGTCAGGGCGCGCAGCACCCGGGCATGGGCCTCGCCCTGTACGGGCGCCACCCGCTGTTCCGCCGGACCGTCGACGAGCTGGACGAACTCTTCACCCCGTATCTGGGCCGTTCCATCAGGGAGTTGATGTTCGGCCGCACCGAGGACGCCGGAGAACTGCACCGCACCCGGTACACCCAGCCCGCCCTGTTCGTCCTGGAGTACGCGCTGGCACGGCTGTGGCTGTCCTGGGGCGTGCGGCCCTCGGCCGTCATCGGGCACAGCATCGGCGAGGTGGTCGCCGCCGCCGTCGCCGGCCTCTTCGGTGTGGGCGACGCGGTCCGGCTGGTCGCGGTCCGGGCCCGGCTCATGGACTCGGTCACCGCCCCCGGCGGCATGGCGGCCGTCGGGGCCGACGCGGAGACGGCGAACGCTCTGGTGGAGCCGTACGACGACCTCGCCGTCGCCGCGTACAACGCACCCACGCAGTGCGTCATTTCGGGAGGAGCCGCTTCGCTGGACGCGGCGATCGCCGAGCTGTCCGCCAAGGGCGTGCGGGTCAAGCGGCTGCCCGTCTCGCACGCCTTCCACTCGCCCCTGATGGGCGCGGTCACCGAGGAGTTCCGCGCGGCCTTCGACGACATCGCCTTCCACGAGCCCGAGTTCACCCTGATCTCCAACCTCACGGGCCAGGTCGCCAGGTGGCGGGACATCTCCAAACCCGACTACTGGGTACGGCACATCTGCGAACCGGTGGACTTCGCGGCCGGTATGCGGACCGTGGCCCGGCGCGGCAGGCACGCGTTCATCGAGATCGGGCCGTCCGCCACCCTGTCGTCGCTGGCCCGGGAGAACCTCGACGCCGCGGGCGACACCTGGCTGACCAGCCTGCGCCCCGCTCAGCAGGACGACCTGGCACTGCTGTCCTCGGTGGCCAAGCTGTACGCCGCCGGATACCCGGTGTCGTGGTCCGGTTTCCACGCGGAGCGGCGGGTGCGCCGGGTGGTGCTGCCGGGCTACGCGTTCGACCGCCAGGAGTACTGGCTCAGGTCGGCGAACCCCCGCCGCTCCGCGCCCGGGACCGGAGCGGACGCACGGCCGGGCACCGCCCCGGACGCCCCCGCGGCCGGTCCCGTCGTCACCGCCCCCGCGGAGCTGGACACCGAGCGGCTGCTCTCCATGGACCGGGGCGAACGGCTCGCCGCCCTCACCGGACACATCCGTGCGCTGATGGCCGCCGAGCTGCAGTTCGACGACCCCACGGAGATAGAGCCCGGTGCGCACTTCCTCGACCTGGGCCTCGACTCGCTGGCCGCCGCCCGGCTCAGCGGACAGCTGGGCACGGCCCTGGGCCGCAGGACCACAGTGTCCGAGGTCATGGACCACCCCAGCGCACGCTCCCTGGCCGAGTTCGCCGAGCACCGGCTGACCTCGGACTGAACCCCGTGCCGCACACGGCCGGGCCAACCTCCGGATCAGCCGGACCTGTTGATGGAGAGACCATGGACGAGGCCACGCCAGAGACACTCGCCGCCATCCCCGGACACCACGCCGCCGTCCGGCCCGATCATGTCGCCATGATCCACCTCGGCACCGAGGTGACGTACGCCGAACTCGACCGCGAGAGCAACCGTGCCGCGCACGCCCTGCTCGCCGCAGGGCTCGCTTCCGGCGACCGGGTCGCGTTCCTCGGCATGGAGTCGCAGCACTACTACGAGATCGCCTTCGCCTGCGCCAAGAGCGGCACCGTCCTGGTGCCGGTCAACTGGCGGCTCACCGAGAGCGAGGTCGAGCACCAGCTGCGGGACTCCTGCGCCCGGCTGCTCTTCGTGGAGGAGGAGTACCGCGCCACCGTCGAGCGGATCGAGGCCGATCTGCCGGAACTGAAATGCGTCGTC
The DNA here is from genome assembly GCF_014648655.1 of Streptomyces atratus. Lineage (GTDB taxonomy): Bacteria > Actinomycetota > Actinomycetes > Streptomycetales > Streptomycetaceae > Streptomyces > Streptomyces atratus. The sequence continues at coordinate 211,629 of NZ_BMRN01000002.1, forward strand.
GGCATGGACACCGCCGGGCGGCGCGGCGCGGGCTTCCTGGACTGGAAGTCCGCCTTCCCGGACACCGGCACCGGGTACCGCCCCGATCCCGCCCAGCCCGTCGCCCAGATGTACACGAGCGGCACCACCGGGCTGCCGAAGGGCGTGGTCCTGCCGCACCGCAGCTTCTTCGCACTGGGCCGGGCCATGGACGACAACGGACTCGACTGGGTGGACTGGAAGCCGGACGACAAGAGCCTGATCGGGCTGCCGGGACTGCACATCGCCGGGCTCTCCTGGTCCATGCAGGGCTTCACCGCAGGCGTGACGAACGTGATCATGCGGATGTTCGTCGCCCAGGACGCGGTCGCCCTGATCCGGGACGTGGGTGTCACCACCACCTTCGTCGCCCCGGCCATGCTCCAGATGATGCTGGCCGAGCCCGCCGCGTCCAAGGAGACCTTCGCGACGCTGCGCAAGGCGGTCTACGGCGGCTCGCCGATCGCCGAGGAACTGCTGGTCCGCTCCATCGAGGTGCTGGAGGCCGACCTGGTGCAGGCGTACGCCGCCACCGAGACGGGCAACGCGGTGGCCCTGCTGCCGATGCCCGACCACATACCGGGCAGCCCGCGGCTGCGCGCCGCCGGGCGTGCCTGCCCGGGGGTGGAGATACGGATCGTCGCCGACGGCAGAACCTGTGCCACCGGTGAGACCGGCGAGGTATGGGTGCGGTCGCCCGCGGCCATGCTCGGCTACTGGAACCTGCCGGAGGCCACCGCGCAGACCCTGACGGACGGCTGGCTGCGGATGGGCGACGCCGGCCATCTCGACGAGGACGGCTATCTCCACCTCTGCGACCGGATCAAGGACACGATCATCGTCGCGGGGGAGAACGTCTACCCCGGCGAGGTCGAGGAGGCACTCGGCAAGCACCCCGCGGTGGCCGAGGTGGCGGTCATCGGGGCCCCGCACCCCCGCTGGGGCGAGGCGGTGCACGCCTGCGTGGTGCTGCACGAGGGAATGCGGGCGACCCCGAGGGAACTGATGCTGTCCCTGAAGGGGCGGATCGCCGACTTCAAGATCCCCGTCCGGTACGACTTCCTGGACGGCCTGCCCCGCAATTCGACCGGCAAGGTGCTCCGTCGCGAACTGCGGGACCGGTTCTGGGCGGGACGGGCCAGCAAGATCCACTGAATTCGGTCGGCGGCACCGGCACCGGCACCGGCACCGGCACCGGTGCCGGTGTCAGCCCCGTCGAGGGCCCGCCGCGCTCCGCCGCAGCCGGCGCGCCAGGTCCGCGGCCACCGCCATGGCGTGCTCGTAGAGGTAGAAGTGACCGCCCGGCAGCTCGTTGAGCCCCTGGAACGCATCCGCCCGGTCGGCCCAGGCACCCATGGCACCCGCTCCCAGGAGCGGATCCGAGGCCCCGCCGTAGGCCACGACCGGGCAGTCGACCCGTGCGCGGTCGTCCGTATAGCCATTGACCACGGTGAAATCGGCGCGCAGCGCCGGGAGTACGAGGTCGAGCAGCTCGCGGTTCCCGGTGACCTCCGGCGGCAGGCCCCCGAACTCCGCGACGCGGGCCAGGAATTCCTCGTCGGAGAGCTGTGCGACGGGCACCGGGCTCGGCCGGTGCGCGCTCCCCTCCCACCCCGAGACCGCGAGCAGAGCGGGAGCGGGGGCACCGTCCTTCTGCAGGGCGAGGGTCAGCCGGTAGGCGATCAGCGCGCCCATGCTGTGCCCGAAGAACGCGAAGCGGCGTCCGTCGAGGTCGCCCTCCAGGGCCTCGTACACGGCCTCGACGAGTGTGTCCAGATCGGTGAACGCGGGCGTGGAGCGGCGGTTCTGCCGGCCGGGCAGCTGGACCGCGGCGACCTCCACGTCGTCGGGCAGCATCTGTGCCCAGCGGGCGTACGTCGCGGCCGATCCGCCCGCGTGGTGGAAGACGTACAGCCTGCACGCCGCGTCGGGCCGTGCCCGGCCGGTGTGGAACCAAGCGGCGCCGAGCCCCGCGTTCTCCTGGACCATCTGCCCCTCCCGCGCTTGTGCCGCAATGGGCGGGGACCTTGCCGCGGCCCCGCCTCGCGTCCGTACCGTTCGACGCTAGGCAGCGGGCGGTGGCCCGGACAATTACCTGCCAGGTAATCGACGCCGTTGCCACCGTGCGCGGAAGGTGAGCGCACTCGTACCGGTTCGAGCGCGGGGAGGAACGCTGTGCCCGACGTCAACACCGCACCACCGAAACCTGGCCGGGCCGCTGCCGACCGGCCCGGCTCCCTGGCGCTGCCGGTGATCCTGGCCGGCACCTTCATGGTCGTCCTCGACTTCTTCATCGTGAACGTCGCGATTCCCGCGATGCAGAGCGAGCTCGGTGCGAGTACGGCCCAGGTCCAGCTGATCGTGGCCGGATACGGTCTGGCGTACGCCTGCGGTCTGATCACGGCGGGGCGGCTGGGCGACATCTTCGGGCGGCGCCGTCTCTACGTCATCGGGCTGCTGCTGTTCACGGCGGCCTCGCTGGTGTGCGGGATCGCGCCGAACGCCCCGGTGCTGGTGCTCGCCAGGGTCGCCCAGGGCATCGGGGCCGCAGTGCTCTCCCCGCAGGTGCTGACCATCCTCGGAGTCACCTACACCGGAGCCTCCCGTGTCCGGGCGTTCACGGCGTACGGCCTGGTCCTGGCCTCGGCTTCGGTCGGCGGCCAGCTGATAGGCGGGGCGCTGATCCAGGCCGATGCCGCGGGTCTGGGCTGGCGCAGCTGCTTCCTGATCAATGTGCCGATCGGGGCAGCCGCGCTGCTGCTGACCCCCAGGCTGATCACGGAGTCACGCGCGGAGGGGGCCGGCCGGCTCGACATCCCCGGGATGCTGCTGGTCACGCTGGGCCTGGTGGCCGTGGTGCTGCCGCTGGTCGAAGGACGGGAGGCGGGCTGGCCGGCCTGGACCTGGGCGTGTCTGATCCTCGCCGTGCCGTTCCTCGGAGCCTTCGTACTGCATCAGCGACGGCTGTCGGCGAGGGGCGGCTCGCCCCTGCTGGATCCGGGGCTCTTCCGTCAGCGCGCCTTCACCGTCGGACTGTTCGCAGTGATCGTCTTCTACTCGGGGATGGCCTCGTTCTTCCTCGTCCTCGCGCTGTATCTCCAGCAGGGACGCGGGCTGAGCGCGCTGGACTCCGGTCTCACCTTCACCATCATGGGAGCCGGATTCTTCGTCACGTCCGTGTTCGGACGGAGGATCGGGGCATGGCTGGGGCGACAGGCGCTGACCCTGGGCGGGGTGCTGATCGCGGTCGGTCAGCTGCTGCTCTTCCTCACGGTGTCCCGCATCGGCGTCGAAGGGAACATCTGGCTGCTCGCCCCGGCCCTGCTGCTCGACGGGGCGGGGATGGGGATGGTGATGGCGCCGCTCAACTCGACGGTCCTGGCGGGCATTCCGCCCCGTCTGGCCGGTGCGGCCTCCGGGGTTCTGACCACGATGATGCAGGTGGGCAACGCGCTGGGTGTCGCATTGATCGGCATCATCTACTACGGCAGGGCCGACGCCGTCCCGGCGAGCGCGGCGGACGGGCTGGATGCCGGGCTGGTGTATCTGACCGCCCTCGCGCTGCTGCTCGTCGTCGCCATCCAGCTGCTGCCGAAGAGGGCCGCCGGGGAAACCGACTGAGCCCGGTTCGCGCGCACCCGCGACCCGGCGGGTGCGCGCGTTCAACGGGCGGTCGGCAGCAGGGGAGAGCCCTCCGGCACCGCGGCGTGCAGGTGGTCGTTCCAGTGGTGGGAGTGGAGCGTGCCCGCGGTGTGCGTGTCGGCGGGGTAGAACGTCTCGATGGTCAGCTCGGCCAGCGTGATGTCGACGGGCGCCACGAAAGTGGTCACGGCGCTGAAGAAACTCAGCTCGGTCCCGAGCGCGCGGATGTGCAGCGGCATCGCGACCTGGTGGATGTCCGAGCCGTCCGGGAAGACCGGCTCCGTCTCCAGCAGGCCGGGAGGGTACCGGTAGGCGCGGACCTCCTCGTACAGGCAGTTGAGCCGCTCGTCATCGGTGAACGCGGCGTCGCGCCGCAGCCGGGAGAGCAGATGCCGGCGCCACTCGGTGAAATTGGTGATCCGCCGCGCCATGCCCTGCGGATGCAGCCCGAGCCGCACGACGTTGACCGGCGGCATCAGCAGCTCTTCGGCCACACCGTCCAGCAGTGCCATCGCCGACCGGTTGGCCCGGCACAGATCCGAGGCGGTGTCGAAGACCAGGGCGGGGTACGGCTCATGGCCGGTGAGGAGCCGTTCGACGGCCTCATTGGCCCGATCCATGTGTGACTCGCCGATGGGTGTCTCCTCATAGGCCGGCGCGTAACCCGCGGCCATCAACAGGCGGTTGCGCTGACGTACGGGCACGTCCAACTGGTCACAGAGCCTCAGGAGCAGTTCGCGACTCGGCCTGGCGCGCCCGGTCTCTATGAAGCTCAGATGGCGGCTGGACGTCTCGGCCAGCAGGGCGAGTGCCAATTGGCTCAGATTGCGTCGGTGGCGCCACTCCCGGAGCAAGGGGCCGATTCGATGGGGCTTCGTGTGTCCGCTGGGCATCGTGTGTCCGCGCATTCGCCCATCGTAAGCAGCTCGACTTCGCCGCTCCGGGCCAGGCCGTGAGCTGTAATAAACTTTGGCCGGAATGATTCGCCCGTGGCCGCAGGGGCTGTTTATCCCCCGGCCTGCCGCGTTGCTGACTTCCTTGTAAATAAACGGAGATCGGCGACAAGAATCCAGGCTTTCCGATCCCGGGCTTCCCGATACCGACTTCCTGATCCCCGGCCTCCCGATCCCGGGCTTCGTGATCCCGGGCTTACGTCGCCACGCGTCTGTCCAGCATCCGGATGGGTCAGTCGACCGTCAGGGCCGTATCAGTGCCCCCTGCCAGAATCGCCGACGTGCCGAGTCGCGCAACTTCCGGCCACCTCCGTGTATCCGCAGCTTTTGTCTCCGCAGTGTCGAGTGCCCAGCACCTCGGAAGGAAGACGTCGAAATCGTGGAATCTCCCATCGGGACCTTCGGACAAGTCGCCGCGAGTGGTTCGCGACCGTCCCGACCCGTGTTCCTCAGCTACGACTCGTATATCGCCGGACATGAGGTGCCAGCAGGAAGACATGTCTACACGGTGAAGACTTCATCCATTCTTGATGACGTCTTCAAGAGCCTGACACTCAAGCGAAAACTGGAACGTGGCAAAGCCGATCCTGCGGACGCGGCGGACTTTGTCGTGGGGCGCTGCGCGCTGGCCGACGACGAAACGGTCGAGGAGGCATCCCGCAAAGCAGCCGAGGCCGCTCCGGTATGGGCACGGTTTCCGCTGGAACAGCGCCTGCGGCTGGGCCAGGGAATCCGCGAACGGCTGCTCCGCCACCACCTGGAGTTCGTCGATCTGCTCATCGCCGAGGGCAACCCGCGGGCGCTGGCCGAATGGCAGGTGGCCGGACTGCTGGAGATCTTCAGCGAGGAGACCCTCGGCTGGTGCGCCCGGCAGATGGAGCAGAGCATCGAGCACGGCAACCGGCGGATGACCGTACGGCGCGTGGCGGACGGTGTGGTCGCCGTCAACCCGCCGCAGAACGCGCCCGCCAGCAGCGCGCTGTTCGGGATCACCCCGCTGATCGCCGGCAACGCCGTGGTCGTGCGGGCCCCGCGCAGCGCACCGCTCGGCGTCATGTACGCGATGCGTGAGCTGGTGGCCCCGGCGCTCGACGACATCGGCGCTCCCCCCGGCACGCTCAACGTCTTCTGCTCCCGCCCCGGGCCCGCCATCAAGAGCTGGCTGGAGAGCCCGCACATCAACGACATCTTCTACACCGGAGGCGTGACCACCGGGCTGGAGCTGGAGCGCGACTGCGTCGCGCACGGCAAGAAGCCCGTCCTCGAACTCGCCGGCAACGACGCCGTGCTGGTCTGGCACGACGCCGATCTGGAGGCCGCCTGCGAGGCCCTCGTGGAGTGCTTCTTCGGCTCAGGTCAGATCTGCATGGTGCCCAACCAGGTGATCGTGCACCCCGCCGTCGCCGAACAGCTGCTGGAACGGCTGCGGCTGACCGCGTCACTGATCCGCCCGGGACTGCCCGAGGACCCCGGCGCGCTGCTCTCCCCCGTACTGCGCAGCGAGCGCTTCTACGCCTATGTCCAGGACGCCCTCGACAAGGGCGCCACCCTGGTGCACGGCGCCCGGCGGATGGAGACCGACGGCACGCCCTCCGACACCGGCCTCTTCCTCGAACCGACCGTCCTGCGGGTGGACGGCCTCGACCACTGCCGCGACATCGAGGCGGTCGCCGAGGAGACGTTCTTCCCGCTGCTGCCGGTCATCGTCCCCGAGGCGGCCCCCGACGACGAACTGCTGGACCGGATGCTCGCCTACGTCAACAGCAACCCCTACGGGCTCCGCAACTCGCTGTGGACCCGGGACGAGGCCGTCGCCGACCGCTTCGTGGACGAGGTGTCCAACGGCGGCCTGCTCAAGGTCAACGACTCGCACATCGGCTTCCTGCCCTATCTGCCGACGCACGGCGGCACCGGACGCACCGGCGGCGCCTTCGGTGAGGCCAACTACCCGATGCTGCGCACCACTCATCTGCAGGGCGTCTCGCGTGCCACCGGGGTACGGCCGCGCGAGGCGGTGTTCGGAGCGTACGCCGAGCTCGCCGGGATGCGCCCGGGGTCACTGCCGACCGCCACGCCGGATCACAACTCTGAGGAGCAGTAATGCAGTTCATGCAAGCCGACCGCGAAACCTGTGAGGCGCTGCTGCCCGGCCTGCTGGACCGGCTGGACGAAGTCCCCTTCGCCGAGCTGGAGTCCGACAACAGCCCCGCCGTCGGGATCTTCCGGGACCACGGCGGATCCAACCTGCTGGTGCCCGCTGCGTTCGGAGGGGCGGACGCCACCGCGCTGCAGGCGGCCCGGGTGGTGCGCGCCCTGGGCGCCGCGGCCCCCTCGCTCGCCGTGGCGACCGCCATGCACCACTTCTCGATCGGCACGCTCTTCGGCGTCGCCGACACCTTCGCGGACGGCACCGACCTCGACGACCTGCTGCTGAAGCGGGTCTCCCAGGAACGCCTGCTGGTGGCCTCGGCCTTCGCCGAGGGCCGCACCGAACAGGGCATCCTCAGCCCCACCATGGAGGCCCGGCCGGTGGACGGCGGGTATCTGCTGACCGGCTCCAAGAAGCCGTGCAGCCTGTCGAAATCCATGGACCTGATCACCGCGAGTGTCGGAATGCGCCGGCCGGACGGCTCGGTCGACATGGGCTTCCTGATCCTGCCCGCCGACACCCCCGGCATCAGCGTGCACCCCTTCTGGAAGACCAGCGCACTGCTGGGCACCGAGAGCAACGAAGTGCGCCTGGATGACGTGTTCGTGACCGACCGCCAGATACTCCAGCCGCCGGCCGAGCTGGCCGAGGAGCTCAGCGAGCTCCAGGAGGTCGGACTCATCTGGTTCCAGATGATCGTGTGCGCGGCGTACACCGGCATGGCCAGCTCCCTGGTCGACCGGGTGCTGCGGCGCGGACGCGGCTCCGCGTCCGACCGCGGCGCGCTCGCCGTCGGCATCGAGACCGCGGCCGCGCTCACCGAGGGACTGGCCCGGCGCGTCATGGACGGCGACACCGACAACGACGGGCTCGCGGCCGCCCTGGTCACCCGGTTCGGCGTGCAGAAGCTGGTCGCCGAGACCACCGCACAGGCCGTGGAGATGCTCGGAGGCATGGCCTTCATCTCCTCCTCCGACATCGCGTACCTCGCCTCGGCGACCCACGCGATCGCCTTCCACCCGCCGTCGCGCACCAGCACCGTCGACGGCCTCCTCGACTACTACGCGGGCCAGCCGCTGGTTGTGGCATGACAACGGGAGCGACCACGATGACCACCACGTACACCGGCACCGCAGCGGCGCCCGCCACGGACCCGTACGCCGACCTCGGCACCCGCTACCGCCGCTACCTGAGCAAGGGCCGCGCATCACTCGGCGAGATGTTCGGCGGTGACGTGGAGGTCGCCGCCGAGGGCCCCTGGATCCACACCGCCTCCGGAAGCCGCATCCTCAACTGCGGCGGATACGGGGTCTTCCTGATGGGCGCCCGGCACCCCCGGGTCGTCGCCGAGGTGACCCGGCAGCTCAACACCAATCCGGTCGCCACCCGGCTGCTCCTCGAACCCGCCGTCGTCGACGCGGCCGAGGCACTGATCGACGTCGTCCCCGCCGGGCTGCAGAAGGTGCACTTCGCGGGCTCCGGAGCGGAGGCCGTGGAAGGTGCCATCAAGCTGGCGCGCGCCCAGGGCCGCAGACGGCTGATCTCCATGGATCTCGGCTACCACGGCAAGACCATGGGCGCCCTCAGCCTCACCGCGAAGGATGTCTTCCAGGAGCCGTTCCGGCCGCTGCTGCCGCAGGTCTCGCACGTCCCGTACGGCGACGCGGCCGCCCTTGAGGCCGAGCTGGCGCGCTACCCCGGAGAGGGCTGCGTCATCGTCGAGCCGGTGCAGGGCGAGGCCGGTGTGATCGTGCCGCCCGAGGGCTATCTGCGGGACGTCGCACGGCTGTGCCGTGAGTACGGGGCGCTCTTCGTGCTCGACGAGATCCAGACCGGACTCGGCCGCCTCGGCACCTGGTGGGGCGCCGACCGGGAGGGCGTGGTGCCGGACATCCTCCTGGTGGGCAAGGGGCTGGCCGGCGGCGTGGTGCCGGTCTCGGCCCTGGTGGCGACGCCCGAGGCGTTCCGGCCATTCGACAAGGACCCGTTCATCCACACCTCGACCTTCTCCGGCAACCCGCTGGCGATGGCCGCGGCCCGCGGTGCGCTCGCCGCCATCAAGGAGGACTCCCTGGTGGAACGGTCCGACGAGCTGGGTCGGCTGCTGCTGACCGAGCTGGACCGGATCGCCCGCAAGGTACTCGGCCACCGGCTGCTAGAGGTACGCGGAGCGGGCCTGCTCATCGGCCTGGAGTTCACCGTGCCGGGACTGGCGGGGGACCTGCTCCTGGAGCTGATCGGCGCCGGTGTCCTCGCCAACCACTCGCTGAACTCCTCCACCGTCATGCGGCTGACACCACCGGCGGTGCTCGGCCCGGACGACGTGCAGTTCCTTCTCGACGCCTTCGAGAAGGCCGCCCTCGCCGTCCTCGCCTGACCCCGGGGCCGGTCCTCCGGCCGCCCGCGCCCGACCTCCGGGCCGGCCCTCGACCACCCCCGCCGTTCTCGCCCGACCCTCCGGACCGTCAGACCGACTCCCCCGACAACTGGAGAAGTATCACCGTGAGAAGCATTCACCTCCTGGTGGCCCTGGACGCCGAGAACCCCTCGGCGGCCTTCGGGACCATCGCGGACTTCACCCGCTTCGCGGACATCGCGGAGGACATCCACGTCGTCGAGACCCACCCGCCCGCCACCCCGGACACGCCGCGCGACAGCGACTGGGAGGTGAACTTCCGGCGCGGCATCATGCGCTGGAACGAGGCGGAGACCCTCGATCCGGAACGGCTGAGGATCGAATTCGACCAGACCGACGGCGACTTCGAGGAATTCAGGGGCAGCTGGCAGCTCGCCCCGGCCGGCTCCGGCTCCGGCACCGAGGTCCGCTTCGAGGTCACCTACGACTTCGGCATCGAAAGCCTGGTGGGAATCATGGACCCCATCGCCGAACGCGTGATCAAACGGGCCATCTGCTCCGTACTCGAAGGGCTCTTCGGCTCCATCACGGTGCTGGAGGGCGGCGAGGCGCTCACCGATCTGCCCGGACCCTCCCCGGAAGCGGCCCCCTCGCTCTCCGCCCGAGGAGGTGCCTGATGGATGCGCTCAACCGCTTCGACACCAAGGCCACCTACCGGTTGATCCGGCTCGAATACCTCTTCGCCCTCGGCGTCAGCTTCTACTTCTTCTTCCGGCACCTGGGCGACATCCGCTGGTGGCCCTTCGCCCTGCTCTTCGTCTACATCGACCTGATCGGCTACATCCCCGGCGCCATCGCCTACCACCGCAGCAGGACCAAGCGGATTCCGAAGGCGTACTACGTGCTGTACAACACCATGCACAGCATGGCGACCCAGGGCGCCGTCGCCCTGCTGTGGATCCTGCTGATCGGCAACGAGTGGGCGCTGCTCGCCCTCCCCATCCATCTGTGCGGGGACCGGGCCCTGTTCGGCAACTTCCTGAAACCGTTCGGCGTCAGCTTCGAGCCCGTCGTCCATCCGAAGTTCGCCGCACTGGAAGCGGCCGTGGAGCAGGGATCCGGCCGGGCCCCGGCCCCCGTTCCCGCCCCGGCCCCCGCCCGTCAGTCCGCCACCTCATGACCTCGCCGATCGGCACGGCGCGGCGGCCGGTCGTCGAAACCACGGTGTGGAGCGCCGCCCGGAGATTCCCCACCGGGGTGTCGGTGGTGACCGTGGGCAGCGGGGACGCGGTGCACGGCAGCACCGTCAGCGCGTTCTCCTTCGTCTCCCACGAACCGCCGCTGATCTCCGTCTGTCTGCAGAACGACAGTTCACTGCTCCCACGCATCACGCAGCACCGCGTCTTCACCGTCAACGTGCTCGCCGCCCACCAGGCCGCGCTGGCCCGGCACTTCGCCAGCCGCACCAGAAGTCCGGGGCGCGCCCAGTTCCAAGCGGTGCAGTGGACACCGGGCGAGGACGGTGTGCCCCGGCTGCGGTCCGCCCTCAGCTGGCTGCACTGCCGGGTCCACGAATGCGTCCCGGCCGGGGACCACGTGGTCGTGCTGGCCACTGTGACGGCCTGTGCGGCCGAGAGCGACCAGGCCCCACTGCTGTACTTCGCCGGGCATCTTCACCCCGGTCACATCCGGATCGAGGAGGAAACCACATGACCACGCCGATTCCCGCCGAGGCGGACTGGGACCAGGCCCCCGGACTGCTCGAAGGCGCCATGGACCTGGAGCTCACCGCGGCGGACTGCAACCTCCGCTACTGGCTGCAGGCCGTACCGCAGGGCACCCTGCGCGGCCGACCGGACGGACACGACCCCGCCCTCACCGTGGCCCCGTACATGCTGGAGGGGCCGTTCCACGAGGCCATCACCCAGGAGTACGCCTTCCGGGCACTGGCCGAGGAGAAGGCCACCCGGGTGCTGTCGTACCTGGTCCCGATCGCGCCGGACAACGACACCATGGAGTTCTACGCCACCCAGGTGCTGGACGAGTGCCGGCACGCCATGGTCTTCCGCAACCACCTGCTGGCGCTCGGCATCGCCCCCGAGCGGCTGGTCGAGGCGGTCGACACCTTCGCCTCCCCGTACAAGGAGAGCGTGCTGGGCCCGCTGGAGCAGCGCAGCCTGGAAATCATGCGCGACGACCGGGACTTCATCGGCGGCGTGGTGATGATGACGATCATCCTGGAGGGCGCCCTCGCCCCCGCGGCCGAACTGAGCGAGCGCAAGTGGCGGCCGCTCGACCCGGCGGCCGCGGAGATCGACAAGGGCGCGGGCATCGACGAGATCCGGCATCTGACGGTCGGGGCGGACATCGCTCGCCGCCATCTGATCGACCACCCGCAGGACAAGGACCGGGTCGTGGAGCTGATCCGCCGTGGCATGGACATGTGGGAGGAGCTCCCCACCCACGACATGGTGCACTGGCGCGAGGAGCGGTTCCAGGAGGGGCTGCGCCGCCACGGTGACGTGGTGGGCGACTACGAGATCTGGCCGGGCCGCCGGCTGATCGACACCACCCCGCAGGAGCGTCAGGACACCGCCGACAAGTGGTCCGACGACATGAAGGCCAAGCGCCTGAAGTACATGGGGCTGGAAGAGGCCCTCATATGACGGGCGCTCCCACGGCCGGGCGGACGCCCGGACCGGCCGCGGTGCTGTGCGGGCTCGGCGGCTGGCTGCCGCCGAAGGTGGTGACCAACGAGGAACTCGTCGCCCGGCTCGACACCTCGGACGAGTGGATCCGCACCCGTACCGGCATCCGGCAGCGCCATGTGATCGAGCCCGGCATGTCCACCGGTTCGCTCGCCGTCGAGGCCGGGGCCAGGGCCCTGAAGTCGGCGCAGCAGGACTCCGTCGGCGCGGTGGTCCTCGCCACCACCACCCCGGACCGCCCCTGCCCGGCGACCGCCCCCGAGGTGGCCGCGCGGCTCGGCCTGGCCGGCGTACCGGCCTTCGACATCGGGGCCGTCTGCGCCGGATTCGTCTACGCACTGGCGACCGGCGCCGGTCTGATCGCCACCGGGACGGCCGACGACGTCCTGGTGATCGGCGCGGACGCCTACTCGACGCTGCTCGATCCCGAGGACCGTACGACAGGACCGATCTTCGGGGACGGCGCCGGAGCTGTCGTGCTGCGCCGCGGCGAGCCGGACGAGCCCGGGGCGCTCGGCGGATTCGACCTGGGCACCGACGGACACCTCTCCGATCTGATCGAGGTGCCGGCCGGGGGCTCGCGCCAGCGGGGCAGCGGCGTACCGGCCGGACCCCGCGACCACTACTTCGCCATGCAGGGCAAGCAGGTGTTCCGGCACGCCGTGCTGCGGATGACCGGCTCCGTGCACAAGGCCGTCGGCCGGGCCGGCTGGACCGTCGCCGGCATCGACCGGCTCGCCGCCCACCAGGCCAACTCCCGCATCCTGGACGCCCTGACCGATCAGCTCGAGCTGCCCAGGGAACGCGCCCTGTCCAACATCGACCGGGTCGGCAACACCGCTGCGGCATCGGTCCCGCTGCTGCTGGCCGACTCCGTGAACGAAGGCTCCCTGCGGGCCGGCCACTCGGTGGTGCTCACCTCCTTCGGAGGCGGCCTCGCCTGGGGCTCCACCACGCTGCGCTGGCCGCAGCTGGACGCCGTCTGACCCGCACCACCCCACCCGCTCATCCCGTCCCGCCCTGTGCGTACACCGTAAGGAGACAGACATGCCCAGCGTTCTCGACCGGATCACCGAGGTCCTCGTCAGCCGGTTCGGAGTCGAGCCGGAGGAGGTCACCGAGGACACCACGATGCGCGATCTCGACCTGGACTCCCTGGCCCTGGTCGAATTCGCCCTGGTCGCCGGTGGTGAGTTCAACATCCAGATCGACGACGAGGAAGTCGGCGCGGAATCGTCGGTCAAGGACCTGATCTCCCTGATCGACAGCAAGAGCGCGGTGCTGTGAGCCCCGGCCGCGACGACGCCGGGGCCCGTGACATCGCGGTCACCGGTCTCGGCCTGCTGACCCCGGCGGGCAACGGGGTGGCGGAGAACTGGGCGCGGGTCCTGGACGCCGAACCGACCGCGGCCACCGACCCCGGTCTGGCGGGGCTGCTGGTCGACTTCAGCTGCCGCGCCGCGGACTTCGACCCGGTGGCCCACTTCGGCAGGCGACGGGCCTGGCGGCTCGACCGCTACGTACAACTGGCCCTGATCGCTGCGGCGGAGGCCGTCCACGACAGCGGGCTCGACCCTGCCGACTGGGACGGAGCCCGGGTCGGCGTGGTCCTGGGCAACGCCCTCGGCGGCACCGCCACGTTCGAGCAACAGGTCCGCACCCTCGACCGGCAGGGGGCGGCGGCCGTCTCACCGATGCTGGTGCCGATGTCCGCGGTCAACATGGTGTCCGGTTACGCGGCCATGGAGTTCGGCGCCCTCGGCCCCAACCTCGTCACCGCCACGGCGTGCGCCTCGGCCTCCACCGCCATCGGCACGGCACGGGACCTGCTGCGGTCCGGTACGTGCGACGTGGTGATCACGGGAGGCACCGAGGCGAGCCTGACCCCGGCGGTGCTGTCCGGCTTCGCCCGGATGGGAGCACTCTCGCGGCGGTGCGACGATCCGGCCGCGGCCTCCCGCCCGTTCGACACCGACCGGGACGGGTTCGTGGCGGCGGAGGGCGCGGGGATGCTGGTCCTGGAGCGGTCGGCCGACGCCCGCGCCCGCGGCGCCCGGGTAAGGGCCCGGCTGAGCGGATACGGAGCATCGGCCGACGCCCACCACGCCACCGCTCCCGACCCGGAGGGGCGGGGCGCCGAACGCGCGATCCGCACGGCGCTGCGCGACGCGGGCGTGGCCCCCGACGAGGTCGACCATGTGAACGCGCACGGCACCTCGACCCCGCTCAACGACCTCACCGAGGCCCGGGTGCTGAAACGGGTGCTCGGCACGCGTCCCGTGGTGACGTCGTCCAAGGGCGTGACCGGGCACTCGCTCGGTGCCGCGGGCGCCATCGAAGCGGTGCTCACCGTCCTCGCGCTGGAGCAGGGGACCGTGCCGCCCACCGCGAACCTCGACAGCGTCGACCCCGCCATCGAGGTCGACATCGTGGCGAAGGCGCCCCGGGCCCTGCCGATCGGAGTCGCCCTGAGCAACTCCTTCGGATTCGGGGGGCAGAACGCCGTACTCGTGTTCACCGCGGCCTGACGGCGGCGCCATCCGGCCCGGCAATTCGGCCCGACATGAAGGAGAACGCTCATGCCCGCCCGACAGGACTCCCTGACCATCTCGCCGACAGGATCCTTCGAGGAGCTGTCCGAACTGGTCAAGCAGGCCGGGCTGATGGATCCCCGGAAGGACTACTTCACCTTCAAGATAATCTCCAACCTCGTTCTGTTCGGGGCCTGCTGGGCGGCCCTGTTCTGGTTCGGGGACACCTGGTGGCAACTGGTGACCGCGGTCGCGCTGGGACTGGCGTTCGTCCAGACCGGCTTCATCGCGCACGACACGGGCCACAAGCAGATCAGCAAGGCCAAGGTGCCCTCCGAGGTACTCGGCGCCATCCACATGAACCTGCTGATGGGCACCGCGTACGGCTGGTGGATCAACCACCACAACCGGCACCACAGCAACCCCAACAACCTCGACCGCGACCCGGACACGATGCGTCGTCAGGTCATCTTCGACGTGGACGAGATGCCGGCGAAGGCGACGAGCGGATTTCGGCGGTTCGTCATCCGCTTCCAGTCGGTGATGTTCTTCGTGCTGCTGGGGCAGGAGGCCTGGCGGCTGCACGCGTCCGGCTTCAAGGCGGCACGGGCGGGTGGGCTGCGCCGCCCCGTCCTGGAGCTCGGGCTGATCGGGGTGCACGCCGTGGTCTGTCTGGCAGCCGTGTTCACCGTGCTGTCACCGCTGACCGGTGTGGTGTTCGTGCTCGTCAACCAGGCGGTGTTCGGCCTGTATCTGGGTGCCGTCTTCGCCCCGAACCACAAGGGCATGGTGGTCTACCGCAGCGATGTCCAGCTCGACTGGCTCCACCGTCAGGTACTGACGTCACGCAACATCCGGTCCAGCCGGCTGACCGATTTCCTGTACGGGGGGCTGAACTACCAGATCGAGCATCATCTCTTCCCCGCCATGCCCCGGGTCAATCTGCGGTACGTACGGCCGATGGTCATCGACTACTGCGCGGAGCACTCCATTCCGTACCGGGAGGTGTCCGCCTGGGCCTCGTACCGTGAGGTGGCACGCTTCCTCGGGAAGGTCAGTGACGAGGCCCGCAACGGCGCGGAACCGCAGGCTGCGTGAGTGTCCCGGCCGGGTCCGCCGGTGCCCGATCCGGCGGCATCGCACGGCATCGGATGCCGCTGGGCCCGCGTGCCGGATGGTACGTGGGCCCTCAGCCGCACCGGCCGGCGCCCAGGCGTTCTTGGGTATTTTTTTGCATTCCCCGCTGAGAATGGGTTTTATCACGCTCCCCGGTGAGGCGTCAATTACTGGATGGGTAATGGACTTTGCCAATTGCCGTACTGCACAGTTGGCTGAACGGGGGGCGTGCTCGACAGACCTTCAACGAGTTACGGCCCTTCCCGACGGTCAACGGATGATTGGACACGGGGGGATTCGTGACATTCAGGGTTCTTGGCTCAGTGGGAATAATGAACGGAACCAGTTTGACCGCTTTACGGGGTGCGCGTCAGTGCACGCTGCTCGCGCTGCTGCTCCTGAAGGCGGGGGAGCCGGTGACCAAGGAGCAGTTCTTCGAGGAGCTGTGGGAGGAAGGTATACCGAGTCAGCCCGGGAACGCCTTGCAGGCCCAAGTGGCCCGGCTGCGAAAAGTGCTCCGCGCCGAGCTCGGTGACGAGTTCGTCTGCCGGCGGCTGATCACCCGCCCGTCGAGCTATGTGCTGGACGTCGACCCGCTCGAAGTGGACGTGCACCTCTTCGGGTCCCTGACGAAACAGGCGCGCGCTTCGATGCGTAACGATCCGGCGGGCGCGAGGGAGCTGTTCGACCGGGCCCTGTCGCTCTGGCACGGTGCGCCGCTGGAGGGGGTCACCGGCGGCCCGATCTGCCAGAGTGCCGCCGCGCAGTTCGAGGAGAACCGGCTCTCGGCCGTGGAGGCACGGATACAGCTCGATATCGCGATCGACGGATACGCCCAGGCTGTCAGCGAGTTGAAGATGCTCGCCTACCTCGCCCCCTGGCGGGAGCGGCTGTTCGAGCTGCTGATGGTGTGCCTCTACCGCCTCGGTCGTCAGGCCGAGGCCATACAGACCTACAACCAGCTGCGCAGCCGTCTGGTCGAGGAGTTCGGGATGGAACCCTCGCCGAGCGTCAAGAGCTGCATGATGGCGATCCTCAACCAGGACCCGGCGCTCGGCGGCGCCGAACGGCTCGTGGTGGCACGTACTCCGCTGGCCGGTTCCGCGGTCGCGTCCTGACCCGCAGTCCCGGCGCGCCGCTCCCCGCCCCACCCCCACGCATCCCGGAAGCGATTGTCGATGACGGAGGATTTTCTCGTGACGAAGCCCGACCGGTCCCCTTCGCCGAATGCGCCGAAGACGGAACTCGACGAAGTGCGCGATCTGATTCTGCGATACCCCGGAGTCGCCCGTGTGCGACTGGACCACACGTCCGCGGGCCGGCTGACTGCGTGCATCCAGGGCTGGGAAAATGCGAATGACCTGTCACCCGCCGGGCCGCTGAGCGAACTCGCCGAGATCAATCCGCACGAGACACGCTTTCTCTACGACGAGATATTCTCCGCCGAATCCTACTTACAGGGCGGCATCACCCTGCGCGAGGACGCGGTCGTCTTCGACGTGGGCGCGAACATCGGAATGTTCAGCCTCTTCGTCGGGGCCCGCTGCCCTTCGGCCAGTGTCTTCGCGTACGAGCCGGTGCCCGATGTCTTCGATGTGCTGCGCCGCAACGTCGAGCGGCACGGAGTGTCAGCACGGCTGCTCCCCTTCGGGCTGTCCGACCGGGAGCAGGAGATCGTCTTCAACTTCTACCCGGGCATCTCGATCATGTCGTGCCGCAGTGACTACGCGGACCTGGACAACGAGGTCGATCTGATCAAGCAGTACGTCGTGAACACCCGGGAGGCCGGTGCCGCGGGCCGGGACGATCATCTGGCCCAGGTGGAGGCCCTGGTCTCCAAGGACTTCGAACTCACCGAGCGGCGCTGCCGGCTGCGGCCGCTCTCCGATGTGATCGAGGAGACCGGAGTGACGCGCATCGATCTGCTGAAGATCGATGTGCAGCGGGCCGAGCTGGATGTCCTGCGGGGCGTCGCAGACCGTCACTGGCCCTTGATCCAGCAGATCAGCATGGAGGTCCACGACGAGAAGGGCACCCCGACCGAAGGCCGGGTGCAACTCGTGCGGGACCTGCTGACCGCGAACGGTTTCCGGGCCACCGTGGCCGAGGAGGACCTGCTGCGTGGCACCGGCCGGTACGCCGTGCAGGCGGTGCGCCCCGAGTACGCGGACGATCCCCGCCCGGTGGTGGCCTCGGCCGAGTCCGGCAGGCCGCGCCTCGACCCCCGGGCCATCGCCGACTGGCTGGCCGCACGCCTGCCTGCCGGACGCCTTCCGGACGAGGTCGTGCTGGTCGACGCCCTGCCCCCGCAGAGCTGAGCGACCGGGCCGCCGCCCGCACAGCTGAAAGACCCCCGGGCCTGCGGGCCAGGGGGTCTTCCGCGCGGCGAGAGGGCAATCCGTCAGGCGGTGGCCTCCCCGGGCACCGCATCCAGCAGGGCGTCCAGTTCCGCCAGTGCCAGGTCTGCCGCCGCGGCGGCGGCAGCGCTGTCCGGGTCGCCGGCCAGGCCGAAGAACGAGTTCAGCAGCTGGCCTTCGGCGGCCTCCAACTGCTCCGGTGTCGGTCCCATGACAAGCTCCCGGGTCTCGGAACGGATCGGTTTGCTTACTCCGTACGTCACGAAGGGACGGCGGGCCGCACCGGGCAGGTGCGGCGCGTCCTCAAATGGCGTTGGCCGCCTTGAAGATGTGAAGAAGCCCGCTCAACCGGGCCTCGCCCTGGAAGGCCACGTACTCCGGCAGCACCAGCGGTGCCCACTTCTGCTTGTACGCCAGCTGTGTCTGAGCCGGGTACACGGCGGCGCCGTTGGCCAGCATCCACCGCATGAACCAGGCGAAACCCCTGCTGGATCCGGGTACTTCGTACTCCTCGGCAAGCCCGGTGAACGGGGTGAAGCCGAAGTGCAGCCAGTCGGCCCCCTCGGCGACGAAGGTGTCGATGGCCGTCCTGTTGATGGCCTCCATGATGCCCGGCACCTTGTCCGGAAGACGGCGGCTGAGGTCGTGCAGCCAGCCGCTGCGACTGCCGTGGGCGGGGGAGTAGGAGATGTACCCGACGGGCTTGCCGTCGATCCGGCCCACGAAGAGCCGGCGCAACGCCTGTGCCTCGCCGCCCAGTTCACCCACCAGGAACTCCAGCGGCTTGGCGTGCTCGCCCTTGCTGCCCAGCCAGGCGCGGTCGACCTCCGCCACCGCCTCCGCGCACTCCGCCAGCGGGCTCTCCGTCACGGTGAGCCCGGCCCGGAACGAGCGGGCGATCTTGTTCCGCAGCTGCATGAAGCGCGTGCCGCGCAGGCTGAAGTCGGCCAGGTCGATGGCGTACGAGGCGCCCACCTGGTTCACGGTGAAGCCCTGTTCGGCGTACAGGCCGGTCTCCGCCCGCTGGAGCTGGACCGACACGACCAGGCGCTCCTGGGCCGCGGCGAAATCCAGAAAGCCCTTCAGTAGCCGGCCTGCGGCCTCCGGGGGAGAAATGGGGCCGCCGAACTGCACCAGATACGGTCCGGAGGTCCGGTACACGATCACTCCGGGCAGCCCCGGCAGCGAGAAGCGGGCATTTCCGCTGCTGAGGGCCAGGAATCCGCTGGGATTGTCGCTGAACTCCGCCACCGCGCGGAGCGTGTTGTCGAAGTCGGTGCTGTCTGCCGTGACACTGGAAGTCATCCTGCACGCCCCACGAGAATAGACGGGTAATGCGGTCTGCCGCCGCGCAGCGGGAAATCAGAAAGATCCGGCCCTGCTCCTGATGGAGTGCAGGGCCGGATCCATTGCTGCGTGCTGCGGAGAGGGCAGGATTCGAACCTGCGTGGACCGTTGCGGGCCCGACCTTGCTTGCGCGCGGTCCCCGATAAACCACTCCGGGCACCTCTCCGTGTTCCCGGTCCGGTTTCCCGTCCCGTTCACAAGTAAGAGTCTGCCAGAGGGGCCTGACATGGCTCTGACGCCCCGCTGATGGTGTGCCGGGCCGGGCGGACCCGGCCCGGCGCACCATCACATGCGCCGCAGGCCCACGTACTGGAGCGCACCCATGGCCGCCACCACCAGGCCCTGGAACACGATCCATCCGTCGCCGATGTTCGTCGCGGTCAGCGCGTCCACGGCGACCGTCGCGACGCTGGCCACGGCCCAGGTCACGTTCAGGGTGATGATGGCGAGGACAGCGCCGCGGTTGATGTTCTCCTGGCGGGAGACGACCAGCACCCACAGGGCGTACACGGTGAGGAACACACCCACCGGGTACTGCACCGAGAGGTTCACGCCGAGGAACGAGTCGAGGACCGTGGCGAGCACGAGATATCCGATGCCGTTCGCACCGGTGAGGATCACGTCCGCCACGAGGGCGAAGCGGAGAAGGCCGTCGGAACGGGCGGCGCCCGTCACCGGGACCGTACCCGCGTTCTGGGACGACGTCATGAGGTCTTCCTTTCGTTGTCGTGCTGCTGATGACCTGGAGGTGGGGGCTGAGTGGCCCCGGAGGTACTCCCCGTATCGGGGGACACCGGGGCGGGCGAACCGAGGAGGAACCGGGTCTCGGTATTCGCCGGCAGGAATGATTCGAGCGCGATACCGCCCAGTGGACCGGAGGGGAGATCGGAGAACAGGGTGCCGGGGCGCTCGCCGAACGAGGTGACGATGTGGAAGAACGTCAGCAGGTGCCCCTCCCGGTACAGCTCGATGGGCAGAAGCAGCCGGTCCGCTTCCCCGGAGCCGTCGAATTCGGCATCCGCCGATCCGGAGAATTCCGCGTCCCGCCCCGATGGAAGGTCGGCTATGGACACTTCCAATTCCCGGAGGCGTTCGTCCCCTGTGATTGCGCTCCAGCGCCGCAGCATGCGCATGACGTGGTATCTCACCTGAGCGAGATTGGTCAGATGCGGCGCCAGCCCGTCCGGGTGAAGAATGATGCGGAGAAAATTGGCGGGCGCCAGGAGATGACCGGCGACCTCACTCATCAGTGTTTCCATCGTGTGATTGAGGGCCACGATGTTCCAGCAGCTGTCGGTGACCATGGCCGGATATGGCTCATGACCGGTCAGCACCTTCTCCAGAACCGGGCGGGCATCATCCGGCAGCGGGGGAACGCTGTCGTACCAGCGCAGCCTCCCCGCCGCGGTCGCGCGGTCGACGAGCTGCTGCCGGTGCGCAGGCGGCAGCCCGAGGGCCTGGGCGATGTGGAGAACCGTCTCGGCATCGGGCGTCTGCTCGCTGGCCTCGATTCTCCTCAGATGGTTGAGGGAAAAGCCGGCCCGCTCGGCAAGTACCTGCTTGCTGAGCGATCTCTGGCGCCGCAGGTCACGCAGGAGCAGCCCCAGGACTCCGTCGTCTTCTGTGGAACGCATGCCCATGCGGGGACGGTAATGACCGGCACGGGGCCACCTCAATTACCTCCCAGGTAATGCTCGTAGGGGCTGCACCGGCTCGCGGGACGTGTCGGGGCCCGCCCGCCCCAGCCGGAAAAGGGGAGCCGCGAAAGCAGCTCCCCTTTTCCGGCCTCACCATGTCAACGCGTACCGTCCGCGGTCCTCTCGGTACCGACCGCCTGGGCGATCATCCGTTCCATCGGAACGGCGCCCACCCGCCCCGAGACCAGGAACGCGAACACCATCGTCGCGACCATGATCACCGTGCCGAGCCACACCATCGTCCCGACCGGCACGGTGTACGCCCCCACGGTCCGCACCACGCACTCACCCAGCAGCGCCGCACCCCACACCGTCGAGAACCGCATCTCCGCCCGCCGGAACGCCGCCGACCGAGCCGAGAGCCGCTGCCAGGCGCTGTCCTTGGCGGCATCGCCCTTGGTCAGCCACGGCCGCACCCCCGCGCTCATCATCGGCTGTCCCTTCAGCGCGGTCACCAGAATGACGATCCCGATGATGCTGCTCACCCCGCTGTCCTTGGCGAGCATCAGCCGCGGGTCACCGACCACCAGACTCGTCAGCAGCCCGACCGCGTTGACCGTCACCATCAGTGCCGCCAGCCCGTTGAGCCGGCGCTTCTGGACGACACCCCACACGGTGCGCACGGCCGGCACCACGCTGCTCCAGGCCAGCGCGGCGAAAGTACCCATGCCCGCCGCCTTCAACGCGTAGTACGAGACGAGCGGCACCCCCACATCCACGAGCAGCGGCATCACGCTGTCCAGCAGCGCCTTGCGCGGAGCGAACGGGGCGGCGGCGACCGGAGCATCTGCGACAGGGGCGGTGGCTGTGGCGGCCGGGCTGGTCATGACGGGTTCCTCTCCCGTATCGGCGGGCGCCTTCGCGGCCCCGCTCTCGATACGTACAGACTGGCCGCCGGAGCCCGGTGCCCGGCAGAGCCGCGTGTACCGAGGTCCGTATGACGAATGTCAGTCCCTGCCGGTGACAGCGGCTGCTCACCGATCGAGGGAGGCCGGGGGCTCCGACGCACCCGAAACTCGCTCGCCGCGCCGGTCGTACCGGTGCTGTGATGAGGCCATGACCGCCCCGACCAGGCCACAGCACGAGATCCGCGCCCAGTACACGGATACGACCGTCACCGTCTACCAGGCGTACGCCCCGTTCATCGGCCTTCCGGCCGCACGCGACGGGCGCTTCCCGGAAGTCTGGAAGCGCGACCGCATGACATGGATCAAGCCGAGCTTCCTGTGGATGATGTACCGCTGTGGCTGGGCCACGAAGGAGGGCCAGGAGACCGTTTTGGCCGTCGAGATCACCCGTGAGGGCTTCGACTGGGCCCTGGCGAACTCCGAACTCTCGCATTACGTGAGGGGAGTTCACCCCGACCGCGCCGCCTGGCAGCGCAACCTGCGCCGGAGCCCGGCCCGTGTCCAGTGGGACCCCGAGCGCGACCTCCGCCTCAACCGGCTGCCTTACCGTTCCCTCCAGCTCGGGCTCTGCGGTGAAGCGGCGCGGCGATACGCGGACGAGTGGACGGTGTCGATCCGTGACGTCACCCCGCTCGCCCGGCAGATCCACGAACGGGTGCGGGCCGGGCGGCTCGACGACGCGGCGGAACTCCTGCCGCGGGAGTCCCCGTACCCGCCGTCCGGCGCCGCGCTCCCGGCGGGGGCGACAGCCTGACCCGTAACCCGGGCAAAAGAGTTAATACCCCATAAGGAACATGCCTGGCGTTACGCTCCGCGCATGACCCACCACGCCATCCTCCTGGCGGCATCCGGCCTGAAGATCGACTGGGCCAGGATGCCGACGTACAACACAATCATGGCGGTGGCCGCCGGTGTCGGGCTGTTGCTCGTGGTGGCGCTGGGGCGTCAGCTCCTTGCGCCCGAGCGCATCATCACCCCCGACGGCTGGGTGCTGGCGTTCGGGGCCGTCGGCTTCATTCTTGTCACCACCGGCCTCCATATGACCCTGACCTGGCCGCTCGCCGGACAGGGCTTCCCGTTCGACAACGTCATCTTCGGCGAGCCGGCACTCGCCTTCGGCGTCTTTCTGCTGGCCGCGTCCTTCTACCTCTGGAAACGCGGCGCCGAACTCAACAGCGCCGACCGCATCGTCCGCACGGCCCGCGTCGCCTCGCCCATCTCCGTCTTCGTGTTCGGCCTCGGGCTCGCCTGCTTCGGGATCGCCGCCGCGGGCTGGAAATACACCCTCTTCGCCGCGCCGCCCGAGGAACCCGTCTCCGGAGAATTCGCGAAGTGGCCGATGGTGGAAGCGAGCTTCATGTCCGGGCTGTACGTCCTCGTGGGCATCGGCGCACTCCTGTTCCCGTTCGCGCTGCACCGGCCCAAGAGCTGGATGGCTCCGGTCATCGGAGTCGTCTGGGGTCTGGCCGGACTGGCGTTCCTGTTCTTCGGAGGCCTCAACTACTTCACCCACATCGGCCTCATCGTCAACACGATGTGAGTCACTCAGGACCGCGGTGGGCCCGGTCGGACGGCCGGGCCCACCGGGTCCCCCCACCCCGTGACGGCCACCACCTCGCGCGCGATGTCCGTCACCTTCCGCCCGTCCGTCGCCACCCGGACCGTGTCCGCCGGTGAATGCTCGTCCAGGAGACGGGCCTTGCGGACACTGTTCGCCACCTCACGGTCCAGTTCCGAGCCGATCTCGCGTCCCGAGAGCCGGCCGTACGTCGTGGCGTCGGAGGCGGTGAGCAGGACGCGGACGATCCGCACGTCCGCACCCATCGCACGCTCGAACATCGCCGCCGACTCCGGCAGCACACTCACCGTGTTCGTGTAGATCAGGCGCCGGCAGCCGAGTTCCGCGAAGTTGGACCAGACCGCCGTCAGATTGCGCTCGGTGATCCCCGCGCGGTGCGGATCGCCCTCCGGCGCCGGATGGACCTGGCCCATCAGATCGCCCTCCACGACCGCGTGCGCCGCCTCCACGGCCTGCAGTTGCGCCGAGACCTCCCAGGCCACGGTCGACTTGCCGACGCCCGCGCGCCCGCCGATGAGCAGTACCTCTGCGTGATTCATGTCGGCAGGGTGCCAGCCCACTAGGGCTCCCACGATCCGATTGCGCGGCCGTGTCGAACGCGCCCGCCCGAACGGCACGGCATACCGCGCATGGAGTACGGCGGGGGAGTGCCGTACACCGCAAGAAGGCCGGAGAGTTCCCCCTGGCGGCTGCCTGCGCACGGCGACTGTCGGCTTAGGGTCGTGAACCATGGAGACCCCTATTGCGCGTACGTCCCGGTGGCGGCGACCGCTGCCCCGTAAACGCGGCCGGTGGGCCGCGGGCCTCGCGGCGCTCGTCGTGCTGGCCGGTGCGGGCACCTGGACCGCAACTGCCGACGACGGCGGGGCCGCCGTGCACCGCCAGGACCGGATGATGCGCGTGGACGGCGTGTCCATCGACACCTCGTACTTCGCCACCGGGGGGACGCAGCGCAGGCCCGCCGTGCTGATCGGGCACGGATTCGGCGGCAGCAAGAACGACGTACGGGCGCAGGCCGAACAACTGGCCGGTGCCGGGTACGCCGTGCTGACCTGGTCCGCCCGCGGGTTCGGGAAGTCGGGCGGGGAGATCGCACTCAACGCCCCCGACCGCGAGGTCAAGGACGTGTCCCGGCTGATCGACTGGCTGGCGGACCGGCCCGAGGTGGAGCTCGACGCCAAGGGCGACCCCCGGGTCGGGGTCACCGGGGCCTCCTACGGCGGAGCCGTCTCGCTCCTCGCCGCCGGGTACGACAAGCGCGTCGATGCCATCGCACCGCAGATCACCTACTGGAACCTGGCCGACGCCCTCTTCCCCGACGGGGTCTTCAAGAAGCTCTGGGCCGGAATCTTCGTCACCACCGGTGGCGGCTGCCAGAAGTTCGAGAAGCGGCTCTGCGACATGTACGAACGGGTCGCCGTCAGCGGGAAGCCGGATGCCGCCGCCCGAGCGCTGCTGACCGAGCGTTCCCCGAGCGCCGTCGCCGACCGGATCAAGGTGCCCGCGCTCATCGTGCAGGGGCAGTCCGACTCGCTCTTCCCGCTCGGCCAGGCCGACGGCATGGCCGAGGCGATAAGCGGCAACGGCGCGCCGGTCGCCGTCGACTGGATCGCCGGTGGGCACGACGGCGGTGACCTGGAGACCGACCGGGTGCGGCAACGGATCGACGGATGGTTCGACCGGTATCTGAAGGGCGACAAGGGCGCCGACACCGGGCCCGGCTTTCGCGTCACCCGGACCGGAGGTATCGACTCCACCGACGGGGCCGCCCTCACGCGCGGGGCGAGCAGCGATACGTATCCGGGGCTGAGCAGTGGAGGAGAAACGATCGACCTCGGGCGTCGGACGCAGTCGTTCCGTAACCCGGCCGGGGCCAACCCGCCCGCCATCTCGGCCGTTCCCGGCGTCGGCGGCGGGCTCTCCCAGCTGTCGTCCCTCGGCGTCGGCCTCTCGATCGACTTCCCGGGGCAGTACGCCCGCTTCGACTCGGCCCCGCTGGACAAGTCCCTGCGCGTCACCGGCTCACCGACCGCGCGTGTCGTCGTCGATGCGGAACGGGGCGACGCCGTGCTGTTCGGGAAGGTGTACGACGTGTCGCCGGACGGCAAGCAGCAGGTGCTGCCCTCCCAGCTGGTCGCACCCTTCCGGATCCCGCAGTCTCAGCAGGGCAAGGGCGTGCAGCTGACGCTCCCCGCCATCGACCACCAATTCGACGCAGGACACCGGCTCCGCCTGGTCCTCTCCGCCACCGACCTCGGCTACGCCTCACCGGCCGAGCCGACGACGTACAAGGTGACCGCAGACGGCCCGCTGAGCGTCCCCACCGCCCCCGCCCTGAAGACCGCAGCGGCCACCTTGCCCTGGTGGACCTGGGGGCTCCCGGCCGGCGCCGTCGTGATCGCCGCCGCGTTGCTTTTCACCGCCCGCCGCCGCACTGTGACCCCCGCACCCGATCCGACGCTCGCCGGTGTCCCTCTCCAGATCACCGGCCTGTCGAAGAAGTACGCCAGGTCCGCCGACCGGTACGCCGTGAAGGAACTGTCCTTCCGGGTCGAGAAGGGGCAGGTGCTCGGCCTCCTCGGACCCAACGGCGCGGGCAAGACCACCACCCTGCGCATGCTCATGGGGCTCATCACGCCCGACGACGGCGAGATCCGCGTCTTCGGGCAGGCCATCCGGCCGGGAGCGCCCGTGCTGTCCCGGGTCGGCTCGTTCGTCGAAGGAGCCGGCTTCCTGCCGCACCTGTCCGGGCGCGCCAACCTGGAGCTGTACTGGCAGGCCACCGGACGGCCCGCCGAGGACGCCCACATCGAGGAGGCCCTGGAGATCGCCGGGCTTGGTGAGGCACTGGCCCGCGCCGTCCGTACGTACTCGCAAGGCATGCGGCAACGGCTGGCCATCGCCCAGGCCATGCTCGGGATGCCGGACCTGCTCATCCTCGACGAACCGACCAACGGACTCGACCCGCCCCAGATCCGCGAGATGCGCGACGTGATGATCCGGTACGCGGCCGGGGGCCGGACCGTCATCGTCTCCAGCCACCTCCTCTCCGAGGTCGAACAGTCCTGCACCCACCTCGTGGTCATGGACCGCGGCCGGCTCGTCCAGACGGGCCCGGTCGCCGAGATCACCGGCTCCGGCGACATGCTGCTCGCCACCAGCGCGCAGGACATCGCCGAACCCCTCGTGGGGAAGGTCGCCGCACTGCCGGGGATCGGCTCGGCCGTCCGTACGGACGACGGCCGCGGACTGCTCGTACGGCTCGACGGCGCCACCTCGTCCGAGCTGATCGCCGAACTGGTGCGGCTGGACATGCCGTTGACCGGTGTCGGGCCGCACCGCCGCCTGGAGGACGCGTTCCTCACCCTGATCTCCGGAGGCTCCGCATGAGTGCCGCAGTCGATGCCACAGAAGCCGCCGAGGCCCCCGGCTACCGCGCCCGGCGCACCCTGCCGCTGCGTGTCGAGGCGGTACGTCAGCTGCGCAGGCGCCGCACCCTGCTCATGGGCGGGGTGCTGGCGGCGCTGCCGTTCATCCTGATCGCCGCGTTCGCGATCGGCGGCACGCCGTCCTCCCGGGGCGGCGGTGACCGGCTGACCCTGATGGACACCGCGACCGCGTCCGCCGCGAACTTCGCCGCGACATGTCTGTTCGTGTCCGCCGGTTTCCTGCTCGTCGTCCCGGTGGCGCTGTTCTGCGGGGACACCGTCGCCTCCGAGGCCAGTTGGTCCTCGCTGCGCTATCTGCTGGCGGCGCCCGTGCCACGGGCCAGGCTGCTGTGGAGCAAGCTCGTCGTGGCGCTCGGCTTCAGTCTGGCCGCGATGGTGCTGCTGCCGCTCGTGGCGCTGGCCGCGGGAGCCGCCGCGTACGGCTGGGGGCCGCTCGAACTTCCCACCGGCGGGGCGCTGGCGGCCTCGGACACCGTGCCGCGCCTCGCGCTCGTCGTCGCGTTCATCTTCGTCTCCCAACTGGTCACCGCCGGGCTGGCGTTCTGGCTGTCGACGAAGACCGACGCCCCGCTGGGCGCGGTCGGCGGGGCGGTCGGGCTGACCATTGTCGGCAATGTGCTGGACGCCGTCACCGCGCTCGGGTCCTGGCGCGAATTCCTGCCCGCGCACTGGCAGTTCGCCAGGGCTGACGCGCTCCAGCCCGATCTGGAATGGGGCGGCATGGCGAAGGGCGCGGCGATCTCGGTGACCTATGCCCTGATCCTGTTCGCCTTCGCCTTCCGGGGGTTCAGTCGTAAGGACATCGTGTCCTGAGCTTGACGTTCCGCCGATTTCCCGGCCTCCGTTGCCGCATCGAGATTCATCCGCAACGTCTTCGTCTGCTCCCCGGCACCGTCTCGCACGTCACATTCACAAGTGCTGACACGACGACGTTGGGGGCAGGGCATGGAACGCCGGACACGGAAGTACGTACGGACCTGGCGTGGGGCCCTCGGCGTGCTGCTGACGGGCGGGGTGCTGCTCACCGGGTGCTCGGGGGCATCCGACGGAACGGAGTACTCCTCCGCCGACCGCCGGGCCGCCCCGGCCCCCGCACCCGCCGCGTCGGGCGGTGCGGCCGACAACGACGGCGCGAAAGGTGCGGACGGCTCGAAGAAACAGGACGGGCTGCGGGAGTCCGCGCCGCCCGACTACCTGTCCACCTTCGCCCTGGACGTCGACACCGCCTCGTACGGGTATGCGCGCCGCACCCTCGCCGACGGCAACCTGCCGGAGCCGGCCACCGTGCGGCCCGAGGAGTTCGTCAACAGCTTCCGCCAGGGCTACCGGCGCCCGGCCGGCAACGGCTTCACCGTGAACGTCGACGGCGCCCGTGCCGGGGCCGACGGCTGGTCGCTGGTACGGGTCGGCCTGGCCGCCCGGGCGGCTCCCGCCCGTGACGAACGCCCGCCCGCCGCGCTCACCTTCGTCGTCGACATCTCCGGCTCGATGGCCGAACCGGGCCGCCTCGACCTGGTGAAGAGGTCCCTGGGCATCCTCACCGACGAACTCCGCGACGACGACTCGGTCTCCCTGGTCACCTTCAGCGACGAGGCTAAGACGCTGCTGCCGATGACCCGGCTGCGGGACCACCGCGGCAGGATCCGCGACCGGGTCGACTCCATGGAACCCACCGACTCCACGAACGTGGAAGCAGGCATCCGGCGCGGGTACGACGAGGCCGTCGACGGCCGGGTCAAGGGCGCCAACAACCGGGTCGTCCTGCTCTCCGACGCCCTCGCCAACACCGGGGAGACCGATGCCGAAGCCATCCTCGAACGCATCGACTCCGCCCGCCGCGAGTACGGCATCACCCTCTTCGGCGTCGGCGTCGGCAGCGACTACGGCGACGCGCTGATGGAACAGCTCACCAACAAGGGCGACGGCCACACCACGTACATCGCCGACGAGACCCAGGCCCGAAAGGTCTTCGTCGACCAGCTGCCCGCACACCTCGAACTGACGGCGCGCGACGCCAAGGCCCAGGTCGCCTTCGACCCGAAGACCGTCGAGAAGTTCAAGCTGATCGGTTACGAGGACCGGAAGGTCGCCGACGAGGACTTCCGCAACGACCGCGTCGACGGCGGCGAGGTCGGCCCCGGCCACACGGTGACGGCGCTCTACGCCGTACACCTCCGGGACGGCGCCTTCGGGCATGTGGCGACCGCGACCGTGCGCTGGCTGGACCCCAGGACCCGGGCCCCGCACGAGCAGACGGGGGCGGTCGGGACGGAAGCGATCGACGGTCCGCTGTGGGGCGGCGACAGCAAGCGGCTCCAAGTGACGGCGGTCGCCGCCTACTTCGCCGAGGCGCTGCGCGGGGGCCGGCTGCCGGGCGCGCCCGGACTCGGTGAACTCGCCTCACGGGCTGACACGTTGGCCTCCGGGACCGAGGACGATTCGGTACGGAAGCTGGCGACCGCGATCGGACGGGCCGACCGGCTCAAGGGCGGCGGGGACGACAACGGGTCCGGGGGCGCGCCGGAAGGCGAGATGGACTGACCGGGGGAGGCGTCGGGCCGCACCGGCATATGAAAGTGGGCTGTGCGGCCCGTCCGCCGACGCCATGATGTGCACCATGTCCTCCCTGTTGCCGACGCTCGCCGTGATCACGACCGGCCTCTATGCCGGCTTCCTGCTGACGTTCCTGATCGCGATCATGCCCGGCATCGCGGCACTGCCGGACGAACGGTTCACGGCCGCGATGCGCCGCTTCAACGAGAAGGTGCCCTCACCGGCCTTCCTGGTCCTCTTCCTCGGTGTGATCGCGCTCCCGGCCGCCGTGGTCGTGGGAGCCGACGGCGACGCGGACCGGGCGCTCGCAGTGGCGGCGCTGGTCTGCGCGGTCGGCAGCCACCTGATCACGATCACCGGGAACATCCCGCTGAACAAGGCACTCGCGTCGTCCGAGGGCGGCGGTGACAGCGCTGCCCGCGAGGCGTTCGAGTCCCGCTGGAACAACCTCCACCGGGTCCGGACGGCCCTGTCCCTCGCCGCGTTCGCGCTGCTGGCCGTGGCCGCCGGGTAGGGCGACGAGGTCGAGGTCGCTGCGGCCGGGCCGGTGGTCCCCCGGCGCGAGGGAGCCGTGCGCCCAGACCGCTTCAAGGGGCACGGCGCGACCGGCGTCGGCGATGAAGCGGTCCAGGAGGAGCCGGGTGGGCTGCGCCTCGTCGGCATGCATGGCACCGACTGCGGCACGGGTGCCGGGGCGCCGAAATGACGGACGACCGGATCAGGCCTCCGTACCGGGACCGAGGTGGAGGAGCTGTGACGGTCCGCCCGGGAACGCAACCCTCGGACGGGACCGCCGGTCTGAGTCTGCAAAGTGCCGGCGCGACGCATGATGTGCCCCCGCACTCCCGTACATCCCGGAAGCCCACCGAGCCCCGCACCCACCCCCCTCATCGCTCATCGAACGAAGGAGCCCACGTGGCAACCCGCGCTTTAGGAATATCCGTGGCCCTCGCCATCGCCGTGGCGGCCGCCGTGACCACCTTCCCCGCCGTGGCCCAGGCGTCGACGCCCGCCCCCGTGACAGCCTCCGCGACCCCTGCGGCGGCTGTGCCCGCCCCGACCCCGCGCCGCGACGACTTCAACGGGGACGGCTACCCGGACGTGGCGTTCACCGCGCCCGGTGCCACCGTCGGGGGCGCGGCGAAGGCCGGGTACGTGGGTGTGGTGTACGGCTCCAAGAGCGGTCTGAAGACCTCCACCAAGCAGGTCTTCACCCAGGACTCGCCCGGAATCCCGGACACCGCCGAGGCAGGGGACGCGTTCGGCAGCTCGATGGTCTCCGCCGACCTGGACCGGGACGGGTACAGCGACCTGGTGGTCGGCGCGCCGAAGGAGGCGATCGGCTCGTTCAAGTCGGCCGGTTCGCTCACCGTCATCTGGGGCGGCGCGCACGGGCTGTCGGGTGGCGCGACCCTCCTGACGGGCGACGAACTGTACGACGAGATCGGCGGCAAGGCCGCCGTCGGCGACTTCGACGGCGACGGCGCCCCGGACGTCGTCACCCTCGGGATGGGCAACACCCACATCCTGTCCGGCCCGTTCGAACGCGACGGCAGCGCGGCCGCTCCCGTCAGGGAGATCCTGGACATGGACGATCTGCGCCACCTGGACCTCGCCGCGGGCGACTTCAACGGTGACGGCCGCGACGACCTGGCCGGTGTCGTCCACGACGGCGACGAGTTCGACGCCCGGCGCATCCTCATCCGTAACGGCGGTGCCACCGGCCTCAGCGACAAGTACACCGTCGTCAACAGGCCGAATGGCTACCGCCTCCAGGGCGGCGAGACCATCGCGGCCGGCCACATCAACGGGGACAAGTACGCCGACCTCGTCGTGGGCCGCACGATCGAGGGCTACGACAGCGATCTGGACTATCCGCTCGCCCTGGGCGGCATGATCACCTACGTACCGGGCAGCGCCACCGGCCCGCGGGGCGACCGGGCCAAGGTCTTCAACCAGGACAGCGCCGGTGTCCCCGGTGTCGCCGAAGTGCACGACGGATTCGGCGCGTCGCTGTCGATCGGTGACATGAACGGTGACGGCTACGGCGACATCGCCGTCGGCGTGCCCTACGAGGACCTCGGCACGACGAAGAACGCGGGTTCGGTCCTGGTCCTCCCCGGCACCGCATCCGGTCCCACCGGGAAGGGCACCGTGGGCTTCAACCAGGACACGGCGAACGTCCCCGGGGCGGCCGAGGCGAACGACGGGTTCGGCGGCGCCGCCAAGCCGGTCGACGCCAACCGCGACGGCCGCACCGAACTGGTCGTCGGCGCCCCCGGCGAGAACGCGCACGCGGGCTCCCTGTGGGTCTTCCCGACCACGGCCTCCGGTGTGACGGCCAAGGGATCGTTCACGTTCGGCCACGGGACGCTGGGCACGGTGGCGACAGCCGCGGGGCTGGGTTCGTCGTTCAACCGCTGACACAGGTTCTCTGCCGCGCGTCACGATCACGGCCGGGGGTAGGGCCGGCCCTACCTCCGGGACTCGGGCAGCACGGATGTACCCGCCCCGAGACCGTCTCCTACGGTGAGGCCATGCGCCCTCGCACCGTGTGGCAGGCCCTGCCGACCGCCCGCTATCTGCTGACGTCCTGGCCCTGGAGGTCGGCCGGTTACCTGGTCAGCGGTGCTCTGGCCGGCGCGGCCGTCCTGGTGCTGATCGTGATCGGCGTGGCCGTGGGCGGTGCGCTGTCCCTCGCACTGATCGGACTGCCGCTGCTCGCCCTCCTCGCTCTGACCGGGATTCCGGTCGCGGCCCTGGAGCGGCGCAGGCTCCGCCTCATGGACCGCATCCCGGCCCCCGACCCGCACCGCCGGCCGGAGGAACCGGGGCTGTGGAGCTGGACGACGTGCCGGTTCCGGGAGCGGGCGACCTGGCGGGAACTCGGGTACGTGCTGCTGCTTGGCGTGGTCCTGTGGCCGCTCGACGCCCTCGCGGTGGGCGTCTGCACGGTCGTCCCGCTGGCGGTGGTGAGCACTCCCGTGGTGATGGAGGTGTACGGGGACGGCGCGGAGGCCCGGGTGGTGAAGCTGTGGACGGTCACGACGTGGCCCGAAGCCTTCGCGACCGCGGCGGGCGGACTCGTCACTCTGATGCTCGGCTGCTACTTCCTGGGCCTGCTGGCCGGAGCGAGGTCGGAGCTGACCCGCTACCTGCTCACAAACCGATCAGCCGAGCCGGACGCCCGGGTCGTGGAACTCACCCGTTCCCGGGTCAGGTTGGTCGATGCCTTCGAGGCGGAGCGCCGCCGTATCGAACGCGATCTGCACGACGGGGCCCAACAGCGCATTGTCGCGCTCACCATGATGCTCGGGCTGGCCCGTCTGGACACTCCGTCCGGCCCCCTGGCCGACCAACTGGCCCGGGCCCACGAAGAGGCCGGCAAGGCACTTTCGGAGCTGCGCGAGCTGATCCACGGCATCCATCCCCAGGTCCTCGCCGACTACGGCCTCCGGGCCGCAGTCGCCGACGCCGCCGATCGTTCCGTGATCCCCGTCGACCTGGACCTCGAACTGCCCGGCAGATTCCCCGAAGCCGTCGAGGCAGCCGCGTACTTCGTGGTCTGCGAGGCACTGGCCAACGTCGCCAGACACAGCGGCGCGCACCGCGTCGCAGTCAGCGGCGGCCACGCCGGAGGCCGGATGTTCCTGGAGATCCACGACGACGGACGGGGCGGTGCGAGCACATCCGGCGGCGGCAGCGGACTGACCGGCTTGGCCGACCGGGTGTCCGTACTGGATGGCAGACTTTCCCTGTCCAGTCCGGCCGGGGGCCCGACCCGATTGCGTGTGGAGATTCCTTGCGAGTGGACCGATCGCTCCGCGTAGTTCTGGCCGAGGACAGCGTGCTGCTGCGCGAGGGTCTCATCGGCCTGCTCACCCGCTTCGGCCACGAGGTGGTCGCGGCCGTCGGCGACGCGGAGGCGCTCACGGCGGCAGTGGCCGAGCACGGCCCGGACATCGTCGTGACCGATGTCCGGATGCCGCCCGGCTTCCAGGACGAGGGCCTGCACGCGGCGGTGAGGCTCCGCGAGAAGCAGCCCGCCCTCCCGGTACTGGTCCTGAGCCAGTACGTGCAACGTACGTACGCCGCAGACCTCCTCGACTCCGGGGACGGCTCGGGCGTCGGCTATCTGCTCAAGGACCGCGTCGGCCAGATCGAGGAGTTCACCGACGCCCTGCAGGAGGTCGCCGACGGCGGCACGGTCGTCGACCCGGAGGTCGTACGCCAACTCCTGCGCCGCCGCCGCGATCCACTGGAGCGCCTCACCGCCAGGGAGCGCGAGGTGCTCGCCCTGGTGGCCCAGGGCAGGTCCAACGGTTCGATCGCCCGTGACCTGGTGGTCTCCGAGGCCGCGGTGGGCAAGCACATCGGCAACATCCTTGCCAAGCTGGACCTCCCGCCGGCCGACGAGACACACCGCAGGGTGCTGGCCGTACTGGCCTTCCTGCGCGCGTAACCACAGGCTGTGGCGGCCGTGCTGAAGAACCTCGAAGAACGCGGCCCGGTCACCAGGTCGGCGCACCCGTGGCACCAGAAGATCCGGGAGACCCGGCTCACCGGCACCGGCCGCGAAACAGCACGCCTGGCCGACGAACGGGCCGTGCGCATCGAACACCGCCTCGCCGACGAGTTCACCCCCAGGAACGCGACACCCTGCGAGGGCTGCTCGCGCGCTGCGTCACAGCCATCGAGCAGGACTGAAATCAGCCCCGGCCGGCCAACCGGAGGGGCTGAACGGTGCTCGCGGAAAGCTGTGGCCGACAGGTCAGGTGTGTGCCGTTCGCCCACTCGGCAGGCCCGCGTGGTGCGGCAGCGAACCGGCATGTGCCAACGAAACGCCCGCGGCGTGACCCGAAGAAGCGGCGGTCGTGCGCGGCAGCGTCGTTACGCTGCCGAAGGAGGGCTGGGGCGAACTGCCCGTCCACACCGCCGAAACCGAAGTCGGCGGTCTTGGACCGACGACGGTCGGGCCCACGAGACCCGCGACCTCAAGGGCCGCGCCGCAGGCGACACCCGCCCGGTCCCCGCCGTAAAAAAGGTGAGGGGCGGGGCAACCCTGCCCCCGCCTCATGGGTCACACAGGCGTCACCTGTTTCACCTGTTTCACCTGTCTCCCATTGGTCCGGAAAGGGCCCCACTCTCTGTGATGACTCGTACCCGGCTGACCGCGCTGGCCGCGACGGCCGCCCTCGCCGCCGCCGGCGGCCTGATCACCGCCGCCCCGGCATCCGCGGCCGTCACCTGCACCTCTCCCGTCTGGAAGGCGCAGTACTTCGCCAACTCCACCTTCAGCGGCACGCCGAAGCTGACCGCCTGCGACTCCGCCATCGGCGAGAACTACGGGTACGGCGACCCGCCCGGCGTCACGCTGCCCAAGGACAACTTCTCCGTCCGCTGGTCCCTCACCCGGGACTTCGGCTCCGGCGGCCCCTTCCGGCTCTCCGCCGCGACGCAGGACGGCATGCGTGTCTACGTCGACGGCGTGCGGAAGATCGACCTGTGGAAGAACGTCTCCACCACCGCCCGCAAGACGGTCGACCTGGCCATCCCGGCGGGCAAGCACACGATCCGCGTGGACTACGTTGCCTGGACCGGCCTCGCCCACGCCGGGTTCACGTACGCCCCGCGTACCGAGGCCGCCGTCGACACGGTCAAGCCGCTCGCCCCGGCCGGCCTCACCGCCGCGTACAACCGGGACACCACGAAGACCACCCTGCGCTGGGCCGCGAACAAGGAGATGGACCTCGCCGGTTACCGCGTGTACCGCCGGCTGAGCACCACCCAGTGGGCGAAGGTCAGCGGCCCGTCGCTGCTCACCTCCCCGTCCTTCGGGGACGCGACGCCCGCCACGGGCCAGACCTTCCTGTACGAGGTCCGCGCCGTCGACAAGGCGGGCCGCGAGTCCGCCGGCAGCCTCGACGCCACCGTTGCGACCGCGGACCGCACGGGCCCGGCGGCGCCGACCGGTCTCACGGTCACTGGCGACGCGTGGTGGGCCACCCTGGCCTGGCAGGGGGTCGCCGACGCCGCGAAGTACGAGGTGTACGCCGCCTCCGCGGCCACCGGCCCGTTCGAGCTGCTGGGAACGACAACCACGACGTCGTACCGCACCGACGCACCCGTGAACACCGCCCGGTACTACCGGGTGCGGGCCCTCGACGCGCTCGGCAACCCGTCGGGGTACGCCGCCGTCACCGGCGACGGCCTCGACCGGACGCCGCCGAAGTCCCCGACCTCCCTCGGCTCCGTCGTCCGCGTCGGCTACACCGACGTGTACTGGAAGCAGCCCGACGGGTTCTATGAGGACTTCGACAACGGCGGGACCTACCGTGTCTACCGCTCGCCCGGCAAGACCCTCGACCCGGCCGCGCTCACCCGCGTGACCTGCGCCGAGGAGAGCGACGAGACCAGCACCGGCGGCATCTGCCGCGACCTGGACATGCCCGCGGGCACGTACGTGACGTACGCGGTCGCGGCGGTGGACCCGGCCGGCAACGAGTCGGCGCTCTCCGCCCCGCTCGTCGTCCGCACCGGCGACCGCGTCGCGCCCGGCCCCGTCACCGGCGTGAAGGCCACCCCGCGCGCCGACGGCGTGCTGGTGAGCTGGGCGGCCTCGACCGAGGACGACGTCGAACGCTACGACGCCTGGACCGGAGCCCGGCAGGCCGACGGCACGGTCAAATGGCTCGGCACCAGCGACTGCCGGGAGGGTACGAGTGACCCGCTCGCGGTCGTCTGCGGCGACCTGCCGGACGGCGAGACGTACGTGTACGCGGTCGTCGCCAGGGACCGCTGGGACAACGCGCTGCCCCCGAGCGACCCGAAGGTCACGGTTGTCGAGGCCACCGAGCTGGACGTCCGGCCGTCCGTGACGGTCCCCCGGGACTGGGACCTCGGCAGCATGAGCTGAGGCACCGTGATCGGCGGACCCGACGCGCACGGGCCGTCCATCAGCTGGCGGTGCGACAAGACGGCTGAGTGCGACACCGTCGCGGGCTACCGGGTCAGCAGGTGGAACGCGGCCACGAGGGCGTACCAGCCGCTGCACGCCGGACTGCTGTCGCCGGAGCCCCGCGCCTATACGGACACCACGGCCGCGCGGGGGACCACGCACTTCTACACGCTGGAGGCGGTGCGCGCCGACGGCAGCGTCGCGGGCACGCACATGTGGAGCTGCGTCTTCCAGGACCGCGTCCAGTCAGAGGCTCGCGCCGAAGTGGCTGCCCAAAGGCCAAGGCCGTGAAGTTACGGCTTGAGTGTGACAGTCCAGGCGGCTGTGATCTGTGGGTTTGCCGGACGTAGGAAGCGGAGCCCCGGTAGAACTGGCAGTCGATCAAGACAACCGTTCACTCACCGGAAGCTCTGCTGTCCGGACAGTCTGCCATCACGCGTGTCGTCACGGTGGCCGAAGGGCTCTATGCGCCGGGCCACCTGGGCGAGTTGACCGGGATCGTTCCGTTCGAGCTGGTCGATGCCGTGCTTGTCGAGTGCGGAACCGTCCAGCAGCGGCTGCGGAAACTGCCCGCACGGGTCGTGGTCGACCTGTCATCGACCTCGTCGGCGGGCTCCCCGTCGTGACCTGGGACGGGTCCCGCGCTTATACGTTCGCTACGCCGCCCTCGCTACGGTGCTGTGGCCTGCAAAAAGGCCCTCCCGAGGGAGGGCCTGATGTCGTACGGGCAGAGCGCCCCCGGCAGGACTCGAACCTGCGGCCAAGCGCTTAGAAGGCGCCTGCTCTATCCACTGAGCTACGGGGGCCGGGTGGTGGCCTCGGTGGCCTGGAGCCCTGGGGCCGGGCCGGTCGATGACCCGCCGGGACAAGGATAGGGCTCCGATCGCCTCGACCCGGTTGCTTCACCTGCGTGGCACGATGTGGAGGTTCGGTGAAGCGAACCGATAATCGCAGGTAGGTGGGATTCCCGCATCGCTTTTGACGCCTCGCGCCCCGGGTGTTGTGCACTCGTTATGCCTGCGCCCCACTCGTCCCCTCTGTCCCGACTCCGTCCCAGCGGGAGAACCGGCGCGCAGAGGTGGCTATACGCTTCAAAAAGGCGCCAAAATTGGGCATTCTTCGCATGTGGTGACCTTGGACGTACGGCCTCAGCTCATCGACGCACTTTCCGCCCTGCGCGACCGTGTCGCTGCCGTGCGTCTTCCACTTCCGCTGCCGGGGGCCGCGCGCGCCCGCCAGACCCGTAGCGAGCTGCTCGCCCAGCTCGACGACTATCTGCTTCCCCGGCTCAGAGATCCTGAAGCGCCCCTGCTCGCGGTCATCGGCGGGTCCACCGGGGCGGGGAAGTCGACGCTCGTCAATTCGCTGGTGGGGCGGCTGGTCAGCGAGGCCGGGGTGCTGCGCCCGACCACGCGGACGCCCGTGCTCGTCTGCCATCCGGATGATCACCACTGGTTCGCGGGGGTCCGTGTACTGCCGCAGCTCACCAGGGTCTGGCTGCCCCCGGAGGAGAACGGGGACCCCGGTCGGTGCGACGAGCTCGACGGGAGCGAGGAGGCGGACGGGATCGCGCTGCGTGTCGAGACCGCCACCGGGCTGCCGCGCGGGCTCGCGCTGCTCGACGCGCCCGATATCGACTCGCTCGTGGTGCGGAACCGGGTCCTGGCCGCCGAGCTGATCTGCGCCGCGGATGTGTGGGTGATGGTGACCACGGCCTCCCGGTACGCGGACGCCGTGCCGTGGCACCTGCTGCGTACCGCCAAGGAGTACGACGCCTCGCTCGTCACCGTCCTCGACCGGGTGCCG
The DNA here is from genome assembly GCF_014648655.1 of Streptomyces atratus. Taxonomy (GTDB): domain Bacteria; phylum Actinomycetota; class Actinomycetes; order Streptomycetales; family Streptomycetaceae; genus Streptomyces; species Streptomyces atratus. The sequence continues at coordinate 249,756 of NZ_BMRN01000002.1, forward strand.
CACCAGGTGATCGCCGAGGTGTCCCGGCAGTACGGGGCGCTGCTCACCAAGGCGGGCCTCGGTGAGGTGCCGCGCTTCACCATTCCCGAGCTGCCCGAATCGGCCGGCGGCGGCAGCGGACTGCTGCCCACCACCGCGGTCGCCCCGCTGCGGGCCTGGCTAAGCCACCGCGCTCAGGACCCGGCGGCCCGTCAGCAGGCGGTCGGGCGCACGGCGGCCGGGGTCATCGACTCGCTGGACGTACGGATGCCCGCGCTGGCCGGGGCCGTCGCGGCACAGTACGCGGCGGCCGTGCGGCTGACCGGTGTGGTCGAGGACGCGTACCGCACGGAAGGCGCCCGGGTCCGGCGGCGGCTGCGCAACGGCGGCGTGCTCGCGGGGGACGCCCGGACCCGGTGGCGTGGGTACCCGATGTACAGCAACTCCGAGGAACTCCTCGAAGCGCTGGTGGAGAGTCTTGCCGCACTTCTGCAGTGCGCGGTGGCCGCAGCCGACGAACAGATCCGCACGACCTGGCAGCGCGATCCCGCGGCCGGGGTGTTCGGCTTCGAGGATGTCGGCCGGGAGGCCGGGGGATGGGGGCCCGCCGAGGACATCCGGGGCCGGATCGCCATGGCCGTACGGCGGTGGTGGCGGGTGCTGGAGGAACTGGCCGAGGAAGAGGTGCGCCGGCTCGAACGCAACTCCGCACCCGACGCCGAGACAGTGGTGGCGCTCCTGGCCGCCGCACTGCTCGGCGGTCGCCGTACCCGCGGCGCCGGGGAACAACTCGCCGAACGGATCGGGGCCCAGGGTGCGCTGCGGCTGCGCGACAAGGGCGGCGCACTGCTCACCAACTGCCTCGACCGGGTGCTGGACGGCGAGCGCGACCGGCGGCTCGCACCGCTCGACGCACTCGATGTGGCCCCCGAGCCGCAGGCCGAACTGATTGCCGCGCTGTCCGTACTGCAGAAGGAGAGGTGGCAGCGATGACTGCCGTCATTGACGAGGGGCCCGGCCGGGGCGAGAGTCCCGCTTCTCACGAGGACCGGAACCGGAATCACCGGAGCCGGCGCCGGACACCCGACGACCTGCGCACAGCCGTGCCGGAGGCGGGCCGGGACTGGAACGACGGGCTCATCGCCCGGCGCGCGGCCGCCAAGGAGGAAGGCGCCGAGACCGGGAACGCCCCGAACGACGAGGTACGGCTGCCCCAGGTCGAGGCGTACGTACCGTCGAGCGGTCCGCTCCGGCCGCGGCTCGACGCGCTGCGTGAACTCGTCGGGCTGTCCAGGGCCAGGCTCGACCGGGCCACCCTCGCCGAGGCGGGACGCGTGCTCGACGAAGCGGCAGCCCGTCGGCGGCTCTCCTCCAGGCACACCGTCGTCGCCATCGCCGGAGCGACCGGCAGCGGCAAATCGACCCTGTTCAACTCCCTCGCGGGTGCCCAGATCTCCGACACCGGTCTGCGCAGGCCGACCACCTCCGCCCCCATCGCCTGCTCCTGGACCGACGGGGCCGCCGGGCTGCTGGACCGGCTCGCCATTCCGGGACGGCTCAGGCGCAGGCCACAACCGAGCGGTACGGACGCCGACGAGGCACTCCAGGGGCTCGTCCTCGTCGACCTGCCCGACCACGACTCGGCGGCGACCGGGCACCGTGATCAGGTCGACCGGGTGCTTGCGCTGGTCGATGCGGTGATCTGGGTCGTCGACCCGGAGAAGTACGCGGACGCGGCCCTGCACGAGCGCTACCTGCGGCCGCTCGCCGGGCACGCCGAAATCACGTTCGTCGTCCTCAACCAGATCGACCGGCTGCCCGGCGACGCCGCCGACCAGGTCCTCGACGATCTGCGCCGACTGCTCGACGAGGACGGCATGGCGCTCGGCGAACACGGCGAACCGGGCGCCACCGTCATGTCCCTGTCCGCACTCAGCGGCGAAGGCGTGGGTGAACTGCGCGAGATGCTCGGCCGGTTCGTCCACGAGCGCACGGCAGCGGCGCGCCGGCTGTCCGCGGATGTGGACGCCGCCGCGGCGAGGCTCCGTCCGGTGTACGTCGCCGAGGGGCGGCCCGGTCTCGGCGAAGGGGCCCGCGAGGAGTTCGCCGACCGGCTCGCGGAGGCCGTCGGAGCGGCCGCGGCGGGACAGGCGGCCGAGCGCGAGTGGCGAAGGAACGCCGGCCGGGCGTGCGGCACGCCATGGCTGCGGCTGTGGCGCTGGTACGAGTCCAGCCGGCGGCCGGGAAGCCTGGAGTGCCCGGCGCAGCCCGCACCCCCCGAGGAGCAGCTCACCGCCCGGCAACGCGTCGAACAGGCCGTGCGGACGGTGGCGGACGAGGCCGCCGGCGGGCTGCCCGGCCCCTGGGCGCAGGCGGTCCGCGAGGCCGCGGTGAGCGGTGCGGAAGGGCTGCCGGAGGCGCTCGACGAGCTGGTGGGAAAGGCCGGCAGTGCGGACGGGCGGGGGTGGGCGGTGAGCTGTTTCTCGGCTGGTGCGGCAGGCGGTGCGCAGGGTTCGGTCGGTCCGGGCGGTTCGACGGTCGTGGCGACCGGGGTGGCCGGGGCCTCCGGTGTGGCGCACAGCGGTCGCGTGGGCGGGAAGCCGCCGCGGCCCAGGTGGTGGCCCGCCGCCGTGCTGGCACAGGTATCGATGACGTTGCTGCAGATCTTCGGCGGTCTCTGGCTGGTGGGCCAGATCGTCGGCGCACTCGAACCGGGATTCCTCACGCCCGCACTGGTGATGCTGGCCGGGATCATCGGCGGTCCGCTCGTGGAGTGGTCGTGCGCGGCCGCGGCACGGGGGCCCGCCCGACGGTACGGGCAGGAGGTCGAGCGGCAGTTGCGCGAGGCGGCGGCGGCGTGTGGGCGGGCACGGGTGCTCGATCCGGTGGCGGCAGAACTCGTGCGGTACCGCGAGGTGCGGGAGCGGTACGTGACGGTGACGGAGTTTTCCACAACTGTTCGGTAGTCCACAGGCATCAGCAGGATTTCCGCCTTCCCTTCAACCTGGGATCGGTGGCCGCGCGGGTGCGGTCGCTGGAGCCGAAGGCCGAAGGGGAGGCGGAGTCATGAATGACACCTTGGTGACACTGGTGGGAAACGCGGCGACGGGCGTGGAGTTCCGGGAGACCGCGACCGGCGGAATGGCGCGATTCCGGTTCGCGGTGACGCCGCGCCGCTGGGACCGCGAGAAGCAGTTCTGGACGGACGGGCACACCAGCTTCTACACCGTGTGGGCCTGGCGGACTCTGGCATCGAATCTGTCCGGTTCCGTATCCGTCGGAGAACCACTCGTCGTGCACGGCAGGTTGAAGGTGCGCGAGGAGGAACGGGAGGGCGGGCGCAGGACGTTCGTGGACATCGAGGCGGTTGCGGTGGGGCACGACCTGACCCGGGGAACGGCTGCGTTCCGGCGGGTGATGAGGGGCGATCCGGGGTTGATGACGCGCTCGGGGAGCGTGGGGAGGACGGGTGACTCGGACGGGTCGGGACGCTCGGGTGAGTCGGAGGGGGCGGGTGGGCCGGATGGTTCGTACGACGTGTCACGCGCCGAACGGGTCGAACGGGTCGAACGGGCTGGGCGTGCCGGGCGGCGCGAACGGGAGGAAGGGGGTGAACAGAGCGAAATGAGCGAGCGCGCCGAACGGAGCGATCGAGCCGGACGGCAGGGAGCCAAGCGGTCGACAGTGCGTCAAAAAGGTGGCCAGGAGCTTGCCTCGGTGCCATGACCGGGCCTGCGCGGATCGGGGCGGACCGAGGGGCGCGGAGCCGGGCATGCGATTCCGGCGATAACGATTCCGATTCGGAACGGTTGTACGACGGTATGACGGGGGACTGTTCATCGCTTCGTACTTAGGATTCCCAGTACTCACGGGGCACTTGAGTCGACTGGCGGGACAATCCCCCACACGCGCATCAGGCGCGGAGGGTCTCGCCCGGAGGGGAATTCTGTGTTTTCTGCTTATTCAGCGACCGTTTCGTCGTCCACGGAGACGACCAATTCTCCACGGCGGCGGGGCATAGCCCGGCTGGCCGCTTCGGTGGTGGCATCCGGTCTGGTCATGGCAGGCGTCCTCGTCGGCGCGGGCGGTGCGGTCGCCGACGAGGCGCCGCAGCATCAAGGTGGCGCGGCCGCGGTCCTGGACGGGCTGAAGACCTACGACCGTGCCGTGCTCCACGCGGACGGCCGGAATCGGGAGCTGCCCGCCGGGCTCTTCGAGATGACCGTCGACGGCGGTGGCAAGCTCAAGACGTACTGCATCGACTTCCACAACCCCACCCAGAACCAGGCGAAGTACCTGGAGACCCCCTGGGACCAGACCTCGCTCGGCGGCAACAAGAACGCGGGCAAGATCCGCTGGATCCTGGAGCACTCCTACCCGCAGGTCGACGACCTCGCGGCGCTCGCCAAGCAGGCCGGCACCGGGCCGCTCACCGAGAAGACCGCGGCGGCGGGCACCCAGGTCGCCATCTGGCGCTACTCGGACAACGTCGATGTCGACGCAACCGACGGCCAGGCCGAGAAGCTCGCCGACTGGCTGGAGCACAACGCCGTCGACCAGGCCGAGCCCAAGCCGTCCCTCGCCCTGGACTCGGCCGCGGTCTCCGGCAAGTCCGGTGAGCGGCTCGGGCCGGTCACCGTCCGTACCAATGCCGGCCAGGTCTCCGTGACCCCGCCTGCCGACGCCGCCAGCGGTGTCAAGGTCACCGACAAGAGCGGCAAGCCCGTGACCGCGGCGGCCAACGGCGCTGAGCTCTACTTCGACGTACCGGCGGGCACGGCCGACGGTTCCGCCTCGCTGACCGTCCAGGCCACCACGTCGGTGCCGGTCGGCCGGGCCTTCGCCGGGGTGACCAAGAGCCAGACCATGATCCTGGCCGGCTCCAGCGAGTCCACGGTCTCCGCGACCGCCACCGCGACCTGGGCCAAGCAGGGTGCGATCCCGGCGGTCTCGGCGAAGAAGAACTGCGCCAAGGGCGGCGTGGACGTCACCGCGAGCAACAAGGGCGACGAGGCGTTCACGTTCGAGCTGGCCGGGGTGAAGCACACCATCGAGGCGGGCAAGTCCGAGACGGTGACCGTCCCGGTCGCCGAGGACCAGGCGTACGACTTCACGATCACCGGCCCCGGTGGCTTCTCGAAGACGTTCAAGGGCGTCCTTGACTGCAAGACCAGCGGCAGCGCCACCGGCGGCAGTGGCACTGACACCCAGACCGGCGGTGACAAGCCCGCCCCGGCCACGACCGGCGGCGGCTCGACCGGGTCCACCGGCGACCTCGCCGAGACCGGTGGCTCCAGCGCCACTCCGGTCATCGCGGGCGTCGCGATCGCCCTCGTCGTCGTCGGCGGCGGCGCGGTCTTCTTCCTCCGCAAGCGCAAGACGCAGTCCTCCGCCCAGTAATCACGGAGTGACGAACGGCAGACAATCTGTCACGCCTGCCTGATGGTGGCCCCGGTACGCGGACGCGTACCGGGGCCGTCGCATGCCGGAAGACGGGGGCGGTGCGTGCCGGGAGGCGGGACGGGGTGTACCGGGGAGCGGACTGGTTTCCATCCCGGGATGGACGTCAGGCAAGATGGGGTGTATCTGCCCACACATCGATAGCCGGACGGTTTCTCTTGGCTGAGTACATCTACACCATGCGCAAGACGCGCAAAGCGCACGGCGACAAGGTGATCCTCGATGACGTCACCCTGAACTTCCTGCCCGGCGCGAAGATCGGTGTCGTGGGCCCCAACGGCGCCGGTAAGTCCACGGTGCTGAAGATCATGGCGGGTCTGGAGCAGCCGTCCAACGGTGACGCGTTCCTGTCGCCCGGTTTCAGCGTCGGCATCCTCATGCAGGAGCCGAAGCTCGACGAGGCGAAGACGGTCCTGGAGAACGTCCAGGACGGCGCCGCCGAGATCATGGGCAAGCTCAAGCGCTTCAACGAGGTCGCCGAGCTCATGGCGACCGACTACTCCGACGCGCTGATGGAGGAGATGGGCAAGCTCCAGGAGGACCTGGACCACGCGGGCGCGTGGGACCTGGACGCCCAGCTGGAGCAGGCCATGGACGCCCTGGGCTGCCCGCCCGGCGACTGGCCCGTGGTCAACCTCTCCGGTGGCGAGAAGCGCCGCGTCGCGCTCTGCAAGCTGCTGATCGAGGCCCCCGACCTGCTGCTCCTCGACGAGCCCACCAACCACCTCGACGCCGAGTCGGTGAACTGGCTGGAGCAGCACCTCTCGAAGTACGCGGGCGCCGTGGTCGCAGTCACCCACGACCGCTACTTCCTGAACAACGTCGCCGAGTGGATCCTGGAGCTCGACCGCGGCCGCGCCCTGCCGTACGAGGGCAACTACTCCACGTACCTCGACAAGAAGGCCACCCGCCTCAAGGTCGAGGGCCGTAAGGACGAGAAGCGCGCCAAGCGGCTCAAGGAAGAGCTGGAGTGGGTCCGCTCCAACGCCAAGGGCCGGCAGACCAAGTCCAAGGCGCGTCTCGCCCGTTACGAGGAGATGGCGGCCGAGGCGGACAAGATGCGGAAGCTGGACTTCGAGGAGATCCAGATTCCGCCGGGCCCGCGGCTCGGTTCCATCGTCGTCGAGGTCGAGAACCTCTCGAAGGCCTTCGGCGACAAGGTCCTCATCGACGACCTGTCGTTCACGCTGCCGCGCAACGGCATCGTCGGCGTCATCGGTCCGAACGGCGCGGGCAAGACCACGCTGTTCAAGATGATCCAGGGCCTGGAGACCCCGGACACCGGCTCCATCAAGATCGGTGACACGGTCAAGATCTCCTACGTCGACCAGTCCCGCGCCAACATCGACCCGAAGAAGACCCTCTGGGCCGTCGTCTCGGACGAGCTGGACTACATCAACGTCGGCCAGGTCGAGATGCCCTCGCGGGCGTACGTCTCCGCGTTCGGCTTCAAGGGCCCGGACCAGCAGAAGCCGGCCGGTGTTCTCTCCGGTGGTGAGCGCAACCGCCTGAACCTGGCGCTGACGCTCAAGGAGGGCGGCAACCTGCTGCTCCTCGACGAGCCCACCAACGACCTCGACGTCGAGACCCTCTCCTCGCTCGAGAACGCCCTGCTGGAGTTCCCGGGCGCCGCTGTGGTCATCTCCCACGACCGCTGGTTCCTGGACCGCGTCGCCACGCACATCCTGGCGTACGAGGGCGACTCCAGGTGGTACTGGTTCGAGGGCAACTTCGAGTCGTACGAGAAGAACAAGGTCGAGCGCCTCGGCGCGGACGCGGCCCGCCCGCACCGTGCCACGTACAAGAAGCTCACGCGAGGCTGATCGTCTTGGCACGTCACATCTACAACTGCCCCCTGCGATGGTCGGACATGGACGCCTTCGGCCACGTGAACAACGTGGTCTTCCTCCGCTACCTGGAGGAGGCGCGCATCGACTTCATGTTCCGGCTGGCGCCGGGGGACGGCTCGCCGTCCTTCTCGGGCGGGTCCGTCGTGGCCCGGCACGAGATCGACTACGTACGGCCGCTGGTCCACCGGCACGAGCCGGTGACCGTCGAGTCGTGGGTCACGAAGATCGGCGCCGCGTCGCTGACGATCGCGTACGAGATCAAGGACCCGGACCAGGTCTACGTACGGGCCTCGACCGTCGTCGTGCCGTACGACCTGGCAGAGGAGCGGCCCCGGCGGATCTCCGCCGAGGAGAAGCTCTTCCTCCAGCAGTACCTGGCCGAGGAGCCTGCCGCAGCATGACGGTGCCCGTGCGGTCGCTGGAGTTCGCCGACGCGAGGGAGGCCGCGGATCTCGCGGCCTTCCTCGGTCGGCTGCTCCGCTACGACCGGGCAGCCGCGGTGCGGATGCAGGCCGGCGGCAGTGCGCTGGCCGTGTTCGGCAGGCCGCCGTCGTTCGAGGTCCTGGCGATCCGGGCGGCGCGGCTGGCCGAACCGCACGACTTCGACGTCACGGTGTCCGCCGGTGAACTCCTCGAATCCCTCGACGTCGAGGGCACGGCAGCCGGTTCGGGCGCCCTGCCCGCACCCGTCACCGGACCGCCGTGGACGGGTGTCCTCCCGCCCCGCGGCGGCTGGCACGAACTGCCGGGCCTGCCCGACCCGGTCTCCCTGCGCACAGCGGTCACCGCCGCGGTGGCGGAGTTCCGCTCCCGCGACGAGGCCCTGCCCGAGGACCGCCGCACCCGGGCGGAGCGGGACCTGATCGGCCGCGAGATCTGGTCGCGCACGGTTGCCGATACCGAACTTCCGCTGCGGGCCGTGCACGCCGCCCAGTCCCTCGGCTTCCTCCGCCCGGCGCCGGACTTCCCGGTCGCCCTGCTCGCGGCAGGGGCCTGGCTGCGGCTGCGCACCCCGTTCGGCTCGATCGCCCTGCGCGGTCCGGGCAGCGGACTCGGCACGCTCGCGGTGACGGTGGGCGCGAGCTGAGCGACGGCCCGACGACAGGCCCCGTCCGGACAGACCGACGGACCCGTCCGGACAGACCGACGGACCCGTCCGGACAGACCGACGGACCCGTCCGGACAGACCGACAGGACTTATCCGGTCAGGGCCCTGTCCACCAGCCGGAGCGCGGCCAGGTCCTGGGCGTCCTGTGCCGGGTCGCCCATCCGCAGGGTGAACGTGGCGCTGGTCGCGGCCCGCGCACCGTCCGGCGTCACCCCGCTCTCGGAGACGATCCCCAGATGGGTTCCGCCGTGGAACCAGATCCCGCCGCTCCTCCCGGCCACCGGGCGCCAGGCGATGCCCAGTCCGTAACGGACCCCCGGCGCGGCACTCCAGTCCTCGGCCACGACCGTCTCCTTCATCGCGGCCAGCTGGGCCGGGTGCAGCAGCCGGCCGCTCATCAGGGCGCGCAGGAAGACACCGTGGTCGTGGGTGGTGCTGATGACGGAGCCGTCCGCCCCGCCGCCGGAGGCCAGCGTCGTGTCGGTGGGCCGGGCGCAGCCGGGGAACCAGGTGTACGCGGTGGCCGTGGGGCGGGGCACGTACGGCGAGGTTCCCGGCGTGAACGTGTGGCGCAGGCCCAGGGGTCCGATGATCCGGTCGTGGATCTCCTGCGCCCAGGAGTTTCCGGTCACCTGCTCGATGATCAGGCCCGCCACCACGTAGTTGGTGTTGGAGTAGCCCCAGCGCCGTTCCCGGGCGGGGTGTTCGGCGTTCGGTACCCACAGGGGCGGCCGACTCAGGGCCGCCTTCAGCTGGTCCTCGGGGGCCGTGGTGCGGAACCGCGATCGGTGGTAGCCGTCCGGGGTGAACGCATCGGCCGAGTCCGGTGAGACGGCGAGATAGTCGTTCAGCCCGCTGGTCTGGCGCAGCAGATTGGCGACCGTGATCCTGCGGCCGTCGTTGCCGTTGCCCCGCACGGCGCCGGGCAGCCACCGCTCGACGGTGTCCGTGAGCGCGAGCCGCCCCTCGCCGGCCAGTTGGAGGGCGAGCGTGGCCGTGAAGGTCTTGGTGTCGCTGCCGATCCGGTAGTAGGCGTCCCGGGGGACCGGGTGGTGCGGGGCCCGCAGGTCGGCTGATCCGGCGCGGGCCGTCGTCCGGCTGCGGGCGCTCTGCACCTCGGCCAGTACGCCGGTGGCGCCGGTGGCCCAGATCGCGTCCACATCGCTCTGGAGACGGCTGCGGAGCCCGGGGGCGCGGTGGGGTGCGGCGGCCGTCGCCGCGGGTCCGGACGCTCCGGTGAGCAGGGCCGCTGCCGTGGCCGCCAGGCCCGTACGTCTGCTGATCACCGGTCCTCCCCGGTGCGGGGGCAGGTCAGGTCGGCGCCGGGCAGCGTGCCGTCGCGCAGATAGTCGTTGACGGCTCTGTCGGCGCAGGGGACGGGGGTGAGGCCGTCGAGTCCGCGCCCGTAGACCCCGTGCGAGCGGATGTCCGCCGTCACCAGCCGTGAACCGGTCAGCCGGTGGTGCAGAGCCAATGCCCCTTCGTACGGGACGTTGTTGTCGCGCCGGGCCTGGAGCATCAGTACGGGTACGTCGTTGCCGATCACCGTGGCGGGCTCACGGGATGTGCTCGTCCAGAACGCGCACGGGGCCATCATGCTGTTGACGATCGGGCCGAAGACGGGCTGGGTGGCGCGGCTGCGCTCCATGTTCTTCCAGTACGTCTCCGGGTTCTTCGGCCAGCCACCGGCCGGCCAGCCGTTGTCGCCGCACATGAAGAGGGCCCCGCCCAGCATGCTGTCCGCCAGCTCGGGCGACGCGAGCAGTTCGAGCATGGCGGCGAGCTCCGGGCCGGGCTCGACCGGCCTGCCCGCGGCGGCATCGGTCAGGTCGCGCACTGTACCGGCGAGCGCCGGGTCGTACTCCTCGTGCTGGATGAGCTGCCTCAGCACCAGCCGCAGCAACGGCGCGTCGAGCCGGATGCCGGAGACGGTGACCGGGCGCTGCTCGGCCCCGTCGAGCAACTTCTGGACATTCGACCGCACTTGGGCGGGCGTCCTGCCGAGCCGGTAGGTGCCGTCGTGCCGTGCGGTCCATCCGGCCCAGGCGTCCAGTGCCTCTTCGAGCGGCTTGCCCGCCCGCTGGAAGAGTTCGTACTGGGTGGCCGTCGGGTCGGTCGAGGAGTCGATGACGATGCGGTCGGCGCGGCGGGGGAACATCTGGGTGTAGACGGCGCCCAGATCGGCGCCGTACGAGACGCCGTAGTACGACAGCCTGCGCTCGCCCAGCGCCGCGCGGATCGCGTCCATGTCGCGGGCGACGTTCCTGGACGTGGCGTGCGGGAGGAGCCGTGCATTGTCCCCGTGCTCCCGGCAGCGGTGTGCGGTGTCGCGGGCGGACCGTACCGACTGTTCGAAGTCCTTGCGGCGGGTCGTGGTCGGGCCGGGCGTGGGCGGCGGGGCGGCGGGGTCGCAGGCGATGGGGGTGGACTCGCCGAGGAAGCGGGGATCGAAGCCGATCAGGTCGTAGCGGTCCGCCACATCCTTCAACGCGGGCCGCAGATAGAGGGTGCCGGCGAGTCCGGTGCCGCCCGGACCGCCCGGATTCGACAGCAGGATGCCCCGCCGCTTGCCGTGCTTCGGGTCGGCCTTGATGCGGGAGACCGCGATCCGGATCGTCGGGCCGCCGGGATCGGAGTAGTCGAGGGGAACGGTCACCTTCGCGCACTGCGCGCCCGCCTCGTTCAGTTCCTGCTGCTGCGGCGAGCAGGGGCCCCAGACGAGCCGCTGGTGGGCGGGGGCGGCCGACGCGGGCACACTGCCCGCGAGTAAGCAGGTCAGGCCCAGGCCGGCGGTGACCAGTGAGGCGACGCGCATTGTGCTCCTCGGATCAGGTGGATGACTCCCGCACGACGCTAGGGGGGTACGCGGCGCGGGAACATCGGGCCACCCGGCCGAAGCGACCTGGGGTCAGCACCACCAACTGCCGTCACGGGCGCGGCTGGTCGTCCGGCCAGACCCCGATGTGGTCCTGTTCCAGTTCCAGCATCACGCGGTGTTCCATCCCGAGCGCCTCCGTGTAGTCGGCGGGCAGTTGCAGCCGGCCCGCGCGGTCGAGCATCGCGTACTCGCGGGCCACTTGTGACTCCAGGCCCGTCGCCGCGTCGACCTCGGTGCGGCGCAGCACCTCGGAGGACGTACGGCCGTCACGGATGGCGACCGTGCGGCGCACCTCGCTCGCCACCGCCTGGTCGTGCGTGACGATCACGATCGTGGTGCCGAGCTCCTCGTTGGCGCGGCGGAACGCGGCGAAGACCCGCTCGCCGGAGGCCGAGTCGAGTTCACCGGTCGGTTCGTCGGCGAGCAGCACCGACGGATTGTTGGCGAGCGCGACGGCGATCGCCACCCGCTGCTGCTGGCCGCCGGAGAGCTGCTGCGGGCGCCGGTCGCGGCACTCCTCCAGCCCCAGCATCCGCAGCAACGACTCGGCGCGCTCGGTCCGTTCACGGCCCCGGCCCCGGCCGCGCAGCTGCATCGGCAGGGTGATGTTCTGTGCGGCGGTGAGGTACGGGAGCAGATTCCGGGCCGTCTGCTGCCAGACGAACCCGACGATGTCCCGGCGGTAGCGGAGCCGTTGCTTCGGCCCCATCGACAGCAGATCGCACCCCGCGACCTTCGCCGACCCGGCCGTGGGCACATCGAGGCCCGCCAGGATGTTCATCAGGGTCGACTTGCCACTGCCGGACGCACCGACCAGGGCCATCAACTCGCCCTCGGTGACCAGCAGATCGAGGCCCTGGAGGGCCTGCACCTCCACCCCGTCCGCGGAAAAGATGCGGACCAGCCGGTCGCAGGCGATCAGCGCGTCGTGCCCGTAGGAGGGCCGGTCGCGGCGTGCGGTGGCCCGCTGTTCGAGCTCGGCCAGCGTGGTGTCGGTGGACGGCGACGTCATCGGGGGTCTCCTGCCCTGAGTTCGGTGATCGGTCCGCGGCTTCCGGCCCACCAGGCCTGGACGGCGGCCACGGCGGCGGTGAGGACGACCACGCCGAGCGCCGGAAGCGTCAGCGACCACGGGTCGGCCCGCAGCGAGGCGGTGTCGTCTGCGCCGGCTTCCGGCCCGGCGGAGAGAGCCAGGCTCACCAGGTCGACGCCCGGCGCCAGCAGGGCGGTCGTCGCCCATCCGACGAGCAGCCCGCCGACGGCGGCCAGCAGCGCCTGCGGCATCGCTTCGAGGCCGAGGAGCCGTCTGCCCTGCCGGGAGGTGAGCCCCATGGTCCGCAGCCGGGCCAGCAGGGCGGTGCGTTCCGGCGCGGTCTGCAGCAGCGACAGCAGAACGGCGAGCAGGGCGTAGCCCGCGCCGGCCGCGATCGCCGCCGCGTAGATCTTCTCGGCGCCCCGCTGCATGGGGGTGTCGGCGAACGCCTCGCGTGCCTCGGAGCGCAGCCGCACGGAGACGTCCTTGCCCGCGTGGTGCGCTGCCGTGAGCAGTGCCTTCGCGTCCGGGGAGCCGCCCGTGACCAGCAGGGTGTTGGTCTGCCGGCGGGTGAGCGACGCGGCGTCGACGATCAGGAAGTCGCTGTCGGAGACGGCGGGAGTGCGGGTGACGGTACCCGCCACCCGCACCGTGAAGTTCCCGGCCGCCGCGGAGAGGTCACGCGGCTGGTGGCCGAGCCGCTCGGCGACGGACGGCGAGGCGATGACGGGCAGCACCGGGTCCTTCGTCGGTGCGGACTTCTTCGCTGCCGCGGAGGCCCTCAACCGGTCGGCGGGGAAAGCCCCGAGGCCGGTCGCGCGGGCCAGCCGGGCATACGTCGCCGGGTCGACGCCCACCAGGGTGGCGTCCTTCGTGCGCTGGTCCCCGGTCCCGTCGGCCGGCAGCACCACGTCGTACTCGATCTGTACACGCGCCACCTCCCGCACGCCGTCCGCTTTCCCTACCTCCCGGACCAGGCGGTCCGGCAGCGGCACGGAGTGGCCCGGGCCGCTGATCCGGGCGTCCGCGCCGATCGCGCGCGCCGCCGCGTCGTCCCGCGCGTCCGCGATGCCTGCGAGCACCGAGCCGCCGAACGCCGCCGTGGTCAGCGCGATCAGCAGCGCGAGCAGTGGCAGCGTGCCGCCCGCCGAGGTGCGCCCGGCGCGGGCCAGCGACAGGAATCCGACCGCGCCGCGCCGCCGGGCGACGGAGCGCGAGGCGAGACGCAGCGGCAGCGGAAGGAGCCGTACGAGGACCAGGGCGGCGATCAGACCGACGAGTACGGGGGCGGCGCTGACCAGCAGATCGCCGCCGGAGCCCGTACCGCGTCGGCGCAGGGCGACGACCGCGCCGACGGCCAGCACCAGCAGGGTGAGTTCGGCGACCGTGCGCTGCCGCGACGGTCGGGTGTCCATCAGGTCGTCGCGGGCTCCGTGCAGCCGCGCCCTGCGGTGCGGCAGCGCCGTACACAGCGGCAGGGCGACGCAGACCAGTACGGCGACGGCGACCGCGCCGGTGACCGAGGGCCACAGCCGGGCGTCCCCGACGGACAGTACGGCGATCAGCAGACCCAGCGCCGCCGCGGGCACCGTGGTCACCACCGTCTCGGCGAGCAGCCGGCCGCCGATGCCGAGCAAGGATCCGCCGCGTGAGCGCATCAGTGCCAGTTCGCTGCGGCGCCGGCCGCCCATCAGCCCGATGGTCATCAGCAGGACGACGGCGGCGACGGCTCCGATGCCCACGGCGGCGACCATGACGACCGGGCCGATCGCCTGACGCAGGGTGTCGTACCTGGTGAGGATGGTGTCCAGGTCGGTCGTGAGCGCGGCGTTGTCGCCGGCCACCGCACGCAGGTTCACCAGTCCCGGACCGCCCTCCAGCGAGGCGATCGACGAGCGCAGGGCCGCCACGTCGGTGACGGTGAGGGGGGAGGCGTCCGGTGGGATCCGCCAGAACGCCTCCGGCTGACCGGCGGTGGCGAGCAGCGCGGGCGCGGCGTCCGGCGGCAGCAGGACAGCCGCGATCCAGTAGTAACGCGGGATGTCATTCGTCGGTTTGGCCACCAGGGACGGGGTCCGGAGCAGCGGCTGGACCGACCAGTAGGCGGCCGCAGGACGCTTTGGGGTGACGATGCCGGTGATGCGCACGGTCAGCGGTGTTCCGCCCTGCGTCGGTACGGAGATGGCCGAGCCGACCTTGATCCGCAGGGCTTTCGCGGTCTCCTCGGTGACGGCGCCCTCCACCTCCGGCGTGCCCGCCGTGACCGTGCCGTGGATGGCGGGCCAGGTCCCGGCGTGCAGGGTGGCGTGGTCCGGGAGGTCCGACAGGGTCGAGTAGGTCAGCTCGGGGTCGATGAGGGACGGCCGGGGCAGCCAGCCCTCCTGCGCGGAGATCGGTTTCCCGGTGTGGAAGCCGTACGCGGACTGGGCGGTGTCGGGCCGCACCACGTCGGGCAGCCCGGACAGCACCGTGCGATGGACGGACGCCAGCGACGCCGCACTCACCGCTTTCTCACGCAGGGGCTGGGGCACCTGCAGATCGGGCTGCGGCGTGCTCAGCTCCAGCACACTGAGCCGGGGGTCCGCGGCGGCGATGTCACGGCGCAGCCCCTCGTTCTCGTAACGGTCGACGGCACGCGGGAAAGCGGCGGCGAGGAACGTCGTCAGCAGCACCAGCAGCCCGAGCGCCCAAGCCGTGCCGGGAGCGGTACGCAGCCGGGTACGGACCCAGGGCGCACAGGCGGCGGCGGGGGCGCGACGGTCTCGAACGGAACGCGCACTCATGTCAGTTGTCCCCCTGGTGGCGCAGCGAGGTCGCGGGGTCGGCGCCGCGCAGGGCGAGAAACACGACGATCAGCAGCGGCAGCGCGGCGACACCCGCCAGCAACGCGGCCACCTGCCCGGCCGGCAACTGCACCAGCACCGGGGGCACCGGCGCGGTGGCCTGCCCGGTCAGCACGATGAGCGGCACGACGGCGCGGTTCAGTACAGCCCCGAGCGCGGCCCCGACCAGCAGCGCGATCGCGATCAGCACGCCCTGCTCGGCGGCGATCATCCGGGTCAGCCGTCGGCGCGGCGTCCCCAGCGCCCGCAGGACGGCGAACTCGGCGGTCCGCTCGCGCTGCGCGCCGACGGCGCTCACCGCGAAGCCGACCGCGGCCAGGGCCGCAGCGACGACCGCCACCGCGGGCAGCGCGGACTGCGGCCCGGCGCCCAGCGGATCGCTGACCAGCTCCCGCGCGATCTCGTCGCGCACCTCGACCTGAGCCGGATCGGTGTAGGGCTGTGCCCGCAGCGTGGCGGCGACCTTTTCGGCCTCTCCGGGGGCGGTGCTCAGCCACCACTCGACGGGGGCGAGCACGGCGCCCGGACGGTGCGCGAGGACCTGGCCGACGGCCCTGAGGTCGAGCAGCAGCGCGCCGCCGTCCCGGGCCCGGTCGGAGCCGGTGAAGGAGGCATCGGCCCCGGTACCGGGGCCCGTGGTCGGCAGCCGGCGCACCGCTTTCAGGATCTTCACCCGGACCTTCTCACCGGCCAGCGTGACATCGACGCTCTGCCCCTCCTTCGCCCCGGCGGCCCTCAGATACGCGTCGGTGGCGACGGCGTTCAGCGCCGGGGCCCGGGGACGGAGCGCGGCGGCCCGTACGGAGAAGGAATGCGTCGCATCCATCGGGTCCATGCTCGAGCCGGTGTCGTATCCGAAGGCCAGCACGCTCTTCGCGGAGACCGTCGCGTGCACCGGATCGCCGGGCTGCTCCCCATCGGATCCGGCGGCGGTCTGCGTGGCGTCCCAGGCGAACCCGTCGGGCACCGGGACCGCCTGTTCGGTGCCGTCGGCCATCACGGTCCTGAGGGCGCCGATGTCGACCCGGTGGGACTCGCTCCGGCCGGTCGGCGGGTTGCCGTCCAGCTCGAACCCGGTCACCGCGAGATCACCCGCGGCTGCCACCGCGAACGTGAACGGATGCGTTTTCCCGTCGACGGGTATGGCTCCGGCCGGTATCCGGTACGGGAAGCCGTAACGATCCTCCAGCAGCACGGTGACGAGTGGCGCGGTGCCGGACGGCGACGGCCGCGCGGGCGCCCCGGCCACCGTGATCCGCACGTCGAACCGGACCTGTTCGCTGCGCTGCGGCAACAGCAGCCCGGCCCGTGCGGTCCTCGGCGGGGCGAGCGAGTCGAACAGCCGCTCCCGCGGCCCGTCGTCGAGGTCGCCGCGCATCAGCATCCGCTCGTCGGCGTGCGCGGTGTCCAGGGCGAGGATCTCGGCGGTGCGTTCACCGGAGAGATCCAAGGTCGTACGGAACGCGGGCGCCGCCTGCCGTACGCCCGGCAGCCGCGCGTACGCGCCCGCCTTCGCCGGATCGTCCTCGACACTGCCCACCACGCGCACCGACGCACCGACCCTGAAGTCCGCCTGGTCGCCCTGCGAACGGTCCCAGGAGGCGCGCTGTCCGATCGCCAGCATGCCCATGGCGACCGACAGGACCAGCAGCAGCACCGGCCCTGCATTGCGCAGTGGGCGCCGGCTGAACTGCCAGCCGGCCAGTGCCGTGATCAGCCCCCGGCCGCCCGCCGCACGGCGCTCCGCGAGCCGGGCCGCGGGCGGCAGCAGACGCAGTGTCAGTACGGTGCCCGCGAGCAGCAGCAGGGCGGGAGCCGCGACGAGCAGCGGATCGACGCCGAGACCGCCCTGCCGGTCACCGCTCAGCGCGCCGCCGCCGGAGCCCGTGGTCTGACGGTCGAGCTGCCAGTAGGCCACCGCCGCGATCACCAGCAGACCGATGTCGGCGCCCGCCCGGAGCGGCGCGGGCAGCGCGGCGGCACGGCGGGAACGACGCTCCCCGGCACCGGCCGCCAGCGCGGGCGCCACGACGGCCAGCGCACACGTCAGCGCGGCGACGGCGGAGACCAGCCACACGGTGGCGGTCGCGCCCCCGTCGAGCCGCAGCCCGATCCGGGACAGCGCGCCGCGGTCCGCGAGCAGCCGGGTCAGCGGCCCGGCGAGCAGCGGGGCGAGGAGCGCCGCGGGCAGCGCGAGCAACAGCGCCTCGACGGCGGCGAGCGCGGTGACGCGTCCGCGCGATCCGCCGCGGGCCCGCAGCAGCCGGGTCTCCCCGTCGCGCTCACTGCTCAGCAGCCGGGCCACCAGCAGCAGCGCGTAACCGGCGAGTATCACCAACTGGACGGCCACGATCATCAGCGTCGAGCGGGAGACCAGCAGCGCCCGGTCGATCTGCTCCAGTACCTGGGGGAGTGAGGTCCGCACGGTGGCCCCGCTCCTGAAACCGGGGGCGGCCTGCAGCTTCTTCGGAGCGGTCGTGGCGGCGCTGTGCAGCGACGCAGTCCGGCCCGTGGTGACGGTGCGGAAATCTGCGGTTGCCAGCCAGGACATCGTGCCGGAGCTCATCCGTCCGGAACCGAGCACGGCAGGGTCGGTGAGCAGCGGACCGTACGTCGTGAAGGCGACCTTGCGGATGCCGCGCCCGCCGAGTTCGTCCAACTGCCAGTACGGGTCGGCCTGGTCGGACGCCTCGTACACGCCGGTGATCAGGACGCGCACCGGCTTGTCGTCCAGCCGGTCGGTGAGGGTGAGCCGCGAACCGGGCCGCAGCTTCAGGACCCCGGCGGCGGTGTGCGGCAGGGCGACCTGGACGGGATCGCCGGACCTTCCGTTCCCGGCCGCGGGCATGCGGCCCGCGGTCAGCCGGACACGGCTGCGGTCGAGCGCGGCGAAGTGGGTGAGGTCCGGGTCGCCGCCCCGGACGCCCGAAGCCTGTGGACCGTCCGGCAGTGCGTACGAACCCGACGTCTCCAGGGTCCGGACGGTCACGGGCAGGCCGTCGAAGGCGTCGCGGGCGGTTCTCCGCGCGGTCGCGTCGGCCGCGTCCCGCTGCGCGGGCATCACCTGCGCAGACACGACGAGGGAGGCGGCGGACGCCGACCGATGCGTGAGGGCGTGGCGCAGCGCCGCGTCGCCGACGGAGCCGGAGAACGCGGTGAGCGCGGCCAGTACCGAGGCGGTGAGCAGGATCGCGAGGACAGCGGCGGCGAGCAGGAGCCGATAGGCCCTCACCCGGAGAAAGACAAACCCCGTCACACGTGCCCCCCTGGACCCTCACCGCACACACGCCCCCCGACGATGTAGGGATGCTTTCAGGAAGTACGTGCAGTTGGAAACCGCTTGTGAGTGCACCTTGATGGGATTGTGACCGTTAATCGGATACGGAGGAACGCATTCCGCACCCGGTGCGGGGGACAAGGGTGTGTTCTCAGCCCTCGGTGTTCACCATCGAGGCGGCGGCATAGGTGAGGTAGTCCCACAGCTGCCGCTCGTGCTCCGGCGCCAGTCCGAGCTCGTCGAGGGCGACCCGCATATGGCTCAGCCACGCATCGTGCGCCGCCCGGTCCACCCGGAACGGAACATGCCGTATCCGCAGCCGGGGATGTCCGCGCTGCTCGCCGTAGGTACGGGGCCCACCCCAGTACTGCATCAGGAACAGCCTGAACCGCTCCTCGGCCGGGCCCAGATCCTCCTCCGGATACATCGGCCGGAGCAGCGGGTCCTCGGCGACCCCCTGATAGAAGCGGTGCACCAGGCGCCGGAAGGTCTCCTCGCCACCGACCTGCTCGTAGAAGGTCTGCTCCTGCAGCGTGTCGCGCGGAATCTCTGTCACCCGTCCATCGTCGCAGACGCACCGGCCGAGGACCGGGGTCCTAGGTCCCGTCCTCGACCTGCCGGCCTGCCGGCCTGTCGGCCTGCCGGCCTGTCGGCCTGCCGGCCTGTCGGCCTGTCGGCCTGTCGGCCTGTCGGCCTGCCGGCCTGCCGGCCTGTCGGCCTGCCGGCCTGCCGGCCTGCCGGCCTGCCGGCCTGCCGCGCGTCGCCCGGCACGACAGGACCTGTTCCGGCCCGGTTCCTGGCCCCGGGGCCCCCGGCGCAGGAAGGTGGAGGTATGGACGACGCGTACCCGGATCGGTTCGCCGCGGCCGCCGCCGAGGAGCGATGGGCCATGGTGCGCGGGATCGTGGCCGGTGGGGCGCTGGGCGACCCGCAATGGCTGGCCGCGTTCGAGGAGGTGCCGCGGCATCTGTTCGTGCCGTACTACTTCGTGGGCGGGGGATTCGACCGCCTGTGGTGCGAGGACCCCGACCCGGTCAGGCGGGCCCAGTGGCTGCACGGGGTGTATGCGGACGGGGCGCTGGCCACCCGGATCCGGGACGGTGAGCTGATCTCGTCGAGCAGCCAGCCGTCGCTGATGGCCCGGATGCTCGAAGAGCTGGACGTACGGGAAGGGCAGCGGGTCCTGGAGATCGGCGCGGGCAGTGGCTACAACGCGGCGCTGCTCGCGCACCGGCTCGGTGACGACGCCGTGACCACCGTCGACCTCGACCCGGAGATCACCGAGTCGGCCCGTCGGCATCTGGCGGCGGCCGGATACCGCCCGGCGGTGATCACCGGGGACGGGGCACGGGGCTGGCCCCCGCGCGGCCCGTACGACCGGATCATCGCGACCTGCACCCTGCCGTGCGTACCGCAGGCCTGGCTGGACCAGTGCACGCCCGGCGCACGGATACTGGCGCCGTTCGCCACCGGACTGATCGCGCTGCAGGTACGGGAAGGGGCGCACGGGAAGTACGCCGAGGGCCGGTTCCTGCACACGCCCGCGTACTTCGTACCGTTGCGCGGCACACCGCCGCGGCCCGTGCGGCGTCCGCACGCCGGCGCACTGCCGAGGCGCGTCAGCGAGAACGAACTCTTCCGGTTCCTGCTGGCGCTGACCGAGGCCACCCTCGACCCGCGCGAGGCCCTCTCCCTCTGGCAGCGCGAGCGGCACCCCGAACGGGAGAGGTTCGGCATCACGGTCCGGGACGGGCGGCAGTGGGCCTGGCTGGACGACCCCGAAGGGCCGTACGCCTGGCCACTGCCCAACGGGTAGCGCGGGTCAGTCCCGGCGGATCGTGATCGTCGTCCACGCCCCGACGTGCACCTGGTCGCCGTCCTGGAGCGGGACGGGGACATAGGGCTGGATCGGGTCCTCGGCGCCATTGAGCGTGGTGCCGTTGGTGGAGTTCTGGTCGACCACGGCCCAGCTGCCGTCGGGCTGCTGCACCAGCACCGCGTGCTGGTGCGAGACGCCCGGGTCCTCCGGCGGCACGGACAGATCGATGTCGGGGGACTCGCCGGTGCTGTGCCTGCGGCGACCGATGGTGATCTGGTTGCCGGTCAGCGGAAGCTGCTGTTCCGGGGAGTACGCGGGCAGGTTGAGCCCGGTCGCCTCGGGGCCGCTGCGCTGCATCATCGCCAGGAAGTACTCACGGTCCGGGGCGATGACCGCGGTCCAGGTCGCGGGCGGCTGGTTCTGGTTCCGACCCGGGAACGGCGGCTGCTGCTGCGCCGGGGCCGGCGGCTGCGGGGCCTGCGTCCGGGACGGCGGCGACAGCATCCAGTCGTCGTCATCGCCGGACTGCGGCCCCTGCGGCGGGGCCGGTGGCTGGGGGGCCTGCGGGGCGGATGGACCGGGCCGCTCGAACCCGGGCGGCGCCGGCTGCTGCTGGAACGGCGGCGGCGGTGCGGTCTGCTGCTGGAAGGACGGTGGGGGCGGCGGCCCCTGCTGCTGGAACGGATGCGGCGGCTGCGGTGACTGCGGACCCGGTGACTGCGGACCCGGCGCCGGGGGCCCGGGCCGGCTTCCCTGGTCGGGGGAGAGCGGTTCGGCCGGCCGGTTCACCTGCGAGGGCCGCGAGCCCTGGTACTCGAACGGATCACGCTGCTGCTGAGGGCCCGGCGGCTGCTGTGCCTGGAAGCCGGGCGGCAGGTTGAGTCCGGGCGGAGGGCCGGGAAGGCTGTGGGACGGCGCCAGCGGCGTGTACGACGTCGCGGTGTTCGTGAGGAAGTTCCAGCGGCACTCCTCGCAGAACGGCGCCATGGCCTCACGCGGTGTGCGGCACTGCGGGCAGAGCTCGGCCTGCTGGGTCGCGTCGGGGCCCTGCGGGTGGCCGTAACCGGGAGCGGGCGGCGGGGGAGGCGGCGGGGGGACTGCACCCGCGGGCGCGCCCGCCCCGGCCATGCGATGGCCGCAGACCTCGCACCAGTCATCGGAACCCGACTGGTGTCCGTTCGGGCATGTCGGCATGTCGGCGCTTCCCCCTCTCCTCGTCCGGCCCCGGGGGCCGTCATTTGTTCTTGCTCTTCGCCACCCGGCGGATCGCTCCGGCCGGGCGGCTCGACTGTGCGGCTGTGTGGTTATTTCTTGACGCGAACGGTCTTGGTCGAGCGTGTTTCGAGTGTCATCGAGTCGGCTTCCGCGACCTTCGGCTTCAGTCGCACAGTACCGGTCGCGGCATCGACGACGTCCACCACCTTCGAAAGCAATTTCGCAGTGTCCTCGTTCCCGGACGCCGATGCCAGCTGCACCGCACGGCCCAGTTTCGCCGTCGCGCCGTCGAAGTCTCCCGACTTGCGGGCATCGAGCCCCTGCTGGATGACTTGTGCCAGTTCCGCCTGGCCCGTGTAGTGCGCGACCTGCGGGTTGATCGAGGTGGACGCCGCCATGTCCTCCGTCCACACCGCCCGCACCAGGCCCTGCGAAAGGGTCTGCGGGGCCCCGCCCGACGGGTCGGGGAGGATCAGCGAGACCCTGGACGCCAGCATCTCCTGCCCGATGCCGGCCTCCGGCACCTTTACGCACACGTGGTAGTCGCGGGACTCGTCTCCCCAGGAACCCGTGGGATAGTCCCCGGCGCGGGGGCCCGCCTCGGTGCGGCGGTCGGTCAGATCGACGACCGCCGGTGCGACCTGTTTCACAAACTTGATCTCGACCCCGACGGGCGTCCAGAGCCGCAGCGCGACATCCGCGACCTCCTTGCCCATCGCGTTCTCCATCATCTGCGTGAAGTCCGCGGCCAGCCCCGCCGGGTCGGCGACGATGTCGGCCGTGCCGAGCAGCGCGGAGGCTATGGCTGTGACCTCTTTCACCTCCCAGTCGGTGCCGACACCACGGGCGTCACAGGTGAAGCGGCCCGCGCAGGATTCGAGCGCGGCCCGCAGATCCTCCGGCGCCTCGTGCTCGTTGCGGCCGTCGGTGAGGAGGATGCCGTGCCGGATCTCCACATCGGCGGCGCCGAGCAGCCGGTCCGTCAGCCGCAGCCAGGTGCCGATCGCCGTACCGCCACCGGCGCTGAGCGCACGCAGGGCCTCCTTCGCCTGGGCCTTGGTCCGCGCATCGGCGACGGCGAGCCTTCCGTTGCCCGGGTAGACCTCCTTGGCGACGTGCGTCCCGCCGACCACGGCGAACGAGGTGCCGTCGCGCAGGGTGTCGATGGCCGCGGCCGTCGCATCGCGGGCGTTGCGCATCTTCGTCGGCGGATAGTCCATCGAGCCGGAGCAGTCGACCATGATCACCACGGCGGCTTTCGGCGCCTGCCCCGGTACGTGCGTGGGTGTTGCGGCCACACCGGACAGCGGGACGCCGCCGGTGGTACCGCCTCCGGTCGAGGTGACCGTGACGATCGCGTTGACCTCGCGACCGCCCTCCGGCAGATATTCGTTCTGGTACACCTCGACGGAGAACTGCGGCACGTTCGACTTGGAGAAGTTGGCCATCCGATGCGCTCCTTGAGGCTCCAGGTGTCAGATGAAGACAGCTGTGAGGGCAGAAATGCGGGTGAAAGCGGGCGAACGCGGGCGAGGGTGTCAGGGGTGGGGTGGGTGGACAGAAACGGAATCAAGCGATACGGAACGGGACTCATGTGTTGCCGCAGGCCGATCCTGCCCCCTGAGGCGGTACCGCGAACGGCAGCAGAGCCACTGTTACGTTGTCGTGGCCCCCACCGTCGAGCGCATGGCCCACCAGCACCTGGGCGCCGTGCAACGGCCGCAGCTGGGCATCGGCCGGCACCGCCGCGGCCATCTCGGCCGCCGACTCCGCGTAGTTCCACAGGCCGTCCGTGCACACCACCACGAGACCGGACCGGTCCGGTTTGAAGGACGCGGTGTGCGGCTCCAGTTCGTACGCGTCGGCGCCGAGCCACCCCGTGATGGCGTGGGCGCGCTCGTCCGCATACGCCTCGGCCTCGTTCATCAGGCCCGCCGACACCATCTGCGCGGCCCAGGAGTCGTCCTCGGTCAGCCGGGCGGGCGGGTTGGTGCGGTCGTCCGGCACCCAGTAGACACGGCTGTCGCCGACCCAGCCGACGACCAGCAGACCGCCCGCCATCACCGCGCCGACCAGAGTGCACGCCGGGGCGTTCCGGTGGCGGTGCGGGTCGTGCTCCATGGCCTGGCCGGGCTCCTCGGCCAGGGAGTTGACCGACTCCGAGGCCGCGACGATCGCCTCGTGCATCGCCTGTTGCGGATGGGTACCGCGCGGCAGCGACTCCAGAAGCGCTTCGTTGGCGGCGCTCGCGGCGGCCGCCGACGCCTCGTCGGGGCGGCTCGCCGATGAGACGCCGTCACAGACGATCGCGACGACGGCCGGTGAACCGTCGGGCAGGGCGGTGGTCGACACCGCGAACGAGTCCTCGTTGCGGTGGTGGCGCAGACCCCGGTCGCTGACGGCGGCCACCGAACCGAGCTCCTGCTCCATGTGGTCGCGCTCGCGCGGCTGGGCGTGACCGCAGTTCTCGCAGTAGCCGTCGTTGTCGACACGGCCGGCGCGACAGGCGACACACAGTTTGGTGCCGGCCGGTGGCGTGGAGGGCAGCTCCGCGGCAGGGGTACGGGGGTCCGGTGCGGGCGCAGACGCCTCGGCGGACGGCGTGGATGCGGGTGCGACCCCAGGTGCGGCCCCGGGCGCGGCCAGCTCGAAGTCGCCCGATCCGCCGGGCTCGTCGAACCGGACCGCTGCCGGGCGGGCCGCCGGAGTGCGGGCGGCGGCCGCCGCGCCGTTCTCCGCCGGCACGGCCATGGCGATCGTCGGGTGGTCCTGCGGTGGTTCGGGAACGGCCGACAGGTCGTACCCGCACGCACCGCAGAACAGGTCCCCCGGCTCCAGCGGCTCTTCGCAGCCGGGGCACTTCGACAAGGCCGTCTCCTGGGGATTCTGCGACATTTTCACACCCATGTCCGGGGGCGGAAACGGTTGGCCCGCTCCACCAGTTCGATCCTCTCGTCGCCGGGCTCTGCAAGCCGGGCGAGCATCCGGTACGAACGCTCCAGCCCGAAACGCAGGCCGCGCTCGTCCAACTCACTGCCGAGCAGCGTCCTCGGCCCGGGCGACCCGGCAGGCGCGTGCGGCTGCGGGGCCGAGGGCAGGGCCGCTGGACTACCGGAGAGTACCCAGTCGAGCGCCGTCCCCAGCACCTCTGTCGACAACTGCTCGCGGCGCACCGCGTCCAGACCGAGACCGGCCAGCCCCGAGACCAGGTCGGCGGCGGCCGTCAGATCGGCGATCAGCGGCTCGCCCGGGGACCGTTCACGCAGCCGCGCCCGCACCGCGGCGACCCTGGCCGCCGTGCAGTGGATCGACGCCTCCGGCACGGACTCCAGCGTCGTCACGGCGCCGACCCGGTCCCCGGCGGCGATCTGCACCCGGGCCAGGCCGAACGCGGCGCTGACGAAGCTCGGGTCGGTCGTCCACACCAGGCGGTAGTACTCGGCGGCGTTGTCCAGCTGGCCCAGGACCTCCGCGCAGATCCCCAGCGCCAGCTTGGGCGCCGGCTCGCCGGGGAACGCGTCGTACACCGCGTCGAAGGAGAGCGCCGCGTTCTCGTGGTCACCGGTCACCAGCGAGGTGACGCCGCGGTACCAGACGACCCGCCAGTCGTCCGCGTACTGGCCCTCCAACGCTGTCAGGGTCTGCCCCGCGGCGCCGAGTTCGTGCATCTCCAGACGGGCCCGCAGCTCACGCAGCCGGGTCTCCAGCGAGGCCGCGGGTACGGCGTTCAACGCGGCAATCAGTTCGGCGGGGGCGGTGGCCATCAGTCCGGCGAGGAAGCCCGCGTTGGGGTCGCTCGCATCGACCCGGGGCACGGGCAGCGCGAGCGAGGTGGCCCGTGCGTCGAGCCCGGCCAGCCGGGGGCCGTGCGGGACGTACGGCCCCGACGGCGTACCGGGATCGGCGGCCGGCACACGGGGGGCCGGAATCGCGGCCCGGGGCTGCGCGTACGAGAAGGCCGCGCCGCTCCGGCGGGCCTCACCGCTCCGGCCCGCCTGTACGTGGGTGGGCGGCGCGGCCGGCGGACCGGCACCCGCCGCGGCGTAACCGGGTGCGGGCGGAGCACCCGCGGGCGGCACGGCGGCTGCGCCCGGGGCCGCACCGGCCACCGCCCCGTTCCGCCGCCGCCCGAAGCGCCCTGAGGACGCCGGAGCGACAGCCCGTGCCCCCAGCCGCGACACATCATCCGTCAGCTCGGCGAACAACTGCGTGTCCGTGACACGTACTTCCGTACCGAACAGCGTCGACAGCGCAGGCCGCGGTCGCCCCGTCTGCAGCGACACCACCTCGCGCAGCACACCCGTCAGCTGCTCCGCCATCTCCGCCGCAGAGGCGAACCGCCGCGCCGGATCAGGGTCGGTGGCCCGTACCAGCAGCCGGTAGAACGACTCATAGGTCCGGAACACCTCGATGTTGTCCGGGTCCGGCAGCGAGTCCACGAAGACGTTGGTGTAGCCCTGGAAGTCGAAGGTGAGCACCGCGAGCGTCCGCGCGACCGTGTACAGATCGGAGGCGACCGAAGGACCGGCCTCCGCGACCTCCGGCGCCTGATACCCCACCGTGCCGTAGATGGCCGACTCGTCGTCGTCCATTCTGCGGACCGCGCCCATGTCGATCAGCTTCAGCTGGTCCTCGGTCTGTATCGCGTTGTCGACCTTGAAGTCGCAGTACAGCAGGTTGCGGCTGTGCAGATGGCCGAGCGCCTCCAGCGCCTCGATGCCGTACGCGCACGCCTGCTCGACCGGCAGCGGATCGCGCTTCCCGGCCGGGGTACGGCGCTCGTTCGCGATCTCCTTGAGCGCCTTGCCGCCGACGTACTCCATCACGATGTAGCCGTCGAGCGAGCCGGTGCGCTGGTCGAGATGCTCGACGAAGTTGTAGATCCGGACGATGTTGGAGTGCTCGATCTCGGCGAGGAAGCGGCGCTCCGAGATGGCGGCCGCCATGGCGTCCTGGTCACCCGTGTCGAGCAGGCCCTTGAGGACCACCCAGCGGTCGGACACCGCACGGTCGACCGCGAGATAGACCCAGCCGAGCCCGCCGTGCGCCAGACAGCCCACGACCTCGTACTGGCCGTGCACGATGTCGCCCTCGTGGAGCTTGGGCACGAAGGAGTACGGATGGCCGCACTTGGTGCAGAACCCCTCCGTGCGCCCCGCCCGTTCGCCACGTGCCCGGCCCACCGGGGCCCCGCAGTCCGAACGTGAACAGAAGCGCTTGCGCTCCGGCACCTCCGGGTTCTCCATCACCGCGGAGCGCGGGTCGGGACGCGGCACGTCCGGCACCTGCACCAGGCCCACGCCCAGCCTCCCCCGGCCGGACGACGCGCCCGTGGACGAACCGGAGGAACGGACCGACACCGAACGGGACGTGGTACCAGCGGACAGCGAGCGCGAGAGCCGCCCCGAAACGGAACGCCGCGAGGTCGACGAGCGGGACGAGGATCGCGAGGACGCCCGGGACGAGGCCCGTGAACTGCTGTTGCTGTCCCGACTGCCCCCGCTGCTCGCGCCACCGACGCCCGCGATCCCGGTCGGCGGCGAACTCACCATGCCCGTCGGCGACACGACCGGAGCCAGACCGCAGGTGTCGCAGTACAGCTCACCGCCGCCCACGTCCTCGTAATTGCCCTCGCACGCGGGGCGCTGGCACTGCGTACTCATGGTCCGTCCCCCTGTTCGCCCCGCCGCCGCGGCGGCCCCTCCACCTTGCACATGCCTGTCATCGCCGGTCCTCCGGTCCCGAGGTCCGGCGTTGGGAAAGCAATTCGGCCGCCGCCTCCTGATAGCGCAGCACCGCCTGCGTGGCGACCCGCAGATCGCACGGTGCGCTCCACAGCATCCGGCGTGCCGCGTCGTACCGCTCGATCAGCAGCGGGTCCTCGGCCATCCCGTGCCGGGCGACCTTCGCCTTGTACGCGTCGAGCCTGCCGCGCAGCTCCGCCCGTACGGCCAGCGGGGCCGTGACCGCGGTCAGCGACTCCCGGGCCCGCAGCAACTCCTCCTCGGCCTCCCGCTCCAGCGTCTCCAGGAGCGGGGAGAGCCGGTGCCACTGGGCATGTCTGCGGTACTCCGAAGCGGCGGCCAGCCGCTCCTGGAGCGCGGTCGCCGGTCCGCTGACCGCGGGCACCTCGGAGGCGGCGATCTTCGCCAGCACTTCGCCGCGCGCGGACCGGGCCTCGGTCAGGGTGCGGTCCGCGCGGGAGAGGACATCACGCAGGTGGACCAGACGCTGCTCGGCGTCCTGCCGGACCGCGAGCACCGCCTCGATCTCGCGGCGTACGTCGTCCAGGGCACGGGCCGCCCGGTCGTAGCGCGTGGTGTCGGGGCGTCCGCCGCCGGGCGCCGAACTTCCGGGGCCCGACAGCCAGAACGCGAGCGGGTCGGAGATCACCTGGACCCGCAGCGTGGTCAGTTCATGGGTGATCGCCTCCAGGTCGTCGCCCGCCGGGTGCTCTCCGGGCCGAACGCCGACGGAGTGCGCCAGCGAGCGGGTGCGGTGCAGCTCGGCGGCGAGGAGATCTATCCGGGCAGGCAGTGCGGACCACACGGAGTCGGAGGCGACGACCATGTCCAGCGAGCGGGCATACAGGTCGTTCATCCGGGCGACCAGCTCCTCCAGCGTGAACCGCTCGGAGAGCTTGGCCGGGCCGGTGATCGACGGATCGGGGCGGCCGACCACATGTGCCACGGTGACACCCTGGCCGCGCAGCAGCTCGGTGAGGGCCACCAGGTCGTCCCGGTTGGGGTGGCGCCGGCGGGCCCGCACCGCGCGGGCCTCGGCCAGCGCCCCCGCGTAGGCGTCGAAATACCCCCACAGCAGCGTGATCGACTGCTCGGTGGAGGCCCAGCGTTCCTTGGTGACACCGGTCAGATCGGCGCCCTCCAGGAGCCGGCGGCCCGCGTGGTCCTGCAGGGCGAGGAGCGAGGTCTCGATCGCCTCGTGCTCCGCGCCGAGCCGGGCCAGCGCACGGTCCGCCTCGTCCCGGTCCATGACCGGGCCGGGGGGCCTCCCCGCGTAGCCGGGGAAGGAGCCCGCGACGCCCATCGATCACCTCTCCGCTCTTCCTGCCGGGACGGGCCCGGCAGGATCAGTGCCACTGTCTCGCCGGCCCGGTCCGCGCCGTCGCGCACACCTGACCGGCCCGGCGCTAGTTGCTCCGGTACTTGGGGGCCGGCGGCGCCGATATCCCCGGCAGACCGGCCTCCAGCCACTTCCGGTACGACACCATCCAGGGGCTGTCCGCACCGCCCCTGCGGTAGTCGACCAGCACCTGGTTGACCCGGGCCACCAGATCGTTCGCACCGCGCTTCGTCGCCACGCCGTAGTACTCGGTGGTGAACGGCTTGTCACCCTTGAGCTCGACCGCCGGGTCCTGAGCGGCCTGGCCGGCTGCCAGCGCGTTGTCCGTGACCACCGCGTCGACCTCGCCCAGCTGCAGCCGCACCAGGCAGTCCAGCTGGTTGGGGACGGTGAGCCGGTCCTCGTCCGCCTCGGTGCCGTCGTGCTCGTCCTTGAAGACCGAGCCGAACGACTGCTTCTCCAGCGCCTCGTACGCGGTGGAGCCCTCGGCGGTGCAGATCCGCTTGCCCGCCAGGGACTTGTCGAACCCGGTGATCGGCGACTCCTTCGGCGCGAGGACCTGCTGCCCGGTCTGGAAATAGGCCGTGGAGAACGAGACCTGTTCCAGCCGGGCGCAGTTGATCGTCATCGTCCGGACGACGACATCGACCTTGTCGTTCTCCAGGGCGGCGATCCGCTGATTGGTGGGGATGGCCCGGAAGATCACCGCGTCGGGATCGCCCAGGATGTCCTTGGCGATGGCCCGCACCAGATCGATGTCGAAGCCTTCGAGCTCGCGGTTCTCCGGATTGCGGTATCCCCAGCGGAAGCTGTTCTGGTCGACGCCCGCGATCAGCTTTCCGCGCGCTTTGATCTCCGCGACGTCCGGGCCGTCGGCGCTCGACGGCGGCAGGCTGGCCTCCGGGTCCGTGCAGTCGTCGGCCCGGGCCTGCACCGCCTGCGCCGTACCCGGCCCCGAAGCGTCCCCGCCGAAAGCGCCGGCACCGCCGTGGGAGAGCGGCACCAGGGTGAGCGAGGCCGTCACCGCGCAGGCCACGGCCATGCCCGTCACCCCGCCCCAGCCGCGCAGCCTGCCGCGGGTGGACCCAGGGCCCGTGCCGGGTTTCCCGCCGGGCTCGCGGTGCCTGGGGACCCCGTTCCCCGATCCGGCGGGAAACTCGGCACGGGCCCTCACGCCCGTGCGATTCCTGGTCATCGCTCTCCCTCTCACCGGTACTCCGAGAGCCTGCGGTTGACCCCGACGATCGCGGCGAGGGCACCCAGCGCGGCGAGCGCGGCGGCCCCGATCGGCAGCCCGCCCAGGGCCCCGCGCCCGTCCTTCGCGGCCCGGGTGAACTCGCCCTGCTCATGGGCGAGCGCCTGCTTCAGCGCCTCGTCCACCCGGTTGAAGGACTCACCCGTCGAGTCCCTCGGCCCGATGATCTGCTTCAGCGCGCCTTCGTAGTCGCCGTTGTCGTCGGTCGTGCGGGCGGTTCGGTGGCGGCCCTGCCACTCGGAGACACCGTTGATGGCGTTCGCCACCGGCCCGCTCCCCCGGGAGTCGTCGGCGAGCTTCCTGGCTTTCCCCAGCTCTTCACCGAGGGCCTTCATGCCCGTGTTGTAGTCGGTCTCGTACTTGTCGTTCTTGCCGTCCGGGGTGAGTACCGCGCCGCGGGCGACAAGAGTGAGGTTCTCATTGGCGCGCGCCTTCAGCGAGTCGATCCGCGCATGATTGAGGACATCGAGGGACTGCTGCCCGTGCACATCGGCGTCCAGCAGTTCGGACCGCGCCACCGTGTGCCCCACGGCCAGCCACAGCAGCACCACGGCGGACGCGGCGGTCGCGACGAGCAGGCCGTGGTTGAAGACCCGGTTCGTCCTGCGGTAGTTGCGCCGCTGCGCCCAGAACAGTGCGGCCAGCGCCACGACACCGAGCCCGAGCGAGAGGAACGGCCAGGCCCTGGCCGAGTCGTTGTCCCGGTCGAGCCGGCCGGTCTCCGCCGTGTACAGCCGCTCGGCGGCCGGCAGCAGTACGTCGGTCATCTTCTGGTTCGCGTACCGGAGATAGGCGCCGCCCAGCGGCAGGCCCTGCCGGTTGTTGGCACGGGCCCGCTCGATCAGGCCCGCGTAGCGGGGGAGTTCCTCGTTGAGCGTGGTGATCTCGTGCCCGGAGCTCGTCGACGCGTCCGTGTTGGCCGCGGCCTTCACCAGCAGCCGGGACGCCTCCTTGATGTCCTTGTCGTACCGGTCGTGGACATCGCGCGGCTCCTGCGCCCCGGCCAGGAAGCCGCTCGCCGCCGCGGTGTCGGCATCGGCCAGCGAGCGGTAGATGTCAGCAGCGTCGGCGCTCAGCGGCTGGCTGCGGCTCACCACGTCGTCGGCCGCGGCCGCCCGGTCGGCGATCTCGAACGCCGTCACGGCCCCGAACGCCACGACGAGCAGGGCCAGTACGGCCCCGATGATCTGGAGCCTGCCCGGTTCGGTCGTCGCCGCGGCCCGCAGCCGGTCCGTCGTCGCGGACCAGGGACCGCGCTGCGGCGGAGCGGGTACGGCCGCGGGCGCGGGCGGCTGAGCCCGCGCGTGTTCCGGCGCCGTGCGTACATTCGGCGGGTATGTCACTCGACCTCCCCCTCGGCACTGACGGTGGCCCGGCCCCCCGGCCGATCGGAGGACTGGTACCCGGCCAGAAGTATGGCCGCAGGGACCGACATCCACACCAGGAACGCCTGGATCCTGCACCGGTCCACGGATGGTAGTCACACGCATTCGATCAAGGCCTGAGCCGCCGATCAAGCCGATCGGCGGACCAATCCCCGAAGCGGACCGATCTCCCCACTCATGAACACGTCCGGGACAACTGAACGGTTCCCGTGCGCAAGGGGCGTCCTGCGACGCGAAACGCCGCAGGACGCCCCTTGCGCCGGAAAGCCGTCTCAGCCGTACTGCGCACGCAGCCTCTCGTGCACCCCGGCAGCCGCCCCCATGTGATCCAGGCCGAGCAGCGCGGCCCCCAGGACCGGAGGCTCCGTCACCACCCGGACCACCGCCTTCGGGGCACGTACCGCGAGGAGTTCGGCGATCTTGTCGTCCAGCTGCGGGTGACGGGCCGCCAGCACCCCGCCGCCCAGCACCACCGGTGCCTCCTCGTCCAGCAGACCGAGCCGGGTCAGCGCGACCGACGCCATCGCGACGACCTCCTGGGCCAGCCGGTCCACCAGTGCACCCGCCACCGGGTCCCCGGCCGCCGCGGTCGCGAAGAGCACCGGAGTCAGCTCGTGCCTGCGCTCGAACTCGACCCGGCCCAGATGCAGCGCCTCGATCAGCGCGTACATCGAGTCGAGCCCGAAGTGTCCGGGCAGTGCACGGGCCAGCTCGGTCGGCTCACCGCGGCCGTCCTCCGCCCGCGAGGCGAACCACATCGCCTCCTCGGCCAGCCCCGAACCGCCACCCCAGTCACCGGATATCCGGCCTATGGCGGGGAAGCGCGCGGTCCGCCCGTCCGGCACCATGCCGACACAGTTGATCCCCGCACCGCAGACGACGGCCACACCCCGCGGCTCGTCCACCCCCGCACGCAGAATCGCGAACGTGTCGTTGCGCACCTCGACCGTGGATGCCCAGCCACGGGCACGCAGAGCCGCCGCCAACTGCTCCTCCTCCACCGGAAGATCGGCGTTGGCGAGACAGGCCGACACATGCGCGACGGAGTCCACCGGTTCGCCGGACAGCTCCAGCGCCCGGCCGACGGCCGCACCGAGAACGTCCACGGCCGCCTCGATCCCCACGACCGGCGGCTGGAAGCCACCGCCGCGGGCCGTCGACAGCACCGTTCCGTCCTCACCGATCAGTGCCACATCGGTCTTGCTGTTCCCCGCATCGATCGCGAGGACCGAAGCGTTCACGCCCACGCCAGGTGCTCCCGGTTGTGCGCGATCAGCTTGTCGGTGAGCGCCTCGGCGTACTCGAACTGACCGATCAACGGGTGCGCGAGCAGCGCCTTGAACACCCGATCCCTGCCGCCGCGCAGCGCCGCTTCCAGGGCGAGGTCCTCGTACGCCGTCACATGGGCGATCAGACCGGCGTACAGCGGGTCCAGCTCAGGTACGGCGAGCGGGGTGGCGCCCGTCCCGTCGACCCTCGCCTGCACCTCGATCACCGCGTCGTCCGGCAGGAACGGCAGCGTCCCCCTGTTGTACGTGTTGACCACCTGCACCGGGGTGCCGCCGGAGCCGAGCAGCGAGGACGCCAGGTCCACGGCCGCCTCCGAGTAGAAGGCACCGCCGCGCTTGGCGAGCAGCGCGGGCTTCTCGTCCAGCGCCGGGTCGCCGTACATGGCGAGGAGTTCCTTCTCCATCGCGGCGACCTCGGCCGCGCGGGACGGCTTGGTGCCGAGCTCCCGTACGACCTCGTCGTGCGCGTAGAAGTAGCGCAGGTAGTAGGAGGGGACGACGCCGAGCCGGTCGACGATCGCCCGGGGCATGCGCAGGTCGTCCGCGATCGCGTCGCCGTGTTCGGCGAGCAGCTTCGGCAGGACGTTCTCGCCGTCCGGGCCGCCGAGGCGGACCCCGAGTTCCCAGGTCAGGTGGTTGAGCCCGACATGGTCGAGGTGCACCTCACCGGGTGTGACATCGAGGAGCCTGGCGAACTTGCGCTGGAAGCCGATCGCCACGTTGCACAGGCCGACGGCCTTGTGCCCGGCCTGGAGCAGCGCCCGGGTCACGATGCCGACCGGGTTGGTGAAGTCGATGATCCAGGCGTTCGGGTTGGTACGGCGGACCCGTTCGGCGATGTCCAGGACGACGGGGACGGTGCGCAGCGCCTTGGCGAGGCCGCCGGCCCCGGTGGTCTCCTGGCCGACGCAGCCGCACTCCAGCGGCCAGGTCTCGTCCTGGTTGCGGGCGGCCTGGCCGCCCACGCGCAGCTGGAGCAGGACCGCGTCGGCGTCGGCGACACCCGCGTCGAGGTCCGAGGTGGTGACGATCCTCCCCGGGTGGCCCTGCTTGGCGAAGATCCGCCGCGCGAGGCCGCCGACGAGTTCGAGACGGCCGGCCGCCGGGTCGACGAGCACCAGCTCCTCGATGGGCAGCGTGTCCCGCAACCGGGCGAATCCGTCGATCAGTTCAGGTGTGTAGGTGGACCCGCCACCAACTACTGCGAGCTTCATAGTCAGCCCTTTACTCCGGTCAGTGTGACGCCCTCGACAAAAGCCTTTTGAGCGAAGAAGAAGACGAGGATCACGGGGGCCATGACCAGTACGGTCGCGGCCATGGTCAGGTTCCAGTCGGTGTGGTGTGCGCTCTTGAAGGAATCCAGGCCGTAACTGAGCGTCCAGGCACCCGGGTTCTCCGACGCGTAGATCTGCGGGCCGAAGTAGTCGTTCCAGGCGTAGAAGAACTGGAAGAGCGCGACGGCGGCGATGCCCGGCTTGGCCATCGGTACGACGACCTTCAGCAGGGTGCGCAGCTCACCGCAGCCGTCGACCTTCGCCGCGTCGAGGTACTCGTTCGGGATGGTCAGCAGGAACTGCCGCAGCAGGAAGATGGAGAACGCGTCACCGAAGGCCATCGGGATGATCAGCGGCCAGAGCGTGCCGGACAT
The DNA here is from genome assembly GCF_014648655.1 of Streptomyces atratus. Taxonomy (GTDB): domain Bacteria; phylum Actinomycetota; class Actinomycetes; order Streptomycetales; family Streptomycetaceae; genus Streptomyces; species Streptomyces atratus. The sequence goes on from NZ_BMRN01000002.1 coordinate 283,878, forward strand.
GTCCAGCTGCTTCGCCCAGAACAGATACATCGGGATGACGACGACCTGCGGCGGCAGCATCATCATCGAGATGACGAGCATCAGCGAGAGATGCCGCCCGCGGAAGCGGAACTTGGCGAGCGCGTACGCCACGGGCAGCGACGAGACGACGGTGAGGACGGTGCCGAGCCCCGCGTACAGCAGGGTGTTGCGCCACCAGGTCAGGAAGCCGTCGGTCTCGAAGACCCGCCGGTAGTTGCTCCACTCGAAGGGGTGCGGCCACAGATCGCGGGTCAGCGCCTGCTGGTCGCTCATCAGCGAGGTGAGCAGCAGGAAGACGAACGGCAGCACGAAGAAGAGCGCGGCGGCGACGCCGAGCGCGTGCACCGCGATCCAGTTCAGCAGCGACTTGCGCCGCGCGACGCGTTCGGCCGGGGTGGCCGGGCCGGTCGCGGGGCCGGCCGTCTTCACGGCGTCGAGAGTCTGCGCCACGTCACTCACCTGCCTGGATCAGTCCGCTGCGGCGCCGCATCAGCAGTGCGGTGAACGCCATGGCGAGTACGAAGAGAACGAGCGCGACCACGCAGGCGGAGCCGTAGTCGAAGCGCTGGAAACCGAGGTTGTAGACGACCTGCGGCAGCGTCAGTGTCGACTTGTCGGGATAGCCCGGTTCGAACTGCTGCCCGGAGCCGCCCATCACACCCGAGGCGACCTTCCCGGCCACGAACGGCTGGGTGTAGTACTGCATCGTCTGGATGATCCCGGTGACCACCGCGAACAGGATGATCGGCGAGATGTTCGGCAGGGTGACGAAGCGGAACCGCTGGGACGCGGTCGCCCCGTCCAGCTCCGCCGCCTCGTACTGCTCCTTCGGTACGTCGAGCAGCGCGGCCATGAAGATCACCATCAGGTCGCCCACCCCCCACACCGCGAGTGCGGTCAGCGCCGGCTTGGACCAGGTGGCGTCGGTGAACCAGCCCGGCGTGGGCAGGCCCAGATCGCCGAGGATCGAATTGACCGGCCCCGTACCCGGGTTGAGCAGGAAGACGAAGCCGAGGGTCGCCGCGACCGGCGGGGCCAGATACGGCAGGTAGAACAGGGTGCGGAAGACACCGGTACCCGTCTTGATCTTGGTGATCAACAGCCCGACACCGAGGCCGAACACCACCCGGCAGGTCACCATGACGACGACCAGCCAGAGCGTGTTGCGCAGCGCGGGCCAGAACAGCGGGTAGTCGTTGAAGACGTACGACCAGTTCTTCAGCCCGCTGAACTCGGGGGCCGTGAAACCGTCGTACGAGGTGAAGGAGAAGTAGACGGTGGAGATCAGCGGGTAGGCGAAGAAGACGCAGAACCCGATCAGCCACGGCGACATGAAGGCCGCTGTCCGAAGCGCCGACCGGCGGCGCTTTGCACGGAGTGTGTACGTGGTCATCGCGGCGCTACTTCGCCTGCGCGATGGCTGCGTCGATCTCCTCGGCGGTGTTCTTCAGACCCGCCTCGATGTCCTTCTGCTTGCCCTTCTCGATGTCGAATCCGAGGTTCTGCAGGGACACCAGGTACGCGCCGCCGTTCACCGAGGGCGGGGTGGTGGTGCTCTTCGGGTTCGCGGCGATGTCGAGGAAGGTCTTGAACCGCGGGTCGTACTTCAGCTTCGGCGACTTCAGCGCCGCCAGGGTGGAGGGCACGTTGTGGATGGAGTTGGCGAAATTCACCACGGCGTCGGTGTCGGTCGTCATGAACTTCACCAGTTCCCAGGCCGCGTTCTGCTTCTTCGAGGTGGCGGCGATACCGGCGATGGTGCCGGTCAGATAGCCCTTGCCGTAGGTGTCGGCCTCGTCGTCGGCGACGGGCATCGGGGCGACGCCGATCTCGAACTTCGGCTTGGTCTCCTCGGCCATCCCGAGCCGCCACTCGCCGTCCAGCTGCATGGCCACCTGGCCGGTGTGGAACGGGTGCTTGGCGCCCCACTCGTCACCGAACGACGTGCGGTACTTCTCCAGCTTCTCGTATCCGCCCAGGTCGTCGACCAGCTTCTTCTGGGTCTTGAGCATGTCGGCGAACGCCGGGTCCTCGGCGATGTTCGACTTGCCGTCCGCGTCGAAGTACTTCGGGTCCCAGCCGCCGAGGTAGTGCTCGGTGGTCGACTCGTAGCCGTGGTAGTTCGGCATGAAGCCGAGCTGCTCGTACGAGTCGCCCTTGGTCTTCGTCAGCCGCTTGGCGGTCGCGGCCAGCTCCGACCAGGTCTGCGGGGGCCTCTTGATGCCGGCCTTCTCGAACGCGTCCTTGTTGTAGTAGAGGCCGTACGCGTCACCGAGCAGCGGCACGGTGCAGCGCACCCCGTCGAACTGGGTGTACTCGTTCATCGCCTTGGGGAAGGTCTTGTCCGGGTCGATCCCGTCCTTCTTCAGGAAGGGGTCGAGGTCGACGAACGCCTTCGACGAGCAGAACTTGCCGACGTTGTTCGTGGTGAACGACGAGATGACGTCCGGGGCCTTCGAACCGCCCGCCCGCAGCGCCTGGTTGATCTTGTCGTCGGTCATGTTGTCGATGACCTTCACATGGATGTTGGGGTGCGCCTTCTCGAAGGCGTCGACCGTCGCCCGGATTCCCGCGACCTCGTTCGGGGAGTTCCAGCCGTGCCAGAAGTTGATGGTCGTCTCCTTGGACGGGTCATCACTGGCACCGTTGCTCTGCCCCGTACAGGCCGAGGCGAGCAGAGATATGGCGGCGGTCGCGGCGAGCGCGGCGGCCGTCTTCCGGCGGTTTCCGGACATGGCGGTCTCCCGGTGAAGGAATGGGGCAGGGGTACGGAGGGAACGGGCGGGCCGAGAAGGGTTCAGCGGGACGTGTCGAAGACTTCGTCACGGGTGGTGGCGAGGGCGCTCTCCAGCGCGCCGCGCAGTACGGGCCGGTGGGTCACGTCACCGGCGATCAGCCGGGGCCGGGAGGCCGCCAGCTCGACAAGCTCGGACTCCACCCGGCCGCGCAGCGGTTCCCCGCCGGCCGCGATCAACTCGCCCGAGAGTACGACGAGTTCGGGGTCCAGTACGGCGACCATGGAGGCCAGGCCGGTCGCGAGTCCGGTGGCGAACAGATCGAGGAGCCGCGAGTACGGGCCGTCCTCGCCCGACTCCGCGGCCTCGGCGGCCCGGGCGACCAGCCGGGCCGCGACCTCGTGGTGGGTGCCGGAGCCGCGGCTCAGTGCGTCGTCGATGCCGAGCTCCCGGGCCAGCCTGGACAGCACCTGCGCGCCCGCCAGCTCCTGGAAGCCGCCGGCGTTCACCTTGGTGACCTGGCGGACCAGCGGGACGCCGGGCACCGGCAGGAAGCCGACCTCACCGGCACCACCGGTGAAGCCGCGGTGCAGCCGTCCATTGATGACGAGGGCGGCACCGAGCCCCTCCTCGTTCCACAGCAGCACGAAGTCGTCGTGCCCGCGCGCCGCACCGAGCCGTTGTTCGGCCACCGCGACCAGGTTCACGTCGTTCTCGTACTCGACCGGCATCGGCAAGAACGCGGCCAGCTCGTCCAACAGGGTGGGGGAGTGCCAGCCGGGCAGGTGCGAGGCGTACCGCAGCCGCCCGGTGCCGGGGTCGAAGGCGCCCGGGGTGCCGATGACGACCCGGTGCACATCGGAGCGGGTGAGCCCGGCGTCCTTGACCGCCCCGTCCAGCGCATCCGCCACCTGCCGCACCACGCAGTCGGCACGCCGCCCCGGGGTGCGAAGCTCGAACTCGCCGACCGTCTCACCGGTCACATCGGCGACGGCGGCGACGATCCGGTGGGCGTTCACATCCAGCCCCGCGACATGGGCTGCCCGCGCGTTCACCGCGTACAGCTGGGCATTGGGCCCCGGGCGCCCCGCCACGGTCCCGGTGGCGACGACCAGCCCGGCCGCCTCCAGCCGCGCGAGCAGCTGCGACGCGGTGGGCTTGGAGAGCCCGGTCAGTTTCCCGATCCTGGTCCGGGAGAGGGGCCCGTGCTCCAGCAGCAGATCGAGGGCGGCCCGGTCGTTCATGGCCCGCAGAACGCGGGGGGTACCTGGTGTGGTTCCGGCCATGAGCACTGCACCTGCCCTCTGTTAGGAAAGTTTCCTATTCGGTGAGAGGACGGTATGCGCACGTCACGAGGCCGTCAATGGGCAGCGCCCCGGTGGCTACCAAAGCGTTACCTGAAGTACTTCCGGAATGTGCGGGTCCTTGGTTGTGCATTCCCAACCGGGCCAATGGCGAACCGAGTTGAGGTCGCATCGACTCACTCACGAGTGAGGGGCGCCCCGCAGGCTCTGCGGGGCGCCCCTCACTCGTACGGCCGAGTCCTGCTTCGGCCGGGTCCTACTTCGACATGTTCGGCGGCGGGGTGATCGGTGTCGTGGCCAGGGACTGCGGTGACGTGGCCGACGCGTACGCCGAGGGAGCGGCCATGGCGGCCGTCGGGTCGGCCGACGAGGGCTCGTCCGCCTGGGCCGGAACGCCGCCGACCATGCGGATTCCGGCCTCGTCGAAGGACCGCTTGATCCGCCAGCGCAGCTCGCGCTCCACGCCCAGCGCCTTGCCCGGCATCGTCTTCGCGCTCACCCGGACCGTCATCGAGTCCAGGAGCACCGAGTCCAGGCCCAGGATCTCCACGGGGCCCCACAGCCGCTCGTTCCACGGGTCCTCCTTGGCCATTGCCGCGGCGGCCTCGGAGATCACCGTACGGACCTTGGCCAGGTCCTCCGTGGGGCGCACCGTCACATCGACACCGGCCGTCGACCAGCCCTGGCTGAGGTTGCCGATCCGCTTCACCTCGCCGTTGCGGACGTACCAGATCTCACCGTTGTCGCCGCGCAGCTTGGTGACCCGCAGGCCGACTTCGATGACCTCGCCGGAGGCGACGCCCGCATCGACGGTGTCGCCGACGCCGTACTGGTCCTCCAGGATCATGAAGACACCGGAGAGGAAGTCGGTGACCAGATTGCGCGCACCGAAACCGAGCGCCACACCGGCCACACCGGCGGAGGCCAGCAGCGGGGCCAGATTGATCTGGAAAGCGCCGAGGATCATCAGGGCGGCCGTGCCGAGGATCAGGAACGACGCGACCGAGCGGAGTACGGAACCGATCGCCTCGGAGCGCTGACGGCGGCGTTCCGTGTTGACCAGCAGCCCGCCCAGCGTGGTGCCCTCCACCGCCTGGGCGCTGCGGTTCATCCGGTCGATGAGCTTGGTGAGAGCACGGCGGACCGCGATGCGCAACACGATCGCGATCGCGGCGATGAGCACGATGCGCAGACCGATGCTCAGCCAGGTGGACCAGTTCTCCTCCACCCAGCTTGCGGCGTTGCCGGCCTGCTCGGCGGCCTCGTCCAGCGAGCCACCGGACCCGGGCGAGGGGGCTGCGGCCAACAGGGCGGACGGGAGCACGGCGGAACCTCCAGATGGACAACGGCGGACCAACCACACTAACGGGGTATCGGGAGTGTTCCGTTGCCACGATCGGGGTCGGAACGCGTCTCACACGGGGCGCGCGGGCGGCGTGTGGCCGATCGCACATCGGAGCGCGGCCGCTGCGAGAGAGGTCCAGAAGCGCCTGTTCCGGCGGGCGGCGAAGGTGTGAACGGCAGGAGGCGGAGAAAAATCCTCCCGGCCCGTTACTCGCACGTGGTGGCGCTTTGACCAGGCGTGAGTAGAGACTGAGATCGGATCGTCCCGGCGCGAGCCACGCGCCGCCGGCGTACAAGGAGGCATCCACCGTGCCGCATGTCCTGGTTCTCAACGCGTCGTACGAGCCGCTCGGCGTCGTACCGCTCCGCCGCGCGCTCGTCCTCGTGCTCGAAAACAAGGCCATCTGTCTTGAGGAGTCCGGCGCCTTCATGCACAGTGCCACCCGGGCCGTCCCGGCCCCCAGCGTCGTCCGCCTGAAGAGGTTCGTACGGGTTCCCTACCGGGGGCCCGTACCGCTGACCCGCAGGGCGCTGTTCGCCAGGGACGGGGGCCGCTGCATGTACTGCGGCGCCACCGCGACCAGCGTCGACCATGTCATTCCGCGCAGCCGCGGCGGGCAGCACGCCTGGGACAACGTGGTGGCGGCCTGCCGCCGCTGCAACCACGTCAAGGCGGACCGGCACCTGCCGGAGCTCGGCTGGCGGCTGCACCAGCAGCCCGCCCCGCCGACGGGTCTCGCCTGGCGCATCATCGGGACGGGACACCGCGACCCGCGCTGGCTGCCGTACTTGCAACCGTTCGGCGCGGACGACGCCATGGCCCGGATCGACGGCATATCAGCCTGAGAGATCCGGGCCTTTGTCGTCCCCGGGGCCGGACGGGGGCCTTCGGGGACGACAGCCGCGCGCGACCGGGGCGTTACTCCGTTGCGGCGACGGCGTACGCCTCAACCGACCAGAGCGAGTAGCCGAACTCGGTGGCCCGGGCATCGCCCTGCACCCTGAGGAAGCGGGTGTCCTTCGCGTCCATCCGGATCGACTCGCGCCCGCCCTGCCCGTTCCGTACGGTTGCCGCCGTGCGCCAGGTGCGGCCGTCCGCGGAGACCTGGATGCGGTAGCGGGACGCGTACGCGTCCTGCCAGTGCAGCACCACCTGGCCGACCCGGGCCGGCTGCGGCAGTTCCGCCTGCCACCAGGCGCCGTCCTCGGCCGGCGAGGACCAGCGGGTCTCCGGATCGCCGTCGGAGGCGGCCGTCGCCGGGAAGTCCGGGGTCTCGTCGCCGGACGAGGAGACGGCGGCGGTACGCACCAGGTCGGTGCCCGCGGTGCGCGGGTACGCCCGGACGGTCAGCGTGCTGCGCTCTTCGCCGAAGCCGATCGGCACCTCGTACTCGCCGGCCGGGGTGCCCGCCGGGACGGTGATCTCGACGGGGACGGCGGTACGGGAACCGCGCGGCACCCTCGTCTGCTTCGGGACGCGCACCTCGATGCCCTCGGGCGCCTCCGCGGTGAGCGTGCCCCGCACCTCGGCAGGACGCCGGGCGGCCAGCCGCGCCTCGACCCGTTGCGGCCCGCCGCCGATCTCGGCGTCCGTCTCGCCGCGTACGAGATCGAGCCGGGCGGCGGGCTCGTCGCCGAACCAGGGCACGAGCGCGCGCACCTGCGGAGCCCGGCCCCGCGCACTCCCCGAGGCACCGGTTCCGATGCTGCTTCCCATCGGGCTTTCCGGGACGATCGGCGGCATCGTGCCCGTGATGACCGGTGGTGTCGACGGACCGCCCGTGGGCCAGCTGATCCGGATCGCGTCGACCCGCAGCCCCCGGGCCGGCGTCTGGGTCCAGCCGGTGGGCGACACCGGGCCGAGGCTGCGCCAGCCCTCGCCGGGCACATGGGCCTCCAGCGTCGCACCGGCCCCCGCGCCGCTGCCGGGTACCGTCATCGCCGTCACGGTCTCCACAGGGCGGGAACGGTTCAGCCGGACCGTATGGCTGCCCGGGGCCTCGGTCACCGTACCGGCGTCGCGGTCCGCGCCCGTCCAGGCGTCCGCCTCCCGGCGCACCCGGTCCAGGAACGGGCCGAGGACACCCTTGCCGACCGTCGCACCGCTCGCCTTCGTGGCCTTGCGCACCGGCTCCAGCGCCAGCGAAGCCTGCCACGCGGCAGCGCCGTCACCGCGCGACTGGGCCTGCAGCAGATCGACGGCCAGCTCGCCCGCCCGGCCGTACCGGGACAACTGCTCCGTCCACGGCCGTACTTCGCCGTCCAGGCGCCCGTCGGCCGGCCCCTTCAGCCGCTGCGGGGTCTCCCGCATCACGGTGAACGCCGCCCGCAGACTGCGCGCCGCATCGGCCTGCGCCGTGGCGTCGGTCGTCGTACGGGACTGCCAGAACGCGGCCAGCAGCGGCTGCAGATACGCCGACTCGTCCCCGCCCAGCACGGACGTCGCACTGTTCCCGGCCAGCGCGCGCAACGCGTCCCTGGTGCGGGCGTCGTCGCCCGCCAGATCGTCGATCGCCGCCTGCCAGGACTCCTGCGGCCGGTAACCCTTCGGGTTCCAGGCGAAGTCGGCGGCGGTGAACAGCGGTATGCGGGACGCGGACGGCTGCTCCATGGCATTGGCGAGCAGTGCCGCGGAACCCATCGCCACCGCCGGGTCCCGGCCGGTGTACGGGCCGAGGAAGATGCGGTCCTGCGCGTAGTCGTTGACCGGGTAGTTGTCCATCGTGACCAGCGGATGCCGGAACGTGGCGCGGGCACCGGCCAGTTCGCCGCCCGTGATGGTCCTCGGTACGACCCCGACACCGGTCCAGGCGATCTGGACCCGGTCGTCCAGCTCCTCGGCGAGCGCCCTGCGGTAGTCGGTCGACCCGTCCTGGTAGAACTCCGTCGGCATGACCGACAGCGGCTCCGCGTCCGGATGGCGGTCCGCGAGATGCCGTGCCACCTTGCTCGCCACCCGCGCCTGCGCCCTGGCCGCCGCCTCGGGTCCGCTGCCGAAGGTGTCGGCGTCGCTGTCGCAGTGCCACTCGCTGTAGCTGACGTCCTGGAACTGCAGCTGGAAGACCCGCACACCCAGCGCCCACATCGCGTCGAGCTTCTTCGTCAGCGCCTTCACATCGTTGTCCGACGACATGCACATGGCCTGGCCGGGGGCGACGGCCCAGCCGAGCGTCACATGCTCGGCGCGGGCCCGCTCGGCCAGCGCCCGGAAGTCGGCGCGCCGGTCGGCGGGGTACGGGTCGCGCCAACGGGCCTGCCGGTACGGGTCGTCGCCCGCCGCGTACAGATACCTGTTCTGCTTCGTACGCCCCATGAAGCCGATCTGTGCCAGCCGCTCCGCACGGGTCCACGGCTGCCCGTAGAAGCCCTCGGTCATCCCGCGTACGGCGGTGCCCGGCCAGTCCCTGACGGTGACCCCGGCGACGCTCTCGTCCGTGATCAGCTGACGCAGTGTCTGCACGCCGTGGAAGAGGCCGTCCTCGCCGACGCCGTCCATGGCGACGGTGTCCCGGCCCGCGACCCGGCCCACCGCGATCCGGTAGCCACCGGACGGCAGATCGCCGCGGTCGGGGGCGTGCAGCGAGCGCAGGGCGCCCTGGGCGCCGTCGCCGCCGAGCCGGACGACGGGTCCGCGGCCCGGCAACGCCTCGTGGACGGTCCGCACGCCCGCGTCCCGCAGGATCTGCCGGAGTGCGTCGACGGCGTACGGATCCGCGTGCGCGCCGACCACGAGGGTGACCTCGGCAAAGAGCGGTACGGAGGGCCCGGACGCCTTGATGGACTGGGGCCGCGGCCATACGGCGGGCAGCGTGCCGTCGTCCGTGCGGTCGGAGGTGGCGACGGCTGGGGAGCCCGGCGCCGAAGGGGCCGCGACGGCAGCCGGTGTCCCGGCGGAGAGCAGCCCGCCGAGCACGGCGACCGCGACGGCCGTTGCCTGCTTTCTGCGCCTGAGCCGCATCGCTCTTCTCCTTCGCTCCCGCCGGTGGCCTCCGAGCCCACCACCCGCGCGCGAGGGTGTCAATGCGGGGGGCTGTTGTGCCGTAAATGCCCGATGTGGCGGGTGAGGTGAGGGGTGGTCGGCTGTCGACGGGCGACGCCAAGGATGACGCCGAATGGCCGAAAACAGCGGACAGATTACGGAGAACCGGCCTCCAGGGAACGAAATGTGACTCAGACCACGTTGAAGTCGTTGTGGTAACGCCTACGTCTGCGGTCGAGCCCGCTGGGTAGGTCTGCTGTGTCCTGTTCCCCCACGGCCGGGAGGCCACCATGCCCGCTGCCGCGCAGCTTCTGCTCTCCGCCCTCTCCAAACAGGAACCCGGTCCCGCCCCGCTGCCCGGTGCGGTCCCCGCCGCCGGGCCCGGCCCCGGTCCGCTGACGAGTGAGCCGCCGCTCGCCGATGCGATACCTCTCACCAGCGAGCCGCCGCTCGTCGACGCCACGCCACTGACCAGCGAACCCCCGCTCGCCGTCAACGCCCCGCTGACCAGCGAGCCGGCCACCTCCGGCGGCGCGTGGGGCATGGAGTTCCCAGGAGTCTGAATGGGCTTGTCCCGGCTCGCCGCTCTGCACGGCGTCGCCACCTCCTACTCCCCGTCCGCCGATGTCACGGTGTCCGTTCCCGACGACACCGTCATCGCCGTGCTCGCCGCGCTCGGTGTGGACGCCGCCACGCCCGAAGCGGTACGGGAATCGCTCGCCGCCGCCGAGTCCTCGGCCCGGTCCCGGCTGCTGCCGCCGACGCTGGTCGTGTGGACCGGGGAGCCACTGCCCCCGGCCCTGACCGCCCTGCCGCCCGGCACTTCGCTGGACATCGGACTCGATCGAGGAGGGGACGGCGGAGCGCCCCCGACCCGGCGGATGCACATTCCGGCCGACCGACCGGATCCGGCCGTTTCGGGACGGGGCGTCGCCGCCGCGGGCCCGGGTGCGGGCGGGGAGAGCGGGACGGGCGCGGCTGAAGCTGCGGGAGGCGGTACCTCGACAGGCGTGCCCCCGACCCCCGCCTGGTGGGTCGAACCGCCGCTCGGGGTGCACCGGTTGGCCGTACGCGCTCCCGGTGGCCGGAGCGCGACCGGCACGCTCGTCGTTGCCCCGCCCCGGGTGCCGCAGCCGCCCGCACGCAGCCACGGCTTCCTCGTCCAGCTCTACTCCCTGCTTTCCGCCCGCTCCTGGGGCATGGGCGACCTCGGGGATCTCGCCGACCTCGCCGCCTGGTCCGGGCGGGCCCTCGGCGCCGGATTCGTCCAGGTGAACCCGCTCCACGCCGCCGTGCTCGGCAACCCCACCGACCCGTCCCCGTACCGCCCGTCGTCACGGCGCTTCCCCGACCCCGTCCATCTGCACATCGAGTCCATCCCCGAGTACGGGCACGTGCCGGACCGGGGCACCCTCGACGATCTGCGCCAGGACGCGGCGACGCTCAGCGACACCGTGCTGAACAAGGGCGCCCTGATCGACCGGGACGCCGTCTGGGAACTCAAGCGCCAGGCCCTCGAACTCGTGACGAAGGTGCCCCTCACCCCGGGCCGCCGCGCCGCGTACTGCGACTTCCTGGCCGAGCAGGGACAGGCCCTGGAGGACCACGCCCTGTGGTGCGCCCTCGCCGAGGTGCACGGCTCCGACTGGCACACCTGGCCGGCCGCTCTCCGCGACCCGCGTTCCAAGGAGACCGCCCGCGCCCGCCGTGCACTGCTGGACCGGGTCGATTTCCACTGCCGGCTCGCCTGGCTGACCGACAGCCAGCTCGCCGCCGCCCAGCGCACCGCTCTGGACGCCGAAATGGCCGTCGGTATCGTCCACGACCTCGCCGTCGGCGTGCACCCCGGCGGCGCCGACGCCTGGGCCCAGCAGGACGCCTTCGCACACGGCATGTCCGTCGGCGCGCCCCCGGACGCCTTCAACGCCCGCGGCCAGGACTGGGGCCTGCCGCCCTGGCGCCCCGACGTCCTCGCCGCGTCCGGCTACGCCCCGTACCGAGGACTGCTGCGCGGACTCCTCGCCCACGCGGGAGCCCTGCGCATCGACCACGTCATGGGTCTGTTCCGGCTCTGGTGGGTGCCCGAGGGACGCCCGCCCACCGAGGGCACGTACGTCAGCCACGACGCCGAGGCGATGCTCGCCGTCCTCGTCCTGGAGGCGCACCGGGCCGGTGCGGTCGTCATGGGGGAGGACCTCGGCACCGTCGAGCCGGGGGTACGCGAGGCGCTGGCCCGGCGCGGCGTGCTCGGCACTTCCGTGCTCTGGTTCGAACGGGACTGGGCGGGCACCGGCCGCCCGCTGGCCCCCGAGAAGTGGCGCGAGGGCTGCCTGGCCACCGTCACCACGCACGATCTGCCGTCCACCGCGGCCCGGCTTACCGGCGGCCATGTGACACTGCGCCACCGCCTCGGCCTGCTCACTCGCAGCCTCGCCGAGGAGCTGACCGCGGACGCGACCGACACCGCCGAGTGGCTGGGGTATCTCGCCCGGCTCGGCCTGCTTCCCGAGGGGGAGGGTGACGAGGAGGGTGCCGTCCGCGCCGTGCACCGCTTCCTGCTGCGCACCCCCGCCCGCATGGTCGGAGTCTGGCTGCCCGACACGCTGGGCGACCGCCGCCCGCAGAACCTCCCCGGCACCTGGGACCAGTACCCCAACTGGCGACTGCCCGTCGCCGACGCGGAGGGCCGCCCGGTCACCCTGGAGGCGCTGGCCGCCGCACCCCGCCCGCACCGGCTGATGGAGGTCTTCGAACCTCGTGGGAACCGCCCGGGAACCCGCCCGGAACCCCACCGGGAAATCCACCCGGAATCCCGTCCGTGACCCCGTACGGCACCCCCGGGCGCGCGCCCGTCCCGGGCGTTCGCTACGTTTGCACCGTGGACAAGAAGAACGCTATGCGCGCCGGCGCCGTCGCGGCCGGAACGACGCTGATGATGCTGCTCATGTCGTCCCCTGCGCTCGCGCTCACCCGCGACGACGGTGACGACCCCGGTCCGGGCCTGAGCGTGATGGAGACCATCGTTCAGTTCGTCGTGGCTCCCATCGCCCTGTTCGTGGTCATCGCGGGCCTGGTCATGATCTTCGACAAGTCCAAGAAGCAGGTCTAGCGCCCACGCTCTTCCCGAGTGCGCCGCAGGTACCCCGTACCGTGCGGCGCACACGCATGTCCGGACCCGGACGCCCGGTCCGGGCCCCGGGTAGGTTGCGGCCATGATCGAGTGGGACGTCAAGAAGCTCCGCATTCTCCGCACCCTGCGCGACCGGGGCACGGTCACCGCGACCGCGCAGGCCCTGCTGATGACCCCGTCCGCAGTCTCGCAGCAGCTGTCCAACCTGTCCGGACAGCTCGGCGTACCGCTCCTGGAGGCCCAGGGCCGACGGGTCCGCCTGACCGACGCGGCGCACCTCGTGCTGCGCCACGCCGAGGCCGTCTTCGCCCAACTGGAGCGCGCCGACGCCGAACTGACCGGCTATCTGCGCGGCGAGGCCGGCGAGGTACGGATCGCGGCGTTCTCCACGGCGGTGCCCGCCCTCGTCGTACCGGCGATCCGGCGGCTGCGCGCCGAGGAGCGCCCGGGACCGGACATACGGGTGCGGGAGGCGGAGGCCGCGCAGGCGTACGAACTCCTGGCCGCCGGTGACGTGGACCTCGCTCTGTCCCTGGCCGCCCACGCCCCGACGGCCCGCGACCCCCGGTTCGCGGTGCTGCCCCTGCTGGCGGACCCCCTGGACGTGGCCCTGCCCGCGGACCACCGCCTCGCCGCGGCACCCGCCCTCCGTCTGGCGGATCTCTCCGGCGACCCCTGGATCTTCGGCGGCTCGGGCCCCTGGTCACAGATCACGACGGCCGCGTGCGAGGCCGCCGGATTCGTGCCCGAGCAGGCGCACAGCGCCTCCGGCTGGACGGCGATCCTGGCCATGGTCGAGGCGGGCATGGGGGTTGCCCTGATCCCGCGCATGGCATCGGCGGAACGGCGCAGCCGGGGCGGCGTGGTGATGCGCGCACTGGAAGCGGACCAGCCGCGACGCCATGTGGTGGCGGCGGTACGGCAGGGGGCCGAACGGGGTCCGGCGGTGGCCAGGGTCCTCGCGGCACTCACCGAAGCAGCCTCATCGTTCACTTCAACTGAATAAATAATGCAAAAACTTTCGATGGACCTCATGGGTTGTCCGCCGCGACAGTAGGCGCATGACCTCCGAACAGAATGAGAACCGGCACGAGGACCCCCACGCCAACGACGCGGCTCCGTACAGCGGTGGCGACCCGTACGCCGACTACCGCACCACCGACCTCCCCTTCACCGACCTCGTCGACCTCGCCGACCGCCGCCTCGGCGCGGGCGTGATCGCCGCCAACGACGAGTTCTTCGCCCAGCGCGAGAACCTCCTGGTCCGGGAGCGCGCGGTCTTCGACCCCGAGCACTTCGGCCACAAGGGCAAGATCATGGACGGCTGGGAGACCCGCCGCAGGCGCGGCGCGGACGCGGCCCATCCGTTCCCGGCCCCCGAGGAGCACGACTGGGCCCTGATCCGCCTCGGCGCTCCCGGCATCATCCGCGGCATCGTCGTCGACACGGCCCACTTCCGCGGCAACTACCCGCAGCGCGTCTCGATCCAGGCGACGGCGGTCGAGGGCTCACCCGGGCCCGAAGAACTCCTCGCCGACGACGTGAAGTGGGAGGAGATCGTCCCGCCGACCCCCGTACGCGGCCACGCCGCCAACGGCTTCGAGATCACCGGCGGCCGCCGCTGCACCCACGTACGCCTCCGTCAGCACCCCGACGGCGGCATCGCCCGCCTCCGCGTCCACGGCGAAGTCCTCCCCGATCCGTCCTGGCTCGCCACGCTCGGCACGTTCGACCTGATCTCGGTCCTGAACGGCGGCAGTTACGAGGACGCCTCCGACCGCTTCTACTCCTCGCCGACCCAGATCATCCTGCCCGGCACCTCCCGCAAGATGGACGACGGCTGGGAGAACCGCCGCCGCCGGGTCCGCGACACGAACGACTGGGTCCGCTTCCGCCTCCCCGCCCAGGGTGCGGTCCGCGCGGTCGAGATCGACACGGCCTACCTCAAGGGCAACGCGGCCGGCTGGATCGCTCTCCAGGGCCGCAACGGTGAGACGGGCGAATGGTTCGAGATCATCCCCCGCACCAGGCTCCAGCCCGACACCCTCCACCGCTTCCCCCTCCGCGACCGGGCGATCGTCACCCACGTCCGTCTCGACGCCTTCCCGGACGGTGGAGTCGCCCGTATGCGCCTGCACGGCAGCCTGACGGAGTCGGGTGCGGCCGAACTGGCCCGGCGCTACGAGGAGTCGGGCGCATGACTCCCTTCCCGCAGCGCCTTCCCGCCGTAACCGCCTTCCTCCCGTAGCCCCCTTTGCTCCCGCCCGTCGGACGGCTGCGCGACGGCGCCCGCCCGACGGGCGGTTTCCAAGGCCGACGGCCCCCGGACCAAAGCCTGTTCGCGCGAATGTGCCACGGGCCACGGCGACCGCGGAAGTCATCGGGGCCGGCCCTCGAGGCCGGTTGTCTCATGCCCCACGGCGTGGCGGGAGCGACTGCGGGCGCGGAGATCAAGGCCGTGGTCGACCCGGGCGGCAAGGCGTTCCGGCTGCTGTGATCCGACAGCCGGGTCGGAGAGAGGAGGGGCGCCCCCGTCATCACGGGAGGCGCCCCTCACTGCTTCACCGTTCAGCCGTTATGCCGTGGCCGCCGCAGCGTCCGCGGCCTGGGCCTTCAGCGCGCGCTCCACACCCGAACGCGACTCGGACATCAGACGGCGCAGGGCCGCGTTCGGCTCCGCCGAGGACAGCCAGGCGTCCGTGGTGTCCAGGGTGGCCTGCGAGACCTGGACGGCCGGGTAGAGGCCGACGGCGATCTGCTGTGCCATCTCGTGGCTGCGCGACTCCCAGACGTCCTTGACCGCCGCGAAGAACTTCTCCGTGTACGGAGCGAGCAGTTCGCGCTGGTCGGTCTGGACGAAGCCGGCGATGACCGCCTCCTGGAGGGAGTTCGGCAGCTTGTCGGACTCGACGACCGAGGCCCACGCCTCCGCCTTCGCCTCCTCGGTGGGACGGGCCGCGCGGGCGGTCGCCGCGTGGCGCTCGCCCGCCGCCGTCTTGTCGCGCTCGTACTCGGCGGCGATCTCGTCCTCTTCGAGCAGGCCGTTGGCGGCGAGCCGCTCGACGAACGCCCAGCGCAGCTCCGTGTCGACGGCGAGGCCCTCGACCGTCTCCTTGCCGTCGAGCAGCGACTGCAGCAGGTCCGTCTGCTGCGGGGTGCGGGCCGTCGCCGCGAAGGCGCGGGCCCAGGCCAGCTGGTGGTCGCTGCCCGGCTCCGCCGCGCGCAGATGCGCCAGCGTGGCCTCGGTCCACTGCGTCAGCCCGGCCTCGCGCCACTCCGGCGCCGCGTACAGGTCCAGCGCCAGCTTCACCTGACGGTGCAGCGACTGGACGACACCGATGTCCGACTCCTTGCCGATGCTGGAGAGCACCAGGGAGAGGTAGTCCCGGGTCGCCAGCTCGCCGTCGCGGGCCATGTCCCAGGCGGAGGCCCAGCACAGGGCGCGCGGGAGGGACTCGGTGAAGTCGCCGAGGTGTTCGGTGACGACGCGCAGCGACTCCTCGTCGAGACGGACCTTCGCGTACGAGAGGTCGTCGTCGTTCAGCAGGATCACGGCGGGGCGGGCGGTGCCGGCCGGGAACGGCACGGTCGTGCGCGCGCCGTCGACGTCCAGCTCGATCCGGTTCGTGACGACCAGCTTGCCGGACTCGTCGTGGTCGTAGCAGCCGATCGCGATGCGGTGGGGCCGCAGCGTCGGCTCGCCCTTCGCGCCGGCAGGGAGGGCCGGGGCCTCCTGGAGGACCGTGAAGGACGTGACGTGGCCGTTCGCGTCCGTCTCGATCTCAGGGCGCAGGATGTTGATGCCCGCCGTCTCCAGCCATGCCTTCGACCAGGTCTTCAGGTCGCGGCCGGAGGTCTCCTCCAGCGCGCCCAGCAGGTCGGACAGCCGGGTGTTGCCGAAGGCGTGCGCCTTGAAGTACGCCTGGACGCCCTTGAAGAACTCGTCCATGCCGACGTACGCCACCAGCTGCTTCAGGACCGAGGCGCCCTTGGCGTACGTGATCCCGTCGAAGTTGACCAGCACATCGTCCAGGTCACGGATGTCCGCCATGATCGGGTGCGTGGACGGCAGCTGGTCCTGACGGTACGCCCAGGTCTTCATGGAGTTGGCGAACGTGGTCCAGGAGTGCGGCCACTTCGAGCCCTCCGCGTACGCCTGGCAGGCGATCGACGTGTACGTGGCGAACGACTCGTTCAGCCACAGGTCGTTCCACCACTCCATGGTGACGAGGTCGCCGAACCACATGTGGGCCAGCTCGTGCAGGATCGTCTCGGCCCGCGTCTCGTACGCCGCGTCCGTCACCTTCGAGCGGAACACGTACTGGTCGCGGATGGTGACCGCGCCCGCGTTCTCCATCGCGCCCGCGTTGAACTCCGGGACGAACAGCTGGTCGTACTTGGCGAACGGGTAGTCGTAGTCGAACTTCTCCTGGAACCAGTCGAAGCCCTGCCGCGTGACGTCGAAGATCGCGTCCGCGTCGAGGAACTCGGCGAGCGACGGGCGGCAGTAGATGCCGAGCGGAACGGACTGGCCGTCCTTCTCGTAGCTGCTGTGCACCGCGTGGTACGGGCCGACGATCAGAGCCGTGATGTACGTCGAGATGCGCGGCGTCGGCTCGAAGGACCAGACGTCGTCCTGCGGCTCGGGCGTCGGCGAGTTCGAGATGACCGTCCAGCCCTGCGGCGCCCGCACCGTGAACCGGAACGTCGCCTTGAGGTCGGGCTGTTCGAAGCTGGCGAAGACGCGGCGCGCGTCCGGCACCTCGAACTGGGTGTAGAGGTAAGCCTGCTGGTCGACCGGGTCGACGAAGCGGTGCAGGCCCTCGCCCGTGTTGGTGTACGAGCAGTCGGCGACGACCTTCAGCTCGTTGGAGCCCGCGACCAGGTGCGGGAGGCTGATGCGCGAGTCGCGGAACACGGCCGCGACGTCCAGCGACTTGCCGTTCAGCTCGACCTCGTGCACGGCCGGGGCGACCAGGTCGATGAAGGTCTCCGCACCGGCTTCGGCGGAGTCGAAGCGCACGGTGGTCACGGACCGGTAGGTGCCGCCCTCCTGCGCTCCGGAGAGGTCGAGATCGATCTCGTACGCGTCCACGGTCAGCAGGCGCGCCCGCTCCTGTGCCTCTTCGCGGGTCAGATTGGTGCCAGGCACGCGGTCATCTCCTTGGTATGTGACGTTTTCCGGTCATCCTTCCACGTCGCGTGCCCGAGCGGAGTGGCTATGGGTATGCCACTGCGGTAGCATCGATGGTATGAAGATCAGTGTGAGCCTGCCGCAGGAGGATGTCGCCTTCGTCGACGAGTACGCCATGAAGACCGATGCGGATTCCCGGTCCGCGGTGATCCATGCCGCCATCGAGCTGCTGCGTGTCGCCGGTCTGGAGGCTGAGTACACGGAGGCGTTCGAGGAATGGGACGCGAGCGAGGACGCCGCGCTCTGGGACCGTACGGTCGGAGACGGAATCGCCGATGCGTAGAGGCGACATCCACCTGGTCGATCTGGAGCCGGCCAGGGGCAGCGAGGCCAACAAGGTCAGGCCGGCCGTGATCGTCTCCAACAACGCCGCCAACCAGTCGGTCGAGCTCAACGGCAGAGGCGTGATCACCGTGGTGCCTCTGACGTCGAACACCGCACGTGTTCTCACGTTCCAGGTCCTTCTCAGGGCCGACGAGAGCCGTCTGCCGAAGGACTCGAAGGTCCAGTGCGAGCAGGTCCGGGCGGTCGCCCCGGACCGTGTCCTGAAGCGGATCGGTACCGTCCCGCGCCGGCGCATGGCCGAGATCGACGCCGCCCTGCGACGGCATCTCGCCCTCTGACGGATACGAAAGGGCGGCCACCTCACTGCGGTGGCCGCCCTTTTTGTACGTACAGGCGTCAGCCGTTCAGCTCCGCCGCCACCAGTTCCGCGATCTGTACCGCGTTCAGCGCCGCGCCCTTGCGCAGGTTGTCGTTGGAGACGAAGAGCGCGAGGCCGTTGTCCACGGTCTCGTCGACCCGGATCCGGCCGACGAACGAGGCGTCCTTGCCGGCCGCCTGCAGCGGGGTGGGGATCTCGGAGATCTCGACGCCGGGGGCGTCCTTCAGCAGCTCGTATGCGCGCTCGACGCTGATCGGACGGGCGAAACGTGCGTTGACCTGGAGCGAGTGGCCGGAGAAGACCGGCACCCGGACGCAGGTGCCGGACACCTTCAGCTCCGGGATCTCCAGGATCTTGCGGGACTCGTTGCGGAGCTTCTGCTCCTCGTCGGTCTCGAAGGAGCCGTCGTCGACGATCGAGCCGGCCAGCGGCAGCACGTTGAAGGCGATCGGACGCTTGTAGATGTCCGGCTCGGGGAAGTCGACGGCCTCGCCGTCGTGGGTGAGCTTGTCGGCGTCGGCGACGACCTTGGAAACCTGGCCGTGCAGCTCGGCGACACCGGCCAGTCCGGAGCCGGACACCGCCTGATAGGTGGCGACGGTCAGCGTCTGGAGGCCGGCCTCGTCGTGCAGCGGGCGCAGCACGGGCATGGCGGCCATCGTGGTGCAGTTCGGGTTGGCGATGATGCCCTTGGGCCGGTTCGCGATCGCGTGCGCGTTGACCTCGGAGACGACCAGCGGGACCTCGGGGTCCTTGCGCCAGGCGGAGGAGTTGTCGATCACGACGGCGCCCTGCGAGGCGACCTTCTCGGCGAGCGCCTTCGACGTCGCGCCACCGGCCGAGAACAGCACGATGTCCAGCCCGGAGTAATCGGCCGTCGAGGCGTCCTCGACGGTGATCTCCCGGCCCTCCCACTCGATGGTGGAGCCCGCGGAGCGCGCGGAGGCGAACAGCCGCAGCTCGTCGGCCGGGAACTTCCGCTCGGCCAGGATCCTGCGCATGACTGTGCCGACCTGACCGGTGGCGCCGACGATTCCGACCTTCACAGGGACTCCTTCAAACGTACGAACTGGCGCGGTTGCCGTTCCATGATGCGTATGTCCACGGCTTCCTTGTCCAATCCATTGTCCGCGCTGCGGACAGCGGCCGCCCGGCCGGGCGGGCAGAGCAGTGGGGCGGGAGCTCCACAGAGCACCCGCCCCACTGTCGTACGGATCACACGGCGACAGCAGTCACCGCTACGGCGTGACCTTCTCGATCACGACGCTGCCGGTGCCCGCCGCGGTCCCGCGGCTGTTCACCAGATGGACCTCGCCGAAGAACTGCCGGCCCTCGGGGGCCGCCCCGGCGACCGAGACCTCGGCACCGATCTGGGCCGAAGCGCCGTTGGCCAGGTTCACGGCCTTCGACTCGTCGACCTTGATCGTGCCGAGCGACGGCGCGTAGTACACATCGCGGTAGTCGTACGTGGTCGTCCCGGCCGGAACGCTGTAGCCGTCGATCACGACGGTGTACGTACCGGCGGCGGGCTTCACCAGGCTGACCGACTCCTCGGAGCCGGCCGTGGTGGACTTGCCGACCTCGGTGGTGCCCTTCTTGACGTACAGGTCGATGTCGGCGTTGGCGTCCGACGTACCGCCGATGGCGATGTCCAGCTTCTCGACGCCCTCACCGATGGTGACCGTGTACTCCTGCTCGTCGCCCGTCTTGATCGACGGCTTGTCGACCTTGGCCGAGCCCAGCGAGCCGCCCTTGAGCGTGCCCTGCAGGTCACCGGCGTTGTTGGTGACCTTCCAGTTCACCGCGGCCGGCGTGCCGACCTTCGCCTCGGCGATGGTCTGCACCGCCGGGTCGAAGGTCGCACCGAGCAGCGAGACGTCCAGCTTGTACGGGTTGTCCAGCAGCGGCGACGTACGCCGTGCCTCGACCTCGATCTCCCAGACGCCCGCCTGCGGGTCCTTGTAGGAGCGCACATCGGGGCGGCAGGTGTTGGCCGGGTTCTCGTAGTTCGGGTAGCAGAAGATCGTGGAGCTGTCCTCCATCTGCACCCCGTACGGGTGGATGGAGATGAAGCGGGTCTGGCTGCCCGAGCGCAGCGCGCTCATCGCGACCTCAAGAGTCTTGGCGCCCTCCGGCACGGTCAAGAAGTACGACGTGGTGCTGTTGCGCTGCACCGAGCCGGACGCCTTGAACGCGTAGGCGGGCTTCACGAGCGGCGTGGAGACGACGACCGTGGAGAGGATCTGCTGGTCCACGCCGACGGTCTTGCTGTCGTCCACCTGAAGGATCGCGCTGTGCACGCCCGCGCTGCCCGGCTTCGCCTGGACCTTGACGGTGACCGGCTCGCCGAGCGGCAGGGAGACCGTGCCGGGACCGGTCAGCTGATACGTGCCGTCGTTGTTCTTCCACGACAGCCGGTGCTTGACGGCCTTGTCCGGACCCGTGGTGCGGGTGATCGTGACGTCGTACGACTTCTTCTGGCCGACCTTCAGGCCGCCCTCGCGGTCGTACAGACCGGTACCGAAGCCGGGGGTCTTCAGCGCGAAGTCGATCGCGGTGTCGACCGGGGCCTTCACCGAGTACTCGTGTGCCGGGGCGCCCTGCTTCTCGATCTGCTTCCAGGCACCGACGATGTTGATCAGACCGGAGCCCTGGGCGTGCGCCGGCACACCCTTGATGTGGGTGGTGGTGCTGGTCAGCGCCGTACGCAGATCGGCCGGCGGCAGCTCGATGTGCTTCTGCTTCGCGGCCGACAGCAGCAGCGCGGTCGCACCGGCGGCCTGCGGCGAGGCCATCGAGGTGCCCTGCAGCATGGAGTAACCCGCCGGCAGGCTGTAGCCCGCCTCCTTGACCGGGCCGCCGGGCAGCCAGGTCTGGGTGGTGTTGATGGACGCACCCGGGGCCGTCAGGGTCGGCGTGAAGCCGCCGTCCTCACGCGGGCCGCGCGAGGAGAACGGCATCATGTCGTACTTCTTGGTGACGTTCGAGCCGTAGTTGGCGGCCCAGGTCTCCTTGGAGATGGACGCGCCGACGGAGATCACGTGGTCGGCGAGGCCGGGGTCGCCGATGGTGTTCACACCCGGGCCGTCGTTGCCGGCCGAGATGACCAGCTGGACGCCGTGCGTGTCGATGAGCCGCTTGTACAGCTCCGCGCGGGCGTTGCTGCCGTCGTTGAGCGGCGGCAGGCCACCGATCGACATGTTGACGACATCGACACCGCGGTTCACGACGAGGTCGAGCATCCCCTCCATGAGCGCGATGTTGGTGCAGCCGCCGGACCAGGTGCAGGCACGCGAGGAGACGATCTTCGCGCCGGGCGCGGCACCGTTCATCTTGCCGCCGAACAGGCCGTTGGCGGAGGTGATGCCCGCGACGTGGGTGCCGTGCTCGGACTCGATGACACCGATGTTGACGTAGTCGGCCTTGTCGCCGGCCGCGTTGTACACGACGTCCTTGCGGGTCTCGACGACGAACGGGATGCGCTCGACGACATCGGTCGCCGGGTTGTCCGTGCCGAAGTAGCCGACCTGGTGGCCGTCCTTGTACGGCTTCATGACGGCGTCGTCTCTGAAGTCGGCGTCGTTGTCCAGGTCGACGCGGGTGGTGCCGGTGACCGGGTCGTAGAGCACGGCCCAGACGTCGGTGGTGTCACCGTCGCGGTTCAGGTCTCCGGCCATGTCGCCACCCTTGGTGGCGGCCTCGGAGAAGAGCTGGATCTTGTACGAGCCGGCCGGCGCCGAGTAGGTGCGGCCGCCGATGGTGAAGGTCGGGCCGGTCACCGAGGCCGTCATCCGCAGCCAGGTGCGGTCGCCGTCGCTGACCGGGTCGGTGGCCGTCACCCAGTCGACGATCTTGCGCTCGCCGGTGGTGGTCTTCTGGAGCGCCGGGTGACCGAGGTCGACACCCGAGTCCAGGATGCCGATGGTCACGCCCCGGCCGTCGGCCTTCGGGTGCTGCTTGACGAAGTCGACCGCGCCCGTCTCGAAGGACGGGTTGTACGGGTTCTTCGCCGGCGTCTTCTTGCCGGGCGCCGGGTAGGTGCCCGTGGATTTCGTCGTCGCCCCGGCGGCCCGGTCGCCCGTGGGAGTCGGGTCGTCCAGCTTGATCTCCTGCTTGAGATCGATGCCGTGGACGGACGACAGCTTGGAGGCCGCCTTGATGGTCGCCTCGGCGGACGCGGTGGGCACGGTGGCCCGTACGTAGCCGAGCTTGTCGTACGCACGCCCCAGCACGGACCCCTTGACGGCGTCCAGTTGCTCGGTGACCTGCTCGGTCGCACCGGGAGCGGTGGCGACCATCATCGTGACGTTCTTCTCGCCCTTGGCCTTGGCCTTGGCCAGAACATCGGCATCGGCCGAGCCGAGCTTGTCGGCCGTGGCGCCGTCGGCGGCGGACTTGACGGGAGCGGGGGCAGGGTCATCGGCGGCGAAGACCGGGGCGGCGCCGGTGGCGGCCAGTGCGGCCACCAGGCCGGCGGCAGCCGCGACTCGGGCCACGCGTCTCGCCCCGGGTATGGAACTGGGGGACTCGGAGGTCATCAGCATCCCTGAAGTGAAAGAGAGAGTCCGGAATTCGGTACCGGATGACCGCTCACCCTTTCGTAAATGACAGGGGTTTGTGGAGAGTTGAGGTGGGCGAGATGTGGACATGGCGGACTTCCGCCAGTGGTGCTGATGTGCCATCAGGGATGAAGGGGTGAATAAGTGGCCTCCGTGGCCCGTCCTCAACGAGGCAGGATCATCACATACGCGGCCGGTTCGCGGTCGGCCGCCGCCATCAGCGCCGTACGCACCACGACCGCCTGCTGCTCCCGCGCGTCGCGGAGCTTCTTCGGCGAGAGATGGACGACGGTGATGCCGAGCCGCTCCAGATGTTCCCGCTCGGCGGCGTACGCGGACCACTGCGCGTCGTGATCCTCCTGGTGCCGGGCGTCGTCGGGCCTGCTGTGCCGTGGCGCCCTGGTGTCGAGCACCACGGCGACCGCCTCCTCGAGCCAGTAGGCGTCCACCCCGCCCAGATGCGGGCCGCCGGGCAGCCGCAGGTCCACGTTCCAGAGCGGCTCCGGCAGGCCGTACGTCCGCACCATGTCGTACAGCCGGCCCTCCGTCAGTGCCCGGCCCTCGGCGAGCAACGAGTCGACGGCGGTCACCACCTGGGGGCGGCCCAGCAGTCCGGCCCGGCTCAACTCGCCCACGACGGCGGCCGGCTCGCAGTGCCCGCCGCGGACCGCCTCGGTGAACAGACGGCATACGGCCGAGGCGTCCCCGAGCCCGGCGACCGCGTCGGCGAGTGCCCGCTCCACCGGGGCCACGGGCAAGCCGTGCACCTGCTCGGGGCGGGGCGGCTCGGAGGTCCGTACCAGATGTACGTACCGAACCGAGCGCAGTCGCCGGATGCGCGGCACCAGTACATCGATCCGGTCCGACGACGCGGGCGGCGGCGCGGCCGCGAAGCCGTGCAGGGCGAGCGCGGCAAGCCCGGTGACCATGGCCTCGCCGTACTCGGGCTCCGTGTCCGGCCCGGGCTGCGCGGGTACGCCCCGGCGGCCGGAGGCCGGTGGCCGGCCCGCGTACAGCAGGGCGGAACGCAGCCGTTCCTCGCCGGTGGGCGGTCCCGGGTGCAGGACATACACGCCGGGCAGCGGCTGCTGCCACGGCCCACCGGTCCTGCACCGCGCGGCAACCTCCGCGGCGGACACGCCGCCTGCCCTCAACTGCGCTGCGGACAGCACGCGTTGACGGACATCGCCGGTGATGCGGAGGTGGCAGGGAGAGGGCGGTGTGTTCTGGCTCATGTTCCGGGGTATCCCGCACGCGGTCGCGTCACTAACCCCTGTTACACGCCCGTCGACAATTCAGGACAACGCCGTCCTGAAGTGCGCACGTTCGACAACCGAAAAGGACTGTCCTGGCGGGAGTTTCCTCCCGCCAGGACACGTCCGGCCCGTCCGGTGTCCGAGGACGGAGCCGGGGCGTACGGCCCCGGCGCATCCGTCAGATCCCGGCCCCCGCTGCCGCCGTCGCGTCACACGCCTGCGCCCGCAGCGCCCGGGCCAGATCGTCCCGGGCCTCCAGCACCAGCCTCCGCAGCGCAGGCGCCGCATCCGCGTGCGTGGTCAGCCACGCGTCCGTGGCCGCCAGCGTCGACGGGTCGTCCTGCAGGGCCGGGAACAGGCCCCTGACCACAGCCATCCCGATCTGGATCGACCGCTCGGCCCACACCCGCTCGATCGCCTCGAAGTACTTCTGCGCGTACGGCGCCAGCAACTCCCGCTGCGACGACTGCTCGAACCCCGTGATCGTCGCCTCGACCAACGCGTTGGACAGCGCCTGGGACTCCACGACGCTAGCCCAGGCCTGTGCCTTCACCGCAGCCGAGGGCCGCGAGGCCAGGCACCGCACCTGGTGCCGCTTCCCGGACGCCGTGTCGTCACGGGTCAGTTCGGCGTCGATCACCGACTCGTCGGCCACCCCGTGCGCGGCCAGCGGGGACAGCAACGCCCACCGCAGCTCCTGGTCGACATCCAGCCCGTCGATCCGGGCCGAACCGTCGAGCAGCCCGGACAGCAGCTGGAAGTCCGTGGCCGAGTCGGCGACCGATGCGAAGAACCGCGCCCAGGCCAGCTGGTGCTCGCTGCCCGGCTCGGCGATCCGCAGCTCCCGCAGCGCACCCTCGGCCAGCGCCCGGCCGCCCTCCTCGCGCCACCCGGGCGCCACGTAGTGCACGAGCGCGGTCCGGGTCCAGGCGTGCAGCATCTGCAGGACGCCGATGTCGGACTCCCGGCCGGAGAAGGACAGCACGAGGGAGATGAAGTCACGGGCCGGCATCAGCCCGTCCCGGGTCAGGTTCCACAGCGCGGACCAGCACAGCGCCCGAGCCAGCGGGTCGGTCATGTCACCGAGGTGCGCCCGCAGCGTGGCCAGGGACACCTCGTCGAAGCGGACCTTGCAGTACGTGAGGTCGTCGTCGTTGACCAGGATCAGCTCGGGCCGCTCGGCCCCCGCCAACTCTCCGACCACCGTGCGCGGCCCCGCCACATCCACCTCGGCACGCGCGTACCGCACCAGGTTGCCGTCGGCGGCGCGCCGGTACAGGCCGACCGCGACCCGGTGCGGCCGCAGCTCCGGGTGGGAGTCGGCCGCCTCCTGGAGGACCGCCAGCTCCGTGATCCGGTCAGCCGAGTCGTACGTCGCCACCGGGGTCAGCGAGTTGACGCCCGCGGTCTGCAGCCACGACCGGGACCAGGCGGTCATGTCACGCCCGGACGTCTCGGCCAGGACCGACAGCAGATCACCCAGCTGCGTATTGCCGTAGGCGTGCTTCTTGAAGTAGCGCCGGGCGCCCTCCAGGAACGCGTCCCGTCCCACGTACGCCACCAACTGCTTCAGCACCGAAGCGCCCTTGGCGTACGTGATGCCGTCGAAGTTGAGCTTGGCGTCCTCCAGATCACGGATGTCGGCCGTGATCGGGTGCGTGGACGGCAGCTGGTCGGCGCGGTACGCCCAGGACTTGCGGTTGTTGGCGAAGGTGATCCAGCCGTCCTTGAAGCGGGTCGACTCGACCATGGCGAAGACGCCCATGAAGTCGGCGAACGACTCCTTCAGCCACAGGTCGTCCCACCACTGCATGGTGACGAGGTCGCCGAACCACATGTGCGCCATCTCGTGCAGGATGACGTTGGCCCGGCTCTCGTACGACGCCTGCGTCACCTTGCCGCGGAAGATGTACTCCTCGCGGAACGTGACACAGCCCGGGTTCTCCATCGCGCCGAGGTTGTACTCGGGCACGAACGCCTGGTCGTACTTCCCGAACGGGTACGGGTAGTCGAAGTTGTCGTGGAAGAAATCCAGGCCCTGCTTGGTGACGAGGAAGACGTCGTCCGCGTCGAAGTGCCGGGCGAGCCCCTTGCGGCACATCGCGCCGAGCGGGATCTCCAGCTCCGTGCCGTCGTCGAACGTGCGGGTGTAGGAGTCGGTGACGTAGTGGTACGGACCGGCCACGATCGCGGTGATGTACGTCGAGATCGGCTTCGTCTCGGCGAACCGCCGCGTCTCGCCGTCCCGCGACTCCTCGGCCCCGTTGCTCCAGACCGTCCAGTCCTCGGGCGCCGTCACCTCGAAGCAGAAGGGGGCCTTCAGGTCGGGCTGCTCGAAGTTCGCGAAGACCCGCCGCGAGTCGGCCGGCTCGTACTGCGTGTAGAGGTAGACCTCGCCGTCCTCGGGGTCGACGAACCGGTGCATCCCCTCGCCGGTCCGGCTGTACGCGCACTGCGCGTCGACCACCAGGACGTTGTCACCCTCCGGCAGCTCCTCCAGCGCCACCCGCGTCCCGTCGAAGACGACGGCGGGGTCGAGCGGCTGCCCGTTCAGCGTCACCGTGTTCACGCTCGGCGCCACCAGATCAGCGAAGGTCGACACCCCCGCCCGCACGGTGCGGAACCGGATCGTGGTCACCGAGCGGAAGGTCCGCGGACCGGAGGAGGCCCCGTCGCCGTCCCCGTCGGGCCCACCGAGGGCGGAACGCAGATCGAGAGCGACCTCGTAACCGTCGACGGTCAGCAGCTCGGCCCGCACACGGGCCTCGTCGCGGGACAGGTTCTCACCGGGCACGGCACACTCCTTTGTGTCACGTTCGAATAGTTTGATCCTCCCATGTCGCTACTCGGCCCGGCATGCGGGAATGGCCGATGCGTCCTGAGGCGTTCTCGCGCACAGGTGCGAACGCCCTTAAGAGGAGAGACATGTCTGAGAACAGCACGGCGACCGGCAAGACCCCTGCCGATTTCTGGTTCGACCCGCTCTGCCCCTGGGCCTGGATGACCTCCCGCTGGATGCTGGAGGTGGAGAAGGTCCGTGACGTCGAGGTCCGCTGGCATGTGATGAGCCTTGCTGTTCTCAACGAGGACAAGCTCGACGAGCTGCCGGAGGAGTACCGCGACCTCCTGGAGAACAAGGCCTGGGGTCCGGTACGCGTCGTCATCGCCGCCCAGCAGAAGCACGGCGACGAGATCGTCGGCCCGCTCTACACCGCGCTCGGCACCCGCTTCCACAACCTGGGCGAGGGCCCCACCCGCGAGGCGATCGTGGGCGCGCTCCAGGACGTCGGCCTGCCGGCCGAGCTGGCGGACTTCGCGGACTCGGACGTGTACGACGCCGAGCTGCGCGCCTCCCACAAGGAGGGCATCGACAAGGTCGGCCAGGACGTCGGCACCCCGGTCATCGCCGTCCCGGGCTCGGACGGCGAGCAGATCGCCTTCTTCGGCCCGGTCGTCACCCCCGCCCCGAAGGGCGAGGAGGCGGCGAAGCTGTGGGACGGCACGATGCTGGTGGCGTCGATCCCCGGCTTCTACGAGATCAAGCGGACCCGGACCCAGGGTCCCATTTTCGACTGATCGCACACGGTGCGGTGCGGGGTCCGGCCGCCGTCCGGGCCCCGCACCCCTCACCTCACGCGTACAACGCGTCCAGCTTCGGCAGCCGCAGCGCCACCCGCTCCGCGTCGTCGAAGTCGAAGTCCCACTCCGGGTCCAGGTCGGGGTAGTTGATCGTGAACGAGTCGCCGGGCAGCTCCTCACCCGCCGCCGCGCGATGTGCGTCCCAGGCGATCCCGAGCATCCGCTCGCACTCCATCTCCAGGCCCTCGGGCGCCGCGGCCCCGATCACCGGCAGCTCGGCCAGCGTGTCCGGATCGGCGACGACCCGCTCGAACACCTCACGCCCCTGCGCTATCAGCCAGCCGCGGAAGTAGTCGAAGCCGTCGTCGGAACAGCCCCCGTTGATCGTGTACGCCGCCGCCCAGAGCGGAGCCCGGTAGGAAGCGGCCATCAGGTCCCAGAGAAGCTGCTGCGCGGCGACGATCTCGTCCCGGGGCCGGGCGGCGAGCAGCGCGGAGGCCCGCTCGACGACGGCCTCCGCATCCGTCGGGTCGGTGACCTGTGCGCGGGCGTCGTCGATCAGATTCCAGAAGTCCGTCGTGTCCATACGGTGCAGCATGGCGGGGAGGTCTGACAGTCTGGGCGCGGTGAGCTGCCGAGGGAGCCGAGGGAAGGGATTCGGGCGGACATGAACGTACGGCCGGCACGGCGGTCCGAGGCCGCGGCACTGACCGAGCTGGCCCTGGCATCGAAGGCCCACTGGGGCTACGACGAGGCGTTCCTCGCCGCCTGCCACGACGAACTCACCATGCACCCGGCAGACATCGCCCGCCGCCGCACCGCGGTCGCCGAGGAGGACGGCCGCGTCCTGGGCTTCACCACCCTGGACGGCGCCCCGCCCGAGGGAGCCCTCGGCATGATGTTCGTCGCCCCGGACGCCCTGGGCCGGGGCATCGGCCGAATGCTGTTCGAGCACACCATGACGGAGGCCCGCCGCCTCGGCTTCGTACGCCTCACCATCGACGCCGATCCGAACGCGGAGCCGTTCTACCTCGCGATGGGCGCGGTACGGATCGGGGCGATCCCGTCGGGATCGGTCCTGGGCCGTGAGCTGCCGCTGCTGGAATTCACCCTCACGTCGCGGTGACCCCCTGCCGGGGCCCGGTAGCCTTCTCGACCGGTTCAGCAGCCCGGCGCCCGGCCGAGGCAAGGGCCAGGGTGACCGCGAGAGAGGCCGTCGCCATCACGGTC
Organism: Streptomyces atratus; assembly: GCF_014648655.1. Classification (GTDB taxonomy): domain Bacteria; phylum Actinomycetota; class Actinomycetes; order Streptomycetales; family Streptomycetaceae; genus Streptomyces; species Streptomyces atratus. The sequence goes on from NZ_BMRN01000002.1 coordinate 312,873, forward strand.
ATGGCCGTCCCCGGTGAGGTTCGCTGGGCGATGGCACCGGCGAGCGCCGCCGCGACGCCCTGCATGGTGAGCATGCCGGAGGAGTGCAGTCCGAGTGCCTGACCGGTGATCTCGTTCGGGGTCAGGGCCATCAGGCGTTCCTGGAGCAGCAGACTCGCCGAGAAACCGACCGAGGCGAGCGCGGCCAGAGCGAACGCCACGGGCAGTGCCGGTCGCGCGGCGAAGATCAGATACGGGGCGGCCAGGAGCAACTGCATCGGCATGGCCAGCCGTCCCCGCCAACGCTGTGCGATGAAACGGCCCGCCACGGTGTCCCCGACGAGCATCCCCAGCGCGGCGAAGGCGAAGAGAAGCCCCGCGTGTTCGGGGGCGTACGGGACGAACAGCGACTCGCAGCCGACGATCAGCCCGTTCGGTACCCAGAGCAGGAGATAGACCCGGCGGCGTGGGCCCGAGGACCACAGAACGGCGTTGGTCCGCCACGTCTGCGCGACCGACGGCCGCCCGGCGGCGCGCGGCGGACGGCGTGCCAGCCCGAACCGGGCGACGGCCGCACCGATGAGATACAGGGCGGCGGCCACCAGCAGCGTGCCGCGCGCGGACAGCATCGTCACCAGAAGGCCGCCGAGCGCGAACCCGCCGATCTGCATCAGGCCGACGCACATGTTGAGTACGGAACGCCCCAGCAGATAGCCGTCCTTGGGCAGGACCTCATTGAGCAGGCCGTACCGCACACCGCCGCCCACCGCGGCGACCACGCCCTCGATCAGGATGATCGCGAAGACGGCCGGCAGTGGAAGTCCGGGGACGGCGAGAACGGCGGTGGCCAGCCCGAAGGCGAGCGCCATGCCGGTCATCGCGGCCCGTGGCGGCAGCCGGTCCGCCGCCGACATCAGCACGGTCGCCCCGATCACCTGGGCGAGCGAGGAGCCGAACATGGACAGGGCGGCGAGCAGCGGCGAGTCGGTCGCGGCGTAGACGAGGGTGCCGAGGGCCAGTCCGCTCATCGTCGACCCGGCGACCTGCACGGCACTGGTTGCGAAGAGCGGTCCGAACTGCGGCGTTCGGAAGAGTTCCCGGTAGGTGCGCATGCGGGGAGTCTCAGTGGCAGCCCGCGGCGATCGTTACTGTTTCGCGTGGAGGCGAAACATCATGGGCTTGTGGCAGATCAACACGGACACGCTCGCGGGGAGCCGGTTCGTCGTCTCGCCGCTCGCCGAGACCATCTCCGCCCTGAACTCCCTGGAAAGGGGACGGGCCGAGCACCCCGGAGAACGGGCCTGGCTCGACGCCCATCTGCCCGCCCACCGTGCACGGCGGGCCGCCGACCCGATCGCCGCCCGGCTCGTACCGGCGGCGCTCGGCGGCAGCTGGAACGCGGACTTCATCACCCCCACGCCGACGGGCGAGGGCACACCGTCCTTCGAGGAGGAGCTGGCCCCCGTCCGGGCGACCTCGCCGGAGCGCGCCCGAGCCGACCTGGTGGTGTCCCTCGGCGGCGGCCCCCTCCCGGCCCTCCTGGACCGCGACGACCTGGCAGAGCGCGCCGCCGACGTACTGGACTGGGTCTGGCACCGGACCGTGCTGCCGGACTGGCCGCGCCGCCGCCGGATCATCGAGGCGGACATCGTCGCGCGGACCGGACAGCTGAGTCAGGGCGGCTGGGCCGCCGCCCTGAGCGGCCTGCGCCCGGGAATGCGGTGGCTCGGCGGTAGCCGGCTCCAGATCAACGCACACGACTACCCGCCGAAGCAACTGGCGGGTGTGCGGCTGCTGTTCGTGCCGGTCACCCAACGCACGGGCTGGGTCTCCTGGAACGACGACGCCCAGCGGTACGCGGTCGTCTACCCGTGCTCGGGCGCCCTGGCCGATGCGGGGCGGGCGCGGGTGCCCGACAGTCTGGGCCGTCTGCTGGGCCCCGCGCGGGCGTCGGTCCTCATCCTCCTCTCCAGCCCGAAGAGCACCACCCAGCTGGTGGCCCTGACCGGCCAGGGGCTGGGGTCGGTGGGCCGCCACCTCAAGGTGCTGCTGGACGCCGGCCTGGCGGGCCGCCGAAGGGCCGGGCGATCGGTGCTGTACTTCCGTACGGACGTGGGTGACGTGCTGGTGGAGGCGCAGCGCCACGACTGAGGGGGGTGGGGGCGTTTTGGCCGCCGGGGGCGGGCATAGGCTGCGGAAAGAGCAGGGGAGCCGGGACGCGGCGGGCGACAGCGGGTGCGCTGAACTCGCTTGCTGTCAAGGCGATGTGAGAGTGAGCGGTCGCGGTTCTCCGCGTCGAACCCGGAGAGCAGGGTCCGTACGGAGACCCGCAACCTGATCAGCGCCTGCGTGGGGGTGGCGGCGTGCTCGGCCCGTGCGAGTAGCCCATCGACGGTGACCTCGCAGCGCCAGGCGGTCTTGAGGTGCCGCCTCACATCAACTCCGCTTGACCGGTGGTCAGATGCACCCAGGCGGTCCTGCCGGGGTCACGCGGCCGTACGCCCCACTTCGCCGCGATCGCGTCCACGACGACCGGGCCCCGGCCGGAGAGGTCGTTCCCGCGCCTGCGCGGCGGCTGCGTCCGACCCCGCCCCGCCGGCCGCCCATGCGACCGCCGCCCGGCTGAATCGCCCCAACTCGTCCGCGAGACCTCGCTTCCCGACGCCAACCTGCACGGTCGGGATCCCGCACGCACGCGCGTTTTCCCGGCCCACGTCGTTCAGTCGGCCCCGGGCACTGTCGTCGGACTGCCGTCTGCCGCGCGGCGGGTGTGGTGGCGGACAGGTCCGAAGCTGCTACCTGCCAACAGCGCCTGAGTGAAGGGAAAAGCTCTCGGGCACTGTCAGTGGTCTCTGTTAGCTTCGCACGGCTCGTGTGATCCACGAGCCTCAAGCGATCACAGGGGAGGGCCACTTGACCAGGTTCGGAAGAACGGGCAGACGCAGACGGATGGTGGTGGGGGGCTGCGCGGCGGCGCTGCTGGCCACGGCCGCCGGTCCGGCGTATGCGGTGGACAACCTGCCGCCGAAACAGCCGCTGGTCCAGGACCTCCAGTCGGGGGGCAAGGCCTGCGCGACCGGGGACGACGCGCCATATGTCTCGGAGCCGCCCAGGCTCAGTGCCCTGCTGTACGACCCGGAGGAGGACAACCAGCCCGCCGAATCCAGCCCGGTCAAGGGGGAGTTCGAAGCCTGGTGGACGGACGGAGCAGGGGTGGAGCAGCGCCGTACCCACACCACCCGCACGTTGCGGTCGGGGTCGCGCCACTACTGGACGATGCCGGACGATATCCCGGCCAACACGGTCATCTCCTGGCACGTTCGCGCGAACGACGGCGAGGCGAACTCCGCATGGAGCGATGAGGGCGACGGCTCGGTCTGCTCGTTCGTGTACGACGACGTGAGCCCCGAGAAGGCGGTGATCAGCTCCCCCGAATATCCCGATGACGATTCCTGGACGGACGGGGTCGGCGTCTACGGCCACTTCAGCATGGCCTCGCCCTCCGACGACGTGGTGTCGTACATGTACGACTTCGTGGGTGGCTCTCCCAGGACAGTCTCTGCCGAGCACCCCGGCGCGGCCGTGACCATTCCGTACCTGCCGCTCGGCAGCGGGTACGATCGGCTGAGGGTCCGTGCGATCGACCGGTCCGGCCGAAGCAGTGGGGATTCGTACTACGAATTCCTGGTGACGTCCGGGCGTGCCCCCGTCGCCCGCTGGAAGCTGGACGACCCGGCGGGCTCCCGCTCGGCGGCTGCCGAGACGGGCACCGCCGCCCGGGCCGGTACCGGCGTGACCTTCGGCGGCCCGGCGCCCTCGGGCACCGGAACCACCGCCACGGTCGGCCTCGACGGCAGCGGCCACGGCTTTCTCACCACCGACGCCCCGGCCACCGACATCCGCAAGTCCTTCGCCGTCAGCGGCTGGGCGCGGCCCGCCGAAACCGGCCGGAACATGACCGTCGCCAGCCAGGACGCGGACGAGGAGCCCGGCTTCACCCTTGGGCTGCGCAACCAGGAAACCGGCCCTGCCTGGTCGTTCGCGATCGGGGACGCGACGGTGTCCGGCGGCGCGCCCGAGACCGGCGAATGGGCACATCTGCTGGGGCTGTACGACGCGGAGACGGGCCGCGCCCGGTTGTACGTCAACGGCCATGAGGTCGGCACCGCGGCGGAGGCGACTCCCACCGAGGCGGCCGGCGCGTTCCAGATCGGCCGCGCCCGCGGGGCCGTCGGCTACCGCGACCGGTGGCACGGCGACATCGGTGACGTACGGGTCCACGACCGGGTCGTGGTACCGGACGAGGTGACCGAACTGGCACTGCGCAAGCCGAGGTTGCTCGGTCGCTGGTCGCTGGAAAACGCGACGGACGGCACGAGCCCCGAGCAGTCGGGCGGCGCACCGCTGCGGCTCGGCGCGGGAGCTTCGATCTACCGGGACTCCGACGGTCCCTGCCGCCCGGAAGAGGACCCTGACTGTCCCCCCGTGCCGCCGGCACTCGTCGGCCAGGGGCATCTCAGCCTGGACGGCGCGACGGGATACGCCGCTGCCGACGGGCCCGTCGTGGACACCGGGGACAGTTTCACCCTCGGCGTCGTGGTACGCCTCGCGGACTCCGATCCGGCCCGCCCGATGACCGTGCTCTCGCAGGCCGGCGAGTACACCGACGTGTTCAAGGTGCGCTACGAGCCGTCCACGTACACCTGGCAACTGGTGATGCCGGAGAAGGACGAGATCGGAGCCCCCGAGAAGGTGGTGGCCCAGATCAAGAGCTCGGAGGGTGGTCAGGAGCGTCGTCTCGCCGTGGTCTACGACGACGGGACCGACTCGATCACGCTCTACCTCGGCGGCTCCACCAAGGCGACTGCGAGCCTCCCGCACGGCCTGCGCAGCACCGGTGCCCTCCAGATCGGCCGGGCCAAGGCCGGTGACGGCTGGGGCGAGTACTTGCACGGCGATGTGGACGAGGTGCAGGCCTACTCCGGTGCGCTGCGGGACAGGGACCTGCCCTTCCTGGGCACGGGTACGGATTTCTGCCCGTGCTGATCCGTCCGTACTGAGGTGAGAGGTCCGGCCTCACGACAGCCCGCAGGAACCGCCGAGGTTCCTGCGGGCCGTCGGGCCCCGGTCAACCGCCGGGTGTCACCACCAGAACTCGACGAAGCGCTACTGGCAGCAGCCCGGCCATCGCCGGGGCGGTGGGCTCCGGAGGCTTCACGTGCTGAGCCACTCCGCGACCTCCACCACGTCCCCGACGCTCACCGCGCCCTCGCACACCACCGCGTTCTTCGCGCCGAAGCTGACCTTGTTGCCGTACTCCGGCTCGCGCCGGTACGTCGACAGGGTGCGGATCGGTTCCGGGCCCGCGCGGTGGCCGGTGGTCTGGTCGACCATGGGGACGGCGCACCGCGTCGCCCGTACGGAGTGGGCGAGTTCGACGCAGCCGATGGTCATCCGGCGGACCCGGTCCTCGAAGTGGGGTTCGTCGTTGCCGGTCAGGACGATGTTGGGGCGGAAGCGGTTCATGGGTACGGGCGTGGCGTCGCCCCGGGCGGTGATGCGGGCGTTGAGATCGTCCAGGGAAGCCGTCGAGGCGACCAGCACCGCGTGCGCGTCGGCGAAGTTGACCTTGCCCGGGGTGTCGCCCCAGCCGTCCCGGTCGAAACCGGGGGCCACCCGTACCAGGCGGGACTTCGCACCGAGCGCGTCGGAGAACCACTCCGCGACCGCGTCCCCCTGGTCGACGGCCGCGCCGAGCGGGCGGTCGAACATGCTGACGTCGCGTCGCGGGCCGTCCCGGTCGATGTCCACGCGCAACGGCTCGACGTCCTGGGCGGACAGGGCCAACACCGCCCCGCCGTCCAGGACTTCGACCTGGATCGCAGCCATGGCGGGATGCGTGCGCTGGCTGCGGAAGGCGCCGTCCGTCGCGTCCACCACCATGAACGTACGGTCGTGTTCGAGGCCGGTACCGAAGACCTGCGCGGAGTCGACCGTGGTCCCGGCGCAGCCCTTGACCGGGTAGTAGGCCAGTTCGCGGACGGTGATCGTCATGGTGTCCCCTCCGGGGCAGCCGCTTCGAGCGCGTCGACGCTGCCGGACATGATGGTGCGGATGTGGCGGGTGAGGTGGTCGGTGGGCCAGTCCCACCAGGCGACGGCGAGCAGCCGGGCAACCGTTTCTTCGTCGTACCGGGTGCGGATCAGCCGGGCCGGGTTGCCGCCGACGATGCCGTAGTCGGGTACGTCGGCGGTGACGACGGAGCCGGCACCGATGATCGCGCCGTGCCCGATCCGTACGCCCGGCATCACCATGGAGTTGTAGCCGAACCAGACGTCGTTGCCGACGACCGTGTCACCCCGGCCCGGCAGCCCGGTCAGCAGATCGAAGTGCTCGGTCCAGGAGCCGCCCATGGTGGGGAACGGGAAGGTGGACGGGCCGTCCATCCGGTGGTTGGCGCCGTTCATGATGAACCGCACCCCGGTCCCCAGCGCGCAGAACTTCCCGATGACGAGCTTCTCCGGGCCGTAGTGATACAGCACATTGCGGGTCTCGAACGCGGTCGCGTCGTCGGGGTCGTCGTAGTACGAGTAGTCGCCGACCTCGATCAGTTCGGACTTCACCAGGGGCTTCAGCTGGACGACCCGGGGCTGGCCGGGCATCGGGTGCAGAACGGTGGGGTCGGCGGGAGCGGAACTCATGCCGCCCATCATCGCATTCACCTCGTATGAGGTAAGTTCCTTTTAGGAACTCGCACGCTGTCGAGAGAGGGGCCTGCCGTGACGCTGGCACAGTGGACCGAGGTCGACGACTACTTCAACGGTCTGCTGGTGGGCCCGGACGAAGCCCTGGACGCGGCCGTGGAGGCCGGCGACGGGGCCGGGCTCCCGGCGATCCAGGTCGCCGCCAACCAGGGCAAGCTGCTGAACCTGCTGGCCAGGCTCCAGGGCGCGCGCACCGTGCTGGAGATCGGCACCCTGGGCGGCTACAGCACCATCTGGCTGGCCCGCGCGCTGCCGGAGAGCGGCAAGGTCGTGACGCTGGAGGCCGATCCGGCGTACGCGGAGGTCGCACGGGCCAACATCGAGCGGGCCGGGCTCGCGGACGTCGTCGAGATCCGGGTCGGTCGCGCCCTCGACACACTGCCGGAGCTCGCGGCGCAGGGGCACGGGCCGTTCGACGTCGTGTTCATCGACGCCGACAAGCCGAGCAACCCCGACTACCTGGCCTGGTCCCTGAAGCTGACCCGGCCCGGCAGCCTGATCATCGCCGACAACGTCGTACGCGACGGAGAGGTGGTCGACGGCGCCAGCGAGGACCCGAAGGTGCAGGGTGTGCGCCGGTTCACCGAACTCGTCGCGGCCGAGCCGACGTTGACCGCGACCGCGCTGCAGACCGTCGGCAGCAAGGGGTACGACGGGCTGATGATGGCGCTGGTCACCGGGCAGGCCCCGGAGTCGCGTTGATACGATCGCGCGTTCGACGCGCGTCGGTGGTGCCTCGGCACCCGGCCATCACCTTGTGGAGAGACCATGCAGCGCCCCCTTGTCCCGCTTGTCGTCGCCGCGGCACTGTTGTGCGCCGGATGCTCCGGAGGATCGGGATCGGGATCGGGATCGGGATCGGCACGAGAGGCGGAGAAGCCCGGGAAAGCCTCGCCGTCCCGCTCGGCGGAGGACCACGGGGCAGCGGTACGGGCCGCGGTGGCCGCGACGAAGAAGAGCAGCGCCCGGATCGATGAGCAGATCGAGATAGGGGACGGCACCACCGAATACGTCGTCTCGATCAAGGGCGACTTCGACTGGGCCGGCGCCAAGGGGCGCCTCGCGGTTGCCCTCCGGAATGCGGCGAGTCCTGGGAAGACATCGCCCCGCATGGACGAGATCTTCGACGGAGGCACCGTCTATGTGGGCGGATTCGCCGAGATGGACGGCTCCTGGGGATCGATTCGCCGGGACAAGGCCGAGGCTCACTATGTGTTGCGGGCGCCGATGAACGACCCCGAACACGTCTTGCGCCAAGTGGCGGAGATGCGCCGGATCTCGAAGGTCGGCGAGGAGACGGTGCACGGCACGCCCGCGGTCCACTACCGCGGGGTACTCCCCGATGAGACGGTCACGCTGCGGATGGCGAAGGACATGCGGGCCAAGATCGACTCCGTGCGGGAGCAGACCGGTGGGATGACCGTGTACGCGGATGCCTGGATCGACCGGAACGGGCGGATCGTGCGCACCAGGCTCGACTGGCACATGGGAGCGGCGGGTGCCAAGGCGACGATGAACCTGGCGGACCACGGCAAGCCGGTGCGGGCGAAGGCTCCGGACCCCGGCAGGGTTGTCCCCATGCCGGATCTCGGCGGTCCGCTGCCAGGCTGACCTGCCCCCTGCAGCACAACATGACGGAACGGCCCCCGTCTGTCACGTTCGAGCGGGGGCTCCACGGCGCTCCGGACTGCTTGCCCGGCTTGGGCGGCGTCCGGCTGCCGGCGGGAAACCCCTTCGACACGGGCAGCGGATCCGGCCATGATCGGGCGCATGGCTTTGAGTGTGATTGAACCGGTTCGCGTCGGTACGGAACAGCTCCCGGGAGGGCGGTTGCTGGGCTGGGCCGAGTGGGGGCCGGGAGACGGGGTGCCGGTGCTGCTCTCGCCCGGTGCGGCCACCAGCAGGCACCTCGGCTTCGGTGCCGATGTGCTGGACGGGCTCGGGGTGCGGCTGATCTCCGTGGACCGCCCCGGTCTGGGCGTCTCCTCGCCCGCGCCGGGGCGTACGTTCGGTGACTTCGCCGACGACGTCCGCGCGTTCGCCGGTCTGCGCGACCTTGGCCGGCCTCTGATGGTCGGCAACTCGCAGGGTGCGCCCTTCGCGCTGGCGTGCGCCGCTGCAGGAGCGGTCCGGGCGCTCGCGGTTGTCTCCGGTGCCGACGAGGTCGCCGAGCCGCGCTTCGCCGACGCGCTTCCGGAGGAGCTGCGGCGCCTCGTCGGCCTGGCCGTGGCCGATCCGGCCGCCGCCGAGCAGGTCTTCGCCGGGTTCACCCCGCAGGGCATGTGGGACATGGTCATGTCCGGCAGCCCGGAGTGCGACCTCGATGTGTACCGGCAGCCCGCGTTCGCGGCCGCCTACCGGCGCGCGCTCGACGAAGCCTTCGCGCAGGGAGCGGCCGGCTATGCCCGGGACACCGCGCTGGCCATGGGGCGCTGGGGGATCGGGCTGTCGGACATCGCCGTGCCCGTCGACCTCTGGTACGGGGAGAAGGACACCGGTCACTCGCCCGACCAGGGAGTGCGGCTGGCCTCGCGCATCCCGGGCGCGGTCCGGCACCTGGTGCCGGAGGCCGGCGGATCCCTGCTCTGGACCCATGCCGAGCAGGTGCTGAGCACCTTGCTGGGGCGCGCCCCGGCCCTCTGAGTCCTCGAACGTGACAGAAGGGCCCTCACCTGTCACGTCCAGGCGAGGGCCCTCCCTTCATCCGCCTGCCCGGTGAAGGTTGAGAAGACGATCACGAGGCAGGACGTATGTGCGCCTCCCGGTCAGGGGGCGAGCAGCAGCACGTCGGCGCGCTCCTTGGCGGCCGCGTAACGCTTCGCCACGTCCTGCCAGTTGACGACGGCCCACATCGCCTCGATGAAGTCGACCTTCTGGTTCTTGTACTGGAGGTAGAAGGCGTGCTCCCAGGCGTCGAAGACCAGGACCGGGACGGAGCCCTGGCCGACGTTGCCCTGGTGGTCGTAGACCTGCTCGACGATCAACTTGCCGCTGACCGGCTCGTACGCGAGGACGCCCCAGCCGGAGCCCTGCGTGGTGGCCGCGGCCTTCGTCAACTGGGACTTGAAACCGGCGAACGAGCCGAACGACTCCGCGATCGCGTCCGCGAGGTCACCGACGCCGTCCGCCGCGAGGGGCTCGCCGCCGCCGTCGCCGGTCATGTTGTGCCAGTAGATCGAGTGCAGGATGTGGCCGGAGAGATGGAACGCGAGGTTCTTCTGGAGTCCGTTGATCGCTCCCCAGGCCTCCTTGTCGCGCGCCTCCGCCAGCTGCTCCAGGGTGTCGTTCGCACCCTTCACATAGGCGGCGTGGTGCTTGTCGTGGTGGAGCTCGATGATCTGCGGATTGATGACCGGTTCGAGCGCCGCGTAGTCGTACGGGAGTTCCGGGAGCGTGTACGTGGCCATGTGGTCGAACCCTCCAGCTGCTTTCCTGTTGTTATTGCAAAGAATACGCAAGAGCAGGCTAGCAGCAGGAGGGATCGAAAGTGATCAGCCCTTCGCACTAGGACTCGTCCCTTCGATCAGTCGGTGATGGAGCGACGTGGCGCCGCTGCCACGGCAGAGTCGCATCGAGGGCGGCAGCGAGTTCGGTGATCGTGGGCCTGGCAGCCGGGTCGAGCCGGAGGCAGCTGTCGATGGCCGTGGCGAGATCATGCGGGAGTCGTCGGCGGGATCTGATCGGTGGAGCCGGTTCTTCGAGCTGCGGATACCAATCGTCCCGGCCGTCCGTTTCGTCGTCGCCGTCGGCCAGGTCGCTGCCATCGGTCTCGTCCATGGGGCCGCCGTTGTCGAATGGCACGTCGCCGGTGGCGACTTCGTACAACGTGATGCCGATGCCCCACACGTCGGCCGTGGCCGACAGCGGTCCACCGCGTGCCTGTTCGGGAGCCAGGTAGGAGAAGGTGCCGACGCCCGGAGGGGCGATTCCGGGCGGCTGCGCGACGCTGAGATCGAGCACTTTGGCAAGCCCGCGGTCGACCACCACGTTGGACGGCTTGAGGTCCAGATGCAGCAGGCCGTGACCGTGGAGGTAGTGGACCGCGGAACACAGCTGCACGCCGAGGAGGGCGACGTCCTCGGCGGCCGGGCCCCGGGACAACCGGCCGACGAGGTGGGACAGCGTCTCGCCTGTCAGCGTTTCCAGCACGACCAGTGGCTCGGGCGAGTCGAAGGTCTCGTACGCGCGGACGAGGTGCGGATGGGTGAATGTCCGCAGCCAATGGCCCTCTTGCAGCAGCCGGTCGCGCAGCTGCTCGTCGTGGCGGTGGTCGGGGCGCAGGACCTTCACGACGCACCGGCAGTCCCGCTCCTCGCTCCAGGCGTCATAGAGGTCGAGCCAGCCCGTCCGGGCCAGGTGCGCCAGGACCTCGTACCCCGGCGCGGGTTTCGTTCCGGGCGCGAGGGGCGGAGCCGGTCGCGTGATGATGCGGTTCATGACAGAACCTTTCGCGCGGGTGGGGAGCCGGCGAGGGCGGAGCCGGTCACTTCGTTCAGCCGGTGCAGCCGGGCGTAGGCCCCGCCGCGCAGGAGCAGGTCTTCGTGCGTTCCGTACTCGACGACCCGGCCGTGGTCCAGCACCACGGTGGAGGTGGCGTCGCGGACGGTGAGCAGGTTGTGGGAGATGACGATGGTGGTCCGCCCGGCCATGAGCCGGCGCAGCGGTTCCATGATCCGGCGGCCCGACCGGGCGTCCAGGCCGGTGGTCGGTTCGTCCAGGAGCAGTACGGGTGCGTCCCTGACCATCGCGCGGGCGATCGCGAGGCGCTGGGCCTGCCCGCCGGACAGTGTTCGGCCACGCTGGCCCACCAGGGTGTCGTAGCCCTCGGGCAGCAGCTGGATGAAGTCGTGGGCGTCGGCGGCACGGGCCGCCGCGACGATGTCCGCCTCCGACGCGTCCGGGCGGCCGTAGGCGATGTTCTCCCGTACGGTGCCGTGGAGGACCAGCGTCTCCTGGAGGACCACCGCGACGTTCTCGCGCAGCTCGGACAGCTGGAGGTCCCTCAGATCGGTGCCGTCGAGGAGGATCGCGCCCCGGTCCGGGTCGTAGAAGCGCAGTTGAAGCTTCCCGACCGTGGATTTACCGGCACCGCTCGCGCCGACCAGTGCCAGCGTCGTGCCGGGCGTCACGTGGAACGATACGTCGCACAGTGCCCACCGGGGCGTACCCGGATAGCGGAAGCAGACGCCGCGGAACTCGATGTCGCCCCGGGCGCGCCCGATCCGTCGGGCGTCGGCGGCTTCGACGACCTGGGGGCGCTGGTCGAGCAACTCGATGATCCGCTCGGCGGAGGCGGACGCCGCGTAGAACGTGTTGGCCAGGTGGGACAGGTCGCGGATCGGACCGTAGAGATTGCCCAGCAGCGCGAGGAAGACCAGCAGCCCGCCCAGCGTGAGCTGACCCTGCGCCAGCTTCCATGTGCCCAGGCCCATGACGGCCAGCCCGCCTGCCAGCTCGATGACATCGACGATCGGGCCGTAGACGGCGCGGATGCGCGCCGAGGTCATCGCCGCGCGGAACTTGCCCACACTCTCGCGTTCGAACCGTCGATCCTCCGACTCCTGCCGGTTGTACGCCTGCACCAGCGCGATGTTGCCGAGTGACTCCTCGGCGATCGCGCTGATGGAACCGCTGCGCCGCCGCCGCTCGCGCGATGCGGCCTTGATCAGCCGGGAGAAGCGCCGGGCCGCCCACCAGAAGAGCGGCACGATGACGAGCGCGAGGAGGGTCAGATCCCACCGCAGGTAGAACAGCAGACCGAGGAAGACGCCCAACCGGATCACGTAATACAGGCCGTCCGCCACCCCCGAGAGGAGGAACGTCTCGACCGCGTCGACATCGCCGGTGATGCGCGACAGCACGTCCCCCAGCCGTCGCCGTTCGAAGAACCCGAGTGAGAGGCCCTGGACGTGCCGGAACACATCCGACCGAAGGGTCAGCAGAAAATGCTCGCTGACCCAGGTGGAGGTCACGTCGTCGGCGAATCCCAGAACGCCGGAGCAGACGATGAGCCCTGCGTATGCCAGGGCGATCCAGAGGAAGGGACGCAGATCACGCGGAACGAGGACGTCGTCCACCACGACTTTGAAGAGCCAGATCTCGGCCGCGTCGATGACGGGTCCGGTCATGCTGAAGACGAGTACCGGAATGAGCCAGCGCCGGCCACCGCGTGTATAGGGCCAGAACCGCCGGAACGCCTCACGCGGCGTTACGGGCGGCGCGGCGGCGACGACCGCGTCGGGATCATCGGCCACCGACAGCAGCCGCCGCAGCACATGAAGCGAGACACGCCTCATAAGACGCGTTCCTCAAGGATTGCCGGCCGGGCGGACCAAGAGCCCGGGCCCGCTCGGCCGTCCTGCGCGATCACCAGCGGTGATCGCCGTGGCCGCCGTGGTCATGGCCGTGGTCGTGGCCGTGGTCGTGGTCGTGACCACGGTGGCCACGATGGTCCCTTCCGTTGTCGTCGAAGCGCCGCGACGTGTCCCTCATGTCGTGACGGCTTTTCGCGGGGATGAGATGACTGAAGATCGCCATGAGCTTCCCTCCTGAAGAGGCTTCCAGACGGAATACGCTCCGGAGCGCTCAGGGGATTGCCTTTTTCAGGAAATTTTCGTATCCGGGTCCGCCTGCGGTCTTCGCCACGCACGGATGCCGGGCTCTGTGCCATTCCTTCCACCGCGCCGGGGTTGCCCGGCGCAGGCAATCCCCGCGGGCCCGTGTTACGTAAGGAGTATGGGCAGGATCGGCATACCCCTGGAGCGGGTGCCCGACGAAGCGCTGCTGGCCGGGCTCATGACCGGCGACCCCGAGATCGCCGTGGCCTTCGTCCGGCGGTTCCAGCGTCGGGTCTTCGGCGTGGCCATCGCCGTGGTGGGTGATGTCCAGCTCGCCGAGGACATCGCTCAGCAGACCTTCGAGCGTGCCTGCCGACACGCTCAGGTCTACGACCCGCGCCGGGGATCGGTGCCCACCTGGCTGGCGGCCATCGCGCACAACCTCGCGATCGACGCCGTACGCGCGCGCAAGACCACTCCGGTCGACCCCGCAGACCTGGAGAACATGATGGAGACCATCACGGACACACCGGAGCGGCATGCACTCTCCACCGAGACCGCGGTGGAACTGCGCCGCGCGGTCGGCACGCTGCCGCGGGAGCAGGCGCGTGCTCTGGTGATGGCAGGGATCTACGGGATGACGGCTCAGCAGGTCGCCGACTTCGAGGAGATACCACTCGGTACCGCCAAGACCCGGATAAGGACAGCCATGGGCAAGGTCCGGGCGTCGCTCGCGGCCAGGCAGGTGGACCATGACTGACAACAGCGGGTTCAGCTGCGAGCAGCTCCGGGAGATCGGCGCGGAGCTGGCGCTCGGCGTGCTGCCCGCCGAGGACCGGGCCGGGGTGATGGACCACCTGGAGCACTGCCCCGCCTGCCGCGAATACGTCCACGAGCTGACGGCCACGTCGGACGCGCTGCTGGATCTCGTCCCCGGCAGCGAACCGCCGGTCGGCTTCGAGGACAGGGTGATCGACCGGCTCGGGCTCTCCTCGGTGCGACGGCCGCGCCGGCGCGTGCAGTGGCGGCGGTTCGCCCTCGCTGCGGCGGCAGCGGCAGCGGGCCTCGCCCTCGGTGGCGGCGGTTGGGTGCTCGGCGCATCCGTCGGCCGTCCGGCCCCGGTCGCGCCCATCGTCTCCCCGGTGCAACCGCACCTGCTCACCGCCCAACTCGCCCACGCGGGACAGTCGTTCGGGCAGGTCTACCTCTACACCGGTTCCTCGCCCTGGTTGTACATGGCGGTGGACGCCGACGGGCACTCCGGCACCGTCCGCTGCCAGTTGCAGCGGGCCGACGGCTCCATCGTCAAGGTCGGTTCCTTCACTCTCAACGACGACGGCTACGGCTCCTGGGGCGGGCCCTACCTCGCCGGCACATCACCGGTCACCGGCGTCCGCCTGCTCAACGCGGACGGCTCCCTGCTCGCAAGTGCCACCTTCAACCAGTCCTACGGCTGAGGGGGCGGGGATCGGCCGGCGGGCCGCGCCCCCGGACCGGGAACGAGCGCTCATGCGCGGGCGTGCGTACGGGCCGCGGCGAGCCGGGCCAGATGGTCCTCGTACGCCTTCGCATAGAACACCGCCCGCTCCGGGTCCGGTTCGACGACCGTCGTCGGGGCCGTCCAGGCAGCCGTGTCCAGCTCCGCACCGAAGCGCTGCGCCGCCGCGAGCACCGCGCCCCGCGCACCGACCTCGCCCTCCACGATCCGGACCGGCCGGCCCAGCACATCGGCGAACAGGCGCATCCAGGCAGGGGAGCGGGTGCCGCCGCCGCACAGGGCGAGGGTGCCGGTGAGGCCCGCGGCCTCCAGGCAGTGGCGGGCGGCGAAGCCGATGCCCTCGCAGACCGCGCGGATCAGATCCGCCGGGGTGGTCTCCAGGGACACACCGGTCAGCTCGGCCCGCAGGCGCGGCTCGACGAACGGGGCGCGTTCGCCGGACGGGGCGAAATACGGGAGCACGCGGACACCGTTCGCGCCGGGCGCAGTGGCGGCGAGGAGCGCGTCGACCTCCGCGTGGCGTACGCCGGTGGTGGTCAGGATCCAGTCGAGGGCCGCGGTGCCGACCATCGCGGGCATGGCGCGCAGCCAGTGGCCCGGGCGGTCGGTGGAGATGTGCAGACCCGCCGGCTCGCCGTCCAGATCGAGCTGCTCCGTGGCCACCAGCGCGGCCAGACAGGTGCCGACGATCAGCAGACCGTCGCCGGGACGGGTGACGCCCGCGCCCAGGGCGGAGGCCGGCAGATCGTACGGGCCATTGGATATCCGTACCCCGGAGGGGAGTTCGGCGGTGGCGACCGGATCGCTGACCGGGGCGAGGAGCGAGGCCCGGTGGCCGAGGCCGAGCGCGGCCACGACATCCGAGGAGTACATACGGGTCATCGGGTCCAGGAACGGCATCGACGCATCGGAGACATCCGTGGCCCGGACCCCCGTCAGACGCTGGAACACCATGTCCTTGCAGTAAAGGGCGGTCGTCGCCGCGTCGAGCGAGGCCGGGTCGTGACGGTCGAGCCAGGCCAGCACCGGGCCCGGACAGCCCGGGAACATCGCGCTGCCGGTGCGCCGGTAGACGGCTCCGAAGACACCGGACGCCAGCCAGGCGTCGACCAGTTCATGGGCTCGGCCGTCCATCCAGGAGATCGCCGTACGCACCGGCCGGCCCGCCGCGTCGACCAGCCAGACACCGTCGCCCTGACCGGTGAGGCCGGCGAACGCGATCCCGTCGGAGCCCAGCGCGGCCAGGACCTCGCAGACCGCCCCGTACACCTCGTCCATGTCCTGCTCCACGAAACCGCCGCGGATCGTGAGCCCCACCGGGCGGGATTCGACGGCCAGTGTGCGGCCCTGCGGGTCGAAGGCCGCGGCCTTCACCATGGATGTGCCGACATCGATGCCGATGTACCTCGTCATGGGACAGGCTCCCCTCACAGTGCGTGGGCGAGCGGTTCGCCCCGCACATAGCGCGCCACCTCGGCCGCGGCGATCCGGGCCGCCTTCTGCGCGACCGACCGGCTGGCGCCCGCCACATGCGGGGTCATCAGCAGATGCGGGGTGCGGAAGAGCCGTGACGTGGGCGGGGGCGGCTCCTGCTCGTACGTGTCGAGCGCCGCGGCCCGCAACTGCCCCGAGTCCAGGGCGTCGCACAGCGCGTCCGTGTCCAGCAGCCCGCCCCGGGCCGCGTTCACGAGGACCGCGCCGCGCGGCAGCAGGGCCAGTTCGCGGGCGCCGATGAGATGCCGGGTCTCCGGGGTGAGCCTCGCGTGCAGGGTGAGTACGCGGGAGCGGTCCAGGAGCGCCTCCAGCGAGGTGGCGCGCATGCCGTGGACATCGCCGCGCACATACGGGTCGTACACCTCGACCTCGGCGCCGAACGCGGAGAGGACCCGGGCCACCCGGCTGCCGACCGCGCCGTAACCGATCAGGCCGACGGGGGTGTCCTCCAGCTCCAGGCCGCAGTTCTCGTACGTGTAGTGGGAGGCGTCCCAGCGGCCGTCGGTGGCGAGGGAGCGGTGGGCCTCGGGGATGCGGCGCAGGGCACAGAGCATCAGCCCCACGGTGAACTCGGCGGTCGCCGCCGCATTGCGTCCGGGCGCGAAGCACACCCGCACCCCCTGGGCCCGTGCCGCGGCCGCGTTCACATTGACCGGGCCGCCCCGGCAGACCACGACCAGCCGCAGATCGGGTGCGGCGGCCAGGACCCGTTCCGTGAACGGGCCCATCTGCGTCACACACACCTCGACCCCGTCCAGGGCGCGGATCAGTGCGTCCTCGGCGTCGCTCGCCTCGTCGACCTCGGCGACCTTGCCGAAGGGCTCCAGGGGCCAGCGGAGGGTGAGTTCGGTGAGATGGGGCTCCGGGCCGAGAGCGTGGTGCAGGGCCTCGGCGATCAGGGAGTTGCGGACGAAATGGTCACCGGCGACCAGAATCCTCGTCGCGGGGCGGACCGTCATGGGGCGGGTCATCGCAGAGCGTCTCCTGTCCGGGCGTCGAAGACATGGATGTGCCGGGGATCGGCGGTGATGCGTACGGTGTCGTCCCGGTCGAGCCGTACCTCCGGACCGGTCGCGACGACCAGCGGCTTCGTCAACCCGTCGAGCGAGAGCGTGGCGATGCCGGATTCCAGTAGGGGTTCATGGGCGGCGACCCGGGCCCGTACACCCGTGTCGTCCAGGCGCAGGTCCTCCGGGCGGATGCCGAGCACCACCGCGCGCCCCGCCGCGGGCCGCTGCGGTACGGGGACGCGCACGGAGTCCGAGAGGCGCACCCCGCCCGCCCCGTCGGCCGTCCCCGGCAGCAGATTGATCGCCGGTTCCCCGACGAAGTCGGCGACGAACAGATTCACCGGGGCGTCGTAGATCTCCTCGGGCGTGCCGAGCTGCTGGATCTCGCCGTCCCGCATCACCGCGATCCGGTCGGCGAGCGACAGCGCCTCCTCCTGGTCATGTGTGACGAGGATGGTGGTGTGGCCGCTGTCCCGCTGGATGCGTTTCAACTCGCGCCGGGTGGTGTCCCGTTGGGCTGCGTCCAGATGGGAGAGCGGTTCGTCGAGAAGCAGCACGTCGGGGGTGCGGATGCCGCTGGAGAGTCCGGCAGGCCGGGCGTCCAGGATGTCCGTGATCCCGATGCGTTCGGCCATGTCGGCGACCCGGCGGCGGATCTCGGCCCGCCCGTACCGGCGCCGGGCGGAGAGTCCGAAGCCGAGATTCTCCGCCACGGTCAGCGGTGGATACAGGGCGTAGTTCTCGAACGCCACCCCGATGTTGCGCTGTTGGGCCGTCAGTGGCACCACGGACGAGCCGCCGATGAGGATGTCGCCGTCGGTGACCGACTCCAGTCCGGCGATCATCCGCAGCGTTGTGGACTTGCCGCAGCCGGACGGGCCGAGCAGCCCCAGCAGCTCGCCGGAGCGCAGCTCGATGTCGATGGAGCGGACAGCTTCCACGGCGGCCCGGCCGCGTCCGGTGTAGGTCTTGCGCAGTGCGCGCAGGGTCAGTTCAGTCACCCGTCATCGCCGCCTCCCGCTCCGGGTTCCCTGCCGGTGCCGCAGACCTCGTAGGGCACCTTGTGCTCGTCGAGTTCGCGCAGTGCCCGGTCGGACGCCCCGTCGTCGACCAGCAGCAGATCGAAGCGGGAGAGCGGGGCGAGCCGGTGCAGGGCCACCCGGCCCAGCTTGGAGTGGTCGAGCAGCAGTACATTGCGGCTCGCCGAGTCGAGCATCGCCCGCTTGACGGAGATGATGTGCTGCTCCTGGTGGTAGGCGTAACCGCCGGACACGGCGGAGGTGGAGGTGAAACAGATGTCGACCTGGAGCGACTGCACCGCCTCCACGCACGAGACGCCGAGGAACGAGGAGTGCAGCGGGTCGAAGTCACCGCCGAGGCCCATCAGATGGATGCCGCGTTCCCGCGACAGCAGGTTGATCGCTTCGAGGAAGTTGGTGACGACCGTCAGCGGAGTGATGGAGCGCAGCCTGCGCGCGATCTCCAGCGTGGACGTCGAGTCGTCGAGCATCACCGCCATGCCCGGCTCGATGAGCTGCAGGGCCCGTTCGGCGACGGCGGCCTTCTCGGCGCGCATCGTCTTCAGCCGGTAGGAGACGTTCGACTCGAAGACGCCGGAGGGCTGGGCGGTGACACCGCCGCGGAACTTGCGGACGATGCCCTGTCGTTCCAGCTCGTCCAGATCGCGGTGGATGGTCATCAGGCTGACGTCGAAACGCTCCGCCAGTTCGGCGGCGCTCACCTCGCCCTGCGCGAGGACGTACTCGGCTATGGATGCCTGGCGCGGGGCGGGACCCCGCTGCGGAACGTTGCTCACGTGCTGATCCTTCGTCCTGGACGTGCCGGCCGGTCGGCCTCGAACAGCAGCAGACTCTCAGGCGGCACGGAGAGCCGGACCGGACGGTCGGGTCTCAGGCCCGCCGCGTCGGCGCGCGGGACGACGAGGGACAGCTGCTGTCCGCCGATCCTGACCGTGACCTCGGTGGCCCGGCCCAGCAGCTCGCTGACGTGAACGGTGCCGGTCAGCTCCAGGGCCGTGCCCCTGTCGGTGCCGGCCGGCTCCACGCCTGAGCCCTTGCCGGGCCCCAGGAGGCCGATGTCCCTCGGCCGTACGCCCAGTTGGACCGCGGCGCCCGGCGGCGCGGGCACCGTCAGCGGCAGCTCGTACGCCCCGTCCGGCGACCGGAAGTGTCCCTCGGCCGTCACCGTTCCCGGCAGCAGATTGATCCGGGGTCTGCCGAAGGACCGGGCGACGAAGGTGTCGTACGGGCGGTGCCACAGCTCCTCGCGGGTGCCGGTCTGCACCATGCGGCCGTCCCTGATCACCCCGATCCGGTCCCCGAGCGCCAGCGCCTCCACCGAGTCGTGGGTGACGTACAGCGTGGTCGTGCGCCGGACCGAGCCGATCGCCCTCAGTTCCGCGCGCATCGCCTGTCGCAGCTTCGCGTCGAGATGCGACAGCGGCTCGTCGAGCAGGAACGCCCGGGCCGGCCGCACCAGCACCCGGCCGAGCGCCACCCGCTGCCGCTGACCGTTGGAGAGCCGGCCCACCGGACGGTCCAGCAGGGCCCCGATACCGAGGAGTTCGGCAATATCCCCGATCCGCTCGCGCGCCTCGTGCGCGGGGAGGCGGTGGCGCGGTGAGCGGAGCGGGGACGCGAGATTGTCGTACGCGGTGCGGTGCGGATACAGGGCGTACGACTCGAAGCACATGGCCACGCCCCGGTCGTACGGCTCCACGCCCGCCATGTCCACCCCGCCCAGTTCGACCGCACCGGAGTCCGGCTCCTCCAGGCCCGCGATCGTCTTGAGCGTGGTCGTCTTCCCGGCGCCGGACGGCCCGAGCAGGCAGAAGAACTCGCCCTCGGCCACCTCCAGGTCCAGGCCGTCGAGCGCGGTGCTCTTCCCGTACCTCTTGTGCACGGAACGCAAGCCGATGGCTGCGGGACGGGTCACGACTTCACCGCCCCGAACGACAGGCCGCGCACCAGGTAGCGCTGGATGGTGAGCGCCAGCAGCAGCGGCGGGACCACCGAGACCAGGGCCGCCGCGGCCGTCAGGTTGTACTTGGGCCGGTCGCCGCCGAGGAAGGACAGCGCGCCGACCGTCACCGTCTGCGCGTTCGACGAGGTGAGGATCAGCGGGAAGACGAAGTTGTTCCACGCGAAGATGAACGCCAGCAGCGAGACGGCCGCGATCCCCGGCTTCACCAGCGGCAGCGCGACCTTGAAGAACGCCTGCTTGCGGGTGTAGCCGTCCAGCAGCGCCGCCTGCTCCAGCTCGGGGGAGAGGTCCGAGAAGTACGACCGCATGATCCAGACGATCAGCGGGAGGGTCACCAGCTGCAGCACCCACACCATGCCGACATACGTATCGAAGAGTCCGAGCTTCTGGTAGAGCACGAACAGCGGGATGACGACGGTGAGTTCGGGTGCGAAACGGAACGAGAGCAGGGTGAACATCAGGTTCTCCGAGCCGCGGAACCGCCACCGCGCAGCGGCGTACGCGGCGGGCAGCCCGATCGCCAGCGACAGCGCGACCGCGCCCACGGACACGACCAGGCTGTTCACGAAGAACCGCACGAACGGCACGCCCTGGTCGCCACCGGCGCCGAGGACCGTGCGGTAGGAGTCGAAGGTCGGGGAGAACGAGAAGTACGTACTGAACAGCTCGTTCGTCGGCTTCAGCGACAGGATCACCATCCAGGCGACCGGGAACAGCGCGAAGACGAAGTAGAGGATCAGCGCCAGGTCGGCGGCGACGGCGAGCACCCTGCGCTTCATCCCGGCACCTCCGACGCCCGGTTCTGGATCCGGCCGAGATAGCGCACCAGCACCATCGTGACCAGGTAGACCGCGGCCCAGAGCGTGATCATGTAGCTGATCCCGAACGAGTAGCGCTGGAAGCGGATCGCCTCCAGATAGGCCCGAATCTGGAGCACCATCGTCGAGTCGCCGGGGCCGCCCTCGGTCAGCGCGTAGATGATGTCGAAGACCTTCAGCGAGTCCATGAACCGGAAGATCACGGCCACCAGGACGTACGGCCAGAGCATCGGCAGGGTCAGGCGCCGGAAGGTGAACCACCAGCCCGCCCCGTCGACCGCCGCCGCCTCGAACGGCGAGACGGGCAGCGAGCGCAGACCGGCCAGCGCGAGGATCGCGACGAACGGTGTGTAGACCCACACGTCCACGGCGATCGACGACAGCAGGGCGCCCGTCGGGGTGTCCGTCCACTGCACACCGCCGAGGCCGAACGGTTCCAGGAGATGGTTGATGACGCCGACGGACGGCTGGAGCATCAGCTTCCACATGATCGCGGCGATCACCGGCGCGATCATCAGCGGCAGGATCAGGATCTTCTCCAGCACCCGGCCCACGAAGCTCGCCCGGTGCAGCAGCAGGGCCACGGCCACCCCGAGCACCGTCTCGACGGCCGCAGCGCCGACCGCGTACGCCACCGTCACCCGCGCCGAGTCCCAGAACGAGGACTGGGCGAAGATCCGCCGGTAGTTCTCGATGCCCACCAGGTCCGGCTGCGGTTTGCTCGCCGCGAAGTCGAACACCGTGTAGTAGAGGCCGAGCCCGAACGGATAGAGGATGCCGCCGGTCAGCAGCAGTGCGGGCACGATCAGCAGATACGGCCGCAGCGAGCGGCGCCATGCCGGTACCGCCCGCACCGCCCGCTTCCCGGCCCCCGTGCCGGAGGCCGCCCCGTGGCCGGCCTCCGGCACGGGCGACGCGCGTCCTGACATCGGTCAGCCGACCTTCGACGCCAGATCGCCGGCCAGCGAGTTCAGTACGGAGGAGGCGTTCTTCCCGCCGTAGATCTCCTGGAGCGCGGCGGCCCAGCTGGTCGTCGCGTCGAAGAACTGCTCCTGCGGGGTGAACTGGATCTCCGTCCGGTCGACGACCGTCTCGAACGTCTCGATGAAGCCGGGGATGGCCCGCATCCTGTCCTTGTACGCGGGGTCCTGGCTGACCGACTTGCGTACCGGGTCGATGTGGTTGTACTCGATCGCGCCCTTGCGCAGATGTTCCTTGCCGGTCGCCCACTGGAGGAACAGCCAGGCCGCGGACTTGTTGCGGCTCCTGGCGCTCATGCCGAGCGACCAGATCCACATGTTCGTGGCGAGCGAACCGTCGGGGCCCTTGGGGCCGGGGTGGAAGGCGATCTTCCCGGACGCCGGAGAGGCCCCCTTCACCGCCTGGAAGTAGGCGGCGGTGTCCGCGTCGAAGAGCATTCCCGCCTTCTTCGCGCCGAGGTCGCTGGAGCACTGGTACCAGGTGTACGAGGTCCAGGACGGCGGCCCGCCCTTCTTGACCATCTCCGCCCAGTCCCGGGTGAACGCGATCGCCTCCGGGGAGTTCATCGCGGGCTTCACCTTCCCGCTCTCGACGGTGAAGTCCTTCAGCCCGTTGCGGGCGTACATCGTCATGAAGCCCGGGTGGATCGTCGCCCAGCTGCGCGAGCCGCGCACCGCGACCCCGTACATCCCGTCGAAGCCCGCCCCCGGCGCCCGGCGGGTGATCGCCCCGGCGACCTCGCGCAGCTCGTCGAAGGTCTCGGCGGGCTTCAGGCCGAGCTTCCTGAACACCTCGGTGTTGTACGCGACGACATTGGTCTCCCAGCCCCACGGCAGCGCGTACTGCCCGCCCTGCCCGAGCGGGGCGCCCGCCTTCAGCGACCACTGGTCCGCAGAGAGGAGATTGGGGAAGAAGTCCGCTTGGTCCCATTCGGCCCCGGTCGCCGAGGAGTTGCGCATCCACGGGCCGAGATCCTCCAGCCAGCCCGGCGGCCCGTACTGCCACACCATGTATGCGCCGAGCATGAACACGTCGTAGGAGGCGCGTCCGCTGGAGAGGTCGACGGTGAGCTTGTCGAAGTAGTTGTCCTCGGGGAAGACGTCGTACTCGACCTTGATGCCGGTCTTCTCGGTGAACGCCTTCAGATCGGCGATCAGGGCATCGGTGTACGGATGCTTGTTGAGCAGCGCCTTGACCGTCCTGCCCTTGGCCCGCTTCCAGTCGAAGGAGCCGGTGACATCGTCGGCCGCGGAGCCGCCGCCCTTGCTGTTGTCACTGCCGAAGCCCGCGCCGCAGGCGGTGAGCAGCGGGGTGGCGGACGCGGCCGCCGCCGCGCCGATGGCGAGGAACCGTCGCCGGTCGTGCGCGTGCATGTCCATCCGTGACCTCCACGGTCCGGCCGGAGATGAGTTGGGGCGGTGCCCATTCACACGTTGAGTCGACTGGTTAACAGAGCTTGGAACAACGGAAGTTGGCCGTCAATCCCTCGCGCAACGGAAATTCTCGGTGCAGAGTGAGAAGTTCACAGAGAGGGCCGATATGTGGATGGGCATCGATCTCGGCACGCAGAGCGTCCGTGCGGTGGTGGCAGGAGACCGCGGCGAGATACTCGGCAGCGGCTCCGCCCCGCTCGCGGGCAGACGCGACGGTGTACGGCATGAGCAGCGGCCCCTCGATTGGTGGACGGCCGTGTGCGCGGCCAGCCGCCAGGCGCTGCGCGACTGCCCCGCACCGCGTGCGCTAGCCGTCTGTGCCACCTCCGGCACCGTTCTGCTCGGCGACCGGGCCGGCCGGCCGCTGACCCCGGGAGTGATGTACGACGACGGGCGCGCCGTGACCGAGGCGGCCAGGGCCCGGACCCCGCCCAGCTGGGCGCTGCCCAGGGTGATGTGGCTGCTGCGGGAGTACGGGGGAGGGGCGGGCGAGGCCGTACGGGTCATGCATCAGGCCGATCTGGTCCTGGCGCGGCTCGCCGGAACCCCTCTGCCCACCGACTCCAGCCACGCCCTGAAGACCGGCTACGACCTGGAGCGGGACGACTGGCCGCGGCGGAGATTCGGCAAGCTGGGCCTGCCCGACGGTCTGTTCCCGGACGTGGTGCGGCCGGGAACACGGATCGGTGAGGTGGGCCGGGCGGCGGCCGAGGAGACCGGGATTCCGGCGGGCACGCTCCTGGTGGCCGGGATGACGGACGGGTGCGCGGCGCAGATCGCCTCCGGTGCGCTCACCGTGGGCTCCTGGAATTCGGTGCTCGGTACGACGCTGGTCCTGAAGGGGGTCACCTCGTCGCCGGTCGTGGACCGGGCCGGGGTGGTCTACAGCCACCGTGCTCCGGACGGGAGCTGGCTGCCGGGTGGGGCCTCGGGGGTCGGCGGCGGGGCACTGACCACCGCCTTCCCGGACGCGGACCCGGCCCGCATGGACGCGCTGGCCCGCGCGCACGAGCCGGCCCGTGTGGTGGCGTATCCGCTGGTGGCCACGGGTGAACGCTTCCCCTTCGTCGCGCCGCAGGCCACCGGGTTCCTGCTCGGCGAGCCCGCCTCCGACGCCGAGCACTGGGTGGCCCTGCTGACCGGGGTGGGCCTGGCCGAACGGCTCTGCCTCGACTACCTCGACCTGCTCGGCGCCCCGCTGCACGGCAGGCTCACCTTCACCGGTGGCGCGGTCCGCAGCGGCTACTGGAGCCGGCTGCGCGCCGACATCCTGGGCCGGTCCGTGTACATCCCCCAGTACAGCGAACCCGCGCTCGGCATGGCCGTCCTCGCCGCGTACGGGGCGCCGGCCACGACCACGCTGCAGGAGGCGGCGAGCCGGATGGTACGACTGCGGCACGTACTGCGCCCCGACCCGGCGCGTACCGCGCGATACACCGAGCCGTACCTCACGCTGGTGGACGAACTGGAGCGACGCGGCTGGCTCCCCGGCCCGGTCGCCGCACACGCCCGTACTCGAACGGAGAGACCATGACAGCCCGTCCGAGCGCCACCCTGCTGCTCGCCCGCCACGGTCAGACCGTCTGGCATGCGGAGAACCGCTATGCCGGGGTCAGTGACATCGCCCTCACCGACGAAGGACGCCGCCAGGCCGGGCAGCTGGGTGAGTGGGCGGTCCGGCACCCGGTCGACGCGATCTGGACGTCGACGCTCACGCGCGCGATCGAGACGGCAGAGCCCGCGTGCTGGGCGCTCGGTCTCGTCCCCCGGCGCGAACACGACCTGCGCGAATGCGATTTCGGTGAGGTGGAGGGGCGCACCCTTGCTCAGTTCGCGTCCGAGCACCCGGAGCGGGCCCGGGAGTACCGCGCCGACCCGGTGACCCACCCCTTCCCCGGTGCTGAGGACCCCCGGTCGGCGGCGGCCCGCGGGGCGATGGCGCTGCGCCGGATCGCGGACGGGCACCCGGGGCAGCGGGTGCTCGTCGTTGCGCACAACACACTGCTGCGGCTCGTGCTGTGCGAACTGCTGTCGATTCCGCTGGGCGCCTACCGCCGGGTCTTCCCGCGGTTGCGGAACACGGCCCTGAGCGAGGTGCGGATCGGGGAGGAGGGCGGTGCGCTGCTCTCGCTCAATGTGCCGTGCGCACCGGACGTCAGCCCTTGACGGCCACGGACCGCCGCTGCCGTACGACACCGATGGCCGCCAGTACGACGGTCAGGGCGCCGGACGCCACCAACTGGTCACGGGTGTCCGGCTCGCGCAGCATCAGGACGAAGATGCCGAGCATGGCCAGGAGCGCCACCACCGTCAGGACCGGGAAGAGCCACATCCGTACGACGAGCTTCTCCGGGGCCTCGCGCTCCAGCCGGTCGCGAAGGACCACCTGAGAGAGGGCGATGAAGATCCAGACGACGAGGATCACCGCGCCGATCATGTTGAGCAGCCACGGGAAGACGTCGTCGGGGCGCCAGTAGCTGAGCAGCACGCACAGGAAGCCGAACACGGACGAGACCAGGACGGCCGTGCGCGGGACGCCCGAGGAGATCCTGCCGAGCCGCTTCGGGCCCTGGCCACGGGCGACCAGCGAACAGGCCATGCGCGAGGCGCCGTAGATGTTGGCGTTCATCGCGGAGAGCAGGGCGACCAGGATGACCACGTTCATGATCTCCGCGGCGCCGCTGATGCCGAGGTGGTCCAGGGCCGCGTAGAACGGGCCGACCTCCACGACCTTCGGGTCGTCCCACGGGACCAGCGTGACGATGACCGCCATCGAGCCGACGTAGAAGAGCGCGATCCGCCACATCGCCGTGCGCACGGCCTTGGCGACACCCTGCACCGGGTTCTCGGACTCGGCCGCTGCGATGGTGACGGTCTCCAGACCGCCGTACGCGAAGACGGAGGCGAGCAGTCCGATCACCAGGCCCTCGGCGCCGTTCGGCATGAAGCCGCCCTCGCCCTTGAGGTTGGTGGTGCCGGGGGCGTCCGTGCCCGGCAGTACACCGAGGATCGCCAGCACACCCAGGACCAGGAAGAGCGTGATCGCCACGACCTTGAGGGCGGCGAACCAGAACTCGAACTCGCCGAACTTCTTCACCGAGGCCAGGTTCGTGCCCAGGAAGACCACCATGAACAGCGCGACCCAGGCCCACTCCGGCGTACCGGGCAGCCAGCCGGTGACGATCTTCGCCGCGCCGATGCCTTCCAGGCCGACGGCAACACAGAGCAGCACCCAGAACGCCCATCCC
Organism: Streptomyces atratus; assembly: GCF_014648655.1. Lineage (GTDB taxonomy): Bacteria > Actinomycetota > Actinomycetes > Streptomycetales > Streptomycetaceae > Streptomyces > Streptomyces atratus. The sequence goes on from NZ_BMRN01000002.1 coordinate 339,658, forward strand.
ACGGTGAACCCCGCCCACGGCCCTATCGCCCGCTCCGCATGGACGGAGAAGGAACCGGAGGCCGGGTTCGCGGCCGACATCTCGCCGAGCATCCGCATCACGAGCATGACCAGCAGCCCGGAGACGGCGTACGCGATGACGATCGACGGGCCCGCGGCGGCGATACCCGCGCCCGAGCCGACGAAGAGTCCGGCGCCGATGACACCGCCGAGGGCGATCATCGAAAGATGGCGCTGCTTGAGCCCGTGGGTGAGCGCCGAATCGGTCTTGGCGTCGGAGACGGCGACCGGGGAGCCGTCGGTGGGGGGAGACGCGGAATTCCGGGACATGGACAAGCTCTGTTCGGTAGGTGAGACGTGGGGGGACGTGCGCGCACAGTCTGAGCGCGCACCCCGTTCACAGGGAACCGCTGTCCGCTATACGGGCACGATGCTCACACAAGGTGCACACCCGGGCACGGGGCGACGGCCGGTGCGGTCGCCGGCCTGACCCCAGGAGGGTGCTGGACGGTTTTTGGCAGGAACCTACAGTCTCTCCCGACAGTCTCTCCCGGCAAAAATATGAGCAGTTCCGCACCCACCTCAGTGACGAGCATCACGCCATCACGTGATTGTGCAAGCCCCTTTGTGTGAACCCCACCAATGCCTCAACCACCGCTTTGTGGGCCACTGATGGTGATCGAGCGTTAACCCTTGGGCTAACGTCAGCCTCAGTCTGTCCCCACCTGCCCTCACCCCGCGGAGTCCCGATGAGTACTGCTGCCGCCGCCCCTGCCCGTACCGGAGCGGTCCTCGCCGACCTGCTGCCCGCCGCCAGGCACCGTTACGCCGTCGACACGGCGCTGGTCCTCGGTGGCGCCGCGCTCACCGGTATCGCCGCCCAGATCGCCGTCCCGGTCCCCGGCTCCCCGGTCCCGGTCACCGGCCAGACGTTCGCCGCGCTCCTCGTCGGCACCGCGCTGGGCGCCCGCCGCGGCTTCCTCTCCCTCGCCGTGTACGCGCTCGTCGGCATGGCGGGCATGCCCTGGTTCTCCGAGGGCACCTCCGGCATGGGCTTCCCCTCGTTCGGCTACGTCCTGGGCATGCTGCTGGCCGCTACCGTGGTCGGCGGCCTCGCCCGCCGCGGCGGCGACCGCTCCGTGCTGCGCACCGCGGGCACGATGGTGCTCGGCTCCGCGATCATCTACGCGGTCGGCGTCCCGTACCTGGCGCTGTCCACCGGCATGTCGGCGAGCGCCGCGATCGCGGCCGGCCTGGTGCCGTTCCTGCTCGGCGACGCGCTGAAGGCGGCACTGGCGATGGGCGCGCTGCCCGCTTCCTGGAAGCTCATCGGCCGTCGCGGCTGATGCCGTAGCTCCCTCCGAAGAGGCTCGCCGGGTCGTGACGCGACACCAGACCGGCGAGCCTCTTCCGTGTCCGCGCCTCGTGGAAGCCGTCGGTGCGGTCCCCGCCGCCGAAGGAGAAGTTCAGTGAACGGCCCAGGGCGAGCGGGGCGAGCACAGCGGCCACCTCCGCGTACAGGGCCCGTACCGACGCCACATCCGTGCCGTCGAGCGGCGACAGCAGCCGCAGCAGGAATCCGGCCTCGCGGTAGGGCACCGCGTTGTCGACGGCGGGCCGTACGGCCAGCGCGCCGCCCAGGTGGTTGAGCTGGACCACAGTCATCATCGGCGCCTTCGGCCCGGTCAGCTCCAGCGTGCGCACGGCACGCTCCGCGTCCAGATCTCCGAGCACCACGCTGTCGCCGTAGTAGGCGTGCGGGAACGGCGGGTCGCTGTGAATGGTGTGGCTGTCGGTGTACGGCATCTCCCGCAGCGAGTCCGCGAGTGCGGGCCCGACCTCCCGAAGCGGCGCGACCAGGCGCTCGCCCTCCGCCGGGCTGCCCGTGTACGCGACCCGCACCGAGACCACATACCGGCCGCGCATCGGCTCCGGCATCTGCGGGACGTCGGGGAACCGCAGGGCGGACAGCGATGACGTCAGTGCGTCGGGGACGGTCCGGGTCCACTCCAGATAGCGGTGGATCACCTCGGCGGCCGTCACGCCGTCCCGGTCCCCATCTCCGTCGCGGCCTCCGCCTCCGCCTCCGTCGAAGGCGATGGAGCCGCCGTACAGCCGCCCGGCCTCGACCAGCCCGATCTCCATTCCGGTCACGACACCGAGCCGGTGCCCGCCGCCGCGCAGCGCCCAGAAGAGATCGGGCTCGCTGTCCGGGGAGACATGGCGCAGTACGCCGTCGGCGGTCACCACGTCGAGTGCGCGCACATGGTCGGCGGCGTACCCGAACTCCCTGGCCAGTACGCCCAGACCGCCGCCGAGGGTGTAGGAGACGGCGCCGACACCCGGGGAGGAGCCGTTCAGCGGGGCGAGTCCGTGCGGTGCGGCGGCCTCGATGACCCGGCCCCAGGTGACGCCCGCGCCGATCCGGGCCGTGCGGTGCACCGGGTCGACCTCGACGGAGTCCATCCGGCGGGTGCTGATCAGTACCCCGCCCTCGACGGCCCCGGGCAGCCCGTGGCCGGTGGCGTGGACGTGGACCGGGAGGCCGCGCCCGGCGGCGTCGGCCACGGCGGTCCGTACGTCATCGGCGTGGGCGGCCTCGACGACGAGGTCGGGACGGATGGCGAAACCGGTCTGAAAGCCGGTCTCGAAATCGGCCGGGACATCGGCCGGGACATCGGCAGGGGCACAAGACATGAGAAGGCTCTCCGTTCGCTCGCTCGGTGGCGTTGCGACGGAGAGCCTTCCCGGTAAACCTGACATCTGCCGTCAGGTATTGCTGGGGGTTTCCACAGCGGTGCGCTTCTTGCGGTTCCGGACCTCACGGATCAGCGAGATCGCCACCACAACGGCCGCTACGAGCAGTGAGAGCAGCACCTGCTCGCGTCCGCTGTCGTCGGTCAGCATGTAGACGAGGACGAACGAGATCATCGCGATGGTCGCCCAGGTGAGGTACGGGAAGAGCCACATCCGCACGACCAGCTTCTCCGGCTGCTCGCGCAGGATGATGCCCCGCATCCGCAGCTGGGTGAAGCAGATGACCAGCCAGACGAAGAGGGCGACCGCACCGGAGGAGTTCAGCAGGAACTGGAAGACGGTGTCGGGCCACTGGTAGTTGAAGAACACGGCGACGAAGCCGAAGACGACGGAGGACAGGATGGCCGCCTGCGGCACGCCGCGCTTGTTCGTCCGGGCGAATGCCTTCGGCGCGTCCCCGCGGCCGCCGAGCGAGAAGGCCATGCGCGAGGCGGTGTAGAGGCCGGAGTTGAGGCAGGACAGCACGGCCGTCAGCACGATGACGTCCATCACCTGACCGGCGTGCGGGATGCCGATGGAGTTGAGGGCGGCCACATAGCTGCCCTCCTTCAGGATCGAGGGGTCGTTCCACGGCAGCAGGGTGAGCACGACGAAGATCGAGCCCAGGTAGAAGACGGCGATCCGCCAGATCACGCTGTTGGTGGCCTTCTGGACGGCGCGCTGCGGGTTCTCGGACTCGCCGGCGGCGAGGGTGACGATCTCGCTGCCCATGAAGGAGAAGACGACCATCAGCACACCGGTGAGGATGGCGCCGGGTCCATTGGGGAAGAACCCGCCGGTGTCGGTGAGATGCGCGAGCCCCGAGCCGGGGTTGTCCGAGCCGGGCAGCAGCCCGAAGACGGCGAGCATTCCGACGACCACGAACGCGCCGATCGCCACGACCTTGATCCCGGCGAACCAGAACTCGAACTCGCCGTACGACCCGACCGAGACCAGGTTCGTCGCGGTCAGTACGACCATCACGATCAGAGCCCACGCCCACTGCGGGACGCCCGGCACCCAGCCCTCCAGGATCTTGGCACCCGCCGTGGCTTCGACGGCGAGCACCACGACCCAGAAGAACCAGTACAGCCAGCCGATCGAGAAGCCGGCCCAGCGGCCCAGCGCCTGGTCGGCGTAGGCGGAGAAGGAGCCCGAGCTGGGACGGGCCGCGGCCATCTCGCCGAGCATCCGCATCACGAAGACGACCATCAGGCCGACCAGCGCGTACGACAGGAGGATGGCCGGTCCCGCGGCGGCTATGCCTGCGCCGGAGCCCACGAAGAGGCCCGCGCCGATGACACCGCCGATGGCGATCATCGAGAGATGGCGGTTCTTGAGGCCTGCCTGGAGACCGTCGGAGGAGCCCGGTGTGTCCGGTCCGTTCGACCGGTCCGGCTTGGCGGGCTGGTGGCCCGGCCCGGCCAGAGTCTTCTGCGACGTCATGGATCGAATCCTTACGTTTCCGGATCACGCGATGCGTGCCCAGCTGCCGAAGTGGGGTGCGGCAGCGAGTGATGCATTGAAGCCCGCGGAACCGTGGAAGCGGAACCCTTCCTTCCGAATTGCCTGAGTGGCGTTGCACACACAGGGCCCGCACATGGAGTCCAGCCGCAGGTTCCACCGCCGGTCCGGCCCCGATGGCGCTTACCCGGCGATGCTCGTGCCACACTCGGAACATGCGCGTGTACCTCGGCTCGGACCATGCCGGCTATGAACTCAAGAACCACCTCGTCGAGTGGCTCACGGCCCAGGGCCACGAGGCCGTCGACTGTGGCCCCCACATCTACGACGCCCAGGACGACTACCCGCCGTTCTGCCTGCGTGCCGCCGAGAAGACGGCCGCGGACCCGGACAGCCTCGGCATCGTGATCGGCGGTTCCGGCAACGGCGAGCAGATCGCCGCCAACAAGGTCAAGGGCGTGCGCGCCGCACTCGCCTGGAGCGAGCAGACCGCCGCGCTCGGCCGAGAGCACAACAACGCCAATGTGGTCGCCATCGGTGGCCGGATGCACTCGGTGGAGGAGTCCACCAAGTTCGTCGAGATCTTCCTCGCCACTCCGTACTCGGGTGAGGAGCGTCACACCCGCCGCATCGAGATGCTGACGGCGTACGAGACGACCGGCGAGCTCCCCCCGATCCCGGCCCACCACCCGCAGCAGGGCTGACCGGCCTCCACCCCTGTGCCGCCGGTGTTCCCGGCGGCACAGTCGTTTCCCCGCGTCACCCCGTCGCCGCGTCCCTACGTCACCGAGGAGAGTCGCCGCCGTGCCCGAGGGACACACGATCCACCGCCTCGCGGCGGACCACCGGGACAGGTTCGCCGGGCGGCCGGTGCGGGTGAGCAGCCCGCAGGGCAAGTTCTCCGACAGCGCCGCGCTGCTGGACGGCCGCACGTTCACCGGCGTCGATGCCCACGGCAAGCACCTCTTCCTCGGCTTCGAGGACGCCGGCTGGGTCCACATCCACCTGGGCCTCTTCGGCAAGCTCGGCTTCGGTACGACCCCGGCCCCGCCGCCCACCGACACCGTCCGGCTGCGCCTGGTGACCGACGGCCACCACGCGGATCTGCGCGGCCCCACCACGTGCGCGCTGATCACCGACCCCGAGAAGCGCGCGATACACGACCGCCTCGGCCCGGACCCGCTGCGGACCGACGAGGACGGCGAGCGGGCCTGGCGGCGGATCTCCCGCAGCCGTATCACCGTCGCGGCCCTGCTGATGGACCAGAAGGTCATCGCGGGGGTCGGCAACGTCTACCGCGCGGAGGTGCTGTTCCGGCACGGGATCGACCCGTACCGCCTGGGCAGGGACCTCACGCGGGCGGAGTGGGACGCGGTCTGGGCCGACCTGGTGGTGCTCATGCGCGAGGGCGTACGGAACAACCGGATCGACACGGTCCGCCCCGAGCACATGCCGGAGGCGATGGGGCGTCTGCCGCGCGTCGACGACCACGGCGGCGAGGTGTACGTGTACCGCAGGGCCCGGCAGGCCTGTCACATCTGTGGCGGCGAGATCCGCACCGCCGACCTCGCCGCCCGCAACCTCTTCTGGTGCCCGGGCTGCCAGCGCGCTTAGCGGGGCACATCCCGGCCCGTCCGGCGTTCGAGGGAAAAGCGGCCGGGCGGGGCCCGAGGCAGAGTTCCGCGCCCCGGACCACCACCGCGCCCCTAGAACCCCCGGGGCAACCAGGGCGCCGCGTCCGACGAGAACGCCAGCGACGCCTCCGCCAGCGCGCCGGACCGCAGCTCCCGTACCCGCCCGGCCAGGGCCAACGCGCTCAGCGACTCGCCGCCCAGATACGCCGAGCCCAACTCCCGTACCGAGAGGGCGAGATCGGCCGCGTCATCGGTCCGCCGGCACGACGCGACCCCTTTCGCGTCACCCGTGAGCCGCCAACGCCCCGCATTCCAGGGGCAGAACGCATCCTCGACCTCGAACACCACATCCACCGGCGCCCGATATGTCCGCGCCTCCAGTGCCGCCCCCAGCTCCACCAGCCGCACATGGAGCGAATCCCGAACCCGGATGTTGCACCGTCGCACATCCGACACCAGGTGCAGCACCGCATCGTCGACGGGCCGGTTCCGCGCTTCGACCGTCGACGTCAGGTCGATCTCGAAGACGAACCGCCACAGCGCCGCGTACGCCGCCGGGTCCAGCGCGGCAAGATCGTTCACCGTGACCGTGCCCTTGGGGCCGGACGGCTCCCAGTCCGGCTTGATGTGATATGTCACACAGCCGACGATCTCCCCGTCCCGCTCCGCCAGCACGCACTGCTGCGCCGAACCGCCCTGCCGGGAACTCACCGGGTCGACCATCGGCTTCCGCTCCCAGCCGGGCCCATGGGCCGGCGTGCCGGGGCGGCCGGCCACCAACTGCTCGTACACGCCCTCGCACGCGGCCATCGCCTCGTCCGGCTTCGCGTGACGCAGACGCACCTCGTCCGTGCCCTGCGGCACCGTCAGCCGCACCCGGTCCGTGTCGATCGTCAGGGACATCTGCCGCGAGGCGGCGCCGTATCCGAACCGGCCGTAGATCACCGGTTCGGATGCCGTCAGGACGGCGATCGGCTCACCCAGTGCCCGGACGTCGTCGAGTTGCCGACGCATCATCGAGGTCAGCAGCCCGCGCCTGCGGTGGGTGGACGCGACACTCACCATCGTGACCCCGGCGGCGGGCACCAGCGCCCCGCCCGGCACGGCGACCCGGAAGCTGAACGCCCCGGCCGTGGCGACGACATCGGTGCCGTCCCAGATTCCGATCGACCGCTCGTGCTCGGTCAGCTGCTCGTCCAGCTCGCGCTGCTCGGGGGGCTCTGCGACACCGCCGAATGCGAGTTCCAGACACTCGAACCATTCGTTCCATTCGGACGGTCGCAACACGCGAAGCTCTGTAGTCATGGGCCATGCCTATCAGGGGCATGGCGGCTGGTCGACCCGATTTCGAACGCATTGTCACGGGGTCCCCCTGCACCGGAGGCGGCCGGGTGGATAAGGTCCCCGCAATGGCCCGTCGCGCAGGAGCAGACTCGTACCCGGCCCGATTTCGGAAATCGGCGCACCGGGCACGCGTCGCGCTGCGCAAATCCGGTGTCGACTACTTCCGCGGCGACGGATCGGACTGGATCGCGCTGGCCGGTCTGCTGCTCACCATTCCGGCCATTACCTGCGCCACCCTGCTGAATCCGGTGTGGTGCTCACCGGCCGCGCTCGTCCTGCCGATCGTCGCGGGCGGTCTGCTGCTGCGACCCGCGAGCCTGCTGGGTCTGTACGCGACCGCCGCCACCGCTCTGATCGTGGAGTCGCTCGCGCTGGGCCCGTACGAGGACGGCCCGGCCCGGGTGACACCCGGCATCGTCCTGGTGGTCGCGGCCTGCGGCTTCTTCGGGCTGATCCTCGCCCAGTTCCGGGCCAGGGTCGGTGTGCCGTGGCGACGCGGCGGCACCATGCTCTTCGACCTGCGCGAACGCATCAGGGTACAGAGCGCCCTGCCCCGGCTGCCGCAGGGCTGGCACCACGAGATGGCGCTGCGCCCGGCGGGCGGTCAGTCCTTCTCCGGTGACTTCGTCGTCGCCGCCCGTACCAACGGCGGGCGGACTCTGGAGGCCGTACTCACCGATGTCTCCGGCAAGGGCATGGACGCGGGCTCCCGCGCCCTGCTGCTGTCCGGTGCCTTCGGCGGCCTCCTCGGTTCGCTGCCCCCGCACGGTTTCCTCCCGGCGGCCAACGGCTATCTGCTGCGCCAGGACTGGGACGAGGGTTTCGCCACCTCGATCCATCTGGTCCTGGACCTCGATTCGGGCGACTACGAACTCCTCTCGGCGGGTCACCCGCCGGCCCTGCAGCTCCACTCGGGCAGTGGCCAGTGGGAGGAGAAGGCAGCGGAGGGCCCGCTGCTCGGGGTGTACGACGGGGCGCAGTTCGACGCGGTGAAGGGCTCGTTGGCCCCCGGCGACGTGCTGATGCTGTTCACGGACGGCCTGGTGGAGGCGTCCGACCGTGATATCGCGGAGGGCATCGACCGGCTGACCGGTGAGGCCGACCGCTATGTCGTCACCGGTTTCGAGGGCGCTGCCTGGCATCTGATCGAGGCATGCGCCAAGGACGTCAACGACGACCGGGCGCTGCTGCTGTTGTCGCGCACATCCTAAACCGTACGTAAACGGCATGAACCGGACATTCGTCAACGGGAATTGATCCGTCACCGGAACGTGGGCGCCGACGTGTCCGGGTGCGAGGCGGGCCCACGGGTCCGGACACGCCGGCCGTCGTCTCAGGCCGGGGCCGGGGCCGAGACCCGCCCGGCGCCGCTGCCGCTGTCACCGCCTTCATCCCGGCCCCGCCCGCCCGGCAGGATGCGGGCCAGCCAGTGCGACCTTCCGGCGGCCAGCGGTGCGAGGACCGCGAGGACGAGCACGTATCCGGCGATGAACGGGGAGAGCCGTTCGTCCAGCCCCGCGGCCGCCGCCATCGTGGCGAGGATCAGGGCGAACTCGCCGCGGGCCACCAGTGTGGTGGAGATGTTCGCCGTGGCCTGCGGGCCGAAGGCGTACACCTTGGCGGCGGCGAGTCCGGCGAGGACGTTCATGGCGAGGGTCACCGCGACGGCGGCCAGCACCGGCCACAGGACGGTCGGCAGATCGCCCGGGTTGATGGAGAGGCCGAAGGCGAAGAAGAAGATCGCACCGAAGGCGTCACGCAGCGGGTGGACCAGCTTGAGGATGCGCGTGCCGGAGGACGTACTGCCGAGCATCAGGCCGACCATGAAGGCGCCGATCGCGTCCGCGACCCCGAACCACTCCGAGACGCCCGCCACGAAGACCGCGGCGCCGAGGAAGGAGATGACGAGGAGTTCGTCGTCACGGGTGTTGATCAGCTTGCTGATGACCTTGGTGCCGAACCGGGCGGCCAGGGCGAGCAGCAGCAGGAAGCCGAAGGCCTTGCCGCCGTCGACCGCCGCGGCGGAGAGGCTGTCGGCGCCCGACAGGATCGGCTGGAGGGCGGCCAGATAGAGGGCGAGGAACACGTCCTCGACGACGATGATGCCGAGGATCGGTTTGGTCTCCGGATTGCCGATACGGCCCAGGTCGACCAGGACCTTGGTGACGATGGCCGACGACGAGATGCCGAGCACACCGGCGAGGACCAGCGCTTCGGACGTGCCCCAGCCCAGCGCGAAGCCGAAGCCGAGCCCGGCGCCGACGTTCAGGGCGAGATAGGTGCCACCGGCGAGTGCCATCTTGCGGCCGCCGGCCTTGAGGTCGTCGAGATGGAATTCGAGGCCGAGGTAGAAGAGCAGCAGCACCAGGCCGAGTGCCGAGAGCATCTCCAGGTCGTGCGGGTCGGCGACGAGCACGATGCCGGGCGTGTGCGGGCCGAGCAGGATTCCGGCCAGGATGAACAGCGGGATGGTCGGCAGTCCGATGCGGCTGCCGACGCGGGCGAGAACGGCGGCGGCGAGGAAGGCGCCGCCCATGGCGATGAGCGTGTCTGCGTGTCCGATGAGCCTGATCCTTCGATGGGTCAAGAGAGCGTCAAGAAATCGTCAGTAATTAGTTTACCGAACGATTGACGTTGCAACTGTCCCTCCTCTGTACCCCCTCTCGGAATCCACCGGGGTGCCCCCTGCGGTGGCCCCCGGGGTCTGCCTGCCCCCGGGAACACCTGGGGTTTGCCCCACCCTCGATCCGCCAGCAGCCGCCATGGTCCGGACCCGCTCGTGATCCGTACGTTCGAGGTATCGGCCGGACGACCGGCCGACGAACAACGGAAGGCGGACACCATGGGGCTGCGACGCACCAAGCAGGGCGCGCAGGACAGGCAGTACACGGCGGACATCCACCAGGGGCCCGGCCCCTCGGACCTTGCCGTGGAACTGCGAGGCGTCCGCAGGCAGTACGGCCGCGGCAGCTCCGCCGTCCACGCTCTGAGGGGCATCGACCTCGCCCTCCCGCGCGCCAGTTTCACGGCCGTCATGGGCCCCTCCGGCTCGGGAAAGTCGACCTTCCTGCAGTGCGCGGCCGGACTCGACCGCCCGACCGAAGGCTCCGTACGCCTCGGCGGCACCGAGATCACCGGAATGAGTGAGAACCGGCTCACCGAGCTGCGCCGCACCCGCCTCGGCTTCGTCTTCCAGGCCTTCAACCTGCTCCCGTCCCTCACGGTCGAGCAGAACGTCGTCCTGCCCATGCGCCTGGCCGGACAGCGCACCGGCTCCGCCCGCAGCCGCCACGCAGCCGCCGAGATGCTCACCCGGGTCGGCCTCGGCGACAAGGGCGCACGCCGCCCCGGCCAGCTCTCCGGCGGCCAGCAGCAGCGCGTCGCCGTCGCCCGCGCCCTGGTCACCCGCCCCGACGTGGTCTTCGCCGACGAACCGACCGGCGCCCTCGACACCACCACCGCCGCCGAGATCCTCGCCCTGCTCCGGCACGCGGTGGACAGCCTCGGCGCCACGGTCGTCATGGTCACCCACGACCCGGCTGCCGCCGCCTACGCCGACCGGGTGCTCTTCCTCGCCGACGGCGCGATCGCGGACAGCCTGCCGCGCGCCGGGGCCGCACAGATCGCGGCCCGGATGACCGCACTGACCGCCCACGCCTCCGCCCACACCCCCGCCCGCGCAGGAGCAGCAGCCTGATGTTCACCCCGCACGTCCCGAACGGCCTCGCCCGCGCGGCCGTCCGCTTCAAACCCGCGTCGTTCGCCGGGACCTTCGTCGCGCTCCTGCTGGCCGCGGCGATCGTCTCCGCCTGCGGCATCCTGCTGGAGACCGGCCTGCGCGCTTCCATACCCGCGGAGCGCTACGCCAAGGCGCCCGTGGTCGTCGCCGCCGACCAGCGGGTCCACATGACGGTCGGCAGCGGCGAGGGCGCGTACGACGCCGCCCACCCCGTACCGGACAACGCGCGGCTCCCCGAATCCCTGGTGGGCGAGGTCGCCTCGGCCCCCGGCGCGGCGGCTGCGATCGGGGACGTGAGTTACTCCGTGCGACAGGGCGGCACCCCCCTCACCGCTCACGGCTGGGGCTCCACCGCCCTCACCGGCACGCGCCTGGTCACCGGCGAGGCGCCCGGGACCGGCGAAGTCGTCGTCCCCACCGGCACCGAGGCCCACGTCGGCGAGAAGATCACCCTCGACACCCCCGCGGGCGCACGCGAGTTCCGTGTCGCGGGCACCACCGCCACCGACGCCACCGTCTGGTTCGCCGACCGGCAGGCCGTCCAGCTCTCCGGCCACCCCGGCCGGGTCGACGCCATCGCCGTGCTCGCTGCCCGGGGCACCACCACCGATGCCCTCGCCGACCAGGTGCGCGAGGCCGTCGGCCGCACCGCCCATGCCGAGGTCCACACCGGTGACGGCCGGGGCGCCGTCGAGGACGCGGAACTCGCGGGCGCCACGGAGCTCCTCGTCGGCCTCGGCGGCTCCTTCGGCGGCGTCGCCACCATGGTCGCCGTCTTCACCGCCGCCGGTACGGTCGCCCTCTCGGTCGGCCAGCGCAGCCGCGAGTTCGCCCTGCTGCGCGCCATCGGCGCCACCCCGCGCCAGCTGCGCCGCTCCATCGCCACCGAATCCCTGCTCATCGCCCCGCTCGCCGGAGCGCTCGGCTGCCTGCCCGGAATCGCCCTGGCCCGCTGGTGGTTCGGGCAGCTCCAGGACCGGGGAGCCATCCCCGGGCCCGTCGATCTGCACGTGTCCTGGCTGCCGCTGACCATCGCCACGGCCGCCACGATGCTCACCGCGCTGAGCGCCGGATACTTCGCCGCCCGCAGGCCGTCGAAGATCAAGCCGGGGCTGGCTCTCGCGCAGTCCGCTGTGGAACGCCCCCCGTTCGGCTGGATCCGCACCCCGCTCGGCATCGCCGCCCTCGTCGGCGGCGGAATCTTCGCGGGCGTCGCCGCGTCCACGAGCGGCGAGGACGCGGCGAACGCCGCACTCGGCGTCGTCATGTTCTTCATGATCGCGGTCGGCCTGCTCGGCCCGCTGATAGCCCGGATCTGCGCCGCCGTCATCGGCCTCCCGCTGCGCGCGGCAGGCGCGTCGGGCTCGCTGGCCGCCGCCAACTCCCGGACGAACTCGCGCCGCCTGGCCTCCGCGATCACCCCGATCGTGCTCGCCATGGCCTTCTCCTCCACGCTCGTCTTCATGCAAACCAGCCAGGACCGGGTGATCGCTCACCAGCAGCGCGACGCCATCACCGCCGACCACATCGTCTCCGCCCCGGGCGGACTCGCCTCCGACGCGACCGAACGGGCCGCCGCCACACCCGGTGTCACGACCGCCGTCGGGCTGCTCCGCGGTTCCGTCCTGGTGCCCACCGGATCGGGCGGGGACCGGAGGCTCCAGAGCACCTCCGCCCAGGGGATCACCGGCTCCGGCGGCGACCTCGCCAAGGTCCAGGACCTCGACGTCCGGACCGGATCGCTCACCGGCCTGCGGCCCGGCACCGTCGCCATCGACACCACCCTCGCCGGCTCCACGAAGGTCGGGACCGGCGACCGGCTGGCCCTGCGCCTCCCGGACGGCACCAAGGCGTCACCGAAGATCGTCGCCGTCTACGGCCGAGGCCTGGGCACCAGCCTCGTCACGCTGCCCGCCACCGACCTGAAGACCCATGTCACCTCCCCGTACGCCTCCGACGTGCTGGTACGGGCCACCCCCGCCGCCGCACAGAGACTCACCGCGCTCGGCACCGTCACCGACCGCTCCGGCTACGCCGCCGCACAGGACAAGGACCGTGAGCTCAGCGCCTGGGCCAACACCGTCATGGCCGCGGTACTCGGCGGATTCGCAGCCGTCGCCGCAGTCAACACCCTGGTGATGACCGTCCTCGACCGCCGCCGCGAACTGACCATGCTCCGCCTCGTCGGCTCCACCCGCCGCCAGGTCATGGGCATGATCCGCTGGGAGGCGCTGCTCGTCACGGTGGCCGGGGCCGCGCTCGGCACCGCCATCGCACTGGCCACACTCATCCCGATGACGAAGGGGATGACGGGTGAATCGCCGTACATCCCGCCGGTGTTGTACGGATCATTCGTCGCCGCGACCGTCGGGCTCGGCCTCGCCGCCGCAATGATCCCGGCCCGTGCGGCCCTGCGCGGAACGGCCGCCCGTCCGTAGAGTCGGACCATGACCACGCCGCGCAGGAACCTGAACCTGGCCGAAGTCGAGGCAATCGCCCGTACGGCCCACCGTTCACAGACGGACAAGGCGGGACGCCCGTACGGCGAACACCTCCACGCCGTCGCGGAGGGCGTACGGATCAGGGGCGGCAGCGACGAACAGATCGCCGCGGCCTGGCTGCACGACGCCGTCGAGGACGACGCGCTGTCGGAGGAATGGCTGGCCGACGCCGCACTTCCCCAGGAGGTCAAGGACATGGTCCTCGCCGTCACCAGACGTGACGGCGAGGACCTCGGTTCGTACACCCGGCGCATCCTCGACACCCCGGGCGCCCTGCTGATCAAGGAGTCCGACCTGGCACACAACGCCGACCCGGCCCGCCTCGCCGTGCTGGAACCGGCGACCCGTACCCGGCTGGCCGAGAAGTATGCGCAGGTACGGGGGCTGCTCGGGCTCACCTCGGGCGAATCGCCCGTCGAGCAATCGGTTCAAGCCAACACGGCGAAGGACTGATCCACTCGGATCAGAGTCCGGACGCGGCGCGCCGGAACGCCCAGTTCATGTCCGGCTCGGTCACCGGACGCAGCACCCGCCGTACCGGCGGCGTACACATCAGCGTCACCGCGCCGGCCGCGACCAGTGAGACGAGGACCAGGCCGCCGGGCGTCGAGAGCCATGCGTAGGTGTCGAACACCCCGGCATATCCGGCGCCCTTGATCAGGAATCCGTGCAGCAGATAGCCGCAGATCGTTCCGGAGCCGAGCACGGTGAACCACATGTGGCGGCGCGGCACCCAGGACAGGAACCCGATGGTGAGCAGCAGCGCGCAGCCGAACATCGCCAGTGTCATCACAGCACCGGACCACCACGGGGCGCCCATCTCGGGCGCGCTGTTGCTGCGGTAGAACCAGCCCAGCTGCATCCGCGGCGCCGCCCAGTACGCGAACAACAGGGCCCCGGCGAACAGCGGGAGCGCGAGCATCCGCACCTCACGCCGGCGGACCAGTTGGAAATGTTCGGGCTTCAGCCGGAGCCCCAGCACGAAGAACGGCAGGAACTGCAGAACACGCTGGAGATCGAGATCGTCGCCGATCGTCGGGGAGAAAGAGGCGAGCACGGCGATGAGGAGCGCCACGGGCAGCGGATGGCGCAGCGCCTGCCACAGCGGTGTGGTGATCCGCCAGACGAACAGGGCGATCAGGAACCAGGTGAGATACCAGGGGTCGATCAGGCTGATCGGTTGATCGGGCGAGTCGTCCGCGTACCGCTTGAACAGCGAATACGCCGTCTCGAACACCACATAGGGCACGGCGACGCCGGTGAGCAGGCGTTTTACCTTGGCGGCGGACATGTCGAACGAGCGGGAGAAATAGCCGGAGACGATGATGAACGCCGGCATGTGAAAGGTGTACGCCACCATGTACAGCGCACGGGCGGTCCGGCTGCCGTCCATCACCGGTTCCCACGAGTGCGCCACCGCGACGAGCACGATGGCCAGATATTTGACGTTGTCGAAGTAGGCGTCACGCTTCTTCGCCGGCGCGGCGGCCGGAGGCTTGTTCGCCACCGGTGCGGGGGGTGCCGCGGTGCCAGTCACCGTCCCTCGGCGTCTGGGCTCCGACTCCTGGGTCGCCGATGGGAGCGGGGCCCTCTGAAATACGTTCGGAGCGTGGAACATCTAAAGCACCTTAGACGCCACGATTGCAATTCGTAAAACCGCCCGGGGATATTGCATGTCCGCGTCCAATCAAAAGTGAAACCGCCAAAAACCGCCCGCTATGCCCGACTTTATCCACCTTGAATGGGGCATACCGCCAGGCGGTTTGGGGAGGTGAATTTCATCGCACTGGAGCCTTGAAATTGCATGTGAATGAAGTGTGTGGATATGGAAACCGTCACAGTCGCAAGCTGTTCTGATTATTTGATTCACAGTTCACTCACAGATGTGCGGAGCCTCGGTGGGGCCCTGTGCCACCCCTTGTGCAGCCGTGCGCCCCGGGCGCACGCGGGGCGCAAGGATGGCGCGATCCCGTCCGTTCGGTCCGTCACCTGGCAGCGACCACGGGGGAGTTGGTGGCACGATGGACGGAACGGAGGAGTGCTCGGCCGCACACCTCCGGGCCGGCAAGGCGGACCGACCAAGGGTGTGATCAGTTGTGGCCATTTCACTGTCTGTGGTGCTTCTGTTGGCGATCGTCCTGGTGGTCCAGATCCGAGGCGGCGCCATCAAGGCCGGACCCGCGATCGTCGCGGTGCTCTTCGGCTTCTTCCTGGCATCGACCGGCATGGCTCCGTCGATAAACAGGTTCATGAACTCGATAGCGGAGACCATCAACCAGATCACCTTCTGATCCGGCCGGGCCGGCGCCCGCGCTCCGGCGCGAGAGGCCAGGACGCGGGCGGGAAGCAGCCGGAACGCAAAGGGCCCGGTCCGACGAGGGATTCGTCGGACCGGGCCCAAGCATGGAGCGGGCGACGGGAATCGAACCCGCGTAGCTAGTTTGGAAGACTAGGGCTCTACCATTGAGCTACGCCCGCAAGCACCGCACCGCAGGTCCGGGGACCGGCGGCAACGAGAAGCATCGTAGCGGGTCGCGGGCGCTGCTCGCACACCCGATTGCGGTCACCCGGTGTCGCGTTCGGTGCCGCCCGCGCAAAGCGGCTGATGCACTGCCCATCTGCATGTACCCTACGTGTCGCACCGACGGGGTGTGGCGCAGCTTGGTAGCGCGTCCGCTTTGGGAGCGGAAGGTCGTCGGTTCGAATCCGGCCACCCCGACCACCGGCAAGATCGCAGACCACCGGCAAGATCGCATTGTGGGAGTCCGTCTCCTTGCCGTTACTATGCAAAATGCGTGCCCGTGTGTCTGATGTACCGGGCTCGGTCCGCGAAGCCGCCTCCCGTGCGGCGGAGCAGAACCCCAAGAAGTCAGCCACAAGGAGACCGAACCGTGAAGAGCGCCGTGGAGACCCTGAACCCGACCCGGGTTCGGCTCACTGTCGAGGTGCCCTTCGAGGAGCTCAAGGACAGCCTCGACGCGGCGTACAAGAAGATCAACCAGCAGGTCACGGTGAAGGGCTTCCGCAAGGGCAAGATCCCCGCCCGGGTCATCGACCAGCGGTTCGGCCGTGGTGCGGTGCTGGAGGAGGCCGTCAACGACGCCCTCCCGAAGTTCTACACCGAGGCTGTCAACGAGGGTGAGCTCAACGTCCTCGGTCAGCCCGAGGTCGACATCACCGAGCTGAAGGACGGCGAACTGCTGGCCTTCACCGCCGAGGTTGACGTACGCCCCGAGATCGAGATTCCGGACTACTCCGGCATCGAGGTCACCGTCGACGCCCTCGAGGTCAGCGACGAGGACGTCGAGAAGGCCGTGGAGCAGCTCCGCGAGCGCTTCGCCTCGACCAACCCGGTCGAGCGCGCCGCCGCCGAGGGCGACGTCGTGACGATCGACCTGCAGGCCAAGGTCGACGGCGAGGTCCTGGAGGACGGCGTGGCCGAGGGTGTCTCGTACACCATCGGTTCCGGCGAGCTCCTCGACGGCATCGACGCCGCCGTCACCGGCCTGGAGGCGGGTGGCGAGGCCACCTTCACCTCCGAGCTGAAGGGCGGCTCGGCCGAGGGCAAGGAGGCCGAGGTCACCGTCAAGGTCACCGCCGTCGCCGCCCGTGAGCTCCCCGAGCTGGACGACGAGTTCGCCCAGATGGCGAGCGAGTTCGACACCCTCGACGAGCTGAAGGCGGACAGCCGCAAGCGCCTCGAGAACACCAAGCAGTTCGACCAGGCCACCCAGGCCCAGGAGCGCGTCCTCGACGAGCTGTTGAAGCTGGCCGAGGTCCCGATCCCGGAGAAGCTGCTCGCGGACGAGGTCCAGACCCGCAAGCACAACCTGGAGCACCACCAGCTCGGTCAGATGGGTCTGACCCTCGACAAGTACCTGGAGATCCAGGGCAAGACGGTCGAGGAGTTCGAGGCCGAGACCTCCGAGCAGGCGATCAAGGGCATCAAGACCCAGTTCATCCTGGACGAGATCGTCAACAAGGAGAAGCTGAACGTCAACCAGGAGGAGCTCACCGAGCACCTCATGCGGCGCGCTGCTTCCTCCGGCATGAGCCCCGACCAGTTCGCCCAGGCCGTCGTCGAGGGCGGCCAGGTGCCGATGCTCGTCGGTGAGGTCGCCCGCGGCAAGGCGCTGGCCGTGGTCGTCGAGGTCGCCAAGGTCGTCGACACCAACGGTGAGGTCGTCGAGCTGGAGGACGACGAGGAGGAGGCCATCGAGACGGTCGAGGCCGCCGATGGTGCCGCCGAGGCCGTTGCCGAGGTCACCGAGGAGAAGACCGAGGCCTGAGCCTCGCGCTGAACCCGTACGACGGGCTCCGGACGCTTGTGCGTTCGGAGCCCGTCGTCGTATGGCGTACGGTGCCCCACAACCCTTGTGCCGACTGCGGAGCTTGCGCTCCCAGCGAACAGTTGCGGAAGCGGGATGGCGTTGTCCTACCTGCGCGTTAGGGTCCATGAATAGGAAGGGCAGGGGAGTCCCCGCCCACCCGGTACGAAGACGCTGAGACGGCCGGAGCCGTCAGAGACGAGCAGGTGGATACGTGACGAATCTGATGCCCTACGCCGCCGGAGAGCCGTCCCTCGGTGGAGGCCTCGGTGACCAGGTCTACAGCCGACTGCTCGGCGAGCGCATCATCTTCCTCGGTCAGCAGGTCGACGATGAGATCGCCAACAAGATCACGGCGCAGCTGCTTCTCCTTGCCGCCGAGCCGGACAAGGACATCTACCTCTACATCAACAGCCCCGGCGGTTCGGTGACGGCGGGCATGGCGGTCTACGACACCATGCAGTACATCCCGAACGACGTGGTCACCATCGGTATGGGCATGGCGGCCTCGATGGGCCAGTTCCTGCTCACCGGCGGCACCGCGGGCAAGCGCTTCGCGCTCCCGAACACCGACATCCTCATGCACCAGGGTTCGGCCGGCATCGGCGGTACCGCCTCGGACATCAAGATCCAGGCCCAGTACCTGCTGCGCACCAAGCAGCGGATGGCGGAGATCACCGCCCGCCACTCCGGCCAGACGGTCGAGACGATCATCCGTGACGGCGACCGCGACCGCTGGTACACCGCGGAGGAGGCCAAGGAGTACGGCCTCATCGACGAGATCATCACGATCGCATCGGGCGTTCCGGGCGGCGGCGGCACCGGCGCCTGATCCGGTACCCACCGGATCCGGTTCCACCGCCCCCGCGCACCTCTCGTACGCCGAGACACCCAGCCACAGAACGCCACCAGGATGGTGAACACCCACATGAACAACTTCCCCGGCGCCTCCGCGAGCGGCCTCTACACCGGCCCGCAGGTGGACAACCGCTACATCGTGCCGCGCTTCGTGGAGCGCACCTCGCAGGGCGTGCGTGAGTACGACCCGTACGCGAAGCTCTTCGAGGAGCGCGTGATCTTCCTCGGCGTGCAGATCGACGACGCCTCCGCCAACGACGTCATGGCGCAGCTGCTGTGCCTGGAGTCGATGGACCCGGACCGGGACATCTCGATCTACATCAACAGCCCCGGCGGCTCGTTCACCGCGCTCACCGCGATCTACGACACGATGCAGTTCGTGAAGCCGGACATCCAGACGGTTTGCATGGGCCAGGCGGCCTCCGCCGCGGCCGTGCTGCTTGCCGCGGGTACGCCCGGCAAGCGGATGGCGCTGCCCAACGCCCGTGTACTGATCCACCAGCCGTCCTCGCAGACCGGCCGTGAGCAGCTCTCCGACCTGGAGATCGCGGCCAACGAGATCCTTCGGATGCGCACCCAGCTGGAGGAGATGCTGGCCAAGCACTCCACCACGCCGATCGACAAGATCCGCGACGACATCGAGCGCGACAAGATCCTGACCGCCGAGGATGCCCTCGCCTACGGTCTCGTCGACCAGATCGTGTCGACCCGCAAGCAGGCGGCCACGGCCGTCTGACGTCGGCCTTCGCCCCTTGGCACGGCGAGTTCACACCGCATCGGCCATGTGAACCGTGCCAAGGGGGGCCCGAACGGGGGGCAAGGCAAGGTACCGTCGGATAGAGGCACCAGGAGCCGCTGAACCAAGCTGCTCCCAGGCGAAGGGGAAGCACCTCGTGGCACGCATCGGTGATGGCGGCGACCTGCTCAAGTGCTCGTTCTGCGGAAAGAGCCAGAAGCAGGTGAAGAAGCTCATCGCGGGACCCGGTGTGTACATCTGCGATGAGTGCATCGATCTCTGTAACGAGATCATCGAGGAGGAACTCGCGGAGACCTCCGAGGTGCGGTGGGAGGAACTCCCCAAGCCGCGCGAGATCTACGAGTTCCTCGAGGGGTACGTCGTCGGGCAGGAGCCCGCGAAGAAGGCCCTCTCGGTCGCTGTGTACAACCACTACAAGCGGGTCCAGGCGGGCGAGAACGGCGGCGCGCAGGGCCGGGACGACGCCATCGAGCTGGCCAAGTCCAACATCCTGCTGCTGGGCCCCACGGGCTCCGGCAAGACGCTTCTCGCGCAGACCCTGGCCCGCATGCTCAACGTCCCGTTCGCCATCGCCGACGCGACGGCGCTGACGGAGGCCGGCTATGTCGGCGAGGACGTCGAGAACATCCTGCTGAAGCTGATCCAGGCCGCGGACTACGACGTCAAGAAGGCCGAGACCGGGATCATCTACATCGACGAGATCGACAAGGTCGCCCGCAAGAGCGAGAACCCGTCGATCACCCGCGATGTCTCCGGAGAGGGCGTCCAGCAGGCCCTGTTGAAGATCCTGGAGGGCACCACCGCCTCCGTACCGCCGCAGGGCGGCCGGAAGCACCCGCACCAGGAGTTCATCCAGATCGACACGACGAACGTGCTGTTCATCGTGGGCGGAGCCTTCTCCGGTCTGGAGAGGATCATCGAGTCGCGGGCGGGTGCCAAGGGCATCGGCTTCGGCGCGACGATCCGCTCCAAGCGGGAGATCGAGGCGAGCGACCAGTTCCAGGAGGTCATGCCGGAGGACCTGGTGAAGTTCGGGATGATCCCGGAGTTTATCGGCCGGCTGCCCGTCCTCACCTCGGTCCACAACCTCGACCGTGAGGCGCTGCTGCAGATCCTCGTCGAGCCGCGCAACGCGCTGGTGAAGCAGTATCAACGACTGTTCGAACTCGACGGCGTCGAGCTGGACTTCGACCGCCCGGCCCTGGAGGCCATCGCCGACCAGGCGATCCTCCGCGGCACCGGCGCGCGTGGCCTGCGGGCCATCATGGAAGAGGTCCTGCAGTCCGTGATGTACGAGGTGCCGTCCCGCAAGGACGTCGCCCGCGTCGTCATCACGGCGGACGTCGTGCGCAACAACGTGAACCCGACCCTGGTCCCGCGCGAGCCGCGGACGATCGGCAAGGGCGATGACGGACGGCACGAGAAGTCCGCGTAGCGGTTCGTGAACGCAAGGGGCGCCCGGCCGGTTGAACCGGCCGGGCGCCCCTTCTGCCGTTCCCGGTGCGTTACTTGACCTCGACGCGGATGTCGTTGCGGAGCTTGGCCGCGGTGTTGGCTGCGTCGTCCATGGACACACTCTTACCGGTCATGAGCGCGGCCATATCCATGTCGATGACCACGGCAACGGTGCTGTGGTCGCCCCAGATGCAGAACGGCACGCTGGTGGCCTTGCCGGTGGTGGCATCGGCTGGGGATTTGGATTCCTGGCATTTGAGGATGCCGTTCTCGAATCCAACCGGGCTGAAGGATTTCGGGTTGCCGACCAGTTGTCCGTCCTTCTTGTCGCCCTTTGCGGGCTCTTCCTTCATCTTGCCGAACATGGCGTCGACGACGGCCTCAGGATCGTCGATCGTGCCGTAGACCCCGCCGAACGACAGAATCTTCTGGGAGGCTGCCTCACCGGAGGTGTAGCTGGCCGCGACCTGCTTGGCGTTTGCCACCCCCCACTTCTCGAACTCCTTGACGTCGTCCGACGCCGTCTTGGTGTCGCCGCTCGCGCTCGGGCTCTTCTTGTACGTCCCGTCGATCACCGTCTCCGGCGTCGTCAGCTTGTACGTCTTGCCGTCGTCGGCAACCGAACTGCCCCCGCCCGACGTCAGGAAGTACACCCCGCCCGCGATGACCGCCAGTGCCACGACCGCGCCGCCGATGATCAGGCCGGTCTTCTTCTTCGGCTGGGCCGGGGGCATCGGCATCGTGCCGTAGGCCTGCTGGCCGCCGTACGGCGGCGTGGGCGGCTGCTGGCCGTACGGGCCCGGCTGCTGGGCCTGCGGGTAGCCGTAGCCCGGCTGGGGCTGCTGCTGCGGCGGGACACCCTGGGGGGCCTGCTGGGGGTACCCGTAACCGGGCTGGCCCTGCGGCGGACCCTGGGGCGGCTGGCCACCGTACGGGCCCGGCTGCTGGCCGTACGGGCCGGGCTGGCCCTGGGGCGGCTGGCCACCGTACGGTCCGGGCTGGCCCTGTGGAGGCTGGCCGCCGTACGGGCCCGGCTGGTTGTAGCTCATCTGCGGTGTCCCCTGTTCGGAATGCTTATGCGTTCCGAACATCCTGGCGGAAGGGTCGCCCGTATGGACCACCGGGAGTCACACCGTTACTGAACAAACCGGTTTCAGCGCACGACTGTGACGGCCCTAAACTGTCCCCCGTGACCGAGAACACTCAGCAGACGCCAGCCAGCAACCCCGAACTGCCGACCCAGTACGCACCGGCCGAGGTAGAGGGGAAGCTGTATGAGCGCTGGGTAGAACGTGGTTACTTCGAAGCCGACGAGCACAGCGAGAAGCCGCCGTACTCCATCGTCATCCCGCCGCCGAACGTCACGGGCAGCCTGCACCTGGGGCACGCCTTCGAGCACACGCTGATCGACGCCCTCGTCCGCCGCAAGCGCATGCAGGGCTTCGAGGCGCTGTACCAGCCCGGAATGGACCACGCCGGCATCGCCACCCAGAACGTCGTCGAGCGTGAGCTCGGCAAGGAGGGCAAGTCCCGCCACGACCTGGGCCGCGAGGCGTTCGTCGAGCGCGTCTGGAAGTGGAAGAACGAGTCCGGCGGCCAGATCTCCGGCCAGATGCGCCGGCTCGGCGAGGGCGTCGCCTGGTCCCGTGAGCGCTTCACCATGGACGAAGGCCTGTCCACCGCCGTCCAGACCGTCTTCAAGAAGATGTACGACGACGGGCTGATCTACCGCGCCGAGCGCATCATCAACTGGTGCCCGCGCTGTCTGACCGCGATCTCGGACATCGAGGTCGAGTACCAGGACGACGACGGCGAGCTCGTCTCCATGACGTACGGGGAGGGCGATGACACCATCGTCGTCGCCACGACCCGCGCCGAGACGATGCTCGGTGACACCGCGGTCGCCGTCCACCCCGACGACGAGCGCTACAAGCACCTGATCGGCAGGCAGATCAAGCTGCCGCTGACCGACCGCACGATCCCCGTCGTCGCCGACCACCACGTCGACCCGGAGTTCGGCACCGGCGCCGTGAAGGTCACGCCCGCCCACGACCCGAACGACTTCGAGATCGGCAAGCGCCACGACCTGCCGTTCCTCACGGTCATGGACGAGCGCGCGGTCATCACCGTCCCCGGCCCGTTCGAGGGACTCGACCGCCTGGAGGCCCGGTCCGCCATCGTCGGCGCGCTGCGCGCCGAGGGCCGGATCGTCGCAGAGAAGCGTCCGTACCTCCACTCCGTCGGCCACTGCTCGCGCTGCAAGACCACCATCGAGCCGCGCCTGTCCCTCCAGTGGTGGGTCAAGGTCGCCCCGCTCGCCAAGGCGGCCGGTGACGCCGTCCGCGACGGCAGCGTCAAGATCCACCCGCAGGAGATGGAGAAGCGGTACTTCGACTGGGTCGACAACCTCCACGACTGGACGATCTCGCGCCAGCTCTGGTGGGGCCACCGCATCCCCGTCTGGTACGGCCCGAACGGCGAGGTCGTCTGCGTCGGACCGGACGACGAGGTCCCCACGGGCGAGGGCTGGACGCAGGACAGCGATGTCCTGGACACCTGGTTCTCCTCCGGCCTGTGGCCGTTCTCCACGCTCGGCTGGCCGCAGCAGACCGACAGCCTCGCGAAGTTCTATCCGAACTCCGTCCTGGTCACCGGCTACGACATCCTCTTCTTCTGGGTCGCCCGGATGATGATGTTCGGCCTGTACGTCAACGACGGTGTCCCGCCCTTCAAGACCATCGTCCTGCACGGCATGGTCCGTGACGAGTTCGGCAAGAAGATGTCGAAGTCGTTCGGCAATGTCGTCAACCCGCTGGACTGGATGGACAAGTACGGCTCCGACGCGCTGCGCTTCACCCTGGCGCGCGGTGCCAACCCGGGCACCGACGTCCCGATCGGTGAGGAGTGGGTCCAGGGTTCCGCCAAGTTCGCCAACAAGATCTGGAACGCGACCCGCTTCGCCCTGATGAACGGCGCCACGATCGAGGGCGAACTGCCGTCCGCCGACGAGATGTCGGTGACCGAGCGATGGATCCTGTCCCGGCTGAACAAGACCGTCGCCGAAGTCGACGCGTACTACGACGACTTCCAGTTCTCCAAGCTCAGCGAGACACTGAGGCACTTCGCCTGGGACGAGGTCTTCGACTGGTACGTCGAGCTGTCCAAGACCACGTTCTTCGCGGGCGGCAAGCCGGCCGAGGTCTCGGGCCGGGTCCTCGGTGAGGTCCTCGACGTGATGCTGCGGCTGCTGCACCCGGTCGTCCCGTTCGTCACGGAGACGCTCTGGACCGCGCTCACCGGCCGGGAGTCCGTCGTCATCGCCGACTGGCCGACCGACTCCGGCTTCCGCGACGACGCGGCCGAGAAGGAGATCGAGCTCGTCCAGCAGGTCGTCACCGAGGTCCGCCGGTTCCGCTCCGACCAGGGCCTGCAGCCCGGCCAGAAGGTCCCGGCCGAGCTCACCCTGACCGGCACGGCGCTCGCCCCGCACGAGGCGGCCATCCGCCAGCTGCTGCGCCTGCAGCCCGCCGGGGACGGCTTCCACGCCACCGCGTCGCTGCCGGTCGCGGGGGCCACGGTCGCCCTCGACCTGTCCGGCACGATCGACGTCGAGGCCGAGCGCAAGCGCCTGACGAAGGACCTGGGCGCTGCCGAGAAGGAGAAGGCCCAGGCCAACGGCAAGCTCTCCAACGAGGCGTTCCTCGGCAAGGCCCCGGACAACGTGGTCGACAAGATCCGTGGCCGGCTCGCCAAGGCCGAGGCGGACATCGAGCGGATCACCAACCAACTGGCGAACCTGCCGCAGGGCTGATCACCCGCTGAGGGCGAAGCCCCCGCATTCCCGCTGCCGGGAGTACGGGGGCTTCGACCGTCCCCGCGCACGGTCCGGGCTCCGGCGACCGGGCGCTGCGCGCGATGTCCGTGTCCATCCGTAGACTGGCCCCGTGAGTGAGCCCCGCCCTTCCGACCGGCACGACGCCTCCGATCCCGACGAGACCTTCGCGGAGATCGTCGACGAAGCGACCCAGCGCGACCCCGACCTGGCGGTGATCGAGGCCGGGAGCCGTACCCTGCGCACCCGCTCGGGACCGCCGCAGGGCCAGGACGTCCCCGTCCGCCCCGCCGACCCCGAGGTGGACAAGGCGCTTCGCGCGGTGGAGCAGGAGCTCGCCGGACGCTGGGGCGAGACCAAGCTGGAGCCTTCCGTCGCGCGTATCGCCGCGCTGATGGATGTGCTCGGCGAGCCGCAGCGCGCGTACCCCTCGATCCACATCACCGGGACCAATGGCAAGACCAGCACGGCCCGCATGATCGAGGCGCTGCTCGGCGCCTTCGACCTGCGCACCGGCCGCTACACATCGCCGCACGTCCAGTCGATCACCGAGCGGATCAGCCTGGACGGTGCCCCGATGGACCCCGAGCGGTTCATCGAGGCGTACCAGGACATCAAGCCGTACGTGGAGATGGTCGACGCCCAGCAGCCGTACCGGCTCTCCTTCTTCGAGGTGCTGACGGGCATGGCCTACGCGGCCTTCGCCGACACGCCGGTCGATGTCGCCGTCGTGGAGGTCGGCATGGGCGGCAGCTGGGACGCGACCAACGTCATCGACGCCTCGGTCGCCGTCGTCACCCCCATTTCGCTCGACCACACCGACCGGCTCGGCGCCACGCACGCCGAGATCGCCGGTGAGAAGGCCGGGATCATCAAGCAGGGCGCCACGGTCATCCTGGCGCAGCAGCCGGTGGACGCCGCGCAGGTCATGCTGAAGAAGGCCGTCGAGGTCGATGCCACGGTCGCCCGCGAGGGCATGGAGTTCGGTGTCGTCTCCCGTGAGATCGCCGTCGGCGGACAGTTGCTGACGCTGCGCGGCCTCGGCGGCGAGTACACGGAGATCTTCCTCCCGCTGTACGGCGCCCACCAGGCGCACAACGCGGCGGTGGCGCTCGCCGCAGTGGAGGCTTTCTTCGGGATCGGCGCCGAGCAGCCCGGCGCACTCGACATCGACACGGTCCGCCGGGCCTTCGCCTCGGTGATCTCGCCGGGCCGCCTCGAAGTGGTCCGCAGCAGCCCGACCGTCGTCCTGGACGCGGCCCACAACCCGGCGGGCGCCCGCGCCACCGCCGACGGGCTCTCCGAGGCGTTCGGCTTCTCCCGGCTGATCGGTGTGGTCGGCGCCAGCGGCGACAAGGACGTCAAGGGGCTGCTCGAAGCCTTCGAGCCGATCTTCGCCGAGGTCGTCATCACCCAGAACTCCAGCGGCCGCGCGATGGACGCCGACGAACTGGCCGCCGTCGCGGTCGAGGTCTTCGGCAACGACCGCGTCCAGGTCGAACCGCGTCTGGACGACGCGCTGGAGGCGGCGATCACTCTCGCCGAGGAGGAGGACGAGTATGCGGGCGCCGGCGTCCTGGTGACCGGTTCCGTGATCACGGTCGGCGAGGCCCGACTGCTCCTGGGAAGGCACTGACCCGTGCGTACGCTCTGTGCATCGACGCTGATCGGTGAGTTCTTCGTGATCGGCTTCGCCGGACTCGTCGCGATGAAGTCCGACGATCTGACGAACACCACGGTCTGGACGGTCTGCGGCATCGGCATGCTGCTGTCCGTGCTGCTCTGCGGGATGATCACCCGCCCCGGCGGGATACAGCTCGGCTGGGCGCTGCAGATCGCCCTGGTGCTGAGCGGTTTCGTCGTCCCGATGATGTTCATCCTCGGCCTGGTCTTCGGCGGCCTGTGGTGGGCCTCGGTGTACTACGGCCGCAAGATCGACGAGGTGAAGGCCCGTTGGGCGGCCGCGCAGGAGGCGGCCGAGGCCCCGGCCGGTGGCTGATCCGGCACCCCGTGGCCAAACCCGGCCGCAGGGCCGTCCCCGTACCCCTGTAGCCTCGCTTCACCGCACCCGCATGCCTGCAAGGAGCCGCACACCATGACCCAGCGCACCCTCGTTCTCCTCAAGCCCGACGCCGTCCGGCGCGGACTCGTCGGCGAGATCGTCGGGCGGATCGAGCGCAAGGCCGGCTGGCGGATCACCGCGCTGGAGCTGCGCACCCTCGACCGCGCCACGCTGGAGCAGCACTACGCCGAGCACGTCGGCCGCCCCTTCTACGAGCCGCTCGTCGAGTTCATGCAGTCCGGCCCGATCGTGGCGCTGGTCGCCGAGGGCGAGCGGGTCATCGAGGGCATCCGTACGCTGGCCGGCCCCACCGACCCGATCGCCGCCGCGCCCGGCTCCATCCGTGGTGACTTCGGCACGATCACGCGGGAGAACCTCATCCACGCCTCGGACTCCGAGGAGTCCGCAGAGCGAGAACTGAAGCTCTTCTTCCCGGGCCTTTCCTGACCCCTGATCAGCCGAACAGCGCTCATGACCTGGGGCGACCGAATTAATTCGGTCGCCCTTCGGCATAGGGTTCCGGATCGCGGGAACGCATCACTCCGACGTAACGTCACCATGAGTGGAACGGCCACCCGTTCCGCCCACAAAGGCGAAGGACCCTCGCGCGGTGTCCGTGCACACGGCACTACGATGGAATCTTCCACGCCCACAGCGCTCACCTCGCCAACCAGAACAAGCCATCATCGCTTGTCCGGAAGGCCCGACGCATCCTCATGGGGAACAAGGGGAACTCAATGTCGTTCATCGGCCGTGACATGGCTATCGACCTCGGGACTGCCAACACGCTGGTGTACGTCAGGGGGCGCGGCATCGTTCTGAACGAGCCGTCCGTCGTGGCCATCAACACCAACACCGGCGGCATCCTGGCGGTCGGCTCCGAGGCCAAGAAGATGATCGGGCGTACACCGGGCAACATCGTTGCCGTACGGCCCCTGAAGGACGGCGTGATCGCCGACTTCGAGATCACCGAGCGGATGCTCCGCTACTTCATCCTGAAGATCCACAAGCGCCGCTACCTGGCCCGCCCGCGGGTCGTCGTCTGCGTGCCCTCCGGCATCACCGGGGTCGAGCGACGCGCCGTCATCGAGGCATCGACGCAGGCCGGCGCGCGCCAGGTGCACATCATCGAGGAGCCCATGGCGGCGGCCATCGGATCGGGGCTGCCGGTCCACGAGGCCACTGGCAACATGGTGGTCGACATCGGTGGCGGCACCACCGAGGTCGCGGTCATCTCGCTCGGCGGAATCGTCACTGCCCAGTCGATCCGGGTCGCCGGTGACGAGCTGGACAACGCGATCATCCAGCACATCAAGAAGGAGTACTCGCTGCTCCTCGGTGAGCGCAGCGCCGAACAGATCAAGATCACGATCGGTTCGGCGTACGACATGGACAAGGACGAGCACACCGAGATTCGCGGCCGCGACCTGGTCTCCGGGTTGCCCAAGACCGTGGTCGTCTCGGCCGCCGAGGTCCGCAAGGCCATCGAGGAGCCGGTCAACGCGATCGTCGACGCGGTGAAGACCACGCTCGACAAGTGCCCGCCGGAGCTCTCCGGCGACGTCATGGACCGCGGCATCGTCCTCACCGGCGGCGGCGCGCTGCTGCGCGGACTGGACGAGCGGCTGCGGCGCGAGACCGGCATGCCGATCCACATCGCCGAGGACCCGCTGGACTCGGTGGCGCTCGGGTCCGGCAAGTGCGTCGAGGAGTTCGAGGCGCTCCAGCAGGTGCTGGACGCCCAGCCCCGCAGGTAGCCGCACGGCCCGGCCCACGGATGAACAACACATCGGTCTGCTGTACGGACCACTGCCGCTCCGTACGGCCGATCGTTGATATACAGGCACGAACATTCCGACGAGGAAGGCACGGCCGCCGCACGTGAGGGACACACGAGAGAGCCGGCTGCTCCTGGTGCTGCTGATCGCCATCGCATTCGCATTGATCACGGTGGACATCCGCGGCGGCGAGGAGTCACCGGTGGACGGCGCCCGGCGGGCCGCCGCCACGGTCTTCGGGCCGGTTGAGAAAGGCGTCGCGGCAGCCGTCGACCCGGTGGGCAACGCCATAGGGGCGGTACGCGACTCCGGTGCACGGCACAACCGGATCGCCGAGCTGGAGCAGCAGAACGCCGCGCTCAAGACGAAGCTCGGCAGCGACGACCAGAACCGCAACCGGGTCCGCGAGCTGGACCGGATGCTGAAGAAGTCGGCCGCCGGACAGTACGGCATCAAGGCCGCCGAGGTCATCGCCATAGGAGCGGCCCAGGGCTTCTCCTGGACGGTCACGATCGACGCGGGCTCCAACGACGGCATCAAGCGCGACATGACCGTCATCAACGGCGACGGTCTCGTCGGCCGGATCACCACCGTCGGCCCGGACACGGCCACGGTGCTCCTGGCCAACGACCCCGACTTCACCGTCGGCACCCGTATGGAGAAGACCGACGAACTGGGCTTCGCCACCGGCCAGGGCTCCCAGCCGCTGTCCGTCCAGTTCCTCAACGGCAAGGCCAAGGTGAAGAAGGGCGACCGTCTTGTCACCTTCGGCTCCAGCAAGAACAAACCGTTCGTGCCCGGCGTCCCGGTCGGTGAGGTCGTCCGCGTCGACCCGTCGGGCGGCGGCCTGACCCGTACCGTCTATGTCCGCCCGTACGTCGGGTTCAGCAAGCTCGACATCGTCGGCATCGTCGTCCAGGCCCCGCGCCAGGACCCCCGCGACATGCTCCTCCCGAAGGCGCCCGCCAAGCCCGCCAAACCCAAACCCACTCCGACCGTCACCGTCACGATCTCGCCCAACGGCGACATCGTCGACGCCGCCGGCAACGTCGTCGGGAATGTCAACGAGAGCCCGGACCCCAGCGGAAGCCCGGACCCGAGCGGCGGTCCGAACGCCACACCGAGCGCCGACAACGCGGTAGACGAGCAGAGGTAGAGCTGATCCCCATGCGCTTGAACCGGACTCTGCTCTCCATCGTCCTGGTCGTGGTCGCCCTCGTCGTCCAGGTTTCCGTGCTCGCCCGCCTCCAGCTTCCCGGCGCCGTGCCCGACCTGTTGCTCCTCGTCGTCCTCGGACTCGCCTTCGTGTACGGGCATGTCAGCGGCGCCCTCATCGGCTTCGGCGCGGGACTCCTCGCCGACCTGGCGCCACCCGCCGACCACGCAGCCGGACGCTACGCACTGGTCCTCTGCGTCATCGGCTACTTCGCCGGACTGGTCAAGCCGGAGAACGGGCAGCTCAAGTCGGCCTTCGTACCGATGGTCGCGGTAGTCGCCGCAGCGATCGGCTCGACGCTGCTGTACGCGCTCGTCGGCGCGCTCGTCGGGGACACGGCGGCCCGTCATGTGGGCCTCGGCAGCCTGCTGTTCACCGCCGCCGTCTACGACCTGCTCCTCGCGCCGTTCGTCGTTCCCCTGATCATGGCGATCGCCAGACGCACGGTGAACGATCCGCTCTCCGACTCCTCCGGCGGCGACGTCGCCGCGGGCTGGCTGGCCTCCGGCACCGGACTGCGGATCGGCAGCCAGCGCGGCGGACTGCGCGTCAAGGTCGCCCGCAACCGAGCGGCACGCGCCGGACGGATCAAGGGAGTCAAGCGACTGTGAGGCCGCACCACAGCGGGGACACCCCCCGCATCTCCGGCCCGACCACCACCGGGGGCGCCCCGTGAGCAATATCCCCGAGACCGGCCGGACCCAGCGGGTCCAGATCCGTCTCGTCGTCATCCAGGTCCTCGTCTTCTCCCTGCTGTTCACCCTCGGCGGGCGCCTCTGGTATCTCCAGATCCGCAACGGCCAGGAGTACAGCGACGAGGCGAGGAACAACCACGTCCAGCAGGTCGTCCAGCCGGCAGTCCGCGGGTCGATCCTCGACGCGCGCGGGGTGCCCCTCGCCGACAACGAGACCCGCCTGGTCGTCTCCGCCAGCCGCACCGATCTGCTGAAGATGGACGACGACGGCAAGGGCGTCCTGACCCGGCTCGCCGCTGTGCTCGGCATGAAGCCGAAAGACGTCTTCGACAAGATCCGGCTCTGCGACGCGAAGACGCCGCAGCCCTGCTGGAACGGTTCGCCTTATCAGCCGATCCCGGTGACCGACGAGGCCACCACCCAGCAGGCCCTCGAGATCCGCGAGCGCGCCGAGGACTTCCCCGGCATCACCGCCGAACCCACCGCCGTACGCCGCTACGTCGCACCCGGCAAGGCCAACACTGCGCAGGTCCTCGGCTACCTCTCGCCCGTCACCGACGAAGAGA
Organism: Streptomyces atratus; assembly: GCF_014648655.1. Taxonomy (GTDB): domain Bacteria; phylum Actinomycetota; class Actinomycetes; order Streptomycetales; family Streptomycetaceae; genus Streptomyces; species Streptomyces atratus. The sequence goes on from NZ_BMRN01000002.1 coordinate 370,682, forward strand.
TCACCAAGGCCCAGGACACCGACTCGCCGTACCTCCGCTCCGACCAGGTCGGCCGCTCCGGCCTGGAGCGCACCTACGACAAGGAGCTGCGCGGCAAGGCCGGCGTCACCCGCTACGAGGTGGACAACCTCGGCCGGGTCATCGGCCAGGCGAAGGACGACAAGGCCGAGCCCGGATCGAGCGTCGTCACTTCCATCGACGCCCGGGTCCAGGCCGTCGCGGAGTACGAGCTGAACGACGCGATGAAGGTCGCCCGTACCCAGTTCGACAAGAACACCGGCGAGAACTACAAGGCCGACTCCGGCGCTGTCGTCGTCATGGAGGCCAAGACCGGCCGGGTCGTCGCGATGGCCTCCCTGCCCGACTACGACCCCAACGCCTGGGTCGGCGGCATCTCGGGCAAGGACTACGCCCGGATGACCAGCAAGAAGTCCAACTACCCGCTGCTCAACCGCGGCATCCAGGGTCAGGCCGCACCGGGCTCGATCTTCAAGGTCGTCTCGACCGCGGCCTCCGTCCAGGCGGGCTACCCGTTCGACGGCCACTACTCCTGCGGCAGCTCGTACACCGCCGAGGGTCACACCTACCAGAACTTCGAATCGCAGAGCCACGGCCCGATCACCCTGGGCCGGGCACTCGAGGTCTCCTGCGACACCGTCTTCTACGCCCTCGGCTACCAGCAGTGGCAGAAGGACGGCGGGATGAAGCCGAAGAAGAACGCCAAGGACTGGTTCTTCAAGACCGCCCACCAGTTCGGCCTCGGCAAGGAGACCGGCATCGACCTCCCCAACGAGGTCACCGGCCGCGTCCCCGACCGCCAGTGGAAGAAGGACTTCTGGAAGGCCAACAAGGACGCGTGGTGCGAACAGGCCAAGAAGTGGCCCAAGAAGAAGGACTTCAACACCGTGCTCGCCCACGAGAACTGCCTCGAGGGCATGAAGCTGCACGCCTATGACTCGATCAACTACTCCATCGGCCAGGGCGACACCCTTGTCACCCCGATCCAGATGGCGACCATCTACGCCGCCATCAGCAACGGCGGCACGCTCTACGACCCGACCGTCGGCAAGGCGATCGTCAGCCCCGACGGCAAGCACGTCAGCATGATCGGGCCCAAGTCGCACGGCAAGCTGCCGGCCAGCGCCAAGACCCTGAAGGAGATGGAGGGGGCGCTGGCGGGCGTCGCGACCCGCGGTACCGCCGCCTGGCGATTCGGCGGCTGGCCGCAGGACAAGATCCCGATGCACGCCAAGACGGGTACGGCCGAGGTCTACGGCAAGCAGACGACCTCGTGGTTCGCCACGTACACCAAGGACTACTCGATCGTCATGACGATCTCCCAGGGTGGTACGGGCTCCGGCGCCTCCGGGCCCGCCGTGCGCAACATCTACGACGCGCTCTACGGACTCGACGACTCCGGCAAGCAGGACCTCAAGAAGGCGCTGCTGCCCACCCCGCAGAAGTCCCTGCCGAAGATTCAGCACGACGGCTCGATCGACGCCCCGGAGATCAAGCCGTACGACCCGAACTCGCAGAAGACCCCGGAGGAGCAGACCCTCGCGGCAGTGCTCGGGAGGCGCGACTGATGGCCGGCTTCTCCGTCTCGCGGTACGCCCCCGAGCGCTCCGCCTGGGGCAAACTCACCGCCCGCGACTCCCTCGTACGCAAACTCGACTGGCCGCTGCTCGGGTCCGCGATCGCGCTCTCCTTCATCGGCTCGCTGCTGGTCTACTCGGCGACCCGGGGCCGTGACTCGCTCACGCACGGCGACCCGTACTACTTCCTCCTCCGGCACGCGCTCAACACCGGAATCGGCTTCGCCCTGATGGTCGGCACGATCTGGCTCGGCCACCGCACCCTGCGCGGAGCCGTCCCGATCCTCTACGGCCTCTCGGTGCTCCTCGTACTGGCGGTCCTCACCCCGCTCGGCGCCACCGTCAACGGCGCGCACGCCTGGATCATCATCGGCGGCGGCTTCTCGCTCCAGCCGTCCGAGTTCACCAAGATCACCATCATCCTGATCATGGCGATGCTGCTCGCCGAGCGCGTCGACGCGGGCGACCAGCTCCACCCCGACCACCGGACCGTCGCCAAGGCCCTCGGCCTCGCGGCCATTCCGATGGCCGTCGTCATGGGGATGCCGGACCTCGGTTCGGTGATGGTCATGGCCGTCATCGTGCTCGGTGTGCTCCTCGCCTCCGGCGCTTCGAACCGCTGGGTCTTCGGCCTCCTCGGCGCGGGCACGGCCGGCGCCGTCGCCATCTGGCAGCTCGGCCTGCTCGACGACTACCAGATCGCCCGCTTCGCCGCCTTCGCCAACCCGGCGCTCGACCCGGCGGGCGTCGGCTACAACACCAACCAGGCACGCATCGCGATCGGTTCCGGCGGCCTCACCGGAACCGGCCTCTTCCAGGGCACCCAGACCACCGGCCAATTCGTCCCCGAGCAGCAGACCGACTTCGTCTTCACCGTCGCGGGCGAGGAGCTCGGCTTTCTCGGCGCCGGGCTGATCCTCGTCCTGCTCGGCGTCGTCCTGTGGCGCGCCTGCCGGATCGCCCGCGAGACGACCGAGCTGTACGGCACGATCGTCGCCGCCGGAATCATCGCCTGGTTCGCCTTCCAGGCGTTCGAGAACATCGGGATGACGCTCGGCATCATGCCGGTCGCAGGGCTTCCACTGCCCTTCGTCTCGTACGGAGGGTCCTCGATGTTCGCCGTCTGGGTGGCCGTCGGACTGCTCCAGTCGATCAGGGTGCAGCGGCCGATAAGTGCCTGAGCCGGGACGGGAGCACTGCCCATTCGCGTGCAACACGTCTAGATTCGGGTCATGGCGGACTCGAAGCGTGAGATCGAGCGGAAGTACGAAGCCACCGCGGAAACCCGGCTCCCCGACCTGAGCCGGGTGGCCGGGGTCTCGGCCGTCGCTCACCGGGGCGTCAGCGAACTGGACGCCGTCTACTACGACACCGAGGACCTCCGGCTCATGGCCGGCTCCCTCACCCTGCGCCGCCGCACAGGCGGGAGCGACGCCGGCTGGCACCTCAAATTCCCGGTCGCCTCCGGCATCCGGGACGAGTTCCGGGAACCGCTCTCCGACACCCTGCCGCGCTCCCTCGCCGGACTGCTCCGCTCCCGGGTCCGGATGAGCGAACTGGTCCCCGTCGTACGGCTGCGCACCGCCCGTGACGTCCACCACCTGCTCGATGCCGAGGGCGCGCTGCTCGCCGAGGTCAGCATCGACACGGCGCGGGCCGAACGGCTGACGGGCGGCAGCGGCACGGCCGCCTGGACCGAGATCGAGGTCGAACTCGCCGACGACGTCGACCCCACCCTCCTCGACGCCGTCGAACGCCGGCTGCGCAAGGCCGGTGTCCACCCGTCCGCATCGCCGTCCAAGCTGGCCAGGGCGCTCGCCGCGACCGCGCCGGAGCGGAAGCGGAAGCGGGACAAGGGAGCGCGCGGGAAGGCCGGGCAACCCACCGCGGGCGACCACGTCCTCGCGTACATCCGCCAGCAGAGCGAGGCGATCGTCGACCTCGACCCCGCCGTACGACGCGACCTCCCCGACTCCGTGCACCAGATGCGGGTCGCCACCCGCAGACTGCGCAGCGCGCTGCGGACGTACCGGAAGATCCTCGACCGGAGCGTCACCGACCCGGTCGGCGACGAGCTGAAATGGCTGGCCGCCGAGCTCGGTATCGACCGCGACCAGGAGGTTCTCGACGCCCGTCTGAGCTCCGGCCTCGCCGAACTGCCCCGCACCCTGATCCTCGGCCCCGTGCGCAGCCGGCTGCGGATCTGGTCGGTGGCCCGCCGGGGCGGCTCCCGTCGCCGGACCGTCGCCGTACTCGACGGGAAGCGGTACCTGGCACTCCTGGAGAGCCTCGACGCCCTGCTCGCCGCCCCGCCGCTGCTGCCCGCCGCTTCCCACGCCCCCGAGCAGGCCCTGCCCCGCGCCGTTCTGAAGGAGTACGAGCGCCTCGCGACCCGCGTCGGCCACGCCCTGGAGCTCCAGCCCGGTCACGACCGGGACCTCGCCATGCACGACGCCCGCAAGGCCGCCAAGCGCGCCCGTTACGCGGCGGAGGCGGCCCGGCCCGCGCTCGGGAAGCCGGCCGAGCGGATCGCCGAACGGATGAAGGCCGTGCAGACCCTCCTCGGCGACCACCAGGACAGCGTGGTGGCCCGCGACGCCCTGCGCACCCTGGCCGTCCAGGCGCATGCGGCCGGGGAGCCTGCATTCACCTGGGGACTGCTGTACGGGCGGGAGGAAGCAGCCGCCGCCGCCCAGGAGCGGGAGCTGCCGCAGCTGTGGGAGCGGGCGTCGCAGCCGCGCGTGCGGGCGGCGCTGGAAGGCTGAGCATCGGGTTACGCTTGATGGTCACCCTTGCCGGCTCTCGAAAGTTCGCGATGTCTGTCGATTCGGTCTTCCCACAGCTCGAAGCTCTGCTCCCGCATGTGCAGAAGCCCATCCAGTACGTCGGCGGTGAGCTGAACTCCACCGTCAAGCCGTGGGACGAATGCGACGTCCGCTGGGCGCTGATGTACCCGGACGCATACGAGGTCGGACTCCCCAACCAGGGCGTCATGATCCTGTACGAGGTGCTCAACGAGCGCCAGGGCGTCCTCGCCGAGCGCACCTACAGCGTGTGGCCGGACCTCGAAGAGCTGATGCGCGAGCACAAGGTCCCGCAGTTCACCGTGGACGGCCACCGCCCGGTCAAGGCGTTCGACGTCTTCGGGCTGAGCTTCTCCACCGAACTCGGCTACACCAACATGCTCACTGCCCTGGATCTCGCGGGCATCCCGCTGGACGCCAAGGACCGCACCGTCGACGACCCGATCGTGCTGGCCGGCGGCCACGCCGCGTTCAACCCCGAGCCGATCGCGGAGTTCATCGACTGCGCGGTCGTCGGCGACGGCGAGCAGGCCGTCCTGGAGATCACCGAGATCATCCGCGCCTGGAAGGCCGAAGGCCGCCCCGGCGGTCGCGAAGAGGTGCTCTTCCGCCTCGCGAAGACCGGTGGCGTCTATGTCCCGGGCTTCTACGACGTGGAGTACCTCCCGGACGGGCGCATCGGCCGTGTCGTGCCCAACAAGTCGGGGGTGCCGTGGCGGGTGTCCAAGCACACCGTGATGGACCTCGACGAGTGGCCGTACCCGAAGCAGCCCCTCGTTCCCCTCGCCGAGACCGTCCATGAGCGGATGTCCGTCGAGATCTTCCGCGGCTGCACCCGCGGCTGCCGTTTCTGCCAGGCCGGCATGATCACGCGCCCCGTGCGGGAGCGAAGCATCACCGGCATCGGCGAGATGGTCGAGAAGGGCCTCAAGGCGACCGGCTTCGAAGAGGTCGGCCTGCTCTCGCTCTCCTCCGCGGACCACACCGAGATCGGCGAGATCGCCAAGGGCCTCGCCGACCGGTACACCGAGGACAAGATCGGCCTCTCGCTGCCGTCCACCCGCGTCGACGCGTTCAACGTGGACCTGGCCAACGAGCTGACCCGTAACGGCCGTCGCTCCGGGCTCACCTTCGCCCCCGAGGGCGGCTCCGAGCGCATGCGCAAGGTCATCAACAAGATGGTCTCGGAAGAGGACCTCATCCGAACCGTCGCCACCGCGTACGGCAACGGCTGGCGCCAGGTGAAGCTGTACTTCATGTGCGGTCTGCCCACCGAGACCGACGAGGACGTCCTCCAGATCGGTGACATGGCGGTCAATGTGATCGCCAAGGGCCGCGAGGTCTCCGGCCAGAACGACATCCGCTGCACCGTCTCCATCGGCGGCTTCGTGCCCAAGCCGCACACGCCGTTCCAGTGGGCCCCGCAGCTCGGCGCCGAGGAGACCGACGCCCGGCTGGCCAAGCTCCGCGACAAGATCCGCGGCGACAAGAAGTACGGCCGCTCCATCGGCTTCCGCTACCACGACGGCAAGCCCGGCATCGTCGAGGGCCTGCTCTCGCGCGGCGACCGCCGTGTCGGCTCCGTCATCCGCGCGGTCTACGAGTCCGGCGGTCGCTTCGACGGCTGGCGCGAGCACTTCAGCTACGACCGCTGGATGGCCGCCGCCGAGAAGACACTGCCCGACCACGGCGTGGACGTCGACTGGTACACCACGCGTGAGCGGACCTACGAGGAGGTCCTGCCCTGGGACCACCTGGACTCCGGTCTCGACAAGGACTGGCTCTGGGAGGACTGGCAGGACTCGCTCGACGAGACCGAGGTCGAGGACTGCCGCTGGACCCCGTGCTTCGACTGCGGCGTCTGCCCGCAGATGGACACGAGTATTCAGATCGGCCCGACCGGCAAGAAGCTCCTGCCGTTGTCGGTCGTGAAGTAGGCGCCTCAGGTGTGCACTTCCGGGTGACAGCTCGGTGACGAAGGCCCGGTCCCGGAAACTCCGGACCGGGCCTTCGCGTCATGTCCGGCATGGACCACGGCAAGCAGCAGGCCCCCGCGCACTACGAAGCCGGCGAGGGCTGCCTGACCACCCTGATCAGGATTCCGGTACGGATCGTGGTGCTGGTGATCGTCCTGCCCGTACGCATGGTCTGGGACGCCCTGGTGATGGGAGCCCGCGCCGCCGACCGCACCCTGCTGCGCCCCCTGGGCCGGGCCCTGTCCTGGCTGCTGGCGACGCTGGTGGTGATCCCCACGGTCTGGCTGTACGAGGCGGTGCTCACCCCGCTGGGACATGCGCTGCTGTGGCTGGCCGCGGCGGTCTTCGTCCGGCCGTGGGTCGCGCTCTGGCGGTATGTGCTGGTACCGGCGGTGCGGTACGGGCTCGTGGTGCCGGTGGTGTGGCTGTACGAGGCGGTGCTCACCCCGATCGGCCACGGGCTGCGCCGGGTGTACCGCGAGCTGCTCGCCCCTGCCGGGCAGGGGATCGCCGCCGCGGTCGGCTGGGTGCTCACCGCCCTGTTCGTCCGGCCGGTGGTCGGCCTGTGGCGGTACGTCCTGGTGCCCCTCGCGCTCGCTGCCTCCTGGCTGGCGGAGCATCTGATCGTACGGCCGCCGGCCTGGGCGTACCGGGAGCTGCTCACTCCGCTCGGCCATGGCATCACCTGGCTGCTCGAACTGCTGGCGCGCGGGATCGCGGCCGTCGGGAGCGGTCTGTGGGCGGCGGTGGTGTGGCTGGTTCTGACACTGCTCGTCGCACCGCTCGGCCGGCTGTACCGGCGGGTTCTCGCCCCGGTCGGCCGGGAGATCGCCGCCGCCTTCGGCGTCGCCTGGCGCATCGCGGGGTACATCTCGCGGGCCGTCGGCCGGGCCATCGCCTGGCTGGCGTGGCATCTGATCGGGGCGCCGGTGACCTGGGTCTGTCGCACGGTGTGCACGCCGGTGGGACATTTCGTACGGGATGCCGTCTGGGCCCCCGCCAAGCGGGCCGCCGTCGAGGCGGGGCGCGCGGCCCGGGCGGCGCTGCGCACGGCGCGCGAGACCGTGGCCCGGGCACGCCGTGACGCATGGCGGGCACTGGTCGGCGGGCCGAGGGCGTCCGAGCCCCGGGAACCGGGGAGCCCCCTTGCGCGTAGGCTGGGTGTAACACAACAAGCAATGATTGTGCCCAGCGCGGCGCCCGAACCAGAGATCTCCTCGCTCGGAGAGAAAAACGCCGAGTGGGGGTGAGCCGGACCGGGCACCCCGGGCCACCCGCATTTCGAGGGCGGCGTGCCACCGCGTCCGCCCCGCATCGAGGAGAAGAACCACTGGGCAAGCGACAGCCCGAAGGCCCGCCGCCCGCACCGGCAGTGCAGCGCATCCGACTGCGCTACACGAAGCGCGGCCGCCTCCGGTTCACCAGCCACCGTGACTTCCAGCGCGCCTTCGAGCGGGCACTGCGCCGCTCCGAGGTGCCCATGGCCTACTCGGCGGGCTTCACCCCGCACCCGAAGGTGTCGTACGCCAACGCCGCCCCCACCGGCACGGGCAGTGAGGCCGAGTTCCTGGAGATCGCCCTCACCGAGGCCCGGGATCCGGCCGTCCTGCGCGAGCTGCTCAATGCCTCGCTCCCGGACGGTCTCGACATCACCGACGCCGTGGAGGCCCGCACCTCGGGTCTCGCCGACCGGCTGACCGCCTCCGTCTGGGAGCTGCGTCTCGACGGTGTCTCCACCGAGGAGGCCGTCAAGGCCGTGGCCGCTTTCAACGGGGCCGAGACCGTCGAGGTCCAGCGCCGGGCGAAGAACGGCGTGCGGACCTTCGACGCCCGCGCCGCCGTGGTCGACCTGCAGGCCCTTGATCCACAGTCTGATAGGCCCGAGGACAAGCCCTGTGCGATACTGCGGCTGGTTGTTCGGCACGTGACACCTGCCGTGCGACCTGACGACGTCCTGTCCGGTCTCCGCGTTGTGGCCGACCTGGCGCCGCCGGTCCCCGCAGCGGTGACCAGGCTGGCGCAGGGGCTCTTCGACGAGGAGTCCGGCACGGTGACCGACCCGCTCGCGCCCGACCGCGAGGCAGCCCCGGCCGCTCCACCCATGGCCACCGGGACCGCTGTCGCGACGGCGCCGGAAGGTGCAGGTTCCGCGTAAGGCGGTCGTTGCAGCGCAGTCCTTCGACTCGGGAGCCACCTGGGTCGGGCCGCGCGATGACCCATAAGACTTTCGCCAGGCCGTACGCACATCGCCTACGGAACCGGCGAGCCAGACATTGAGTTCCCGTGCGGCGCCCGCGCCCCGGACGGCAGTCTCGCGTACATCACGCGGGCCGCGCCGGACCGGAATCAGACGCGGCGCCCGGGAGCCTGACGGGAGAACCGCCCGCATGCCCCAGTCCAACGAACCCGGCACGACCGGGAACGTCGAAGAGAACAACGCACCCGGAGACAAGCTGCCGCCGCGCCGCAGGCGCCGCGCCGCGTCCCGCCCGGCCGGCCCGCCGGTGGCGGACGCACAGGATGTCGCCGCTCCGGCCATACCGGCCGATGACGCCGCAGTGTCCGACAACACCACCACCGACGCCGAGAGCGCTCCGGCGACAGAAGCCGCGCCGCCTGCGCGTACCCGTCGTCGTGCCGTCCGCAAGGCGACTGCTCCGGCGGGTGCGCCGCAGGCCGCCGAGGTCGTGGAGGTTGTGGAGCCCGTCGCGAGTGCCGAGGCCGCCGAGCCCGAGGCCGAGGTCGT
>NZ_BMRN01000002.1:379812-568141 GCF_014648655.1 Streptomyces atratus
GCCCGTCGTCGTGCGGTGCGCAAGGCGACTGCTCCGGCGGGTGCGCCGCAGGCCGCCGAGGTCGTGGAGGTTGTGGAGCCCGTCGCGAGTGCCGAGGCCGCCGAGCCCGAGGCCGAGGTCGTGGAGGCGCCGCCTGCGCGTGCCCGTCGTCGTGCGGTGCGCAAGGCGACTGCTCCGGCGGGTGCGCCGCAGACCGCAGAGGTCGCCGAGGCCACCGAGACCGCTGCAGAGCCCGAGGCCGAGGTCGTGGAGGCGCCGCCTGCGCGTACGCGTCGTCGTGCGGTGCGCAAGGCGACTGCCCCGGCGGGTGCGCCGCAGGCAGCCGAGGCCGTCGAGATCGTCGAGGAAGCCACGCACGTGGCGAGTGCCGAGGCCGCCGCAGCCGCCGAGCCCGAGGCCGCCGCGCCGCGTGGCCGCACCCGGCGCAGGGCATCGGCTCCGGCCGGTGCGCCGCAGCCCACCGAGGCCCCGGCCGAGGCTGCCGCACCGGCAGAAGCAGTAGCGGAAGAAGCCGTCACCGAGGCCGTCGAGGCCCCGCGCGGACGTCGTCGTGTCGTGCGCAAGGCGACCGCTCCGGCGGGTGCGCCGCAGGCCGCCGAGGCCACCGCCGAAACCGGCGAGGGCCTGCCCGAGGCCGCTGCCGAGGAGCCGGCCGCCGAGCCCGCCGAGGTCGAGGACGCCGCACCACGCGGCCGTCAGCGCCGCCGGGCCACCGCCGCCGCGGGCCGGCCCGAGTTCACCGGCAAGGTCGAGGAGCCCGTACGCAAGAGCCGTCGCGCGACGCGCCCCGCCGTGGCCGTGTTCCAGGCGCCGGTCTTCGCCGAGCCGATGTTCCAGACCCCGGAGACCGCGGCCGCCGCCGCTGCCGCTTCGCGCCACGAAGAGGTCGAGGAAGAGACCGAGACGGTCGAGGAGCCGACCGCCACCACCGAGGCCCCGGCCGCCGAGGCCGCGCCGCAGGCCGGTTCGCGCCGCCGTCGCCGCCGTCGCGGTGAGGCCGCCGAGCCCGAGCCGGCCGCCGCTGTCGAGGTGGAGGAGCACGCCGAGGAGGAGCCCGAGCCGGAAGGCGAGGCCGAGGCCGAGCGCGAGGGCGAGGAGACGGACGAGTACGGGGACCGGCCTTCGCGCCGTCGCCGTCGCGGAGGGCGTCGCCGCCGTCGTGGCGAGACCACCGAAGGTGACGAGGCCGCGGAGCAGTTCGGCGAAGAGGCCGCCGCCGAGCACGCCGAGGAGGACCAGGAGCACGCTCAGGAGGCTGAGGAGGACGAGGACCACGAGGCGTCCTTGGCCGGATCCAGCAGCAGCCGTCGCCGCCGTCGCCGTCGCCGTCGCAGCGGTGATGTCCCGTCCGACGCCGACAGCGGTACGGACGACCCGGAGCGTACGGTCGTCAAGGTCCGCGAGCCCCGCAAGAAGGAAGAGCGGGAGCCCGGCACCGGCTTCGACGAGGTCCAGTCCATCAAGGGCTCGACCCGTATGGAGGCGAAGAAGCAGCGCCGCCGCGAGGGCCGTGAGCAGGGCCGCCGTCGCGTCCCGATCATCACCGAGGCCGAGTTCCTGGCGCGCCGCGAGGCCGTCGAGCGCGTGATGGTTGTCCGCCAGAACGGCGAGCGCACCCAGATCGGTGTCCTCGAGGACAACGTGCTCGTCGAGCACTACGTCAACAAGGAGCAGGCCACCAGCTACGTCGGCAACGTCTACCTGGGCAAGGTGCAGAACGTACTGCCGTCCATGGAGGCCGCCTTCGTCGACATCGGCAAGGGCCGCAACGCCGTCCTGTATGCCGGTGAGGTGAACTTCGAGGCGCTCGGCATGGCCCACGGGCCGCGCCGTATCGAGACCGCGCTCAAGTCCGGTCAGTCCGTCCTCGTCCAGGTGACCAAGGACCCGATCGGCCACAAGGGTGCCCGCCTGACCAGCCAGGTCTCGCTGCCCGGCCGCTACCTGGTCTATGTGCCCGAGGGCTCGATGACCGGCATCAGCCGCAAGCTGCCCGACACCGAGCGGGCCCGGCTGAAGACCATCCTCAAGAAGATCGTTCCCGAGGACGCGGGCGTCATCGTCCGTACCGCGGCGGAGGGCGCGAGCGAGGACGAGCTGCGCCGCGATGTCGAGCGGCTGCAGCAGCAGTGGGAGGACATCCAGAAGAAGTCGAAGAGCAGCGGCAGCTCCAACGCGCCGACCCTGCTCTACGGCGAGCCGGACATGACTGTCCGGGTCGTCCGCGACATCTTCAACGAGGATTTCTCCAAGGTCATCGTCAGCGGCGACGACGCGTGGGAGACCATCCACGGTTACGTCTCGCAGGTGGCGCCGGACCTGACGGACCGCCTGTCGCGGTGGACCTCCGAGGTCGACATCTTCGCGACGTACCGGATCGACGAGCAGCTCATGAAGGCGCTGGACCGGAAGGTCTATCTGCCGAGCGGCGGCTCGCTGGTGATCGACAAGACCGAGGCGATGGTTGTCGTCGACGTCAACACCGGCAAGTTCACCGGTCAGGGCGGCAACCTCGAGGAGACCGTCACCAAGAACAACCTGGAGGCGGCCGAGGAGATCGTGCGCCAGCTGCGGCTGCGCGACCTCGGTGGCATCGTCGTCGTCGACTTCATCGACATGGTGCTGGAGTCCAACCGGGATCTGGTGCTGCGGCGCCTGCTGGAGTGCCTGGGACGCGACCGTACGAAGCACCAGGTCGCCGAGGTCACCTCGCTGGGCCTGGTCCAGATGACCCGTAAGCGGGTGGGCCAGGGACTGCTGGAGTCCTTCTCCGAGACCTGTGTCCACTGCAACGGGCGCGGTGTGATCGTGCACATGGAACAGCCGACCTCGGTCGGTGGCGGCGGCAACGGCAAGCGTTCCAAGAAGCGCGGCCGGGGCGTCGTGGACCACGAGCACGTGGCGGAGATCGAGGCCGAGATCGAGGCCGAGATCGAGACCGAGGCCGAGGTGGCTGCCGAGGTGGCCGCCCCGGTGGCGCTGCCCGAGCCGGAGTTCGTCCCGGACGAGGAGCTGTACAGCAGCCCCGCCGAGGCCGAGGCAGCCGCCTCGCGAGGCCGCGGCCGGCGCCGCGCGACGCGTAAGGCAACGGCCCCGGCCGGCGCCCCGAAGGCCGCGGCAGCACCCGCTCCGGTGGTCGAGCCGGAGCCGGTCGTGGTCGTGGAGCCCGAGCCGGTCGCCGAGACCCCGGTGGCCGCCGAGGCCCCTCAGGGCCGTACGCGCCGTCGGGCGACCCGGAAGGCGACCGCCCCGGCGGGCTCGCCGGCCCCGGCCGAGCAGGTCGAGGAACTGGTATCGGTGGCGGCCCCGGTCGCCGAGGCCCCGCAGCCCGAGGCCGCACCCGAAGAGGTGGCCCCCGAGGCCGCCCCGCCGCGTGCCCGTCGCCGGGTGACCCGCAAGGTCACCGCCCCCGCGGGCTCGCCCGCAGGAGCGGACGCCGCAGAGGTCGTCGTGGTGACCGGTTTTGTCGAGCCGAAGCCCGACGCCGAAGCCGCGGAAGCGGAGGCCCCGGCAAAGAAGGCGGTGCGCAAGACCGCGAAGAAGGCCACCGCCAAGAAGGCAGCCACCAAGAAGGCGGCTGCCAAGACGACCGCTGCCAAGAAGACCGCTGCGAAGAAGACGACGGCCAAGAAGGCAGCGGCGAAGAAGACGGTTGCCGCGGAGCAGTCGCCGCAGCCTTCCGTCTCGGCCGACACCGAGAGCTGACCAGCCGGTCGCAGGAGCAATGAAGGAGGTGCGGGCCCCTCGGGGGCCCGCACCTCCTTCATTGCATTGCGCTGATTGACAAGCGGTGCTTTTCTCCAGATCTCATTGCAGGCGTCCGCTTGATCAGTTCGGCGGTCGCGCCTGGCGTGATTTCGGTGTCCCCCGACAGGCTGACCGCCCAGTCCACCGATTCCCGACTGGTGAGCTCGGCCCGCGGCGGCGCGAAACCGTGCTCCTCGGTCCAGGTCCCTCGACGACACGGGTTCGGGGCGGCGCCAGATCCGCTTGCGCCACCACACCCGCACCGGTGTGCCGAAGGACGGGGCGTCGTGCAGGGCCTGGACGTGCCGGCCGTGGCCGACCGCGACCACCCCGCAGTCCGGACAGCCGGTCAGATCGGTGTCGGACCCGACGTCCAGTACTCGGCTCACCCAGGCTGGTCTGCGAGAGCCGAAAAGATTCGTACGGCGATGTCGAGAACCCGTGACCGGCTCCGTCCCCGCAATGAACGCGACCAGAATGGGTCGCACCAGTACCGAGGAGAAACACGATGGCCAAGTACTTGCTGCTCAAGCACTACCGCGGGGCCCCGGCTTCGGTCAACGACGTGCCCATGGACCAGTGGACACCGGAGGAGATCTCGGCGCACATGCAGTACATGAACGACTTCGCGGCCCGGCTCGAGAAGACCGGCGAGTTCGTCGACGGTCAGGCGCTCGCCCCCGAGGGGACGTTCGTCCGGTACGACGGCGAGGGGCGCCCGCCGGTCACCGACGGCCCGTTCGCCGAGACCAAGGACCTCATCGCCGGCTGGATGGTCATCGACGTCGACAGCTACGAGCGCGCCATCGAGCTGGCCGGGGACCTGTCGGCCGCCCCCGGTGCGGGCGGCAAGCCGATCCACGAGTGGCTCGAAGTGCGCCCGTTCCTGGCCTGCCCGCCCACCATCACGGAGTGACCTCCCAGATGAACGAGGTCCTGCTCCGGAGCCTCACGCCGAGCGTGCTCGGGATCCTCGTCCGCCGCGGAGCCGACTTCGCGGCGGCCGAGGACGCCGTGCAGGACGCGCTGGTCGAGGCGGTCCGCGTCTGGCCGGCCGACCCCCCGCGGGACCCGAAGGGCTGGCTGGTCACCGTGGCCTGGCGCCGGTTCCTCGACGCGACCCGGGCGGACGCCGCCCGCCGTCGGCGTGAGGACCTCGTCGACGAGGAGCCGGCGCCCGGGCCCGCCGCCGCGGTGGACGACACGCTCCAGCTCTACTTCCTGTGCGCCCACCCGTCGCTGACGCCGTCGTCCGCGGTCGCGCTCACGCTGCGCGCCGTCGGCGGGCTGACCACCCGCCAGATCGCCCAGGCCTACCTGGTGCCCGAGGCGACCATGGCGCAGCGCATCAGCCGGGCCAAGCGCACCGTCTCCGGCAATGGGGTATCCCCTGCTCGAGCGAAGCCGAGAGCTCGGGGAAGGTTCGACCAGCCCGGCAACGTCGCCACCGTGCTGCGCGTCCTCTACCTGGTTTTCAACGAGGGCTACTCCGGCGATGTCGACCTCGCCGCCGAGGCCATCCGGCTCACCCGGCAGCTCGCGGCCGCGATCGACCACCCCGAGGTGGCGGGGCTGCTCGCCCTCATGCTGCTCCACCACGCCCGGCGTGCCGCCCGGACCGCGCCCGACGGCAGCCTGGTGCCGCTCGCCGAGCAGGACCGCGGCCGGTGGGACACCGAGTCGATCGCCGAGGGCGTCGGGATCCTGCAGGCGGCCCTCGCCCGCGACCGGCTGGGCGAGTTCCAGGCCCAGGCCGCCATCGCGGCACTCCACGCCGACGCGCCCACCGCCGAGGAGACGGACTGGGTGCAGATCGTCGAGTGGTACGACGAGCTGGCGCGCCTGACCGACAGCCCGGTCGTCCGGCTCAACCGGGCGGTGGCCGTCGGCGAGGCCGACGGGCCGCGCGCCGGCCTGGCGGAGCTCGCGGCGCTGGACGACTCACTGCCCCGCCACGCCGCGGTGGCGGCGTACCTCCACGAGCGCGACGGCGACCTGGCGACGGCGGCACGCCTGTACGCCGAGGCGGCCCACAAGGCACCCGACCTCGCCGAGCGCGACCACCTGACGCGCCAGGCCGCCCGGCTCAACGCCCGCCGGTGTCGCTGACGAGTCGCGCTCGTCTTTTCCCGCGGCACCGACGCGGCCCGTGGCCAGAGCGGTCGCCTCAAATCGAGTAGGCGGGTCGAGACCAGCCGCACGACGCGTTGCCGGCGGGGAAGCTCAGCGGCGACGACATGGGCGCTGGAGGCGTGGTGTCTCAATAGACCCGCCCGCTGAAGCTGACCCATCTGCGACGGTTCGGCTGCCTGAAAAGCGGCTCACCCGGGCTCATCTCGAAGAGTCAGATTATTGATGTATGACCGGATTCAGTCAAAGGATCGAACTTCCCCGTCCGGAAGCACGAATTGGTGCTTGCGCTTGCAATATTTCAAGACATTCCGGGGGTCGCCGGCCGATTTCTTGGATTGTATTTTCTCGGTCGTCGCGACCAAATCCTTGGCGCGGATCCGGAGCGTCATCTCCGAGCTGTGGGGCGAAGGGTCTGCCCGTTGGGAATGAGTGGCGCCCAGTGGTGGAGGCGCCGGCCCCCGCGGCCGGCCCGCCATCGCCGCAGCCCGCGCCGGGGCGGGCCTGGTTTGACCCCCTGAGGGTGGCCCCGTAACCTTGACCCTCGGCGTGTTTCCCATGCGCGCCCACCCCTGAGCACATTCCTCCTGGTGGCTCGTCCGTCAGGAGAGGCCGCTCATCCTTCCGGATCGTCGCGGGCTTCGGCCTGTGCGGGCGGCTGGCATCAGGGGATCCGTTCCGAGCGAGAGAGAGATCCGCGTGTACGCCATCGTGCGCAGCGGTGGCCGCCAGCACAAGGTTGCTGTCGGTGACATCGTTGAGGTTGACAAGATTTCCACTGCCCAGGTTGGCGACACGGTCGAGCTCTCGACCCTGCTCGTGGTCGACGGCGACGCCGTGACCAGCGACCCGTGGGTGCTGGCCGGGATCAAGGTCCAGGCCGAGGTCGTGGACCACCACAAGGGCGCGAAGATCGACATCCTTCGCTACAAGAACAAGACCGGCTACCGCCGTCGCCAGGGTCACCGTCAGCAGTACACGGCGATCAAGGTCACCGGTATCCCCGCGGCTGCGAAGTAAGGGACTGAGGAGACATGGCACACAAGAAGGGCGCATCGTCCACCCGGAACGGGCGCGATTCCAATGCTCAGCGGCTCGGCGTGAAGCGCTTCGGCGGTCAGGCCGTCAACGCCGGTGAGATCCTGGTCCGCCAGCGTGGCACCCACTTCCACCCGGGCACGGGCGTCGGCCGTGGTGGCGACGACACGCTGTTCGCACTCGCCGCCGGTGCGGTCGAGTTCGGCACGCACCGTGGCCGCAAGGTCGTGAACATCGTTCCGATCGCCGGCTGATTTTCGGCGCTCGTCGAGCGGTTTCTGCGGAGGCGGACCTCACTTCCCGTACGGGAAGCGGGTCCGCCTTTCGCGTGTTTCTCCCATGAGAGACGGCTTTCTCCCATGCGGGGACAGCGCGAGTGAGACATTTCTGCATGTACGTAACTGGAGGTTCCAACCATGACCACCTTCGTGGACCGCGTCGAGCTGCATGTCGCCGCGGGTAACGGAGGCCACGGCTGTGCCTCCGTTCACCGTGAGAAGTTCAAGCCGCTCGGCGGCCCGGACGGCGGCAACGGCGGCCGTGGCGGTGATGTGACCCTGGTCGTCGACCAGGACATCACCACGCTCCTCGACTACCACCACAGTCCCCACCGCAAGGCCACCAACGGCCAGCCCGGTGCCGGCGACCACCGCTCCGGCAAGGACGGCCAGGACCTCGTCCTGCCGGTTCCCGACGGCACGGTCGTGCTCGACAGGAACGGCAACGTACTGGCCGACCTGGTCGGTCAGGGCACCACGTTCGTCGCCGGACAGGGTGGCCGCGGCGGCCTCGGCAACGCCGCGCTGGCCTCCGCCCGGCGCAAGGCCCCCGGCTTCGCGCTGCTCGGCGAGCCCGGTGAGGCCCGGGACATCGTCCTGGAGCTCAAGACCGTCGCCGATGTCGCGCTGGTGGGCTACCCGAGCGCCGGCAAGTCCTCGCTGATCTCCGTCCTGTCGGCGGCCAAGCCGAAGATCGCCGACTACCCCTTCACGACCCTCGTCCCCAACCTCGGCGTGGTCACCGCGGGCAGCACCGTCTACACCATCGCCGACGTCCCGGGCCTGATCCCGGGCGCCAGCCAGGGCCGGGGACTCGGCCTGGAGTTCCTGCGGCACGTGGAGCGCTGCTCGGTGCTCGTGCACGTCCTGGACACCGCGACCCTGGAGTCGGACCGCGACCCGGTCTCCGACCTCGACATGATCGAGGAGGAGCTGAAGCAGTACGGAGGCCTGGAGGACCGGCCCCGCATCGTCGTCCTCAACAAGATCGACATCCCGGACGGCCAGGACCTCGCCGACATGATCCGCCCGGACCTGGAGGCGCGCGGCTACCGTGTCTTCGAGGTGTCCGCCGTCGCCCGTACCGGCCTGAAGGAGCTCTCCTTCGCGCTCGCGGGCGTCATCGCCGAGGCGCGTGCGGCCAAGCCCGTGGAGGTGGCGACCCGTATCGTCATCCGCCCGAAGGCCGTCGACGACGCGGGCTTCACCGTCATGCTGGAGGAGGACGGCATCTACCGGGTGCGCGGCGAGAAGCCGGAGCGCTGGGTCCGGCAGACCGACTTCAACAACGACGAGGCCGTCGGCTACCTGGCGGACCGCCTCAACCGTCTCGGTGTCGAGGACGAGCTGATGAAGGCCGGCGCCCGGGCGGGCGACGGCGTGGCCATCGGCGCCGAGGACAACGCGGTCGTCTTCGACTGGGAGCCGACCGTGGCCGCGGGTGCGGAGATGCTCGGCCGTCGTGGCGAGGACCACCGTCTCGAAGCGCCGCGCCCGGCAGCACAGCGCCGTCGTGACCGTGAGGCGGAACGCGACGAGGTGCAGCGCGAGTTCGACGACTTCAACCCGTTCTAGACCGTGCACCGGCCGCCGGACGGGCTTGTTCCGCAAGCCGGTCCGGCGGCCTGGCCCTGCTCTCCCCGCCGCACACCCGGCGGAGCCGAATCCCGCTCAAGGGTGATTGATGCCGCTCAGCCGTGTGGCGTCGGTCACCTGGTCGGGAAGCGCCAATTCCGGTATATGCCCTGATCGCAAGGCGACGGAAGGTTTCGATACGGCGTGCAGTGGCTGACGTCCGCCTTGCGAGACGGTAACGGAGAGTGCAACCATCGCTGTATCTCCCAGCCCTCAAGGTAGGTCGTCTGTGTCTGCTCAGCACATAGCCAAAGCCCGAACCACAGCAGTCGTGCTCGCCGGCGGTACCGGCCAGCGCGTGGGTCTGTCCATTCCCAAGCAGCTGCTGAAGATCGCAGGCAAGGCCGTCATCGAGCACACGCTGTCGATCTTCCAGCAGGCCGACTCCATCGACGACGTCATCGTGCTGATGGCTCCGGGCTATGTGCCCGACGTGGAGAAGATCGTCGCCAAGGCCGGACTCACCAAGGTCACCAGGGTGATCGAGGGCGGCTCCACCCGCAACGAGACCACCGAGCGCGCCATCGCGGCCCTCGGTGAGGGCCTGGCCGAGGGAGAGGACCGCAACGTCCTCTTCCACGATGCCGTGCGCCCCCTGCTCTCGCAGCGCGTCATCAAGGACTGCGTCGACGCCCTGGACCGCTACCAGGCGGTCGATGTCGCCATCCCGTCCGCGGACACGATCATCGTGACCCGCACCCACGGCGGCGACGGAGAGTTCATCACCGACGTGCCCGACCGCTCCCGGCTGCGCCGCGGCCAGACGCCGCAGGCCTTCAAGCTCTCCACGATCCGCCGGGCGTACGAGGTCGCCGCGAGCGACCCGAACTTCCAGGCCACCGATGACTGCTCGGTCGTCCTGAAGTACCTCCCCGACGTGCCGATCTACGTGGTCGCGGGCGACGAGTACAACATGAAGGTCACCCAGCCGGTCGACGTCTTCATCGCGGACAAGCTCTTCCAGCTGGCCTCCACGGCCGTCCCGCAGCCGACCGACGACGCCGCCTACCGTGAGCTGCTCACCGGCAAGACCCTCGTCGTCTTCGGCGGCTCGTACGGCATCGGCGCGGACATCGCGGCGCTCGCCGAGTCCTACGGCGCCTCCGTCTACGCCCTGGGCCGCTCCACCACCGGTACGCACGTGGAGAACCCGGAGCACGTCGACGACGCGCTCTCCAAGGCGTACGCGGACACCGGTCGCGTGGACTACGTGATCAACACCGCGGGCGTACTCCGCATCGGCAAGCTGGCCGAGACGGACAGCACGACCATCCAGGAAGCGCTGAACGTCAACTACCTGGCGCCCGTGCAGATCGCCCGTGCCTCGTACAAGTACCTCGCCGAGACCAAGGGTCAGCTGCTGCTCTACACCTCCAGCAGCTACACCCGGGGCCGCGCCGAGTACAGCCTCTACTCGTCGACCAAGGCCGCCATGGTGAACCTCACCCAGGCGCTCTCGGACGAGTGGGCGGGCGACGGAGTGCGGGTGAACTGCGTGAACCCCGAGCGCACCGCCACCCCGATGCGCACCAAGGCGTTCGGCGACGAGCCCGCGGGCACGCTGCTCTCCTCCGAGGCGGTCGCCAGGACCTCCCTCGACGTCCTGCTCTCCGAGATGACCGGCCATGTCATCGATGTACGGCAGCAGGACCCGACCCGTGGCGCCTCCGAGGCATCGGGCTTCGAACAGGCGCTGGCCGCTGTCCTGGACCGACAGGCCGATGTGTAATACTGCGTGACAATCGACTAATCGGACCCCTGTAGGCGCCCAGCGCGGACTGCAGGGGTCCGAATTCGTGAAGCTCAGCCTTCACACTTCCCTCGTAAGGTAAACAGTCGGCACCATCGGGAGCGGTACTTCGTGATTTCGAAAGCCATTCGCTTGGCTCGGGTGGGCAGCGGTTCGGAGCTGGCCGCGGCGCTCCTGGTGGCTGTGGGGTTCCCGTGCATCATGCTCGCGGCGATAATCCCCAATCTCTGGTTCTTCGCCGCGGCGACCGCGACCACTTATCTCGCGGACCGGTATCTGCACCACTGCGGCAGCTATCTGATCAACCGGCTCGCCGCTGTCCGGGCGGGGCTGTCGATCCGATTCCTGGTCCGCCAGCTGCTGCTCATCCTGCTGCTCTCCCGTATGGGATACGGCGAGCAGACACTCTTCTACGTGACGGTCGCCTGCCTGCTGGCCTTCTACGGACTCCAGGCGCCGCAGAGCGCGATGGTCACCCTCATCCGACTGCGACGCAAGCTTCCGGTGGTCACCCGCAACATCGACCTCGGGTCGGTGCGGATAGGGGACGCCCCGCCGCAGGGCCTGATGAACCGGCCCGCGGAGAAGATGCTGCACCTGGACGTCTTCTCGATGGTGGGTGTGCTGGTCGCGGTCGAGACCGGTGAGAGCGCCATCGCCTATGCCGGCCTCGGCCTCACGCTCGTCCTCGCGGTCGGCTACCTGGCAGCGCTTCTGCCGTACGTCCGGCCGAGCCGGCTCGTACCGCCGGAGACCAAGGTCCTCAAGGCGGTGGGCGACTGGCTCGCCGAGTACCGGCCGACCGTGATGCTGTACTTCTCCGGCTCCAAGGACTCGGCCTACCAGGTCAACATGTGGCTGGAGACGATGGCCCAGCTCGGCGGGCGGCCGCTGATCTTCCTGCGTGAGCGCAACATCGTCCCGCAGCTGGCCACGACGTCGGTGCCCGTGCTCTGTGTGCCCGGTGGCGTGCACCTGATGAATCTGGACCTCTCGTCGGTACGGGTCGCGTTCTACGCAGCCAACGTCGGCAAGAACATCCACCTGCTCCGGGTGCCGACGATGAAGCATGTCTTCATCGGCCACGGCGACAGTGACAAGCTGGCCAGCGTCAACCCGTACAGCAAGGTCTACGACGAGGTGTGGACCGCGGGCCGGGCCGGCCGCGACCGTTACGCGCTGGCCGATGTCGGTGTGCGCGACGAGGACATCGTCGAGGTGGGCCGCCCGCAGCTGGCCACCATCCAGCCGTGGTCCGGGGCGCCGAAGAACCCGATCCCGACCGTGCTGTACGCCCCCACCTGGGAGGGCTGGGACGACAACCCGGGCAATACGTCGCTGCTGCTGGCCGGCGAGAACATCGTCAAGCGACTGCTGGACTCGGAGAAGCCGATCCGGCTGCTCTACAAGCCGCACCCCTTCACCGGCACTCGCAGCGCCAAGGCCAAGGCTGTGCACCTGCGCATCACCGCGATGATCGAGCAGGCCGCCGCCCAGCGCGCCACCGACCCCCGCTGGGCGAAGGAATCGGCCGCTCTGCAGGGCGAGCAGGCCGAGGCCCGGGCCGAGCTGGCCCGTATCGAGGCACGCCTCGCCGAACTCTCCAGCGGTGGCCGCACCGCCCGGGACGAGGCGGAACTGTCCCGGGACTCGCTGGCCGACCCGGCGCGTGAGGCCGAGACCGCGAGGCTCAAGGACGAGTGGAACGCTGCCTCCTGGCGCGCACAGGGGTGGTGGGAGCACAGGGTCATCACCGGATCCGAGATGCGGCTGTACGACTGCTTCAACGAGTCGGACGCCATGGTCTCGGATATCTCCAGTGTGGTGTCCGACTTCATCGCGAGCGGCAAGCCGTACGCGGTCACCGACTCCGCCGCGCTGGGCGAGGAGGAGTTCTGCCGGCAGAACACCGCGGTACGCGCCGCAGTGATCCTCTCCAATTCGGCGACCGAGCTGGACGCCCTGCTCGACGCGGTGACGGACCCCGCTGCGGACACGTTGGCGCAGGCCCGGCGAGAGCTGAAGCAGTACCTCCTCGGCCCGGACGAGCCCACGTCCCTCATGCAGTTCGACGCGGCTGTGAAGGCGCTCGCGGCCAAGTCCGAGGCGCGGAACGTCGGGGTGGCGAAGAGCCTGGGTGAGCCGGTGGGCGGCTGAGAGTCCGCCACCCGCCGTACACGATCGAGCAGGGCCCGGCACACTCCCGGAGGGTGTGCCGGGCCCTTGTGATGAGTATCACCACGCCGACGTGCGGCCCGGGACAACCAACGGAGCGGTCCGACTGTCTTGTGCCTGTGTGAACGAGACGCAAATTCCTGACGTAACTGTGGTTGTCGGCGCGTATGAGGCGATGCCCTATCTCGTCCGCTGTCTCGAATCGGTGGAGGCGCAGACCCTCGGCGCGAACCGGATCGAAATTGTTGCGGTCGACGACGGATCGACCGACGGCACAGGCGAGTACCTGGAGCAATTCGCAGCCCGGTCCCAGGTCCCGACCCGAGTTATCAGACAGAAGAACTCCGGCGGTCCCAGTGGCCCGCGCAACGTGGGTCTCGGTATGGCGCGCGGCCGCTATGTGTTCTTCCTGGACGCCGACGACTACTTCGGGGACGAGGCTCTGGAGCGCATGGTGGCCATGGGCGACCGGGCCGGCACCGATGTGGTCCTCGGCAAGGTGGTCGGCGTGAACCGGGGTGCGCCGAAGTCGATGTGGAGAGCGACCAAGGAGCGAGTCGACGTCTACAACTCCAAGGTCATTTACACGCTGAGCGCACAGAAGCTCTTCCGGCGTGAATTGCTGGAGCGGCTCTCCCTGAGATTCGATGAGAACCTCAAGACCGGTGAGGACGCTCTCTTCACCATGGAGGCATATCTGCGTGGTGCCGGGATTTCCGTGATATCCGATTACGTCTGCTATTACCTGGTGGGTCGTGACGACGGGAAGCATGTCACGAAGAGCGGCACCTATGAATGGCGCTTCGATTCGATGCGCGCCATGATGGCGCTCATCCACCGGATCGAGCCCGCAGGGCCGAAGCGGGACTTCCTGATGATCCGTCCTTTCACTGTCGGGATGCTGCAGCAGTTCGGCCCCGTCGTGCTGAAGGATTCGGAGGATGTCCGGCGGCACAAGATGGAACTCGCGGCGCCGCTGATGGAGGAGTACTGGAACGACGGAGTGGCCCGGCTGATCAAGGTGGGCGAGCGGCTGCGGCTCGCCTGCGTGGCACAGGGCCGTATGGACCTGCTGATCGACGTGCTGCGCTACCTCCGGGCGAAGACGGTCCCGGATGTGGTCAGCTCACGCAAGGGTGACAAGCTGTACCTCGCCTACCCGCACTTCCGCGACAGGTCGGCCGGTCTGGCCGACTCCGATTACGAAGTCACCGTGCCCGACTGGCGCGACGGCAAGCGCATCGAGCAGCCGGAGGCCGCCGCCCGCCGAGCCTCGCTGTCCAGGCGTGTGGCGCGCAGGATGCGCCGTGACGTACGTCGCTGGAAGTCCCGGCTGAACGCGGGTTAGCAGCCGCCTCTCCACCGTCCGAGCCGCACACCCGGCCCGTGCGGTCGGTACACCGAAATGCTCAGTAAAATTCGCTCGGACGTCGCGCTCCCGCGACGGGACCGACATCTCACCCTGGGGACTGGTCACGTGAAGGCTCTCGTACTATCCGGAGGGGCTGGCACCCGCCTGCGTCCCATCACACACACCTCGGCCAAGCAACTGGTGCCCGTGGCGAACAAGCCCGTGCTGTTCTACGGCCTGGAAGCCATCGCGGAAGCGGGTATCACCGAGGTCGGCATCATCGTGGGCGACACCGCCCCCGAGATCCGCGAGGCGGTCGGTGACGGTTCCGCGCTCGGTATCGAGGTCACCTACATCCCGCAGGACGAGCCGCTCGGCCTCGCCCACGCGGTGCTGATCGCCCGCGACTTCCTGGGCGACGACGACTTCGTCATGTACCTCGGCGACAACTTCATCGTCGGCGGGATCACCGGTCTGGTGGACGAGTTCCGCGCGGACAAGCCCGACGCGCAGATCCTGCTGACGCAGGTGCCCAACCCGACCTCCTTCGGTGTCGCGGAGCTCGACGCCGACGGCCGGGTGGCGTCCCTGGAGGAGAAGCCGAAGGAGCCCAAGAGCGATCTGGCGCTCGTCGGCGTCTACCTCTTCACCCCCGCCATCCACGAGGCGGTCCGCTCGATCGAGCCGTCCTGGCGCGGCGAGCTGGAGATCACGCACGCCATCCAGTGGCTGATCGACCAGAAGCGCGACGTGCGCTCCACCACGATCCGTGGCTACTGGAAGGACACCGGCAACGTCACCGACATGCTGGAGGTCAACCGGACCGTCCTGGAGGCCGTCGAGCCGTTCCAGGAGGGTGCCGACGTCGACGCGGACAGCGAGATCATCGGCCGGGTCCGGATCGAGCCGGGCGCCAAGGTCAGCGGCAGCCGCATCGTCGGGCCCGTGATCATCGGCGCCCGGTCGGTGATCAGCGGGGCGTACGTGGGCCCGTTCACCTCGGTCTCGGAGGACTGCCGGATCGAAGACAGCGAGATCGAGTACTCCATCGTCCTGCGGGGCGCCTCCATCGCCGGTGTCCGCCGAGTGGAGGCGTCACTCATCGGCCGTGACGTCGAGGTGACCCCCGCGCCCCGTTCCCCGTCCGCCCACCGACTCGTACTCGGCGACCACAGCAAGGTGCAGATCTCTTCATGACCACCAACATCCTGGTGACCGGCGGTGCCGGCTTCATCGGCTCGCACTATGTCCGTACGGTGCTCGGCCCCGAGGGCCCCGGCGACATCGCCGTCACCGTGCTCGACAAGCTCACCTACGCGGGCAACCCGGCCAACCTCGACGAGGTGCGCGACCACCCCGGTTTCAGGTTCGTGCAGGGCGACATCTGTGATCCCGAGCTGGTCTCCAAGCTGATGGCCGAGCACGACCAGGTGGTGCACTTCGCCGCCGAATCGCATGTGGACCGCTCCATCGACGGCGGCGCCGAGTTCGTCCGTACGAACGTCGTGGGCACCCACACCCTGATCCACGCCGCGCACCTGGCCGGTATCAAGACCTTCGTGCACATCTCCACCGACGAGGTCTACGGCTCGATCGACGAGGGCTCCTGGCCCGAGACCGATCCGCTCGCGCCCAACTCGCCCTACTCCGCGGCCAAGGCGTCCAGCGACCTGATCGCGCTTTCGTACCACCGCACCCACGGCCTCGACGTGCGGGTGACCCGCTGCTCCAACAACTACGGGCACCACCACTTCCCCGAGAAGGTCATTCCGCTGTTCGTCACCAACCTGCTGGACGGCAAGACGGTCCCGCTGTACGGCGACGGCGCCAACGTCCGCGACTGGCTGCACATCGACGACCACGTCCAGGGCATCGAACTGGTCCGTACGAAGGGCCGACCCGGTGAGGTCTACAACATCGGCGGCGGCACCGAGCTCTCCAACAAGGAGCTGACCGGTCTGCTGCTGGACGCCTGCGGTGCCGACTGGGACACCAGCGTCACCTACGTCGAGGACCGCAAGGGCCACGACCGCCGCTACTCGGTCGACTGCACCAAGATCCGCGAGGAGCTCGGTTACGAGCCCAGCAAGGACTTCCGCACCGGCCTCGCCGAGACTGTGCAGTGGTACCGCGACAACCGTGCCTGGTGGGAGCCGCTCAAGGACCGGGCCGCGCTGTGAGCGCCGTCTGGCTGGTCACCGGAGCCGCCGGGATGCTGGGCCAGGACGTCCTGGCCCGGCTCGCCCGTGAGGGCATCACCGCGGTCGCCGCGGACCGTGCGGCCATGGACATCGCGGACCCCGGATCGGTGCGCGCCGGCTTCGACGAGCACCGCCCCGCCGTCGTGGTGAACTGCGCCGCCTGGACCGCTGTCGACGACGCCGAGTCCCAGGAGGACGCCGCGCTGCGGGTCAACGGCACGGGCCCCGAGGTCCTTGCCGCGGCCTGCCGTGAACACGGGGCCGTCCTCCTCCAGGTCTCGACCGACTACGTATTCGCCGGCGACGGCGAGAAGCCGTACGCCGAGAACGGCCCCACCGGACCGCGCAGCGCCTACGGCCGCACCAAACTGGCCGGCGAGCAGGCCGTGCTCGACACCCTGCCGGACACCGGTTACGTGGTCCGTACCGCCTGGCTGTACGGCGCGGGCGGCGGCAATTTCGTCCGTACGATGATCAAACTGGAGGGCATCAAGGAGACCCTCGACGTGGTGGACGATCAGCGCGGACAGCCCACCTGGACCGTCGATCTGGCCGACCGGCTGGTCAGGCTCGGGCAGGCCGCCCTCGCGGGCACCGCCCCCGCGGGTGTCTACCACGGCACCAGCGGCGGCGAGACGACCTGGTTCGGCTTCACCCGGGAGATCTTCCGGCTGCTCGGCACCGACCCTGCGCGCGTCCGCCCCACCACCAGCGAGGCGTTCGTACGGCCGGCCCCCCGTCCCGCTTTCAGTGTGCTGGGACACGACCGCTGGGCAGAGGCCGGGATCGACCCGATCCGGGACTGGCGGGCGGCACTGGAAGAGGCATTCCCGGCACTCGTCGCGGCAGAGCGGTCGTGATCGTCAAATAATCGTATCGACGGTCAAATCCCATCGAATTCCAAAGATGTGAACAACGAAGGTTTACATAGGGGAGAACGCTTACATCACAGTGCGGTCATGGGGTAACTTCGCCGGGGACCAGACCAGTTGGTTTCCTCCGAAGGGCTGCTCCACGTGAACCGCCATGACTTTCTGCGTCAATTGCACCGCGTCTACCGGCCTCGGAACTATTTGGAGATCGGGGTCAACGACGGCAGGAGCCTGGCCCTCTCGCGAGTGCCCTCCGTCGCCGTCGACCCCGCCTTCCGCGTGGTGACGGACATCAGCTGCGACGTCCACCTGGTCAAGGCGACGAGCGACGACTTCTTCGCCCGCAAGGACCCGCTGCTGCACCTGCGCAACGGCCGCAACCCGTTCCGCGCCCTCGCCCGCCGCGATCCCCTCAATGTGCTCGGCGGGGATCCGAAGCTGGAGCTCGCCTTCATCGACGGCATGCACCTCTTCGAGTACGCCCTGCGCGACTTCATGAACGTCGAGAAGCACGCCCGCTGGTCGAGCGTGATCGTGCTGGACGACATGCTGCCGCGTAATGTCGACGAGGCGGCCCGCGACCGGCACACCGACGCCTGGACGGGAGACGTCTACAAGGTGGCTACCGTGCTGCGGCGCTTTCGCCCCGACCTGACGGTGATCGAGGTCGACACCCAGCCCACCGGTATCGTGCTGGTCTTCGGCGCCGACCCGGACAGCACGGTGCTGAAGAACGCGTACGACAGGATCATCGAGGAATACGTCGTACCCGACCCGCAGGACGTCCCCGACGAGCTGCTGGTGCGCAAGAACGCCGTACAGGCCGAGGCGCTGCTCGAAGCCGACTTCTGGCCCTCGCTGGTCCGCGCCCGCAACCTGCGCCGCCCGCGCTCGGCCTACGCGCCTCTGCGCCGCCGGATCAAGGCGTTGACCGGCTGAGCCGAGGGCGCCGGACGAGGAAGGAGAGGCCCGACATCGCGTCGGGCCGTTCCCGCGGGCTCGCGATAATCTGATGCGTACATTTCCCAGGGCGATGAGACGCCGGGGCCTTCCTCTCTTATTGGGGTTAACTGCATGTCCGTCAAGGTCAGCGTCGTCATCCCGGTGTACAACCCGGGTGAGTACATCGAGGACTGCATCGCCTCACTGCTTCGGCAGAGCCTCCCGGACGACGAGTACGAGGCCATCTTCGTCGACGACGGCTCCACCGACGCCACCCCGGCGCGGTTGGACGAGATCGCCGCCACGTACCCGCACATGCACGTCATCCACCAGGAGTCCTCGGGCTGGTCGGGCAAGCCCCGCAATGTCGGCACCGCCGCGGCCAAGGGCGAGTTCGTCATGTACGTCGACAACGACGACTGGCTGGGTGACGAAGCCCTGGAGCGCATGTACAACTACGGCGTCGAGAACGAGGCCGACGTCGTCATCGGCAAGATGGCCGGCAAGGGCCGTCCGGTGCCGGTGGAGCTCTTCCGCGTGAACCGTCCGCGCGCCGACGTCTCCAGCGCCCCGCTCATGGACAGCCTCACTCCGCACAAGATGTTCCGCAAGGAATTCCTGGAGAGCAAGGGCATCAGCTTCCGGGAGGGCCGTCGGCGTCTGGAGGACCACGTCTTCGTGGTCGAGACGTACCTTCGGGCCTCCAACATCGCGGTTCTCAGCGACTACCTGTGCTACTACCACATCAAGCGTGAGGACGCCTCGAACGCCGGTTTCCAGCGCTTCGACCCGGTCGGCTACTACAACAACCTCCGGGAAGCCCTCGACATCGTCGAGAAGTACACGGAGCCTGGCACGCTCCGCGACAGCATGTTCCGCCGCTGGCTGCGCAATGAGATGGTCGAGCGCCTTCGCGGCAAGCGTCTGCTGACGTTGCCGGAGGACTACCGCCAGGAGCTGTACACCGAGATCCGGGGCGTCGTCACCGAACGGTTCGGACCCGGTGTCGCGCGGGGGATGCAGCCCACCCAGCAGATCGTCGCCGCGCTCGTCGTGGCCGACCGCCTCGCCGACATCGAGGAACTGGCCCGCTGGGAGGCCGGGATCAAGCCCACCGGCTTCCTGGAGTCCCTGAAGTGGGACGCCGGGCGGCTCGGGGCAGGCTTCACCGCCGAGTACCAGACCGACGGCGAACCGATGACCTTCCGGACCGAGGGCGAGGAGGACCTGCTGAACCTGCCGCTGGCGCAGGACACCCTGGACGCCGTCGTGGGTCTCGGCGCCAGTCCTCTCGCGACCGTCGACAAGGCCAAGGTCGATCTGGTCGTACGGGAACGGACCACCGCCGCGGAGTTCTTCCAGCCGGTCGAGTTCACCCGTGAGCGCATCCCCTCCGACGACGGGGCCACATTCCGGCTGGTGCTTCGGGCCGAGGCGACGATCGACCCGGAGTCCGCGGCCAACGGCGCACCGCTGGGCGACGGCATCTGGGACGTCCTGATCCGGATCAGCTCGTGCGGCTGGACCAAGGAGACTCGCCTCGGATCGGCCCGTGCCGAGAACATGGAGACCGGCCGACGCGGTGCCTTGAGCGGTGAGCCGGTACGGCTGGTCCTGCCGTACTGGACCGAGCCGCACGGCAACCTCTCCCTCGACGTGGACCTTGCCACCAGTCGGTTCGACCGGGACCTCAAGAGCCTCACCCCGAAGGACACTGTCCTGGCGGACGGCCGGATCGAACTGCCCGTCCCCCTCGCGATGAACGGCACCGTCGGTACCGAGAGCGCCAGGCTGCGTTTCAAGCCCCTGTCCGGCGGGAGCACGGCCGAGACCGTCGCGACTCTCACGGCCGGCCCCACCGCGGCGGTCCTCTCCGCACACCTCCCGGACGGGCTGGGCGCCGGACGTTTCTGGGGCATCGAGATCGGCCTGCCATCCGCCCGACGCGGCAAGCCGCGCTGGGCCAAGCTTCCGGTCGTCATCGCCGTCGCCGCCGACGCAACGATGTCCACGACCACGGTGGCCGCGGCGGCCGCGGCGGCCAAGAAGCCCACCGCTCCCGCACCGAAGAGATCCCTGGTGCGGCGCGTGACCGGACGTATCAAGCGGACCCTGTTCAAGTAGCACCTCCGCTCCGCAGCCGACCACAACAACCGGCATCACCTTGCAGTGAGAAAGCAGAACAGCATGCGACCTCTGTCCATCGAAGGCGCCTGGGTCCACGAGCCGAAGGTGTTCCCCGACGACCGCGGCAGCTTCCACGAGTGGTTCCGCGGCGCGGATTTCCGTGCGGCCACGGGCCAGGACCTCAGCCTGGTCCAGGCGAACTGCTCCGTGTCCCGCCGAGGGACCCTGCGCGGTCTCCACTTCGCCGATGTGCCACCCAGCCAGGCCAAGTACGTCAAGTGCGTACGCGGCGCCGTCCTGGACGTCATCGTCGACATCAGGGTCGGTTCCCCGACCTACAAGCAGTGGGAGATCGTCCGCCTCGACGACCGGAACCACCACGCGGTCTATCTCTCGGAGGGTCTCGGCCACGGTTTCTTCGCACTGAGCGACGACGCGACCGTGGTCTACCTCTGCTCAGAGGGGTACGCGCCCGAGCGGGAGCACGGCATCAACCCGCTCGATCCCGAACTGGCCATCGCCTGGCCCGAGGACATCGAGCCGTTGCTCTCCCCCAAGGACGAGCAGGCGCCGACGCTCGCCGAGGCCGAGCGGCAGGGGCTGCTGCCCCGCTACGAAGACTGCGTCTCCTTCCGGGAGCAACTGCGCGCACGCTGAGCCGTGTACGGGATGCGCGGCGGCGCGGGCCGCGCATCCCACGCTGCGGAACGGGCGGACGTGCCGCCCGGCCGCTCGCGTAGATTGCCAGGGCCGGGCGGAGCCGAATCATTGGGGATGTACGTGTCAAGGGCAAGGCAGGGCGTCGCAGAGGCCCGCAGGATCGTGGTCAAGGTCGGTTCCTCATCCCTCACCACCGCGGCGGGCGGCCTCGACGCGGACCGTGTCGACGCGCTCGTCGACGTACTCGCCAAGGTGAGGAGCGGCGGGGAGCGCGAGATCGTGCTCGTCTCCAGCGGCGCCATCGCGGCCGGGCTCGCCCCGCTCGGGCTGCACCGCCGGCCCAAGGACCTGGCCAGACAGCAGGCCGCGGCCAGCGTCGGACAAGGACTGCTCGTCGCCCGCTACACCGCCTCCTTCGCGCGTTACGGCGTACGCGTCGGCCAGGTGCTGCTCACCAGCAACGACACCAGCCGCCGTGCCCACTACCGCAACGCCTACCGCACCCTCGACCAGCTCCTGGACATGGGTGCGCTCCCGATCGTCAACGAGAACGACACCGTCGCCACCGACGAGATCCGGTTCGGCGACAACGACCGGCTCGCCGCGCTCGTCGCCCATCTCGTCCGCGCGGATCTGCTGGTCCTCCTCTCGGACGTGGACGGCCTCTACGACGGCGACCCCAGCACCCCGGGCACCTCGCGGGTCGCCGAAGTGGCCGGCCCCGAGGATCTCGCGGGTGTCACCATCGGCAGTGCGGGGAAGGCAGGCGTCGGCACCGGCGGCATGGTCACCAAGGTCGAGGCCGCCCGGATCGCCACGGCCGCCGGAGTCCCGGTCGTCCTCACCTCCGCGAGCCGGGCCGCCGACGCACTGGCCGGACGCGACACCGGTACGTACTTCCACCGCACCGGACGCCGCTCGGCGGACCGGCTCCTCTGGCTCGCCCACGCCTCCACCCCGCAGGGCTCGCTGACCCTCGACGACGGGGCCGTACAGGCGGTCGTCGAGCGGCACAGTTCGCTGCTGCCCGCAGGAATCGCCGCGATCGAGGGCGAGTTCACCGCGGGCGACCCGGTGGAACTGCGCGACCTCGAAGGCCGTCCCGTGGCCCGCGGGCTCGTCAACTTCGACGCCAAGGAGATTCCGCAGCTGCTCGGCCGATCCACCCGCGATCTGGCACGTGAGCTCGGTCCAGCATATGAACGCGAGGTCGTACACAGGGACGATCTCGTCGTCCTGCACCCCTGACAGATCCCCTGAAACGGCTGAAAGTCCAGCCTCGGGGCAGGGACCTTCACGAAAAGCGCCCCATCGTCGGCCGCGGACTGGTCAACTTTGTAGCGGGGGCACAGCGGGGTACAGCACAGCAAACGCATTCACAGGAGGCCGCCGGTGAGACGAGCGCGCCCGGGGGCGCCGCCCCGAGGAACGGGTGGCCGGGCCCTGACCAGTGTCGGAGCAGGTGCCGGCTTCGACGAGAGCCGGTCCATGGACCGCAGGGACGACCGGACCACCGGGCCCGAGCCGACGGTGGCGAAGGAGGAGCGCGCCCCGTCGAGACTCTGGCACATCACGCTCAGTGTCTCGGGCGCCGCGATTCCGCTGAAGGAGGTCAGACGCGGTCTCGAACAGCTCGCGCACGACCATCCCTTCCTGCTGACCAGCCGGTACGCCGACGACCACGCAGAGATCCGCTACTGGGAAGAGGCCCGCGATCTGCACGATGCGGCGGCCGTCGCGCTGCGGCTGTGGGGGGAACACCGCTCCACCGCCGGGCTGCCGCCCTGGGAGATCGTCGGCCTGGAAGTCATCGACCGGGAGACGTACCACCAGCGCGTCGCCGAGGGATACGGGCCGCCCCCGGCCGCTCCGGTCGGCGTGCACCCGTACTGAGCGCGGCGGCGGCCTCCGCGGCAGTTGTCTCGCATCACGGGATACGTGACGGATGCCCGCAGTGTGCGCACTACTCTGCGGGCATGACCACGCTCTCGCCGTACGACAACATGTCCCCGGTCGCCCAGGCCGCCTACCGGGCACGCTCCGCCGCCGCCGACATCGCGCCACTGCCGCGCGCGGCGAAGGACGGCGCGCTGCTGGCGATCGCGGACGCGCTGGAAGTGCGGACGGGCGAGATCGTCGCGGCCAATGCCGAGGACGTCGCCCGCGCCCGTGAGGCCGGGACCAGCGAGTCGATCGTCGACCGGCTCACCCTCACCCCGGAACGGATCCGTGCCATCGCCGCCGATGTGCGGGACGTCGCGGCGCTGCCCGACCCGGTCGGCGAAGTCGTCCGCGGCTCGACCCTGCCCAACGGCATCGACCTGCGACAGGTCCGGGTGCCGCTCGGCGTGGTCGGGATCATCTACGAGGCCCGGCCCAATGTGACGGTGGACGCCGCTGCCCTCTGCCTGAAATCGGGTAACGCCGTCCTGCTGCGCGGCTCGTCCTCCGCGTACGCCTCCAATGTCGCGCTCGTACGGGTGCTGCGCGATGCGGTCGGCGGCTCCGGCCTCCCGGCCGACGCCGTGCAGCTGGTGCCGGGCGAGAATCGTGACTCGGTACGGGAACTCATGCGGGCGCGCGGCCTCGTCGACGTCCTCATCCCGCGCGGCGGCGCCTCGCTGATCCGCACAGTGGTCGAGGAATCCACCGTTCCGGTCATCGAGACAGGCACCGGCAACTGCCATGTGTATGTGGACGCGCAGACCGACCTCGACATGGCCGTCGACATCCTGATCAACTCCAAGGCGCAGCGCCCGAGCGTCTGCAACGCCGCCGAGACGCTCCTGGTCCACAAGGACATCGCCGCGGACTTCCTGCCCCGGGCACTGGACGCGCTGGCCGGCGCCGGGGTGACCGTGCACGGCGACGAGCGGGTCCTCGAATACGCCGAGGGGTCCAAGGCCACGGTGGTGGCGGCGACGCCGGAGGACTGGGAGACCGAGTACCTCTCGTACGACATCGCCGCGGCCGTCGTGGAGTCGCTGGACGCGGCCGTCGCGCACATCCGGCTCTGGTCCTCCGGCCACACCGAGGCGATCGTGACCACCTCCCAGGCCGCGGCCCGCCGCTTCACCCAGTTGGTGGACTCCACGACGGTGGCCGTGAACGCGTCGACGCGCTTCACCGACGGCGGTCAGTTCGGCTTCGGCGCCGAGATCGGCATCTCCACACAGAAGCTGCATGCCAGGGGCCCGATGGGCCTGCCTGAGCTGACCTCGACGAAGTACATCGTCACGGGCGACGGCCACGTGCGGTGACCGTTTGGGTCCGGTGAATGTTGCGGGCTCCCTGCCCAGAACGACCCGGCGGGGCTAGTCTGGAGCGGTGCCGGACGACGTGGGGGGCAGGCCGTTCCCGGACGGCTGGGAGCCCGACGACGACCGCGGGGGCGCGGACGAGGACTTCGCCTCCGTGGTATTCGACGAGGACTTCGTACGGGCCGCCGAGATCCATGAACCCACCGCCGTGGAGCGACTGCTTGCGGCTGCGCAGGCCCGCGCCGAGGCCGAGGCGTCCCGGGCGCGGGCGGGCGGCGGTCCGCCGGACGACGAACTCTATGACGAGGGATACGGGCCGGGCGGCGCATACGGCCGCGGGAGCGCCTACGGCGACCCGCTGGACCCCGATGACGACGATGTGTACGGCAGCGGACCCTACGGGCGCCACGGCGGCGCCCTGCGCCCCTACCGGGGTGCGGCGCGCTGGCACCGGCCGGTGGCCTGGCTGCTTGCTGTCCTGATGGGCATCGGAATGGTCGCGCTTGCCTTCAGCGCCGTCTACCGCAACACCTCGGGCAACCGCCAGGACCCCGCCCCGCCGCCCGCCACCACCGGCGTGGACAGTGCACCGGGCCCCCTCCCCAGCGCCGTCCCGCCGGCCTCGGCCGGCTACCCCCGTTCCACGGTCCCAGCAGTCCCGCGCCCGTCCTGAGGGCGGTCGGCCGGGGTCCCCGGGCAACTCTCGGGCGGTTCTCTCGCGGCTGGGCGTTTACCCCGGTCGTAATCGACCTACCCTGAAGGTATGACCCCCCTCTCCGAGGGGGCTTCTCACCCGTCCGTACATGCGTAGTCATGCGACGTCATGCGAACTCATCACGGGCAGGCCCTGTCCGAAGCCATCCGGCCGAAGCAGAGCGAAGCGTTTCGGCCCCGGTCGGTGACGTGGAGTCGGGAGAAGTCATGGCAGACCGCGGAGAACCACCAGAAGGTCCGCCCGAGAGCACGCCGGGCGGCGGTGAGGACGAGTACCGGTCACTCGTCTTCGACGAGTCGTTCGTGCGTGCTGCCCGGCTGAAGGAGTTCTCCGCCCAAGAACGCATGGGGGACCACGCCCGTGCCGTACGCAGCCTCCCGGCCCGGGGCTTCCGCGCCGGCTCCAAGGCAGCCATCGCCCTGGTCCTCCTGATCGCCCTGGCCTTCGGAACGGCCGTGTACATGGGCTTCCGCCACCCCTACCAGGCGCCCGTCGGCAGAAGGGCCGAACCTCTGCGGTCGACCGTCGTCCCCCTGGCTCCCCAGGGTGCCGTACCCGGCGGAACCGCCGCCGGCCTCCTCGCCAAGAGCCCAGCCGCACAGTTCGAAACAGGTGCCGCAGGCATCAATCTGCCGGCGATCCGAGGGACGGACAACTTCTCGGGCAGCCAGGTCGCGACGGCCCTGACGACGGTCAAGGACTACCTGGTGGCGTCCTCGCTGGACCCCGACGTCCTCACCGGAAACGCGGTGCGGCCGGTGAAACTGCTGCTCGACCCGGACCAGATGGCCCAGTTCGACCGCAGCATGAGCCGACCGGACGACGACGGACAGCATGCCGCCACCGGCTGGCTGGTGCGCTTCGACCCGGCGAAGGTGGCACTGGCCGCTCCGGACATACGGGTCCGGGGCACCCTGAGCTACACGGAGGCGGGGTCCGACACCCTGGAGGTGGTGTCGGACCACACCTTCACATACACGCTCCGCCCGGCGGTCTCAGGGCCTCAACGGGCAGGCGGTGCCTCGCTCTTCACCGTACGGCGCGAGCTCCACTTCCGCTTCGACCGGGAAGACCTGCGGCTGCACCGGCTGGAACTGCGCACCAGCTACGCACAGGCCGGACCGCAGGCGTGCCCGGCGGACACCACCGGTGCGCTGCGGCCGCTGCTCGCCGGGCAGCGCGCCGTCTCCCGCGGCCCCGCGGGCACCGACCCGTACGCGACGGACCGGCCCAACCCGGCGCTCTGCGGGACGCTGACGGTCAGCTCCCAGCAGTCCCGGGCTCATCAGGGTTCCGAGGCTCCTGGGGCTCCGCAGAGCCCGCGGAGCCGTTCGTAGCACCGCCCTTGGCGGCTGCGCCCCCGCCCCCTTGACCGGTGAACTTGTCGCGGAGCTTGCCGCCCAGGTCTCCGGCGCCCCCCGCTATGTCGCCGACCAGCTTCATCAGCGGATCCTTGCTGGTGCGCACCGTGTCCGCGTAGTGCGCCGCGGACTCCCGGAAGGAGTCCGTCACCGAGGTGTCCTTGTCCTCGTCGCGCCGCGGATAGTGGCCGTCCATGATCCGCTGGTAGTCGCGCGTCTCGGACCACTTCTTCAGCTCGGCCGCGCGCACCGTGGTGAAGGGGTGCGAGCGGGGCAGCAGATTGAGGATCTTGAGCACTGAGTCGCGCAGATCGCCGCCCTTCTCGTACTCGTCGGCCTGGGCGAGGAAGGCGTCCACATTCATCTCGTGCAGATGATTGCCGCCCGCGATCTTCATCAGGCCGCGCATCGATGCCTGCAGATCCTGTCCGACCAGCAGCCCCGCCCGGTCTGCCGACAGCTCCGACTTGCGGAACCACTCGCGCAGTGCTGTCACGATCGCCATGATCGCGACATTGCCGAGCGGGATCCAGGCGACCTTCAACGCGATATTGGTGAGGAACAGCAGAATCGTGCGGTACACGGCGTGGCCGGAGAGGGCGTGTCCCACCTCGTGGCCGATGACGGCCCGCATCTCCTCCTCGTCGAGCAGCTCCACCAGCCCCGTCGTCACCACGATGATCGGCTCGTCGAGACCGATACACATGGCATTGGGCTGCGGGTCCTGGTTGACGTACATCGGCGGGACCTTTTCCAGGTCCAGGATGTAACAGGCGTCCCGCAGCATGTCGTTGAGGTGGACGAACTGCGCGTCGCTCACCCGGACGGAGTCGGAGAGGAAGAGCAGCCGCAGGCTGCGCTCGGGCAGCAGACCGCTCAGGGTCTTGAACACGGTGTCGAAACCGCTCAGCTTGCGCAGGGCCACCAGGGCCGAGCGGTCCGCCGGGTGTTCGTAGGCCCGGGACGAGATCCCTGCGAAACGCCTGCGTTGCCTGCTCGGCACGTTCTCGTGGCTCTCGTGGCTGCGTTCGGTCATGAATGGGCCCCCTGTTCGTACGAGACGTCGCTCGCCCCCTGACAAATCCCAGCGTAGGTGCTGGGTCTACGGTGTGCGGGGGGCTGTGGATAACTGAGGAGACGCCCGACATGCCGCATACCGTTGCTCTGCTTGCCGCCGCATCCGAGGATCAGGGGCCCGGCAACACACTCCGCATCGTGCTGCTCGCCTCGCTCGTCGGAGCTGTCCTGCTCGGCTGGTTCCTGCTCCGCGGATACCGCAACGACGACAACAACGACTGAGTCGGCGTGAGCGTGCCCGGGGCGCCCGCATACGATGTGCGCGACGTCTTCCTTCCGACTCCCGATCGATAGGTCCTGCCGAAGATGAGCCTCACGAGCACCGCGCACCAGCTGGTCACTCTCGCCGCCGAGGGCGGCGAGCACGGTGGCAACCACGAAAGCCTCAGCCCGTATCTCACCGGGGGCGGTGCGTTCGTCGTGCTGCTGCTCCTGCTGTGGATCACCACTCGCTTCAACCGCGACCGCTGAGGCGAAGGCGTACAGCTGTGCCAGTAGGCTCTGCACGCATGGGAGAGCAGGAAGTGCCTACCGGCCGCGGAAAGCGCCGAATCGGCGTGATGGGCGGGACGTTTGACCCGATTCATCATGGACACCTGGTGGCGGCCAGTGAAGTGGCCGCCCAGTTCCACCTCGACGAGGTGATCTTCGTGCCGACCGGGCAGCCATGGCAGAAGAGCCACAAGCATGTCTCCCCGGCCGAGGACCGCTATCTGATGACGGTCATCGCGACGGCGTCCAACCCGCAGTTCTCGGTCAGCCGGAGCGACATCGACCGCAGCGGGCCGACGTACACCATCGATACGCTGCGGGACTTGCGCGCGATCCATGGCGACGCGGACCTCTTCTTCATCACGGGCGCCGACGCGCTCTCCCAGATCCTCACCTGGCGGGACGCCGACGAACTGTTCTCCCTCTCCCACTTCATCGGTGTGACGCGGCCGGGGCATGTGCTCGCGGACCCCGGGCTGCCGGAGGGCGGGGTCTCCCTCGTGGAGGTGCCCGCGCTCGCGATCTCGTCCACGGACTGCCGTGAGAGGGTCGCGCAGGGGGAGCCGGTCTGGTACTTGGTGCCGGACGGCGTGGTCCGCTACATCGACAAGCGCCAGCTGTACCGCGGCGAATAAGCCACGTAGAGGGGCACCGGTGAACGACCGACAGAACCCGTACGACCCGTACTACCAGCAGCCGCAGATCATCGGCTACGACGAGTACGGGCAGCCGGTGTATCAGCAGCCCGGACAGCAGTCGTACGACCCGTATGCGCCTCAGCAGTCCCAGCAAGAGCCGCATCAGGCCGACCAGGGGTACGGATACGACCTGTACGCCCAGCCTCAGCAGCCGCAGCCCGTGCAGCCGCAGCCGTACGACCCGTATGCCGCCCCCCAGCAGCCGCAACAGCCCCAACAGCAGGCATACGGCGGCTACGACGGCTATGGCTACGACACCGGCCCGCAGCCCGCCGCGGTCGACACCACCCAGCAGTGGAACATCCCGCAGCAGGCCGCCGCACAGCCGTCCCCGCCCCCACCCGCGCCGGCCCGGCAGGAGCCCGAGCCCGACTTCGAGGCCGACCCGGAACCGGCCGTCCCCGGGCAGCGCCGAGCCGACCGCGACTACCGCACAGAGCAGTTCTCCTTCATCGAGGAGCCCGACGAGGACTCCGAAGACGTCATTGACTGGCTGAAGTTCACCGAGAGCCGCAGCGAGCGGCGCGAAGAGGCACGGCGTCGCGGCCGCAACCGCATGGTCGCGCTGATAGTCGTGGTGGTCCTGGTGGTGGTCGGCGGTGTCGGCTACCTCTGGTCCGCCGACAAGATCCCCGGCCTCTCCGGTTCGGAGAAGGGCAACACCGCATCGACGGGCCCGCAGCAGCGGGACGTCATCGTGGTCCATCTGCGCAACACCAAGAAGGGCGGCACCTCCACGGCGCTGCTCGTCGACAATGTGACGACCAAACAGGGGACCACGGTCCTGCTCCCCAACTCTCTCGCGGTCGCCAGCGACGAGGGCGTCACGAGCACCCTCGGCAAGTCCGTCGAGGACGACGGCACCACGGGCACCCGCGATTCCATCGACACACTGCTCGGCACCAAGATCAGCGGAACGTGGCGGCTCGACACCCCCTATCTGGAGACTCTCGTCGATCTGGTCGGCAGCATCGAGGTCGACACCGACACCGAAGTGCCCGACACGAAGAAGGGCGCTTCCCCCCTGGTGAAAAAGGGGGAGGCACAGACCCTGAGCGGCCAGATGGCTGTTGCATACGCCACCTACCGGGCACCCGGTGAGGCCGAGGCGAAGCAGCTCATGCGGTTCGGGGAGGTCATGCGAGGCGTTCTGCGGAAGATCTCGGACGACCCGAAGACCGCCACGGTCACCGTGCAGACGCTGGCGCAGATCCTCGACCCGTCGCTCCCCGAGAAGGATCTCGGTGCCTCGCTGGCGAAGCTCGCCCAGCACGCCAAGGGCGGCGACTACAAGACGGCACTGCTGCCGGTGCAGGCCGACGGCACCCTCACCGACGCGGCCACCGAGAGCATTGTCGAGGACATCCTGGGCGGCACGGTGAAGGCTCCGGACGCCGGTGCGGCGGTGCGGGTCGGGATCAAGAACGCCACCGGTGACAAGGACGCCACGCAGTCCGCCCAGATCAAGCTGGTCAACGGCGGATATGCCTTCGTCGGCGGCGGAACGGCCGAGACCGCGGCGCTGTCCGAGGTCGTCTACAAGACCGCGGCGGACAAGGACAAGGCGACGCAGGTCGCCAAGACCCTGGGGCTGCCGACGAGCGCGCTGAAGCAGGGCAAGCCCGCAGCGAACGCGGATGTGTCCGTCGTGCTCGGCCAGAACTACGAGATCAAATGACCGGGACCGCACCGCCCGGATGATGGCGATTCGATCTTCGAACGATCGCTGCGTGGGCTGTCGGCGGTCCGTGAGACCCTAGAGGTTGATCTGACCGCCGACGAAAGCCTGCTTGTGACCGCCACGGACCGCTCCATCGAGCTCATCAACGCCGCCGCTCAGGCGGCCGCCGACCGGCTCGCGCACGACATCATCGCGTACGACGTCAGCGACGTGCTGTCGATCACAGACGCCTTCCTGCTGGCTTCGGCCCCCAACGACCGCCAGGTCAAGTCGATCGTCGACGAGATCGAGGAGCGGCTCCAGAAGGAACTCGGCGCCAAGCCGGTACGCCGTGAGGGCGACCGCGACGCGCGCTGGATCCTCCTCGACTACGTCGACATCGTCATCCATGTCCAGCACAGCGAGGAGCGGGTCTTCTACGCGCTGGAGCGCCTCTGGAAGGACTGCCCCGAGATCGCGCTCCCCGAGGACGCCGTCAAGACCCGAGGCAAGGCCGCGGAGCACGCCCAGCTCGCCGGCAGCACGGAAGGTGAGCAGAGCTGAACGGCAGCGGAAGCGGCAGGGGCCGCAGGATTGTCCTCTGGCGACACGGCCAGACGGCATGGAATCTGGAGCGCCGGTTCCAGGGCTCCACGGACATCGCACTCACCGAGGCCGGCGTCGGGCAGGCCCAGCGGGCCGCCCGGCTGCTCGCCTCGCTGAAGCCGGCTGCGATCGTCGCCTCCGATCTGCAGCGGGCGGCGGCCACAGCCGCCGAGCTCGCCGCGATCACCGGCCTCGAGGTAGCGCACGAGGCGGGGCTGCGTGAGACCTACGCGGGTGCCTGGCAGGGCCTCACCCACAAGGAGATCGTCGAGCTGTACGGCGAGCAGTACGCCGCATGGAAGCGCGGCGAGCCCGTGCGTCGCGGCGGCGGTGAGCTGGAGACCGAGGTCGCCGACCGGGCCGCCCCGGTCGTACTCGGACACGCCGAGAAGCTGCCCGACAGCGGCACGCTCGTCGTAGTCAGCCACGGCGGCACCATCCGCACCACCATCGGTCGGCTGCTGGGTCTGGAGGCGCACCACTGGGAAGGGCTCGGCGGGCTCTCCAACTGCTGCTGGTCGGTGCTGGGCGAGGGCGCGCGGGGCTGGCGCCTGCTGGAGCACAATGCCGGCACGCTGCCGGAGCCGGTGCTCGGCGACGACACCTAGGAGCGCCGGGGCCTGGGAGTGCCATGGGCCTGCCTGCGGGGCGGGCCCGGACGGCGCTGAGGCCACCCCCGGGCGGCGTCGGCCGGATTTCACTTTCTGGCTGGTCACAGGCTAAAGTTCTTCTTGTTCGCAGCGCGGAAACGCAGGGAAATACGGCGAACAGCGGGGCTATAGCTCAGTTGGTAGAGCACCTGCATGGCATGCAGGGGGTCAGGAGTTCAAATCTCCTTAGCTCCACAATCAAGATCCCGTCCCCACCAGGGGGCGGGATCCTTGCGTTTCCCCTGACTGCCCGGCCTGGGGCTTCTTCTGGCCGTCCGACGCCCTGACCGTGCGTCCGGTCACGCCTCCCGGCGCCGCAGCAGCGCCGCCACCTGCTCGCTGCTCTTCTCGTCGGCCGGGGTGCAGGCCACGATCCGGCACTCCGGCAGCCCGTTGACGGAAAGCGACACCGAGGTCATCCGTATCTCGTCGGTCGCCGCCCAGTGCCGGAAGGTCTTCACCCGCGGTCCCGGCGGCGCTACATTCTCGCCGCGCCACAGTTCGGCGAAGTACGGGCCGGCGGCCGAGAGCCGTTCGGCGAACGATTCCCGGGCGGGCTCGCCCGTATGCCGTCCGTGGGCTCCCCGCAGCGTCGCCACCATGATCGGCAGTTCCTGGGTCCGGTGGACGATGGGACAGGCCTCCTCGGCCACCGTGAACAGCGTCCACAGCACATTGCGTATGCCGGTTCTCGCCATTTCGGGGACGCCGAACAGGTTGCGGTAGGCGGGATCGGTGGCCAGGACGTCGTACCGAGTGTTGTAGATCGCTGCGGGGTGTCGATCAAGTGCGTCGATGATGCCCTGGATCTCGGGCCCAACCTCTATCGTGTCGGTCTGTCTGCCCGGGGTGTAGGCCACCTCTGCCAGGTGGTAGAGGTGTTCGCGCTCCGGCGCGTCCAGTCGCAGGGTGTGCGCCACGGCGTCCAGGACCTGGCGAGGCGTTGATCGGACGGCCTTGTTCCAACCAGGTGCACCAGGTGACACCGACGCCGGAGAGCTGTGCGACCTCCTCGCGGCGCAGGCCCGGGGTGCGGCGGCGCAGCCCGGGCGCCATGCCCGCATCGGCGGGTGCCACCCGCGCCCGGCGGTTGTGCAGAAAGGCCGCGAGCTCCGGACGCCGCCGGTATTGCCTCTGTTGATG
The DNA here is from genome assembly GCF_014648655.1 of Streptomyces atratus. GTDB lineage: Bacteria > Actinomycetota > Actinomycetes > Streptomycetales > Streptomycetaceae > Streptomyces > Streptomyces atratus. The sequence continues at coordinate 412,381 of NZ_BMRN01000002.1, forward strand.
TGCCGTCACCATTGCCACACCCTCATCGTCATTGCCTCGCACGGGAGTTGCCAGGTGCTGTCAGGACCGGCATCAGCGGGCTCTCGTTACCCGTATTCGACCGGGGTGAGGCTCGATGCGATGACGGCGGCCTCTGAGGCAACTCCACGTTCCGTAACCAGTAAAGACGCCACCGCTGACAAACGGCCCGGCAGAGTGCTCGCCCTGGTCCTCGCGGCTCAGTTCATGGCGCTGCTCGACATCTTCATCGTCAACGTCACCGCCCCGACGATCCGGAGTGAACCCGGCGCCTCCGGAGCCGGGTTGCAGCTCATCGTGGCGGGATACACCATCACGTACGCCGTGCTGCTCATCACCGGCGCCAGGCTCGGCGGTCTGCTCGGACACGGCAGGGCTCATCTGGCCGGATTCGCCGTCTTCACGGCCGCCTCGTCGGCCTGCGGACTTGCCGCCGGAACAGGGCAGTTGATCGCCTTCCGGCTGATCCAGGGAGCGGGTGCGGCGGCGGTGATTCCGCAGGTGCTCAGCCTCATTCAGCGCCACTTCGCCGGCGAGGCACGGATCCGGGCGCTCGGTGCCTACAGCGCGGTGCTCGCCACCGGGGCGGCCGCCGGGCAGGTGGTCGGCGGGGTGCTGGTCGGCGCCGATCTGTTCGGCGCGGGCCGGCGGCCGGTCTTCCTGGCGAATGTGCCGATCGGTCCGGTTCTGCTGGTGCCCGGCATTCGTGCGCTGCCCGGAGAACCGCGTACGGGGGAATCCAGGGCCCAGGCGTGCGCCCGCGGACTCGATCTGCCGGGGCCGACGCTGCTCGCCGCAACCGTCACGCTGCTCACCGTCCCCCCGGTGCTCGGGCAGGAGTTGGACCGGCCGGTCTGGGCCTGGGTCTGCCTGATCGCCTCCGCGGGCTTCTTCACCGGGTTCGTCGGTCATGAGTCACGGCTGGCCGCGCGCGGTGGTGCGCCCCTGATCGGACACAAGGTGCTGCGCATCCCCGGCATGGCGCGGGCGGTGCTGCGCATCCCCGGCATGGCGAGGGCGGTGCTGCGCATCCCCGGCATGGCGAGGGCGGTGCTGCGCATTCTTGTGGTGATGGCGATCAACGCGGGCTTCCTCTTTGCGACGACGCTGCACGTCCACGGCGGTCTTGGCTACTCGGCGCTGCGCACGGGGTTGATGTCCGCACCGACCGCGCTGGTATTCGGTGCGATCGGGCTGACCTGGCGCAGGTGGCCCACGAGGCTCCAAGGGACCCTGGTTCCGGGCGGGTTCGCCCTGATGGCCGTCGCCTCCGTGGCCGTCGGGCTGCTGATGCGGGACGGCGGCGACGGCGGGCCCCGGCTGTACGCGGCCTTCGCGATCACGGGCAGCGGTATGGCGCTGGGCTTCAGCCCACCCTTACGGGGGCGTTGGCGAACGTGCGTCCGGAGAATGCGGCTGATGCAGGCGGTGTACTGGTGACCGTCACGCAGCTCGGCCAGCTGATCGGAGTCGCGACATTCGGCACGCTCTGTCTCAACCGCCTTGATACGCCAGGGGTGCAGGGGTTGGAGCAGGCCCTGTGGGAATGCGTTCTCGCACTGTCGGCGGCCGCGGTCGCGGGCGTGTCGGTGGGTCTCGCACGGCGTCGGTGAACGGCGGGATGTCCGGCGGGCTGCCCCCCTTGCGGCGTCATGGCAGAATCGGATCGCCGGAGGGGGCGACGGACCGAACGGGAGGGAGCGCGATGCCTGCGAGCCGCGACGAGGTCCCGGACCTGCTCCTTGTCTCCGAATGCCGCGTCCGCGCCGGCCGTCCTGCTGGTGATCCCTCCCATGCGGTCCACGTGCTCGGCGGGAACGGCGGAGTCTCCTGCGTGTGTACCGCCCGCGGCCAAAGCCGGAGCTGACCCATGGGTGCACACAGGCGGAAGTGCGACTGGTGCGGCAGTGGTACGCCCATCGTCAGGGACATGGATCCGATCAATCCGGAGTTCCAGTACTGGTGCGAGGAGTGTGCGCGGGCGCTGATCATAAAGGGCGACCCGATCGAGACCTACCGGGAGCTGGAGGGGGAGCCGATCTACGGGCGGCTGCTGGAGGAGCACTGCACGCTCAAGCGCTTCTACTCCTTCGCCACCGCGTGAACCCTCTCGACATCACTTGACAAAGATGCCGCAGATTCGGTCAAAGCCGTGCAGGCGGGAAACGATTTGGTGGAGTGGTGGGGTTACCGGTAATGTTCTCGATGTCGCCACGGGGAACCGGGCGGCACGCGGCACGGGGCTATAGCTCAGTTGGTAGAGCACCTGCATGGCATGCAGGGGGTCAGGAGTTCAAATCTCCTTAGCTCCACAGTGAAGAAATGAGAAGCGGGTCATCCTCAGAGGGTGACCCGCTTTTCGTATGTGTGCGTCAGTAGCGCCCGCTGTCAAGGGCCTTCCGGCCGATGACCGGCGGCAGCGCGGGGTGTTCCGCTGCCGCCTGCTCGATGCGGAGCGCCGGCGCGGGACACCGGCGCACTGCGCGCTGTGCGCGCCCTCTCAGATGCATCGGATCCGCTGCGTCCGCGAGCGCCGGGTAACCGTCGGGGCCCAGCCCGATCAGCTCGGGGACGATGTTCGCGCAGAGCCCGTGGCCCTGGCGGAGCGTCCAGTCCACCGCCAGCCGCCCGCCACTCGCAATGGACTCCTCCAGGCCCTGTCGGCCGGGCGCGGGAAGGGGCAGAACCCCGAGCGTCTCGCGGCCGGTCACCGCCAAGGACATGCGCCGCCAGGTCGTCCGTGAAGGCGGACAGCGGCGAGGTCAGAAAGCGCGCCGAGCCGTCCGGATGCTTGCACGCGCCCCAGCCCTTCGCTGCCCGGGTCGCTTCGCACAGCGCCTCCAGGGCCGCGGGCCCGCCGCTGTTCAGCACGTCGGACAGCCCGCCCGCCGCGGCCGGCAGCCCCTGCTTGCAGGGACCGCACCGGCCCGCGGTTTCGGCGGCGAGTCAGTTCGCCACCCGCAGGGACTCGCCGAGCGGGCAGCTCTCGGGCCCGATCGGCAGGATCGCTCTCCCGTCCCGTCCACGGACCGGCCGGGCCCGGACCGGTTCCGGGCCCGTGCGGTACCCTGACGCCATGCGTGCCGTACGCCTTCTGCTTAGCGAGCCGCGCTGATCAGTCCCGACCGGTGAGAATGCCTGGTCGGAATCGGCGCGGCGTCCCCTCCTGTGCGAGGGGATTTTTCGTTTCCGTAGACGCGTGTCCGTAGACATGGGCGCCGGCAGATGACGATCGATGGAGCTTTGAGGATCATGAGCGAGACGACTTCCGCAGCCGAGACGGCTGCGCCGCACCGCTACACGGCGGCGATGGCCGCCGACATCGAGGCACGCTGGCAGGACTTCTGGGACGCCGAGGGCACGTACGAGGCACCGAACCCGACCGGTGACCTGGCGGGCGATCCGGAGCTGGCCGCCAGGCCGAAGAAGTTCATCATGGACATGTTCCCGTACCCCTCGGGTGCGGGCCTGCACGTCGGTCACCCGCTGGGCTACATCGCCACCGATGTCTTCGCCCGCCACCAGCGGATGACCGGGCACAACGTGCTGCACACCCTGGGCTTCGACGCCTTCGGCCTGCCCGCGGAGCAGTACGCGGTGCAGACCGGCACGCACCCGCGGGTCTCCACCGAGGCCAACATCGAGAACATGACCGCCCAGCTGCGCCGGCTGGGCCTGGGCCACGACAAGCGCCGCTCGTTCGCCACGATCGAGTCGGAGTACTACAAGTGGACCCAGTGGATCTTCCTGCAGATCTTCAACTCCTGGTACGACACCGAGGCCGACCGCGCCCGCCCGATCGACGAGCTGGTCGCACAGTTCGAGAGCGGCGCACGCCCCACCCCGGACGGCCGTGACTGGAGCGCGCTGAGCGCCACCGAGCGCGCGGACATCCTGGGCGAGTACCGCCTGGCGTACGCCTCCGACGCGCCCGTCAACTGGTCGCCCGGCCTGGGCACCGTCCTGGCCAACGAAGAGGTGACGGCCGACGGCCGCTCCGAGCGCGGCAACTTCCCCGTCTTCAAGGCCAAGCTGCGCCAGTGGAACATGCGCATCACCGCCTACGCCGACCGGCTGCTGAACGACCTGGACGGGCTGGACTGGCCCGAGGCGATCAAGCTGCAGCAGCGCAACTGGATCGGGCGCTCCGAAGGCGCACGCGTCGACTTCCCGGTCGACGGTGCGGGCGACATCACCGTCTTCACCACCCGCCAGGACACCCTGTTCGGTGCCACCTACATGGTGCTGGCGCCCGAGCACGAGCTGGTCGAGCGGATCATTCCGGCCGCCTGGCCCGAGGGCACCCACCCGGTGTGGACCGGCGGGCACGCGTCCCCGGCCGAGGCCGTCACCGCGTACCGCAAGCTGGCCGCCGCCAAGTCCGACGTGGAGCGGCAGGCCGAGGCCAAGGACAAGACCGGTGTCTTCACCGGCGCGTACGCCACCAACCCGGTCAGCGGCGAGAAGGTCCCCGTCTTCATCGCCGACTACGTCCTGATGGGCTACGGCACCGGCGCGATCATGGCCGTACCGGCGCACGACGCGCGCGACTTCGCCTTCGCGCGCGCCTTCGAGCTGCCGATGCGCTGTGTCGTCGAGCCGTCGGACGACCGCAGCACGGACCCCTCGACGTGGGAGGACGCCTTCGGCTCGTACGACGCGAAGCTGGTCAACTCCGCCAACGACGAGATCTCGCTGGACGGCCTGGGTGTCGTCGACGCCAAGGCGAAGATCACCGAGTGGCTGAAGGCGCACGGCGTCGGTGAGGGCACCGTCAACTTCCGGCTGCGCGACTGGCTGTTCAGCCGCCAGCGCTACTGGGGCGAGCCCTTCCCGATCGTCTACGACGAGGACGGCATCGCCCACCCGCTGCCCGAGTCGATGCTGCCCCTGGAGCTGCCGGAGGTCGACGACTACTCGCCGCGCACCTTCGACCCCGACGACGCCGACACCCAGCCCGAGACCCCGCTGTCCCGGAACGCCGACTGGGTCAACGTCACCCTGGACCTGGGCGACGGCAACGGTCCGAAGAAGTACCGCCGCGAGACCAACACCATGCCCAACTGGGCGGGCTCCTGCTGGTACGAGCTGCGCTATCTGGACCCGAACAACGACTCCAAGCTGGTCGACCCGGCGATCGAGCAGTACTGGATGGGGCCGCGCGAGGGGCAGCCGACCGGCGGTGTCGACCTGTACGTCGGCGGCGCCGAGCACGCCGTCCTGCACCTGCTGTACGCCCGCTTCTGGTCCAAGGTGCTGCACGACCTGGGGCACATCTCGTCCGTCGAGCCGTTCCACAAGCTGTACAACCAGGGCATGATCCAGGCGTTCGTCTACCGGGACAGCCGCGGCATCGCGGTCCCGGCGGCCGAGGTCGAGGAGCGCGACGGACAGTTCTACTACCAGGGCGAGAAGGTCAGCCGCGTCCTGGGCAAGATGGGCAAGTCCCTGAAGAACGCCGTCACGCCGGACGAGATCTGCACCGAGTACGGTGCCGACACGCTGCGCCTGTACGAGATGGCGATGGGCCCCCTGGACGTGTCGCGGCCGTGGGACACGCGTGCCGTCGTCGGTCAGTACCGGCTGCTGCAGCGGCTGTGGCGCAACGTCGTGGACGAGGAGACCGGTGAGGTCACCGTCGTGGACACGGAGCCGGGCGAGGAGACGCTGCGAGCGCTGCACAAGGCGATCGACGGGGTCGGCCAGGACATGGCCGGGATGCGCTTCAACACGGCCATCGCCAAGGTCACCGAGCTGAACAACCACCTGACCAAGGCGGGAGGCCCGCTGTCCCGGAATGTCGCCGAGTCGCTGGTGCTGCTGGTGGCGCCGCTGGCGCCGCACATCGCGGAGGAGCTGTGGCGCCGGCTGGGCCACACCGAGTCGGTCGTGCACCAGGACTTCCCGGTCGCCGACCCTGCGTACGTCGTGGACGAGACCGTGACCTGCGTCGTGCAGGTCAAGGGCAAGGTCAAGGCACGCCTGGAGATCTCCCCGTCGATCGCGGACGAGGAGCTGGAAGCACTGGCCCTGGCCGACCCGGCCGTGGTCGCGGCGCTGGATGGCGCGGGGATCCGCAAGGTGATCGTGCGCGCGCCGAAGCTGGTCAATATCGTCCCGGCGTGACGCCGCTGATCGTCCCGCGCGAGGGCGCTCATCGTCCCCGCGTGACGGTCGTCGCGTAGCCGCCGATTGCTGTACGGCGGTGTGGGGGCGTTCCCCTACGGGCAGGTTGGGGGTTCCGAAGGAACCCTCGGCCTGCCCTTTCCGTTTACGGTGGAGGGGCCGGCACCCGGCAGCCGAGACGACATCCGAGGGGCGCTCATGGAAGCCGTGATCCTGATTCTGGGGTTGCTCTTTTTCGCCTTCGTGGCCCTGGGCGTGTACGTGGGCGTCAAGGCCATCGGCGCGGCGAAGCGGGGTGTCGACCGTACGATCACCCAGGCGCGCCGCACCGTCGAGGACAGCACGCTGCGGGCGAAGAGCTATGGCCAGGCGGGTATGGGCGGAGAGCTGGCACAGCTGCGGCTCGCGTTGCGCACATCCATGCGGGCCACGCAGGAGGCGTTGCAGTCGGGAGTCGCCGAGGACGCCTCGCTCTCGGAGTCACTGGGCCTCTTCCAGCGGCTGAGTGTGCACGGGCGCGCGCTGGACGACGAGCTGAAGAAACTGGAGCGCGAGCCCGACCGGGCGACGGTCGCCTCGCTGCTGCCGGGACTGAAGCAGCGTACGGAGCGGATCACGCACTCTGCGGATTCGCTGCGGTGGGCCGCGCGGGACCGTGCGCGGCGGTTCACCGACGACGATCTGGACGCGCTGAATGCGCAGATCGATGTGGAGGCCGGGGCGCTGCGGCACTGGACGGTGGAGCCGGACGAGCCGGTCCGCAGGCAGGGGGAACCGCAGGGCGACGGGCGCGACCAGGGGCAGCGGCAAGGTCAGGGGCGTGGGCCGGCCGATGATGTGGCACAGGCGATCACGGCTCCGGACCCGCAACGCCAGACCGAATACCCGTGGCAGAAGGCGGCTCGGCCCGAAACGACGAACTGAGGCGTTCGATGACCGGCGGTGAGGCGTCCGACGACCTGCGGTGACAGGAAGCGGTCCGAAGCGATCGGGAGCGATCATTCGGTCGGGGTCGGACTGCCGAGCCGCAGACTCGCCAGGTAACCTCCCGCTCATGTCCCGCCATGTCGCGATCGTCACCGATTCCACGGCCTACCTGCCGCCCGAGGCGATGGAGCGGCACGGCATCACCGCAGTGCCGCTGACCGTCGTCCTCGGTGATCAGGCTCTGGAGGACGGCACCGAGATCTCGGCCCGTTCCCTCGCGGTGGCGCTCCAGAAGCGTCGCCCCGTGACGACTTCCCGACCCAGCCCGGAGGTCTTCGCCGCCGCGTACAGGGCGGTGGCCGGGGCCGGAGCCACCGGCATCGTCTCGCTGCACCTCTCGGCCGAGATCTCGGGTACGTACGACGCGGCTCTGCTCGCGGCCAAGGACGCACCGGTTCCGGTACGGGTGGTGGACACCGGGATGGTCGCCATGGCCCTCGGATTCTGCGCCCTGGCGGCGGCGGAGACGGCAGAGGCGGGCGGAAGCCTGGACGAGGCCGTCGCAGCCGCGGAGAAGCGGGCAGCGGGCACCTCCGCGTACTTCTACGTCGACACGCTGGACTATCTGCGCCGCGGCGGTCGTATCGGTACCGCGCAGGCTCTGCTGGGATCGGCGCTCGCCGTGAAGCCGCTGCTCCAGCTGGACGGCGGCCGTATCGAACTGCTGGAGAAGGTACGGACGGCCTCGAAGGCGATCGCGCGTCTGGAGGAGATTGTCGCGGAACGGGCGGGCAGCAGCCGGGTGGACGTCGCCGTGCATCACCTGGCGGCACCCGAGCGGGCCGAGCGGCTCGCCGAGCGGCTGCGTGAGCGGGTGCCGGGTCTGGTCGATCTGCATGTCAGCGAGGTGGGCGCGGTGATCGGTGCGCACACCGGGCCCGGCCTGCTCGGGGCAGTGGTTTCGCCGCGCTGAAGCCGATTCGCCCACGTCACCCCTCGGGGCGGTCGAGTTATCCACAACTGGTTGTTTGTCCACCGAGATTGGGCCTGCTCAGCGGGTTCGGACGGATGTGCCTACCGTCGTGAGGCATGGCTCCCCGATCACATCGTGCAACCAGCGGAAGCGGAAGCGGCCCCGGCCGCACCCCGGCCTCGGACGGGCGCGCCCGTGGCGGTCCCGGCCTCGGACCCGGACGGCGACGGTCGTCGCGCGGGCGTGCCGACGTCGTAGCGGCGGCTTCGCGCCGTCGGGCGGACGCCCTCATGGGAGGTGCGTACGGCGGACGGGTCGCGCGGCCTGTGCTGGGGGTGGCTTCGGCTCCCGCTCCGGTCTCGGCCCCGAGCCCGCCCTCGATGCCAAGTCCCGCTCCGGATACGGCTCCTGCGCCGGCTTCGACCCCGACCTCGACCCCGACCTCGCCTTCGGCCCCGGCGCAGGTCGCCAGGGTGCCGGGGTGGCGGGAGAGGCTGGTTCCGGCACTGCGGGAGCGGATTCCGGTGTGGCTGCAGCTCAGATGTGGTTTGGAGCCAAGGACCCTTGCCGCACTGGCCGTTGTCCTGATCGCGGCCGCGGTCTTTGCCGCGGTGCATTTCCGGTCCGCGCGCCCCCACTCCGTACGCGCTCCCGATCCGGTCAACGAGGCTGCGCACGCCAGGACTTCGGGCCCGGTGACGGATGGCGCCGGAGCGCCCGAGCCGTCACCGGGGCCGCCACCGGCGACGGGGCCGGGCGGGCACATCGTGGTCGATGTGAGCGGGAAGGTGCGAAGTCCGGGGATCCATCAACTGCCGTCCGGTGCAAGGGTCGCTGATGCGCTGCGTGCGGCGGGCGGAGCCCGGCCGGGTGTCGACCTCACCGGGATCAACCGGGCGCGGGTGCTCATGGACGGGGAGCAGATCGTGGTGGGCGCCCCGCCAGGCCCTCCTGCCGCCGGCAGCACAGGAGGAGCCGCTGCGGGCGGCGGCGGCAGCCCCACGAGCGGACCGGTCAGCCTCAACCGCGCGACCCTGGAACAACTCGACACCCTGCCCGGCGTCGGCCCGGTTCTCGCGCAGCACATCGTCGATTACCGCACACAGCACGGCGGTTTCCGTTCCGTCGATGAGCTCCGCGAGGTCAACGGGATCGGTGACCGCCGGTTCGCCGACCTCCAGCCGCTGGTGGGGCCATGAATCCCCCGGACGTCCATGCGGCGTCGGGCCGGAGGCTGGGTGCCGCCGACCCGCGGCAGGAGGGCCCGGTCGACCTCCGGCTGGTCCCGCCGGCCATGGCGGCCTGGGCCGGGGCAGCGCTCGCGCTGAGCGCGCCGGGGCGGTGGACGACGGCGGGCGTGATGCTCTGCATCGGCGCAGCCATGGTGCTCCTGGCAATGTCGGGAGCATCGGCGACGCGTGCGATGCGCAGACTGTCGGCCGATGCCGGGGGAGGGGCGACGGACGACGAGAACACGATGCGCAACCGGCGGCGGCCGCACACCACCGCTACCGCCACTGCTGCGGCGCTGCTCTGTGCGGCGGCCGGGGCTGCGGCGGCCGGGTTGCACGGCGCGGACGTACGGCAGGGGCCGATCCATGGGCTGGGCCAGAGGTTCGCGAGGGTCGAGGCGGAGGTGACGGTGACGTCCGACGCCCGGCAGGCCCAGCCCCGGGTGAGAGGCGACCGGAGCATGCCTGCCTCGCTCCTCATGGACGCCGAGATCACGCGGCTGACCGGACCCGACGGCGCGGTCACCAGGCTGCGTACGCCGGTGCTGCTGATCGTCTCGCCCGGCGGGTCGATGGCCCGGTGGCAGCAGTTGCTCCCTTCCACGCAACTGCACATCGGCGGCCGACTGGCGCCACCGATGCACGAAGGGGGGCGCAACGCCGCCGTACTGCGGCCCGAGGGAAAAGGCCCGCCCCGCATCACCGGTCCACCTTCCTTTCTCCAGCGCACGGCGGGTGCTCTGCGCGGTGGTCTGCGGCAGGCGACCGAGCGGCTGGATTCCGATGCGCGGGCGCTTCTGCCGGGCCTCGTGGTCGGCGACACCTCGCGGGTCACCCCCGAACTGCACGATGCCTTCCAGGCGGCCGATCTCACCCACCTGATGGCGGTCTCCGGTGCCAACCTGGCGATCCTGCTCGTCATCCTGATCGGACCGTCGGCCACAGCGTCGCGCGTCGAACGGCGCGGCCTGGCACCCCGGTTGGGGATCTCGCTGCGAATGACGGCGTTGCTCGGCGGCGGGCTCACACTCGCCTTCGTCATCGTCTGCCGACCCGAGCCGAGCGTGCTGCGGGCCGCGGCCTGCGGACTGATCACCCTGCTCGCCATCGGCACGGGGCGCCGCAGATCACTGATCCCCGCGCTGGCCGCCGCAGTTCTGCTGCTGGTGCTGTACGACCCGTGGATGGCGCGCAGTTACGGCTTCGTCCTCTCCGTCCTGGCCACCGGTGCCCTGCTCACCATCGCCCCGAAGTGGAGCGACGCGCTGCAACGGCGCCGGGTTCCGCCCAGGCTCGCCGAGGCACTGGCCGCGGCCGCCGCGGCGCAGGCGGTGTGCGCACCGGTCGTCGTGCTGCTCGCTTCCCGGGTCAGCCTGGTGGCGATCCCGTGCAATCTGCTGGCCGAGTTCGCGGTGGCGCCGGCCACGGTCCTCGGGTTCGCGGCGCTCGTCCTGGCGCCGGTGGCCATGCCGGTGGCAGAGCTGCTCGCCCGGATCGCGGGATGGCCGACCGGGTGGATCGCCTCGGTGGCCCGCACCGGGGCGGCCCTGCCCGGGGCGGAGATCGACTGGCCCGACGGCGGGAAGGGAGCGCTGCTGCTCACCGCGCTGACAGCTCTGGTGGTGCTGTTCGCCCGTCGTGTCGTGCGCCACCCCTGGGTCTGTTCGGCCGCCGCGCTGCTGCTGATCCTTGCGGTGCTGCGCCCGGTGCCGCTCACCCGCGTACTGACCGGATGGCCGCCGCCGGACTGGGCGTTCGCGATGTGCGACGTGGGGCAGGGCGACGCCTTGGTGCTGGCCGCGGGGGACGGTGCGGGTGTGGTCGTCGACACCGGTCCCGATCCCCGGCTCGCCGACCGGTGCCTGCGCGACCTGGGCATCACCGAGGTACCGCTCCTGGTCCTCACGCACTTCCACGCGGACCATGTACGGGGGTTGCCCGGTGTACTGCGGGGCAGAGCGGTGGGGGCGATCCAGACGACGAGCCTGGACGAACCGTCGGACCAGGTTGCGTTCGTACGGAGAACGGCTGCCGCGTCGGGCGTCCCCCTCGTGCGGGCCGCCCCCGGTGAACGCCGCCGGATCGGGCCGCTCGACTGGCGGGTCCTCTGGCCGGCGGGCGGCATGGGGGCGGGCGGTGCATCTATGGACCCAGGGGCCGGGCCCGTACCGCAGGAGCCGAATGACGCCAGTGTCACCCTGTATGTCCGGACCGGCGAGCTGACCCTTTTGCTCCTGGGCGACCTCGAACCTCCGGCCCAGCAGGGGCTGTTGCGCAGGTATCCCACGTTGCCGCGGGTGGACGTTCTCAAGGTCGCCCATCATGGCTCCGCCCACCAGGACCCCGCTCTGCTGCGCAGCGCACACCCGAGACTTGCCCTGGTGAGCGTGGGCAGGGACAACCCGTACGGTCACCCGGCCGCGCGCACCGTCGATGCGCTCAGAGCCGGCGGCGCGGTGGTGCTGCGTACGGACACCGACGGCGCGATCGCCGTGACGGGTGCAGGGCGGGGGCTGCGGGCGGTGGGTCAGTCATAAGCACTGTCCGCATGAGTGAGGGGCACAGAATGCGACTGAGCGATGGGCGCAGAATCAGTGACGCACACAAGTGCGTACGACCAATTCGGACCTTCGGTAACACCTCTACCCAAGCCCTTGCTAGCTGCTCTGTTTGCCTCGAACGCCACAATAGTGATCGAATGAATGCTCGTCGGTGGGCCGCTGCTCCGACGAGGACGTCCAGCCGTCAGGCCCCAAGGTGAATCGCCCCCGGGGGTAGGTAGAAGATGTTCGGCCGTTGGCTGGGAAGCAGGGGAGCGGCGGGTGCCGCGCGTGGCAACGCCCTCACGGGACTTGAGGTGCCGCGCACTGCGGGAGTGCTCAGCTGCCGAGTACTCGACCCCGTCAACGAGGTCGTGCAGCAAGCCGAGTTCGTGGTCACGGACAGCGTGGGCCGCAAGGTCTTCGGCGGTGAGACGGACCCGTACGGCAATGTCCTTGCCACCGTCCCGGCCGGCGAGTACCGGCTGGCCGTCACGGCTGAGGGCTTCACCCCGTTCCACGGCGCGGCCACGGTCGTCGAGGGAGGCCATGCGAGCCTCGGCGATGTGACCCTGCAACTGTCCGTGCCCCCGCAGCTGCCCGACCCCGGCGAGTGGGAGGTCGAACCGATGCACTCGCAGATCGGCTTCACGGCCCGGCACATCGGCATGGCACGCATCCACGGCCGGTTCAACACCTTCGCCGGTGCTGTCCGTATCGCCGACCGCATGGAGAGCTCGGCCATGCACGTGATCATCGATGCCGCGTCGATCGACACGAATGTCCAGATGCGCGACGACCATCTGCGCTCCAGCGACTTCCTCGACGTCGGGCGCTATCCGACGCTGGAGTTCTACAGCGACCGTTTCGTCCACCGCGGCGGCAGCCGCTGGGGTGTGACCGGCGCGCTCACACTGCACGGCGTCAGCCGTACGGTCACGCTGGACACCCAGTACCTCGGCGTGGGCAACGGCTTGGAGGGCGAGACCCGCGCCGCCTGCCGGGCCACCACGGAGCTGCACCGCGAGGACTTCACCCTCACCTGGCAGACCATGCTGGCCCGCGGCATCGCGGCCGTCGGTTCCAGCATCTCCATCGACATGGACATCCAGATCGTCCCCAAGGGTTGAACCCCTGGGGTGCCCCGGCGCCCCTCTAGGGCGCTTCGAGCCACCCCTCGTACTCCGCGGCGAACGCATCGAGCGCCAAGGAGTCCAGCAGCCCCGACGGGTCCTCCACGACGACCAGCCACTGGGCGTCCTCGGCGTCGTCCTCGCCGGCCAGTGCATCGCGTACGAGCTGGGGTTCCTCGACGACCCCGAAGCGGTCGCCGAGTTCTGCGGCCACTTCCTCCGCGGCATCGCGGTCGGGCAGCACCAGCACATGTCTTACATCGCTCACCTGCCCATTCTCCCGTACCGGGTGAGAGGTGCGGTCCGGCCGGCGCCGTCCCGCCGAGCGAGTGGCGCCGGGCGCCCAACGGCCGTTCATGTGCATGAAGCTCTCGGGGCAACGGCTACCGGCGACCACCGACGACGGCAGCGCCGCGTCGAGGCGTCGCAGGTCGTCCGAACCGAGCACGAGCTGCGTCGCGGCGAGATTTTCTTCCAGCGGCGGCCTCGGTGATCGGACGCCCGGCGCCATCGCGCCAGGTGCCCGAGCCCCCAGGTGTCCGAGCCCCCAGGTGTCCGTACGAGGTGGCTCCCGCACGAGGCGGGCAGGGAGCCCGGCAGGATGTCGGTGGCGCGTGGGATGCTGGACGGCGATGGCCACCAGAAGGAATTCCACCGACGATCCGCTTGCCCCCCTCACGCTCGCCGTGGGCCAGGAGGACCTGCTCCTCGACCGCGCCGTGCAACAGGTGGTGGCGGCGGCCCGTGTCTCCGACCCCGACACGGATGTCCGCGATCTCACCTCCGACCAGCTCCAGCCCGGCACCCTTGCCGAGCTGACGAGCCCGTCGCTCTTCGCCGAGCGCAAGGTGGTGATCGTGCGCAATGCACAGGATCTCTCCGCCGACACGATCAAGGACGTCAAGGCGTACCTCGGCGATCCGGTCGAGGAGATCACCCTCGTTCTGCTGCATGCGGGCGGGGCGAAGGGCAAGGGCCTGCTGGACGCGGCGCGCAAGGCCGGGGCACGGGAGGTCGCGTGTCCGAAGACGACCAAGCCGGCCGAGCGGCTCTCGTTCGTGCGGTCGGAGTTCCGGGCGCTGGGGCGCTCGGCGACCCCCGAGGCGTGCCAGGCGCTGGTCGACTCCATCGGCAGCGATCTGCGGGAGCTGGCGAGTGCGGTTTCGCAGCTCGTCGCGGATGTCGAGGGCACGATCGACGAGGCGGTCGTCGCCCGCTACTACACGGGCCGTGCGGAGGCATCGAGTTTCACCGTCGCCGACCGCGCAGTGGAGGGGCGGGCTGCGGAGGCGCTCGAGGCGTTGCGCTGGTCGCTGTCCACCGGGGTGGCGCCCGTGCTGATCACCAGCGCGCTGGCACAGGGCGTACGGGCGATCGGAAAGCTGTCCTCGGCGCGCGGAGGGCGGCCCGCGGACCTCGCTCGTGAGCTGGGCATGCCGCCGTGGAAGATCGACCGGGTGCGCCAGCAGATGCGTGGGTGGACGCCGGACGGCGTGGCGGTGGCGCTGCGGGCGGTCGCGGAGGCCGACGCGGGCGTCAAGGGGGGCGGCGACGATCCGGAGTACGCGCTGGAGAAGGCCGTGGTCGCGGTGGCGCGGGCGGCGCGGTCGGGGCGGTAACCGGGCGGGGCGAGGGCGCCGGGTTCGTCCGGCGGCTGCTCTGCCCTCAAGCGCCGCACGAGCCCAAACCGGACGAGCCCAAAACCGGACGGGCTCGAAGCGGGTACACCGAAGGCCCCGGGTCTCGCTCTGGGGAGAGCGAGGCCCGGGGCCTTCGGTTCACGCTTGGTGCGCCGCACCCGCGTGGCGAACGCAGGTTCGGTGTGCGGCGCGGGGGCCGGGCAGGGGCGGGAGAGAGGGCCCGCTGGTCCGTTCCGGCGGTTACATCAGAAAGCTCAGCCCTGGAGGGAGGCAACCTTGGAGGCCAGCGCCGACTTCTTGTTGGCGGCGGCGTTCTTGTGGATGACACCCTTCGAGACGGCCTTGTCGAGCGCGCGGGAGGCGTCGCGAGCGGCCGTGGTGGCCTTCTCGACGTCACCGGCGACGGCAGCCTCACGGGCCTTGCGGATAGCGGTCTTGAGCGAGGACTTGACGGCCTTGTTGCGCAGGCGCGCCTTCTCGTTCGTCTTGTTCCGCTTGATCTGGGACTTGATGTTCGCCACGAAAGAGCCTTTTCAGGTTCGTTGGATCTTCGATGTGCGCCCCACGGCCTGAGAGAGTCGCGAGGCACAGCTGTCAACGGTACCAGCCCTGCTCCGACCGGCCCAAACCGGTCTCCGCCCCGCAACCATGGGACGATGGAGGCTACGTATCGATCCGACCGAACCGACATCGACCCGAGACACGGCGTTCGGCGTCTCAAGAATCAGGACCCTGCGTGCCCGCGACTCCTACCAACGTGCCCGAGCCGAGCCGTACCGACCCGGCGTTGATCCGCAACTTCTGCATCATCGCGCACATCGACCACGGCAAGTCGACCCTTGCCGACCGGATGCTTCAGCTGACGGGCGTGGTCGACCAGCGGCAGATGCGCGCTCAGTACCTCGACCGGATGGACATCGAGCGCGAGCGCGGCATCACCATCAAGTCCCAGGCGGTACGTCTGCCCTGGGCGCCCAACACGGGCGAGGACCAGGGTCGCACCCACGTCCTCAACATGATCGACACCCCGGGCCACGTGGACTTCACCTACGAGGTCTCCCGCTCGCTCGCCGCCTGCGAGGGCACGGTTCTGCTGGTCGACGCCGCGCAGGGCATCGAGGCCCAGACACTGGCCAACCTCTACCTGGCGATGGAGAACGACCTCACCATCGTGCCGGTGCTCAACAAGATCGACCTGCCGGCCGCGCAGCCCGAGAAGTTCTCCGAGGAGCTGGCCAATCTCATCGGCTGCCAGCCGGAGGACGTGCTCAGGGTCTCCGCGAAGACCGGTGTCGGCGTGGACGCGCTGCTCGACCGGGTGGTCAAGGACGTCCCGGCCCCGATCGGCAGGGCCGACGCCCCCGCCCGCGCGATGATCTTCGACTCGGTCTACGACTCGTACCGGGGCGTCGTCACGTACGTCCGTGTCGTCGACGGTCAGCTCAACAAGCGTGAGCGCATCAGGATGATGTCCACCGGCGCCACCCACGAGCTGCTGGAGATCGGGGTCTCCTCCCCGGAGATGACCCCGGCCGACGGCCTCGGTGTGGGCGAAGTGGGCTACATCATCACCGGTGTGAAGGACGTCCGGCAGTCCAAGGTCGGTGACACGATCACCTCCCTGAACAAGGGCGCGACCGAGGCGCTGGGCGGCTACAAGGACCCCAAGCCGATGGTGTTCTCGGGCCTGTACCCGCTGGACGGCTCGGACTACCCGGACCTGCGCGAGGCGCTCGACAAGCTCCAGCTCAACGACGCCGCCCTGGTGTACGAGCCGGAGACCTCCGCCGCGCTCGGCTTCGGCTTCCGCGTCGGCTTCCTCGGTCTGCTCCACCTCGATGTGATCCGCGAGCGGCTGGAGCGCGAGTTCGGTCTCGAACTCATCGCCACCGCGCCCAACGTGGTCTACCGCGTCGAGATGGAGGACGGCACCGAGCACACCGTCACCAACCCGAGCGAATTCCCCGAGGGCAAGATCGACAAGGTGCACGAGCCCGTCGTGCGCGCCACGGTCCTGGCCCCCAGTGAGTTCATCGGCGCGATCATGGAGCTCTGCCAGAACCGGCGCGGCACCCTGCTCGGCATGGACTACCTCTCCGAGGACCGGGTCGAGATCCGCTACACCCTGCCGCTCGCCGAGATCGTCTTCGACTTCTTCGACCAGCTGAAGTCCAAGACGCGGGGTTACGCCTCCCTCGACTACGAGCCCACCGGCGAGCAGTCCGCCCAGCTCGTCAAGGTCGACATCCTGTTGCACGGCGACAAGGTCGACGCGTTCTCCGCGGTCACGCACAAGGACAAGGCGTACGCCTACGGCGTGCGGCTCGTCGCCAAGCTGCGCGAGCTCATCCCGCGGCAGAACTTCGAGGTGCCGATCCAGGCCGCCATCGGCTCCCGGGTCATCGCCCGTGAGACCGTCCGCGCCATCCGCAAGGACGTTCTCGCCAAGTGCTACGGCGGTGACATCTCCCGTAAGCGGAAGCTGCTGGAGAAGCAGAAGGAAGGCAAGAAGCGGATGAAGATGGTCGGCAATGTGGAGGTGCCGCAGGAGGCCTTCATCGCCGTGCTGTCGACGGACGAGTCGGGCGGGGACGGCAAGGCCAAGAAGTAGCTTCCGCCGCAAGGCCGAGAAGCAACTCCCGCCCCGGTTCCGTCCGCACCTACCCGGTGGTAGCCCAACGGGCCCCTGCGTCGCAGCGCGCTGCGACGCAGGGGCCCGTTTGTTATGAAGCGGCGGCCCATAGCCCCTTACGCGGCGGACGCGGGCGCTCTACCCTGATCACGGCCTCGTAGTTACTCGCCAGTTAAACAAGTGGGGCCGGGCGCCGCAGGACAAGCAACAGGACAAGCACCGCAGGACCAGGTAACGCAGGACCGAGCGCACGGGGTGCGCGGGAAAACACGTAGGAACAAGCAGCAGTCAGCAGCAATCAGCAGCCGGTCGTGAAGCACTGCCGCAGGCCCGGAGGATGTCGTGAGCGACACACAGACCTTGATCGAGAACCGACCGCCCTCCGTGGCGAACCTCTTCATCGACCGCGTGGCGGCCACCCCGGACGGGGAGGCCTACCGCTACCCCGTCCCTGCGGCCACCGGCGAGGGACCCGATGAGTGGAAGTCGCTGAGCTGGGCACAGGCCGCCGAGCGGGTGTACTCCATCGCGGCAGGGCTGATCGGTCTGGGCGTGCAGCCGGAGGAGCGGATCGCGCTCGCCGCCGGCACGCGAGTGGAATGGATCCTCGTCGACCTCGGTGTGATGTGCGCGGGCGCCGCCACCACGACGATCTATCCGTCGACCAACGCCGCGGAATCGGCATTCATCCTCTCGGACTCCGAGAGCCGGGTCCTGATCGCCGAGGACGCCGGCCAGCTGGCCAAGGCCCGCGAGCGCCGCGCCGAGCTGCCGAACCTCGCCCATGTCGTCGTCATCGACCCCGAGGGCGCCGGACCCGTCGAGGGCGACCCCGAGGGCTGGGTGCTCACCCTTGCCGATCTGGAGGCCCGGGGCGCCGAGCGCCTGGCGAAGAACCCCGACGTGGTCAAGGAGCGGGTCGCCGCCATCACGCCCGACCAGCTGGCCACCCTGATCTACACCTCGGGCACCACCGGCCGCCCCAAGGGCGTACGCCTGCCGCACGACAACTGGTCGTACATGGCCAAGGCCACCGTGGCGACCGGCCTGATCACCAAGGACGACGTCCAGTACCTCTGGCTGCCGCTCGCGCACGTCTTCGGCAAGGTCCTCACCTCCGGTCAGATCGAGGTCGGCCACGTCACCGCCGTCGACGGCCGGGTCGACAAGATCATCGAGAATCTGCCGGTGGTCCAGCCGACGTACATGGCCGCCGTCCCCCGTATCTTCGAAAAGGTCTACAACGGTGTCGCCGCCAAGGCGCGGGCCGGCGGCGGGGCCAAGTACAAGATCTTCCAGTGGGCGGCCGGGGTCGCCCGCGAATACGCGACGGTCTCGCAGGACAACTTCCGGCGCACCGGCACGGCCTCCGTCCCGTTCGCGCTCGGTGCCAAGCACAAGGTCGCCGACGCCCTCGTCTTCGCCAAGATCCGCGAGGCCTTCGGCGGCCGGCTGCGCGCCTGTGTCTCCGGCTCCGCGGCGCTCGCCCCCGACATCGGCTACTTCTTCGCGGGCGCCGGCATCCACATCCTGGAGGGCTACGGCCTCACCGAGACCAGCGCCGCCTCCTTCGTCAACCCGGGCGAGGCCTACCGCACCGGCACCGTGGGCAAGCCGCTCCCCGGCACCGAGGTGCGGATCGCCGACGACGGCGAGATCCTGCTGCGCGGCCCCGGCCTGATGCAGGGCTACCAGGGACTCCCGGAGAAGACCGCCGAGGTGCTGGAGACAGACGGCTGGTTCCACACCGGCGACATCGGCGAGCTGTCCGTGGACGGCTATCTCCGGATCACCGACCGCAAGAAGGACCTGATCAAGACGTCCGGCGGCAAGTACATCGCCCCGGCGGAGGTCGAGGGACAGTTCAAGGCGGTCTGCCCGTTCGTCTCCAACATCCTGGTGCACGGCGCGGACCGTAACTTCTGCACCGCCCTGATCGCACTCGACGAGCCGACCATCCTCGGCTGGGCCGCCGAGAACGGCCTGGGCGGGAAGCCGTACGCCGAGGTGGTGGCGTCCCCGCAGGCCGTCGCACTCATCGAGGGCTATGTGAAGCGGCTCAACGAGGGGTTGCAGCGCTGGCAGACCATCAAGAAGTTCCGGCTGCTGCCCCGCGATCTCGACATCGAGCACGGCGAACTGACGCCCAGTCTCAAGCTGAAGCGGCCGGTCGTCGAGCGTGAGTACAAGGGCCTCATCGACGACATGTACGCGGGAGCCCGCGAGGCGTAATACGGGTCCTCACCGACCGGCCGCACGGTGCGGCTGCTTCCGTTTTTCTCTGCTCACTTTCTCTGCTCACTTCGGCAACTCGTTGCTTATGAGCATGGTCCATCTGTCACTCTGTCGGTGTCGTCAGCGGCGCCCAGCGAGAACAGAACGAGAACAGACAGACAGAGCGAGAACAGGTCAGGAGCTGCACCGTGGGGCCCATTCCCTTGCAGCGGGACATCGTCCAGCGTCCCGGTATCACCGTCGGTCATGCGGATGCGCGGCCGGTCGCCCGTACGTCCTTGCCCGGAAACCTCCTCGCGCCCTCCGCCGCCCGCCGGTTCGTCCAGGCAGCACTGACCGAGTGGACCGGGCTGGGACTGCCGGCGGCCGTGGGCTTCAGCGAACGTCTGGCCGATGATGCGGCGGTCGTCGTCAGCGAGCTGGTCACCAACGCGGTCGTGCACGCCGGGACCAATGTCGAGCTGCTCTGCCGGCTCGAGGAGGCCGCCGAGGACGAGGCCGCGGCCCTGGTGCTGGAGGTCTCCGACCACCACCCGGCCCGTGCCGTACGCAGCGATCGCCCGGAGGCCGGCAGCGCGACGGACGCGGCGGACACGGCGGAGGGCGATGCCCCCACCGGCCCCGAGGAGCCCGCCGAGTACGGTCGCGGGCTCCAGCTCGTCGGCACCCTCGCCGAGCGCTGGGGCATCACCTACCGCACCGGCCTCAAGACCGTCTGGGCCCGGCTTCCCGTCGACGACTGGAACCCGTTCCCCGATCCGTCGGCCGAGTCCGGATTCCAGCAGGGGCTGCGCGCAGCCGAGCTGCTCGCCCCCACCGCCCGGCGGGCCCTGCGCGACGGCGCGGACTGGGCCGGCCGCGGCGCGCTCTCGTTCCTCGCCGAGGCCTCGGACCTGCTCGCAGGCCAGCTCGACGAGGACATAGTCGCGGCGCTCGCGGGACAGTTACTGGTGCCCAGACTCGCCGACTGGTGCGCGATCTGGCTGGAGCCCGAGAACGGCGGCCCCGCGGCCGTCCCCCGGCTCGCCAGCGCCTGGCACCGGGACGAGGCCGAGACCGGGCAGCTGCGTACGGTGCTGGAGCAGGACCCGATCCGGCTGCCCGAGCGGGTGGGCACCGGGCCCGTCTCCATGCCCTGGCCCGGCGGCGAGGAGGACGGCGGGGAATCCGACGGGAGTGCCGGATCCGCTCTCGCCTACCGGATCACATCGGGCGGCCGGACACTCGGCGCCGTACTGCTCGGCCGGGAGGGCACGGCACGCGTCCCCGACGAAGTGACCGCCCTGATCGAGGACTTCGTACGCCGTGTCGGCCTCGCCGTCGGAGCCGCTCGCGCCTACACCCGGCAGGCCACCATCAGCCGCATCCTGCAGCGCGCACTGCTGCCCAGCAAGGTCGCCGACATACCCGGCGTCACCAGCTCACTGGTGTACGAGCCCAGCGACGACGGGGTCGTCGGCGGCGACTTCTACGACATCTTCCCGTGTCCCGGCGACCGCTGGTGCTTCGTCCTCGGTGATGTACAGGGCAGCGGCCCCGAAGCCGCCGTCGTCACCGGCCTCGCCAGGCCCTGGCTGCGGCTGCTGGCCCGTGAGGGGTTCGGCGTCGGCGAAGTGCTGGACCGGCTCAACCGGCTGCTCCTCGACGATGCGATGGAGGCCGCCGAGGCGGCCGCGCTCATGGTGGCCGCGGCGGGCGGCCAGCAGACGGCGGACACCGGGCAGTCCCGCTTTCTCTCCCTGCTGTACGGGGAACTCGTGCCGCTGCCCGGCGGCGGAGTGCGCTGCACCCTCGCCAGCGCCGGCCACCCGCTGCCGCTGCTGCTGCGCCCCGACGGCGAGGTGCGCCCGGCCGCCGAGCCGCAGATGCTGCTCGGAATCTTCGACGACGTCGCGTACGAGAGCCAGAGCTTCGAGCTGGCGCCCGGCGACAGCCTGCTGTGCGTCACGGACGGCGTGACGGAGCGGCGCTCCGGGGCGCTGATGTTCGATGACGGGGACGGTCTGGCCCGGGCGCTGGCCGACTGTGCCGGGCTGTCGGCGGACGGGATCGCGGGCCGGATCAATCGGGCCGTGCACGAATTCGCCGAGCGGCCGCCCGATGACGATCTGGCGCTGCTGGTGCTGCAGGCGGGGTGAGGGCGCGGCGGGGCGCCCGGGGGCGCTTGCCGCGGTCCGGGTGCGGCGGCGCGGTCCGCGGGCGCGTGACCTTCGTGATCATGGACGTGGCTCGGAGGTCCCCGGCGGCGAGTGACAATGGGCGGTATGCCTTCCGTACTGCCCGATGGTGAACCCGTACCCGACGACGGGGCGCTGCCCCGCCACGCCCTGGAAGGCGCCGCCGGCCGGCCGCTCGGTTTCTACCTGCATGTGCCCTACTGTGCGACCCGCTGCGGCTACTGCGACTTCAACACCTACACGGCCACCGAGCTGCGCGGCTCCGGCGGTGCGCTGGCCTCCCGGGACAACTACGCAGCCCATCTGATCGGCGAGGTCCGCCAGGCCCGCAAGGTCCTCGGTGACGATCCGCGTCAGGTCCGTACGGTCTTCGTCGGCGGCGGCACACCCACCCTGCTGGCCGCCGCAGACCTGGTACGGATGCTGGGGGCGATCCGCGAGGAGTTCGGGCTCGCGGACGATGCCGAGATCACCACCGAGGCCAACCCGGAATCCGTCGATCCGGCGTATCTGGCCGAGCTGCGGGAGGGCGGCTTCAACCGGATCTCGTTCGGGATGCAGAGCGCGCGGCAGCATGTGCTGAAGATCCTGGACCGTACACATACGCCGGGGCGGCCCGAGGCGTGTGTCGCCGAGGCGCGGGAGGCGGGCTTCGAGCACGTCAACCTCGATCTGATCTACGGCACGCCCGGGGAGTCCGACGACGACTGGCGGGCCTCGCTGGACGCGGCGATCGGTGCGGGGCCGGACCATGTGTCCGCGTACGCGCTGATCGTCGAGGAGGGGACGCAGCTGGCCCGGCGGATCCGGCGCGGCGAGATCCCGATGACCGATGACGACGCCCATGCGGACCGGTATCTGATCGCGGACGAGGCGATGGCCGCGGCGGGCTTCTCCTGGTACGAGGTATCGAACTGGGCCCGCACGCCCGAGGGCCGGTGCCTGCACAACGAGCTGTACTGGCGCGGCGCCGACTGGTGGGGCGCCGGTCCCGGGGCGCACAGCCATGTCGGCGGGGTGCGCTGGTGGAACGTGAAGCATCCTGGGGCGTATGCGCAGGCTCTGGCCGAGGGACGGTCGCCGGGGGCCGGGCGCGAGATCCTCTCCGCCGAGGACCGGCGGGTCGAGCGGATCCTGCTGGAGCTGCGGCTCGTGGACGGGTGTCCGTTGTCGCTGCTGGCACCGGCGGGGCTGGCCGCGGCGGGACGGGCGGTGGAGGACGGGCTGCTGGAGCGGGCGCCGTATGGAGAGGGACGGGCGGTGCTCACGTTGCGGGGGCGGTTGCTGGCGGATGCGGTGGTGCGGGATCTGGTGGACTGAGAGGGCAGGCGCGGCGCCGGGCGGGGTGCGGGTGCGCCTGCGGCGGGCCTGTTCCCCCGCCCGCTCCTTCCCGTAACCGGGGGCTCCGCCCGCGGACCCTCCGCTCCTCGAACGCCGGAGGGGCTGGGAGGTCCGGCGGAGGGGCTACTGAGGCGGCGCCGTCACGAAGTCGATCAGGTGCTCCACGGAGCCGAGCAGTGCCGGTTCCAGATCCCGGTACGAGCGCACCGTGGACAGGATTCGCTGCCAGGCCGTACCCGTGTTCTCCGGCCAGCCCAGCGCGCGGCACACGCCCGTCTTCCAGTCCTGGCCGCGCGGGACCACCGGCCAGGCGGCGATGCCCACGGACGACGGCTTCACCGCCTCCCACACGTCGATGTAGGGGTGGCCGACCACCAGCACGTTCGCGTCCGAGACCTGGGAGGCGATCCGGGACTCCTTGGAGCCCGGGACCAGGTGGTCGACCAGGACACCCAGCCTGGCGTCCGGGCCGGGGGAGAACTCGCGCACGATGGCCGGGAGGTCGTCGATGCCCTCGAGGTATTCGACGACCACGCCCTCGATCCGCAGGTCGTCGCCCCAGACCCGCTCGACCAGCTCCGCGTCGTGGCGGCCCTCCACATAGATCCGGCCCGCCCGCGCGACCCGGGCGCGCGCCCCGGGGACTGCGACCGAACCCGATGCCGTACGCGTGGGGCGTACGGGACCGGCCGCCGACGGGCGCACGAGCGTGACCACCCGGCCCTCCAGCAGGAAGCCGCGCGGCTCCATCGGGAACACCCGGTGCTTGCCGAAGCGGTCCTCCAGGGTCACCGTCGGACCCTGGGCCGTCTTCTCGCAGCGGATCACCGCACCGCAGAATCCCGTGGAGACCTCCTCCACGACCAGATCGGGATCGGCGGGGACCTCGGGAACGGGGGCGGACTTCTTCCACGGCGGGGTCAGGTCCGGCTGATAGCTGCGCATCGGATGACGATAAGACGACAACACGTCACGACACGCCGAAGAGGACGGCCAGTTGGTCACGCTGGTCCCTGACGAACGCCGCGTCCACCACCGCTCCGTGCCCCGGAACGTACACCGCGTCCTCGCCGCCCAGCGCCAGCAGCCGGTCCAGCGCGGCCGGCCAGCGGGACGGGACGGCGTCCCGTCCGGCCTGCGGTTCGCCGGACTCCTCGACCAGGTCGCCGCAGAGCACCACCGCGGGGGAGCCGGGGACGAGCACCGCCAGATCGTGACCGCTGTGGGCGGGCCCCGCGTTCGCCAGCAGCACCTGACGGCCGCCGCCCAGATCGAGCGTCCACTCGCCGCGCACTTCATGGTGCGGCGCCACCAGCGCATCGATGGCCTCGGCCGCATCGCTTTCGGACACTCCGTGGCGCACCGCCGAGGCGTGCAGATCGTCCGCCCCGAGCTTCATCAGCCCGGCCATGCCGACTGCTCCGTACACCTGGGTGCCGGGGAACGCGGCGGTGCCCAGCACATGGTCGAAATGGGGGTGGCTGAGTGCGATATGCGTCACCCTCCGGCCGAGCAGGGCCTGTGCCTGGGCCCGTATTTCCTCACCTTCGCGGAGTGTTGATCCGGTGTCGCAGAGCAGCACTCCATCCGCTCCGACCACCAGCGCGACTGTCGCATCCCACCCGGGGAGGCGCCGTCGGCCCACTCCGTGACCGAGTCGCTCCCAGCCGAACTCTTCCCAAGAGGCGTCCATACCGCGACGCTATCGGCAACGACCTGCGCAGTCTCGCGGTAGCGTGACCGGTCGCCCTTGCTAGGCCCCCACTCGGCCGCCGTACACTGGCCGGGGGATTGCTGGCACTCGTGAGGACAGAGTGCCAGGGGGATTCCTGGGAATGAAGCAGGAACGGCCCGAGAACCACCGAGGAAACACAGCTGGAGGTGTGCGCGATGCTCAGCGAACGCAGACTCGAAGTGCTGCGCGCCATCGTCCAGGACTATGTCGGCACCGAGGAGCCCGTGGGCTCCAAGGCGCTCACGGAGCGGCACAAGCTGGGGGTCTCCCCGGCCACCGTCCGCAACGACATGGCGGTGCTGGAGGACGAGGGCTTCATCGCCCAGCCCCACACCAGTGCGGGCCGCATCCCGACGGACAAGGGCTACCGGCTCTTCGTCGACAAGCTTGCGGGCGTCAAGCCCCTCTCGTCGCCGGAACGTCGTGCCATTCACAATTTCCTCGACGGCGCGGTCGACCTCGACGATGTCGTGGGCCGCACCGTACGGCTGCTCGCGCAGCTGACCCGGCAGGTCGCCGTCGTGCAGTACCCCTCGCTGACCCGGTCGACGGTTCGGCATGTGGAGCTGCTGTCACTGGCGGCCGCCCGGCTGATGCTCGTGCTGATCACGGACACCGGCCGGGTCGAGCAGCGCATGATCGACTGCCCAGCTCCGTTCGGTGAGACCTCTCTCGCCGATCTGCGGGCCCGGCTCAACAGCCGGGTCGTCGGACGCCGTTTCGCGGATGTCCCGCAGTTGGTGCAGGATCTGCCGGATTCCTTCGAGAGCGAGGACCGGGGAACCGTGTCCACCGTGCTCTCCACCCTGCTCGAAACCCTCGTCGAGGAGACGGAGGAGCGGCTGATGATCGGCGGCACCTCCAACCTCACCCGCTTCGGGCACGACTTCCCTGTGATGATCCGGCCGGTGCTGGAGGCATTGGAGGAGCAGGTCGTGCTGCTGAAGCTGCTCGGCGAGGCCAAGGACTCGGGCATGACCGTACGGATCGGGCACGAGAACGCCCACGAGGGGCTCAACTCCACGTCCGTCGTCGCGGTCGGCTACGGTTCGGGCGACGAGGCAGTCGCCAAACTCGGCGTGGTCGGACCGACCCGCATGGACTACCCCGGAACGATGGGAGCGGTACGCGCAGTGGCACGTTACGTCGGACAGATCCTGGCGGAGTCGTAAGTGGCCACGGACTACTACGCCGTACTCGGCGTGCGCCGCGACGCATCTCAGGACGAGATCAAGAAGGCATTCCGTCGGCTCGCTCGTGAGCTGCATCCGGATGTGAACCCCGATCCGAAGACCCAGGAGCGGTTCAAGGAGATCAACGCCGCCTACGAGGTGTTGTCGGACCCGCAGAAGAAGCAGGTCTACGACCTCGGCGGCGACCCGCTGTCCGCCTCCGGCGGCGGTGGCGCGGGCGGATTCGGACAGGGTGGCTTCGGCAACTTCTCCGACATCATGGACGCGTTCTTCGGTGCGTCGTCGCAGCGTGGACCCCGTTCACGCACCCGGCGCGGCCAGGACGCGATGATCCGGCTGGAGATCGATCTCGCCGAGGCCGCGTTCGGCACCACCAAGGACATCCAGGTCGACACGGCCGTCGTCTGTACGACCTGCAGCGGCGAGGGCGCCGCACCCGGCACCTCCGCGCAGACCTGTGACATGTGCCGCGGCCGCGGCGAGGTCTCCCAGGTCACCCGGTCGTTCCTCGGCCAGGTCATGACCTCGCGGCCCTGCCCGCAGTGCCAGGGCTTCGGTACGGTCGTGCCGACCCCGTGCCCGGAGTGCGCCGGCGACGGCCGTATCCGGTCGAGGCGCACGCTCACCGTGAAGATCCCCGCCGGTGTCGACAACGGCACCCGCATCCAGCTCGCGGGCGAGGGCGAGGTCGGCCCCGGCGGCGGCCCGGCCGGCGACCTGTACGTCGAGATCCATGAGCTGGCGCACTCGGTGTTCCAACGACGCGGCGACGATCTGCACTGCACGGTCACCATCCCCATGACGGCGGGCGCGCTCGGCACGAAGGTGCCGCTGGAGACGCTCGACGGCCTGGAGGAGGTCGACATCCGGCCCGGCACCCAGTCCGGCCAGTCGGTCCCGCTGCACGGCCGCGGGATCACGCATCTGCGGGGCGGCGGACGCGGCGACCTGATCGTGCACGTCGAGGTGACGACCCCGTCGAAGCTGGACCCGGAGCAGGAGCGACTGCTGCGGGAGCTGGCGAAGCTGCGTGGCGAGGAGCGGCCCACCGGTCAGTTCCAGCCAGGGCAGCAGGGGCTGTTCTCCCGGCTGAAGGACGCCTTCAACGGGCGCTGACGGCCCCCGCACACCGTTCCCTGCCGCCGGACGGGCTCGCCTGACGAGCCCGTCCGGCGTTTGAGGACAAAGTGGACTGCAGGCCGCGCACGCCGAGGCATGCAGGACGTGACACGATGCGGTCATGTCATCCGTGTTGACCGATCTCTGCCGGTATCCGGTCGTGCAGGCCCCGATGGCGGGTGGTGCGTCCTGTCCGCAGCTCGTCGCGGCCGTCGCCGAAGCGGGCGGGCTGGGCTTCCTCGCCGCCGGGTACAAGACGGCGGACGGCATGTACAACGAGATCAAACAACTGCGCGGGCTGACCGGTCAGCCTTTCGGCGTCAATCTCTTCATGCCGCAGCCGGGTCTCGCCGACCCGAGCGCCGTCGAGGTGTACCGGCATCAGCTGGCCGGTGAGGCCGCCTGGTACGAGACCCCGCTCGGTGACCCGGACTCCAGCGGCGGCGACGACGGCTACGAGGCCAAGCTCGCCATCCTTCTGGAGGACCCGGTCCCGGCAGTCTCGTTCACCTTCGGCTGCCCGACACGCGACACCCTCGACGCGTTCGCCGGCGTCGGCACGTGCACCGTCGTGACGGTCACCACGCCCGAGGAGGCCCAGGCCGCCCAGTGGGCGGGGGCCGACGCGGTCTGTGTCCAGGGCATAGAGGCGGGCGGCCACCAGTCGACCCACCGCGACGACCCGCAGACCGACGGCACCGGGATCGGCCTGCTCTCTCTGGTCTCCCAGGTCCGCGAGACCGTACACGTGCCGATCATCGCCACGGGCGGGCTGATGCGCGGGTCCCAGATCGCCGCGGTGCTCGCCGCGGGCGCGGAGGCGGCGCAGCTCGGCACAGCGTTCCTCGTCTGCCCCGAGTCCGGGGCGAATCTGCTGCACAAGCAGGCACTGACCAACCCGCTGTTCGTACGGACCGCCCTGACCCGGGCGTTCTCCGGCCGCCCGGCCCGCGGCCTGGTCAACCGCTTCATGCGCGAGCACGGCCCGTACGCCCCCGCCGCCTATCCACAGGTCCACTATCTGACTGCCGGGCTGCGCACGGCGGCGGCAAAGGCCGGGGACGCCCAGGGCATGGCACTGTGGGCGGGGCAGGGGCACCGGATGGCACGCGAGCTGCCCGCCGGCCGGCTGATCGGACTGCTCGCCGAAGAACTGGACGCCGCACGGGCGGCAGTGAGCACAGGGAGTACGCAGTGACCGCACCGGTCTTCGTCGTCGAACAGGTCCCCGATGGGCCCGAGTTCGTCCTGGAAGGACCCGAGGGTCGACACGCCGTGTCGGTGAAGCGGCTGCACGCCGGTGAGGACGTCGTGCTGACGGACGGCCACGGCCGTTGGACGGAAGGCGTCGTCAGGGCCGCCGAGGGCAAGGACCGGCTCGTGGTCGCCGGCCTGGCGACGATTCATGAGGAGCCCTGGCCCGCACCCCGTATCACCGTCGTGCAGGCCCTGCCCAAGGGGGACCGCGGCGAGGTCGCCGTCGAGACGATGACGGAGACCGGTGTCGACGCGATCGTGCCCTGGCAGGCGTCGCGCTGCATCACGCAGTGGAAGGGCGACCGCGGCCTCAAGGCCCTCGCGAAATGGCGCAACACCGCCCGGGAAGCGGGCAAGCAGTCGCGCCGGGTGCGCTTCCCCGAGGTGGCGGACGCACTGACGACCAAACAGGTTGCCGCACTTCTGGCCACGGCGGACTTCGCCGCCGTCCTGCACGAGGACCGGGGCTACGACAGTGAGCCGCTGGCCACCGTCCAGCTCCCCACCCAGGGCGAGATCGTGCTGGTCGTCGGCCCCGAGGGCGGGGTGTCGCCGGACGAGCTGGCGGCCTTCGCCGCGGCGGGCGCCCGGACCTGCCGGCTCGGAACGTCCGTCCTGCGCACCTCGACGGCCGGCACGGCGGCGACGGCATTGCTGCTGGGGCGCACCGGCCGCTGGGCGTAAGCCCCCATCGGTGCGCCTGAGCCGCCCCATTGTGGCCGCAAGCCGTCTACCGCGTCACGGGGGAACGGTGGGAAGCTGCCCGTATGGGGACATCAAGGGCATGGGGTCAGGGAAGAACCCGTCGCTTTCTGGCCGCGTCCGCACTCGCGGGCGCGGCGGTCGCAGGTGTCGTGGCCTGTGAGCCGACGGGCAGCCTGAACTCCACATCCATCGCCGTGACCACCGACCTGACCGGCACCAGCGCCCTGGAGCGCAACGGGGTCGATGTGCGGTGGCTGAACTGCACGGCCGACGTCGTCGGGGACCGGCTCCAGGGTGCGTCGCCCTCCGCCTCCGCGCGTCGGATCGCGGACGTCGACTGCACCGGAAAGACGGGGAGCGGCAAGGACATCAAGATCACCGGCAAGGTGACCCAGGCTCTCGACGGGCGGTGTGTGCGGGGCGACCTGACCGCCAGGACCGGCGGGAAGGCCGTCTTCCGGGCAGATGTGCTCGGCAACTGCAACGCCGCCCCTTCGGCCGTCGGGGCGAATCCGCCCCGGGGCGGCAGCGGCGGCGCGCGGCCGACGGTCACCGTGACGGTCACGGTGACCGAATCGCCCGTGGGTAAGTGAGTGTGTCCGGCACCGGACCACCCGGCGGACTCCGGCCAACCCAGTTCCGTGGAGCACGCCAGCGGCCTAGGGTGATCCGTGTGACGCAGCCTGCCTACCTCCGATACCCCCATGTCCAGGGCGATTTGGTCGCCTTCACCGCCGAGGACGATGTCTGGCTGGCGCCGCTGGACGGCGGCCGAGCCTGGCGCGTCAGCGCCGACAACCGACCTGTCACCAACCCGCGGATATCTCCCGACGGAACCCGCGTCGCCTGGACGTCCACCCGGGACGGGGTGCCCGAGGTACACGTCGCACCGGTCGACGGCGGCCCCTCCACGCGGCTCACGTACTGGGGCGACGCGCGGACCTCCGTACGCGGCTGGACGCCCGAGGGCGACGTCCTGGTCATCAGCACCCAGGGGCAGGCGTCGCTGCGGCGCAGCTGGGCCAGGGCCGTCCCGGTCGACGGCGGGCCCGCGCGGACCCTGCCGTACGGGCCGGTCGGCTCCCTCGCTTTCGGGCCCGGCGGACGGGTCCTGCTGCTCTCGGCCACCATGGGGCGCGAGGCCGCCGCCTGGAAGCGCTACCGGGGCGGCACCGCGGGCAAGTTGTGGATCGCGGAGGCGGGCGCGACCGACGGCCCGGCGGAGTTCGTACGGCTGCACGAGGACCTCGACGGGAACATCGAATCCCCGATGTGGGTGGGTGACCGCGTCGCCTTCCTTTCCGATCACGAAGGCGTGGGCGCGCTCTACTCCTCGCTCCCCGACGGCTCGGATCTGCGTCGGCACACCGGCATCGAGGGGTTCTACGCCCGCCACGCGACCACCGACGGAACCCGCGTCGGCTACTCCTCGGCGGGTGAACTCTGGCTGCTGGACGATCTCGAAGGCTCCGAGCCCCGTCGTGTGGACATCCGGCTCGGCGGCCAGCGCGCCGACCTCCAGCCCCACTCGGTGCACGCCGGCAGTCACCTCGACTCCGCGTACCCGGACCGTACGGGCCGCGGCAGTGCCGTAGGGACGCGCGGCGCCGTCCACTGGGTCACCCACCGCGAGGGCCCGGCCCGGGCGCTCGCCGTCGAACCGGGCGTACGGGCCAGGATGCCCCGCACCTTCCAGGCCGACGGCGACCAGCACGTCGTCTGGGTCACCGACGCCGAGGGCGACGACGCCCTGGAGTGCGCACCCGCCACCGGCACCGCGCCGGGCGCCGTACCGCGCCGCCTCGCCGCGGGCCGTATCGGCAGGGTCCTCGACCTGGAGGCGGCCCCGGACGGCAGCCGGTTCGCCGTCGCCGCGCACGACGGGCGGGTACTGATCGTCGAGCGGGAGAGCGGCGAGGTCCACGAGGTGGACCGAAGCGAGCACGGCGACGCCTCAGGCCTTGTCTTCTCGCCCGACTCCTCCTGGCTCGCCTGGTCGCACCCCGGGCCCGATCCGCTCAGGCAGCTCAAGCTCGCGCACCTCGCCGATCTGTCGGTCGCCGAGGCCACCCCGCTGCGCTTCCGGGACTTCGCCCCCGCGTTCACCACCGACGGCAAGCACCTCGCGTTCCTCTCCGAGCGGTCCTTCGACCCGGTCTACGACGCCCATGTCTTCGACCTGGCTTTCATCGGCGCCTGCCGTCCGCATCTGCTGACGCTCGCCGCCACCACACCCTCCCCGTTCGGGCCGCAGCGCCACGGCCGCCCGACCGAGAAGGAGAAGGGCGGCGGCGAGGGCGAGGACAACCCGACCGCGCTGCCCGTCACCCGGATCGACCTCGACGGACTCGCCGACCGGATCGTGCCGCTGCCCGTCGAGGCCGCCAGCTACTCCACGCTGCGCGCCGCGAAGGACGGGCTGCTGTGGCTGAGCCACCCGGTGACCGGGGTGCTCGGTACGAGCGGCGCCACGCCCGACGCCCGCCGGCCCGAGACAGTCCTGGAACGGTACGACCTGGAGAAGCTGCGCTGCGAGGAACTCGCCTCGGACGTCGACGGCTTCGCGGTCAGCGGCGACGGCAAGCGGATCGTCCTGCACACGCGGGGCAAGCTGCGCGTCGTACCGTCCGACAGCCGTGTCCCGGCCGGCGACGACGACCACGACGGGGGCGGCGACAGCGTCACCGTCGACCTCTCCCGGATTCGCCGGACCCTCGACCCGGCCGCCGAGTGGCGTCAGATGTACGACGAGGCCGGGCGCATCATGCGGGACAATTTCTGGCGTCCCGACATGGGCGGCATCGACTGGGACGGAGTCCTGGAGCGCTACCGCCCGGTGCTGGAGCGCGTCGCCACCCATGACGACCTGATCGACCTGCTGTGGGAGGTGCAGGGCGAGCTCGGCACCTCGCACGCCTATGTGACGCCGCCCGGCGGATGGTGCGACGACTCGGCCCGGCAGGGACTGCTCGGTGCGGACATCTCCCGTACGGACGAGGGCAGTTGGCGCATCGACCGGATCCTGCCGTCGGAGACCTCCGACCCGGCGGCCCGCTCGCCGCTCGCCGCACCCGGGGTGGCGGTGCGCGTCGGGGACGCGATCCTCGCCGTCGACGGGCACCCGGTCGACCCGGTGGCCGGGCCCGGACCGCTGCTCACCGGCTCGGCCGGCAAACCGGTCGAGCTGACCGTCTCACCGGTGGACGGCGGTGACCCGCGCCATGTCGTCGTCGTACCGGTCGCCGACGAGGAGGCGCTGCGCTACCACGCGTGGGTCGCCGACCGGCGGGCCTACGTCCACGAGCACTCCGGCGGACGCCTCGGCTACCTCCATGTCCCCGACATGGTCGGCTCGGGCTGGGCACAGCTCCACCGCGACCTGCGGATCGAAGTGGCCCGCGAGGGGCTGGTGGTGGACGTCCGGGAGAACCGGGGCGGCCACACCTCGCAGCTGATCGTGGAGAAGCTCGCCCGGCGCATCGTCGGCTGGGACCTGCCGCGCGGGATGCAGCCGTGCAGCTACCCGGAGGACGCACCGCGCGGCCCCGTGGTGGCCGTCGCCAACGAGTTCTCCGGCTCGGACGGCGACATCGTGAACGCCGCGATCAAGGCGCTGCGCATCGGGCCGGTGGTCGGCACTCGTACCTGGGGCGGGGTGGTCGGCATCGACAGCCGGTACAAGCTCGTGGACGGGACGTCGGTCACCCAGCCCAAGTACGCGTTCTGGTTCGAGGGTTACGGCTGGGGTGTGGAGAACCACGGTGTCGATCCCGATGTCGAGGTCGTGATGGCGCCGCAGGACCATGCCGCGGGGCGCGATCCGCAGCTGGACGAGGCGATCCGGATCGCGCTCGCGTCGCTGGCCCGGACGCCGGCGAAGCGGGCACCGGAGCGGCCGGGGGCGTAGCGGGCGGGTGCGCCTGCGGCGGGCCCTGTCCCCAGCCGAGCGAGCCCGCCGCAGGCGTCCCGATACCATGCCGTACAACGATCACCATCGACCGAGGAGCCGACTCCATGGCGGGAGAACCGCAGCCCGACTGCCTGTTCTGCAAGATCGTCTCGGGTGACATCCCGGCAACCATCGTCCGGGAGACCGAAACCACCGTCGCCTTCAGGGACATAAACCCGCAGGCCCCCACGCACGTACTCGTCATTCCCCGCGTCCACCACCCGGACGCCGCCGCCCTCGCCGCCGCCGAGCCGGGGATCGCCGCCGACATACTGCGCGAGGCCGGACACGTCGCCGCCGACGAGAAGATCGTGGACAGCGGCTACCGGGTCGTCTTCAACACCGGCTCCGGCGCCGGCCAGACCGTCTTCCACGCGCACGCCCACGTCCTGGGCGGCCGCGGACTGCAGTGGCCCCCCGGCTAGAACGGTCGATCGCACACCGTGTCCGTACGCGAACTCGTGGTCCTCGGCACCGCCAGCCAGGTCCCGACCAGGCACCGTAATCACAACGGCTATCTGCTCCGCTGGGACGGCGAGGGCATCCTCTTCGACCCGGGTGAGGGCACTCAGCGCCAGATGCTGCGGGCCGGCGTCGCCGCGCACGACATCAACCGGATCTGCGTCACGCACTTCCACGGCGACCACTCGCTCGGCCTGGCCGGGGTGATCCAGCGGATCAACCTCGACCAGGTCCCGCACCCGGTCACCGCGCACTACCCGGCGAGCGGACAGCACTTCTTCGAGCGGCTGCGGTACGCGACCGCCTACCGCGAGTTCGTCGAACTGACCGAGGCCCCGGTCGCCACCGACGGGGTGCTCGCCGCCACGGACGCGTACACGCTCAGCAGCCACCGGCTCTCGCACCCCGTCGAGTCGTACGGCTACCGGCTCGTCGAGCCCGACGGGCGCCGCATGCTGCCCGCGAAGCTCGCCGAGCACGGCATCAAGGGGCCGGACGTCGGCCGGATCCAGCGGGAGGGCTCCCTCGGCGGCGTCACGCTCGACGACGTCTCCGAGCGCAGGCGCGGGCAGCGGTTCGCGTTCATCATGGACACAAGGCTCTGCGACGGCGTGCACGTGCTCGCCGAGGGATGCGACCTGCTGGTCATCGAGTCGACCTTCCTCGACGAGGACGAACGACTCGCCACCGACCACGGCCATCTGACCGCCGGCCAGGCGGCCCGGGTGGCCCGGGACGCGGGCGTACGGCACCTCGTGCTGACGCACTTC
This sequence comes from Streptomyces atratus, assembly GCF_014648655.1. Taxonomy (GTDB): domain Bacteria; phylum Actinomycetota; class Actinomycetes; order Streptomycetales; family Streptomycetaceae; genus Streptomyces; species Streptomyces atratus. The sequence continues at coordinate 446,545 of NZ_BMRN01000002.1, forward strand.
TCGCAGCGGTACGAGGACCCGGCCGTCTTCGAGGCCCAGGCCCGCGCCGCAGGGTTCGAGGGCGAGCTGACCGTCGCCCGGGATCTCGGCCGGGTCGCCGTGCCCACCCGGCACCTCTGAAACACATCAGCACCACCATTTGTGAGCGTGAAAAACCCGTGCACCTCCCCAAAGCCGAACTCCACCTCCACATCGAAGGAACCCTCGAACCCGAGCTGGCCTTCGCGCTCGCCGAACGCAACGGCGTGCAGCTGCCGTACGCGAACACCGAAGAGCTCCGCACCGCCTATCTCTTCGACGATCTGCAGACCTTCCTCGATCTGTACTACGCCCTGATGGCGGTGCTCCGGACCGAGGAGGACTTCGAGGAACTCGCCGACGCGTATCTCACCCGCGCCGCCGCCCAGGGCGTCCGGCACGCGGAGATCTTCTTCGACCCGCAGGCACACACCGCCCGCGGCGTCCCGATCGGCACCGTCGTCGACGGGCTCGGCCGGGCGCTGGACCGCAGCGAGGAGAAGCACGGCATCTCCACCCAGCTGATCATGTGCTTCCTGCGCGACCAGTCCGCCGAGTCGGCGCTGGAGACCCTGGAGGCCGCGAAGCCGTATCTGCACCGGATCAGCGCGGTCGGCCTCGACTCGGCGGAGGTCGGGCACCCGCCCGTCAAGTTCCGTGAGGTGTACGAGGTGGCCGGGGCGCTCGGGCTGCGCAAGGTCGCCCACGCAGGCGAGGAGGGCCCGCCCGAGTACATCCGGGAGGCCCTGGACGTCCTCGGGGTCGAGCGCATCGACCACGGGCTGCGCTGCATGGAGGACGCGGACCTGGTGAAGCGGCTCGTCGCCGAGCGGATGCCGCTCACGCTCTGCCCGCTGTCCAACGTACGGCTGCGCGCCGTCGACACCCTGGAGGACCACCCGCTGCGGGCCATGCTGGACGCCGGGCTGCTCTGCACGGTGAACTCCGACGACCCCGCCTACTTCGGCGGATACGTCGGAGACACCTTCCACGCCGTCCACGAGGCGCTCGGCCTGGAGCGTGAGCAACTGCGCACGCTGGCCCGCAACTCCTTCGAGGCGGCCTTCCTCGACCACGACGAGGAGCGCAGGGCGCGCTATCTGGCCGAGGTCGAGGCGTACGAGTTCGACTGACCGGCACCGCCCGACGGGCCGGCGGTCCGGAACGCGTTCCTGACCGGACGCCTGCGACGCAGCGCGGGCAGGCTGATCTCCGTGACGGCCTGCTCGGGCGCGCCCAGCTTGGGCACGGCACCGGGCACCGCTCCGGTGGTGACGGCGAGCAGTGCGGCCGGTGCGCCGCCCCTGCGGCGCACCGATCCCGGCACCAGCGGACGGCCGCCGGTGTGCAAAGCGACAGCCGTGACCGGGGCCGCGACCAGGAGCGTGACGGCGCCCAGGACCAGGCCCATGACCGGGTAGCCGGCCTGCTCGGACAGCACGCTGCCGAGGACCGGTCCGCAGGCCACTCCGACGGATGACGCGGAGCCCGCGAGCACCGCCCAGCGACCGCGTACGTCCAGGGAAGCGGCCAGGCCGATCAGATACGACAGGACCACCGGGTAGACGGTGTTCCACAGGATCTCGCCGGTCGCGAACGAACCGAGATCCCCCGCCGACGAACTGAGCACGATGCTCACCGCGATGATCACGGTGCCCAGGCCGATCGGCACCGCACGGCCGAGCCTGGCGCCCAGCACTCCGGCGCCCATCACCCCGAGCAGACCCGCGCCGAGCGCGGCGGCGAACACCGCACCGACGGTGACCTCGGAGAGCCCGACCTGGACCACACCGATCCGGCCGCTGACGCCCCACAGCGCGTTCTGCGCCATGGACCAGACGAGCATTCCGCCCGCCAGCACCAGACCGGAACGGCGGTGCGGCAGCCGGCCGGCGACGGGGGCGGCGGGACCGCTGGGCGCGGCACCGCCGAGCCGCGCGGTGGCGGGCCAGACGAGCAGGGCGGCCAGGGCGATCGAGGCGAACGGCAGCCGGTGGCCGCCGCCGAGGTGCGGGATCGTCAGATAGAGGGCGCCCGCCGTCGCGGAGACGCTGAGCAGACCGAGCGACGAGGTCCGGTGCGGATCGCGCTGGGCGGCGATGCCCGCCGCGGCCACCGCGGTCGCCGTACCGGAGCCGAAGCCGCCGATCATCGCGCCCATGACCACCAGCGGCACGGAGCCCGCCAGCGCTGCGCAGCCGTATCCCACCATGGCCAGCACCAGTCCGGTCCGGGCCGCCCTTCGCGGTCCGTACGTCTCGACCCGGCCCGCCAGCGTGAACCCGGCGGTGGCCGAGCTCAGCAGCAGGGCGCTGCCCACCAGACCGGCCTGGGCCGTACTGAGGCCCAGACAGACGGAGAGCCGCCCGACGATGGTGGGGAGCAGATAGGCGGCGAGGTAACCGGCGGTGAACACGGCGACCAGGGGCCACGCGGCGCGAGGGCGCGAGGACATGGGCGTTCCTGAAGACATGCCGAAGGAGGCAGAGAAGGCAGGGGAGGGCAATGCGGGAAATACGGGGGAGGCGGGGCACGCGGCGGCGACTGTTGCCGACGGGGCTCGCGGGCCAATTTGTATCAACTGCTTCAGGGTGACCGAAAGGCGCCCCTGTGTGATCTGGGCCACGCATGCGTTTACCCTTCGAGCGTCCGGGTAGCAGCTGTCGTTTATGCAGGTCAGCGTCTGTGTGTGCGGGGTCGTCGCCGACCCTCCGGAAGCGGCGGCGCGGACCCTCCGGTTACGGGGGTGAATCGGGCACACTGGCCAGATCTGCCACGACCGGGGAGTGCAAGGTGAGCACAGACATTCCAGGCATCGACCCACTGGACGGGCTGCGCGCCCCGCAGGACCCGGACTGCGACGTCTTCCTCACCGGCACGGTCTTCCTCGACATCATCTTCACCGGCCTGGACAGCGCCCCGGTGCGCGGCACCGAGTCCTGGGCGCGCGGCATGGGCTCCAGCCCCGGCGGGGTCGCCAACATGGCCACCGCGCTGGCCCGGCTGGGACTGCACACCTCGCTGGCCGCGGCGTTCGGCGACGACCACTACGGGGAGTACTGCTGGGACGCCCTGGAGCAGGGCGAGGGCATCGATCTGTCGATGTCGCACACCGTCCCCGGCTGGCACTCGCCGGTGACCGTCTCGATGGCGTACGAGGGCGAGCGGACGATGGTCTCGCACGGCCACGAGGCCCCGGGCCCCGCGGGTGCCCCCGGCGTCGCGATTCCCGCCGAGGAGCCCGCGTTCCCGAGCTGCCCGCCCCGTGCCCGGGCCGCCATTGCCTCGCTCGTCCCCGGCCGCAGCGAGCCCTGGGTCGCCAAGGCGGCCAGGAACGGCGCCCGGATCTTCGCCGACGTCGGCTGGGACGAGACCGGCCACTGGGACCTGGACGCCCTCGTCGACCTGGAGCACTGCCAGGCCTTCCTGCCCAACGCCGAGGAGGCGATGCGCTACACCCGCACCGACTGTCCGCGCGCCGCCGCCCACGCCCTGGCCGAGCGGGTGCCGCTCGCCGTGGTCACCCTGGGCGCGAAGGGCGCGTACGCGGTGGACGCGGCGACCGGGGCGAGCGCTGAGGTGCCCGCGATCGAGGTCGAGGCGCTGGACCCGACCGGGGCGGGCGATGTCTTCGTCGCCGGATTCGTCACCGGCACCCTGGCGGACTGGCCGCTGGCCGACCGGCTGGCCTTCGCCGGACTCACCGCGGCGCTCTCGGTGCAGGAATTCGGCGGATCGCTGTCGGCGCCGGACTGGGAGGAGATCGCCGCCTGGTGGCAGCAGGTCCGCACCTTCGCCGACCAGGACCCGGCGGCGCTCCAGCGATACGCGTTCCTGGAGGAACTGCTGCCCGCCGCCGCCCGGCCGTGGCCGCTGCGCCGGGCCGTCCCGACGATCGGCTTCCGCCGACCGGCGTAACCCCGGGCACATCTGTTCGCAGCGTGTGCGAAAAAGCCCTCGGTGTTGTCAGCGCGGAGTCGTACGCTTGGTAATCCAGAGGTTGTCGATCGGCGAGAACCTTGCAACGGGAGGTATGTGCAGGCCACAGAGCCGGCCCATGACTCAGACATCCACAGCCCAGACCCCCGCGCCGGGGCAGGCACGAGCTCAGTTCACCGTTCCGGCCAAGCATCCGATGGTGACCGTTCTGGGCTCAGGTGACGCCCTGCTGCGCGTGATCGAGACGGCCTTCCCGGCGGCCGACATCCATGTCCGGGGAAACGAGGTCAGCGCCGCCGGAGACGCGACGGAAGTCGCCCTGATCCAGCGCCTGTTCGACGAGATGATGCTGGTGCTCCGCACCGGTCAGCCGATGACGGAGGACGCAGTGGAACGCTCGATCGCCATGCTGAGGGCGACGGAGAGCGGCGAGGGGGACGGCCCGGAGACACCGGCCGAGGTGCTCACCCAGAACATCCTCTCCAGCCGCGGTCGCACGATCCGCCCCAAGACGCTCAACCAGAAGCGGTACGTCGACGCCATCGACAAGCACACGGTCGTCTTCGGTATCGGTCCCGCAGGCACCGGCAAGACCTATCTCGCCATGGCGAAGGCGGTCCAGGCCCTGCAGTCCAAGCAGGTCAACCGGATCATCCTGACCCGCCCCGCCGTCGAGGCGGGCGAGCGGCTCGGCTTCCTGCCGGGCACGCTCTACGAGAAGATCGACCCGTATCTGCGCCCGCTCTACGACGCGCTCCACGACATGCTCGACCCCGACTCGATCCCGCGGCTGATGGCGGCGGGCACGATCGAGGTGGCGCCCCTGGCGTACATGCGCGGCCGCACGCTCAATGACGCGTTCATCATTCTCGACGAGGCGCAGAACACCAGCGCCGAGCAGATGAAGATGTTCCTGACCCGGCTCGGCTTCGACTCGAAGATCGTCGTCACCGGTGACGTCACCCAGGTCGACCTGCCGAACGGGACCAAGAGCGGTCTGCGTCAGGTCCAGGACATCCTGGACGGCGTCGAGGACGTGCACTTCTCCCGGCTCACCTCCCAGGATGTCGTCCGGCACAAGCTGGTCGGCCGTATCGTCGACGCGTACGAAAAGTACGACAGCCGAGACAGTCACAACGGGAAGTAGTCGCAGCGCACCATGTCGATCGATGTCAACAACGAGTCCGGAACCGAGGTCGACGAGCGGGCGATCCTCGACATCGCCCGCTACGCGCTCGCGCGGATGCGGATCCACCCGCTCTCCGAACTCTCGGTGATCGTGGTGGACACCGACGCCATGGAGCAGCTCCACATCCAGTGGATGGACCTGCCGGGACCCACGGATGTCATGTCCTTCCCGATGGACGAACTCCGTCCGCCGTCCAAGGACGACGAGGAGCCCCCGCAGGGGCTCCTCGGTGACATCGTGCTCTGCCCGGAGGTCGCCAAGAAGCAGGGCGAGGACGCGGAGACACAGCACTCCATGGACGAGGAGCTCCAGCTCCTCACCGTCCACGGGGTGCTGCATCTCCTCGGGTACGACCACGAGGAGCCGGACGAGAAGGCCGAGATGTTCGGTCTCCAGGCCGCGATCGTCGACGGCTGGCGCGCCGAGCACGGTCTGACCGGCCCGTCGCCCGCGCCCACCGTGTCGTGAGCGTTCCCCTCGTCCTGGGTGCCGTCCTGCTGGTCGTCGTCGGCTGGCTGGCGGCCTGTGCGGAGGCGGGCATCGCCCGTACGTCCAGCTTCCGGGCCGCCGAGGCAGTCCGTTCCGGCCGGCGTGGCAGCCAGAAGCTGGAACAGGTCGCGGCGGATCCGACCCGTTATCTCAATGTCGCGCTGCTGGTGCGGGTCGCCTGCGAGATGTCGGCCGGTGTGCTCGTCACGTACGCCTGTCTGAAGGAGTTCCCGGAGACCTGGGAGGCCCTGGCCGTCGCCATGGCCGTGATGGTCCTCGTGTCCTACGTCGCCATCGGTGTGTCGCCGCGCACCATCGGCCGCCAGCACCCGCTGAACACGGCCACGGCAGCGGCGTACGTCCTGCTGCCGCTGGCCCGGGTCATGGGCCCCATCCCGCAGCTGCTGATCCTCATCGGCAACGCGCTGACGCCGGGCAAGGGGTTCCGCAAGGGACCGTTCGCCAGCGAGGCCGAACTGCGGGCGATGGTCGACCTCGCCGAGCAGGAGTCGCTGATCGAGGACGAGGAGCGCCGCATGGTGCACTCGGTCTTCGAGCTCGGTGACACGCTCGTACGCGAGGTCATGGTGCCGCGGACCGACCTGGTCTGCATCGAGCGCTACAAGACGATCCGGCAGGCGCTGACCCTGGCGCTGCGCTCCGGTTTCTCGCGGATACCCGTCACCGGGGAGAACGAGGACGACATCGTCGGCATCGTGTACCTCAAGGACCTGGTCCGCAAGACGCACATCAACCGCGAGTCGGAGGCCGATCCGGTCTCCACGGCGATGCGGCCGGCGGCGTTCGTGCCCGACACGAAGAACGCCGGCGATCTGCTGCGCGAGATGCAGCAGGACCGCAGCCATGTCGCCGTCGTGATCGACGAGTACGGCGGCACGGCGGGCATCGTCACCATCGAGGACATCCTCGAAGAGATCGTCGGCGAGATCACCGACGAGTACGACCGCGAACTCCCGCCCGTCCAGGAGCTGGAGAACGGCTGCTTCCGGGTGACCGCGCGCCTCGACATCGGCGACCTCGGGGATCTGTTCGGACTCGACGAGTACGACGACGAGGATGTGGAGACGGTCGGTGGACTGCTCGCGAAGGCGCTTGGCCGGGTGCCGATCGCCGGGGCGTCGTCGGTCGTCGACCTGCCGGACGGCCGCCGGCTGCGGCTGACCGCGGAGTCCCCGGCGGGCCGCCGGAACAAGATCGTCACGGTGCTGGTGGAGCCCGTGGGGCCCCAGGGGGTGGACGCGGGGTGACTCCGCAGCAGCTGAGGGCGTTCTGCCTGGAGTTCAACGCGAGCGTCGAGGAGTTCCCGTTCGGGCCGGAGACGTCCGTCTTCAAGGTGCTCGGCAAGATGTTCGCGCTCACCGCGCCGGATGCGCGACCGCTGACGGTGAACCTCAAGTGCGATCCGGACGAGGCGGTGCGGCTGAGGGAGGAGTACGACGCGGTCGTGCCGGGCTGGCACATGAACAAGCGGCACTGGAACACGGTGACGGTGTCCGGGGTGCCGGACCGGGTGCTCCGTGAGCTGATCGAGGACTCCTACGACCTGGTGGTGGCGGGGCTGCCGAAGGCGGAACGGCTGCGGCTGGACCGGGCGTAGGTCCCCGCGAAGGTGGGGCGGGGCGGGAAACGAGCCTCCCGGTTCGTATGCTCGGCACATGACTGAGAGCACCGACCTCGGCCCCGAGGACCGCAAGATCGTCACGCTGGCGCGCAGCGCCCGCGCCCGCAACGGCGTCCCGGAGGGCGCGGCCGTACGGGACGAGACCGGGCGTACGTACGTCGCGGGCACCGTGCAGCTGGAGTCGCTGAAGCTCAGTGCACTGCAGACCGCCGTGGCGATGGCCGTGGCCAGCGGCGCCACCTCGCTGGAGGCGGCCGCGGTCGTCTCCGAGGCGCAGACCCCGTCGGACGCGGACCGCGCCGCGGTACGGGACCTGGGCGGCCCGGACACGCCGGTACTGCTCGCCGGACCTGACGGCACGCTGCGGGGCAGCGTGATGGCGGGCTGACGCCGACAGAATCCACACACCGTGTACGAACGCCCCGCACCCCACCGGCGCGGGGCGTTCGCACACCATGTGAGGGGAATGGGGATCTTGACAGCATCTGATGGCCCATCAGTCGGTGCATTTCGCTTCCATTGACTTCTTTTCGGCCGGAGTCGTCAATGGGCCCCCTGTCGGCGCAGAAGAGCCGCTGCGCCGCATCCGGCAGGAGGGGGCTCCATGCGTCCGACCGTTCGAAGAATCAGCCTGCGTAGACCCGATTCCCGAAAACGTCCTGTGCGCGGCCGCCGCTGGGCCGCCGTGCTGGGCGTGGGCGCGCTCGTCGTCGCCGGGGGAGGGGGACTCGCAGGCCCCGCGCAGGCCATGGCGACGGCCTCCGTACCGGTGGACTTCCCCACCCACTGCATTCCGCCGGCCATCGCGGGCATCCCGCCGATCGACGGGACCACGAAGGCCGAGATCACCGTCGACAACGCCGCCCCGAAGGTGGGTGACACGGTCACGGTCACGTACACCGTCGTCAAACCGGCCGCGAGCAACCCGGTCGATCTGGCGCTGCCCGCCGACATCATGACGCCGACCGGCAAGGTCACCGTCGGCGGTGCGCAGTCCGCGAGCGTCACCGTCGCGGGCCCGAAGAAGAACGACCCCGTACCCGGCAAGGGCGACTTCCCGTCGTTCTCGATGACCGGCACCTTCACGGTCACCGCACCCGGTCAGATCACGCTGTCGCCCGGCGAATACAACATCCACACCAGCTACATCATGGAGCTGGACACCCCCTGCACGGTGACGAACCCGCCCGCTCCCGTCTCCGGGACGATCATCGCGACGGACGGCGGCGGCCAGGTCAACGAGCGTGCCATCCAGCTCGGGACCGCATCCGGCAAGGCGGGCGATCCGGTCACCGTGACCGGATCGAAGTTCACCGCGGGCGCGGACATCACGCTCGCGGGCCGGGCCGGTGACACCCGGACCGCCGACACGGTCACCGTCAAGGCGGACGGCTCCGGCGGCTTCAGCGGCCGGCTCACCGTCAACGATCCCGCGACCACCGGCATCGTCGCCTACGAGGGCGGCAGCTGGGACGCGGCCAAGGGCGCGGGGCCGCAGGCCTACACCGTCACCGGTGGCGGCGGCGAGATCCCGGACGGCAGTCAACAGCTCAACTCGTCCGTCAAGGCGGGCACGCTGTCCATGGTCCAGGCCGGGGACACCGTCGAGATGTCGGCGGTCGACTTCGGGAGGGGCGGTGCCTCCCGCGGCTCCCTCCAGACGGTGACGGTCGAGGACTACCGCGGCGGCCCCGCCGGCTGGTCCCTGACCGGAAAGGTCACCGACTTCAAGGGTCCCGGCGGCGCGACGATCGGCGCATCCGCACTCCGCTGGACCCCGGTCTGCGCGACGAAGGCCGGCAGCCCCAGCACCTGTGCGGCCGGTTCCGAGGGACCGGTCGGCAGCGCGGGCGCCACGCTGGCGTCCACGCCGAACGGGAACTTCACCGGCGGCGAGTTCACCGTCGACGCCCGGCTCGCGCTGAACGTACCGGCGTACACCGCCCCCGGCGCGTACTCCGGCGTGCTCACCCTCACCCTCACGTGACCGAGCAGCCCCGATCAACCGGTGGACCGGGCGCGCACCCGCCCGGACCGTCCCGGACCGAGACCGACCGACCGACCCGGAGGCCTTGCACCGTGCGCAAGCTGTACGTACTCCTCGTGGCCGGCGCCCTCATGCTGATCGGAGCCCCCGCGGTCCACGCCGCGGACAACGGCAGCTGGTCGGTCTACCCGGCCACCACACAGGCCGGTCAGCGCCCCTACTTCTACCTCTCCGCCGACCCCGGCGCCACGCTCGACGACAAGGTCACCGTCACCAACAAGACGGACCGGCCGCAGACCTTCCGGCTGTACGCGGCCGACGCCTACAACACCGCACGCGACGGCGGATTCGCCGTCCGCGCCCAGAACGAGAAACAGCGCTCGATCGGCGCCTGGGCGAGGACCGACCGCGAACGGGTCACCGTGCGCCCGCACGGCTCGGTCACCGTCCCGGTCACCATCACCGTCCCGAAGGATGCCGAGCCGGGCGACCACCCCGGCGCACTCGTCGCCCTCGACGAACGCATCGACCCCGCCGACGCGGGAGCCGTCGCCGTCGGCATCCAGAAGGCGGTGGGTGCCCGGATCTATCTGCGGATCAACGGACCGACCATGCCCGCGCTCTCCGTCGACGACGTCGAGGTCGAGCACACCCAGCCGCTGGTCCCGGGTACCGGCAGAAGCCGGGCCGTCATCTCGTACACGCTCCACAACCGGGGCAATGTCACCCTCAACCCCAAGGTCGCTCTCAAGGCCGAGGGCCTCTTCGGCCGCACCCTGCTCGCCCGGGATCTCAAGAAGATCCCCTCCGAACTGCTGCCCCGCCAGCAGGTCAGGCTGACCGAACAGTGGGCCGACGCGCCCCAGCTGGAATGGGGCGAGATAGAGCTGACCGCGAGCGCCCGCGACACCCGCGAGTCCGCCGCCGTCTCCTACTTCGCACTGCCCTGGCTGGTGGCCGGGGTCCTGCTGGTGATCGTCGGCGGGGGTACGGGGATGTGGATTCGGGCCCGTCGGAATCGTATCCGCAGGGCCTGAGACGACACGCGACAGGGCGCGCCGGGCCCTTGGTGCGATGGGGCCGCCAGGATCGGGGACAATAGGCGCCATGAGCGTTCGACCTGACACAGAAGCCGCTGCACAGCAGGCTGCGAACAACGCCCCCCACCGGGCCGGCTTCGCCTGCTTCGTGGGCCGCCCCAACGCGGGCAAGTCCACCCTCACGAACGCTCTGGTCGGCCAGAAGGTGGCGATCACCTCCAACCGGCCCCAGACCACCCGGCACACCGTGCGCGGCATCGTGCACCGCGAGGACGCGCAGCTGATCCTCGTCGACACCCCCGGCCTCCACAAGCCGCGCACGCTGCTGGGCGAGCGTCTCAACGACGTCGTGCGGACCACCTGGGCCGAGGTCGACGTCATCGGCTTCTGCCTGCCCGCCGACCAGAAGCTCGGCCCGGGCGACAAGTACATCGTCAAGGAACTCGCGGGCATCAAGAAGACCCCGAAGATCGCCGTCATCACCAAGACCGACCTGGTCGACTCCAAGCAGCTCGCCGAACAGCTGCTCGCCGTCTCCCGCCTCGGTGAGGAGCTCGGCTTCGAGTGGGCGGAGATCGTCCCGGTCTCCGCGGTCAAGGCGGAGCAGGAGGCGGGACGCGCTCCCGTGAACAAGGGTGGTGGCGGGAGAGGGGCCGGCCAGGTCGGCCTGCTGGCCGATCTGATCGCCCCGCTGCTCCCGGAGAGCCCGCCGCTCTACCCGGAGGGTGACCTCACCGACGAGCCCGAGATGGTCATGGTCGCGGAGCTGATCCGCGAGGCCGCGCTCGAAGGCGTACGGGACGAGCTGCCGCACTCCATCGCGGTCGTCGTCGAGGAGATGCTGCCGCGCGAGAACCGCCCGGCGGACAAGCCGCTGCTCGACATCCACGCCAACGTCTACATCGAGCGCCCCAGCCAGAAGGGCATCATCATCGGCCCGAAGGGCAAGCGGCTGAAGGACGTCGGCACGAAGTCGCGCAAGCACATCGAGGCACTGCTCGGCACGCCGGTCTTCCTGGACCTGCATGTGAAGGTCGCCAAGGACTGGCAGCGCGATCCGAAGCAGCTGCGGAAACTGGGGTTCTGACCGCTGCCCGAGTCTGCCGGCCGGCGCCGCTGCTCGAAGCCGCCGAGGCCCCGGGGGCCGAGGGGCCGAGGGGCGCGAGGGCGGCCGTGTGGATGGGGCCCGAAGCAGCTGCGGAAGCCGGGGTTCTGACCGCCGCCTCGGTGGATTCAGCGGTACGCCCGTCTCACGCGCCCTCCTTCAGGACGCGTGAGACCAGTGCGCGCTGGGCTTCGGTCAATTTCGGGTCCGCGCAGTGGACCGTCCGGTCGCCGACCGTGATCCGGTAGCGGAAACCGTCCGGTACGCCCTGGGGCGGGGTGGGGTGGCCCGCGGCGAGCGCCGATTCGGCCAGGGCCTCCCACTCCGAGGCGTCGGCCCGTCCGGTGGTGTCGACCTCGCGGTGGCGTGCGATGCCGGCGAAGCCGCCGGTCCTGCTGACCTGAATCCGCATACGGTGTCCTCCATCGCCGGACGGGCCGGAACTGTTCTACGCGGTCGGGACGCCCACCTCCGACCATGCCTTCAGGACCGCCTCCGCCTCGTCGCCCTCCCCGAAGCGGCTGCGGGCCGCGGCCACCGTGAGCCGGGCGAAGGACGCGAAGTCCGCGTCCACGGCCAGTTGACCACCTGTGAGCACATCGAACCAGAGCTGACCGGCCCGCTCCCACGCATTGCCGCCGAGCGCCGTCGCCAGCAGATAGAACGCGCGGTTCGGGATGCCCGAGTTGAGGTGCACTCCGCCGTTGTCCTCGCTGGTGTGGACGTAGTCCTCCATCGACGCGGGCTGCGGGTCCTTGCCGAGTACATCGTCGTCGTACGCGGTTCCCGGCGCCTTCATCGAGCGCAGGGCGTCGCCCTGGACCCGGGGCGCCAGCAGCCCGGCGCCGATCAGCCAGTCGGCCTGGTCGGCGCTCTGGCCCAGCGAGTACTGCTTGACCAGGGAGCCGAAGACGTCGGACACCGATTCGTTGAGTGCGCCGGACTGGCCGTAGTAGCTCAGATTGGCGGTGTGCTGGGTCAGGCCGTGCGCCAGCTCATGGGCGATCACATCGATGGCGACGGTGAAGTCCAGGAAGATCTCCCCGTCCCCGTCGCCGAAGACCATCTGCTCGCCGTCGAAGAAGGCGTTGTTGTACTTCTCGTCGTAGTGCACGGAACCGATCAGCGGCAGCCCGTTGCCGTCGATCGAACGGCGGCCGTACGCCTTGAGCAGCAGTTCGAAAGTGGCGCCGAGTCCCGCGTACGCGCGGTTGACGCTTGCGTCCTTCGTCGGCTCCTGGCCCTCGGCGCGGACCTCGGTGCCGGGCAGCTGGGTGCGGTGACGGCAGTCGTACAGCGTCCGGTCGGGCTTGTCGGATGCCTCCCCCTCGGTCGCGGGGGCGACAGGCACGGTGACGACCGTTGCCATCTGGCGGCGGGTGCGGCGGGCGGCGTCGCTCTCCAGGGTGCGGCGGGCGGGGCCCGCGAGATCGGGGTTGTCGGACTGCGACAGCTTGTCGAGGACATGGGGCGGCACGATGGTGCAGAAGACGGGGTGGAACCCGTACTGAGACTGAGGCTGCATGGAGCCGACTGTGGCACCGGGTAATCGTTGTGTCACCGGTTGCGACCTGAATTGATGAAATGGAGTGATTGATCACTCTTGGGCGTTTCCGGCGTCCGGTCCCGCATACTGATACGGGACGGCCGCATCAGACGCCTCTCGGCTACTCTCGTCGCATCATGCGTTTCGGGCTGCTTCTTCTTAGCTGCCGCGGCGAGGGCCTGTAGTCGTAGGCCGACCCCCTCCCCGCGGAGTCTGGTGTTGCAGCGACACAGTCGGCCGTCCCATTGGTTGGACCCCCGAGGAGCCGTACGCCATGACCGCCGCAAATCCCGCTCAGAGCCCCGCCGAGAACGCCGTCGGTCGCCCCACGCCGATCACCAACGCGACTCAGCTGCAGAAGCCGTCCGGGATGCCGATCCACAAGTACGGCCGCTACGAGGCCGTCGAGATCCCCGACCGCACCTGGCCGGACAACCGGATCACCGTCGCGCCCCGCTGGCTGTCCACCGATCTGCGCGACGGCAACCAGGCGCTGATCGACCCGATGTCGCCGGCCCGCAAGCGCGAGATGTTCGATCTGCTCGTACGCATGGGCTACAAGGAGATCGAGGTCGGCTTCCCGTCCTCCGGCGAGACCGACTTCGCGTTCGTCCGTTCCATCATCGAAGAGGGCGCGATCCCCGAGGACGTGACGATCTCCGTACTGACGCAGGCCCGCGAGGACCTGATCGAGCGGACCGTCGAATCCATCGTCGGCGCCCGCCGCGCGACCGTGCACCTGTACAACGCGACGGCACCCACCTTCCGCCGGGTCGTCTTCCGCGGCTCGAAGGACGACATCAAGCAGATCGCCGTGGACGGCACCCGGCTGGTCATGGAGTACGCGGAGAAGCTGCTGGGCCCGGAGACGGTCTTCGGCTACCAGTACAGCCCCGAGATCTTCACCGACACCGAACTGGACTTCGCCCTGGAGGTCTGCGAGGCGGTCTGTGACGTCTGGCAGCCGGAGGAGGGCCGCGAGATCATCCTCAACCTGCCCGCCACCGTGGAGCGTTCGACCCCGTCCACGCACGCGGACCGGTTCGAGTGGATGTCGCGCAACCTGTCGCGCCGCGAATTCGTCTGTCTGTCGGTCCACCCGCACAACGACCGCGGCACCGCCGTCGCCGCCGCCGAACTGGCCATCATGGCCGGTGCGGACCGGATCGAGGGCTGCCTGTTCGGCCAGGGCGAGCGCACCGGCAACGTCGACCTGGTCACCCTGGGCATGAACCTGTTCTCGCAGGGAGTCGACCCACAGATCGACTTCTCGCAGATCGACGAGATCCGCCGCACCAGCGAGTACTGCAACCAGATGGAGGTCCACCCGCGCCACCCCTACGCGGGCGACCTGGTCTACACCGCCTTCTCCGGCTCCCACCAGGACGCCATCAAGAAGGGCTTCGACGCCATGGAGGCCGACGCGGCCGCCCAGGGCAAGACGGTCGACGACATCGAGTGGGCAGTGCCGTACCTGCCGATCGACCCGAAGGACGTCGGCCGCAGTTACGAGGCCGTCATCCGGGTCAACTCGCAGTCCGGCAAGGGCGGAATCGCCTACGTCCTGAAGAACGACCACAAGCTGGACCTGCCGCGCCGGATGCAGATCGAATTCTCCCGGATCATTCAGGCCAAGACCGACGCCGAGGGCGGCGAGGTCACGCCGACGCAGATCTGGTCCACGTTCCAGGACGAGTACCTGCCCAACCCGGAGAACGCTGCGGCTCAATGGGGTCGCGTACAGATCCGCTCGGGGCAGACGACGACCGGTTCCGACGGCCAGGACACGATCACCGTCGAGGCGACCGTGGACGGCGCGGACACCGTACTGACCGGTACCGGCAACGGCCCGATCTCCGCGTTCTTCGAAGCGCTGCAGGCCATCGGCATCGATGCCCGTCTGCTGGACTACACCGAGCACACCATGAGCGAGGGCGCCAGCTCCCAGGCCGCCTCGTACATCGAGTGCGCGATCGACGGAAAGGTCCTGTGGGGCATCGGCATCGACGCCAACACCACGCGTGCCTCGCTGAAGGCGGTCGTCTCCGCAGTCAACCGCGCCACCCGCTGACCCGGCGCCCGCGAGGGCGCGCGTCCGCACGGCCGAAAACCCCGTCCACCCGCTTCCGGGGGGCGGGGTTCGGCCATCTCCGGGCGGTTGTGACGAGCGAGGTACTGACGTCACATCACGACTGTGGTTAACATCACGTCCACACGGCAATGTTGCCGGAGGGGGCACCTCCCGTGCTTTTAGGGCTACGGGGGAGTTACGGAGGTGTGCGACGTGCGGCCAGGCCAGGGACAACGCGCCATGAAGCTGCGTATCTGCGGCATCCGCACCATCTGGGACACCGTCGCTGACGGCGAGTTCTTCTGCCCCGGCTGCGGCGGCGACCGCAACTACCGTCGGCTCACCGGCCGTCGCCGCTTCGCGGTGCTCGGCGTGCCGATGCTGCGGCGCGGCACCGCGGGCCCCGTCGTCGAATGTGCCGCCTGCCGGGCGCACTTCGACACCGATGTGCTCGACCACCCCACCACCACCCGGTTCTCCGCCCTGCTCCGGGACGCCGTCCACACGGTCGCGCTCGGCGTCCTCGCGGCCGGCGGCACCACCTCCCGTACGGTTCTGGAGACCGCGGCCGCCACCGTGCGCGACGCCGGATTCGACGACTGCACGGAGGAACAGCTCTCCACCGTCGTCGAGGTCCTCTCCGCCGACATCGGCAACGGCTCCGCCTTCGACCCGGCGGCCGAGGCCTGCGGAGCGGCCCTCGCCATCGAACTGCACGAGGCGCTGGAACCCCTCGCCCCGCATCTGGCCCCCGCCGGACGCGAGTCGATCCTGCTGCAGGGCGCCAGGATCGCCCTCGCCGACGGCCCGTACGGTCCGGCGGAGCGCGAGGTGCTGGCCACGGTCGGCGCGGCGCTGCAGCTCTGCGCCGAGGACACGGCCCGGCTGCTCGTCGCAGCGGCACGTACCCCCTCCTGAACGGCCCCGTCCGCACCGGGCGCGTACTCCCTCGGGAGTAATCGGCCCCGTGCGCCCACCGTGGCAGTAGCCGCGAAGTCGGCCCCTGGCGCGACGTACCGTCCGCCTTCCGCCGGGAGTCTGGAGAGGAACCAGACACCCGGCGGAAAGGGGGGCCCGTCATGAGGGCCGCAGCGAAACCAAGTGGCACGCGGTCACGGCCACGCAGCCGGCGGCGCGTGCTGCCCTGGGCGATCCTTGCCCTCTGGGTCGCCGCGATCGCGCTCGCCGGGCCGCTGGCGGCCAAGCTCGGCGGCGTACAGACCAACCGCGCCGTCGACTACCTCCCGGCGAGCGCCGACTCCACCCAGGTGGCGAAGATCCAGGACGCGCTGCCCGGCGGCGAGGCCACCGAACTCGTCCTCGTCTACCACCGCGACGGCGGACTGACCGCCGCCGACCGGACCCTGGCCGCCGAGCAGACCGCCGAGGTCGCCCGCGGCCACGCACTCACCAGGACACCGAGCCCCGTCCAGTCCGAGGACGGCACGACCCTGATGTACCCGGTCTCCTCCACCGAGCCGGGACAGGACGACGACGCCAGGACCGCCTTCGTCGACGAGGTGCGGGCGGTCGCCGAGGGCGGCGGCGGACTGAGTGTCGACGTCGGCGGCCCGGGGGCGCTGAACACCGACGCGCAGAAGGTCTACAAGTCCCTCGGCGGCCCACTGCTCTACACGACCGTCGCCGTCGTGGCGATCCTGCTGATCCTCATCTACCGCAGCCCGCTGCTGTGGCTGGTGCCGCTCGTCGTCGCGGGCGTCGCCGACGCCCTGTCCATGGCCGTCGTGTACGGACTCGACCGAGGCTTCGACGTCACCGTCACCGGCCAGAGCTCCGCCGTGATGACCATCCTCGTCTTCGGCGCGGGCACCGACTACGCGCTGCTGCTCGTCTCCCGCTACAGGGAGGAACTGACCCGCATCGACCGGCCGTACGACGCCATGGTGGCCGCCCTGCGCGGCTGCGGGCCCGCGGTCATCGCCTCCTCCGGCACCGTCGCCGCCGGTCTGCTGTGCCTCCTCGCCGCCGACCTCACCAGCAGCCGGGGCATGGGCCCCATCGCCGCCGTCGGGGTGCTCTGCGCACTGCTCGCCATGACGACACTGCTGCCGGCGCTCCTGGTGCTGCTGGGCCGCCGGGTGTTCTGGCCGCTCGTCCCCGCGTACGGGAGCCTGCCCAAGCAGCGTCGTTCGCTGTTCGCCGCGATGGGCGGCTCGGCCGGGCGCAGGCCGTTGGCCGTGCTCGCCTGCGGGGGCGTGCTGCTGGGCGCGCCGGCCCTCGGTGCGTTCAACCTGCCCGGCGATCTCAAGCAGCAGGACTCCTTCTCCAGCAAGCCGGACTCGATCGTGGCCATGGAGACCCTCGCCACCGCCTACCCGGGACGCTCCACCCAGCCGATCACCGTGATCACCCCCACCGAACGGGCCGGGACGGCCCTGGCGAAGGCCCGTGCCACCGAGGGCGTCGCCGCCGTCGAACGCGGCCGCAGCGGCGGCGGCTGGACCGAACTGTCCGTCGTCGCCACCGACCGGCCCGAGTCCGCGGGGGAGCGGGCGACCATCGAGGCCCTGCGCGACTTTCTGGACGGCAGCCACGTCGGCGGGCCCAGCGCCCAGCAGATGGACGCGGAGACGGCCAACGCCCGTGACCTCAGGATCGTCGTACCGCTCGTCCTGATCTCCGTCCTGCTGATCCTGATCGCACTACTGCGCAGCCTCGTCGCTCCGCTGCTGCTGGTCGCCGCCGTCGTCGCGGTGTGGGGCGCCTCGCTCGGCATCGGCGGACTCGTCTTCGAGCCGCTCCTCGGAATGAAGGGCACCGACCCCGGGCTGCCGCTGCTGTCCTTCGTCTTCCTGGTGGCACTCGGCGTCGACTACGGCATCTTCCTGATGCACCGGGTCCGCGAGGAGACCCTCTCCGGCGCCGCACCGACAACCGCCGCACTCACCGCACTGCGCACCACGGGCGGGGTGATCGCCTCGGCGGGCCTGGTGCTCGCGGCCACCTTCGCGGTCCTGATGAACATGCCGATGGTGAGCCTGGTCCAGATGGGCTTCGTCATCGCCGTCGGCGTACTCCTCGACACCTTCCTCGTCCGCACCTATCTGGTGACCTCGGCGAGCGTGGCACTCCAGCGGAAGATCTGGTGGCCCGGCGCACTCAGCCGGACCCCCACCGCACCCGACGGCCCCCGCGAACCCGAACTCCTCACAACCGCCTGACGGTTTCCCCACCCGTACCGGAGGATGGCAAGCGTGTCCCGAACCACGCGCCGTCGCGAGCGCATCCTGGCCGTCGTCAACCGCGACCCCATGGAAGCACCGCACAAGACGCGCACCGACGCCCTCATAGCGGGGGGCGCCGGTGCGCTCTCCGCCGTGCTCGCCCTTCTCACCGACCCCGCCCGGACGCCCGACGCGCTCGGCTGGGTGCTGCTCATCGCGAGCGCCGTGCCGGTCGTCTGGCGGCGGCGCAACCCGCTGCTCGCGCTGCTCGCCATGATCCCGCTCCTCATGCCGTACCACGCGCTCGACAACGCGCACACGGCGCCCATGCCGCAGACCTGGATCGCCCTCTACACCGTGGCGGCGACCGGCCGGCCGCTGCGCACACTGCTGACCGGGATCGGCGTCCTGTCCGTCATGGTGACGGTGGTGCTCACCATCAACGCCCATGAGGGCATGGAACTGCTGCGCATCTCCGGCTGGATCGTCGCCGTGCTGTTCTGCGGCGTCGACGTGCGCGTCTACCGCCAGTACATGGCCTCCGTGCTGGAACGCGCCGAACGCGCCGAGCGCACCCGTGAGGAGGAGGCCCGGCGGCGGGTCGTCGAGGAACGGCTGCGGATCGCCCGCGATCTGCACGATCTGCTGGCCCACAGCATCACCCTCATCGGCGTCCAGACCTCGGTGGCGTCGCACATCCTGACCGTCGACCCGGACCGGCTCGACCGGCGCGCGATCGCCGCATCGCTGGAGGACATCGCCGATACCTGCCGGGAGGCCCGGACCGAGCTGCGCACCACCCTGGAGGTGTTGCGCGACGGCCGGCACGACAGTCACGGCCGGCACGACGCGGAAGGCCCGCTGCCCGATCTGGCGGCGCTGCCCGGTCTCGTACGGGCCGCCGAGGCGGCCGGGGCACACGTCGACCTCGCGGTACGCGCCCCGGCCGGCCGGCTCGCCCCGGCAACCGGCGCGGCCGCGTACCGCATCGTGCAGGAGTCGCTGACCAACGCGGTACGGCACGCGGGAGCCGGTGTACAGGTCAGGGTCGCCGTGGCACCGGACGGCGGCAACGCGCTGCGGGTCACCGTCATCGACGACGGCACAGGACCCCCGAAGGACGGTTCCGCACCGGGGTTCGGCATTGTGGGCATGCGGGAACGGGCCCGCAGTACGGGCGGCACACTGGACGCGGGACCCCGCCCCGGCGGCGGCTTCGAGGTCTCGGCGCTGCTGCCGTTCCAGGAGGTGGAGGCCACACCATGATCCGCGTACTGCTCGCCGACGACCAGACCCTGGTACGGGCGGCCTTCGCGATGCTCGTCGAGTCCGACCGGGACATGGAGGTCGTCGGCCAGGCGGGCAACGGTCTCGAAGCCGTCGAGCTGACCCGCGCGCACCGGCCCGACCTCGTCGTCATGGACATCCGGATGCCCGAGCTCGACGGCATCGAGGCGACCCGCCGCATCGCCGCCGACGAACACCTCGCCGGAGTGAAGGTGCTGGTCCTGACCACGTACGACACCGATGAACACATCGTCGACGCACTGCGTGCGGGCGCCTCCGGCTTTCTGGTCAAGGACACCAGGCCCGCCGAGCTCCTGGCCGCCATCAGGACCGTGGCGGCGGGCGAGTCCCTGCTCTCGCCCGGACCGACCGCCCGGCTCATCGCCAGGGTGCTGAGCAGCCCCCGGACCCCGCCCGCCGGAGTGCCGGGCGGTCCGGACCGCCTCTCCGAACGGGAGCGTCAGGTGCTCTGCCTCGTCGGGCGCGGGCTGAACAACGCCGAGATCGCGGAGACCCTCGGCCTCAGCCCGCTCACCGCGAAGACCCATGTCAGCCGGATCATGGGCAAGGTCGGCGCCCGCGACCGGGCCCAGCTGGTGATCGTCGCGTACGAATCGGGGCTGGTCGTACCGGCCGCCGGTGGGGCGGACGGAAGGTGAGCGGCCCCGGCCCGGGGGCGGGCCCGATGAGCTGTTCCCGTACCGGACAATGGACGCATGAGCTTGTTCCGGGACGACGGCGTGGTGCTGCGCACGCAGAAGCTGGGCGAGGCCGACCGGATCATCACGATCCTGACCCGCGGCCACGGCCGGGTGCGGGCCGTCGCGCGCGGCGTGCGGCGTACGAAGTCCAAGTTCGGGGCACGGCTGGAACCTTTCTCCCACGTCGATGTGCAGTTCTTCGCCCGGGGCAGCGAGCTGATCGGCCGCGGTCTGCCGCTCTGCACCCAGAGCGAGACGATCGCCCCGTACGGCGGCGGTATCGTCACCGACTACGCCCGCTACACCGCGGGCACCGCGATGCTGGAGACCGCCGAGCGGTTCACCGACCACGAGGGCGAGCCCGCGGTTCAGCAATACCTGCTGCTCGTCGGAGGGCTGCGCACCCTTGCCCGCGGCGAACACGAGCCGCATCTCGTCCTCGACGCCTTCCTGCTGCGTTCGCTCGCTGTCAACGGCTACGCACCCAGCTTCGAGGACTGCGCGAAGTGCGGAATGCCCGGACCGAACCGGTTCTTCTCCGTCGCGGCGGGCGGCGTCATATGCGGCGACTGCCGGGTGCCCGGCAGCGTCGTACCCTCGGCTGAGGCCGTCACCCTGCTGAGCGCACTGCTCACCGGCGACTGGGAGACGGCGGACGCGTGCGAGGCGCGTCATGTCAGGGAGGGCAGCGGACTGGTGTCCGCCTATCTGCACTGGCATCTGGAGCGCGGACTGCGCTCACTGCGGTACGTAGAGAAGTGACACAGGCAGATCAGGCACAGGGAGCGAGACAGTTCATGGCAGTACGCGGGATTCTCGGCGGCCGTAACCGGCGCGACTACAAGACCCCGGAGCCGCACCCTTCCGGTGCCACGCCCCCGAAGATCCCCGGCGAGCTGGTGCCCAAGCACGTCGCCGTCGTGATGGACGGCAACGGCCGCTGGGCCAAGGAACGCGGCCTCCCGCGCACCGAGGGCCACAAGGTCGGCGAAGGCGTCGTCATGGACGTCCTCAAGGGCTGCATCGAGATGGGCGTCAAGAACCTCTCGCTGTACGCGTTCTCCACCGAGAACTGGAAGCGGTCCCCGGAGGAAGTGAAGTTCCTGATGAACTTCAACCGGGACGTCATCCGCCGCCGCCGCGACGAGATGGACGAACTGGGCATCCGCATCCGCTGGGTGGGACGCATGCCGAAGCTGTGGAAGTCCGTCGTCCAGGAGCTCCAGGTCGCCCAGGAGCAGACGAAGGACAACGACAGGATGACGCTGTACTTCTGCGTCAACTACGGTGGCCGGGCCGAGATCGCCGACGCCGCGCAGCGCATTGCCGAAGACGTCGCGGCCGGGAAGCTGGACCCGGCCAAGGTCAATGAGAAGACGTTCGCGAAGTACATCTACTACCCGGACATGCCGGACGTCGACCTCTTCGTCCGCCCCAGCGGCGAGCAGCGCACGTCCAACTACCTGATCTGGCAGAGCGCATACGCCGAGATGGTCTTCCAGGACGTGCTCTGGCCGGACTTCGACCGCCGTGACCTGTGGCGGGCATGCCTGGAGTTCGCCCAGCGGGACCGGCGCTTCGGCGGTGCGGTGGAGGCGGCCCAGGAGCCGAAGGGCTGAGGAAGGAGGGTCCGGGGGCGCCGCCCCCGGACCGTCATTCCTTCGCGCTCGCGCACTCCGCGCACGTCCCGAAGATCTCCACCGTGTGGGCCACGTTCACATACCCGTGCTGCGTGGCGATCATCTCCGCCCACTGCTCCACCGCGGGCCCCTCGACCTCCACGGCCTTGCCGCACATCCGGCACACCAGATGGTGGTGGTGGTCGCCGGTCGAGCAGCGCCGGTACACGGACTCGCCGTCCGTGGTGCGCAGCACATCGACCTCGCCCGCATCGGCAAGGGACTGAAGCGTGCGGTAGACGGTGGTCAGCCCGACCGAGTCACCGCGGTGCTTGAGTACGTCGTGCAGATCCTGGGCGCTGCGGAACTCGTCCACTTCGTCGAGCGCCGCCGCCACAGCCGCCCGCTGCCGGGTCGACCGGCCGCGTACCGGGGCCGCGTTCGTTCCACTGATCGGCGCCGTCGCCACAGCAGCCTCCTCGTGTCGCCCGTACCTGTGTCGGGCCATTGTGCCAGCCCGTCCGGGCTTCACGGTCAAACCCGGAGCTCGTCCGTGGCCGGGCGGGAGGCCGATACCTCAAGAGTGCACTCCTCGGACGCCGCTTCGCTCCGGCGGGCGCGCCTTCTGGCCAGCGGGGTCGCGAGCAGCGTCAGGACGACGAAGACCACGATGGCCAGCAGCACGATCGTCGCGCCGGGCGGGACGTCCTGGTAGTACGAGGTCACGGTGCCGGCCAGGGTCACCGCCGTACCGATGACGACGGACAGTACGAACGTCACCTTGAAGGACCTGGAGATCTGCTGCGCGGCCGCGACCGGCACCACCATCAGCGCGCTGACCAGCAGCAGCCCGACGACCCGCATCGCCACGGTGACCGTCACCGCCGCCGTCACGGCGACCAGCAGATTCAGTGCGCGCACCGGCAGCCCGGTGACCCGGGCGAACTCCTCGTCCTGGCTGACCGCGAACAACTGCCGTCGCAGCCCCAGCGTCACCAGCAGCACGAAGGCGGCCAGCAGACAGATCGCGGTGATGTCCTCGGTGGAGACCGTGGAGAGGGAACCGAAGAGATATGAGGTGAGGTTGGCGTTGGAGCCGGTGTCGGAGAGGTTGATCAGCAGGACACCGCCCGCCATACCGCCGTAGAACAGCATGGCCAGCGCGATGTCGCCGCGGGTGCGTCCGTACCAGCGGATCAGCTCCATGACGACGGCGCCGACGACGGCGACCGCCGTGGCCATCCACACCGGGCTGGTGGAGAGCAGGAAGCCGAGGCCGACACCGGTCATCGCGATATGGCCGATGCCGTCGCCCATCAGGGCCTGGCGGCGCTGGACGAGATAGATGCCGACGGCGGGGGCGATGACGCCGACCAGTACGGCGGCGAGCAGTGCCCGCTGCATGAACGGAGGGTCGAGGAATTCCATGATCAGCTCAGCAGTCCCGTCCGGACGGGCTCGGAGGCCGCGTGGGGGTGTACATGGTCGTGTCCGGGCAGGGCGTGCTGGCCCAGCGCCTTCGGGGGCGGCCCGTCGTGCATCACACAGCCGTCGCGCAGCACGATCGCGCGGTCGATCAGTGGCTCCAGCGGGCCGAGCTCATGCAGCACGAGCAGCACCGTGGTGCCGGCCGCGACCTGTTCGCGGAGCGTCGCGGCGAGGATCTCCTGGCTGGCCAGGTCGACGCCGGCCATCGGCTCGTCCATGATCAGCAGCTCCGGTTCGGCGGCCAGCGCCCGGGCGATCAGCACCCGCTGGTGCTGCCCGCCGGAGAGCGCGTTCACGGAGTCCTTGGCCCGGTCGGCGAGGCCCACGAGGTCGATGGCCCGGTCGACGGCGGCCCGGTCGGCCTTGCGGAGCAGTCCCAGCTTCGTACGGGACAGGCGCCCGGAGGAGACGACCTCACGGATCGTGGCGGGCACTCCGCCGGCCGCCGTGGTGCGCTGGGGTACGTAGCCGATCCGCGCCCAGCTGCGGAAGCGGCGCAGCGGGGTGCCGAACAGCTCGATGGAGCCGCCGGTGAGCGGGACCTGGCCGATGACGGAGCGTACGGCGGTCGACTTGCCCGAGCCGTTGGCGCCGAGCAGGGCGGCGACCTCGCCGCGGCGGACGGTCAGGTCGATGCCGCGCAGCACGGGGCGTGCGCCGAGCGTGGCCGTGGCGCCGCGCAGGGCTATCACGGGTTCGGTCGTGGTGCTCCCGGGCTCGGGCATGAGCGCCTCCGATGCTGCTGTGGCGGGTGTTACGAGGGTCACTTCGCGCCGAGCGCCTTCTGGAGGGCGGCGAGGTTGGACTGCATGACCTCGAAGTAGTTGTCGCCCTTGGACTTGTCGGTGATTCCCTCGAGCGGGTCGAGGACGTCGGTCCTCAGGCCGGTGTCCGCCGCGACGGTCTTCGCGGTCTTGTCGCTGGCGAGGGTCTCGAAGAAGACGGTGGTGGCCTTGCTCTTCTCCGCGATGGTGTGGATCTCCTGGATCCGGGCGGGGCTGGGCTCGGCCTCGGGGTCGATGCCGGCGATGCCCTCCTGGACCAGGCCATAGCGCTCGGCGAGGTAGCCGAAGGCGGAGTGGGTGGTGACGAACGTCTTGGTGGCGGTGTTCCGCAGGCCCGTCTCGTACGCCGTGTTCAGCGTGTCGAGCCTCTTGACCAGGGCGTCCGTGTTCTTGCGGTAGTCCGCGGCGTGGCCGGGGTCGGTCTTCTCCAGGGACGCGCCGACGCCCTTGGCGACCTCGGCGTACTTCACCGGGTCCAGCCAGATGTGCGGGTCGGCCCCGGCGCCCTCGCCCTCGTGCTCGTGCTCGTGGCCGTGTTCGTCGCCGCCGGTCTCGGTGCCGTGGTCCTCCAGCGTGGTCAGCTTCGCCGCGTCGACGCTGTGGGTCGACTCGGACAGCTTGATCGCGTCGTCGACGGCGGGCTGGATGCCCTTGAGGTAAAGGATGTAGTCGGCGTCGCCGAGTCCGCCGATCTGCCGCGGGGTGAGCTCCAGATCGTGCGGCTCGACGCCCGGCTTGGTCAGCGTGGTGACGGAGACGTGGTTTCCGCCGATCTGCTCGGCCAGGAACTGCATCGGATAGAACGAGGCCACCACGTTCAGCTTGTCGCCGTTCTTGTGGTCGGCGGCATCCGAGGCGGAGCAGGCGGTGAGGCCGAGGACGACTGCTCCGGCGACGGCGGTCGTGGGTATGAGGCGGCTTACGTTCATGACAGTCATTTTCAACAAAACTGGAAACGATTGTCAACAAGGCTGATGGGATGACCCCTCGGCCGACTGCGCCGATACCGATTTGATCCAAGGGGCGTGCCCGCCGGTAATCTGAAGCATTCGCCCGCCCGTCTCCCGACCACCACCCCCCACCGAGGCGCTTCGCGCCACCCTTGTCCAATTTCGTCGTCGTAATGAAGAGAGCACCGTGGCCGCCGACAAGATCGACTCCATCGTCAGCCTGAGCAAGCGCCGTGGCTTCGTCTATCCCTGCAGTGAGATCTACGGTGGTCAGCGCGCCGCCTGGGACTACGGGCCGCTGGGCGTCGAGCTGAAGGAGAACCTCAAGCGCCAGTGGTGGCGCTACATGGTCACCTCGCGCGAGGACGTGGTCGGACTCGACTCGTCGGTCATCCTGGCCCCCGAGGTCTGGGTCGCCTCCGGCCATGTCGCCACGTTCACCGACCCGCTGACCGAGTGCACCTCCTGTCACAAGCGCTTCCGCGCCGACCACCTGGAGGAGGCGTACGAGGAGAAGCACGGCCACGCGCCCGCGAACGGCCTGAGCGAGCTCAACTGCCCCAACTGCGGCAACAAGGGCACCTTCACCGAGCCCAAGCAGTTCTCGGGTCTGCTCTCCACCCACCTCGGCCCGACCCAGGACTCCGGCTCGGTCGCCTACCTGCGTCCCGAGACCGCCCAGGGCATCTTCACCAACTTCGGCCAGGTGCAGCAGACTTCGCGCAAGAAGCCGCCGTTCGGTATCGCCCAGATGGGCAAGTCCTTCCGGAACGAGATCACTCCGGGCAACTTCATCTTCCGCACCCGCGAGTTCGAGCAGATGGAGATGGAGTTCTTCGTCAAGCCGGGCGAGGACGAGAAGTGGCAGGAGTACTGGATGGAGCAGCGCTGGAACTGGTACACCGGCCTGGGCCTGCGCGAGGAGAACATGCGGTGGTTCGAGCACCCGCAGGAGAAGCTCTCGCACTACTCCAAGCGCACCGCTGACATCGAGTACCGCTTCCGCTTCGGCGGCAGCGAGTGGGGCGAGCTGGAGGGCGTCGCCAACCGCACGGACTACGACCTCAAGGCGCACTCCAAGGCCTCGGGCACGGACCTGTCCTTCTTCGACCAGGAGGCCGGCGAGCGCTGGACTCCGTACGTCATCGAGCCGGCAGCCGGTGTCGGCCGCGCGATGCTCGCCTTCCTCCTCGACGCCTACATCGAGGACGAGGCGCCCAACGCCAAGGGCGTCATGGAGAAGCGCACCGTGATGCGCCTCGACCCGCGCCTCGCGCCGGTCAAGGTCGCCGTCCTGCCGCTGTCCCGCAACCCGCAGCTGTCGCCGAAGGCCAAGGGCCTCGCGACCGACCTGCGGAAGAACTGGAACATCGAGTTCGACGACGCGGGTGCCATCGGCCGGCGCTACCGTCGTCAGGACGAGATCGGTACGCCGTTCTGCGTCACCGTCGACTTCGACACCCTCGATGACAACGCGGTGACCGTGCGCGAGCGCGACACCATGAAGCAGGAGCGCGTCTCCCTGGACCAGATCCAGGCCTACCTCGGCGCCCGACTGCTGGGCTGCTGACGCACCACGGTTTCACGGCGAAGCCCCCGGTTCCTCGTACGGAACCGGGGGCTTCGTTGCACACTGTCCACGCTGAGCAGTTGCGTCAATGCGTCAACAGGAGGCTCGGATGCCGTCCATGACCACGAGCAAGGTCAGCAGATGGGATCAGCACGGCCGTGAACATGTCGTCCACGTACGGAAGTCGGGGATGCAGCGGCAGCTGAGCTGCGACACCTGCGGCTGGGGCAAGGGCGTCCAGTTCCTGCCCTGGCTCAAGGCCGAGGAACATCTCGCCGAGGCCCACCGGGCGACGGTCGACCCGACCGCCTGAGCGGGCCTCCCACGCCCACTCCCGTCATGCGTGGGGCCGTTACGCGCGCAGGCCGCGCAGCAGCAGGTCCGACACGGTGGTGAACTCGGCCGTGATGGCGGGGCTCTGCCACTCCGCCGCATACGCCGGGTCGTGGAAACGTGCCGTCGCGTCGAAGACCGACTGCGCGGCGACCGCCGGATCGTCCACGGCGAACTGCCCGCAGCGCACGCCCTCCTCGACGATCTCCCGCAGCCGGCAGCGGCCGGTCACGGCCTCGCGCAGGGCCACCTTCGTGATCCGTCAGTCCATGGTCGCGACGCTTCACCCGGCCGCGCCGAAAACCGGGTGCGGTGGCCGACACGGCCGAGGTACGGTTCCGGCATGTCTTCGTTCTTCCAGATCTACGAGTGAGAGCGCGGCGGGTCCGACCACCCGCCGCCCACCGGATCGATTCCAGGTCGCTTCAGACCTCACTTCTCACTACGAATGGGAGAACGCCGTGGCCAAGAGCCGCAACAACCTCCTCGGCGTGGGCGGACAGCGCAAGAAGCTGTCCCGCGCCGAGCAGCAGGGCGCGGGCCCTGCGCGCAATGCCGACCGCAAGACGGCTGCCGACCAGAAGCAGGAGCTGCTGCGCAAGATGCGTGAGCGCGCGCAGTCGGGACCGGCCTCCGCACAGGCGGCCGAGTCAGCCGCGCAGGCCGGGCCGCCGTCGGACGACTCCGCGCAGCCGAGTACGTCCGAGCAGGACACCTCGGCACAGAGCTGACGCTCCCTCGTCACCCGTACGACCGTGGGCCCGGATCACCTGGAGTGATCCGGGCCCACGCCCTTGTCCGTGTCCCGTTGCCGCCCTGCGCTCACGCCACCTCGCGCGGCAGCCGCAGACTCAGCAGCACCGTCAGCACCACCGCGGCCGACTGCGCCAGCAGCGTCACGGGCAGCGCGTCCCGTATTCCCGAGCCCGGGACCAGGGAGAGGAACAGCGTGCCGAGCGTGGCCACACCCGGCGCGCGGCAGTGGGTCCCGGACCCACTGCCGCGCGCCGGGCGCATCCCAGCAGCTCGCACCCCCGCCGCCCACACCGGCACGCACGGCCGGTATGCCGCGCAGAGCACGATGCGGAACAGGACGAGACCGGGCGGCGGCTGCGGCGCCTTCAGGCCCTGGAGCTCGCCGACGCCTGATCCTCGGCGGGGACACCCGTCGGCACCTCCAGCCGCTGCGCGGTACGGCGCGCCGTCTCCAGCGCCCAGCGCCCACTGGTCAGCGCCCCCACCAGCAGGACGCACAGCCCGCACCCGGCGAGGATCCACCAGGCGGGCTTGCTCGCGTCCACGAAGGCGGCCGCGTACTCGGCGCCGCGCGGCGAACCGGTACCGGCCACGCCCGCCGCCAGCACCGCACCGATCACGGCGACCCCGAGCGTTCCGCCGATCTGCCGGCTGGTCGAGGCGACCGCCGCCGCCACACCGGCCTGTGAGCGCGGCATCCCGGAGACGGCCGTGTTGGTGATCGGCGCGTTCACCATGCCGAAGCCGAGACCGAACAGCACATAGCCGGTGAACAGCAGGACGTCGTCCGTCTCCGCGTCGAACGCGGCGAACAACAGCCCGCACGCCGTCATGGCCACGCCCGCCACCAGCAGCGACAGCCGCGGCCCCCGGCTGCCGACGAGCCGGCCCGACAGCGGTGCGCAGACAAAGGTCAGGGCCGCCATCGGCAGCATGTACAGACCGGCGTGCAAAGCGCTCAGACCGCGCACGTTCTGCAGATACAGCGTGTTGAGGAAGAGGAACCCGCTCAGTGCGGCGAAGGCGCAGACCGCGATGGCGGTGGCACCGCTGAACGGGGCGCTGCGGAAGAACCTCAGATCGATGAGGGGCTCGGCGCGCCTGGGCTCGTACAGCAGCAGCCCGACGAGCGAGCACACGGCGAGCACCGCGAACACCAGGATCCGTGGCGAGGTCCAGCCCGCCGAGGGCGCCTCGATGATCGCGTACGTCAGCGAACCGAGCAGTCCGACGACCAGCAGCTGCCCCACGGGATCGGGGCGGCGCGGCTTCGGGGCGCGGGACTCCGGGACGTACCGCCAGGTGAGCAGCAGCGCGACGAGACCGACCGGCAGATTGATCCAGAAGATGGACCGCCAGCCGACCGAGTCCACCAACAGGCCGCCGACCACCGGGCCCGCCGCCATGGAGATGCCGACGACACCGCCCCACACTCCGATGGCGCGGGCCCGCTCGCGCGGGTCGGTGAAGGTGTTGGTGATGATCGACATCGCGACAGGGTTGAGCATCGAGCCGCCCACCGCCTGCACCATCCGGAACGCCACCAGCGACTCCAGGTTCGGCGCCAGGGAGCAGAGCACCGAGCCGAGGGTGAAGAGGACGAGCCCGATCTTGAAGATCTTCCGGCGCCCTATCCGGTCGGCGGTGGAGCCCGCGAGCATCAGCAGCGAGGCGAGAACGAGGGTGTAGGCGTCGATCGTCCACTGCATGCCCGCGACGGTGGCGTGCAGTTCCTTCTGCATGGAGGGCAGGGCGACATTGAGGACGGTGTTGTCGAGACTGACGATCAGCAGGCTCATGCAGCAGATCGCCAGCACCAGCTGCCGTCGACGGGGGCTCAGCTCGGGCATACATGGATAGTACGGTTAACTAACGAACTCTGCTGGCGGGCCGCTCCGCGCCGTACGCGACAATGGAGCAATGACCACGCTCGCCCCTTCGCTCCCGCTGCTCCGGATCGGCCCCCACACGGTGCAGCCGCCGGTGGTGCTCGCCCCCATGGCCGGCATCACCAACGCCCCGTTCCGCACCCTGTGCCGGGAGTTCTCCGGCGGCAAGGGGCTGTTCGTCAGCGAGATGATCACCACGCGGGCGCTGGTCGAGCGCAATGAGAAGACCATGCAGCTCATCCACTTCGACGCGAGCGAGACCCCGCGCTCGATCCAGCTGTACGGAGTGGACCCGGTCACCGTCGGCAAGGCCGTCCGCATGATCGTCGACGAGAACCTCGCCGACCACATCGACCTGAACTTCGGCTGCCCGGTCCCCAAGGTGACCCGCAAGGGCGGCGGCTCGGCGCTCCCGTACAAGCGGCCGCTGCTGCGCGCGATCCTCAACCAGGCGGTCTCCAACGCGGGCGATCTGCCGGTCACCATCAAGATGCGCAAGGGCATCGACGACGACCACACCACTTACCTCGACGCGGGCCGGATCGCGGTCGAGGAGGGCGTCACGGCCGTCGCCCTGCACGGCAGGACGGCCGCCCAGCACTACGGCGGCACCGCGGACTGGGAAGCCATCGCCCGCCTCAAGGAGCACGTCCCGGAGATCCCCGTCCTCGGCAACGGGGACATCTGGTGCGCGGACGACGCCCGCCGGATGATGCGCGAGACCGGCTGCGACGGCGTGGTCGTGGGCCGGGGCTGCCTGGGCCGCCCCTGGCTCTTCGGTGACCTGGTGAGCGCGTTCGAGGGTACGCGGACGAGGCGGGCGCCGGCGCTCCGGGAGGTCGCCACCGTCATGCTGAGGCACGCGACGCTGCTGGGGGAGTGGATCGGTGACGAGACCCGTGGCGTGATCGACTTCCGTAAGCACGTGGCCTGGTACCTCAAGGGCTTCTCGGTCGGCTCCGAGATGCGCAAGAAGCTGGCGGTCACCTCGTCGCTGGAGGAGCTGGGCGGTCAGCTGCAGGAGCTGGACCTGGACCAGCCGTGGCCGGACGGCGCGGACGGGCCGCGCGGGCGCACCTCGGGCAACAACCGGGTGGTCCTGCCGGACGGCTGGCTGAAGGACCCGTACGACTGCGCGGGCGTGAGCGCCGACGCGGAGCTGGACACCTCGGGCGGCTGATTACGCTCCCCGGGACCTGACAGGGGTCCGACGGGGGCTCTCCACAGCTTCCCCGGCCCTCCTGGGCCCTTCAAGAGGCACGCGGCATCACAGGCACCGCGTGCCTCTTCCTTTACCTCGCTCATCTGAGCGCTGTGTCGAGCCGGATTTGGCGATATCCGGCCAAGGGTGAGCCTAAATGAGCCCGCACGGGGGCATCGCGCGTCGAATCTGCTCACAGTCGGCTGCATCTTGATGATCAAAGGGTGACCATCGGCCGTCTCTCGCTCGTCCGGATGGTGACATCTGAGCGCCGATCGTAGAGTGATTCTCGCCACCCTGAGAACCGTTGCGCTCAAATGAGCGCAAATTTGGGAGCTGCATTTCTCAAATGGTGGCACTGGGTGCCAAGGGGCTTCACTTTGATCGATCGACGCTTCCGCTGCGCTGCGTGGCCGACTTGGGGTCATCTGGTTGCACTGAGTGCTTATTCATTCAAGAAGTGAAGGCATCCTTCGATCGAGGGACAGGCCATGTCACTTTCGATCTGCTGGCGGACGGGTGGTTGAGGCCTCATGACGCGCAAGTGGACGTACCCAGACACCTTCGATCTGGGTATGTTCCTCGCCGTCAGGGCAGCCACAGCGTCCTCGAGGAGTCGAGACCCGTGTCGGAAAACAAAGATCCCCACGTATCCACCCCGGAATCCCGGGAGCCCCAGGGCGAGAAGTTCGTCTATGACTTCACCGAGGGCAACAAGGATCTGAAGGACCTGCTCGGCGGGAAGGGTGCCAACCTCGCCGAGATGACCAATCTCGGGCTCCCCGTCCCTCCGGGCTTCACCATCACCACCGAGGCGTGCAAGGTCTACCTCGACAGTGGTGAGGAGCCGACGAAGCTGCGCGACGAGGTCAGCGCGCATCTCGACGCCCTTGAGGCGCAGATGGGCAAGAAGCTCGGCCAGGCGGACGACCCGCTCCTGGTCTCGGTCCGCTCCGGCGCGAAGTTCTCGATGCCCGGCATGATGGACACCGTCCTCAACATCGGCCTCTCCGACGAGTCCGTGGTCGGTCTCACCGCCCAGGCCGGCGACGAGCGGTTCGCGTGGGACTCCTACCGCCGCCTCATCCAGATGTTCGGCAAGACCGTCCTCGGTGTCGACGGCGACCTCTTCGAGGAGGCGCTGGAGGCGGCGAAGGAGGCCAAGGGCGTCACGGTCGACGTGGACCTCGACGCGGCCGACCTGAAGAAGCTGGTCAAGCAGTTCAAGAAGATCGTCTCGCGGGACGCCGGACGTGACTTCCCGCAGGACCCGCGCGAGCAGATGGACCTGGCCATAAAGGCCGTCTTCGACTCGTGGAACACCGACCGGGCCAAGCTCTACCGCCGCCAGGAGCGCATCCCCGGCGACCTCGGCACAGCCGTCAACATCTGCTCGATGGTCTTCGGCAACCTCGGTCCCGACTCCGGTACGGGTGTCGCGTTCACCCGCGACCCGGCCAGCGGCCACCAGGGCGTCTACGGCGACTACCTGCAGAACGCGCAGGGCGAGGACGTGGTCGCCGGTATCCGCAACACAGTGCCGCTCGCCGAGCTGGAGTCGATCGACAAGAAGTCGTACGACCAGCTGATGCAGATCATGGAAACCCTCGAAACGCACTACAAGGACCTGTGCGACATCGAGTTCACCATCGAGCGCGGCCAGCTGTGGATGCTCCAGACCCGCGTCGGCAAGCGCACCGCCGGTGCCGCGTTCCGGATCGCCACGCAGCTGGTCGACCAGGGGCTCATCGACGAGGCCGAGGCGCTCCAGCGGGTCACCGGGGCGCAGCTGGCGCAGCTGATGTTCCCGCGCTTCGACGAGGATGCCAAGACGCGGCTGCTCGGCCGTGGCATCGCCGCGTCGCCGGGTGCCGCGGTCGGCAAGGCGGTCTTCGACTCGTACACCGCCGTCAAGTGGTCCCGCTCCGGCGAGAAGGTCATCCTCATCCGCCGGGAGACCAACCCCGACGACCTCGACGG
This sequence comes from Streptomyces atratus, assembly GCF_014648655.1. Lineage (GTDB taxonomy): Bacteria > Actinomycetota > Actinomycetes > Streptomycetales > Streptomycetaceae > Streptomyces > Streptomyces atratus. The sequence continues at coordinate 479,315 of NZ_BMRN01000002.1, forward strand.
CATGATCGCGGCCGAGGGCATCCTGACCTCCCGCGGCGGCAAGACCTCGCACGCCGCCGTCGTCGCCCGAGGCATGGGCAAGACGTGTGTCTGCGGCGCCGAGGAGATCGAGGTCGACACCAAGCGGCGTCGGCTGACCGTCGGCGGGACCGTCGTCGAGGAGGGCGACACCGTCTCGGTGGACGGCTCCACCGGCAAGGTGTACCTCGGAGAGGTCCCCGTCGTCCCGTCCCCGGTCGTCGAGTACTTCGAGGGCCGGATGCACGCGGGCGCCGACGACGCCGACGAACTGGTCGCCGCCGTGCACCGGATCATGGCGTACGCGGACCGGGTGCGCCGGCTGCGGGTACGGGCCAACGCCGACAACGCCGAGGACGCGCTGCGCGCCCGCCGCTTCGGCGCCCAGGGCATCGGCCTGTGCCGTACCGAGCACATGTTCCTCGGCGAGCGCCGCGAGATGGTCGAGAAGCTGATCCTCGCGGACACCGACGCCGAGCGCGAGACCGCGCTGGACGAGCTGCTTCCGCTCCAGAAGTCCGACTTCATCGAGCTGTTCGAGGCGATGGACGGACTGCCCGTCACCGTACGGCTGCTCGACCCGCCGCTGCACGAGTTCCTGCCCGACATCACCGAGCTCTCGGTACGGGTCGCGCTCGCCGAGTCCCGCAAGGACGCCAACGAGAACGACCTGCGTCTGCTCCAGGCCGTGCACAAGCTGCACGAGCAGAACCCGATGCTCGGTCTGCGCGGGGTCCGTCTCGGTCTCGTCATCCCCGGCCTGTTCGCCATGCAGGTACGGGCGATCGCCGAGGCCGCGGCGATGCGCAAGAACGCCAAGGGTGACCCGCGCGCCGAGATCATGATTCCGCTCGTCGGCACGGTCCAGGAGCTGGAGATCGTCCGCGAGGAGGCCGACCAGGTCATCGCCGAGGTCGAGGCCGCCACCGGCACGCAGCTGAAGCTCACCATCGGCACGATGATCGAGCTGCCCCGCGCCGCGCTGACCGCCGGTCAGATCGCCGAGGCCGCAGAGTTCTTCTCCTTCGGTACGAACGACCTGACCCAGACGGTGTGGGGCTTCTCCCGTGACGACGTGGAGGCCTCGTTCTTCACCGCGTACCTGGAGAAGGGCATCTTCGGGGTGTCGCCGTTCGAGACGATCGACAAGGACGGTGTCGGCTCGCTGGTCCGCAGTGCCGTCGCAGCCGGCCGGGCCACCCGCCCGGATCTGAAGCTCGGCGTCTGCGGCGAGCACGGCGGCGACCCGGAGTCGGTGCACTTCTTCCACGAGGCGGGCCTGGACTACGTGTCCTGCTCCCCGTTCCGTATCCCCGTCGCCCGCCTGGAAGCGGGCCGTGCGGCGGCGGACTCGAAGGGCAGCGACAGCCGCTGATCCGACACCACACCCCCTGACTCCGGAGTTGCCGTCGGCTCACCCGTACCCTCACCGACTCGACGGCGACTCCGGAACTTCCAGAGGCGGCGGCACCCTGTGCGGGGATGCCGCCGCTTCGTTTTGTTCTGGGGAAAATGGTTGTTCGACGTTGTGCCTTTTCTTCGTTCAATACGCAAAGTTCGTTCAATGCGCAAAGACATGGGCCGGGAACGGACCGGGGTGCGGCCCACGGATCCCCATCCATGGACCGCACCCGGCTTACCCCCGTCGGGTACGGAGCCGCACCGTCGCCGACCGCCGCCGAACGAGCAAAACCCCCCACGGCCTTCACTCGCTCTTCCGGTGGCTCCGGATTCGTACCCGACGTCGTACAGCTTTTCGGGAGACGGCATGTGGAGGCGAGACGTTTCACCTCTGGCCGAAACCCCGTGGTGACGTGCTGTTACGGATCGCATACCCTTGGGTGGGGGTAATTGCAGGTGCAACAGGTGGGGGTTCGGTGCTGCGTATCCATATGTCCGGAGTGGACCTTTCCAGGGTGCGGATGGCCACTCGGCCGGATGCGCTGTGGGAAACCATTCTGAGTTTCCATCGGCTGAGGGACCGGCGCGGTTCCACGGTGTTCGGGAAATGGCGTACGGAAACCCGGCCCCGGTTGAATGGTGAAGTACGCCTGCTCGCCACCGTGATTCCACCGCGCGGCTATTTCCCGGACTTTCTGACGCCTTCTCGGGAAAGCGGCGAACCGTACGGCATCGACGCCGGAATTGAAGCGCTGCGCGAGACCCCGCCCCGGCGGATCCGCGCCGAACTCGCCCTGCTGGCTACCGAGCGCCGCGAGGCGGGCCGCGCCCCGGACGGGCACGCCGAGTTGCTCGACCGGCTCATCGGCGCCCTGCGCGGATACCACCGCGCCGCGATCGAACCGTGCTGGCCGCACATCCAGGCCAGCGTCGAGGCCGACCGTGCCGTCCGCGGTCGCGCCCTCCTGGACGGCGGGGCGCACGAGCTGCTCGCCTCACTCCCGCCCATGATCCGCTGGCGGGCCCCCGTGCTGGAGGCGGACTACCCCGTCGACCGCGAACTCCATCTGGACGGGCGGGGGTTATTGCTCCAGCCGTCCTACTTCTGCCGCGTCACCCCGGTCGTCTACCGCGACCCGCAGCTCCCGCCGGTCCTCGTCTACCCGGTCACCCACTCCCGCGCCCCGGTCTTCGCCGAACCGGGGCCTTGGCTCGGCCGGCTCCTCGGCAATACCCGCTCGACGGTTCTGAGGGCCATCGGCAACGGCTGCACGACCAGCGAACTCGCCCGCCGGGCAGGAGTCTCCCTCGCCTCGGCGAGCCAGCACGCCTGTGTGCTGCGCGAGGCCGGCCTGATCCACACCCTGCGGCACGGCGGCTCGGTCCTGCACACGCTGACCCCGCTGGGCGGATCGCTGCTCCGGGGCGGCGCGCCGCTCGCCATGTCCTGACGCCGGAGGGCCAAGGTTTTCTTCGCGGGACCGATGAGTTCTGCGCAGCCCAGCCGTCTACCTGTCGAAACGTTCGAACAACAGAGAGCGAAACGGCCATGCCTCAGATGATCTTCGTGAACCTGCCGGTCAAGGACCTCGAGACGACCAAGAGCTTCTTCGGCAAGCTCGGCTTCTCGTTCAACCCGCAGTTCAGCGACGAGAACACCGCATGCCTCGTCATCAGCGACACCATCTTCGCCATGCTCCTCACGGAGCCCCGCTTCAAGGAGTTCACCAAGAAGGAGATCGCCGACGCCTCGAAGTCCACCGAGGTCATCCTCGCCCTGAGCGCCGAGAGCCGCGAGAAGGTGGACGAGCTGGTCGACACCGCCCTCGCCTCCGGGGGATCGCCCGCCAACGAGCCGATCGACCACGGCTTCATGTACGGCCGTTCCTTCCAGGACCCGAACCACCACATCTGGGAGGTCATGTGGATGGACCCCTCCGCCGTCGAGGGCCGGCAGGGCTGAGCCCGTGGACGAGGGGGGGCGGGGGAGCGGTCCTCAGGGTGTCAGGCCCGGATACGCCACCCCCGTGAGCTGCTCGGACGCCACCCAGAGCCGTTCGCTCGCCACATCGTTCAGCGTCCAGCCCGCCCGCCAGGACGGAGCGGGCGCGCCGCGCCAGCCCAGCAGCCTCGGCCCGGTGAACGAGTCGGGGCGCACGCCGGGCGCGGTGGCCGCGTACAGGATGGGCAGCGCACCGGACGACGCGGGCTGGGCGATGATCCGGTTACCGAGCTCGACCACCCGTTCCGCCGCCTTGCGGTTCTCCATCCGGACGCCCGCCGTCTGCAGATTGGTCGCCGCGTAACCGGGGTGCGCTGCGGCGGCCACCACCTCGCAACCGGCTGCCGACAGCCGCCGCGCCAGCTCGTGGATGAAGAGCAGATTGGCGGTCTTCGAGCGGCCGTAGGCGATCCATCGGCGGTAGTTCCGCTCGCTGTTGAGATCCCCGATGTCGATGTTGGACAGGGCGTGCATGCCGCTGGAGACGCTCACCACGCGCGCCCCGGGGGTGTCGAGGAGCTTGGGGAGCAGCAGTCCGGTGAGCGCGAAGTGCCCGAGGTGGTTGACGCCGAACTGCCTCTCGAAGCCGTCGGCCGTCTTCCCGTAAGGAAGGGCCATCACGCCCGCGTTGTTGATCAGCAGATCGATCCGGTCGGGCGTGTGGGTCGCGGCGAACTTGCGTACGGAATCCAGATCGGCCAGATCGAGCGGTACGAACTCCACGTCCGCGCCGGTCACGGCCGTCCGGATGCGGGACTCGGCCTCCTTGCCGCGCGTCTCGTCGCGGCAGGCGAGCAGCACTCGCGCGCCGTGCCGGGCCAGCTCCCGCGCCGTGATCAGTCCGATGCCGCTGTTGGCTCCGGTGACCACGGCCGTACGGCCGTTCTGATCGGGGATGTCGCTCGCGTTCCAGCCCTGGCTCATGGACCAAAGCGTACGGCCACGGCGCACCGGCCGGACGGGCCGGTCCGGTCCGGATTCCGCCGGGCTCGCGAGGGCCCGGGCGGGCTCGGAGGCCCGGGAACCTCAGAGTTGGCTCAACTTTCCCGCGATCCGGCCGAGGCAGTTGGACGGGGCACGTATCGCCTCCTTATGGTCGCGACCATGCCCGACATAGCACTCACCACTCTGGTTGTCCTCTGCCTCGCCGCAGCCGCGGCCGGCTGGATCGACGCGGTGGTCGGCGGCGGCGGACTGCTGTTGCTGCCGGCCCTGCTGCTCGGACTGCCGCACGTCCCTGCCGCGCACGTCCTCGGCACGAACAAGGCGGTCGCGATCGTCGGTACGTCGGGCGCCGCCGTGACGTACGTACGCAAGGCACCGGTGAAGGTCGGGACGGCCCTGCGGATCGGGCTCGCGGCGCTGGCCGGATCGATGGCCGGTGCGTTCTTCGCCGCCGGGATCAGCAGCGAGGTGCTGCGCCCGGTCATCATGGTGGTGCTGCTGGCGGTCGCGGCGTTCGTGATGCTGCGGCCCTCGTTCGGCAGGGCGACGGACGACGGCACGCGGCGCAAGGTCACCCGGGCCCGCACCGTCACCGCGATCGTGCTGGTCGGCGGCGGCATCGGCTTCTACGACGGGCTGTTCGGTCCCGGCACCGGAACGTTCCTGGTGCTGGCGCTGACCGCGGTGCTCCACCTCGATCTGGTGACGGCGTCCGCCACCGCCAAGATCGTCAACGTCTGCACCAACGGCGGGGCGCTGGCGATGTTCGCCTACCAGGGCAGCGTGCTGTGGCAACTGGCCGCACTGATGGCCGTGTTCAACCTGGCGGGTGGGCTGATCGGGGCGCGGATGGCGCTCAGGAAGGGCAGCGATTTCGTCCGCGGGGTACTGCTGGTCGTGGTGTTCTCGCTGGTCGCCAAGTTGGCGTTCGATCAGTGGGCGGCATGAACGACGGGCGTCGGGGCAGGTTCACCGCACCTCGGTGAGGTGTGCGTACGCCACCACATTGCCCTGGTAACCCGTCGTCTTCGAGAATCCGCCACCACAGGTGATCAGCCGCAGCGAGGCGTAGGGCGAGGCGCCGTACACCCGCTTGTCGGGGAAGTTCTTGCTCTCGTAGACCTCGATCGCGTCGAGCGAGAAGACGGCGGTACGCCCGTCCTGGCGGACCACCTCGACCGTGCTGCCCTTCTGCAGGGTGCCCAGGTTGTAGAAGACCGACGGCCCCTGTGCGTTGTCGACATGACCGGCGACGATCGCGCTGCCCCTGGAGCCGGGCGGAGTGCCGTCCCGGTACCAGCCGACGACGTTCCGGTTCCCGGCCGGAGGCACATCGAGACTGCCGTCGGCCCCGAGTCCCAGTCGCATCATCGGTGCGTCCACCCGGATGCTCGGGATCCGGATGCGTACGGGCGCCGAGGGCTTCAGCGGTTCGGCGACCGGAGACCCCGGCTGCAGCCCCGGGCCGCCCGCGAACGCCTGGGCGGCGGTCGGCTGGGGCGGGATCAGCTCGGCACCGGCGCCGTGATGGATCAGCCAGGTACCGGCCAGCGCTGCGACAACCAGCAGCCAGCTCTTGGCCTTCTGGGACACGGGCGTCCTCCGGATGACGAAAGTGGGGACGGTACGGGGACGATCCCGTCCCGGTGGCGCGCGGCCACCGGGACGGAAACCAGGCGGTACGGAGACGTGAATCCGTCTCCGTCAGCCGGCTCCTTGCGTGCCGCTCGCCCGGCGACGCAGGAGCCAGGCTCCGCCGACGGCGGTCGCGGCGAGTACGCCGGCGCCCGCCGCGATCTGGGTGGTGTCGGGCCGGACGCTGCCGCCGACGCCTGTTTTGACGTGCCCGCTGGGGGCGTTCGGCACGGACGAGTCGTCGCGCCCGGACGAGGAGTTGTCGCGTTCGGACGAGTTGTCGCCTCCGGACTGGTTGTCGCGTCCGGACTGGTTGTCACGCCCGGACGAGGAGTTGTCGCGTCCGGACTGGTTGTCACGCCCGGACGAGGAGTTGTCGCGCCCCGACTGGTCGTCGCGCCCGGACGACCAGCTGTCGCGCCCCGACTGGTTGTCGCGCCCGGACGACGAGCTGTCGTGCTTTGCCGAGCCCTCGTCCCCGGAGGGGATGGGAAGCCTTGAGAGAGCGTCGAGCCCGCCGACGGAGTCGAGCAACGAGGGGACATTGAGGCCGGAAGGGTTGTTGAGGCGGAAGGGGGTGTTGTTTCCGGACCCGGAGGGGTCGTCCGCCCCGCCATCGTCGGTCTGCGCCTCCGGGGCGCCATTGGCCCGCGATGCGGCAGCCGAGCCGGCCCGCAGCGCGCCGGCATCACCTGCGTACGCGGACGGCCCGGCGGTGAAGAGGACGAGCGCGGCTATGGTGACCGCGGAAGCGGCGATACCGGTCACTGGGCGAGCAGGACGCATGGGGTGTTCCTCCGGCAACTGCGCGAGTGGGTGAGTCCTGATCTCGAGCTAACGGGCGGTCCGCCACCCATGCCTGCTGACATGAAGTCAGCTTTCACCCGGATGGCGCGGCGCGGCATCCTTGCCAATCCGCATGTGTGCAGGTCACAGCGTTGATCGAAGCGAAGGTGGCCGGTCCGGTACCGCCCGGTGCCGATTGGGTGATGCCACCCGGGAGGAGAGTGGCGTACATCACATGCATGACCTTGTGGGTGTCGGGCACACGTCTGACACCCCCCACGGGACGGTGAACCAGGCCGCCCCAGGCCGCCGCCCTGACCCGGCCCATTCCCCCCGGGCCCGGTCAGGGCGGTTTTGTGCCGCGGCATCCCGCGGTGCGGCGTTCTCAGGCCGGAGCGGCGGCGGACCATTCGACGGTCGGCGGCCGCACCCGGGCGCAGAGCGGCTGCCCCTTGGTGTCGGAGAGAGACAGCCGCGCGGTGAGATGCCCGGAGCGCACGGCGGCTTCGAGCACGGCCGGATCGATGTCGCCCAGCATCAGCTTGGCCCGCCGGAACATGGTGAAGAGGCCGTTCTCGTCGACCGTGCCCCAGGACAGGTAGACGAAGCGCCCGCCCAGCCGGTTCTGCACGTAAGGCCCCTTGATCTCGACACCGTCCTCGGCCGGGGCGACGGTGCAGTCCAAGGTCCACGAGGCCGACGGGGCGTCGCCCGGGTGCAGGTCGAGCAGTTCACCGGGCCTGTCCTTGCGCTGCACGCCCACGTGGATGTTGTGGGCGCCGGGGAAGTCGCTGTCGGGCCCACAGGCGAGGCCGGGGAGATGCGAGCCTTCGATATGGATCTGCATGTCCCCATGCTCCCCTCCCTCCGTGCACCTTCGGACCGCCGTCCGCGGCAGGGCGTGGAGTTCGCCGTGCAGGCAGGTGTGACGCCGGGACGCGTCAGATGGTGTCCCACGGCGCACCGTCGTAGGCCTGTCCGATCCGTTTCATCAGCTCCTCGTCCACCGTGAATTCGGTGTCGTCGATGCGCCGGACCGGCGCGATGCCCTGCGAGTTGGTGATGAACGCCGACCGGAACGCGGCCAGCCCGTCCAGCGTCACCGGGCGCCGTACCGACTCCAGCCCCGCGCCGGGCAGCTCCTGCTCCAGCAGCGCCATGGTGATGCCGAGCAGGGAGGGGGCTTGTGGCCAGACGACCGAAGTGCCGTCCCAGAAACCGATGTTGGTGATCGAACCCTCGGTCACCGCGCCGTCCGGCGTGGTCAGCAGGGCCTCGTCGAAACCGGCGCGTGCCGCGAGCCTTGCGTAGTACGTCTGCCCGAACTCGCCGGGACGTTTGATGTGCGGCACGGTCCGGGCGTACGGAACGGACATCAGGTCGTGCGGTTCGGGGGACTTCCGTGCCGGCTCGCGCACCGTGACCATCACGGTCGTCCCCGTGCCGACCGGCGACGGAAAGCCGTACACCCGGGTCGAGGCGTCCCGTACCCCGGCACTGTCCAGCGCGTGTCGGATCAGCTCGCGGACCCGCTCCCCGTCGAGACCGTGCTCGAACAGCTCCTGATTGGCGGAGTCCAGCCGGGCCAGATGCAGGGCGAGGCCGCGCACCTTTCCGTCCCTGACCTGCATGGCCGTGAAATGGCCGTAGTTGAGGAAGGTCGGAATCCGCAGATCCGCCTCGGTGGCCGGGTGCCCGTCGAACTCGGCGTAGGGGAAGGGTGCGGGAGGGGGAGTCGTCATGCGATCCACCGTATGCCGCGGCGCGCGACGACGGCCCCCGACGGACAGGACTTGACCTCAACCATGGTTGACATATGAGCCTCTCCGTATGGACCTCACCGCGACATCCTCATCCATCGCATCCACGACCGCCGCCACCGCACCTCTGAAGGTCGCGGTCATCCTCGCCAGCAATCGCGAAGGGCGGTTCGCCCCCGTCGTCTCCGACTGGTTCCTCTCGCGCACCACCGGTCATCCCGGCATCGAGACCGATCTGATCGACATCGCGGAACTCGACCTCCCGATCGCCCTCTCCTATCGGCCCGACGCCGATGCGCAGGCCCAACTGGCGGCCGTGTCGACCAGATTGGCGGAGGCCGATGCCTTCGTCGTCATCACCCCCGAGTACAACCACTCGTACCCGGCCCCGCTGAAGAACCTCATCGACCGGCATCACGCCGAGTGGCAGGCCAAACCCGTCGCCTTCGTCTCGTACGGCGGAGTTTCCGGAGGTCTGCGCGCCGTCGAGCATCTGAGGCAGGTCTTCGCGGAGCTGCACAGCGTCGGCATCCGGGAAACGGTGTCGTTCCACAACGCGGGCGCCCTGTTCGACGACGAGGGCAGGCACAAGGACCCGGCGGGCTGCGACGCGGCGGCCAAGACGCTGCTCGACCAGCTGGTCTGGTGGGGGCGCACGCTGCGCGACGCCAAGGCCGTTCATCCCTACGGCGTCTGACCACCAGGCACTGCGCCGCGCCGCGACGCCCCCGACCACCGATGATGGGAGCAGGGACACTCCGTAACCGACCCCCGAGGAGCCCGAAGGTGACGACGCCGACAGTGCTGACCGTACTGACCACGACGGACAGCGAGGAGAAGGCCCATTCCCTGGCGCAGAGCGCGGTGGAGGCGCGGCTCGCCGCCTGCGTACAGATCTGCGCGCCCGTCACCTCGGTCTACCGCTGGCAGAACGCCATCGAGACCACCGAGGAGTGGCAGCTGCTGTTCAAGACGACGGCCGAGCGGTACGACGAACTGGAGGCCCATCTCCTGGCGGCGCACGACTACGAAACTCCGGAGATCGTCGCGATCCCGGTGGTACGGGGCAGCGCCCGTTACCTCGACTGGGTCTTTGCCGAGACCGCCCCGGTCATCTCTCTGTAGAGCCGGCACCCGCCCGGGGGTGCCGGCCCTCAGCGCCCGTCCGCCGCCAGAGCCTCTTCGACCCCGGGCTCCTTCGGCCCCAGGAAGTGCGGGTCGGGCCTGAACACGGCATCCAGCGCCGCCTTCCCGGCCGCGAACATCTCCCGTGTCCCGCCGTAGTACCAGGTCGCATCGTGTACGGCGTCGACGCCGACCCCGTACGCATCGATCCCCGCGGTCCGGCACAGCGCGATCGCCCGCCGGATGTGGAACCCCTGGCTCACCAGCACCGCGCGGTCGACGCCGAAGATCTTCTTGGCCCGAACGCACGAGTCCCAGGTGTCGAACCCGGCGAAGTCGCTCACGATCCGCTCGTCCGGCACCCCGTGCGCCCTGAGATACGTGCGCATGGCGTCGGGTTCGTCGTACTCCTTCCGGCTGTTGTCACCGGTCACGAGCACGACCTTCACCTTCCCGTCCCGGTACAGCTCGGCGGCGGCGTTCAGCCGGTTCGCGAGATACGGCGACGGCTTGCCCTTCCAGAGACCGGCCCCGAACACCATGGCGACCTGCTGCGCGGGCGCGTCCGCGGTCGTCCTGACGCGGGCGTCGGCCACGGAGTACATCCAGGTCGCGGGCGCCAGCGCCGCCACACAGGCGACCATCACCCCCTGCACGAGCCGCCGCTGCCCGCGCCGCGTCCGCGGCCATCGCGGCCGCAACCGCCCGAGCCGCCCCAGCCGTCCCGGCTGCTTCTCCCGCATGGGTGTCCCCCCGTCCGCGCCCTGTGTTGTGCCGTGCTGTCCCACATGATCGGACGAGCGATGGGGGGAAACGGTTCTCCATCTCCCGATTTCATTGATTTCGTAACCGTTTCCGATCTTGCCGCAGACGCTTCGGGCATGATGTCCGCATGAACCGACCTGGAACCGGGACGGGCGACTGGGTGACCGTCGCCGCGTACGAGAATCTGAAGGGCCGACCGCATCCCGCGGCTGCCGTCCGCGCTTGACTGCGGGACCGGGGCATCGACTGGATGCCGTTCGCCGTCGACGACCTGCACGTCGACCTGGCCTGCGGCCCGGGCCCGGACGGTCGCTGGCACGGCTGGATCACCGTCCGCGTCCGGGCTTCGGTGCTGATTCCGCTCGGCCTCCATCCCGACCAGCCGACCTCGCGGCCAGGATTCCCGCCCGCCCCGGCGTGGTGGCACGCGGCAGCCGAACGGGCGGCCCGGAAAACCCATTGAGTACGCGCCCGCCGCCCGCCACGCCGACCCCATGCCTTCCCCACGCCATGTGTTCCTCGACCCCGATGGTGCGGCCACCGACCGGCTGTATGTGGTGGTGACGGCTCCCATCAGGGGCGTTTACCAGCAGCAGTACGGCGGTACGGCCTGCCGGCAGGGCGAGGCGGAGGGGTTCCTCGTCCCGGTGCGCTCGCCGATGAACTCGGCGCGCTGCGGCAGCTCTTCGAGCAGCACTTCCGCGGTGCGGACACGAGGAACCGCCCCTGGACGCCGGACGAGCGGGCCACCCTGCGCAGCGCGGTCGGGGACATCCTCTGCCGGCTCGGCGACGGCGTGGACCACCAGCCCCGCGAACTGCTCCGGGACGAGAGCCGGTTGGACGAGACGGACGAGGCATGGAGTGCCGGTGCTCACTCCGGACGGGCCGGGCATGCTGCTCCGGTGCACCTCGGACTGAGACCGGCGATTGTCCGGAGGATGCCCAGTAGCATCGGGCAATGTTGCTTCCACGGCTGATCGCCTCCGATCTCGACGGCACACTCCTGCGCAACGACGGAACCCTCTCGCCCCGCACCCTGCGCGCCCTGCGCACGGCCGAGAGCGCCGGTGCGGAGGTCGTCCTCGTCACCGCCCGGCCGCCCAGATTCGTCGACCGGCTCGCCGAGGCCGCCGGCCTCGTCGGGACGGCCGTGTGCAGCAACGGGGCGCTGGTGTACGACATCGGGACGCGCACCGTCGTCTCCTCCCGCGCCCTGCCCCTCGCCACCGCCCGGCGCGTGGCCACCGCACTCGCCGCCGCCGTGCCCGAGATCGGCTTCGCCCTGGAGACCGGCAGCCACGTCCTGTACGAACCCGCCTACCGGCTGCGGCTCTCCGAGGACATCGACGCCGAGCTGCCCGTACCGTCGCTGGCGGATCTGTGGCTGACCGACCTCCCCGTCACCAAGCTGCTCGCCTGGTCGGACCGGCTCGACGCGGACGCCCTGCTGGCCGCTGCCGAGGAAGGGGCGGGCGGCGAGGTACAGCTCACCCACTCCGGCGGGCGCGGGCTGCTGGAGATCAGCGCGTCCGGCGTCACCAAGGCCGGCACCCTCTCGATGCTGTGCGCCGGGCGGGGCATCGACGCCACGGAGGTCATCGCCTTCGGCGACATGCCCAACGACCTGACCGTCCTCGACTGGGCCGGCACCGGCTACGCGATGGGCAACGCCCACCCGAGCGTGCTGGCCGCCATAAGGACGCACACGCTCTCCAACGAGGAGGACGGGGTCGCGCACGTCATCGAGCGGCTCTTCGGCAACACAGCCTGATATCGAGACCTCGCCCGGCACCGGGACCTCGCCCGGCACCGGGACCTCGCCCGGAACCGGGACCTCGCCCGGCACCGGGACCCGGCCCGACACCGAGACTCCGCCCGGAACCGAGACCCCGGCTGAACCGATACCGCGCCCGCCGCCGCCCCGACCGCTCGATGCGCCCGCGGAAAGCACCCGTCACCCTCACGCAACGGTGCGGCAATCCCGGCCCCGCACCATCGGTTCATGACGGAGTCGGCACCGGCACATCCCGATGAGTCCCTGCCCCTCGACAGCACGGCGCAACTGTTGACCCGCATCACCGCACAGCTCGGCACCCAGCTCAGCCGCGTCTCCCTGAACGGAACCCGACGGGCCGCGCAGGCCCCCGCCTCAGGGGCTGTCCGGCGGTTCGCGGCCGGGGTCGCGACGACCGAACAGCGCCTTCCCCGAGCCGCCCGCCGCGCATCCGCCTGAGCCCTCCTGTCGGCCCGGCCGTTTACTGTCGGAACCATGGACGGCATGGACGGTACGCAGGGAACACAGGACCACGGCATGGCCCCCTACGGTGCGGCCGACGCCGAGCGCTGGGACACCGAGCCGGACAAACGGCCCGGTCGTACCGCATTCCAGCGTGACCGCGCAAGAGTGCTGCACTCCGCCGCGCTGCGCCGTCTCGCCGGGAAGACCCAGGTCGTCACCCCCGGCACCCGCAGCCACGCCTGGGACGCCAGCCCGCGTACCCGGCTCACGCACTCCCTGGAATGCGCACAGGTCGGCCGCGAACTCGGGGCGGCGCTCGGCTGCGACCCCGATCTGGTCGAGACGGCCTGCCTCGCCCATGACCTGGGCCACCCGCCGTTCGGACACAACGGGGAGCAGGCGCTCAACGACTTCGCGTCGGACTGCGGGGGCTTCGAGGGCAACGCCCAGTCGCTGCGCCTGCTGACCAGGCTCGAACCGAAGCGGTTCGTGCCCGACACCCGGACCGGCGAGCTGGTCAGCGTCGGACTCAACCTGACCCGTGCCGCTCTGGACGCGGCCACCAAGTACCCGTGGCCGCGTGGCGGGCACCCCTTTGACCCCGGATCGCCGAAATTCGGGGTGTACGAGGACGACCTGCCGGTCTTCGAGTGGGCCCGCCAGGGCGCTCCGAAGGACCGCAAGTGCTTCGAGGCCCAGGTCATGGACTGGTCCGACGATGTCGCGTACTCGGTGCACGACTTCGAGGACGGGCTGCACGCCGGGCACATCGACCCCAATTGTCTCTACGCCGAGCCCGAGCGGAACGAGATCTGGGCGGTCGCCATCGGCCGCTACGTCCCGGTGGACACCGAGCCCGAGGAACTGGCCGACGCTCTGGACCGGCTCATCGGTCAGGATTGGTGGCCGCACGGCTACGACGGATCCGCCGTCGCCCAGGCCCGGCTGAAGGACGCGACGAGCCAGCTGATCGGCCGGTTCTGTCTCGCCGCCGAGAGCAGTACCCGGCTGGCGTACGGGACGGGCCGGCTCGGCCGCTACGGCGCCGACCTCGTCGTCCCGCGCGAGGCACGCAACGAATGCGCCGTGCTCAAGGCAGTCGCAGACCGGTACGTCATGCAGCGCGCCGAGCAGGAGGCCATCCGCGCCGACCAGCGGATCGTCATCGCGGAACTGGCCGCCGCGCTGACCGCACGTGCCCCGGAGGGGCTGGAGCCGCAGTTCCGGGCGCTGTTCTACGCCGCCCACGACGACGACAGGGCCCGCAAGCGGGTCCTGGTCGACCAGATCGCCGCCCTGACCGACGCCTCCGCACGCTCCCTGCACGCATCGCTCACCGGCCGCCGCCGCTGACCGGGGTCCCGTCCCCGGCCGGTCGTGTCCGCGAGCCGCACGGCGCGGTATCGACCGAGCCGCGCGGAGCGGCCTGTGACCACTGGGTGTGACCTGATCGGTGTACACCCTCTTTCGCCATCACGCTGCGTGCGGGACGCTCGCAGTTGGGCCCCGCGCAGCAAGCACCGAGGAGGCATCACGTGGTCGACGCACATCGGACGTTCGTCATCGTCGGCGGAGGACTGGCAGGAGCGAAGGCAGCCGAGACACTCCGGGCGGAAGGTTTCAGCGGCCGGGTGATCCTTCTCGGCGATGAACGCGACCATCCGTACGAACGGCCGCCGCTCTCCAAGGGCTATCTGACCGGCAAGGAGGAGCGGGACAGCGTCTTCGTCCACGAGACCGCCTGGTACGCGGGCGCCGACATCGAGCTCCACCTGGGCCAGCCCGTCACCAGCCTCGACCGGGAGGCCCGCTCCGTACAGCTCGGCGACGGCACCGTCGTCCACTACGACAAGCTGCTGCTCGCCACCGGGGCCGAGCCGCGCCGTCTCCCCATTCCGGGTACGGACCTGGCCGGAGTCCACCATTTGCGCCGTCTCGCCCACTCGGACCGGCTGCGCAACGTACTAGCCTCCCTCGGCCGCGACAACGGCCATCTGGTGATCGCCGGGGCCGGCTGGATCGGCCTGGAGGTCGCGGCGGCGGCACGCGGTTACGGCGCCGAGGTCACCGTCGTCGAACCGGAGCCGACGCCACTGCATCAGGTCGTCGGGCCCGAACTGGGCCAGATCTTCACCGATCTGCACAGCGACCACGGTGTCCGCTTCCACTTCGGCGTCCGCCTCGCCGAGATCATCGGCCAGGACGGCCTGGTCCTCGCGGTCCGCACCGACGACGGCGAGGAGCACCCCGCCCACGACGTGCTCGCCGCGATCGGTGCCGCCCCCCGTACCGCCCTCGCCGAAGCCGCGGGGCTCGACATGGCCGCGCGCAAGGACGGCGGCGGCATCGCCGTCGACGCCTCCCTGCGCACCAGTGACCCGCACATCTTCGCGGCCGGTGACGTCGCCAACGTGGCCCATCCGCTGCTCGGCGCCCGGCTGCGCGTGGAGCACTGGGCGAACGCGCTGAACAGCGGCCCGGCAGCGGCCCGCGCCATGCTCGGCAAGGACGTCAGCTACGACCGGGTGCCGTACTTCTTCTCCGACCAGTACGATCTCGGCCTCGAATACTCGGGCTGGGCGCCGCCGGGCAGCTACGACCAGGTGGTCATCCGCGGCGACGCGGGGAAGCGTGAGTTCATCGCCTTCTGGCTGAAGGACCGCCGGGTACTGGCCGGGATGAACGTCAACGTGTGGGACGTCACCGAGACCGTGCAGGAGCTGATCCGGTCCGGCCGGCAGGTCGACCCGGACGCACTGGCGGACCCGTCGGTACCGCTGGTCTCCCTGAACTGAGCCGAGCCGAGTCGGCCGTTCCGCCCGGTGGCCCCGGACGGGACGGCTCAGCCGTACGGCACCCGCCAGGCGTCCTCGCCGCCGGGTTCCACGGATCACATTGCCGCGCGGCACAGCTGTCGTACCCCACCCGTAGACTTCACCCGTGGCAGGCAGGATCAATGACGACGATGTGAAGGCGGTACGGGACGCGGTCCCGATCGACGCCGTCGTTTCCGAGTATCTCCAGCTGCGCAACGCCGGCGGTGGCAACCTCAAGGGCCTCTGCCCGTTCCACGACGAGAAGTCCCCCTCCTTCCAGGTCAGCCCGAGCAAGGGTCTCTTCCACTGCTTCGGCTGCCAGGAGGGCGGCGACACGATCGCCTTCGTGATGAAGATCGACCATCTCTCGTTCTCCGAGACGGTCGAGCGGCTCGCCGCCAAGGCGGGCATCACCCTGCGGTACGAGGAGGGTGGGTACAACCCCTCCCACCAGCGCGGTGAGCGCATCCGGCTGGTCGAGGCGCACAAGGTGGCCGCCCAGTTCTATGTCGAGCAGCTGGACAGCCCCGAGGCCGAGATCGGCCGGAAGTTCCTCGCCGAGCGCGGCTTCGACCAGGCGGCGGCCGCCCATTTCGGCGTCGGCTACAGCCCGGCCGGCTGGGACCACCTCACCCGCTATCTGCGCGGCAAAGGCTTCAGCGACAAGGAGCTGATCACCTCCGGCCTCTCCCAGGACGGCAGGCGCGGCCCCATCGACCGATTCCGCGGCCGGCTGATGTGGCCGATCAGCGACACCTCCGGCGAGGTCGTCGGCTTCGGCGCCCGCAAGCTGCGCGACGACGACAACGGACCGAAGTACCTCAACACCCCCGAGACCTCGATCTACAAGAAGTCCCAGGTGCTGTACGGCATCGACCTCGCGAAGAAGGACATCGCGAAGGCCAGCCGGGCCGTGGTCGTCGAGGGCTACACCGACGTCATGGCCTGCCACCTCGCCGGGATCACCACCGCCATCGCCACCTGCGGCACGGCGTTCGGCGGCGACCACATCAAGATCCTGCGCCGCCTCCTGATGGACAACGGCAGCGCCCGGGTGATCTTCACCTTCGACGGTGACGCGGCCGGGCAGAAGGCCGCCCTGCGCGCCTTCGAGGACGACCAGAAGTTCGCCGCCGAGACGTACATCGCGATCGCCCCGGACAACATGGACCCGTGCGATCTGCGCCTGGCCAAGGGCGACGAGGCCGTCCGTGACCTGGTCGAACCCCGCACCCCGCTCTTCGAGTTCGCGCTCCGCCAGATCGTCGGCCGGTACGACCTGGAGACCCCGGCGGGCCGCGGCGCCGCGCTCGACGAGGCGGCACCCGTCGTCGCCCGGATCAAGAACAGCTCCTCGCAGCACGAGGTCGCCGTCCAGCTGGCCGGCATGCTCGGAATCCTGGACACCCAGTTCGTGGTCAAGCGCGTCGGCCAGCTCGCCCGCTGGGCCCGAGAACGGGGTGAGCAGCGGGGCCCCGCGCAGGCCCCGTCCCACGGCGGTCCCCAGCCCCAGCAGGTCCGGGCGCCCGCCGCCACCTCGGGCCCCGCCCTCAACCTCCGCAGCCCCGCCCACCGCACCGAGCGCGAGCTGCTCAAGCTCGCTCTGCAGAAGCCCGCCCTCGTCTCACCGGCCTTCGACGCCTACGGGGCCGACGAGTTCACCGCCCCGCCGTACGCCGCGGTCCGGCAGTGCATCGCTGAGGCGGGCGGCGCCGAGACGGGTGTCCCGGAGACCCGCGAATACCTGGTCCAGGTGCTGGACGCGGCTCCCAACGACACGGTGCGCAATCTGGTCACCGAGCTGGCGGTGGAGGTCTTCCACGGCAAGACCATCGACGAGACCTACGCGGGCATGCAGCTCGTCCAGGTCCGGCTGCGCGCCGTCGACCGCCGGATCAACGACGTACAGGGCAGCCTCGCCCGTCTCGGCAGCAATGTCGCCCCGGACCATCTCGCGGCCGCGCAGAACGAGGTCTGGGTCCTCCAGCAGTACGCCCAGGCCCTGCGCAACAACGGCGCCGACGCGCTCTGACGCGAGGTTCCGGCGCCGCGGCCCGGGAAGACGCACCGGGTCCGTCCGGTCGCAGTTCCGTCCTCGATCGCCGGACGGGCTCAAAAACCCGCCCGTCCCCGTAACCGCTCGGTCACGGACCGGACTCAGAAAGTCCCCGCACGCCCCTCGTGGCAGCGATGTGTCTTCCCCCACACTGGGGGGCGGTGCCTGAGTCATCGGAGCGCGGCCGGCCCACCGAACGGTGGCCCTCCATCCCCGCGATCCGGCAGCGATCACCTGGAGGTCGCCCCCGTGCAGACCCGGACCCTGACCGAAACCGAGCATGTCTCGGCCATACCCGCGCAGAACCGGGCCGTGCGCCATCCGGAGGCCGCGGTGGAGCCGCAGACACCACCCGACCCACCCGAGGCGCTCATGGAGGAGCTGCCGGAGGCGCCCGAAACGCCGGAGTCACGGGGCCGCCCGGAGACCGCCGGCCCGTCCTCCGATCTTTTCCGCCAGTATCTGCGGGAGATCGGCCGGATTCCGCTGCTCTGCGCCGCCGACGAGGTGGAGCTCGCCCGCCGCGTCGAGGCCGGTCTCTTCGCCGAGGAACGGCTCGCGAGCACCCCGGACCCGGACACCCGACTCGCCGTCGATCTCGACCGGTTGGTGGTCATGGGGCGGATGGCGAAGCGCCGTCTCATCGAGGCCAACCTCCGCCTCGTCGTCTCCGTCGCCAAACGCTATGTCGGCCGCGGGCTGACCATGCTCGATCTGGTCCAGGAGGGAAACCTCGGACTGATCAGGGCGGTCGAGAAGTTCGACTACGCCCGGGGCTACAAGTTCTCGACATACGCGACCTGGTGGATCCGTCAGGCCATGTCCCGCGCCCTCGCCGACCAGGCGCGGACCATACGGGTCCCGGTCCATGTCGTCGAACTGATCAACCGCGTCGTACGGGTGCAGCGCCGGATGCTCCAGGAGCGCGGCTACGAGCCGACGCCCGAGGAGGTCGCCGACCAGCTCGACCTCACCCCGGAACGGGTCGGCGAAGTCCTGCGGCTCGCCCAGGAACCCGTCTCGCTGCACGCCCCGGTCGGCGAGGAGGAGGACGTCGCCCTCGGTGACCTGATCGAGGACGGGGACGCCGCGTCCCCGGTCGAGTCAGCCGCGTTCCTGCTGCTGCGCGAGCACCTGGAAGCGGTGCTCTCCACTCTGAACGAGCGTGAGCGGAAGGTGGTCCAGCTGCGCTACGGGCTGGCCGACGGGCGGCCCCGCACACTTGAGGAGATAGGCAGGATCTTCGGCGTGACACGCGAGCGCATCCGCCAGATCGAGTCCAAGACCCTCAACAAGCTGCGGGACCATGCTTTCGCCGACCAGCTTCGCGGCTACCTCGACTGACCCCGCAGGGACGCCGGGCCGTAACGGCACCCGCCGCCGAGCGGGCCGGGTCGGCACCTCGTCCATGGGAGTGGCCCGGTCCGGCCAGAAGAAGGAGGGCCCGTACCGCCGGCCGGCGGTACGGGCCCTCCTCGTGCGCTGACCGCTTCTTCTAGTCGACCTCGGCGACCGCCTGCGCGAACTGCGCCGAGTACAGCCGGGCGTACGCGCCCTCGGCATCCAGCAGTTCGTCGTGCGTGCCCTGTTCGACGATCGAGCCGTTCTCCATCACCAGGATGACGTCGGCATCCCGGATGGTGGAGAGCCGGTGCGCGATCACAAAGCTCGTGCGACCGTGCGCCAGGCGCGCCATCGCCTTCTGGATGAGTACCTCGGTACGGGTGTCGACGGAGCTCGTCGCCTCGTCGAGCACCAGGATCACCGGGTCGGACAGGAACGCCCGCGCGATGGTGATCAGCTGCTTCTCGCCCGCGCTGACGCCGGAGCCCTCGTCGTCGATCACCGTGTCGTAGCCGTCCGGCAGGGTGCGGATGAAACGGTCGGCGTGGGCCGCCTTCGCCGCCTCCTCGATCTCCTCCCGGGTGACCTCGCGCGAAGCGCCGTACGCGATGTTCTCCGCGATCGACCCGCCGAAGAGCCAGGTGTCCTGGAGGACCATGCCAATCCCCGACCGCAGGTCGTCGCGCGACATGTTCGCCACGTTCACCCCGTCGAGGGTGATCCGGCCGCCCGTCACGTCGTAGAACCGCATCAGCAGATTGACGAGCGTGGTCTTGCCGGCGCCGGTCGGGCCGACGATCGCGACCGTGTGACCCGGCTCGACGTTCAACGACAGATCCTCGATGAGCGGCTTCTCCGGGTCGTAGCGGAACGACACCTTCTCCAGCGAGACGCTGCCCCGCAGCTCCTCGGGGTGCTCGCCGGTACCCGGCGCGGGGTCGGCGCCCTGCTCCTCGGCGTCCAGCAGCTCGAAGATCCGCTCGGCCGACGCGATGCCCGACTGCACCAGGTTCGCCATCGAGGCGACCTGGGTCAGCGGCATCGAGAACTGCCGTGAGTACTGGATGAAGGCCTGCACATCACCGATCGACAGCGAACCCGAAGCGACCCGCAGACCACCGACGACGGCGATCAGCACATAGTTCAGGTTGGAGACGAACATCATCAGCGGCTGCATGATCCCGCTGTTGAACTGCGCCTTGAAACCGGCCTCGTACAGGGCCTCGTTCTGCTCGGCGAAGCCCTTCGCGGACTCCTCCTGCCGGCCGAAGACCTTCACCAGGGTGTGCCCGGTGTACATCTCCTCGATATGGGCGTTGAGCTTGCCCGTCACCTTCCACTGCTGCACGAACTGCGGCTGGGACCGCTTGCCGACCTTCGAGGCCACGACCACCGAGAGCGGCACCGTCACCAGCGCGACCAGCGCCAGCAGTGGGGAGACCCAGAACATCATGATCAGCACGCCGACGATGGTGAGCAGGGAGTTGATGAGCTGGCCCATCGTCTGCTGCATCGTCTGCGAGATGTTGTCGATGTCGTTCGTCGCCCGGCTGAGCACCTCGCCGCGCTTGGCCCGGTCGAAGTAGGACAGCGGCAGTCGCGACAGCTTCGTCTGGATGTCCTCGCGCAGCTGGAACACGATCTGGTTGATGATCCGGATCGACAGCCGCGTCGCCACCAGCATCAGCAGCCCGGCACCGACGTAGACCGCCAGTGCCACCAGCAGTACGTCACCCACCGCACCGAAGTCGATGCCGTGACCCGGTGTGAAATCCACCCCGGAGAGCATGTCGGCGAGGCCGCTGTTGGTCCTGCGCAGGCCCTCGACGGCCTGTTCCTTGGTCGTTCCCTCCGGCATGCTCCGGCCGACGACCCCGGCGAACACCAGGTCGGTCGCCCTGCCGAGGATCTTCGGTCCGACCACCGACAGGCCGACGCTCAGCACACTGGCCGCCAGCATCACGTACAGCGGGGTCTTCTCCGCGGCGAAGCGCTTCAGCAGCCGCTTCGATGACCCCTTGAAGTCCATGGACCGGTCGGTCGGCGCCCCGCCCGCCATCATGCGTCCGCCAGGCCCGGCCATTACGCGGCCTCCGCTTCCGTCAGCTGGGAGAGCACGATCTCCCGGTACGTGTCATTGCCGTCCATCAGCTCGTGATGGGTGCCGGAACCGACGACCCGGCCCTCGTCCAGCACCAGGATCCGGTCGGCGTCACGGATGGTGGACACCCGCTGCGCCACGATGACCACGGTCGCCTCGGCCGTCTCCTGCGAGAGTGCCCCGCGCAGTGCGGCGTCGGTCGCGTAGTCGAGCGCGGAGAACGAGTCGTCGAAGAGGTAGATCTCCGGCCGCTGCACCAGCGTCCTGGCGATCGCCAGGCGCTGCCGCTGTCCGCCGGAGACATTGGTGCCGCCCTGCGCGATCGGCGCGTGCAGGCCGTGTTCCAGCGCCTCGACGAACTCCTTGGCCTGCGCGACCTCCAGCGCGTGCCACAGCTCCTCGTCGCTGGCGTCCGGGTTTCCGTACCGCAGATTCGTCGCGACCGTCCCGGAGAACAGATACGGCTTCTGCGGAACGAGACCCACGGTCTTCGCCAGCAGTGCCGGCTCCAGCGTCCGTACGTCCGTGCCGTCGACCAGTACCTGGCCGTCCGTCACATCGAACAGCCGCGGTACGAGTCCGAGCAGCGTCGACTTGCCGCTGCCCGTCGACCCTATGATCGCGGTGGTCTCGCCGGGACGGGCCACCAGATCCACCGACCGCAGCACCGGCTCCTCGGCGCCCGGGTAGCGGAAGTCCGCCCCGCGGACCTCCAGATGACCGTGGGCGCGCAGCTCGCTGACCGGCTCGACCGGCGGAACCACGCTCGACTCGGTCTCCAGGACCTCCTGGATGCGCTCGGCGCAGACCTCGGCGCGCGGCACCATCATGAACATGAAGGTGGCCATCATCACCGACATGACGATCTGCATCAGATAGGCGAGGAACGCGGTCAGCGCGCCGATCTCCATGCCGCCGCTGTCGATGCGGTGGGCACCGAACCAGACCACGGCGATCGAGGACACATTCACGACCGTCATCACGGTCGGGAACATCAGCGCCATCAGCCGGCCCGTGGACAGCGCCACATCGGTCAGCTCGTTGTTCGCGCCGCGGAAACGCTCCTCCTCGTAACGGTCACGGACGAAGGCGCGGATCACGCGGTTGCCGGTGATCTGCTCGCGCAGCACCCGGTTCACGGTGTCGACCCGCTCCTGCATGGTGCGGAACAGTGGCCGCATCCGCTTGACGATCAGGCTCACCGCGATGCCGAGCACCGGCACCACCGCGAGCAGCACGGCCGAGAGCGGGACGTCCTGGCCGAGCGCCATGATGATGCCGCCGACGCACATGATCGGCGCCGACACCATCAGGGTGAACGTCATCAGCACGAGCATCTGGACCTGCTGGACGTCATTGGTCGTACGCGTGATCAGCGAGGGTGCGCCGAACCGTCCGACCTCACGCGCCGAGAACGACTGCACCCGGTCGAAGATCGACGCCCGGACATCGCGGCCGAGGGCGGACGCGGTGCGGGCGCCGTAGTAGACGGCCCCCATGTTGCAGACCACCTGGGCGATGCTGACGGCGATCATGATGCCGCCGAACTCCAGGATGTAGCCCGTGTCCCCCTTGACGACACCGTTGTCGATGATGTCGGCGTTCAGGGTGGGCAGATAGAGGCTGGCGCAGGTCTGCAGGAGTTGGAGGAGGACCAGGAGCAGGATGGGTTTCTTGTACGGACCGAGACAGGCCCGCAGGAGTTTTATGAGCACGCGTGTCTCTCGGAGTCGGCAGAGGTCGGGAGTCGACCCATTTTCCGGTACTCCCGGCGGGGACTTCGAACGATTTTATTCAAGACCAGGTCAAAAAAAAGACCGAGTACACATGTGGAAGGCCGATCTCCGTCAGGTGTACCCAGTCATGTCACGCAGGGTGGGCGGCTCAGGACGCGGAGTCGAACGCCCCCGGATGAATCTGGTCGCGCGTGGCCACGTACTGCT
This sequence comes from Streptomyces atratus, assembly GCF_014648655.1. Classification (GTDB taxonomy): domain Bacteria; phylum Actinomycetota; class Actinomycetes; order Streptomycetales; family Streptomycetaceae; genus Streptomyces; species Streptomyces atratus. The sequence continues at coordinate 502,253 of NZ_BMRN01000002.1, forward strand.
GTCGCACCGCCCGGCCGGCCGCCAGCTCCTCGCCCGGCTCCAGCACCTGCGCCGCGGCGCCCTGCCAGGCCGGGGGAGTGAGCGGATCGGCCGTCCCCCGGGAGGCCCCCAGGGCCCAGGCCGCCTGCCGGGCCGCGCCCAGCGCCGCGTACTCGGCGGGCTGCGGCACCACCACCTGCGTACCGAACAGCGCGGGCGCGAGCCCCTGCACTGCGGGCAGTTCGGCCGCCGCCCCCAGCAGGAACACCCGCCGCACCTCGACACCGCGGCCGCGCAGTACATCGAGCGCGTCGGCCAGCGAGCACAGCATTCCCTCGAACGCCGCCCGTGCCAGATGCTCCGGCTTCATCGACTCGCGCCGCAGCCCGCACAGCGTCCCCGCCGTGTGCGGCAGATGCGGGGTGCGCTCGCCCTCCAGATACGGCAGGAGCACGAGTCCGGAGGCGCCCGGCGTCGACTTCAGCGCCAGCGCGGACAGCTCCTCCAGCCCCTCCACGCCCAGCATCTCGACGGTCCCGCGCAGGGCGCGTACCGCGTTCGACGTGTACACCACCGGCAGATGCATCCCGGTCGCGTCCGCGAACGAAGTGATCATCCCGCTCGGATCGGACAGCGCCTCGTGGTGCACCGCCATGACCGAACCCGATGCGCCCAGCGACACCACCGCATCGCCGGCCCCGACCCCGAGCCCGAACGCCGCCGCCATCGTCTCGCCGGTCCCCGCGGAGATCAGCAGCCCCTCGGGCGTCGTCCCGGCCGCATCGGAGGGGCCGAGCACCTCGGGCAGCGCCGCCTGGTGCCCGAGCGCGAGCTCCACCAGGTCGGGCCGGTAGGCACCACTGCCCGCCGACCAGTAACCGGTGCCGGACGCGGCACCCCGGTCGGTGGTTCGCCGGGCCGGCCGCCCCAGCAGTTGCCACACCAGCCAGTCGTGCGGCTGCAGCACCGAGGCCACGCGCTGGGCCGCCTCCGGCTCGGTCCGCGCCAGCCAGCGCAGCTTCGACACCGGCTGCGCGGCCTGAGGCACCGACCCGACCGCCTCGGCCCAGGCCTGCCGCCCGCCGAGCCCGTCGATCAGATCGGCCGCGGCGACCTGCGCCCGCCGGTCATTGCCGAGCAGCGCCGGGCGTACGAGATTGCCCTGGTGGTCCAGCGGCACCAGGCCGTGCTGCTGTGCGGCGACACCGATGGCCTGCACGCCTTCGAGCAGCCCTCCGGTGGCGGCCTCACCGAGCGAGAGCAGCCACGCCTGCGGGTCGACCTCGGTGGCCTTCGCATCGACGGGGTGTGCGGCGTACCCCCGGCGCAGCACGGCGCCCGTGTCCGTATCGCATACGACGATGTGTGTGAAGGCGGAAGAACTGTCCAAGCCGGCGACTATGCCCATGCCCAAGATTCTGCCGCACCGCCGGAGCGTTTCCGTACCGGTGGCGCGGCAGTGGGCGGGCGGCCCCCGGCTAGGTGTTGGTGGTGCCCCAGTCGTCCTCGTTGTTCTGGCCGCGGTACCGCAACGAGCGCATCCGGTCGGCCACCGAGGCGGGCACCTTCTCGCCGACCTTGTCGCTGACCGCGTGGTAAGCCTTGCCGGCCAGATCGCGGCCGCTCTGTGCCGCGGACTCGGCGGTATTGCGCACGGCCGGATTCTGGGCGAACTGACGTGCGGACTTCTTCAGCTGCTCGTAACGCTCGCGCCCGGCCCGCGCGCCGATCACGTATCCGAGGGCCAGTCCGGCGATGAACGTGAGCCGGTACCGCATGGCTGCCACCCTTCCTTGCTCAGTGCGACGTGTGCTGCCCGCCTACCCGCGGGCACCCGAGATCACCCCGGGCGATACCGATTGGCAAAGCACCCCCCTGCTTGCGCTAATGTATGTGTCGCAGCGAACGCGCGCCGCCCGGCAGGAGCCAGGCAGGTAGGGTTCGGTGCAAACGCAGCAATCCCCTGTAGCTCAATTGGCAGAGCAGCCGGCTGTTAACCGGCAGGTTACTGGTTCGAGTCCAGTCGGGGGAGCGCGATCCCCTGTAGCTCAATTGGCAGAGCATTCGGCTGTTAACCGGAGGGTTACTGGTTCGAGTCCAGTCGGGGGAGCGGAACGGAAGAGGACCCTGCGGGGTCCTTTTTCGCGTGCCTGTCGTCGACCCTTCGCTGTGATGCGTGTGGGGTGCACGTGACTCTTTCGCGTCTACTTCGCTCCGTTCGGAACCGGGCGGGGAGCAGCGCAGTCTTCATGGTCGTGCGAAGCCGACCATCCGCAGCGAGAGATCGTATGACCGGCTATGCTGCGGCAGACGGCGCGCACACTTGTACGCGCCACGCCGAAAAGGGGCGGTAGCTCAGCCGGTTAGAGCAGCGGACTCATAATCCGTCGGCCGTGGGTTCGAGTCCCACCCGCCCCACTGCCGCTGTTCCCGGCAGAAACGTTGCGACCTGTGCATATGCAGGCGGCAGGGCCCCCACGGATTCCGTGGGGGCCCTCACCATAGCCCCGGACCAAGATCAAGTGTTTGCGCCGCGGCCCGGCGCGTCGCCGGTCGGTCCTCTCTCGCCGTCAGGGGTCTTGCGGGCAGGCCCGATTGTGCGTGACGGCGTGCGACCGCGAAGGGATCGTCAGGCCCTCGTCGGGCCCGTGTCGTCCTGCTTCAGGCTCTGGCGGTGAGCTTTGCTGTGGGCAAAGGTGTCCAGTGGCTGAAGGGCTGTCTGCGTCCTGGATCTGGAGGGTGTCCAGAGAGTCACTTATGACAACGCTCCGAAGGTTTGCGGTATTTCGCGACTTTTATCCGAATTACGGCTTGTACGAGTTGTTGGTCGTAGGGGGTAGTCGTAGTGTCGGAAGTGCCGCAGCAAGAGCAAGGAGCGGCGCAGATACCCTCCGAAGGAGACGAAGATGAACGTACGCAGCATCTTCGACCACAGGGACCACGACGGTGATGGTGGACGCGGCGGTTACGGCCGTGGCGGATACGGACGCGGCGGCTACGGCCGTGGCGGCTACGGACGCGGCGGCTACGGACGCGGCGGCTACGGACGCGGCGGCGGCGGTTACGGCCGTGGTGGCGGCGGCCGTGGTGGTGGCGGCGGCGGGTACGGTCGCTGACCCGACATCCCTGACACCATCCCCAAAACGAGGCAGGCTCGCGTTGCGGCGCGGGTCGGCCTCGCGGTTCTGGGGTCCGCGCCTATGGAGATGGTCCATAGTCCGAGCACCTCTGTGACGTGACGCCCATGCGCCTTCGCAGCTCATCCCGGCGCCCAGCGCCCCCCGAAGAGACTTCTCAGGACTCGGTGACGGATGTCCCGATCCGCACGGATCCCGTCAGCATCGTCATGGCGTTCCGGCGCTTCTGGCCACTGACCAAGGGCGACCGGCGCTGGCTCATCCTCATCTTCCTGTGCGCCGTCCTGGCCGCCATCGCAGAGACCATCACGGTCCTGCTCTTCGCCAAACTCACCGACACCGCTCTGCAGACCGGCTCCGTCAGCGCCTTCTGGAAACCTGCCGGCCAGTGGGTCGTCGTGGCCGTCATCGGTGCGGTGGTGGGATATCTGGGCAACTCGCTCGCCGCCTGGGTCGCCGAACGCTTCGTCATGAGGCTGCGGGCACGGGTTTTCAGCCATCTCCAGACGCTTCCGCCGCACTTCTACCAGCGCAATCGCCGAGGTGACCTGGTGGAGCGGCTGACGGGCGACGTGGAAGCCATCGAAGCGCTCGTGGTCTCCGGCATCGTCGGGGCCGCCTCCGCCGTGTTCGGCACGCTCTTCTACGCCGCCGCCGCCCTCTGGCTGCGCTGGGATCTTGCCCTCGCCACCTTTGTCATGGTGCCGCTCTTCTGGTTCACGACCACCCGCTTCGCCGGGCCCCTGCGCGCTGTGTCCCGGCGCGGCCGCGCGGCGGACGGTGCCATCACGGCAGTGGTCGAGGAGACGTTGGTCAACGTCGTCATGACCCAGGCGTACAACAGGCAGCAGGAGGAGGAGACGCGGCTCCTCGACAAGGCACGGATCCGGCTGAGGACAGCGGTGAAGGCGGTTCGCCTCACCGAGTTCTACGAGCAACTCGTCGAGGTCCTCGAAACGTTGTGCGTCCTGGCGATCATCGGCCTGGGGGCGTGGGAGATCTCCGCGGGACGGATGACCCTCGGACAGCTTCTGGCCTTCGCCGCCTTCATCGGCTACCTCTACCCGCCGATCCGCTCCCTGGGGCAGCTCGGTCTGACGGCCACCGCCGCGACCGCGGGAGCCGAACGGCTGCTGGAGATCCTCGACGCCGAGCCCGCCGTCACCGATCCGGCCGCCTCCGTGCCCGCCCCGCCCCGCAATCGCGCGCTCGGCGAGGTGGAGGCGTGTCAGGTCACCTTCCACTACCCCGGCAGCAGCGAGCCGGTGCTCCGGGACCTCTCGTTCACCGCGAGCCCCGGGGAACTGCTGGTCATCACCGGCCCCAGTGGCGCGGGCAAGTCGACCCTGGCGGCTCTGCTGCTGAGGTTCTACGACCCGGATACCGGCAGTGTCCGGCTGGACGGCGTGTCCGTGGACCGGCTGCCGCTGACCTACCTCCGCCGGAACATCACACTGCTGCCCCAGGACACGCTCGTCCTGCACGACACCATCGAGGAGAACATCGGCTGCGGGCGCACGGATGTGAGCCACCGTGACGTCGTGGAAGCCGCGAAGGCGGCCGACGCCCACGGGTTCATCGGCACCCTGCCAGAGGGATATGCCACCGTCATTTCCCCCGGCACTTCGCGGCTCTCCGGGGGCCAGCTGCAGCGCATCGCGATCGCCCGCGCCATGCTGCGCGACGCGCCCGTCCTCCTCCTCGACGAGCCCACCACCGGACTGGACAGGATGGCCGCACAGCGCATCCTCGCGCCGCTGCGACGCCTCGCCGAGGGACGCACCACCATCGTGATCACGCACGACCTGGCCCTTGCCGCGAGCGCCGACCGCATCCTTGTTCTGGACGAGGGACGTCTGGTGGAGTCGGGCACGCATACCCAACTCCTGGGCCGAAGAGGTCTGTACGCCACTCTGTTCGAACGCCGTGCCCAACAACCGCATAACGGCACGGTGTACTCGCCTGCCCGCCCGTCAGGAATCCACTGGCGGTAGGCGGGCGGGAGCGGGCGCCGAACTGCGCGGCCGTGTCGCGCCTCCTGACGCGGAGACGTGGCCGGGAACAGGCTGTGCCCGATGGGGACCGGACCACCGGACACACGCGGGTCGTTACCATCCGCTGTGACCGGAACAGCCGAAGAACCTGCACACCGCACACGAATACTCGCCGATCTGACGCCGCTGCGGACCTCCCCCGACTACCGGCGGCTCTGGTTCGGGAACATGGTATCCTGAATCGGGCAGGGAATGACGGCGCTCGCCGTCTCGCTCCAGGTCTACGACATCACCGGGTCCGCCTTCTCGGTCGGGCTCATCGGGTTCTGTTCGTTCCTGCCGCTGGTCGTCTTCGGGCTGTACGGCGGGGCCGTCGCGGACACCATCGACCGCCGCAAGCTGGGACTGGCCGGCTCCGCGGGGTCGTTCGTCCTCTCCGTCGGGCTGGTCGCCGCCACCGTCGCCGGGGTGGAACAGGTGGGGCTGCTGTACGCGATCGTCGCCCTGCAGGCGGCCTGCTTCGCCGTCAACTCACCGGCCCGCAGCTCGATGATCGCCCGGCTGCTCCCGGCCGAGCAGCTGCCCGCCGCCAACGCACTCAACTCCATGACCGGAACCACCGGCACGCTGGTCGGGCCGATGCTCGGCGGGATCGTCGTCGGGTGGTGGGGGTACCGGGCCGCGTACACCGTCGATGTCATCACTTTCACCGCCTCGCTGTACGCGATGTGGCGGCTTCCCTCGATGCTTCCGGAGCGGGAGGAGGGCGCGGGCGGCAGACGGGCATCCGTCGCGGACGGGCTGCGCTTCCTCGGGACCAGGCCCAATCTGCGGATGACCTTCTTCACCGACCTGTGCGCCATGGTGCTGGCCCATCCCCGGGCGCTGTTCCCCGTCGTCGCCGTCCTCTGGTACGGCGGTGACGCGAAGACCACCGGGCTGCTGGTCGCCGCTCCCGCGCTGGGTGCGCTGCTCGGCGGGGTGTTCTCCGGATGGCTGGGACGCATCCGCCGCCACGGCCTCGCCGTGCTCCTGGCCGTCGCCTCCTGGGGCACCGCCATCGCGATCTTCGGGCTGACCCGTCAGCTCTGGCTCGGGCTGATCTTCCTCGCGCTCGCCGGGTGTGCGGACACCACGTCGATGGTCTTCCGGAACACCATGCTCCAGGCGGCCGTGCCGGACGAGATGCGAGGACGGCTGCAGGGCGTGTTCATCGTCGTCGTGGCGGGCGGACCGAGGCTCGGCGACTTTCTGGCCGGATCGGTCGCCGATCTGGCCTCGCCCGGCCTGGCGGTGACCGGCGGCGGGATCGCCTGTGTCGTCGCCGTATCGCTGCTGGGACTGCGGTGGCGCGGCTTCGCGCGGTACGACGCGAAGGACCCGCAGCCCTGACGGCTCAGAGCCTGTCGGGTGACCTCCGACCGGGCGGCCACGCCCTGGCACGCACGCTTCCCGCGTTGTCGTCAGTCACCAACGCTCCGCGTTGACTCCCTCCTCCGCCTTGGAATCGCACGCACCAGACCGCGTCCGCTATCCGATCGGAGGTCACCCGACAGGCTCTCAGTCCTCGGACGGATCCGGCCGCACCACGGCGCGGGCGATGCCGAGCTCCACCAGATCCTGGGGGCGCAGCCGCAGCTGGTCGGCCGTGGCACGCACCTCGTCCGGGGTGCGCTTCAGGATCGCCGCCGCCGATTCCGGGGCGATCACCGAGAAGTAGCTGTCCTGGGTGACATAGGTGTTCCCCGGTGCCGCCAGGGCCAGTGCGCCGCCCGAACCGCCCTCGCCGATCACCAGCGTCGTGACGGGGACCCTGGCCTCTGCTATCGCCGCGAAGGTGCCGGCGATGGCCGCGCCCGCGCCCGCCCGTTCCGCCTCGGCGTCGTTCGCCGCGCCCGGGGTGTCGATCAGGGTGAGCACGGGAACACCGAGCCGGTCGGCCAGCCGGATCACCCGGGCCGCCGTGCGGTAGCCGGCCGGGCGGGTCGCGGTGCCGCACTGGGCGACGTACGCGATCGTCCGGCCGTCGCGCCGCCCGAAACCGCAGCGCAGCCCCGGATCCGTACCACCGCAGCGGTCGCCGCCGAGCGGGAGCCGGTGGTCGAAATACGCGTCCAGATACGCCTCGGCACGCGGCCGGGAGGGGGAGCGGGCCTGCCGGACCGCGTCCCAGCCGGTCACCGGGAGACCGGTGGCGGACAGGGCGTCCGGCACCGGAGCGGGGCCCAGGGCCGGGGAACCGGGTGCGTGGAGCGCCTGCAGCCAGCGGGCCACTGTCTCCGGGAGCTCGTCCGGCGGGACGACGGCGTCGATCTGGCCCGCGGCCAGCTGGCCCTCGGCGGTGTACGCGTGAGGGTCCGCGTCCGCGGGCCGCACCCGGGACCCGGCGAACCCCACCTGGGCGCCCGGCAGCGCCAGGATCACATCGGCGCCCGCGCCCAGCGTTGCCCAGCCGCCGCCCGTCGTCGGATCACGCAGGACCGCGAGCTGAGCGGGGCCGGCCGCCCGCAGCCGTGCCGAGGCGCGGGCCACGCGCTGCAGCTGGGTCAGTGCGACCATGCCCTCCTGCATCCGGCTGCCGCCCGTCGCGATGAGCGAGACCAGCGGAAGCCCCCGGGTCCGGGCGGCCTCGTACGCGGCCTCCAGCAGGTCCCCGGTGCGCCGCCCGAGTGAGCCGCCCAGGAATCCGAACTCGAACGAGACCAGGACACAGCTCCGGCCGCCGATGGAGGCGAGGCCGTGGACGACGGACTCCTCCTCGCCGGTACGAGCGGCGGCCCGGGCCCGGGAGTCGGCGTACCCGGCCCAGGACAGGGGCCCGTCCCCATCCGTGTCGTGGTCGGCCACGCCGGATTCGACGAGCTCCTCGAACTCGGTGGTGAGGGCCGCGATCGCCGCCCTCGCCGTCAGCCGGTCACGCATGGAGCGACCGCTTCATGATCTTGCCCAGGTCGTTGCGGGGCAGTGCGTCCAGGTAGCGGACCGTGCGCGGGCGCTTGTGCGGGGACAGCTGGGCGGCCACATGGTCCGCGAGCTCGTCCTTGGTCGGGGGTGAGGCGGGGTCGGCCGGCACCACCCAGGCGACGATCCGCTCGCCCAGATCCGGGTCCGGTTCACCGGTGACGGCGGCCTCGTGGACACCGGGGTGATCGAGGAGCGCGTTCTCGATCTCACCGGCGCCGATCTTGTACCCGCCGCTCTTGATCAGATCGGTGGCCTTGCGGCCGACGATCCTGACATAGCCGTCGGTGTCACGGGTGGCCATGTCTCCCGTACGGAACCAGCCGTCCTCGGTGAGCGCGGCGGCCGTGGCGTCGGGTCGGTTCAGATAGCCGGTGAAGAGGTTCGTACCGCGCACCTGGATCTCGCCGATGGCGTCGGGATCGGTGAGGACGGTGCCGTCCTCCTCGACCAGGCGGAGCTCGACGCCGCGCAGGGGTGCGCCGACCGTGCCGGGGCGTGGTTCGCCGTCGGCCCGGACGCCCGTGTTCATCAGGGTCTCCGTCATGCCGTACCGCTCGATGACCCGGCGGCCGGTCGCCGCCGCGATCCGCTCGTGGTCGTGGACCGGCAGTGCGGCAGACCCGGACACCAGCAACCGGGCCCCGGCCAGCGCCTTCGCCAGCTCGGCCGCACCGGGGGCGGAACCGTCGAGGGCCTCGGCCAGCCGGTGGTACATCGTCGGTACGCCGAAGAGCATCGTGCCGCCGGACGACAGCTCCCGGGCCACACCGCCGGTGGAGAACCTGCCCAGGTGCCGCACCGATCCGCCACGGCGCAGCGGACCGAGCACTCCCAGGATCAGACCGTGCACATGGAACAGCGGCAGGGCGTGGACGAGCACGTCGTCGCCGGTCCACTGCCAGGCGTCCTCCAGCGCGTCCAGCGACGCAGCGATCGCCCGCCGCGGCAGGATCGCGCCCTTGGGCGGGCCCGTGGTGCCGGAGGTGTAGACGATCAGCGCGGGGGACTCGGGGGAGGGCTCCGGGAGCGCGGCGCCGCCGCCCTCGCCGTCCGGGGCCGTGTCGACATCGATACGGTCCAGCGTGTCCAGCACCGGCGGGAGCACGTCGCCCGCCCCGGCCAGCACCACGGTCGGTTCGCTGTCGGCCACGATGTGCGCGAGTTCGCGCGTGCCCGTCTTCGGGTTGAGCGGCACCGCCGGCACCCCGGCCCGCAGCGCGGCCACGACGGCGACCACGGTCTCGGGCGTGGGCGTGGCCCAGACGGCGACCCGTCCGGCACCACTGAGACGCGCGGCGAGCGAGGTGGAGGCGGCGGCCAACCGGTCGTACGTCATGGTGTGTTCGCCGAATCGGGTGGCTTCCCGGGCGGAACCGTCATCCGGCACAAACAGAAGAGGAGTCACCTGCCGCACCCTAGCCCGGCACCCCTGGGCCCGTCCGCCGACCGGTTCACCCTCAACCGCCGGACGGGCTCAAAAGATGTCCTCGGACGCCGGACGCGCCCGAAGCTGCCCCGGCCGGCTCCGAAGAAGCCACCGACCCGGCGAGACCACCGAGCCCGTCCGGCGTCCGAGGACGGAACCCGTTGCGTTGGGGCACCCGAACCCGCGTGAAGCCGAGCCCTACTGCCGCTGAAGCCCCCGCATGCGCCCGTACGCGTACACACACCCCGCCAGTGCCAGATCCGACAGCAGCATGAAGCCGATCGAGTACGACCCCTTCGCGCTGTAGATCGCCCCCATCACCAGCGGCGGCACGAAGCCTCCCAGGCCCCCCATCGCGCCGACGATCCCGGTCACGCTGCCCACCTTCGCCTGGGGCGTCACCCGGGAGACCAGGGCGAAGACGCTGCCGCTCGCGGTGCCCAGGCCGGCCGCCATGCAGAGCAGTGCGATCGTGCCGCCGGGGGCCAGTTCCGGGTCGAAGGCCTGGACGATCGCCATCAGGGCGGCCAGGCCGAGCGCCGCCGCCGTGACCAGGGCCGGGTGGATGCGGTCCGAGAGCCAGCCGCCGATCGGCCGGAAGACGACCGTGACCAGGGCGAATCCGGCGGCCTTCGTACCGGCGTCGGTCGGTGAGAGGTCGTACCAGGTCTTCAGATACGTGGGGAGGTAGACACCGAACGCGACGATCCCGCCGAAGCCGATCGCATACAGCGCGGAAAGCTCCCAGGTGACCCGCAGCCGCCCCGCGTCACCCAGCCGATGGGCGAGCGAGTCGGTCGGTACCGGGCGGTCCGGGCGGTCGCTGACCAGCACCGCGGCCAGCGCCGCATACACCACGAGCGCCGCCGCGACCACCAGGAACGGCAGATTGTCGCCGTGTTCGGCGATCCGCGGGGTGAAGTACCCGGACAGGGCGACGCCGCCCATGCCCATGCCGAACACCCCGAGCGCGAGCCCCCGGCCGGCGGGCGGGAACCACGAGTTGACCAGCGGGATACCGATCGCGAACGTCGTGCCGCCCAGGCCCAGCAGAAAGCCCACGGCGAGCATCGCGCCATAGGAGTTCTTCGCCGGGATCAGCAGCAGCACCGGCACGACGGTGAGCGCCGAGATCAGCGGGAACATCAGCCGCGCGCCGTGCTTGTCGGTGAGCGCGCCCACCGGGATCCGGCCCAGCGAACCGACCAGCACCGGCACCGCGACCAGCAGCGACTGCTCGAACGAATTCAGGCCCAGCCGCTCCTTGTAGCCCCCGGCCATGGGCGCGATCAGATTCCAGGCCCAGAAGGTCAGCCCGAAACCGATCGTGGCCATCACGAGGTTGCGACGGGCGGCCGCGGACGGTGCCCCGACCGGGACAGGAGGCTGCTTGACAGCTGTATCCACCCATTCAGTCAAGGGCGGGCACACCCCATGGGCCCGTGGGGATGCGCCATGCGGGGCAACCGGCCGGGAACCGCGCAGAGAGCTCCAGATGCACCTTGCGAAGTCACAATCCGGACAAAGCTGCGACAATCGCAGTATGGACCGTCTGGACAGGGAAATCCTCGGCATCCTGCAGGAGGATGCCCGGATCTCGTACCGCGATCTGGGCGTACGGGTCGGGCTCAGCGCCAACGCCGCGGCCGACCGGGTGCGCCGACTGCGGCGCGACGGTGTCATCCGCGGCTTCACCGTGATCATCGACCCGGCCGCCGACACCCGTACGGGCCTTGTGGTCTTCATCGACGTGTCGCTGCGGATGGACACGACGAACGAGGTGTTCGAGCGGGCGGTGCTCGCCCTGCCCGGCATTACCGAAGTGGTGCATGTGACCGGCGGCCACGACTATCTCGTACGGGCCGCCGTCGCCGACACTGCAGCGCTGGACGGACTGCTGCGCAGGCTCAAGCGGGAGGCCGGCGTCGCCCACTCCAACACCCGCGTGGCGCTCAGAGCGGCGCCTGCCAGGTGAAGGTCGGTGAGCGCGAGCCGTCCTCGTCCCGGCCGTCGTCGGCGACCGCCAGCCGGACCGCGGCCCGCCCGTCCGGCAGCACGGCCGTCGCATCCACCTCCACCTCGATCGCCGATACCCCGGCCCGCCGGTGCGCGGTCGCGAGGGCGCTCCGCAGCGCGGCGAGCAGCCGCCGGTCCACGGGATCCCGGACCAATGTGTCGACCGCCCCGTCGAAGTGCACCGACGGCTGGAAGCCGAGGACGGCGGCGGCGCCCCTGGTCTCCCGCAGCACCCGGCCGCGGAACGTGGTGGGGACCTCGGCGGGCGGCTGCTGGAGGGTGAAGATCGCCGTCCGTACCTCCTGAATGGTGGAGTCCAGCTCGTCGACGGCCTTGCCGAGCAGCTCGTCCGACTCCGGGGCAGCGGCCCTGCGGCGGGTCGACTCCAGCATCATCTCGGTCGCGAAGAGCCGCTGGACGACGAGGTCGTGCAGATCGTGGGCGATCCTGTCCCGGTCCTCGTACACCGCGAGCTGTTCCCGGTCGTGCTGGGCGTCCGCCAGGACCAGGGCGAGTGCGGCCTGCGAGGCGAATTGGGAGGCCAGCTGCCGGTCCGCGGCCGTGTACGGGCGGTCGCCGCGCCGCCGGGGCAGGGCCAGGGTGCCGATCAGCCGCCCGCCGCTCTGCAGCGGCAGCATCATGCTGGGGCCGAACCGCGTCCGCACATGCGTCGTCATCCGCGGATCGGTCGCCGAGTCCTCGATGAACACCGGTTCGCCGCCCAGCAGTTGGACCAGCAAGGCGGAGCCGGGCTCGATGGTCGTACCGACGATCCCGGCCGGATCGTCGAGCGTGGACGCGGTGACGATCTCCATCCCGCCCTCCTTGTTCGGCTGGAGGATCACCCCGGCACAGGCGTCGGCGAGAACTCTGGCCCCCTCGGCGACGGTCATCAGCGCGTCGACCGCGTTCTCGCCGGTCAGCAGGGTGGTGGTGACGGCGGCCGCCCCCTCGATCCAGCGCTCCCGCTGACGGGCGGCCTCGTACAGCCGGGCATTGCCGATCGCGATTCCGGCCTGCGAGGCCAGCACCCGCATCAGCGCCATGTCCGCATCGGTGAAGTGGCCGGTGCGTTTCTCGGTGAGGTAGAGATTGCCGAACACCTGCTTCTGCACCCGGATCGGCGACCCGAGGAAGGAGTGCATCGGCGGGTGGCCGGGCGGAACCCCGCAGGAGCGCGGGTCGGTGGTCAGATCGTCCGAGCGCAGCGGCTCCGGTTCGTCGATGAGGACGCCGAGCATCCCCGAGTGCCCGTCCGGAAGGTGGCCGATGCGCTGCCGCTCGGTGTCGTCGAGCCCCGAGGTGAACAGCTCGCTGATGGTGCCGCGCTCGGTGTCGAGCACGCCGAGCGCACCGTACCGGGCCTCGGTCAGCGCGGCGGCGGTGTCCACGATCTGCTGGAGGGTGGCCCGCAGTTCCAGATCGGTGCCGACGCTCAGCACCGCTTCCAGGAGCATCGGCAGCCGGGGTGCCTGCGGAGTGCCGGACGCGGCGGCCGTCTCCTCGTCCGGGGGCCCGGCGGCCGTGTTCGCCGCCGACGTGTTCGCTGTCTCTTCGGTCATACGCCGCACCCCCCGCGGTGGTCAGCAGGCGAGCGGGTCGAGAACCAACGGCTCGATCTTCCCGTCCAGCATCGCACCGAGCCCCAGTACGGAACACACATCGGGCCGCTCGGCGATGTGCACGGGCACGCCCGTGGCATTCCGCAGCAGCTGTTCGAGACCGGGCAGCTGCGCGCTGCCGCCGACCATCATGATCCCGCAGTCGGCGATGTCGGCCACCAGGTCGGGCGGACAGTCGCGCAGGATCTTGCCGAGGCCGTCGAGCACCGCGGTCAGCGGCGCGTGGATCGCCTGACGCATCGCGGCGGTGTCGACCTGCACCGAGCGGGCCAGGCCGGTCGCCACGTCCCGGCCGTGGATCTCGGTCATGGCCGGCCCGTGCGCGCTCAGACCGCTGCCGCTGAGCGCCACCTGGAGCGGGCGTACGGACTGGCTCGGCAGCATCAGCTCGTGGTGCTGGCGCAGATGCTGGATCACCGCGTGATCGATGGCGTCGCCGCCGACCGGGATGCGTGCGGCGGTCACGATCGAACCGAGCGAGAGCACCGCGATCTGGGTGGTCGCCGCCCCGCACACCATGATCATGGAGGCGGTCGGCTGCTCGACGGGCAGCCCGCAGCCGACGGCCGCCGCGATCAGGGTGTCGACCAGTTCGACCCGCCGGGCGCCCAGACCCACCAGGGTCTCGACGGTGGCCCGCTGGGCGAGCGGATCGCTGTCGTGCGGGGTGCAGGCGGCGGCCCGCAGCCGTGGCTTGCGGCGCAGCTGGCGGCGGAGCTTGTCGCCGAGCAACTGGCGGAGCATGCGCTGGGCCATCTCGATGTCGATGACGGTTCCGCCGGTGACCGGGTGGACCACCTTGATGTAGTCGGGCGTGCGGCCCGTCATCTGTTCGGCGAGCGCGCCGACGGCGATGAGCGAGCCGGTACGGGTGTTCATGGCGGCGGCACTCGGTTCGTCGACGACGAGTCCGAGCCCCTTGACGTACACACGGGTCCGGGCGGCCCCGAGGTCGACGGCGACATGGCAACGGCGCAACTGCTCAAGGCTGACGGTCACGGCAGGTTCTCCCGAGAGCGCTGATTGGGGTACCGGCGGCAGCCGGCTCTCTTCGCATCGTGCGCCGTTCGGAGTCATTGCGCGCGGCGGGATGGGCCGTAGGAGGTACATAGCTGACGAACCGGCAGAAAAGTGCGGTACGGGGAAGTCAGCCGGGCAGCAGCCGCTGGAACAGCCCCCAAGTGAATTCGGCGACATACGGCTCACCCGTCCCGGGCGCGGTGATCGCGAGCGCCCACCGGGTCGGTGCGCTGCCTTCCATGGGGCGGGCCGGTGCGAAGGCCCGCGCGACCTCGTCCACCGTGCCCGACCAGGGACGCAGATCCTCGACCGTACGCAGCTCGGGGCCCGGCGCTCCCGGCGCCCGGACCAGCCATTCGTTCCATACGGCCCCGCCCGGCGCGACCATCACCTCGAACCGCAGATCCGGCCAGAGCGGCACCGGCCACAGCAGTGCGTCGCACTCCAGGTCGCCGATGGTGCGGTGTACGGACGACTCGGGCTCGCCGAGCACCGAACGGTAGCGGCGCAGGGTGCCCCGCCCGCGCGGCGCCCGCACCATGGCCTGCCAACGGCGGTTGGCCTCCCGCATCTCGGCGAGCGAGGCGCTCAGTTCCTGCCGGGCGTCGTCGACGAGGGCGGGTTGATGGTCGGCCATCCGGCGCAACAGGACGAGCTGGAACTCACGAGGGCCGAAATGCGCGGGCGAGGTCATGGAATCAACATTTCCACACAGGATCCTCACCTGAGCGGCTATCTACGTTGTCCTACAGGCATCTAATCTGCGGGCGCCATGGATTACTGCCACCCGTGTCAGCGGCATCTCAACGGTGCGCTGGCCTGTGCCGGATGCGGAACCCCCGCCGAGGCGCTGAGTCACTATGCGACGCCTGCCTTCTCCGGTCACGAACCGGATGCGGAGCGCGAGACGCCCGCGCCGTCCCAGCCCGGGGGCCGACGCCGCCGGGGGCACGGTGCTGCCCAGCCCGCGCGCGGCACACATGGTTCCCACAGGCCGGACCGGAGGGCCGGGGCGCAGGGTCGTGGCCGGCGTACGCACCGCCGCCGCGGCCGTACGGCCCTGCTCGTCGTGCTCGGCGTGGTGCTCGCGGCCGGGGCGCTGAGCCTGGCCGAGCTGGCCATCGAGCCGAAGGGCGACGACGGCGCCTCGGACTACGTACGCGAATCGACCTCGGCCACGACCGAGCCGGCCCCTGACCCCTCGGCGAGCGATGCGGTCGAGCCGCCCGGTCCCGTGGGCGGTCCGTCCGTGCTCCCGGCCACCGATTCCCATCCGGCCGCCGACGGCCGCCAGTCGAGCGCCGGCACCAGCCACTCGCGCCCGGCGGCGCCGGCCTCCACAGCGTCCTCCGCCCCCGCGGAGCCGTCCTCCGGTCCCACCGCCGGGGGAACGCCCCGCGACCCCTCGGGCTCCGCCCGGTCCAGCGGCGAACCGACGAAGTCGACGCCCCCGGCCTCGCCCGCCCCCACGCCCACACCGACCGAGTCCGAGTCGTGCTGGTGGATCCCGTGGTTCTGCCAGTGAGCGGTCCGCGCGGTCGCGTCGCCCCCGGCCGCCCCGCCTCCTCAGTCGTGGCGCGGGGCTGAATCGCCCAGCATCCGCCGCAGCAGGTCCCGCAGCATCGCCCGGTCCCCGTCCGACAGCTCGGCCAGCGGCTCCCGGGCGAAAGTGAGCGAATCGCGCAGCTGCTGCGCCGTTTGCGCACCCTTTTCCGTCGGGGCGGCCAGCTTCACCCGCCGGTCGGCCGGATCCGGCCTGCGCTCCACCAGGCCGCGCGTCTCCAGCCGGTCGACGATGCCGGTGACATTCGACGGCTCGCACTTCAGCTTCTGGGCGATCTTGCGCATGGGCATCGGCTCCAGGGAGAGCAGCCCGAGGACGCGCGCCTGGGCGCCGGTGAGGGAATGGGCCGCCGCGGCCTCGTCGTACTCCTCGTAGTAGCGCGCCACGACGGTGCCGATGAGCTCGACGACTTCGAGGGTCAGAGGGTCTGTACGAGTGGTGGCCATGACGCCCAGGATAGCCAGTTACTTGACAATATGAAATATTCAGGAGCATGGTTGTTTCACGTAATGAAGCATTTCGGCTTCCCCCGGCGGACCCCACCGGCCCGGGCGAAGCTTCCCCCACCCCGTAAGGCATCGAGGAGAACCAGAGCCCATGTCTGCAGCACTTCCCACGTCCAGCCGTGAATGGCACCTCGTCGCCCGCCCCCACGGCTGGCCGAAGGCCGAGGATTTCGCGCTGCGTGAGGCCCCGGTCACCGCTCCCGGCGAGGGTCGCGTCCTCGTCCGCAATCTGTACTTCTCGGTCGACCCGTACATGAGGGGCAGGATGAACGACGTGAAGTCGTACACCCCGCCCTTCAAGCTCGACCACCCCATGGAAGGCGGAGCGGTCGGCGAGGTCATCGCCTCGAACGCGGAGGGCCTCGCGGTCGGCGACCACGTCCTGCACGGTCAGGGCTGGCGCGAGTACGCCGACGTCCCGGCCGAGCACGCCGTGAAGGTCGACGCGTCGCTCGCCCCGCTCTCCGCCTATCTCGGCGTGCTCGGCATGACCGGCCTCACCGCCTACGCCGGCCTCTTCGAGGTCGCTTCCTTCAAGGAGGGCGACGTCGTCTTCGTATCCGGCGCCGCCGGTGCGGTCGGCAGCCAGGTCGGCCAGATGGCAAAGCTCAAGGGCGCCTCGCGGGTCATCGGCTCGGCCGGTTCCGACGAGAAGGTCAAGCTCCTCGTCGAGGAGTACGGCTTCGACGCGGCCTTCAACTACAAGAACGGCCCGGTCGCCGAGCAGCTGCGCGAGGCCGCCCCCGACGGCATCGACGTCTACTTCGACAATGTGGGCGGCGAGCACCTCGAAGCGGCGATCTCCTCGCTCAACCTGCACGGCCGCGTCACCGTCTGCGGAATGATCGCCCAGTACAACGCCACCGAGCCGACCCCCGGCCCGCGCAACCTCGCCCTGGTCATCGGCAAGAGGCTGCGCATCCAGGGCATGCTCGTCGGCGATCACGCCGCGCTCCAGCCGCAGTTCGTCCAGGACGTCGCCGGCTGGCTGGCCTCGGGCGAGCTGAAGTACCGGGAGACCTTCGTCGAAGGCATCGAGAACGGCTTCGACGCCTTCACGGGTCTGCTGCGTGGCGAGAACACCGGAAAGATGATCGTTTCCCTCGCCTGACAGAGGCTTCGGTGCACCCGTCAGGCTCCTCCACAGGCCGTCGCGATCGTTGGCGCGAGTCGCGGCGCACAGCAGAAGGAATTTCCGGCATGGCCATTCAGGACATCACTGTTGCCTACACCGCCGTCGCCACCGCCGAGAACGGCCGTGACGGCCGCGTCTCGTCCGACGACGGCAACCTCGACGTCATCGTCAACCCGCCCAAGGCCATGGGCGGAAGCGGCGCGGGCACCAACCCGGAGCAGCTCTTCGCGGCCGGCTACAGCGCCTGCTTCCAGGGAGCACTCGGCGTCGTGGCCCGTCAGGAGAAGGCCGACATCTCCGGCTCCACGGTGACCGCCGCGGTCTCCATCGGCAGGACCGCCGAGGGCGGCTTCGGCCTGGAGGTCGCGATCACCGCCACCATTCCGAACGTCGACACCGCGACCGCGCAGTCGCTCATCGAGAAGGCCCACCAGGTGTGCCCGTACTCGAACGCCACACGCGGCAACATCAAGGTCGGGCTGTCGGTCGCCTGACCGCTCGAAACCGGCCGAGGGCCGCACCCCCGCGGGGGTGCGGCCCTCGGCCGTGCCCCGGGCACACCGCGGCGGGAAAGGTCCCCGTCCCCACCAGTACGCTGACGCCATGCGTGATCTAGGGGTGGGCTTCGGCTACTTGATAAAGGGACAGCGATGGGTCGGCAGGCACGGACGCTGGTTCGGCTTCGGGCTGCTGCCCGGACTCGTCACCCTCGTCCTGTATGCGGCGGCGCTCGTCGGCCTCGGCTACGGCGCCGACAACCTGGTGTCCTGGGCGACCCCCTTCGCCGACGACTGGTCATCGCCCTGGCTCGGCCTGCTCCGTAACACCCTGACCGTGCTGGTCTTCGCCCTCGGTCTCTTCCTCGCCGTGATCACGTTCACCGCCGTGACGCTGCTGGTCGGCCAGCCCTTCTACGAGTCGCTCTCCGAGCAGGTCGACCGTACGGAAGGCGGCGAGGTCCCCGAGTCCGGCCTGCCGCTCTGGCGGGACCTGTGGATATCCGCCCGCGACAGCGTCCGCATCCTGGTGCGGGTGGGGCTGTACTCGGTGCTGCTCTTCGCCCTCGGATTCATTCCGGTCGTCGGCCAGACCGTCGTCCCCGTGATCGGCTTCTGCGTCACCGGCTACTTCCTCGCCGAGGAACTCACCGCCGTCGCCCTCCAGCGCCGCGGCATGGTCCTGAAGGACCGGCTCGTCCTGCTGCGCGGGCGCCGCATGCTGACCCTCGGCTTCGGCGTACCGCTGGGACTCGCCTTCCTCGTCCCGTTCGTCGCCGTGTTCCTGATGCCGGGCGCCGTCGCCGGAGCCACCCTGCTGGCGAGGGACCTGGTGGCGTCCGACGAGGACGGGGACGATGACGCGGACCCCGCCCCGTACACCCTCGACAAGGACTGAGGAGATTCCACGCCCGTGACCGAGATCATCGCTGTCGCCGTCATCACCGTCCTCGCCGTCATCAGTCCGGGCGCGGACTTCGCGATGGTCATCCGCAACAGCTGTCTCTACGGCCGCACGACAGGGCTCATGGCCGCCGCCGGGGTTGCCGCGGGCGTACTCGTCCACGTCACGTACACGATGCTCGGCGTCGGGCTGCTGATCGCCTCGTCCACCGCCCTGTTCACCGCGATCAAGCTGGTCGGCGCCGCCTATCTCGTCTACATCGGGCTGCGCACCTTCTTCGCCCGCGGCGATCTCGACGTCGACCTGGAGTCCAAGCCGCAGCTGACGCGGTTCGGGGCCCTGCGCACCGGCTTCCTCACCAACGCGCTGAACCCCAAGACCACGCTCTTCGTCGTGTCGACCTTCACCCAGGTCGTCGGGCCCGGAACCAGCGTGTGGCAGCAGGCCGGCTACGGGCTGTTCATGTCCGCCGCCCACTTCGGCTGGTTCGCCTTGGTCGCGCTGTTCTTCTCGAACTCGCGCCTGCGCACCTCGATGCTGAAGTGGCAGAAGGCCCTCAACCGGGGCATCGGGTCGGTGCTCGTCGGACTGGGCGTCACCCTGGGCCTGGCCCGCTGAGCGACGCCCCCGGGCCCGGGTCAGCCGGTGTGCACCTCCAGCGCCGACCTGACCGCCGACTCCAGCGCCCCCTCGATCCAGGCCGGCTTGATCGAGGTGTGGCAGCCGGCGAAGTGCAGCGGCCCCTCGACCGAGCGCACATCGGCGAACAACTCGGTGTGCTGGCCCGGCAACAGCACCGACGCCTCGCCGTACGCGTACGGATCGCGCATCCACGACTGGGTGGCGCCGACGCCCGTGTAGAAGACCTCGATGCGCTGCCCGTACACGTCCTGCACCCCGCCCAGGGCGTGCGGATAGCGCTCGTCGTCGTCCAGCGAGTCCCACTTCAGCGCGTCGTCGGCCCAGCTGTACGAGGCGAGGACGACGCCGCCCGCGCTCCCCTCGACCGGGTGGGACGGCTGGAACATGAAGCGGTTGGGGTTGTCGGTGACCGATCCGCCGCCGATGACATGCGCCGCCTCGGGCTGGTTGCGGGCGGTGGCCCGGTACGCCGCGTAGTGCACGCGCTGGTTGGGCGGGAGATGACCGCGCGGTACGGAGGGGTGGGCGCCCAGCAGCGAACCGTCGGCCGGCGCCTTGCCCAGCCGGTAGGCCTCGTACAGACCGGGCTTGATCTTCTCCAGCTCGGTCTTCCACTCCTTCTCCTCGAACTCCCACCAGCGGCGGCTGAATTCGAGCAGCACCTTGGTCGCCGCGTCGTAGTGGATCTCGGTGATCGCGCGCCGCTTGCCGTACGAGAGCAGGGGCGTGACGGGGATGTGGCGCAGCCCGGAGAACGGCACGGTGATGATCGCCCGGTCGCCGGTGAACGTCTCGCGCACGACCTTGCCGTTACGGCCCTCGGACACCGTCTCGACCCGGACGCTGTCGGCTTCGTAGCTGATCCTGGCGGCCCGGCGGTCCAGCCGCACCAGGTCCTTCACCCGTGCGTACATGGCGTCGGCAAGGGTGGCCGTGCCGTCCGGCAGCTCGAAGAACGCGGTGTCCGGGCTGATCAAGGAGGCCCCGATGAAGCTGTGCACAAAGGCGAGATGGAGCCGGGAGGTGAGGTTCTCGACGGTGCCGATGAGGTCGATGGTGCGCTCGTCGAGCTTGGCCGCCTCGGTCAGGAAGCGGAACATCGACCAGTGTCCGTACCGCTGGATGACCCGCGCCCAGCCCTCGACGAGCTCGCGGCCCTCCTTGCCCTCGAACTCCTTGCGCACGGGGGCGAAGGCCTCCCGCACGATCGTCGCGGCGGTCTTGTTCTCGAACTCCGCGGGGACCCCGAACGAGCGGTTGATCGCCTGCGGCTTCTGTGCGTAGTCGGCCTTGCGCATCCGGATGCCGTTGACGTGGATCCAGGTGCGGTTGACCGGTCGGCCCTCGGTGTCGACATCGACCAGGTAGAAGCGGCGGCGCTTCAGGTCGAAGCTGTCCATGAGCCCGGTGACGAGCGGGTGGCTGTCGGGGATCCGCATGGCGCCGGCCTCGGCGTACTGCTTCGGGTCGGCGAACGGTGCCTTCGCGTTCTCGTGGCCGCCCTTGCGGAAGGTCTTGATCCGGCCGCCGACACGGTTGCCGTTGGCCTCGATCACGGTGACGGTGTGCCCGGCGCTGCGGAGCAGATGGGCGGCGGTGAGCCCGGCCGGGCCCGCGCCGACGACCAGCACCTTCTTGGGGGCCTTGCGGCTGCGCGGCAGGCCCTTGGACAGCAGGATGTCGCGGTAGAGGGGGACCAGCGGCTGGTTCTGTTCATCGCGTACGAGGATGGCGCGGGCGATGTTCAGGCAGGCGTCCCAGTCCGAGCCGGGGGCGGCCGCGGGAGCGAGCGAGGTTGCGGATGCGGCGGGCGCACCAAGGGCGCCCGGCGCGGCGGCACTTGCGGAGCCCACGGCGGTCGTGGCAAGGGCGGCGGCACCGGCGGCGGCACCTGTGATCACGGTGCGCCGGGAGGGCAGGCCGGAGGACGGTCCGGCAGGCTTGGAAGTCATGCGCCCCACCCTGGGGCGCCCGGGACGGTGGCCCTTGCCCGGACGCGCGTAGATCGTTCGGAAATCACCCGCAGGTGGGGATTGTCGATCTTGTCGTACAGGTGTCGGTGCAGGTCATGTCATGATCGAGGGTTCTCGGGGGCACTCGACTCCGTCGACCGCAAAAGTGTCAGGAAATCCTGGAAAGCCGCCGGCATGTCCACCGAATCCGGGTCCAGCAGCCACTGGTACTGAAGCCCGTCCATCATCGCCACCAGCAGCGGCGCCGCGCGCTCCGGAGTCAGGCCGCCCGGCAGCCGCTCGCCGTACTCGGCGCGAAGCATCGCCGCCATGCTCGCCCGGACCTGGGTGTAGCGGCGGGTGAAGAACTCCCGTGCGGGATGGCCCTCCGTCACGCTCTCGCCGAGCAGCGCCGAGAACGTCTGGACGATGCCGGGCCGCATCGCGTTGTACTCGACGAGCGAGGCCAGCAGATCGATCCGCCATGTGCCGTCGCTCCGGGTGCCGCCGCCCGTGTCCCATTGGTCGCGCTCCTCCAGCACGGCGACGAGCAGCGCCTCCTTGGTCGGGAAGTAGTGCAGGAGCCCCTGCTGGCTGAGGCCGACCCGCTCGGCGACAGCACTCAGCGAGGCACCGCGGTAGCCGCGCTCGGCGATCATTTCGAGAGTGGCGCGAAGAATCTCCGCCCGCCGCTCCGCGCTTCTGGCCCGCACCATCTCCCGGCCCCTTCCGGTGCTCCATCGGTTCCGCCCCGAGGACCGTACGCCATCCATACAGATTACAGACTGATAACGAAACCTACTGCTCTACCGGTAACGGAGTCACTATGGAGACATTCAGTGCAGGAACCGACGAGGAGGTACGGCCGTGGCAGGCGCGTCCACATCCACCAATCCCGATGCGGCCCGCGAGGCCGCGGTCGATGCGGCGCTGGCCGCGCTGGGGCTCGACGACAAGACGCGGCTGCTGGCCGGCCAGGACATGTGGTCGCTGCCCGAACTCCCCGCCGTAGGGCTGGGCTCCCTGGTGATGTCCGACGGGCCGATCGGCGTCCGCGGGGTCGCCTGGACCGCCGACGACCCGTCCGTCGCACTGCCCTCGCCCACCGCGCTCGCCGCGACCTGGGACCCGGCGCTGGCCCGCCGGGCCGGCCGGCTGCTGGCCCAGGAGGCCCACCGCAAGGGGGTGCACGTCCTTCTCGCCCCGACCGTGAACCTCCACCGGTCCCCGCTCGGCGGCCGCCACTTCGAGACGTACAGCGAGGACCCGTACCTCACCGGCGAGATCGGCACCGGCTATGTGCGGGGCGTGCAGGACGGCGGCGTCGGTACGACCGTCAAGCACTTCGTCGCCAACGACGCCGAGACCGACCGCTTCACCGTCGACAACATCGTCGCCCCGCGAACCCTGCGCGAGATCTATCTCGCCCCGTTCGAAAGGATCGTCAAGAACGCCCACCCGTGGGGCATCATGGCCGCGTACAACCGGGTCAACGGCTCCACCATGACCGAGCACCGCTATCTGCAGAACGCGGTGCTGCGCGGCGAATGGGGCTTCGACGGCTACATCGTCTCCGACTGGCTGGCCGCCCGCTCCACCGTCGCCACCGTCAACGGCGGCCTCGACGTCGCCATGCCGGGCCCCAGGACCGTGTACGGGAAGGCGCTCGCCGACGCCGTACGGGCCGGTGAGGTCGAGGAGTCCGTCGTCGACGGAGCTGTACGCAACGTGCTGCGGCTGGCCGCCCGTGTCGGCATCCTGGACGGCGCCCCGCCCGTCGTCGACGAGGCCGGACGCCCCGAGACCGTCGACGGAGACGCACTGGCCCGCGAGATCGCCCGCCGCTCCTTCGTCCTCGTACGCAACGAACGCGCCGCGCTCCCCATCGACCCGGCCGCCGTCCGCAAGGTCGCGCTCAGCGGGGCGCTCGCCCGGGACGCCCGGGTCCTCGGCGGCGGTTCCGCCCAGGTCTTCCCGCACCACATCGTCTCGCCGCTGGACGGCCTCGTCGCCGCCCTCCCGGAGGACGTCCTCGACTACCGCGTCGGCGCCGACCCGAACGACGAACTCGTTCCCGCCGAGAAGGGCTTCGAGCTCAGGGCCGTCTGTTACGACGCCTCCGGCACCGTCATCGGCTCCGCCCCGCTGCACAGCGGCACCGTCCAGTGGATCGGCAGCGACTTCCCCGAGGGTGTGACCCGCGAGACGCTGCACAGCGTCGAGATCACCGGCACCTTCGTCCCGCGCGACGGCGGCGAGCACGTCTTCGGCACCCGCGGCACCGGAGCGCTCAGCCTCACCGTCGCCGGCGAGACCCTGTACGACGAGGTCCACCGGGTCACCGGTTCCGCCGATCCCGGCGAGGCGTTCTTCGGCAACCCGCTGGAGCGCGGCCGGATCGCCCTCACCGCGGGCGAACCCGTCGAGGTCTCCCTGCGGCAGATCCCCGACACCCTGGGCGACGACGCACCGATCCCCGGCGTCTCGTTCTCCTTCTGCCACCTCGGCCCGCGCCGCGACCCCCAGGAGCTGATCGCCGAGGCCGTCGAGTCGGCCCGCGCCGCGGACACCGCGATCGTCGTCGTCGGCACCACCGAACGCGTCGAGTCCGAAGGCTTCGACCGCACCGACCTGAAGCTCCCCGGCCACCAGAACGACCTCGTCAGGGCCGTCGCCGCCGCCAACCCGAACACCGTCGTGATCGTCAACTCCGGCTCCCCGGTGGAGCTTCCGTGGCGCGACGAGGTCGCCGCGGTCCTGCTCGGCTGGTTCCCCGGCCAGGAGGCCGGTCACGCCCTTGCCGATGTCCTGCTCGGCGCCGAGGAGCCGGGCGGCCGCCTCCCCACCACCTGGCCGGTCGCGCTCGCCGACGTCCCGGTCTCCTCCACCACCCCCACGGGCGGCGAACTCCACTACGAGGAGGGCGTCTTCGTCGGCTACCGGGCCTGGGAGAAGGCCGGCACCACGCCCGCCTACCCCTTCGGCCACGGACTCGGCTACACCACCTGGGAGTACGAGAGCCTGGTGGCCGGTCCCGACACCGCCACCGTCCGCCTCCGCAACACCGGCATCCGGCCCGGAGCCGAGACCGTCCAGCTCTACCTGGCGCCCCGGGAGGACACCGCCGAACGCCCGGTCCGCTGGCTGGCCGGCTTCGCACGGATCGAGGCGGCCCCCGGCGAGAGCGCCGAGGCGGTGATTCCGCTGGAGCGGCGCGCGTACGAGATCTGGGACGAGACGGCGTACGACTGGACCCTCGTCCCCGGCACGTACGAGGTGCAGGCGGCACGCTCGCTCGGTGACGTACGTCTGACGGCGGCCGTGGACATCAAGGAGTAGCGGCCCCGGGTACGGGAGAGCCCCGGCGCGGTACCTGACCCCGCTCCGGGGCTCTCCTCATGCCGGTTCATGCCGCCGGCGCACCTCGGCGCACCGCGAATCCGTACACCGTCGTCGAGACGTACTCCTCGCCCGGCCGCAGCACCGTGCTCGGGAACTCGGGCCGGTTCGGGGAGTCCGGGAAGTGCTGGGTCTCCAGCGCGATCCCGGCACAGGGCCCGAACGGCCGCCCGTCGAAGTGGTCCGCCGTGTACAGCTGCATCCCGGGCTCCGTCGTGGTGACGGTCAGGACGCGCCCCGACACCGCGTCGTACAGCTCGGCCGCCGGGCCCGGGCCGGCACCGTCCAGCACGAAGTTGTGGTCGTAGCCCGCGCCGACCGGCTTCGGCTCACGGAAGTCGAACCGGGTCCCGTCCACCGGCAGGAACTCGCCCGTCGGGAGCGACTCGGCGTCCGCCGGAGTGATCTGCCCGGCCGCGATCCGCAGCACCTGCCCGAGCGCGCTGCCACTGTCGCCGCCCGCGAGATTCCAGTACGTGTGATTCGTCAGGTTCAGCACCGTCGGGGCGTCCGTCGTCGCCCGGTACGCGATCCGCAGCGCCCCGCCCTCGTCCAGGGTGTACGTCGCCGACACCGTCAGACGCCCCGGGAAGCCCTCCTCGCCGTCCTCGGAGACCAGGGAGAGCCGGACACCGTCCGCCACCTCCCGCGCCTGCCACACGCGCTTGTCGAAGCCCCTGGCCCCGCCGTGCACATGGTTGCGCCCCTCATTGCGCGTCACCCGGTGCGTCCGCCCGTCCAGTTCGAAACAGGCACCACCGATCCGGTTCGCGTACCGCCCGACCAGCGCGCCGAAATACGGACCCGAATACGTCTCGTAACCGGCGAGATCCGGCAGCCCGAGCGCCACACCCGCCCGCTCCCCGTCCCGGCCGGGCACCTCGACCGACTGCACGATGCCGCCGTACGTCAGGACACGCACCCGCGTACCGTCGCGCTCCAGCGTCCAGCGGTGCACCACGGTGCCGTCCGCGAGGGTGCCGAACTCTTCCGTACGCAGCGCCGTGCCCGAACCTGTGTCCATGATCACAAACTCTACGCCGGGGGCCGGGCCGAGGTGACATTGCGGTACGCGATCTCCGCCAGCCGCGCCTGCCCGTTCCGCCCCGGATGGAACCAGTCCCACTGGCTGAGCTGCTTGCCGGTGAACCGGTAGTCGAAAACCGCCCCGCCGTCGTAACGGCAGCGCCGGTCCTTCGCGCAGACCTTCCGCAGCACGTCGTTGTACGCCACGACCCGTTCCTGCACCGAGCTGCGCCGGGCCGTGGCGTGCGCGCCCATGTCGTCCGCGTCACCCAGCATCGACTGACAGATCCCCAGCTTCCAGATCTGCTTGCCCAGCGCGTTGCCGCGCCCCGTCGACCAGAGCCGCTTGAGATCCGGCACGCTCGACACATACACCTGCGCCTTGGGCGCCCCGGCGCGCAACTGACGCATCGAAGCCTCGAACGACGCCCGGAAATCCGCCACCGGAGTCATGAGCCGCGCCGAGTCGCGGCAGGCGTCATTGGCGCCGATCATCACCGTCACCAGATCCGGCTTCTCCTTCGCGGCCAGCGCCATCTGCTCCGGCAACTGCGCGATCCTGGCCCCCGTCTCGGCATGGTTCCAGCTGCGCTCGGCGGCCCCCGACTCACCCAGCAGCCGCACGGCGAGGCTGCGCACCTCGCTGTCCGTGCCGGTCGCCCAGGACACCTTCGGGCAGTCCGCCAGCACCGAACAGGCGTCGAAACCGCGGGTGATGGAGTCACCGACGGCGGCCACCGACCCGGGTCTGCGGTCCCAGAGGGGGCCCGGCTTGGCGGGCGGCCGCCGCTTTTCGGCCGCCGCCCCCTTCGTCGTCTCGTCCCGGCCGGTGTCGCAGCCGGCCAGAGCGGCCGTGCCGAGCAACGAGACGGCCGTCAGGACGGCGGCCACGGTACGCGAACGGTGGCGGGCGGAACGATCCTGCATCCCTTGGCTCCCCTCGGTTATGCCCCCGGCAACCCCTCGTGGCACCGGTCGGAAGGCCCGGCCGCCCTGCAGGGTGAAAGCTGAGCGAATGATGGGCCCAGGACCGACGGTACGTCACACCTCGGACGCCGCCGCGCGGTAGCTTTTCCTCGTCGAACCAGCGGCGCTTCCCCTCACCCGGCTCCATTCGGGTGGTTTTCTGTAAATCACATCACGTCACATACTGTCCCTTTTCAGGAGATTCACCCCGATGCTGTTTACTGATGACAACCTCGGGAACCGGCCGAGAAGAGACGGTACGGGCGCAAGGCCGCTGGGAAAGGCGAACTTCGTCCCACACTGGAGGTCCCGGTGACGACACGTGGAGTTCTGTACGTTCACTCCGCACCGCGCGCGCTCTGCCCCCATGTCGAATGGGCGGTGGCGGGTGTCCTCGGTGTGCGGGTCCAGCTGGACTGGATCAGACAGCCGGCCGCGCCCGGTACCTGGCGGTCCGAGTTCTCCTGGCAGGCCAGGCCCGGCACGGCGTCGAAACTGGCCTCCGCGCTGCGCGGCTGGGATCTGCTGCGCTTCGAGGTGACGGCTGAGCCGAGCCCCACGTCGGAGGGCGAGCGCTACAGCTCCACGCCCGAACTGGGCATTTTCCACGCCGTCACCGGCATGCACGGCGACATTCTGGTGCCCGAGGACCGGTTGCGGGCCGCACTGGCGCGGTCGGTGCGGGGCGAGACCGACCTGGAGGCCGAGATCGCCAAGCTCCTCGGTAAGCCGTGGGACGACGAGTTGGAGTCCTTCCGCCACGCGGGAGAGGGCGCGCCGGTGCGGTGGCTGCACCAGGTGGTGTGAGGGCGCAACTTCAGCCCCTCCGGCGATTGAGGAACGGGGGTCCGGGGGCGAAGCCCCGAGACGCCCCGTGCAACGGACGAAACCCGTCTCCCCAGCTGGGGAGACGGGTTTCGGTGTACCGGGGGCCGCGGACCGCAGGTCAGACGCTGCGGAACGCCAGGACCACGTTGTGACCCCCGAACCCGAACGAGTTGTTGATCGCGGCGATCGACCCCTCGGGCAACGGACGGGGCTCATCGCGCACGATGTCCGCCTCCACGGCCTCGTCGAGGTTCTCCACGTTGATCGTCGGCGGAGCCATCCGGTGGTGCAGCGCCAGGACCGTGGCAACGGTCTCGATGCCGCCCGCGCCACCGAGGAGGTGACCGGTCATCGACTTCGTCGCGGAGATCGCGACATGGTCGAGGTCGTCGCCCAGGACCTGGCGCAGAGCCTTCAGCTCCGCGACATCGCCCTGCGGCGTCGACGTGGCGTGCGCGTTGAGGTGCACGACCTCGGACGGCTTGAGGTCCGTCTGGTCCAGCAGGTTCTGCATCGCGGCGGCGATGCCACGACCGGTCGGCTCGGGCTGCGCGATGTGGTGGGCGTCAGCGGACAGACCCTGGCCCAGCACCTCGCAGTAGACCTTGGCGCCGCGCGCGGCGGCGTGCTCCGCGGACTCCAGGACGACGACCCCGGCACCCTCGCCGAGGACGAAGCCGTCACGGCCCGTGTCGTACGGACGCGACGCCTTCTGGGGCTCGTCGTTGTTCTTGGACATCGCCATCATGTTGGCGAACGCGGCGATCGGCAGCGGGTGGATCGCCGCCTCGGTGCCACCGGCGAGAACCACATCGGCACGGCCGGTGCGGATCATTTCGACGGCGTACCCGATCGCCTCCGCGCCCGAGGCGCAGGCGGAGACCGGAGTGTGCACACCGGCCTGGGCGTTGACCTCCAGGCCGACGTTGGCGGCCGGGCCGTTGGGCATGAGCATGGGCACGGTGTGCGGGGAGACGCGGCGTACGCCCTTCTCCTTGAGCACGTCGTACTGGTCGAGCAGGGTGATCACGCCGCCGATGCCGGAGGCGATGACCGTGCCCAGCCGCTCGGGCTGGATCGTGTCGTCCTCACCGGCCTTACCGGTGAAGCCGGCGTCCGCCCATGCCTCGCGGGCCGCGATCAGCGCGAACTGCGCCGAGCGGTCCAGCTTGCGGGCGAGCGGGCGGGGCAGGACGTCGCCCGGGTCGACGGCCGCGAGGGCGGCGATCCGGACGGGCAGTTCGGCGAAACGTTCGCCCTCGAGAGGCTTGACGCCGGAACGACCGGCCATCAGACCTTCCCAGGTCGACGCCGAGTCGCCACCCAGCGGAGTGGTTGCGCCGATACCGGTGACGACCACGGTGCGATTGGTCGAGTTCACTGGAAAATCTTCTCCACGTGTAGAGGGTCGTGAATCAGCGGCGCCACCGCCGGGTGGCGACACAGAGCCGGCCTGATCAGGCCTGGTGCTTGAGGATGTAGTCGGCAGCGTCGCCGACGGTCTTGAGGTTCTTGACGTCCTCGTCGGGGATCTTGACGTCGAAGCGCTCCTCGGCGGCGACGACGACCTCGACCATGGACAGCGAGTCGACGTCCAGGTCGTCGGTGAAGGACTTGTCCAGCTGGACGTCCTCGACCGGGATGCCGGCGATCTCGTTGACGATCTCGGCGAGACCCTTGACGATCTCTTCCTGAGTGGCGGCCATGTTGGCGCTCCTTCGATGTTTATCTGCAGGGTTCTGGCGTCCGGGCCGAAAAAGGCCTGGTGTGCCTAGGGGAGGGTAACGACCGTCGCGGCGTAGACGAGACCCGCCCCGAAGCCGATGACGAGCGCGGTGTCGCCGCTCTTCGCCTGACCGGTCGCCAGGAGCCGCTCCATAGCGAGCGGAATCGAGGCGGCGGAGGTGTTGCCGGTGGTCTCCACGTCACGGGCGACCGTGACGTTCTCCGGCAGCTTCAGGGTCTTCACCATCGAGTCGATGATCCGCATGTTGGCCTGGTGCGGAATGAAGACGTCCAGGTCTCCCGGGGCGATCCCGGCCGCGTCCAGCGCCTGCTGGGCGACCTTCGCCATCTCGAAGACGGCCCAGCGGAAGACCGCCTGGCCCTCCTGCGTGATGGCCGGGAACTTCTCCGGGCGCTCGGCGTGGAACTCGTCCCACGCCACGGTCTGCTTGATCGTCTCGGACTTGTCGCCCTCGGAGCCCCAGACGGTGGGGCCTATGGCCGGCACCTTGGAGGGGCCGACGACGACCGCGCCGGCGCCGTCGCCGAAGAGGAAGGCCGTCGCGCGGTCCTCCTTGTCGGTGAGGTCGCTGAGCCGCTCCACGCCGATGACGAGAACGTACTCCGCCGAACCCTCGACGATCATGCCCTTGGCGAGGGTCAGTCCGTAGCCGAAGCCCGCGCAGCCGGCCGAGATGTCGAACGCGGCGGGCTTGCCCGCGCCGATCTTGTGGGCGATCTCGGTCGCGATGGCCGGGGTCTGCTTGAAGTGCGAGACGGTGGAGACGATCACGGCGCCGATCTGATCGGGTGTGATCCCGGCATCGGCGATGGCTTTCCCTGACGCCTCCACGGACATCGCGGCCACGGTCTCCTCCTCGGAGGCCCAGTGGCGGGTGGCGATGCCGGAGCGCGAGCGGATCCACTCGTCGGACGAGTCGATCGTCTCGAGGATCACCTCGTTGGGCACGACACGGGTCGGACGGTAGCCGCCGACACCCATGATGCGCGCGTACGCGGCGCCCTGACTGGGCTTGATCTTCGACATGCTCTCGGGCTCCTTAGGCGCCCACGTGCTCGGAGATGAGCGCGCGGGCCGCGTCGAGGTCGTCGGGGGTCTTGAGCGCGAGGGTCTGCACACCGGGCATCGCGCGCTTGGCGAGACCCGTCAGGGTGCCGCCGGGGCACGCCTCGATCAGAGCCGTGACGCCCATCTCCTTGAAGGTCTCCATGCACAGGTCCCAGCGGACCGGGTTGGCCACCTGGCCGACCAGCCGCGAGATGACCTCGTCGCCGATGGCCACGGGCTTCCCGTCGGCGTTCGAGACATATGTCACGACCGGATCGGCGATCTTCAGCTTCAGGGCGGCCTCGCGCAGCCGGTCGACAGCGGGCGCCATGTGGTGCGTGTGGAAGGCACCGGCGACCTTGAGGGGTACCACGCGACGTACGCCCTCGGGCTTGTCCTCGGTCAGCGCGGCGATCTGCGCGGCGGTGCCTGCGGCGACGATCTGGCCGCCACCGTTGACGTTGGCCGGGGTCAGTCCGAGCTTCTCCAGGTGAGGGACCGTCACCTCGGGATCGCCGCCGAGCAGCGCCGCCATGCCGGTCTCGGTGATCGCCGCGGCGTCGGCCATGGCGAGCCCACGGGTGCGTACGAGACGGAGTGCGGCCTCGTCGCCGATGACTCCGGCGAGGGCGGCTGCGGTGATCTCACCCACGCTGTGACCTGCGACGACGTCGGGCGACGCGTCGAGCGCGGCGGCGGACAGCAGACCGGCGGCGACCAGCAGCGGCTGTGCCACCGCGGTGTCACGGATCGCCTCGGCGTCGGCCTCGGTGCCGTAGTGGGCGAGGTCGAGCCCGATGGCGTCGGACCAGGCCGCGATGCGGTCGGCGGCACCGGGGAGTTCGAGCCAGGGGGTCAGGAAGCCGGGCGTCTGAGCGCCTTGGCCGGGAGCGACGAGTACGAGCACCCTCACACTCTCTCTTGTGAACGGTCCGGAACACCCGTGGGGACAGGGACGAAGAACCGTATGGGGAATTGTTGATGTCCGACAAAAGTCTAGGACTGCGGATCTCTGGCGGCCAAGCGCCCGAGGATCAGGGCGATTCGCAGAGTGAACGCCGAGCGGACATCGGAAGGCGACCATCCGGTGACGTCAGTCACACGTCGGAGCCGGTAGCGCACGGTGTTGGGGTGGACGAAGAGCATCCTGGCCGCACCTTCCAGGCTGCTCGCCTGCTCCAGATACACACTCAGCGTCTCCAGGAGCGCAGAACCCGCTTCTTCCAGCGGTCTGTAGATCTCCTCCACCAATTGGTCCCGTGCGGCAGGGTCGCCCGCCATCGCGCGCTCCGGCAGCAGATCGTCGGCCAGCACCGGTCGCGGGGCGTCCTGCCAGGCACTGCACGCCCTGAGCCCGGCGGCCGCCGCCTGCGCGGACCGGGTGGCCGCCAGCAGGTCGGGCACCACGGGCCCGGCGACGACCGGACCTGCGGCGTACGGGCCGATCAGCGCCTTCGCGACTTGCAGCGGATTGTCGCTGCCACCCGCGATGACGACCAGCCGGTTGCCGAGCACCCCGGTCAGGACCTGGAGCTTCGCGTGCCGGGCGGCCCGCCGGATCGCCTCCACCGTCAGTTCGCTGTCGCCGTCCGGGGCCGTACCGAGCAGCACGCACACGTGCTCGGGGGAGTTCCAGCCGAGCGCCGCGGCGCGTGACACGGCGCCCTCGTCGGCCTCGCCGGACAGCACCGCGTTCACCACGAGCGATTCCAGCCGGGCGTCCCAGGCCCCGCGGGCCTCGGCGGCCTGCGCGTACACCTGGGCGGTCGCGAAGGCGATCTCCCGCGCGTAGACGAGCAGCGCCTCCCGCAGCACCGACTCGTCGCCGGGCGCGGCTACCTCCTCGATCGCGGCCTCCATGACCTCGATCGTCGTACGCACCATCTCGACGGTCTGCCGCAGGGTGATCGCCCGGGTCAGCTCGCGCGGAGCCGTACCGAACACATCGGTGGAGATGGCCTGCGGGGTCTCCGGATGCCGGAACCACTCGGTGAACGCCGCGATCCCGGCCTGGGCCACCAGGCCGATCCAGGACCGGTTCTCCGGTGGCATCGCCCGATACCACGGCAGCGACTCGTCCATGCGGGCGATCGCATTGGCGGCCAGCCGGCCGGAGGACTGCTCCAGCCGTTTCAGGGTCGCGGCATGCAGGTGGGCGGCGTTCGCAGCGGGCTGCTCAGGATCGGGTCGGGGCACGGACACAAGACTGCCTTATCGGAGCACGTGCACGGAGGGCCGGGGCGGCCGCGGGTCGTACTGCCGGGTAGCGGCCGGGGAGTCCGGGCGTGCCCCGGCAGGGCTACCGTGGGCGGGTGATTTCCGTACACCGCTCCGAAGACCGCTTCCTGGGCGGGGACCGGGCCGCCGGCATCCTGTCCCGGCACGCCTTCTCCTTCGGCAGCTTCTACGACCCGGACAATCTGCGCTTCGGCGCGATCCTGGCGTGCAACTCGGAACGGCTGGCGCCCGGCGCGGGCTTCGACGAACACCCCCACAGCCACACGGAGATCGTCACCTGGGTCGTCGAGGGCGAGCTGACCCACCGCGATTCGACCGGTCACGCCACGGTCGTACGGGCCGGGGATCTCCAGCACCTCAGCGCGGCGGGCGGGGTACGTCACGTCGAGCGCAACGACGGGGACGGCCCGCTGACGTTCGTTCAGATGTGGCTGGCGCCGCTCGAACCGGGCGGCGAACCCTCGTACACGATCGTTCCCGGCATCGCCGACTCCACTCCGTACGCCCTCCCTGCGGCCGGTGCGGTGCTGCACGTACGCAGACTGGCTCCCGAGGAGCGCACGGCGGTGCCGGACGCGGCGCGGGTCTACGTCCATGTGGTGGCCGGGGGCGTGCGGCTCGGCGACGAGGAGGGCGAGGAGCTGGAGCCGGGCGACTCGGCGCGGATCACCGGCGAGGAAGGGCTGGAACTGGTGGCGGCCGGGGCGGCCGAGGTGCTGATCTGGGAGCTGTCGGCCTGAAACACCACCGCCCCTGGCCGGAAACGGACGCAGCGATGAGTTTTCCCGGCCCGGAGAGTCTCACCACCGTCATCGACAACACAGGAGGAACGCGTGGCTCAGCTACTGAGAGTCCAGAACTTCAACGTCTCAAGTGACGGAATCGGGGCCGGTGAGGACCAGAGTTTCGAGAGGCCGTTCGGCCACGTCGATCCCGAGAGGCTGTTCGCCTGGGCCGGCGCCACGGCGAGCTGGCCCATGCGCACCGACCCCGGGGGGAGCCTGGGCCTCGACGACTACTTCACGCGGGACTACGCACGCAACATCGGCGCCGAGATCATGGGCCGCAACAAGTTCGGGCCCCAGCGAGGGCCCTGGCACGACCATGAGTGGCTCGGCTGGTGGGGTGACGAGCCCCCGTTCCGCACCCCGGTGTTCGTCATGACCCACCACACACGTCCTTCGTACACACTGTCCGACACCACGTTCCACTTCGTCGACGGGGATCCGGCCACGGTCCTCCAACAGGCGCGGGAAGCGGCGCAGGGCAAGGACGTCCGACTCGGCGGCGGAGCGACCACCATCCGGCAGTTCCTCGACGCGGGCCTCGTCGACACCCTGCATGTGGCGGTCTCGCCGGTGAAGCTCGGATCCGGAGTACGACTCTGGGATTCACCCGATGAGTTGCTCGACCGATACCACCTCGAGATCGTGCCCAGCCCGAGCGGCGTGACGCACCACCTGTTCTGGCGAAAGTGACACGAGGGCCCACGCGGGGATGTCGGCGCGGCCGACGCGGCCGTTTCAGTCAGTGATCGCGTAGCTGCGGGCGAGACGTCCGGTACGGGCCGCGGTGCTCGTCCGGAAATCCCGAACCGCCGTATGGTCAGCGGGCCTGTGGTGAACCTTCCCGGCCGGAACGCCCGGAGAGTGCCGGGAAGCGTTCGTCGTGGCGGTGGTGGTGGCTGTGCCACCACCACCCCTCGACGGCGAAGGGCTACCGGTCCCCGTCCCGGCGCCACATCGACCACATCGGCGGTCCTGCCCGGAACGTCATCTCCTCCTGCACAGTGAAGCCGTGCCGCTGGTAGAAGGTCAGATTGCGGCGGTTGCTCGACTCCAGGAACACCGGCCGCCCGTCCGCGTCCGCCCGCTCCAGCAGCCCGCCGAGCACCCGCGCCCCGCGCCCCGTGCCGCGCGCGTCCGCCCGGGTGCCGATGTACTCCACGTACCAGTGCTCGGGACCGGCCGGGTGGCGGTGCTCCATGGTGAACAACCGCTCGGCGGTGCGCGGGAGTTGGGCACGGCCCGCACGCAGGAGCGGACCCGCGTTGCGCAGCAGGTACGTCACCGGCAGCTTCCACTTCCCGGGCTCCGCCCATACGGCCGCCACCGTGCGGTCCGGATCGGTCCACACCCGGCCCGCCGGGACCTGCTGCGTCAGATGTGCGGTGAACAGCAGCCGCAGCCGCCGGTCCCGGTCGCGCGGCATCAGCCAGGACCAGACGGGGTCCTCGGCGTAGGCACTCGCGAGTACGGAGGCGAGCGCGGGGACGTCGGCGGCGGCAGCGCGGACTATGTCGGCCATGGCCGAGGAGGGTAGCGGTTCCTGGGCCGCCGGGCTCCATCCCGCGCAGGATGTGTTGAGCGGTCGCGTCGGCCATGGCTGTCTGTCCGG
Organism: Streptomyces atratus; assembly: GCF_014648655.1. Classification (GTDB taxonomy): domain Bacteria; phylum Actinomycetota; class Actinomycetes; order Streptomycetales; family Streptomycetaceae; genus Streptomyces; species Streptomyces atratus. Next base: position 537,259 of record NZ_BMRN01000002.1, read on the forward strand.
CGAGTCGGCCGATTCTGCCCTCGTGTACCTGGCCCGCACCGGCGTGGGCCGCGTAGTCATGGAGGGGTCTCCACCGTGCCCCCTCCGGAAGGCTTCTGATGCACGCACGTGAATCCGACCGCATCCTCGGCAGCGGCACCCGCGGTTCCGCTCGCGCGCGTACATCCGCTCGCGCGCGTACACCGGAGGAGAGTCCGGACGAGAGCGAGTTCCCCGCACAGGCGCCGCTCGCCCTCCAGGGCAGCATCGGCAATGCCGCCGTCGTCCAGATGCTCCGGCAGGCCGGGCACCCCTGGGCGCAGCCCGAGGAGCAGCTGCACGATGCGGGCTGCGGGCACGGGCAGGCCGGGCAGCCCCAGGTGCAGCGTTCCGCCGTCCACGAGGTCCTGCGTACCGGCGGCAAACCCATGGACGCCGTGCTCCGGGAGGAGATGGAGGCCCGCCTCGGCGCCGACTTCTCCGACGTACGCATTCACGACGGCAGCGCCGCCCGTGCTTCGGCCGCCGAGGTCGGCGCCCGCGCCTACACCTCCGGCCACCATGTCGTCGTCGGCCCCGGCGGAGGCGACAAACACACCCTCGCCCACGAACTGACCCACGTCATCCAGCAACGGCAGGGCGCCGTCTCCGGCACCGACAACGGCGCGGGCCTGAGGATTTCCGACCCTTCGGACACCTACGAGCGGGCTGCGGAGCAGAACGCCCGCCGGGTCATGTCCGCACCGGTGCGGACCGGGGTCCCCGGCGACCGGGAGGCCCCCGGACCGGCCGTGTCCTCGACCGCAAAGACGCCGGTCCAGCGTGCCGGCGACTGGAAGAACAATCCGACAAAGAACGCCCTGGCCGCGGAGAAAACCGCCAACCCGGGCAACGCACTCGTGCACACCTTGCACCACATCGTGCCCAAGTCGCTGCTCGAAAAATTCGCCGGGCTCCTCACCCCGACCCAGCTGACCGAGGTCGTGACGGCTCTGGCGCCGGTCGCCCCGACGGCGTTCACGACGAACAGCGACCAGCTCGCCTCCGTCTCCAAGGCGCTGAAGAATGTTCCGGCCAATTTCGCTCTCGGCCCTGAACCGCAGTCCAGGAACGACGACCCGGGCAGCAGCGGACCGGACCTCAACTTCACCGAGGACGGTGCCATCACGCCCCGCTCCGAACAGTTGGAGCATGTCTACGACTTCATCGAGGCGAAGGTCAGCGCCGGGGCGGCTGTCACTCAGGCGGATTTGGAGAATGAGTTCATCGATCCGATGAAGGTGGCCTGCGTCGAGCACAACGCCGTGGTCGCTCGTCTCGGTCTCGCGGGCGGCGTGGGCCTCGACCCGAACCGGACGGCCTGGTCGGGGAACGCGGCCACGCGGTCCCAGCGCCGGACCCACATGATCGAACCGCTCATCTGACCCTTGACCGGCCCCCGGTCATGACGGAGGGGCTCGGGACGACAGTCGGTCGTCCCGAGCCCCCTGGGCCGTACGGACTTTCGCTGCGACGTCAGACGAGCCCGTCCACGAAGCTCTGCCAGGCGTCGGCCCCGACGACGAGGACGGGCCCGTCCGGGTTCTTGCTGTCGCGCACGGGTACGGCGCAGGGGAGGCCGTCGGCCACCTCGACGCAGTCGCCGCCGTTGGTGCCGCTGTAGCTGGACTTGCGCCAGGCCGCGCCGCCGGTGACGGTGCACTCGACGCATTCGCCGCCGGTGTTTCCGCTGTAACTGGACTTACGCCACCGCGCGTTCTTCAGCTCGGGACCGGTCTCCATAACGCTCCTCCATCACGCGGGTGATCAGAGCCGCTGAATCCTCGACGGAGAGGGCGGCGGCCTGCAAGCGAGCGTAACGGAGCGCGGCCTCCCTGACCGTGTCGGGGCTGGCCGTCATATGGCCGGAGATGACGTCCTCCGTGTAGACGATGTCGGGGTCGTCGTCGAAGCGCATGGTGGTGAACGATCCGGCGAGGCTGGCGTGTTCACCGGCCGCGAAGGGCAGCACCTGGATCTGCATCCAGCGGTGGTCGGCGACGTCCAACAACCGCTGGAGTTGCTTCCGCATGACCTCGCGGCCCCCGATCGGCCGGTGCAGCACGGCCTCGTCGAGAACGGCCCAGGCGAGCGGCGGCCGTTCCCGCTCCAGGATCCGCTGACGCTCGATCCGGGCCGCCAGCAGGTTTTCGAGGTCGTCCGGCATACCGGTGGCCAGTACCGCCCGCGCATACTCCTCCGTCTGCAACAGCCCGTACACCAACTGCGCCTGGTACGTGGAGATGTATGCCGCGCGGGCCTCCATGTCCGCGTACGGCTGGAACCAGGTCGGCAGCTGGCTGCGCAGGACCAGGCCGACGAGGCGCGAGAACACACCGCCCGTGCCGAGTGCCGCGTCCACCCGCTCGGAGAAGTCGCGGGTGGGGATCTTCTTCGTCGTCTCGATCTGGCCGATCAGGGAGCCGGTGCAGAAGATGATGTCGCCGAGCTGGCCCTGTTTGAGGTTGTTGGCCTCTCTCTGGCGGCGCAGCTCCCAGCCGTAGTAGTCCAACGGGGAAGCACTGGGGTCGAGTGTCTGGACGTTGGGCACGGCGGGGCACCTCCGGCGTTCAACGCCTCACGGCGTTCAGTTCGGTACGTAGCCGAGCGTAATCGTGTCGCTGCACTCTGGTGACATGAATCACGTAATTGATCCGCAGGCCGACGATCTGCTGGAGGCGACCTACCGCGCCGACTTCGCGATGGGCGAGCACTCGGCCCGGCATCTGCGCCGCATCCTGCGCCTTTACCTCACCGTCTGGGGGCTCCTCGACATCGCCGACGCGGCCGAGTTGGCGCTCACCGAGCTGATCGCCAATGTTGTGCGGCACGTCCCCGGCCGCCGCTGCCAGACGCTCATCTTCCTGCTCCCGGCAGGGGGCGTGCGGGTCGAGGTCGCGGACGGCTGCCCGGAACTGCCCCGCGCGGTCATGGGCGATGCACTCGACGAGGGCGGGAGAGGGTTGGTCCTCGTCGACGCCGTCACCGACCGCTGGGGCGCGGAACCGCGCCGCGACGGCCGTGGCAAGACGGTGTGGTTCGAGTGTCTGGCCACGAAAGCGGCCGACGGGTGAGGTCTTTCAGAGGCCGGAGCGCAGCTCCGCGAGCACCGCGTCCGTGAACGGCGGCCACGCCTCCACGGCCCACGGGCCGAAGGCCCGGTCCGTGAGCGCGACGCAGGCCGCGCCCGCCACCGGGTCGATCCAGAGGAAGGTCCCCGACTGGCCGAAGTGGCCGAAGGTCGCGGGCGACGAGGAACTGCCCGTCCAGTGCGGCGACTTGTGGTCCCGGATCTCGAAGCCGAGCCCCCAGTCGTTGGGGTTCTGGTGGCCGTAGCCGGGCAGCACGCCCTTCAGGCCGGGGTGTACGACGGTCTGCGCGGCCAGCACCGTGCGCGGGTCGAGCAGTCGTGGCGCCTGCACCTCTGCCGCGAACCGCGCCAGATCGTCGACGGTCGATATGCCGTCCTTGGCGGGCGAGCCGTCCACCGTGGTCGAGGTCATCCCGAGCGGTTCCAGCACCGCCTGGCGCACATACTCCGGGAACGGGATGTCGGTGGCCTTGGCGATGTGGTCGCCGAGGACCTCGAAGCCCGCGTTGGAGTAGAGCCGCCGGGTGCCCGGAGCGGCCGTCACCCGGTGCTCGTCGAAGGCGAGCCCGCTGGTGTGCGCGAGCAGGTGCCGGACGGTGGAGCCCTCGGGCCCGGCCGGCTCGTCGAGCTCGACCGCGCCCTCCTCGTACGCCACGAGCGCCGCGTAGGCCGCGAGCGGCTTGGTGACGGAGGCGAGCGGGAAGCGGTGCGCGGTCGGGCCGTGCGCACCGACGACGGTGCCGTCCGCTCGTACGACGGCAGCCGCCGCGGTGGGGACGGGCCAGTTGTCGATCATCGCCAGGCTCTGCATACGTATGAGCCTAAAGGCCCGTCCTGCACGGCTCGGAGGGGGTGGCCCGGCCGCCGCCGAAACCCGTCCCTGTTTACGCTTGCTTCGAGTGCACTCCAAGGTTCTAGCGTGGAGGTCATGACGGTGATGGAGAGCACTTCCGCAAAGACGGACGCATGCGCATCGGCGCCCAGGGCGCATCCGCGCCCCGAGGGCCAGGACCGCTACACCATCAGCGAGGTCGCCGCCGTCACCGGGCTCACCGCGCACACCCTGCGCTGGTACGAGCGGATCGGGCTGATGCCGCACGTCGACCGTTCGCACACCGGTCAGCGCCGCTTCACCAACCGTGACCTGGACTGGCTGGCCTTCGTAGGCAAGCTGCGGCTGACCGGGATGCCGGTCGCCGACATGGTCCGGTACGCGGAGCTGTTGCGCGAGGGCGAGCACACCTTCGAGGAACGGCAGGAGCTGCTGGAGGCGACCCGCCGCGACGTGAGGACGCGGATCGCGGAGCTCCAGGACACCCTCGCCGTCCTCGACCACAAGATCGACTTCTATGCGAGTGCCCGACGGGCGCCGGAAAGGCCTTGTGCCTGATGACTGACAACAAGATCACCACCGTGGAGCTCGGCATCGGCGGCCCGCAGGTCGGCGTGCAGGGACTCGGCTGCATGGGCATGAGCGAGTTCTACGGGGACACAGATGAGTCCGCCGCGCGCGAGACGCTGGAGACGGCGCTGGCGGCCGGTGTCACCCTCTTCGACACCGCAGATGTGTACGGTCGCGGCGCCAACGAGGAGTTCCTGGCGCCGTTCGTCGGGGCGCACCGGAGCGAGATCACCCTCGCCACGAAGTTCGCCATAGAGCGGACCGACGACCCGCAGTACCGCGGCGTGCGCAACGACCCCGCGTACATCCGCCAGGCCGTCGAGGACAGCCTGCGCCGACTGAACACCGATGTCATCGACCTGTACTACATGCACCGCCGCGACCCGGCTGTCCCGCTGGCCGAGTCCGTCGGCGCGATGGCCGAGCTGGTGCAGCAGGGCAAGGTCAAGCAGCTCGGGCTGAGCGAGGTGACCGGCGCGGAGCTGCGCGAGGCGTACGCCGTGCACCCGATCGCCGCCCTGCAGTCCGAGTGGTCGCTCTTCAGCCGGGACGTCGAGCGCAGTGCCGTGCCCGCCGCGGTCGAGCTCGGTGTGACCTTCGTGCCGTACTCGCCGCTCGGCCGGGGTTTTCTGACCGGGGCGTTCACGGACGCGGCCAAGGACCTGTCGGACGGCGACTTCCGCAAGTACCAGCCCCGCTTCACGGGCGACAACGCGAAGACCAACGCCGCCCTGCTGGAGCCCGTCCACAAGATCGCGGCGGCGCACGGTGCGTCGGCCGCGCAGGTGGCGCTCGCCTGGGTGCAGCAGCGGGCCCAGGTGCACGGTCTGACCGTGGTGCCGATCCCGGGCACCCGCAAGAGCAGCCGGCTGCTGGAGAACGTGGCAGCGACCCGGCTCACGCTGACGGCGCAGGAGCTGGCACTGCTGGAGCCGATCGCGGGGCAGGTGGCGGGGGACCGGTACCCGGACATGAGCTCGACGTCCGCCGCGCGCGAGTAGTCGTCTCCGGCGGGCTGGGGCGCCCGGCGATCGTTGTGTCCTCAAGCGCCGGACGGGCTTGAAAGATGCGCTCAATCGCCGGGCGGGCCGGGTTTTGCCGGGCGGGCTGGGTTTTCCCCTACGCCGGCCCCAGTGCGTACACCGCGAACCCCGTCGCCGGCAGGCCCGCCGCCGCCCTGCGGACATTCGCCGCACGCGTACCGGCCTGCCACGGGGCCTCGAACCGCCGTGCGTACCGCGCGATCAGTATCAGCAGCCCCGCGAACACCGGCATCCACGCGACGCGCGCCAGGATCCAGCCGACCGTGTCGGGCCCGGTCGTCAGCCCCGGCACCGCACCGGCGAACGACGCCGGGACCGCCGCGGCCAGCATCGCCGTCTGGTGCCGGCACAGGATCGTCATCGCGGACAGGTTGATGACGACGACCGGTGCCCACACCAGCGGCCTGCGCAGGAACCCGCCGATCCGGTCCCGCAGCAGGATCGCCGCACCGCTCTGCGCGGCGGCCGGCGCCAGGACGAGCCCGGCACCGCACCCCTACAACTCGGCGAGCAACTGGGCCTTCTTCGCACTGAACTCGTCGTCCGTCACCAGGCCCGCCCGGTGCAGTTCCCCGAGGTGCCGGATCCGCTCCGCGATGTCCGCGGGATCGCGCCGCCCCACGCCTGCCGGTACGGCGGCCGGCGCGGCGGGGGCCGGATGCTTCCTGCGTACGGATTCCAGTACGGCCGCGGCGAACGGCAGCGACTCGTGCACCGGGCCGTAGCCGAGGCCGAAGACCACGGCGGCCGGGTCCTGGTCGGCCCGGGCGGGGCGGGGGACCATCGGCTGTGCGTTCTGCACCGTGCCGGAACCGAGCCTCGTGACCGGCTCCGTACCCGTGCCGAGGCCGGTACCCGGGCCCGGTCCCGGAGCCGCATATTCCTGGCCTCTCGGCACCAGCCGCAGATAGCCGTCGAAGGCCTCCGGCGAGCGCCACTCGACGCCGCTCAGCTCCGTCACCGGGAACGTCTGGTCGCCGGCCTTCCACTTCGCCGTGGAGGCGCCCGTCCAGAACCACCGGAAGGAGACCCGGTCGCCGTCGAAGCCGGCCCGGCCGTCGTACGCCTTGAACTGCATCGGCGCCTCGGGGGCCGCGACCAGGAACCGGTCGGCGGGCTCCGCGGCGTCGGGACCGAGCAGGGCGCGCAGTTCGTCCGCGTAGTACTCGGCGAGCGTCTCGCGCTCGGCGGGGAGTACCAGCCGGTACGGATCGCAGCCGTCCTTCAGTTGCCCGGCCGCAGCCTCCAGCAACGGGTCGGCACCGGGTCTCGGTACCGCGTGCAGGACCACCGTGCCCCGCTTGCCCGGGGTCAGCGTCACCGATGACAGCGCCGCGTGCGGGACGCGGCGCTCACGCAGGCTCTGGAAGAGCTTCGGTGTGCGTATTCCCCGTTCGAAGCGGATGAGCACGGAGTCGGTGTCGAACTCCCAGGTGGCATGAATTCCGGCCAGCACATCACCCATGTGCCTCATCGTATGCGGCACTTGCCCGCACGTCCCCCTTCGGCGTAAGTCCCGATTTGCGGCCGCCCATGGCTCGCCGTGTTCGTCAGATTCCCTGGCTGCCGGTGACTCCGTCGTGGCAGGCACTGTCGGAGTTCGCACAACTGACCGAGCTGTAGGCGCCCACACCGATGGAGGCGAAGTTGCTGAGGCTCTCGGTGCCCGGCTCGAAATAGCCGCTGTGCCCGACCGCACCGCCCGCCGAGACGATGCGTGCGCCGAAGCCCGGGTCGACCGGATCGGCACCGTGCCCGAGACCGCCCAGTTCCAGGTTCGGTACGTCCTCGATCCAGTCGTCGTGGTCCCGCATCGCCCACACCCTGGCCCCGGTGCGCAGCTGCCCCGCGTTCTCCACCCGCATGCCGGGGCTGCCCGCGACCGCGATGTCGGCGACCCTGGAGGGCAGTTCATGCGCGGCGACACCGCACAGCACCGAGCCGTAGCTGTGGCAGAACAGCGAGATGGGGGCGTCCCCGGGCAGCGCGCCCAGCAGCGCGTTCAGCCGCACCGCCCCGCGCTGGGCGAGGTTCCCTATGGCCGCGTCCATACCGATTCCGGCGGGCGTGGTGTAGTCGGCCCAGGCGATGACGGCGGTACGGGTGCCGGGGCGCGCGGCGCGCTCCGCCGCGTACAGCGACTTCGCCATGCCGACCGGCGCGGCATTCACCATGGGGGCGGACCGCTCCAGCGTCAGCAGGTTGGTGTCGACCCCGGGCACGATCACCGAGACCCGGTCGGCCCGGTCGAGATCACCGAACACCTCTGCGGCTCGGCCCTTTCCGGACGGGTCGAAGGCGAGGATGTGCCGCCCCTCGGCGAGCATCGACCGGAAGCGGTTCATCCGGCGGAGCGCCTCGGCGCGGCCGTCGGGGGAGAGCCTGGCGTCGTGCATGCGCTGCCGCTCGACCTTCCGCGCCTGCGCCAGGGCCAGCCGGTTTGCGTGGTAGCGCAGGGTGACCGGGGCGCCGTTCAGATTGCCCACGACCAAGGGGTACTTGTCGGCGAGACGGGTGCGCTGAGCGGCCGTGAGCGTGGCGAAGAACTGCGCCAGACGGCGCGGTGGTGCGTCGGCGTCCGGCAGTGCACGACCCGCCACGTGGCCCCGCGCCCAGGAGGCGAGTGCGACGGTGCGTGGCTCGTCGGAGTGTGGGTGACGTACGGCGGTCCAGCCAGTGGTCGCCAGCATCACGAACACAACCGCGACGGCGAGCAGTGCGCGCCATGCGGTGAGCGTGGGGGAGGAGTCGAAGGAAGTCACTCCGGCCCACATTAGGAGACGCGCGACGGCAGCCGTGAAGAGGGTGACACACATCACCCGGCTGTCGGGAATTCAAGGCGGTTCATTTCACGCTGTGTTGGTGCGGCGCGCACACTCGGGCGCGCGGAATGCCCCCGGAGCGTCGCATATGGCCACCGGGGCACGGCGGTTGTGAAGTCGGTCATGCCGCGGCAGTGAGGCGTGCGGCACATCGGACGGAGTTTCCATGTCGCTACCCGGGCCCGGCGCCGGCCCCCGCCCGCCAGTTTCCGGCCAGTGCCGGTCCGAGCTGGTCCAGGTACACCTCGGTCAGGGCGCGCAACGAGTCCATGCTGGTGTCCCGCCCGTGCCCCCAGAGCTGCCCGGTCACCCGCATCACCCCGGAGAACGCGGCCACGGCGACCCTCGGCCGGGGGTCCGTCCGCACGTCGAGCCCCTCGCGCTCGGCGATCAGCAGCGCGACCTGGTTCTCCAGATCCACGCTGCGCCGCAGGTGGGCGGCGAGCAGCGACGGCGTCGACTCGATCATCCGGTACGTGCGCATATGGAGTTCGACCGTGATGATCGCCTCGATCGCCTCACCGATGCTGTTCCAGGCGCAGAGGACCGCGCTGCGCATTGCCTCGAACGGGGCTTCCGAGGCGGGACGCCGGCGCAGCTCCGAGAGGAAGTGCGACTCCACCATCTCCTGGATGGCGAAGGCGGCCTCCTCCTTGCTGGCGAAGTAGCGGAAGAAGGTGCGCTGGGAGACCTCGACGGCGTCGACGATCTCGTCGACGGTGGTCTCCTCGTACCCCTGTCCGGTGAAAAGATCGAGGGCGGCGTGCAACAGGGCGTCCCGGGTGCGTCGCTTCTTCCGTTCGCGCAGTCCGGTCGGATACACGGCCTGCTGCTCATCGGTCACTGAAGTGGTCCTCTTTCACCTGCTTTGTCCAGCTCAGCTTGCGTGTGAGCTACGTGACAGTTACCGGCATGTGAAATGGTTTGTCAACTGTCAGCGGCTGACACTAATCTCCCGGGCATGACTAGTCAGACCACCGTCGAAAAGGCGTCGCGGGAGCCGCAGGACACCGCCGTGCCCGCACCTGCCAAGGGGCTGCGCGGCCACCCCTGGCTGACGCTCTTCTCCGTGGCCATCGGCGTGATGATGGTCGCGCTCGACGGCACGATCGTCGCGATCGCCAACCCCGCCATCCAGCAGGACCTGGGCGCCTCGCTCGCCGACGTCCAGTGGATCACCAACGGCTACATGCTTGCCCTCGCGGTCTCTCTGATCACTGCGGGCAAGCTCGGTGACCGGTTCGGCCACCGCCAGACCTTCCTCATAGGTGTCGTCGGCTTCGCCGCGGCATCGGGGGCCATCGGCTTCTCCAGCAGCGTCGCACTGGTGATCGCGTTCCGGGTGCTCCAGGGCCTCTTCGGCGCCCTGCTGATGCCCGCCGCGCTCGGCCTGCTGCGCGCCACCTTCCCGGCCGAGAAGCTGAACATGGCGATCGGCATCTGGGGCATGGTGATCGGCGCCTCCACCGCGGGCGGCCCGATCCTCGGCGGTGTGCTCGTCGAGCACGTCAACTGGCAGTCGGTCTTCTTCATCAATGTGCCGGTCGGTGTGATCGCGCTTGTGCTGGGCCTGGTGATCCTCAGGGACCACCGTGCCGAGAACGCGCCGCGTTCCTTCGACATCGGCGGCATCGTGCTGCTGTCACAGGCGATGTTCTGCCTGATCTGGGCGCTCATCAAGGGCGCCGAGTGGGGCTGGGGCGACTACAAGACGCTCGGCTTCCTGGGCGCCGCCGTGGCCCTGTTCGTGGTCTTCGCCTTCTCCCAGAAGAACGTCAGGGAGCCGCTGATCCCGCTGGCGATGTTCCGGTCCGTGCCGCTGTCCGCGGGTGCGGTCCTGATGGTGCTGATGGCCTTCGCCTTCATGGGCGGGCTGTTCTTCGTCACCTTCTACCTCCAGAACGTGCACGGTCTGAGCCCCGTCGACAGCGGTCTGCACCTGCTGCCGCTGACCGGAATGATGATCGTCGCCTCGCCGCTCGCGGGCGCCATGATCACCAAGTTCGGCCCGCGGGTTCCGCTGGTCGGCGGCATGGTGTGCACGGCGGTCGCCATGTTCGGCATGTCCCAGCTGGAGATCGGCACCAGCACCCTGACCATGTCGATCTGGTTCGGTCTGCTCGGCCTCGGCCTCGCCCCGGTGATGGTCGGTGCCACCGAGGTCATCGTCGGCAACGCGCCGATGGAGCTCTCCGGTGTCGCGGGCGGCCTCCAGCAGGCCGCCATGCAGGTCGGTGGCAGCCTCGGCACGGCGGTGCTGGGCGCGGTCATGGCCTCCCAGGTCGACTCGAAGCTGGCCGACAACTGGACGGCCGCGAAGCTTCCGCCCCTTACGCCGGAGCAGCTGGATGCCGCTTCCTCGGCCGTCGAGGTCGGTGTACCGCCGGTGGACGGCAACACTCCGCCGGAGGTCGCGGCGCAGATCGCGGGTGTCGCCCATGACACGTTCGTGTCGGGCATGAGCACGGCGTTCACGGTGGCCGGCATCGTCGCGGTGGTCGCCGCGCTGGTCGCCACGCTCACCAAGCGCGGTGCGAATGCCGAGGCGGGCGCGGGCGCGGGTCACATCTGATCGCTCGTCGCGATGCCCCGAGGCGTCAACACAGTGCGTACAACAGCCCCGTCGGACCGTTCCGGCGGGGCTGTCGCCTATCAGGGTGGTGCGACCCGCAACCCCTTCCCCGGGCGTCGCCCCGCAGGTCAGGGTGCGTGCAACTGATTCGCACCACCACGGGGGTCGATTTCCATGCGTACGACCGTTCTTGCCGCCGCCCTGGCCGCCACCGCCTTGATTCCGCAGGCCGCGGCCCACTCCGCACCCGCCCGGCCCGGGGCCTGCGGAAGCGGTCAGCTCTGTCTCTGGGAGAAGCCGGACTTCACCGGCGCCCGGCAGATCCACGAGCTGTCCACGATCGACATCGAGAGCTGTGTCCCGCTGCCGGCGGGCAGCGAGGTCCAGTCGCTCGCCAACCGCACGGGCCGGCCCGTCACCACGTACCAGTCGGCGGAGTGCGCCGAGACGGGTGAGTTCGAGACCTATCCGGGCGGCGGCACCTGGGTGCCCCGGTCCCCGTACCAGGTCAGGGCATTCAAGGTCTGGGAGAACTGACCGGACACGCCGAAGGGCGGCGGGACCAGGAGGTCCCGCCGCCCTTCATCCGCGGTTCGTCGTGCCTACGCGTCGCCGCCGGCCGCACCCGGGGCGGCCGCGGTCACATCCAGCAGCTCGTACCGGTCGATCGCCGTCTTCAGCAGCGAACGGTCGATCCGGCCCTCCTTCGCGAGCTCGGTGAGCACCGCGAGGACGATCGACTGCGCGTCGATGTGGAAGAACCGGCGGGCCGCACCACGGGTGTCGGCGAAGCCGAAGCCGTCCGCCCCCAGCGACTGGTACGCACCGGGTACCCAGCGCGCGATCTGGTCCGGTACGGAACGCATCCAGTCCGAGACCGCCACGAACGGGCCCTCGGAGCCGGAGAGCTTCCGCGTGACGTACGGGACGCGCTGCTCCTCCTCGGGGTGCAGCAGGTTGTACCGCTCCACGTCCACGGCCTCGCGGCGCAGCTCGTTCCAGGAGGTCGCCGACCAGACGTCCGCCCGCACGTTCCACTCGTCGGCGAGGATCCGCTGCGCCTCCACCGCCCACGGGACCGCCACACCGGACGCCATGATCTGGGCCGGGATCTCGCCCCGCTCGGCGCTCTTGTAGCGGTACACGCCCTTGAGGATGCCTTCGACATCCACGTTCTCCGGCTCGGCCGGGTGCTGGATCGGCTCGTTGTAGACGGTGAGGTAGTAGAAGACGTCCTCGTTCTCGTCGGGGGTCCCGCCGTACATCCGGCGCAGACCGTCCTTGACGATGTGCGCGATCTCGTAGCTGAAGGCCGGGTCGTACGCGACACAGCCCGGGTTGGTCGAGGCGAGCAGCTGCGAGTGGCCGTCCGCGTGCTGGAGACCCTCACCGGTCAGCGTCGTACGACCGGCGGTCGCACCCAGCACGAAGCCGCGCGCGAGCTGGTCGGCCATCTGCCAGAACTGGTCGCCGGTGCGCTGGAAACCGAACATCGAGTAGAAGACGTACACCGGGATCAGCGGCTCGCCGTGGGTGGCGTACGCCGAACCCGCGGCGATCAGCGACGCCGTGCAGCCGGCCTCGGAGATGCCGTCGTGCAGCATCTGACCGGTCGGCGACTCCTTGTACGCGAGCAGCAGATCGCGGTCCACCGCCTCGTACTGCTGACCCAGCGGGTTGTAGATCTTCGCGCTCGGGAAGAACGCGTCCATGCCGAAGGTGCGGTACTCGTCGGGCGCGATCAGCACGAAACGCCTGCCGATCTCCTTGTCCCGCATGAGGTCCTTCAGGATGCGGACGAACGCCATGGTCGTGGCGATCGACTGCTGGCCCGAACCCTTCTTCGCGGTCGCGTACGTCTTGTCCTCGGGGAGAACCAGCGGCTTCGCGCGCACCACACGGGTCGGGACGTAACCGCCCAGACCCTTGCGGCGGTCGTGCATGTACTGGATCTCCTCCGAGTCGCGGCCCGGGTGGTAGTAGGGCGGGTAGCCCTCGTCCAGCTGCTTGTCCGTGATCGGGATGTGCAGCCGGTCGCGGAACCTCTTGAGGTCCTCGACCGTGAGCTTCTTCATCTGGTGGGTCGCGTTGCGGCCCTCGAAGTTCGGCCCCAGCGTCCAGCCCTTGACCGTCTGCGCCAGGATCACCGTCGGCTGGCCCTTGTGGGCCTTGGCCGCCGCATAGGCCGCGTAGACCTTCTTGTGGTCGTGACCGCCGCGGCCCAGGTGCAGGATCTGGTCGTCGGTCATGTCCTTGACCATGTCGCGCAGCCGCGGGTCGTCCCCGAAGAAGTGCTCACGGATGTACGCGCCGGACTCGGTGGCGTACGTCTGGAACTGGCCGTCCGGCGTGGTGTTCAGCTTGTTGACCAGGATGCCCGTGCGGTCCTGCGCGAGCAGCGGGTCCCAGGAACGGTCCCAGACCAGCTTGATGACATTCCATCCGGCGCCGCGGAACTGCGACTCCAGCTCCTGGATGATCTTGCCGTTGCCGCGCACCGGACCGTCGAGGCGCTGCAGGTTGCAGTTGACCACGAAGGTGAGGTTGTCCAGGCCCTCACGGGCGGCGATGGAGAGCTGGCCGAGCGACTCGGGCTCGTCCATCTCGCCGTCGCCCAGATACGCCCACACATGCGACTGGGAGGTGTCGGCGATGCCGCGCGCCTCCATGTAGCGGTTCATCCGGGCCTGGTAGATCGCGCCGAGCGGGCCGAGGCCCATCGAGACGGTCGGGAACTCCCAGAAGTCCGGCATCAGCCGCGGGTGCGGGTAGCTGGACAGGCCGTTCGGCGCCTTCGACTTCTCCTGACGGAAGGCGTCGAGCTGCGCCTCGCTCAGCCGGTCGAGCAGGAAGGCGCGGGCGTAGATACCCGGGGACGCGTGCCCCTGGAAGAAGATCTGGTCACCGCCCAGACCGTCGTCCTTGCCCCGGAAGAAGTGGTTGAAGCCCACGTCGTACAGCGAGGCGGAGGAGGCGAAGGTGGCGATGTGGCCGCCGACACCGATCCCCGGACGCTGGGCGCGCGACACCATCACGGCCGCGTTCCAGCGGGTCGCGTTGAGGATCTTGCGCTCGATCTCCTCGTCGCCGGGGAAGAACGGCTCGTCCTTCGTGGCGATCGTGTTCACGTAGTCCGTGCTGCGCATCTCCGGCACGGCGACGCGCTTCTCGCGCGCACGCTCGATGAGCCGGAGCATCAGATAACGGGCCCGCTCACGGCCTCGCTCGTCGACTGCGGCGTCGAGCGAGTCGAGCCATTCCTGGGTCTCTTCGGGATCGAAGTCCGGGACCTGGCTCGGCAGGCCGCCAATGATGATCGGGTTGCGATCGGATCCGGAAGCCACGCTGTTCCTTCGCTATTAGGTGCTGCTCTACGGGGCCTGGGTTACGGGAGCACATGCCCCCGGGATGTATGCATGTACGCCATCACCATCGTGTACCGCAGGGGCGCAAACGTCATCTCTACCGAGGGGTAACCGCCGTGTTGCGAGACATCGCGTCCGTAGCGCGGGGATGGGCTGGTCCAAACCGCAACCATACGCCCAACCCGTCCAAGCGTTCCCAAAGGATGTTCGACTCCGAATGGCGGACCGAAACGGCATAAGCTGTGGAAGGACGTAAAGGGTGTGACGGTAGCGACGGCCCCCGCAGGGGACCTGCCGACAGTGCGGCGACGTGGCAGGGAACGTCACCGTTTAGGCGGTCTCGCACGCTGGGTACTTGCGCGATCCGCCGCTCCCGTGTGGACTACGGCCAATGCCCCGCGCACGCGCGTGGCTGAAGCATTTTCCGAACATGATCAGGAGGCAACCCGTGAGCGCGACCGCGGACCACGCGGAGGAACGGACCAACCCGGCAGCACGCCTGGGGTTCGAGCCCGGACAGGTGGTCCAGGAGATCGGCTACGACGACGACGTCGAGCAGGAGCTCCGTGAGGGCATTGAGGCCACTACCGGCCAGGATCTCGTCGATGAGGACTACGACGACGTCGCAGACGTCGTCCTGCTGTGGTTCCGCGACGAGGACGGCGACCTTACGGACGCGCTGGTGGATGCCATTGGTCTGATCGAGGACGGCGGCGCGGTCTGGCTGATGACGCCGAAGACCGGCCGTGATGGATACGTCGAACCGAGCGACATCAACGAGGCTGCACAGACTGCCGGTCTCTCCCAGACCAAGAGCATCAATGCAGGCAAGGACTGGACGGGAAGCCGTCTGGTGACACCGAAGGCGGCCAAAGCCAAGCGCTGAACCGCATTCGCCACGCACTCGCCCTGAAGACCCCCGACGGCATGAACCGCCGGGGGTCTTCTTCGTACGGCTCCGGGCGCCTTCTTCGTACGGCTGGGGCGCAGGGTGCCCCCGTGCGGGCGCTGCGTGGCCCGCTGCGGGCTCTGCGTAGGGTGGGAGCCACCCGGACAGCCCAGCCCGGTGAACGTAGTGAAGGGACGCGTTTCATGGCGATCGAGGTCGGCACCCAGGCCCCGGATTTCGAGCTGAAGGACAACCACGGCCGGACCGTGAAGCTCTCCGACTTCCGTGGCGAGAAGAATGTCGTGCTGCTGTTCTACCCGTTCGCCTTCACCGGCGTCTGCACGGGTGAGCTCTGCGCGCTCCGCGACGAGCTGCCGAAGTTCGAGAACGACGACACGCAGCTGCTCGCCGTCTCCAACGACTCCATCCACACCCTGCGTGTCTTCGCCGAGCAGGAAGGTCTCGAGTACCCGCTGGTCTCGGACTTCTGGCCGCACGGCGAGACCTCGCGGGCATACGGCGTCTTCGACGAGGAGAAGGGCTGCGCGGTGCGCGGCACCTTCATCATCGACAAGGAGGGCGTGGTGCGCTGGACCGTCGTCAACGGTCTGCCCGACGCGCGCGACCTCAACGACTACATCAAGGCGCTCGACACGCTCTGATCCGGGAGCGGAGGATCTGCGGGCGGCCCGGCCAAAAGCCTGCTTTGGCCGGGAACCGGTCACTAGGATCCACTCGTTGATCGGATGCCAACGCAACGTGGAGGCGCCGGCGCCCGCCGGCCCCCAAGGAAACCAATGGGAGGACTCGTGGGAGTCAGCCTCAGCAAGGGCGGCAACGTCTCGCTGACCAAGGCCGCGCCCAACCTGACCGCGGTCATCGTCGGTCTGGGCTGGGATGCCCGTACCACCACCGGTGGTGACTTCGACCTCGACGCCAGCGCCCTGCTGACGAACACCGAGGGCAAGGTCGGCAGCGACGGCAACTTCGTCTTCTTCAACAACCTCAAGAGCCCCGACGGATCCGTCGAGCACACCGGTGACAACCTCACCGGTGAGGGCGAGGGCGACGACGAGGTCATCAAGGTGAACCTGGCCGGAGTTCCGGCCGATGTCGACAAGATCGTCTTCCCGGTCTCGATCTACGAGGCCGAGGCCCGCCAGCAGAGCTTCGGCCAGGTGCGCAACGCGTACATCCGCGTGGTCAACCAGGCCGACAACAGCGAGCTGGCGCGTTACGACCTGAGCGAGGACGCCTCGACGGAGACCGCCATGGTCTTCGGCGAGCTGTACCGCAATGGGGCGGAGTGGAAGTTCCGCGCCATCGGTCAGGGTTACGCCTCGGGGCTGCGCGGCATCGCGCAGGACTTCGGCGTCAACGTCTGACAAGACGCGACCGGGCCGGGCCGGGCCGCCGGGGCGCAGCCCGGGCCACGCCGGCACGTACCCCGTCCGGCGCCGCACCCCGTGCGGCGCCGGACGCGCTGAACAGCCCGTTCAGCAGCTCAACTCCGGCTGCTGAACAGTTCAACGGCTCCACAGACGGTTCATCGACTCGGGGAGGACACACCATGGGCGTCACGCTCGCCAAGGGAGGCAATGTCTCCCTCTCCAAGGCCGCACCCAACCTCACCCAGGTGCTGGTCGGGCTCGGCTGGGACGCACGATCCACCACGGGCGCCGACTTCGATCTCGACGCCAGCGCGCTGCTGTGCCAGTCGGGCCGGGTGCTCGGCGACGAATGGTTCGTGTTCTACAACAACCTCACGAGCCCCGACGGCTCCGTGGAGCACACCGGCGACAACCTCACGGGTGAGGGCGAGGGCGACGACGAGTCGGTCATCGTGAATCTCACTCAGGTGCCGGCGCACTGCGACAAGATCATTTTTCCGGTCTCGATCCATGAGGCGGACAATCGCGGGCAGACCTTCGGCCAGGTCAGCAATGCGTTCATCCGCGTGGTGAACCAGGCGGACGGTCAGGAACTCGCGCGTTACGACCTCAGCGAGGACGCCTCGACGGAAACCGCGATGATCTTCGGCGAGCTCTATCGGTACAACGGCGAGTGGAAGTTCCGTGCAGTGGGACAGGGGTACGCGTCGGGGCTGCGCGGCATCGCTCTAGACTTCGGGGTCAACGTTTCGTAAAGCCGCGCACAGCGCGGGGGAGCCCCGCACACACCCGGGGGAGACCCGTTACATACACGATGGGGTAGCCAGTGCTTCTGAAAACCTTCGGCTGGTCGTTCGCGGTTACCGCGCTCGGCCTGGTCGCAGCGGTGATCTACGGGGGGTGGGAAGCCTTCGGAGTGGTTGCGATTCTTTCCGTCCTGGAGATCTCGCTGTCCTTCGACAATGCGGTGGTCAACGCCGGAATCCTGAAGAAGATGAATGCCTTCTGGCAGAAGATCTTCCTCACGATCGGTGTGCTCATCGCGGTCTTCGGTATGCGGCTGGTGTTCCCCGTCGTGATCGTGGCCATCACCGCCAAGATCGGTCCGATCGAAGCGGTCGACCTTTCCTTCAATCAGCCCGAGCGCTACCAGGAACTCGTCACCGACGCCCACCCGGCGATCGCCGCGTTCGGTGGCATGTTCCTGCTGATGATCTTCCTCGACTTCATTTTCGAGGACCGTGACATCCAGTGGCTGCGCTGGATCGAGCGCCCGCTCGCCAAGCTCGGCAAGGTCGACATGCTGTCGGTCTGCATCGCGCTGATCGTGCTGCTGATCTCGGCCATGACCGTCGCGACCAACGCGCACCAGCACGGCGGCGGTCACGCGGACAAGGCGGAGACGGTTCTGCTCTCCGGTGTCGCCGGTCTGATCACGTACCTCATCGTCGGCGGTCTCTCCGGCTTCTTCGAGAACAAGCTGGAGGAGGAGGAAGAGCGCGAGCACGAGGCCGAGGAAGAGGCCAAGCGGAGCGGCAAGAAGGTCTCCTCCGTCGTGCTCGCCGGTAAGGCCGCGTTCTTCATGTTCCTCTACCTGGAAGTGCTCGACGCGTCCTTCTCGTTCGACGGTGTCATCGGTGCCTTCGCCGTCACCAACGAGATCGTGCTGATGGCCCTCGGCCTCGGCATCGGCGCCATGTACGTCCGTTCGCTCACGGTCTACCTGGTCCGCCAGGGAACGCTCGACGACTACGTCTACCTGGAGCACGGCGCCCACTACGCGATCGGTGCGCTGGCCGTGCTCCTGCTCGTCACCATCCAGTACCAGATCAACGAGCTCATCACCGGCCTGACCGGCGTCGTGCTGATCGCCTGGTCCTTCTGGTCCTCGGTCCGGCGCAACAAGGCGCTGGAAGCCGAAGGCGGCGACGACGCCGGTTCCAAGGCGGAAGTCCCGTCCGGGGTGTGACCCGGTAGGGATTGAGGAACGCTCTCAGCGGGGCGGTCCGTACGGCGACGGTTCTCCGGGAAAACCCGGACCCGGCCCGGCGGCCGCCCCGCAGTGATGTGTGCGGGGCCGGTGTACCACCGATACGTATGGGGGTTGGGGATGGCGTTCTGGGACAGCCTGTGGCCGAGGCGGGAGGCGCAGTTCGAGTCGGGCAACGCGTCGACCAACTCCATCGTGCTCTCCAGGCGGCACGCCACGGTCTCGCTGACCAAGCAGGGTGCGCTGACCGGCAATCTGCGGGTCAACCTCTCCTGGCGGATGCGTACGTCCGACATCGAGGGCAGGTCGCGGCAGAGCGGCCGGCTGCTGCGCCCCATGAAGCTCTTCCAGCCCGATGTGGTCCAGGCGCACACCCAGGGCGTGGTCAATGTCGACCTGGACCTGGGCTGCATGTACGAGCTGAAGGACGGCACCAAGGGCGTGGTCCAGCCCCTGGGCAACCTCATCGGCGACCTGAACGTGCCGCCGTACATCCGGCTCAGCGGGGACGACCGCTTCGGAGCGCCGTCGGGCGAGACCGTCTATGTCAATCTCGACCAGCGCGACCAGATCAAGCGGCTGCTGTTCTTCGTCTACATCTACGACCAGACGCCTGCCTTCGACCGTACGCACGCCAAGGTGACGCTCTACCCGGGCAACGGCCCGCGGATCGAGATCGAACTCGACGAGCGAGCCCCGCAGGCCCGCTCCTGCGCCGTGTTCACGGTGGAGAACATCAAGGACGAGCTGATCGTGCGGCGCGAGGTGAAGTTCGTGTACGGATTCCAGTCGGAGCTGGACCGGCTGTATGGCTGGGGCCTGCAGTGGGGACGGGGCTACAAGTCCCGGACCTGAGCCGACGCCGGACGGGCCGCACGCGGTTCGGGGGCGCCTCAGGGGCCGTTCCGGGGCCGCGTTCCACGGCCGTCCCGCGGCCGTCTCAGGACCGTACGAACTGCGGCCCCTGCGGTGGCAGCACGAAATTCGGGTCGGGGGCCGGCGCCGCAGCCGCGGCAGGCTGCGGGTAGCTGTAGGCGGGCGGGGCGGCGGCAGGCTGCGGATACCCGTATGCGGGCTGGGGAGCGGGCTGCGGAGCCGGCTGGGCCACCGCGGGCTGCGGGTAGCCATAGGCGGGCTGCTGGTGCTGGACGGTGGCCTGCGAGTCGGGGCCGGGGGCCGGCGCGGGCGGGAAAGCGGGCGGCGGGAAAGCGGGCGCTGCTACGGGCGAGGGAACTGTTACCGGCGAGAGGGCCGGGTCGGGCTCCGCCGCGGCCTCCGCCTCGTCGACCGAGATGCCGAAGGCGGTCGCCAGACCGACCAGACCGGTCGGATAGCCCTGTCCCACGGCCCGGAATTTCCAGCCATCGCCGCGCCGGTAGAGCTCGCCGCAGATGATCGCCGTCTCCTCGCCGGTCTCCGGCCGCACATCGAAGACGGCGAGCGGGTCCCCGCCCGCCGATGCCGCGTCGAACAGCAGGATGCGCAGATCGCGCACCTGAGCGAATGCGGCTCCGTCGGAGGATGCGGCGATGACCACCTGATCGACCGAGGGGTCGAGTGCGTTGAGGTCGGCCTCGATGCTGTCCGTGAGCCCTTCGGGGACACTGCGCTTCGGCAGCCGTCGCACCAGGCCGGAGGGGTGGCGGGGCTGGTTGTAGAAGACGAAGTCCTCGTCCGAGCGCACGCGGCCACCGGCTCCGAGCAGCAGTGCCGAGGCGTCCACATCCGGGACCCCGGTGCCCGGGGTCCAGCACAGCACGGCCCGTACGGCCATGGCGCCCAGAGGGACGTTCGAGCCTTTCACCATCGCGTGCGTCATGCCCGTCATCCTGCCTGCTGGCTGCCTGTGCGGACAACGCGGGGGGGTGCACCGGATGTCTCGGAGTTGCGTCGGAATCACGTTGTCTGCAGTACGTGGACCCGTCGGGAAATGGACGAGTTACCCGGAATTCATGCACGTAGGGAACTGTTGACACCCGTTCGTACGTACTATTACCGGCCATACGTTGTCCGGTCTCTCAGGCAGTTCGGGGGAATCACATGCGTCATTTCGGGCATATTGCGCCCGCTGCGAGAGAGGGTCTGTTCTTCCAGGAGCCGCGCGAATTCGGTGCGGACTCGCCGGCCGGCATGCTTTCGGCCGCCCTGGGAGCGACCCTGTACAGCCCTGCCACCAGGCCGCGACTTGCTGACGATGTCATCAAGCAGGCCGGGCGCGGTGTCGTCTCGATGGTGCTGTGCCTGGAGGACTCGATCGATGACTCCGAAGTGGACGGCGCCGAGGAGAACCTGGTCAGACAGTTCACAGACCTCGATACGCGCGGATCCGAGGTGCCCCTGCTCTTCATCCGGGTCCGGGAACCGGGCCAGATGGTCGACCTGGTGAGCCGGCTCGGCCGCAGCGTCCGATTGTTGTCCGGTTTTGTACTTCCGAAGTTCACCGAAGAGCGTGGCGTGCCCTTCATGGAAGCGCTCACCGACGCCGAAAAGGCTTGTGGGCAGCGTCTGTTCGCCATGCCCGTTCTCGAATCGCCCGAGCTGCTGCATCTGGAAACCCGCAGGGAAACACTCCGGGGAATCACCCGCACCGTCAACAAATACCGCGAGCGGGTACTCGCACTGCGGCTCGGTGTCACCGACTTCTGCTCGGCCTACGGGCTCCGCAGGGCGCCCGACATGACTGCGTACGACGTACAGATCGTCGGCGCCGTCATAGCCGACGTGGTCAATGTGCTGGGCCGGGCGGACGGCACGGGCTTCACGATCACCGGCCCGGTGTGGGAATACTTCCGGCTCCAGGAGCGCATGTTCAAGCCGCAGCTGCGCCGCAGCCCCTTCCTGGAGGGCCGGGCCGAGGAACTGCGCACGGCACTGATCGAGCACGACCTGGACGGCCTGCTGCGCGAGATCGAGCTCGACCGGGCCAACGGCCTGCTCGGCAAGACCTGCATCCACCCGTCGCACGTCGCGCCCGTGCATGCGCTGTCCGTGGTCAGTCACGAGGAGTTCAGCGACGCACAGGACATCCTGCGGCCGGAACGCGGCGGCGGTGGCGTCATGCGCTCCGCGTACACGAACAAGATGAATGAAGTGAAGCCGCACCGTGCCTGGGCCGAGCGGACCCTGCAGAGGGCCGAGGCCTTCGGCGTGGCGAGGGAAGACGTCGGCTTCGTGGAACTGCTGGCCGCGGGCCTCGCGGAATGAGCGGGCCCAGTGGAACGAGCGGGCCTCGTGGAACGAGCGTGTCTCGATGAGCGAGCGCGCGGCAAGGAAAGAGACGGCGAACGTGGTGTGGTCGGGTAGCTGGGTGGCGGAGCGACTGGGCGTCGAGCTCGTCGGCAACGGGAAGCCCGACGGCGACAGGGAGCTGAGGGACCTGCTTGGCCTCGCCCTGCGCCGCAACCCCAAGCGGGCCCATCTGCTCGTGTCGAACGTGCTCGGCAAGCACGTGCCGCAGAAGCCTTCCGTGGTGTACGGCGTCGGATTCGAGCTCGGCCGCCGGGTGCGCGAACTCCTCGGTGACGCCGAGGCGCGTCGCGCGGTCGTGCTCGGTTACGCCGAGACGGCCACCGGTCTCGGCCACGCGGTCGCCGACGGGCTCGGCGTGGCGCCGTACCTGCATTCGACGCGCCGCCCCGTCGAGGGCGTGGAGCGGGCGGGCGGCTTCGAGGAGTCGCACTCGCACGCCACCTCGCACCTGCTGCTTCCGGAGGACCCGAACCTGCTGGCGGGCGAGTGCGGCCCGGCGGACGCAGACACGGATGCATACGCAGACGCGCCGCTGGTGCTGGTGGACGACGAATTCTCCACGGGCAACACCGTGCTCAACACCATCCGCGCGCTCCACGAGCGATACCCGCGGAGCCGGTACGTCGTCGTCGCCCTGGTGGACATGCGGTCGCCGGCCGACCACGGAAGGCTGACCGAGTTCGCCGCGGAGATCGGCGCGCGCGTCGACCTGGTGGCGAGGAGCTCGGGCACGGTCACCCTCCCGGAGGGCGTCCTGGAGAAGGGCCAGGCACTGGTCACCGCGCATGAGGGGGCCGGTTCCGCCGGTTCCCGAGCGGCCGTCGAGCAGGGGCGCCGACCGTGCACCCGGGTGGACCTCCAGTGGCCCGTCGGTGTGCCCGACGGCGGACGGCACGGCTTCACCCCCGCCCACCGGGCCGCCCTCGAACCGGTCCTCCCGGCCATGGCCGCCCGTATCGCCGCTTCACTGGGTGGCGCCCGCCGCGTACTGATCCTCGGCTTCGAGGAGCTGATGTACGCCCCCCTCCGCCTGGGCGCGGCCCTGGAGGACCACACCGATGCCGAGGTGCGCTACTCGACGACCACGCGTTCCCCCGTCCTCGCCGTGGACGATCCCGGCTATGCGATACGCAGCCGGCTGGTCTTCCCGGCCCACGACAATCCGGCCGACGGCCCCGGTGACCGCTACGCGTACAACGTCGCGGGCGCCGGTTTCGACGCCGTGGTCGTGACCGTCGACTCCACTGCCGACACCCCCGAACTCCATGCCCCCGACGGCCTGTTGGCGCAGCTCGCCGCGCACACCGACCACGTCCTGCTCGCGATCGTCCCCTCGTACGTCCCCTCGGGCCTCCCCTCGTACGTCTCCGAACGGCAGGAACCCCCCATGCTGCCCGAGCCCCTCCGCGGCCCCGCCTTCTCCTCCTACGCGCCGGACGAAGTCGGCTGGCTGCTCCAGGACCTCTCGGACACCGAACTGGAGGCGCCCACCGAGGAGCGCGAGGAGGCGATACAGAGCGGTGGCGCGCACTACGCCGAGTCGCTCCCCGTCGAGTACCAGCCGTCCGCCCAGTACCAGAGCCTGTTCAAGGCGGCGCTGGACCTGTCGGCCGCACGCGTCGCCCGCGCCGTCGGCACCGTCACCGAGACGGTCCTCGCCGAGCGCGGCGCTCGCCCCGTACTGGTCTCGCTCGCCAGGGCCGGCACCCCCGTCGGCGTACTCATGCGCCGCTGGGCCCGGCACCGGCACGGACTCGATCTGCCGCACTACGCCGTCTCCATCGTGCGGGGCCGCGGCATCGACGCCAACGCCCTGCGCTGGCTGGCTGCCCACCACGACCCGGCGGATGTCGTCTTCGTCGACGGCTGGACCGGCAAGGGGGCGATCACGCGTGAACTGTCCGCGGCGCTCGACGGGTTCGGCGGATTCAACTCCGAGATCGCGGTCCTGGCCGACCCGGGCGGCTGCGTCCGCACCTACGGCACCCGCGAGGACTTCCTCATTCCGTCCGCCTGCCTCAACTCCACCGTGTCCGGGCTGATCTCGCGGACCGTCCTCCGCTCCGACCTGGTCGGACCCGACGATTTCCACGGCGCGAAGTTCTACCGGGAGCTTGCGGACACCGATGTGTCCGGCCACTTCCTCGACACCGTCGCCGACCACTTCGACGAGGTCGTCGACGCCGTGGACGCCGAGACCAAGGAGCTGCTCGCGGCCGATCGCGCACCCACCTGGGAGGGCTGGGCCGCGGTGGAACGCATCAGCGAGGAGTACGGCATCCACGATGTGAACCTGGTCAAGCCGGGCGTCGGCGAGACGACCCGTGTACTCCTGCGCCGCGTCCCGTGGAAGATCCTCGCCAAGCGCGGCGCGGGCGCCGACCTCGAGCACATCCGCCTGCTCGCCGAGCAGCGGGGCGTACCGGTCGAGGAGGTCGACGAACTCCCGTACACCTGCGTCGGGTTGATCCACCCGAAGTACACCAGGGGTGCGACGGGCGCGGACGGCCGGGCGGTGGAGTCGAAGTGACCACCCCGGCCAGCGCGGCCACTCCGGCCACAGCGACCGCCCCCGTGACACTGGTCGCCAGCGACCTCGACCGCACCCTGATCTACTCGACGGCGGCGCTCCATCTCCCCATGCCGGACGCCGAGGCCCCCCGGCTGCTCTGCGTAGAGGTGTACGACCACAAGCCGCTCTCCTACATGACCGAGACGGCCGCGACCCTGCTCGACGAACTCGCCCGCACCACGGTCTTCGTCCCGACGACCACCCGTACCCGCGAGCAGTACGGGCGTATCCATCTCCCCGGTCCCGCACCGCGGTTCGCGATCTGCGCCAACGGGGGACACCTCCTCGTCGACGGCGAATCCGACCCCGACTGGCAGACGCGGGTCTCCCGCAGGCTCGCCGACGAATGCGCCTCGCTCGCCGAGGTCCGTGCCCATCTCCTGGCGGCGGCCGACCCCGCCTGGCTGCTCAAGGAACGGGTCGCCGAGGACCTCTTCGCCTATCTCGTCGTCGAACGCGCGCTGCTGCCCGAGGGCTGGGTCAAGGAACTGGGGGAGTGGGCGGAGACTCGCGGCTGGACCGTCTCCCTCCAGGGCCGCAAGATCTACGCCGTGCCGGGCCCGCTCACCAAGAGCGCCGCCATGAACGAGGTCGCCCGGCGCACCGGCGCCACGCTCACCCTCGCCGCCGGTGACAGCCTCCTCGACGCCGACCTGCTCCTCGCCGCCGACCGAGCCTGGCGCCCGGCCCACGGCGAACTCGCCGACACCGGCTGGAGCGCCCCGCACGTCGATGTGACGGCTGAGCACGGTGTGGCGGCGGGCGAGGAGATCCTGCGCCACTTCCTCGGGGCTTCCCTCGTCCAGCAGTAGCAATATGTGAGGACAGGGCGGCGCGAGCCCGGCCCGGTGGGACCGACGAGGAGCATGCGATGAGCAAGGGCAACGAAACCAAGATCACGGACGAGCTGTACGCCTACATGCTGGCGCACAACCCACCGCTGGACGCGGTGCAGCGCGAGCTCGTCGAGACCACGTACGCACGCCTCCCCGACCAGGCCGGTATGCAGTCCGCCGAGGAACAGGGACCGCTGCTCGCCTTCCTCGTCCGGCTGACCGGGGCCCGGCACATCGTGGAGGTCGGGACGTTCACCGGCTTCTCCGCCCTGTCGATGGCACAGGCTCTGCCCGCCGACGGACGGCTGATCGCCTGTGATGTCTCCAAGGAGTGGACCGCATACGGCCGGGAGGCGTGGGAGAAGGCGGGCGTCGCCGACCGGATCGAACTCCGTATCGCCCCCGCGCTCGACACACTGCGGGCGATGCCGGCCGAGCCGCACATCGACCTCGCCTATCTGGACGCGGACAAGGGCAACTACATCCCGTACTGGGAGGAACTGGTGCCCAGGATGCGGCAGGGCGGTCTCGTCGTCACGGACAACGTCCTCTTCCACGGCGGGGTGACCGACCCGCAGGCGACCGGCGGAGCGGCGGCGATCAAGGAATTCAACGACCATGTGGCCGCCGATCCGCGGATGGACAGCGTGCTGCTCACCGTGTCGGACGGGCTGACGCTCTCCCGCAAGCGGTAGGAGCCGCAGGCCGCGACTCCGGTTGCCCGCTCTCAGCCGCAGCAACCCCCGCCGCAGCAGCCGCCACCGCCCCCGCCGCCGGCCGACGGCGCGGCGGGCGCGGACTTGGCCGACGAGCCGCCCACGGCAACGGTGGAGAGAAGCTTCACGGTGTCGGCGTGCCCGGCGGGGCAGGAGGCCGGGTCCGAGGACTGAGCCATCGGGCGGCTGAGTTCGAACGTGTCTCCGCAGGAGCGGCAGCGGTACTCGTAACGAGGCATGACCCCAGGCTATCCGGCGCCGGCCCGGGGCAGACAGGCACGACGGCCGATCGGTGGTACGGAGACGTGGTACCGGTTACGGACGGCGGACAACCGGCATCGTCGTCGGCGTTGCCTTCCGGCCCGTCCGCATCTCCCGCTCGGCCTCCTCGGGGTGGCGGGCCCGCCAGTACGGGTTGTCGTGCGGAAGGCCGCCGCTGACCCGCCCGTACATTCCGAACATCATCAGCATCAGGCCGACCACAAAGCTGAACAGCACATTCTGCATGTGGAAGGCGAGGAAGTTGTAGTCGGTCCCGAGCAGCGCGAGATTGATGAATCCGCTGAGGATGAAGGCGATGCCCAGAATCATGTTGAGCGTCGAGGCGAAGTTGCCGCCGATCACCATCCCGATGAACAGCAGCAGGCCGACGCAGATGGACAGGACGCTGAGGGCACCGTTCGTGTTGAGGCCGGCGACGGTGGCACCGCCGGTGTTGAAGAAGCCGATCTCGTCGATCAGCCCCAGGATTCCGAAGGCGAGAAGCACCAGCCCCATCAGTCCCGCCCCGACCCGGTAGACGCGGTTCAGCCGGTGATCGAGCGGAAGGTGCTTGTCGAGCTGGGTGACCTTACGGCGGCGCCGCGGGGTCCGTCGCCCGGTGGCGTGCAGTACATGGCTGGCCATATCGGCCTCCTTCGCGCGTACTACCAGGATCCGTCCACGGGGATGCCGACGCACATCAGAAGGGCCGAAGGACCCGAACCCGGCGTATCGGAACCCGACGAGTCAGGAGGGCTGTCGCCGCCCTGCACGTCACCCGCCGGCCCCGCGCTCCTCACGGATCTCGGAGACCACCCGCGCCGCCGTCCGCCGTACCGCATCGGTCTCGGTCAGAAAGTGCCAGTAGTCGGGGTGGCGCCCCTCCAGACCGGCGACGGCGCGCTCCAGCCGGGCCACGGCATCGTCCAGCGGACGGGCATGACGCGGATCGGGGGTGTTGCGCCCGGCCATGGCCAGGCGCTGGGCGTCCCGGATCGCGAACCGGGTTCGCTGGATCTCCTGCTGCGGGTCCTTGGCCACCTCGTTCAGCCTGTGCAGCCGGTCGCCGGCCGCGGACACCGCCTCGTCGGTGGCGTTCAGCAGGGCGCGCACCGTGCTCAGCCGGGAGGTCGCATCGGCCCACCGCTGCTCGTCCCGCGCCGTGGCGGCTTCCTTCAGCTTCTCCTCGGCCTGGCGCACATTGGCTGCCGCCTGCTCCGGCACCGGCTGGAGATCCTGCCAGCACGCTGCAGCGAACCGCCGCCGCAGCTCGCTCAGCACCGGCTCCACGGAGCCCGTCCGGGTCGTCAACGCCTGGGCGCGAGTACGCAGCGACACCAGCCGGTGGTCGATCTCGGCGGCCCGTTCGGGCAACTGGGCCGCCTCTGCCCGTACCGCCTCGGCATCGCGCAGCACCCGATCGGCGCGCTGCAGGGTCTCCGGAACGCCGTGCCGGCCGGCGCCCTGGTTGAGCTTGGTCAGCTCGGGAGCGAGGGCCGCCAGCCGCGCGGCGAGGTCGTCCGCCCGCAGTCCGGACGCCCGCACTGCATCGAGAGCATTGCTCGCACCGAGAAGCGCCTGCCGGGCCCGCTCCACAGCGGGCGCGAGCCGGGCGAGCTGCGTCTCAGCGTTGCCCAGCAGCGGCCCGAGCCCCTGCGCGAACCGGTCCAGCTCACCCTTGACCCGCACCAGCTCGTCCTTGGCCGTGGTCAGCTCGGCCCTGGCACGGGCCGCGACGGCCGGCTCCAGATCGTCCCGGTCCAGGTCGTGTGCGTCGACCGCGGTGATGTACGTATGACTGGCCTCGTCGATCCGCCGCCCGAGAGCGGCGAAGTCATCCACGGCCTTGCGCGCACCGGGCGAACTGTCCACCGCGGTGATCGTCTCGATCGAGATCCGCAGATCGCGCTGGGCCGTGTCCAGCTCGTAGAAGGCGGCGGCTGCTGCGTCCTTCGCGGCCTGCGCATCGGCGCGCTGATTCTCCCCGCGCCCGCCGAACCAGCGCCTCGTACCACCACCGGCGAACGCGGCCGGCAACGCGGCGGCGAGCAGCGGCACCGGCAGCAGCATCAGCGCGAGGACGTCCCCGATACCCCTGGCATCCCTGACGGCGGAACTCTCACCCGCTCTCGCCTGCGGCCGCGCGTGTGTCGCCGTCACATCCCTCTCCCGTGCCGTTTCGCCCTGCCCGGTACATTCTCCCACCAGGTAAGGACGAACACACGGGCCGGTTAGTTCGCGCTTCGGACCGTGACTTGGCCGTTGTCGCTCCGGGCCTTCACCACGTGGCTGCTGTTGTCGCTGCGCGGCGCGTCCACCGAGACGCGTCCATTGTGGGCGACGGCATCCACCGCATACCTCACGGAGCCGCCCGGCAGATCGATGGTGATCCCTCCGTTGTCGCTCTCGGTGTCCACGAGATCGGGCACGGAGACGAACCCCAGCCGGATCCTGCCGTTGTCGGACCGGGCCGACACGGACTTGGCCGAGATCCCTTCGGTGACGATGCCGCCGTTGTCGCTCGCCAGCTCGAGCGGCCCGCTGGAGTCCCGGACGGTCACCTTTCCGTTGTCGGCGTGGAGTGTGAGGGGAGTGTCGAAGCCGGACGCGACGACCTTCCCGTTGTCCCCCTTGACGACCACCGCCACCCCGCGTGGCACCTTCACCCGGTGCTGCGCGGCACAGTCGCTGATCACCGCCCTGCACTTCACCTGGAGCGTGAGCGTGTCGTCCTGCATCTTCCACTTGGGGTCGGGCCCGTTCCCGAGAACCACCCACCCGTCGACATGACGGGTCACCTCGACCTTCCGTACGTCGGCCGGTACGAGCTCCAGAGACGTGTGACCGGAGTCGATGGTCAGCGTCTTCCCACTGAGCGCGAACGACTTGTGCTCGGCGGGCGCGTCGCCCGGATCAGTACTGCCGCAGCCGGTGAGGGCAAGACCGAGCAGCAGGGCCCCACCGGACGCGATGAGAGTGCGGGTACGGAGTGCCACGGTGATCTTTCCCCCAGGTCGTACCGCGGGCGGTCCCGACGGTGTGCGCCTCACCGTACGTATGCCGGCCCACCCGGCAGAATCCGGACGGCTACCGTATGAGGGGTGGGGATATCCCCCGGACGCCGCCACGGCCACCCGGGTCGCGCCACGCACCCCGCCGCCTCGTTCCCTGCCGTACCCGGCACCGTTTGTGACCGTGGGCCGTAGTCCATGTACGCTGTTGCCTCATCCACGGGTGCGTAGCTCAGGGGTAGAGCGCTGCTCTTACAAAGCAGATGTCGGCGGTTCGAAACCGTCCGCGCCCACAGTAGGAAACCGCAGGTGAAAGCCTGAACGGGCCCTCCAGCCGTGATCGGCCGGAGGGCCTTTTTCATGATCGATGCCACATGGATGCCACATCCCCAAAAAGTGAACACTCCTCATCACTCGTTCGAGAGGGGTGGATGCGCCCCTTGACCGCGTAAGGTACGGGGCAGGAGGGGCAGGAGTATCTCCCCGCACACGCCTGACACGCGCCTTCCATAACCTGCGAGCCCCCGGCGGGGAGGCCAGGGTCGCAGAGCGAGAAGACCCCACCGCGCAGATCGGTGGGGGTCTTCCGTTTTTAAACGGTAGCCGCCCCGCACCCATACCGGGTGCGGGGCGGGACGCCTTGACCAAGTCATGGCGTCATCCGGCGCAATCAGGCGGACACGCGAACGCCGATGCGCAAGCAAAAGGGGGGTGATACCCCGCACCCGCAAGATCAACCATTTTTTTGTTGGCCTTAACGACAAACGCTCACGGCCGGGGGACGTGGGCAGGTGCACCACCCGCCTTGCCCCCTGACCGCTGCAGCGACACTCTGATCCGAACCGCCGATGCGATCGGTGTACCGCTCGCCGCCTCGTACAGGAATGAGCCCCGGCCGGTTAACGGGGGCAGCCGACCGGGGCGGTCTGGTTACAGTGCGGGCGGCCCGGAGCCAGGGCAAGTCTCAGTTCCGGACCTGTTCCTCTGATGAATGCTGGTCGGCTGGCCCGACTGACAGCCAACCGCGGCGCCCGCGAGATACCTCTGCCCCGTCAGATCGGGCGGTGCATGGCAGCGAACACGACCGCCACATAGACGAACACGAGCACGGCCGCAGCGGTGATGAGCGGTCGACGGCGTGCCGAATCGGGCCTGGCTCTATCTCGGCCTCGCTGCTTGAGGACCTGGTCCGTCTTCTCCATGCCAGTCATCGCTTCCGTGTGAAAGTTGTCCCGCCCGTACCCCGGCCACCGCCGGCCTCGGGTACGGGCGTGCCCCGCCCGCAGCTGGTCGGCGCATTCGTCAGCTGCGAGCGGGAGTCAGCGCCAGGTGGGTCCGGGGCGGTCCCACGACTGGCGGGCGTAGGGGGTGTAGTGCGGACCACTGTGTCCCGGGGGAAGGGTGCACCGTGCTTTGGTCTTCGGGTCCATGTCCCAGCAGTGGCAGGTGATGACGTTCGTCGATTCCGTCTTCATCGGCGGGCCTCCCGCCATGCCCGCGTGAACAGGACCGCCGTGGGACAGGGCGCCTTCGCTTGGCACGACGCACAGTCATAGGTATGGGCAATGAGGACGTCGTACGCCTCATCCCCGCGTCGGGAATGGCTAGCTTCCGTCAGTGACACATCGGCTCCTTCGGGCAGGTACGGCAGCGTC